>NZ_JBHTJO010000002.1:461628-468661 GCF_042676065.1 Methyloligella solikamskensis | reverse complement strand
GAAGCAGACAATCTCAGGCACATCCGCACCCTTCTGCTTCGCAGACTCAAATGCCCGAAGCGCCGCCAGCCCGCTCGGACCAGCCCCAATAACGCATACGCGCTCGCTCATAACACGGCTCCTCATTCATCCCTTGCAGTCGCGCTTCTGCAGATCGATGCCAATAAGAGACCAATTCTGCAGAAGTACTTCCTGCCTGTTACGTTCAGCGAAGCTTAACTGGCTGTCAATATGATTTCCTGACAGTAAATTATTCAGGCTGCTCAAATTCTAGTCAGGACGATGCTTGGAAAGCGGACCAATACACCTTCCGGTTGCGTCCATTTGTTTGGAATGCCGCGACGTTGTGCCCGGGGGACCACATGTTTGCCAGGTGGCGGAGAGCCACATTTTGCGCAAAATAGAATGGGAGGTAGGGGCCATCTCCATGGCTGTTTTCAGTCAGTTAGTACTTTTCGTACAGCCATTGTTCGCCCAACAAACATCAAGACGAAGATAGATGTCCGCAGAACTTGCGTTCAATCGCAGTGCCGAAGTCGATTACGGAGTCCCGGAGGAAGTTGCTCCGGGCGTGCGCCGCATCGTGGCCAACAACCCCGGCCCGTATACCTTCCTCGGCTCGAACACCTACATCGTTGGTGACAGCGAGGTCGCCGTGATCGATCCGGGGCCGTCCGATCCGGCCCATCTCGATGCGATCGTACAAGCGACCCGCGGCCAGCGGGTGAGCCATATCCTGCTGACCCATCGTCATCGCGACCACACCGACGGGGCGCGTCCCCTGCAGGATCGGCTGGGCGGCGAGATCTATGCGTTCGGCCGCGAGAAGGGCGGGCGCTCGATCAACATTCCCGGCATCGAAGGCTTCATCGACGAAGGCCTGCAGCCTGACGTCCTCCTGAAGGACGGCGACGAGGTGAAGGGGCGCGGCTGGAGCCTGGACGTGATCCACACGCCGGGCCACGCGCCCGATCATCTGTGCTTCGCGCTGGTCGGTCAGCGCACCGTGTTCACCGGCGACCACGTGATGGGCTGGAACACCACGGTGATCGCCCCGCCGGAAGGCAGCCTGGCCGATTTCCTCGCCTCGCTGGAGAAGCTGATGGCGCGGAACGACAAGGTCTTCCTGCCGGGCCATGGCGGCCGCATCCAGACCCCGCAGCGGGTGGTGCGCGCCTACATGATGCACCGGAAATGGCGGGAGCAGACCATTCTGGCCTGTCTGGAGGACGGGGTGAACCATATCGCTCCCATCGTCGACCGGCTCTATGGCGGTCTCGACGAGGGGCTAAAAGGGGCCGCCGCGCTCTCGGTCTTCGCGCATCTGGAATACCTGATGACGCGGGGGTTGGTGACCTGCGATGGCCGCCCCGGCCTGCTCAGCGCTTACGCGCTCACCGAGCAACAGACCAGCCGCGCGTCTTAGGTCTCACCGGACTCTCAACAGGCAGAGCCGTCATCCCTGCGAAAGCAGGGATCCAGTGCGGCGATTACTGGATTGCCCGATCAAGTCGGGCAATGACAGAGGAGTGTGGCGCGACCACAGGCAGTCCCAACCACCCCACTTAGCGCGGGGTCTTGCGGGTCGGGAACGGAACACCCGGCTCGGCTTCCAGCACGGGCTGCTCGCCTTTGCGGATGCCTTCGCGCACCTCATCGAACAGGGCATCGATGCGGGCGGCGTTGGTGCCGATGTCGTGGTTGCCGTAGCGGGAGATGGACCGCACGTCGATGGTGGCCGTGGCGGCATCGCCCACCACCTCGACCGCGACGTCATCGGTAAAGCCCATCACGAGTGTATGGGATTCTGCCTGGATGTAGCCGAGGCTGTTCTGCACCGGCTGCTCCATGGTGACGATGTCCCAGTTCAGCCGCCGCATGGCCTCCCGCACCAAAGCAAAACTCTCCGCCGCCGACCGCTCCAGCACCAAAGGCCGGATATTGGGATAGGCCTCGCGCTGGGCAGCGATGGCGTCTTCGCTCGGCGCTTTGATCGGGTTGGCGTCGTCGGGGCGCACCGATAGGTCCTTGATCCGAATGGGCCGCTCCGGCGTGGTCGCTGCCTGGGTGAGAGACGGGAGCTGCACGGCTTGAGCGCCGAACCAGAGGAAAGGCGCCAGGCCGATGGCGGCGAAGAGGAGCGCGAAGACCGGATCGCTGCTGCCGCGGCGGTCTCCTCGCCAAATGCGGATCAACCCCACCAGGGTCAGGGAGACAGAGATCGCTAGCCCGGCGAACGAGACGGCCAGCAGATTGATGGCCGCCTTGGTGCCGAGCGGCGAGAAGTAGTGCAGGCCCGCGGTCAGCAGCATCAGCAGCAGGAAATAGAGCGCGAGCCTGCGGCCCCAGATTGCGGCGCGAGAGGGTCTCAGCGGGATCGGTGCGGTCATGGCTGCCGCCTCGCGTCATTTTGCGCATACGCCTCTTTTTGCGTATCGCCCCCTTGCCAGCGGGCCGCAGGCGTTGCACCTCCAGAAATGAGATTATGATCGCGTTGGAAGGTCCCCACCGCACTCGCCTTCATCATGCCGCCGTCAATTTCGCCCGTCCGGGCACAAAGGAGTTTCCATGCCGCCGTTTCAGCCAGACCAGCAAGAAGACATCGCCAGCCTGGTCCACCCTTATACTAACCTTTCTACGTTTCGCGAGAGCGGGCCGACAATCCTCACAAGCGGCGAAGGAGTCTATGTCACCGACTCCGAGGGCAATCGGTATCTGGAAGGGCTGGCCGGCCTCTGGTGCACGGCGCTGGGCTACGGCAACGAGGAGCTGATCGAGACGGCGAAGGAGCAGCTCTCCACCCTCTCCTTCACCCATCTCTTCGGCGGCAAGAGCCACGAGCCGGCGATCGAGCTGGCCGAGAAGCTGAAGCAGATGGCCCCCTGCCCCGTCTCGAAGGTGTTCTTCACCTGCTCGGGGTCGGAAGCCAACGACAGCCAGGTGAAGCTCGCCTGGTATTACAACAATGCCCGGGGAAAGCCGGAGAAGAAGAAGATCATCTCGCGGGTTAAGGCCTATCACGGCGTCACCATCGCGAGCGCCAGCCTGACCGGGCTGCCCAACAACCATCTCGACTTCGACCTGCCTTACGGCGACCGGTTCCTCCATACGAGCTGCCCGCATCACTACCGCTTCGCGGAAGCCGGCGAGAGCGAGCTCGATTTCTCCGCGAGGCTGGCTGAGGATCTGGACGCGCTCATCAACCGAGAAGGGCCCGACACGATCGCCGCCTTCATCGCCGAGCCGGTGATGGGCGCAGGCGGCGTGATCGTGCCGCCTGAGGGGTATTTCGAGGTCATCCAGGCGGTGCTCGCCAAGTACGACATCCTGTTCATCGCCGACGAGGTGATCACCGGGTTCGGCCGGCTCGGCACCATGTTCGGGTCCGAAGCGCTCGGCATCGAGCCGGACAGCATCTCTCTGGCCAAGGCGCTGACGTCCGCCTATGCGCCGCTCGGTGCGGTGACCGTGTCGGAGCCGGTTTACGAGGCCATGCTCGACGAGAGCGAGAAGATCGGCACGTTCGGCCACGGCTTCACCTATGGCGGTCATCCCATGTCGGCCGCGCTCGGCGTAAAGACGCTTGAGATCTACGAGCGTGAGAATATCGCCGGCCGGGTCGCCAAGATCGCGCCGAAATTCCAGGCACGGCTGAAGGCGCTGTCCGATCATCCGCTGGTGGGCGAGGCCCGCGGCATGGGGCTGATCGGCGGGCTCGAGCTGGTGGCCGACAAGGCGACCAAGCAGCCCTTCGACCCGAAACAGTTCGTGGGCGCCAAGGCCGCGGCGCTGATCCAGAAGGAAGGGCTGATCATCCGGCCCATCGGCGACACAATCGGCATCTGCCCGCCGCTGATCATCACCGAGGACCAGATCGACGAGCTGTTCGATGCGCTGCATCGCGGCCTAGATGCGGCCGAGGAGATGGTGCGGCGCGAGGAGTTGCGGGCGGCTTAGACCAAGCCGCGCCGACTAAACGTGCTGGCCGCCGTTTATGTGCAGTTCGGCGCCGTTCACGTAGCTCGACTGCTCGGTGCAGAGGAAATAGATGGCCTTGGCCACCTCCTCCGGCGTGCCGAGGCGGCGCATGGGGATCTCTTCCAAGAGCTTATCGGTGCCCGGGGACAGGATCGCCGTGTCGATCTCACCCGGCGAGATGGCGTTCACGCGGATGCCGTGGGGCGCAAAATCGTTGGCCATCTCGCGGGTCAGCGAGGCCAGCGCCGCTTTGGACGTGGAGTAGGCCGCGCCGGCGAAGGGATGCACGCGTGAGCCGGCGATGGAGGTGACGTTTACCACCGCGCCGTCCGCTGCGCTCAGCTCCTCAAGCAGGCCGCGGGCCAGCATGATGGGGGCGAAGAAATTCACCTGGAACACCCACTGCCAATCCTTCACCTGCATCTCAAGGGTGCCGAGCCGGCTGCCGTCCTCGCCCTTCGGCGAGATGCCGGCATTGTTGACCAGCGCGTTCAGCCGGGAGCCTTGGGCTTTCAGCCGGTCGCGCATCTCGGCGATCGCTTCGAAGGTGTTCTTGGAATCGGAGAGGTCGACCTGGATGTGGTCCTCAGGCCCCGCTTCCCAGGGGCAGTCCTCCGGGAATGGATGGCGCGAGCAGGTGATGACCCGCCAGCCGGCGGACGAGAACCGCTTCACGGTCGCGTGGCCGATGCCTCGGCTGGCGCCGGTCAGGATCAGCGTCTTTCGCTCTTCGTTGGGAATCAGGGTCATGCGGTCTGGCGATCGCTCCTTGGGGACGGGTTCGTCCTAAGATAGGGATTCACACGGCTTACGGGTAGAGCCGCTCCCGTTTCCAGGGGTGCTCCGGCGATTCTCGGCGGAACACCATGCGGTCATGGAGGCGAAAGTCGCGGCCCAGCCAGAACTCGATCTCCAGCGGCACGATGCGATAGCCCAGCCAGTGAGGCGGGCGCGGCACCGGTCCGTCGCCGAACTCCGCCTCGCGGGTCTTCACCGCCTCTTCCAACACGTCGCGGGATGGCAGCGGCCGGGATTGCTGGGAGGCCCAGGCCCCGATGCGGCTTTCCCGCGCCCTGGTGCCGAAATAATAGTCCGCCTCTTCCGGCGTGGTCAGCTCGACCCTGCCACGGGCCCGGATCTGGCGCGCAAGCGCCTTCCAATGAAAGCAGATGGAGGCTTTCGGATTGGCGGCAAGCTCGTCGCCCTTCACGCTCTCGGAGTTGGTGTAGAAGATCAGGCCTTCCGGCGTCAGATCCTTCAGAAGCACCATGCGCACATTGGGCATGCCGCCAGCATCGGCGGTCGCGAGCGCCATGGCGTTGGCCTCCGGCGGCTCATGAGCGTGGGCGTCCTCCAGCCATCGGGCGAACAGCGCAAACGGATCCTCCGCGTCGGACAAGGCCTCGGCGGCGGCTTTCTTCAACTCTGAAACTTCGGAATTTTCGGCCATATCGTCGCCGACTTTCTACCGTTTCGCGCGGTTTTTGCAATTTCTCATTCGGCGCGGCGAATTTTCATCCCCTTCCGAGACTGGCATTTACGGTTTGCTCACCCTGTTGGATCACGATGGGTCCCGTTGATAGTTGGCGCGGCTGTGTATTTGGCGCGCGTTTGTGTGGGGACGAGTGGTTATGCGTACGTTCCATTGGAACGCTCCTATCATCATAGGGGCGGGCTGCCTGGCGTTATACTTTCTGGCACCCGCCCCCACTTCTTCGCTGGCCCAGGAGCAGCCGGCACAACGTTCAGCATCGCTGGACCTTCAGCCGGTGCCAGGGGTCTCTTTAAGGGGACCGACCTGGGAGGGGGAAGATCAGGCGATGACGGAACCCGCCACCCTGGCGGCGTTGCGGTCGAAGCTCGACGAGAGCGACCGGAACGTGGCGTTCAACGCGCTTGAGATCGCGCTGACGCAGCTCGGCGATGGCGCCACCCTGGTCTGGAAACGGCAGAAAAACGGGCTTTCCGGGGTGATCAAGACTATCTCCGCCTTCCGGGACGATGAGGGCCGGGTCTGCCGCAAGGTCAAGTATTCCATCACGCTGGGCACCTTCGAGCGGTCCGTCACCGGCTCGGCGTGCCGGGACAAGGACGGCAGCTGGACCCTTTCGAGCTGATCGAACCGCCGGCAAAGCGTCCGGCGCGATGTCCTGCTAACGATAGGCGTCAATTCGACCTAGCCTCGTACGGGCTCTGGGGCCTATAAGGCCACAACCTTCTATCGACCCGTGGCGCTTTCTGCTTTAAAGCGGCAGCCGAACAGGGGGATGTGTCCATGGCCGAAACTGGCAATCTCATGGCGGGAAAGCGCGGCATCGTTCTGGGTGTCGCCAATAACCGCTCAATCGCTTGGGGAATCACCAAGGCCTGCGCCGATCAGGGCGCGGAAATCGCGCTCACCTACCAGACCGATGCGCTAAAGAAGCGCGTCGAGCCGCTTGCCGAACAGATCGGCGCGAAGCTGGTGCTGCCGTGCGACGTCACCGACGAAAAATCCATCGATTCCGTGTTCGAAGCGCTCGAGAAGGAATGGGGCTCCATAGACTTCCTGGTGCACGCGGTCGCGTTTTCCGACAAGTCCCAGCTCGACGGGCGTTATGTCGATACGACCGAAGACAACTTCACCATGACCATGAAGATCTCCTGCTTCTCGCTGACCGCGCTGGCCAAGCGCGCCGAGAAGCTGATGACCGATGGCGGCTCCATCATCACGCTGACCTATTACGGTGCCGAGAAGGTCATGCCCCATTACAATGTGATGGGTGTGGCGAAGGCAGCCCTTGAGGCGAGCGTGCGTTACCTCGCCGCCGATCTGGGCGAAAAGGGCATTCGCGTGAACGCGATCTCCGCCGGACCGATCAAGACGCTCGCGGCCTCAGGCATCGCCGATTTCCGCTATATTCTGAAGTGGAACGAGTACAACTCGCCGCTGGGCAAGACCGTGACGCCGGAAGAAGTCGGCGGCGGGGCGCTTTACCTCCTGTCCGATATGGGACGAGGGGTCACCGGCGAGGTGCTGCATATCGATTCCGGCTACCACATCGTCGGCATGAAG
>NZ_JBHTJO010000002.1:148610-461518 GCF_042676065.1 Methyloligella solikamskensis | reverse complement strand
GAAGGTGGTGGAGTAGCGGCGGAGCTGCCCCCTCTCCCCAGTGGGGGAGAGGGTTGGGGTGAGGGGGGAGCCCCTCGCCGCATCTTGTCCCCCTCACCCGGATGCTGCGCATCCGACCTCTCCCCGCCGGGGAGAGGTGAAAAGTGCCGCCCCGATAAGAATTTGTTGCGCCCTCCGCGCTATACTCACGAACTTGCCGCGCCACATCCGCAACTCTAAAACACCGCCATGTCGCACAACACGTTCGGCCATCTCTTCCGCATGACGACCTGGGGCGAAAGCCACGGGCCGGCGATCGGCTGCGTGGTCGATGGCTGCCCGCCCGGCATCCCGCTGACCGAGGCCGACATCCAGGGCTTTCTGGATAAGCGGAAGCCCGGCCAATCGCGCTACACCACCCAGCGGAAAGAGGCCGACGAGGTCGCGATCCTGTCCGGCGTCTTTACCGACGAGGAGACGGGCAAGCAGGTCACCACGGGTACGCCGATCGCGCTGGAGATCCAGAACACGGATCAGCGTTCGAAGGATTACGGCGACATCAAAGACAAGTTTCGCCCGGGCCACGCGGACTACAGCTATTTCGTCAAATACGGCGTGCGGGATTATCGCGGCTCGGGTCGGGCGAGCGCGCGCGAGACAGCCTGCCGAGTGGCGGCGGGTGCTGTGGCGCGGAAAGTGCTGCCGGGCGTCACGATCCGCGGCGCGCTGGTGCAGATGGGCCCTCACCCGATCACCCGGGAGAACTGGGATTGGGGCGCGGTGGACGAGAACCCGTTCTTCTCCCCCGACCCGAAGGTCGTTTCCAACTGGGGCGAGTATCTGGATTCCTTGCGCAAGGAAGGGAATTCCTGCGGCGCCGTGATCGAGGTCGTGGCCGAAGGCGTGCCACCGGGGCTGGGCGCACCGATTTACGCCAAGCTTGATCAGGATATCTGCTCCGCACTCATGAGCATCAATGCGGTGAAGGGCGTGGAGATCGGCTCAGGCTTCGCGACCGCCGCGCTGACCGGCACGGAGAACGCCGACCGTATGCGCCCCGGCGACGACGGCGAGCCGGTGTTCCTGTCCAACCATGCGGGCGGGGTCGTCGGCGGTATCGCCACGGGCCAACCCATCGTGGCGCGCTTCGCCGTGAAGCCGACCTCCTCCATCCTCACGCCGGTGGAGACCGTCGACAAGGCCGGCAAAGAGACCGACGTCTCGACCAAGGGGCGTCACGATCCTTGCGTGGGCATCCGCGCGGTGCCGATCGGCGAAGCCATGATGGCGCTGGTGCTAGCGGACCACTTCCTGCTCCATCGCGGGCAGACGGGTAAGGGATAGCTCAGGACTGGGCTGTCATTCTCGGGCAAGCGAAGCGCGACCCGAGGATCCAGTAACCACCGCCTTTGCATCATAGGCACCGCAGGGGTTACTGGATTGCCGGGTCAAGCCCGGCAATGACAACAGAGAGTTTCGGCGGTCGAAGCGACCAACACCCCATGACCTACGAGAAAATCGTCATCCTCACCGGCGCGGGGCTTTCGGCAGAGAGCGGGCTCGGCACGTTTCGGGGCTCCGGCGGGCTTTGGGAAGAGTACGACCTGGAAGAGGTCGCGACGCCGGAAGGCTTCGCCCGCAATCCGGTCAAGGTGCACGATTTCTACAATATGCGCCGCGCCTGGCTGAAGAAGGCGACGCCCAACCCCGCCCATCATGCGCTGGCCCGCCTGGAGCAGGAGCATCCGGGCGAGGTGCTGATCGTCACCCAGAATATCGATGGGCTGCACGAGGCCGCAGGGTGCCGGGCGCCGATCCATATGCATGGGGAGCTTGCGTCGGCGCTTTGCGCCGAATGCGGCAAGAGCACGCCTTGGGACGAAGATCTTTCGCTCCAGACGCCCTGTCCTGCCTGCGGAGCGGAAGGCGGGATGCGGCCCGACGTGGTCTGGTTCGGCGAGATGCCGCGCCAGATGGACCGGATCGCGGAGGCGCTGGCGACCTGCGATCTCTTCATCGCCATCGGCACCAGCGGCACGGTCTACCCGGCGGCCGGCTTCGTGGCGGAGGCTGCCGGCGCGGGCGCTCATACGGTGGAGCTCAATCTCGATCCGTCGGAGGGGGCGAGCCTGTTCGCGGAAGCCCATTACGGTCCTGCGAGCGCGGTGGTGCCGGAGTTCGTGGAGAAGCTGCTGGGGGCCCGGCAATGAGAGCATAGAGCGAGTGGCGATTACCCCGCCTTCACGGCGCCGATCAGAAACTCCTTGTTGCCGCTGCCGCCGGCAATGGGCGACTCGATCTCGCCCGCGATGCGCCAGCCCGCCTCGAACTCCAGAAAGTCCCGCACCCGTGCCAACGCCACCTGGCGGTCGAGCTCGTGGCGAACGATGCCGCTCTTTCCGATGGCGTCCGGCGTCAGCTCGAATTGGGGCTTCACGAGGCTTACGGCCCATGCGCCGGGCGCGGCCAACTCAAGCGGCCGCGGCAGGACCAGGGTCGCGCTGATGAAGCTGACATCGCAGACCACGGCGCCAATAGTCGATGCAAACCGGGCGGGCTCCAAGGTCCGGGCGTCGGTCTCTTCCATCACCGTCACTCTGGGGTCTTCGCGCAGGCGCGGATGGAACTGGTTCCGGCCGACATCGACCGCGTAGACGTGATCCGCGCCGCGGGAGAGCAGCACGTCCGTAAAGCCCCCTGTCGCCGCCCCGATATCGAGACCGGCCCGGCCTTTCGGGTCGAACCCAAAAGCGTCGAGCGCCGCCGCCAGCTTCAGCCCGCCGCGGGAGACGTAAGGCAGCGCGTCGTCGGACAACACGATCTTCGCGTTCTCGAAAACCGGCTGTCCGGGCTTGCTGGCCGGGACCCCGTCGACGCTGACGCAGCCGCGCCGAATCGCGTCCGCCGCACGGGATCTCGTCTCCGCAAATCCTTGGGCCACCAATAGCTGATCGAGGCGTGTTTTTTTGTAGCGGGACAAGGGCTTTGCTCTTAAATGGCGAATTTCGCCGACGCTCGTTCGGCCCTGCTTTGGCAGAAGCGCAAGGAAGAGGCCGGCCCGGTACCTTGCGTCCGCATCTGGGCCTTGGATGCGCCTTTCATGATGCTGATCCGCACCTATATCGCGCCGAGCACCATTCAGGGAATCGGTGTTTTCTCCCAGGACTTCGTGCCCAAGGGGACGTTGATCTGGGGTCTGCACGAGAAGCTCGACGTGCAGATGTCGGCGAGCGACATCGAGGCCCTGCCGCCCCACATGCAAGAGTTCGTCCGCACCTACTCCTATCCCCATCTGGAGCGGGACGGCTATGTGATCGTGGATTCGGACAACGGCCGGTTCATGAACCATTCGGATGAGCCGAACACGGATTTCCGCGACTTCTATAAGGGGCTGGCGCTCGACGATATTCAGGCGGGCACAGAACTCACCTGCGACTACCGCGAACTCTTCCCCGACTTCGCGGGTTTCGCTTCGGGAACGGGTCAGAGCCAGCATGCGAACGTGATGTCGAGCGATGCTGCACTCGTCCCCCTGCCCCTCACCGCCGAAGCAGCGCCTGGCGACAGCCGGCTGCTGCAAAGCTCCTGACAGGAGTCCAAGTCAGCATGGCAAAAGGTGCTTTGTGCCTTGCAGTGGTCGCGACCGAGCCGCAGGGCGGGACGGCCTATCTCTCGCCGCGGTGCGCGGTGATCGAGGCGCCCCAGAAGGGCGGCAAGACGGTCGTCGCCAGAGAAGCGATCGCAAAGGACGAGCTGATCGCCATGTGGAGCGGCCGGCTGATCCGAAGCGCGGAGCTCGCTACGCTTTCGGAAGCCATGCGGCGGCGCACGGTGCAGGTGGACGAAGACCTCTTCCTCACCTCCCTCAATACGGTCGAGGGCGCCGACATGCTCAATCATTCCTGCGCGCCCAATGCAGGCTTGCGCGGGCAGATCGGCATTGCCGCCATGCGGGATATCGCACCCGGCGAAGAGATCACCTTCGACTACGCCATGTGCGATAGCGCGCCTTACGATGAGTTCGACTGTAGCTGCGGTTCGGCCGAATGCCGCGGCCGCGTGTCGGGCGAGGACTGGCGGAGCCCGGCGCTTTGGCTGCGCTATGAGGGCTATTTCTCGCCCTATCTCGCCTTGCGGATCGCCAATATGAAGGGCCTCAGGCGGGCGTCTTGAACCGTGGAAGGCGGATTGCCAACTCTTCCCTGGTGGCGGATTACATTTGCCCTCAACGTCCGCTTGCACTACGACAGGCGGGCGGTGCGTCAATGATATGAAGGCTTTACGTTCAGCAGCTCAAATCCGTCCGAGACTTTTTCGCGTAAGACTTCGCAGCACCGTCTTCCGCCCCTTGTGCCGCTCCTTGCGCCAAGCAGGCGGGCTCACCCGACCGGCGTTCTTCCCCCAACAAAGGCGCTTTGACGATGACCCAGCTTCTGAAGCGACTCCTCCTCGTTCTCACCGTTATGGCGATCCCGCTGGCGGCCTCCGCCCGCACTCAGGAGAACGCCGTCTGGTCGGCCCAATCGGCGGGCGATATGAGCGCGCTCCGCTATGGCGCGTTCGATGCCGATCTGCCGCTTCTGCTGCTCAGCTGCTTCAACGAGCTTGAGGTCGCCGTGCTCGACATCTACGACGATGTGGGTGACGTGAAGCCGGGCGATCCGCTCGCCATCGAGCTTGCGGCCGGGTCGATCGCCGCGCCTTTAAAGGGCGAAGCTGCCAAGGAGGTCGAGAGCGCCGATATCTATGCCGAGGTCAGCGACTTTCCCATCAAGCCGGTGATGAACGTGCTTCGGGCAGAGGGGCCGCTGACGGTGAAGATCGGCGATACGACCCGCACCTACGAAGGCATCGGCCGGGAAGAGGCGCTGAAGACCTTCGCCGAGACCTGCGAGCTGGACTAAAAGCCTATCGGGCCTACGCCCGGCTCGGCTCGTCCTTCGCGACCTCGCCGCCAAGTGCTGCAAAGACCGTCTCCACGATCCCAGCCGCATCAAGCCCGGCATCGGAATACATCTGTGCCGGCTTGCCCTGGTCGATGAAGATATCGGGCAAGGTCAGAGTCCGCACCGCCAGAGTCTGGTCGAGCAGGCCTTCCTTTGACAGCGCTTCCAGCACCGCCGCGCCGAATCCGCCGGAGGAGCCTTCCTCGATGGTGACCAGCACTTCGTGGTTCTGGGCAAGCTTGCGGATCAACTCCATGTCGAGGGGCTTGGCGAAGCGCGCGTCCGCCACGGTGGCGGAGAGCCCGTAGCCGGCAAGCTGCTCGGCCGCGGCGGTCGCCTCGCTCAAGCGCCCTCCGAAGGAAAGCAGCGCCACTTTGGAGCCTTCCTGAAGCACCCTGCCCTTGCCGATTTCCAGCGGCTCTGGGTTTTCCGGAATCTCGACACCCGTGCCCTCGCCCCGCGGATAGCGGAAGGCGATGGGACTCTCGTCGTAGGCGGCTGCGGTCGCGACCATGCGGGTCAGTTCCGCCTCGTCCGACGCCGCCATGACCACCATGTTGGGCAGGCAGCACAGGAAGGCCGTATCGAAGGTGCCGGCATGGGTCGGACCGTCGGCGCCGACGAGGCCGGCCCGGTCGATGGCAAAGCGGACGGGCAGGTTCTGCACCGCCACATCATGCACCACCTGATCGTAGGCACGCTGCAGGAAGGTGGAATAGATCGCCGCGAACGGCTTATAGCCTTCCGTGGCGAGCCCGGCGGCAAAGGTCACGGCATGCTGCTCGGCGATGCCGACATCGAAGGTTCGCTCCGGGAAGGCTTCTGCAAACGCGTCGAGCCCGGTGCCGGAGGGCATGGCGGCGGTAATGGCGACAACCTTGTCGTCATCTTTTGCATGATCCATCAGCGCGTTGGCGAAGACCTTGGTGTAGCTCGGCGGCTTGCCGGTCGCCTTCTCCTGAGTGCCGGTGATGATGTCGAACTTGCCGACGCCGTGGAACTTGTCGGCGGAGACCTCGGCCGGACCGTAGCCCTTGCCCTTCTGGGTCACGACATGAACCAGGATCGGCCCGCCCTCGGCATCGCGCACATTGCGCAGCACGGGCAGGAGGTGATCGAAATTATGCCCGTCGATGGGGCCGACGTAATAGAAGCCTAGCTCCTCGAACAGCGTACCCCCGGTCCACAGGCCGCGGGTGTATTCTTCGGCACGCGCGGCGCGGCGCTCCCAGCTCTTCGGCATCTTGTGGGCCAGATATTTCGCCCAGTTGCGGATCTGGCGATAGGTGCCGCCGGAGAGCAGCCGCGCCAGATAGGCGCTCATGGCGCCCACGGGCGGCGCGATGGACATGTCGTTGTCGTTGAGGATGACGATGAGGCGGGAATCCATGGCGCCCGCATTGTTCATCGCCTCATAGGCCATGCCGGCGCTCATGGCGCCGTCGCCGATCACGGCGACCACGTTGTAGTCGTCGCCCGAAAGATCGCGCGCCACCGCCATGCCGAGGCCGGCAGAGATCGAGGTTGAGGAATGGCCGGCGCCGAACACGTCGTATTCGCTTTCCGCGCGCTTCAAGAAACCTGACAGCCCGCCCGGCTGGCGCAGGGTGCGGATGCGGTCGCGGCGACCGGTCAGAATCTTGTGGGGATAGGTCTGGTGGCCGACATCCCAGATCACCTTGTCCTTCGGCGTCTCGAAGACCTTGTGCAGCGCGATGGTCAGTTCGACCACGCCGAGGCCGGCCCCCAGATGGCCGCCAGTGACCGAGACGGCATTGATGGTCTCCCGGCGCAGCTCTTCCGCCAGCTGCTCAAGCTGATCGTCGTCGAGCTTGCGCAGGTCTTCCGGCAGGTGGATTTGATCGAGCAAAGGGGTTTCGGTATCGGCGCTCATGAGGCCCCTACTTGGCGAATTGCGAAGAAGGCGGGAGAAAAACCTGATTTATCGTCCTTTATCGGCCTTCTCCAGCCCTGGCAACCACCCGGGAACGCGCACCCCGGCAGTTGCGAACTAAACAGGGTCGGCTCCTCCAGGCTATCAGCAGAAGGGCCAGGCTCCGACCCCGCCGTCTCGCCGATCTTAACGTCCTTTAAGGAGCTTCCCCTAGTATCTGGGGAAATTGCTTTTGAATTGAAAGGCTTCGCCCATGACCGCCTGTGCCGGATGCCGGGACGACATCGCCCTTCCCTTCGACTTCAAGATGGCCTTTCAGCCCATTGTCGACCTCTCTCGAGGGCAGGTTTGGGGCTATGAGGCGCTGGTGCGCGGGGCAAACGGGGAGCCCGCCTATTCGGTGCTGGACCAGGTCTCCGACGAGACCCGCTACAAGTTCGACCAGTCGGCCCGGGTGATGGCGATTGAGACGGCCGGCGCTCTCTACAAGGGCCGCGATCTAAAGCTCTCCATCAATTTCATGCCGAACGCGGTCTATGAGCCGACGGCCTGCATCCAAAAATCGCTCGCCGCCGCGAAGCGGGCCGGGTTTCCGCACAAGAACCTAATCTTCGAATTCACCGAGGACGAGCGGATCGCAGATACCGCCCATATCCAGAACATCATCGAGACCTATCGGAAGTTCGGCTTCCTCACGGCGCTGGACGATTTCGGGTCCGGCTATGCGGGGTTGAACCTTCTGGCCAAGATGCAGCCCGATCTTCTGAAGATCGATATGGAGCTGTTGCGGGACATCCACCGGTCGTCCGCCAAACAAGTGATCGTGGCGGGGATCGTCACCATGGCGCGGGCGCTTGGCGTGACGGTGCTGGCTGAAGGCGTGGAGAACGAGGACGAGCTCGCCGTTCTGCGGGCCGCAGGCATCTCGTTGTTCCAGGGGTATTATTTCGCCAAGCCGGCATTGATGGCGTTGCCGCCCGTGCCGGTGCTCCAAAAAGCCCGCCCCCACGCGACCCAGCACTAGGGCGGGCGCTACTCCTCGACGTCGAGGGGCTCGGTGCCGGTGGCCTTGCCGTTTCCGTCGAGGGATATCTTCTCCACCTTGGCCTCGGCCTTGCGCAGCAGCCCGTCGCAATGAAGCTTCAAGGCCTCGCCGCGCTCGTAGATTTCGATGGAGTGCTCAAGCTCGACATCGCCCTTCTCAAGGCGCTCGACGATGCCTTCGAGCTCCTTCAGGGCCTGCTCGAAGCTCATCTCTTTGATGTCGGCGTGATCTTGGGTCTTTGACATGGTCGCTTTATCGGGTCTCCGGACGACGGGATCAAGAGGCGGGCATAGACTTGTCCGCGGGATTTGAGGGTGCGTCATCCCGAGGTGCGCGCGGAACGAGTGCCTCAGCGACGCTTGAGCGATGAGTATCAAAGCGCCTGTTCCAAGCAATACGTCATGCCCGGACTGGATCCGGGCATCCACGCCATTCCGCATTAGCGAATTCAGCGATTCTAACGATCCGCCCACGCTCGTTGAGCGGTAACGGCATGGATCGCCGGGCCAAGCCCGGCGATGACGATGTGCTTGGAGTGTTTAGGTGAGCTACTGAAGCGGAACCGAGCGGAGATTGAACTCGGGGCGCGGCTGTTCCTTCTTCTTCTCGTCGAACAGATAGGCGAGCTGCCCCTCGGCAACCCAAATGGTATCGCCGACGACCGTGAGCGCGGTCGGCTCGGCGAAGGTGTCGATCGTTTCGATCTCGACCGCGCCGTCATCGACGGTAATGCGGTTGAGATCGCCGCCGCCCTGCACCATCACGAATCCACCTTCGATGGGCCGAATACCGTCCGGCTTGGTGAGCGGGCCGGTTTCCAGTTTCTCGAAGCCTTTCGCCTCACCGTCTTCGACATCGAAGCGGAAGAGCTCGCCGCCGGTATAGGTGTTCGCATAGAGGTTGCCGTCGGGACCGAAGGCCAGACCGTCAAGTCCGCCCTTCACATCCGGATCGGTGAACCAGACCTCGAGCTCCTCGGCCTCCGGCGCCAGCTTCAAGATCTCGTCCGCGGCGACATTGGTGATGTATGTCGATCCGTCTTCAGCGACGGCGATGTCGTTGCAAACCGATTTCTCGTTGGGCATCCGATAGCTCACCTTGCCTTCGCCCGTCTTCAGGTCGAAGCCTTTCAGAAAGCCGCCTTTCACATCGCTTGGCCCCTGTACGCCGAGCGCGGAGATGTCGTTGGAGCAGACCCAAAGCAGGCCGCGCTCTTCATCGGCCAGAACGCCCAGGGTGGAGCGGGTCTCGAAGGCGCCGGGTTCGATCCAGATCTCGGGCTCCCCGCCGGGCGTCACGCGCAGCACGCCGCCATCGGAGATACTGCTGACATAGAGCGTGCCGTCTTCGGTGGAGGTGATGCTCTCCGGGAAGGGATGCTCTTCTGGAAGGGTGATCTTGGAAGTGTCGGCGAGGGCCAGGCCCGGAAGGGCTGCAATGGAAATCGTCAGGGACGCGAACAAGCGGGCAGTCTCAAGGGCTTTCATTATTTCCTCTCTAGAAAATTGGCTAAACATTCTTGGTTGCCGCGGCCACGAGATGCGGCCCGCGGAGGGTGGGAGACGACAGATCCAACCGCCTAGGCGGCGGCTGCCATCAGTGCCTTGACGTGAAGATCGGTGGAGCGCGCCAAGGCTTCAAGGGCGTAGCCGCCCTCCAGCATGGAAATGGCGCGGCCGTCGCAATGGGTGTCCGCCACCTCCATGAGCCGCTCGGTGATCCAGCCGAAATCCTCATCGTTCAGCTCGATCTGGGCGAGCGGATCGCTGCGGTGAGCATCAAACCCGGCGGAGATCAACAGGAGATCCGGCGCGAACTCGTCGAGCGCCGGCAGGATGCGGTCCTCCCAGACCGCCTTGAACTCGGCGCTGCCGTCGCCCGGGTTCAGCGGCGCATTGCAGATATTACCGACACCGGTCTCGTCTTTGGCGCCCGTGCCGGGGAAGAGCGGCATCTGATGGGAGGAGCCGTAGAACAAGTTTTTCTCGGTCCAGAAGGCCTTCTGGGTGCCGTTGCCGTGATGGACGTCGAAATCGACCACGGCGACGCGCTCCGCCCCATGAGCCGCGCGGGCATGGAAGGCGGCGATGGCGATATTGCTGAACAGGCAGAACCCCATGGCGCGAACGGGCTCAGCATGGTGACCCGGCGGACGCACGGAGCAGAAGGCATTGTCGGCCTTGCCGCTCATCACGAGGTCCACAGCCTCGATGCCGGCACCGGCGGCGCGCAGGGCGGCGTCCCAGCTTCCCGGAGAGACGACCGTGTCGGGATCGAGATGGAAATAGCCTTCCAGGGGAATGTCGGCGTGCACCCCGTCGATATATTCGCGCGGATGCACCAGGCCGATGGTCTCCAGAGAAGCTTTCGGCGCTTCCACACGCTCCAGATCGGCGAAGGCGTCGTCCTGCAGGGCGCGGGAAATGGCGCGCAGGCGGTCGGAGCGCTCGGGATAGCCCGGGCTCGTGTCGTGCTTCAGGCAATCCGGGTGGGACAGCAGAACCGTGCTCATATCACTTTGTAGCGTGCCAGCTTGAAGTTCAGCAACTTGGGCTTCAGCAACTTGAGGAGCGCCGACCTTGACCCCCGGAGGCGAACGCGGGAAGAACGCTGCAGGGCAGGTGAGGCAAATACCATGAAAGTCGTTGCGAGGAGCGAGAACGATTTCAGCCGTGCGGCGCTGGAGCTAGCGGCGGGTGAGCTCGTCGCCTTTCCGACCGAGACGGTCTATGGGCTGGGCGCCAACGCCCTGGACAGCGCGGCGGTTGCCCGCATCTTCGCCGCCAAGTCTCGCCCCCGCTTCAATCCTTTGATCGTCCATGTGCACGATTTCGGCGTGGCCACGGAATATGCCGAGTTCTCCTCGCTTGCCGAAGAGCTGGCCGACGCCTTCTGGCCGGGCCCGCTGACGCTGGTGCTGCCACGGATCGAGAATTGCGCCCTGAGCCCGCTGGTCTCAGCCGGGCTCGATACGGTGGCGCTCCGCTCGCCGGCCCATAAGGTGGCGCGGCACCTTCTGGAGACGGCGCAGCTTCCCATCGCCGCCCCCAGCGCCAACCGGTCGGGGCGGATCAGCCCGACCTCGGCGGCGGATGTGCAAGCGGAGCTCGGCGACTTTCCGGCGATGATCCTGGATGGCGGGCGCTGCCCCATCGGGCTGGAATCCACCGTGCTGCGCATCACCGAAGACGGACCACAGATTCTGCGGAGCGGCGCCCTGCCCCGCGAAGAAATCGAAGAGGTCCTGGGCCGGAAGCTGACGAGCTTCGGCGGCGAGGAAGGCGCACCGCTTTCGCCGGGCCAGCTCGCCAGCCACTACGCACCGGAGAGCGCCATCCGTCTCAACGTTACCGATCCGGGTTCGGGCGAGGCTTTCATGGCGTTTGGACCGGACGCCCCGCCCTTCGAAGGCCCGTCGATCAATCTCAGCGAGAGCGGTGATCTTCAGGAGGCTGCCGCCAACTTCTTCTCAGCCTTGCGGGAGCTCGACGAGGCGGACGTGACGAGCATCGCCGTGATGCCGATCCCGTTCACGGGGCTCGGCGAAGCGATCAACGACCGGCTGCAGCGGGCAGCCGCGGAACGCTGAGCGCGCGCCCATGACAGAGATCAAGGCGCCCTCCCCCGAAACACTCCAGCGCTTCATCGAGATCGTCGGCGCCGACCACGCCATTACCGACGAGACCGAAATGGCGTCCTACATGCACGAATGGCGCGACCGCTTTCACGGCAAGGCGGCGCTGGTGCTGAAGCCAGCCACCGTGGACGAGGTCTCGAAGATCCTGGCACTCGCCAACGAGACCGGCACGGCCATCGTGCCCCAGGGTGGCAATACCGGGCTGGTGGGCGGGCAGATCCCGTCCGATGCGGGCGACGAGGTGCTCCTCAATCTCTCCCGGCTCAATCACATCCGGGATATCGACCTCGCCGGCAACTGCATGACCGTGGAGGCCGGGCTTGTGCTCGCGAAGGCGCAGGAGGTGGCGCTGAATGCCGGACGCCTCTTCCCCTTGCGAATCGCCTCCGAAGGGAGCTGCCAGATCGGCGGCGTGCTTTCCACCAATGCGGGCGGCACGGCGGTGCTGGCTTACGGCAACGCGCGGGATCTGGTGCTGGGGCTGGAGGTGGTGCTCGCCGATGGGCGCGTCTGGGACGGGCTGAAGTCCCTACGGAAGGACAATAGCGGCTACGACCTGAAGCATCTCTTCATGGGGGCGGAAGGCACGCTCGGCATCATCACCGCCGCGGTCATCCGACTTTTCCCGATCCCCGCGGAGACGGCGACCGCCATGGTCGGCTTCAACTCATTGCAGGATGCGGCCGCCTTCTTCGACCGGGCCTATGGGTTCGGCTCGACCGAGCTGACGGCCTTTGAGATCCTGCCGCGGATCGGGATCGAGTTCGTGACGCGCCACTTCGAAGGCACGAAAGACCCGCTGGACTCCGCGCACCCTTGGTATGCGCTGATCGAGTTTTCGTCGGCCAATGCCGATGCCGGGCTGAGTTCGGGCGTGGAAGCCCTGCTCTCCGAAGCGCTTGAAGCCGGCGAGATTGCCGATGCCACCATCGCCCATTCCATCGATCAGGCGCGCGCGCTGTGGCGTCTGCGGGAGGAGATGAGCGAGGCGCAGAAATACGAAGGCGGCAGCATCAAGCACGACGTCTCGGTGCCCGTAGCGGACATTCCGGAATTCATCACCCGTGCCGATCAACTCATTCAACTCATGGTGTCCGGCGCCCGGCCCGTGCCCTTCGGCCACTACGGTGACGGCAACATCCACTACAATGTCAGCCAGCCGCCGGGGCAGGATAAGGCCATCTTCCTCTCCCATTGGGAGGCTGTGAACGCCGCGGTGCACGAGATCGTGCTCGACCTGAATGGATCAATCTCGGCGGAGCACGGCATCGGCCAGGCGAAGCGGGATATGCTTCCTCACGTGAAGTCCGAGGTGGAGCTGGAGCTGATGCGCTCGCTCAAGCAAACGCTGGATCCGAAGGGCATCCTCAACCCCGGGAAGGTCGTTTAGAGCAGCGCCGGCTGGACGGGCTGTTGAATGCCCGGCTCATCGAGCTTCGAGTTGTTGATCTTCGGGTCCATCTCGGTCGCCTGGAGGAAGTCGTCGGGCGCCGGCGCCATCAGGGCCTTCGCGTTTTCGGCTTCCGTCTCTTCACCGCCCAGCCAAGCCTCGAACTGCTCGGGCTGCAGGATCACCGGCATGCGGTCGTGCAGCCGGCTCACGACCTTGTTGGGGCCGCAGGTGAGAATGGCGACCGTATCGATCTCGCCGCCGTTCTTGCGGTCCTGCCAGCACTCCCAGATGCCGGCGAAGCCGAACAGGCCGCCGTCGGGACGATCCAGCAGGAAGGGACGCTTGGCGCCCTTCGCCCCCGTCCACTCATAGAACCCGTCGGCCGGAAGCAGGCAGCGGCGGCGCTTGAAGGCGGCGCGGAAGGCAGGCTTCTCCGCGACGGTTTCGCTGCGGGCGTTGATCAGCACCGGGGGACGCTCGTCGCCCTTCACGTAGGCGGGGATGAAGCCCCAGCGCATGAGAACGAATTCTGGCACGCCCTCGTCGCCCCGAATCACCACCGGAACCGGCTGTGTCGGCGCGATGTTGTACCGTGCAGGAAAGTTCGGATGCTCGCGATACGCGAAAAACGCACGCACTGCGTCCGGTGGAGCCGATAAAGTGTAACGAGAACACATAGTTGGCTTGGGCCGTAACCCTTTAGTAACCGTGTTTCACCGAGACTGGCGGTCTGATGGGGCTGAAGCGAGACGATAAAGATGTTGGGGCGCCAACCGATGGATGACAAGCCTGACGATGCCGAGCTAGAGCGGGATGTCAGCCGCGAGGATATAGTTGCGGCCTTCCGGACGGCGATGGTCAGCCATTTCCGCTCCCATATTCCCGGCACCAACATCAACGAAGTCACTCTGCTCGCCAGCGATTACCTGAATCATTTCCATGAATTGGTGATGCTTCTTGAAGCGGTCGCATCCGACCCTGACGAATTCGCCGAAGACCTCTCCGGCTGGGAGCCGATCACCTATGAGGAGCACTTCACCTCCTCGGGCTTCCGGGACAAGAACCTGGCCATCGCGGCCTATCGCCGGGCTCCCCAGGATATCCGCCGGGCCTTTGATCAGGCGGTCGCGCGGCTCCATGCGGAAGCCGGCACTCTGGTCGAATCCGTCGAGGTTGAGCTTGTGAACGGCGATCGGGCTTCCCTGACCCAGCTTTGCTTCGACGGGTCCATGCGTCTGCGGGACCTGATCCAGGCTGCCAATGCCATCGCCGTCGGCGAGGCGGGCGAAGCCCCCGCTGAGAACACGGATGACGCTCCGGGCGGCCAAGAGGCCATCGACGCCCTGTTCAACAAGGGCTAGATCCCACCCCCACAAGACGGTTTCGGCCATCGCTTCGGCTGGATTTCGCCACGGGGAAGCGGTACTCAAATCGAATGGGACACCGGGCCAAACCGTTCGCATCTGCGCTTGCCGCCATCTGCTGGCTGGCCATGGGCCTGACCGCGGGTGCGCCTGTGGCGAAAGCCCAGTTTTTCTGGTCTCCCTGGTTCAACGACAAGCCGCGTTCGCGCCCCACACGGCCGCCCGAGCCGGCACCGGCGCCACCGCCGGGCAACGACCTGCCGGCCATCGAGCCGCAGGCGGAACTGCCGCCTCCCCCGCCCCCGCCGGACGACCGGCCCTATGACGACAAGCTGCTGCGCCTGGCCGAGATCCTGGGCGCCTTGCATTACCTGCGGGAGCTTTGCGGGGCCGATGAGGGGCAGCTCTGGCGTGAGCAGATGGAAGAGCTGGTGAAGAGCGAAGGCACGACCGCCGTGCGCCGCGCCCGGCTGGTGAATGCCTTCAACGACGGCTATCGCGGCTTCCGGCGCACATACCGGAACTGCAATCCGTCGGCGACCACGGCCATCGAGCGGTTTACCGACGAGGGCGCCAAGATCGCCCTGGCCCTGGCGAACCCGTCCGGATCTTCGGACGAAGGCGAGGCGGAGGACTCGGCAGAGACCGACGCAGCGGCCGAAACTCAGGACACCGCGCAGTCGCGCGAATAGTCCCTGAACATCACCCCGCCATAAACCTTACCCATTAACTTTCTGGTCACTCTAACCGGCGGCTCCCTTGGCCACGTGTTACTTGACGATGACACATACGCGTTTCGCGCGAGGGAGAGCCGAATTGCATCGCACGCTATCAATCACCGAATCCGTCGCAGGGCTCGGAGACGACGCTCATAAGGAAGCCGCGCTGTCCTACATTTTGGATGCGTGGGAAGAAGCGCTGCTGGACGGTATCGAGCCCGAGATGCTGGCCAACGCGGCCCTGTTCGCCGCCCTGGCCGACCTGATCACCGTCTATGGAGAGGACGCCGTCGCCAAGATGGCGGGCAATCTCTCCCGCCGTGTCACCAATGGCGAGTTCACGCTGAATCGGAATACCCACTAGGCCAAGCGAACGGCGCCGGTCAGAGGGATTCGAAGGTCGCCTTCACCAGAAGCGCCACGCCGAAGACGAGCAGCACCGAGCCGGCTATTCTGTTGACCAGGCGGAGGCGGTTCTCTGTTATACGGTGGCGGATCAGGGCGATGATCTCCGATAGGCCGAGCCACCAGAGCAGGCTTCCGCCCATCACCGAGGCGACCACGATGAGCGCCTCGAGATAATTCTCTAACCCGCCGATCAGCGATCCCAGCCCGCCGAAAATAGCGAGCATGCCGAGAATCGCACCCGGATTGCTGACCGTGAGCACGAAGGTTTGGGGGATGATCCCCATGTGGCGCGAAAGGGTGGAGCGGTCTTCCGGGGCGACCTCCAGGACGGGGCGCGCCATATAGAGCGCGAAGCCGAAAGCCAGCAGGATCACCCCGCCAATAATCTGAATCCACTCGGAATAGGCGAGCATTAGATCGGACACCGCCGTCAGGCTGAAAGCGGCGATGAAGGCGAGCAGCCCATCGCCCAGCACGGCGCCGAGCCCCGCCGCCAGTCCGGCTGAGAAACCGCGGGCGACGGCACGCTGAATCACCAGCACATTGACCGGCCCCATGGGAGCGGCCACAAGGATGCCGATAATCAGGCCGGCCAAGACCAGCTGGATGCCCGAGAGCACGATTTGAGCGCCGGCTACCAAGGCGGTCTAGACCTCATGCGGGAGAAGATGGTGAGGACCCGCGGCGCAGGTGGAACTTACGACGCGGTGAGACGTGATATTCGATCCGCCCATTGAGGAGCGATACATGAATCTCTTCAGAAGCAAGAATCTCTTCGGAAACGCGATCATCAGGGCCTTCGTTGCATTGGTAGCGGGCGCCGCGATGCTTGTCTACGGCCACAATCCCGCCCTGTCGGCCGATGCCGCAAACGAGATAAGCGGCGCTGGAATGCTCGCCCAGGAGCTGTCGGACAACGAGCAGGTACAGCCGAAAAGCACCGAACCGCTCCCCCTGCCCGCGGACGAAAAGGCAAGTTCCGAAGCGGCCAAACAATCGTCGGAGGGCGATGACGGACCGAAGCCGCAATTCGACATCTCGGCCCTGCCGGAGCGGGTGCAGGAGAACCTGGCGAAAATCATTCAGG
This sequence comes from Methyloligella solikamskensis, assembly GCF_042676065.1. Lineage (NCBI taxonomy): Bacteria > Pseudomonadati > Pseudomonadota > Alphaproteobacteria > Hyphomicrobiales > Hyphomicrobiaceae > Methyloligella > Methyloligella solikamskensis. The sequence continues at coordinate 445,046 of NZ_JBHTJO010000002.1, read as the reverse complement.
CGGCCCAGACCGGGAATCTGGAGGCCATGCGTCCGGTGCTGGAATCGAATGGGTTGAAGCCCATGGTCCGGAATGGGCCGAGCACCGACCCGATCGCCTACTGGAAGAAGCAATCGGTGGACGGGTCGGGCCGGGACATCCTGGCGGACATCCTCAACGTCTTCTCATCGGGCTTCGTGGAGATCGAGCGGAAGGACAGCACGATGTATATCTGGCCTTATTTCGCCGAGCGCGATCTCACCAAGCTGAACCCCGTCGAGCAGGTGGAGCTGTTCCGCATCGTGCCGCCCAAGCTGGCGGTGAAGATGATGAAATCCGGCAAATACACCGGTTACCGCGCGGGCATCTCCGAGCGCGGAATCCTTCACTATTTCAAGAAGTAACGGCGGGGGACGTCAAACGTCCTGCTCTGGCTGCAACGCTTCCCCGAAGCGGACCGGACGCCCTTGGGGTTCGTTGAGCTCGCCCTCCCACATGGCGCGATAGCCCCGGATCATGGTGCCCACGGGCCAGCCCTTCACGCGGCGGCCGGCAAACGGCGTCCAGCAGCATTTGCTGGCGATCCATTCGTCTTCGATGGTCTTCTCACGCTTCATATCCACGATCGTGAAGTCGGCATCGTAGCCTACGGCGATGCGGCCCTTGCCTGCGATGGAGAAGAGGCGCTGGGCGCCGGCGCTGGTGAGATCGACAAAGCGTGCGAGGCTGAGCTTGCCCTGATTGACCTGGTCGAGCATCACGGGCACGAGGGTCTGGACACCGGGCATGCCTGACGGCGAGGCAGGATATGGCTTCGCCTTCTCCTCCAAAGTGTGGGGCGCGTGGTCGGAGCCCAGCACATCCACTACCCCTTCATCGAGGCCCCACCAGAGCAGCTCCTGATGGGAAGCGTCGCGAAGCGGCGGGTTCATCTGGGCCTTGGTGCCGAGCTGGGCGTAGGCCTCACCGGATTCAAGCAGCAGATGCTGAGGCGTGACCTCGACGCTCGCCACGTCCTTATGTAGGGCGAGCAGCTCCATCTCCGCGCCGGTTGAGACATGGAGCACGTGGATGCGTTTGCCGGCACGGCGGGCGGCGCGGATCAGCGCCGTGGTGGAGCTCAGCGCCGCTTCGACGTCGCGCCATTCGGTATGGCTGGTCGGATCGTCCTCGCGGCGCACATCGAGGCGGGATTTCAGCCGCCCTTCATGCTCGGAATGGAAGGCGGCGCGGCGGCTGATCTGTGAGAGCACCTGGGCAAGGACCTCTTCGTCATCGACCAGAAGATCGCCGGTGGACGAGCCGAGGAAGACCTTGATGCCGGCAGCACCGGGCAGCTTCTCCAGGCGGCTGAGCTGATCGGCGTTCTCCCGGGTCGCGCCGACATAGAAGGCGAAGTCGCAATGCATGCGCCCCAGGGCCCGGTCGATCTTGTCGGCGAGGGCCTCGGCGCTGGTGGTCTCCGGCTTGGTGTTGGGCATTTCGAAGACCGCCGTGACACCGCCCATGACCGCGGCGCGGCTGCCGCTCGCCAGATCCTCCTTATGCTCGCCGCCGGGCTCGCGGAAGTGGACCTGGGTGTCGATGACGCCGGGCAGAATATGCAGTCCGGTGGCGTCGATGGTCTCTTTCGCGCTGTCGTCGATCATGCCGATGGCGGCAATGCGGCCATTCTCCACCGCGATATCCGCCTGGCCCTCTCCGGCATGGTTGACGACAGTGCCGTTCTTGATCAGCAGATCGTAGCTCACGGAAGGCGCTCCATAGTACCGCTTCTGGCCTTGTCTCGCGCCGGCCACCTTGCGGGGGCTCGGACGCTTCAATACATCTCTAGGTCTTGCTAGCAGAGATGCCGGTGAGGAGCCATCTCAAGACTGGAGCGAGCTTTCTTCACATGAGCGACTGCCAGAAAATCCTGCTTTCCGATCGCGCCGTGATCGGCGTTTCCGGCCCGGAGGCCGAGAAGTTCCTGCAAGGCATCATCACCAATTCCATGGAGCGCGCGGGCGACGGGCTGGGTATCCATGCCGCGTTGCTGACGCCTCAAGGGAAGATCCTGTTCGACTTCTTCTTGGTGGGCGACGGCGCGGGCGGCTATCTGATCGACTGCCCCGCCGAGCAGGCGGAGGACCTCACCAAGCGGCTGACGCTCTATAAGCTGCGGGCGAAGGCGGAGATCACGGCCAAGCCTGAGCTGAAAGTCGCCGTGGTGCTCGGGGCGGCGCCCGAGCTCGCGGACGGCATCATCGCGTTTCCCGATCCGCGGCTCGCCGCGCTTGGCGAGCGACTGCTTCTGACGGAAGAAGCCTTCGCGGGTATCGAGTGTCCCGATGCGAGCGAAGCCGATTATCACGCAAAGCGGATTTCCCTCGGCGTTCCGGCCGGCGGCAAGGATTTCGAATACGGCCAGGCCTTCCCCCACGAAGCGCTGTTCGATCAGCTGAACGGGGTCGATTTCCGAAAGGGCTGCTTCGTCGGCCAGGAGGTGGTCTCCCGCATGCAGCATCGCGGCACGGCGCGCAAACGCGTGGTGCCTGTGGTCGCCGAGAGCACCCTGCCCGAAGCCGGCGCTGCAATCGAGGCCGATGGCGGCACGCTCGGCAGCCTGACCTCGGTGAGCGGCAAGACGGGGCTCGCTTTGCTGCGGCTGGACCGGGCGGCCGATGCGGTGGCCAAGGGCGCGCCGATCACCTGCGGCGACACGGTCGTTCGCCTGCTGCAGCCCGACTGGGCAAGCTTCGAGGTGCCGACGGAAGCAGCACCCGTATGAGTGCTGCCGAGACGTCCGACGATCGCACACGCTGCTCCTGGGCCGGCAACGATCCGCTCTACATCGCCTATCACGACACGGAATGGGGCGTGCCCAACTACGATTCCCGGGCGCTTTTCGAGAAGCTGGTGCTGGAAGGATTCCAGGCCGGGCTGTCCTGGATCACGATCTTACGAAAGCGCGACCGCTTCCGGGAGGTGTTCGAGAATTTCGAGCCCGAACGGGTCGCAAGCTTCGGGCCTGACAAGATCGAGGCGCTGCTCGCCGATCCCGGCATCATCCGCCATCGCGGCAAGATCGAAGCGGCGATCTCCAACGCCCAAGCCTTTCTGGAGCTCGAGGCCAAGGAAAGTTTCAGCGACTTCATCTGGAGCGCGGTCGGCGGAACGCCCATCCAGAACCGCTTCGCGAGCATGTCGGAGATCCCCGCCCAGACAGACGAGAGCGTCGCGCTCGCAAAGGCGCTCAAAGCAAGGGGCTTCCGCTTCTGCGGACCGACCACGGTCTATGCGATGATGCAGAGCATGGGGCTGGTCAACGATCACCTGATCGCCTGCCCGCGCCATGCCGATTGTGTGGAATTGGCGAGGCCCACACCTTAGCCTGTTCGGCCTCGGCGTTCCCTGAGGGCCTCGCCGAAACCGTTAGCCCTTGGAGCCACGCGGATCGCGATTGCGCGGATAGGTGCGCTCTTCTTGGATCTTGCCGTCGCGCTTCTTGATACGGACCGATCCCTCTTTTACGGCCTTCTCGAGCACACCGCCCTTGATCGCGTCGGCTTTGGTCTTGAACTTCTTGACGACGTCCTTGGTGGACTCGTTCTTAAGTTCCCATCGGCTATTGGTAGAATTGTACGCAACCGTGTACCTAGTCAGCTTGGTCTTTGCCATTTGTCATGCTCCCTGTGACGGCATTGAACGAGCGGCCTCAAAATTCACCTCGCATACTATGAACTTCCTCGTCCAGTTGCGCGCAAACGTTTTTGCAAGTTTCCCGGCATCTCGGTGGGATTGCCACTCCGTCATCAAGACTTCGTGGAGCGCATGACTGTTCCCAATTCAGAAAACAAGGTGCGTGCCTGGCAGCGAATGCTCAGCGGCCGGCGGCTCGACTTGCTCGATCCCTCGCCGCTCGACATCGAGATCTCCGATATCGCCCATGGGCTCGCGCGGGTGTCCCGCTGGAACGGCCAGACCGAGGGCGCGCACGCTTTGTCGGTGGCTCAGCACAGCGTGATCGTGGAGGAGATCGTCTGCGCGATCCGACCGAGCCTCGATCCGAAATGGCGGTTGGCGGCGCTCCTGCACGATGCGGCGGAATACGTGATCGGCGACCTGATCAGCCCGTTCAAGGCAGCGCTTCACTTCGACTACAAGGATTTCGAGCACCGGCTGATGGCGGCGGTTTATCTGCGCTTCGGGCTTCCGGCCGAGCCGCCGGCGGGGATCGAGCAGTTGGTCAAGCGCGGCGACCGGATCGCGGCCTATTACGAGGCGACGGTGCTGGCTGGCTTCGAGGCGCCGGAAGCGCGCCGCTTCTTCGGCAGCCCGCGCGGCCTGCCCGAGCCCCAGAAGAAGAAGCTTGAGCGTTTGAAGCCGCTCCCGGCCGATGAGGCCCAGAAGCTTTTCTTGAAGCGTTTCGGCCAGCTTCACCTCTAAGCAACTTTTTGCCGCTTTACGTTGGCTAGGGACGAGAAAATCGTCATTCTGCCATGAAAAACGGGTAGGAAGCGGTCTTGGAAGGTGATTCGAAATGGGCGAGCAGTTGAAAACTGACGACACCATCAAGCAGACCATCTATGTGTCTCCGCTGAGCCGGGTGGCCGGCACCGTGGCGGATGCCGGGGTCAGCCATGTGGTGACCCTGATCAACAACGAGATGGTGATCGACACGCCGGAAGGCATCGAGCCTGCGCGGCATCTCAAGCTCGCCATGAACGATGTGTGCGAGCCGAGCCCGGATCACGTCGTCCCGTGCGAGACCCATGTGGAAGAGCTGGTCGCCTTCGCCCAGACCTGGGACCGCGAGGCGCCGCTGCTGATCCATTGCTGGGCCGGCATCAGCCGCTCAACGGCCGCCGCCTTCATCGTGCTCTGCTCGCTCAATCCGGACGCTTGCGAGTTCGAGATCGCCAAGGCTCTGCGCACGGCGTCGCCGACCGCCTATCCGAACCGCCGGCTGGTCGCTCTGGCCGATGCGCTGCTTGACCGGCAGGGCCGGATGATCGAAGCGGTGGAAGCCATCGGCGATGGCGTGATCGCCGCCGAGGGACGGGTTTTCAGGCTCGACGCTCAGCTCGCGGCGTAAGCCCATGGCGGCCTCTTCGCCTCCAGCCAAATCCAGCAAGACAGACGCGCTTTCTTCCGACCTTCACATCGAGCTCGGGCTGAACGCCGCCATCGTCACGGTGCGCGCCCAGCAGCCCCAGATTCTCGTCGTGCGGCCCGGTGCTGTCGGCTCCGGCGAGTACGATGCGCTCCCCTTCGGCCCGTTCAGCCCTCTCGAGCACCGCACCCTGGAGATCGGCCTGCGGAGTTGGGTGGAGGAGCAGACCGGTCTCGATCTCGGCTATGTGGAGCAGCTCTATACGTTCGGCGATCGCGGCCGCCATGCGGATGCGGCCGAGGCGGTCGCCCATATGCTTTCCGTCGGGTATCTGGCGCTGACCCGCGGCACGGTGGAGGATCTACGCGGCTCCCACTGGTCACCCTGGTACGCCTATTTCCCGTGGGAAGATTGGCGGAAGGGCAAGCCGAAGATCCTCACCGAGGAAATCGAACCGCGGCTGAAGGAATGGGCGAAGCGGCCGCCCCGGCCAGACCGCCCCGTGCGTCCCTTGGGCCGCGAGGAGCGGCTCAAGATCGGCTTCGGCATCGGAGACGGCGGCTGGGACGAGGAGAAGGTCCTGGAACGCTACGAGCTGCTCTACGAGGCAGGCCTCGTGACGGAGGCGGCGCGGGACGAGCGTGTGGCTGCGAAGGACTGGCCGGATCTGCCGGAACTCGGGCGGCCCATGGAATTCGATCACCGGCGGATTCTCGCAACCGCCATCAGCCGTCTGCGCGGCAAGCTGAAATACCGGCCCGTGGTGTTCGAGCTGCTACCCGCCGAGTTCACCCTTTTCGACCTGCAACAGACGGTCGAGGCGATCTCCGGGACGCTTCTGCACAAGCAGAATTTCCGCCGCCTCGTTGAAAATGCCGGACTGGTGGAGCAGACGGGCGGGGTCTCGACCCGCACCGGCGGACGGCCCGCCCGGCTCTATCGCTTCCGCCGCGAGGTGGTGCTGGAGCGCCCTGCCCCGGGCCTTCGAGTGAAAGCGGCGCGGGGCTAGAGGTCCGGCCGCTGAGGAATGCGCCGGTAGCCGGGCTTCTTCACGTAACGGCGATAGACCGGGCGCCAGCGCTTCTTGGCAAGCAGGGCCGGCAGATCGTCGTCCTCGAACGGATCGCACAGACCTTCGTCCCGAGCGCGCTTGGCCACAGCGGCTGCGATGGCGATCGCCACATCCCTCAGAGAGTCCGTCTGCGGCAGGAGCGGTGCGTATGGGTCCTTCCGTGCCGGCGAGATGGCGGCAAGCGCACGGGCGGCGGCGGCAAACATGCCGTCGCTGATCCGCGTCGCGCCCACTGCAAGCACGCCGAGGCCGAGCCCCGGGAAAATATAGGCGTTGTTCGTCTGGTCGATGGTGTGCAGGCGGCCGCCATGCTCCACGGGTGCAAACGGGCTGCCGGTGCAGGTGATCACGCGGCCGTCGGTCCATTCGATGAGATCATCCGGCACCGCCTCGGCGCGCGAGGTCGGATTGGACAAGGGCATGATCACCGGCCGCTCGACATGGCCCGCCATGGTGCGCACAAGCTCTTCGTGGAAGATGCCGGGCTGGGCCGAGACGCCGATCATGAGGGTGGGCTTGGCGTTGGCGACCACATCTTCGAGCGTGATCTTGCTGGCGCGCGGGCGCTTCCAGTCCGCCACTGCCTCGCGAGGTTGGGCGAAGGGCTGCTGGAAATCCAATAGCCCGGGCATCCCATCCACAAGGAGCCCGTCGATATCGACCGCGTAGAAGTGCCGCCGGGCCTCCGCCTCGGACAGCCCCGACTCGACCATCTGGCGCAGGATGAGCTTGGCGATGCCGCACCCGGCAGAGCCGGCGCCGACGATGACGATGCGCTGATCCTTGAAGGGAACGCCGGAGACCTCCATGGCGGCCAGCAAGGTGCCGGCAGCCACAGCCGCGGTCCCCTGAATATCGTCGTTGAAAGTGAGGAGCCGGTCCCGATAGCGGTTCAGCAGCGTACCGGCCTGACCGCGGGCGAAATCCTCCCATTGCAGGAGCACTTTGGGCCAGCGCTCCTCCACGGCGGAAACGAAGCTCTCCACGAAGGCATCGTATTCCGGGCCGCGCACACGGGTGTGGCGCCAGCCGATATAGAGCGGATCGTCGAGCCGCGCCTGGTTGTCGGTGCCGACATCGAGGAAGACGGGAAGCGTGGTCGCCGGGCTCAAGCCACCGCATGCCGTATAGAGCGCGAGCTTGCCGACCGGAATGCCCATGCCGCCGACACCCTGATCACCCAGCCCCAGGACCCGCTCACCGTCTGAGACGACGATGGTCTCCACATGGTCGTAGCGCGGGTGAGAGAGGATCTCGGCGATCCGGTCCTTATAGGGGAGGCTCAGGAAGAGGCCGCGCGGGTAGCGCCAGTAGTCGCTGAATTCCTGACATCCCTGGCCTACCGTGGGCGTGTAGATGATCGGCAACATCTCGGAGAGATGCGAGGTGATGAGCGCGTAGTAGAGCGTCTCGTTCTCGTCCTGGAGGTCGCAGAGGAAGTGATATCTCTCCGAGTTCGTCCGCAGGCGCCGCACGGCGATCAGGCGGCGCTCCACCTGCTCCTCCAGGGTCTCGATATGGGGCGGCAGCAAGCCATGCAGGCCGAAGGCGCTGCGCTCTTCCACGGTGAAGGCGAGGCCTTTGTTGAGCAGCGGCTCGGTGAGGAGCGACCGGCCGCCCACCTCGATCTCGAGGGGATCGGTGTCGCCGGACATTTGGGTCGTCATTGCATATCTTTCGTCGCGTGGGCCGGGACGCGTTCGCCCGTCAAGCTTGCCCGCTAGAGGCCTCCAGGGGCTCGACGCTTTGCCTATCCTCTTGTGAACTTAAGAGCACCGGCGGCGTTTTGCGCAGGTGGCCATAAATTTCTTTCTAGAGAGTTCCCCATGTCATTGAAGCCAGTTCATTTTGCGGGTGCGCTGAGCGCCCTTCTTCTTCCCAGCCTCCTTGCCAGCCAACCGGCGCTCGCCCTGAACGACACGGTGGAGAGCGAAGCCGGGCCGATCGCGGTGGAAACCATCGCCGAGCTGGACAGCCCCTGGGGCTTCGCCTTTCTACCCGACGGCGAGATCCTGGTGACGGAGAAGGACGGCAATCTCGTCAAGGTCTCCAAGGACGGCACGGTCTCCGATCCCATCGAAGGGGTGCCGGAGGTCTGGGCCAACGGCCAGGGCGGCCTGCTCGATGTGGCGCTCGATCCCGACTTTGCAGACAACAGCCTCGTCTATCTGACTTATGCGGAGGCCGACAATGACGGCAAGGCCGGCACGGCAGCAGCCCGCGGCACCCTAAAGGACGGCAAGCTCACGGACGTCGAGGTGATCTTCCGCCAGAAACCGAAGGTCGAGGGGCCGAACCATTTCGGTTCGCGTCTGGCGTTCTCGCCCAACGGCAAGCTCTTCGTCACCACAGGCGAGCGGTTCAAGTTCGATCCGGCGCAGGATCTGAAGACTCATCTCGGCAAGGTCATCCGCATCAACAAGGACGGCAGCGTGCCGGAGGACAATCCGTTCGTGGCCGACGACAAGGCCCTGCCGGAAATCTGGTCCTACGGCCACCGCAACGTCCAGGGCGCGGATATCAAGCCGGACTCAGGCGAACTCTGGACCTTGGAGTTCGGGCCGAAAGGCGGCGATGAGCTCAACAAGCCTGAAGCCGGCAAGAATTACGGCTGGCCGGTGGTGAGTTGGGGCAACAATTACGACGGCTCGAAAATTCCCAATCCGCCGACCCATCCGGAATTCGCCGATGCGGTGAAGCACTGGACCCCGGTCATCTCGGGCTCCGGCATGACCTTTTATACGGGGGAAGAATTCCCCGAATGGGATGGCAATGCTCTGCTGTCGGGCCTGTCCTCCACCTCGATCACTCGCCTCACCTTCGACGGCGACGAGGTCACGGGCGAGGAGCAGCTCGATATGGGCGCGCGGATCCGCGATGTCGGGCAAGGCCCAGACGGCGCCTTATGGGCGATCACAGACGGGACGGACGGCAAGCTGATCCGGCTGACCAAGGCCGAAAACAACGAAGGCTAGGGAAAGACCGGCAAGCCTGGAACTTGCCCCCGCGCTTGCCCCGCTTTCGGCACCTTCGCCGCTAACCCCTGGAAATCCCTCTTAGGGCGACTTATAGTCTGAAGAGAGATATCCATGCAGGGGGGCGGTGAAGGTGCTGCCCTTCGCCGGCACTGGGCTTGAAGACCTTGTGCCGGTAATTTAACACCCTATATATACTCATTATGAGTATTACTAATCAGGGTCATACGGAACGGAGAGTTGAGCCCATGGCAGGGACACCTCAAGAAGGTCATACGCAGCACGAGATCCTCAATCCTTATGAGGGAGCGCCGCTGCCCGACCACATGATTCCGGAGCTTGCCTACACGCCGGAGGTGGAGCGTGAGACCGCGCATCTCTACGAGCGCGTGAAGCGCGTGCTTCCGCCTATCGAGTGGCCGGGGTTTGCGCCCTACGTGAAGGCGATCAACGATCTGAAGAAGCACCGGAACGCGGTGGTGCTAGCGCATAACTACATGACGCCGGAGATCTTCCACTGTGTCGCGGACGTCGTGGGCGACTCCCTGCAGCTTGCCCGCGAGGCGGCGAAGGCCGATGCCGACGTCATCGTCCAGTGCGGCGTGCACTTCATGGCCGAGACGTCGAAGCTGCTCAATCCCAACAAGACGGTGCTGATCCCCGACAGCAATGCGGGCTGTTCGCTCGCCGAGTCGATCACCGGCGCAGATGTCCGCGCGCTGCGCGAGGCCTATCCCGGCGTGCCGATCGTCACCTACGTGAACACGTCCGCCGAGGTGAAGGCTGAGTGCGATATCTGCTGCACCTCCTCCAACGCGGTGAAGGTCGTGGAATCCATGGGCACGGACCGGGTGATCCTGATCCCGGACGAGTTCCTGGCGAAATACGTGGCGTCGAAGACCGATGTCGAGATCATCACCTGGAAGGGCCATTGCGAGGTGCATGAGCGCTTCACGGCGGAAGAGCTGCGCGCCTATCGCGAGGCCGATCCGGGCGTGAAGATCATCGCCCACCCCGAGTGTCCGCCGGAGGTGATCGGCGAGTCCGACTTCACCGGCTCCACCAGCGGCATGATCCAGTGGGTGCACGACAACCAGCCGAGCAAGGTGCTGCTGGTGACCGAGTGCTCCATGAGCGACAACGTCGCCGTGGAGTCGCCCGGCGTGGAGTTCGTCCGGCCCTGTAATCTCTGTCCGCACATGAAGCGGATCACGCTTCCGAAGATCCTCGACAGCCTGATCTTCCTGAAAGAGGAGGTGACGGTGCCGGAGGATGTCGCGGAACCTGCGCGCCGGGCCGTGGAGCGCATGATCAACCTCAACAACTAGGGCGCCTCGCGGCGGGAGACCTCTCATGAGCGATGCGGAAATGCGCAGATTGGGCACGCGCGCCGGCGACACCGATGGCGGCATCGTCGTCGTGGGTGCCGGCCTTGCGGGCCTGTTCACTGCGCTGAAACTGGCGCCCCTGCCGGTCACGGTCGTTTCCGGTGCGCCCTTCGGCGAGGGCGGCTCCAGCTTCTGGGCGCAGGCCGGCATCGCGGCTGCGGTCGGCGAAGGGGATTCCCCTGAAGCCCACGCGGCCGACACCGTGGATGCGGGCGCCGGCATCGTCGAGAAGAGCATCGCCGAGCTGATGGCTCGGGAGGCGCGGGCGCGGGTCGAGGAGCTGCTCGAATACGGCGTTCCCTTCGATCGCGACCTGGAAGGCAAGCTCGCCCTCGGCCAAGAGGCGGCCCACACCAGCCGGCGCATTCTCCACGTCAAAGGCGACACGGCCGGCAAGGCCATCATGGAAGCGCTGATCGACGCGGTGCGTAAGACCCCCTCGATCACGGTGATGGACGGCTGGAACGCCGGCGATCTTCTGCTGAGCGACGGTCGCGTGGCCGGCATCGCGCTCCATAGCGCCGACCAGGACCGGCCCAAGCGCCGCATTCTGCCGGCGCGCGCCGTCGTGCTCGCCACGGGCGGTGCAGGCCAGCTTTATGCCGTGACCACGAATCCGGCGCCAGCGCGCGGCGAAGGCGTGGCGATTGCGGCCCGGGCTGGCGCAGTGATCGCCGATGCGGAGTTCGTTCAGTTCCACCCCACCGCCCTCGACATCGGCGCCGATCCGGCGCCGCTCGCGACGGAAGCCCTGCGCGGCGAAGGCGCTCACCTGATCGATAAGACCGGCAAGCGCTTCATGCGCGGCATCCACCCGGATGCGGAGCTTGCGCCGCGGGATATCGTATCCCGGGCGGTGCATCGCCAGGTGGTGAGCGGGGCCGGCGCCTATCTCGATCTGCGCCCCTTCGCCGACACCCTCGCCCTGCGCTTCCCCACGGTGCATGCGTCCTGCCTGGCGGCGGGGATCGATCCGGCCGTGGAGCCCGTGCCCATCGCGCCGGCAGCCCATTATCACATGGGCGGCGTGCTGACGGATGCGGACGGTAGGAGCTCCGTCGACGGGCTCTGGGCCTGTGGTGAGGTTGCCTCGACCGGCGCCCATGGCGCCAACCGGCTTGCTTCGAACTCGCTGCTGGAGGCGGTGGTGTTCGGTGCGCGAGTGGCCGAGGATGTCTCCGCGACCATGCAGAATTTCCGGGGCGACGCGGGCAAGGCCTTCGATTACGACGAACCGCCGGCGAAGGACGACACCCGCCGGATTCGCCTGCTGCGCCAGACCATGGCGGCGAAGGCCGGCGTGGTGCGGGACGAAGAGTCCTTGCGGGAAGCTCTTTCGGTGATCGCGGCGCTGGAGCAGAGCCGCCCGGACCGGCCGCTGAAGAACATGCTGACCACGGCCAAGATGATTACGGCGGCGGCCTTTGCCCGGCACGAGAGCCGTGGCGCCCATTTCCGCAGCGACTATCCGGAAGCCAATCCCGCAATGGCCAGACGCAGCTTCCTTACTCTCGATGAGGCGGATGCGATCGCACGAGAGGCCATCGGCGCCGACGAGGCGCGCTCCGGTGTCGTCACGGCGCTACATGCCTAAACGCAAGCGCCCGCGCGGATAATTCATGGCTTCAAATCTCTCGCTTCCCCCTCCCCTGGTCGCCCAGATGGTGAGGCTTGCCCTGGCGGAAGATCTCGGCCAGGCGGGCGACGTCACCACCGATGCCATCGTGCCGGAGGGGGCGGCCGGGCATGCCCGTATCGTGGCCCGGGAGGACGGGGTGATCGCTGGGCTCGAGCTTGCGGAAGCAGCCTTCAAAGCCCTCGACCCGGAGCTTCATTTCAATCCAATCGTGACCGATGGCGAAGCGGTCTCCGCCGGAGATGGCGTGGCCGACATCCACGGCAAGGCGCGGGCGATCCTGACGGCTGAGCGAGTCGCGTTGAACTTCCTCGGGCGCCTCAGCGGCATCTCCACTCTCACAAACCTGTTCGTGAAGCGCGTGGACGGCACGGGCGCGACGATCATCGATACGCGCAAGACCACGCCGGGCCTGCGGGCCATCGAGAAATTCGCGGTGCTGGCGGGCGGCGGACGCAACCACCGCTTCGGCCTGTTCGATGCGGTTTTGGTGAAGGACAATCACATCGCCGAGGCGGGCGGGATCGGGCCTGCGCTCAAGGCCATCGAGACCCATGTGGGTCAGGATGGCCGGCGCAGCTTGCGGATCGAGGTCGAGGTGGACCGGCTGGATCAGCTTGAAGAAGCGCTGACCCAGCCCATCGATGCGGTGCTGCTCGACAATATGGATGTGGAGACGCTGAAAGAGGCGGTCCGGATGGTGCGCGAGCGGGCGCCCAAGGTTCAGACGGAGGCCTCGGGCGGCGTTACGCTCGAAACGGTTCGCGGGATCGCGGAAACCGGCGTCGATTTCATCTCAATCGGCGCGCTTACTCACTCACCGAAAAACCTAGACCTGTCGCTGGAGTGGCGCTAGGCGCGCCGCCCGACGAAGAGACGAGGGAGATGTCGGGGCTGGATGTCGTCGGGCCTGTGGAGACCTGATGCACCAGGGACGGCGTGATCACGCTGTTGATCTCGGTGTCGTCGGATGCCACCTGCACCTCGCCATGGGGCACCTTCACCTCGTAAGGCTCCTCGTGGCGCTTCTTATAGAAGATATGGGCGCCGATCTTGTCGATCTTGTTCATGCTGCGCGCCCAGCGGGGACGCACGTAATTGGCGTGATAGAAGGTCGAATAGTCGACCTCGGGCAGCCAGACCTTATCGGTCGTCACCTTCTCGGCGAGCTCTTGGGCCAGGGCCCATTCCTCGTCGTCGTCGGCATTGTCGGACTTGCCGTCGCAAGTGAAGGAGAATTGGCAGCCCTTCTTGAACTGGCCCTGATAGACGACGCCGCAGACGGTGTCGGGGAATTTCGGGCTGCGCACCCGATTCATGACGACCTGTGCGACCGCCAACTGACCCTTCACGGGCTCGCCGCGGGCTTCGAAGTAGATTGCGGTGGCGAGGCAGCGGCGCTCGCGGGCGCGGAACTCGGCTTCCGTCTCGCCCTTATAGGAGACGCCTTCTTCCTTCTCCTCCAGCGGCTTCAGCACCGCCCACTGCAGGAGCGCCATGCCGTCATAGCTGCGGCCGAAGGCGAACTCCTCTTCCCCGATGGTCGGGCGCATGAAGATGTCGGTGCCCTTGCCGTCGGTCAGAGGTCCCTTGAGGGCGACCTGACTGAAGGTTTGGTTCAGACGGTCCGCCTTGGCGTCGCGCATGATGGCGTCGGTATTCACGAGAGCGCCCGATTTCAATCCGCCATCTCCTGTCAGGAGCGCGGCCACGATCGGCTTCTTCGGGGCGTAGGTGGTGGTGACGACGTCGAGATATTGATCGGCGCGGGGCCCCTTGCCGAAGCTACGGAACAGGGCCATGGCCTCCGGCACGAGCGGTGCCGGGCGCTCGGCCTCGTCGGTGATGGCTTTGGTCAGGGCTTTGACGGAGCCTTTGCCGGAGAGCAGCAGCTCGATCTCGAAAGCAACCATGTTACCCGGGACGGCGGCCACATAAGCCAGTCCCAGAAGAGGAAGCCCCGCCAGAACTCCCAATACTACAGGCAAGACGGCCCGCTTTTTGCCGCCGCATGAGCGCTTGCCCATGGTCCCTCCGAGTTAGTCCCCGTCAACTTCATCGGAGGCCTCACCCGTCCCAAAGGGCGCGATCTCCTCGGACCCGACCAGCGCCATGTCCACTGGCGAAAATCAGGTTGAAGCGTCTGTGCTTTCCCGGAGAGTGGACAGGAGATTGGCAGATGACTCTACGCAACACCCCGACCGGTCTGCCCCGGATCCCGTCTTAACTCCTCGTAACGTTGCCCATGAGTTTGGACAAAATGTGGTCAACGAGGTCTCAACAAGTTTTCGCAAATTGTTATTAAGACAGGGTAAACGCCGATCCCAAACTGGCCTGGGCAGCAGCCAGCCGGGCGATCGGGACCCTGTAGGGGGAGCAGGAGACGTAGTCGACGCCGATCTCCTCGCAGAAGCGGATGGTGGCGGGGTCGCCGCCATGCTCGCCGCAGATGCCGATCTTCAGACCGGGATGGGCCGCCCTGCCCCGCTCCAGACCGATGGTCATCAGCTCTCGCACACCGTCGTCCAAAGTCATGAAGGGATCGTGGTGGATGATGCCCTTGTCGGAATATTCGCCGAGGAAACGGCCCGCATCGTCGCGGGAGAGACCGAAGGTCGTCTGGGTCAGGTCGTTGGTGCCGAAGGAGAAGAAATCGGCACTGAGGCCGATATCGCCGGCGGCAAGACAGGCGCGGGGCAGCTCCATCATGGTGCCGACCGTATAGTCGAGGGTCTGGCCGCGCTCCTCGCTCACCACAGCCGCTGCGCGGTCGATATAGGTGCGGATGATATCGAGCTCCGCCTTCAAGGTGACGAGGGGGACCATGATCTCCGGCAGGACGGGGGCGCCGAGCCTTTCGCCGGCAATGAGCGCCGCCTCGAAGATGGCGCGGGCCTGCATTTCGGCGATCTCCGGATAGCTCACCAGCAGCCGCGAGCCGCGATGGCCGAGCATAGGGTTGAATTCCCGCAAGGCGTCGACCCGGCGGGCCAGCCGGTTCCGGCTGATGCCCATGGCTTCCGCCACCTCGGTGATGTGGGCCTCATCATGGGGCAGAAACTCGTGCAGGGGCGGATCGAGCAGGCGGATGGTGACGGGCTGGCCGGCCATGATCTCGAACAGGCCGATGAAGTCCTCCCGCTGCATGGGGAGCAGCTTGGCGAGCGCCTCGCGGCGGCCTTCGACATCCTCGGCAATGATCATCTCGCGCATGACGGAGATGCGGTTCTCATCGAAGAACATATGTTCGGTGCGGCAGAGCCCGATCCCCTCGGCACCGAAATCCCGTGCTTGCGCCGCGTCGAACTCGCTGTCGGCATTGGCGCGGATCTCCAGGTGCCGGAATTCGTCCGCCCAGGCCATGAGGGTCGCGAAGGAGTCGGACATCTCCGGTTGGCGGGTCGAAACCCTGCCCTTGATGATCTCTCCGGTGGAGCCGTCGAGGGTGACGATGTCGCCCTTGCGCAATGTCACGCCGCCGGCGCTCAGTGTTTCCTTCTCAAGATCGATCTGCACGCGGGTGGCGCCGGAGACGCATGGGCGGCCCATGCCCCGGGCCACGACGGCGGCGTGGCTCGTCATGCCGCCGCGGGTGGTGACGATGCCGGCTGCCGCGTGCATCCCCTGCACGTCCTCAGGCGAGGTCTCGACCCGGGCCAGAATTACCGTGTGGCCTTGGGCGCGTAAGTGAACCGCCTCGTCGGCATCGAAGACCAGCTCGCCGCTCGCCGCTCCGGGCGAGGCGGCAAGGCCCCGGCCGATCACCTCCTTGGGCGCGTCTGGGTCGATGGTCGGGTGGAGCAGCTGATCGAGCTGGGCCGCATTGATGCTTAAGACGGCCTCCTCCCGGCTGATGACGCCTTCGGAGGCCATATCCGCGGCGATCTTCAAGGCGGCCGGCATGGTGCGCTTGCCGTTGCGGGTCTGGAGCATCCAGAGCGTGCCTTCCTCGACCGTGAACTCGATGTCCTGCATATCGCGAAAATGGGATTCGAGCTTGTCGCAGACGGCGCAGAGCTCGGCGAAGGTCTCCGGCATCGCCTCTTCCAGGGAGTCGCGCCGGTCGTTGGAGTCGCGGCGGGCCTGGGCGGTGAGAGACTGCGGCGTGCGCATGCCCGAAACCACGTCCTCGCCCTGGGCGTTGATGAGGAACTCGCCGTAGAGCTCCTTCTCGCCGGTGGACGGATTGCGGGTGAAGGCGACGCCGGTGGCGCTCTTATCGCCCCGGTTGCCGAACACCATGGCCTGGATGTTCACCGCCGTGCCCCAATCGTCGGGGATGTCGTGGAGGCGGCGATAGGCGATGGCGCGGGCGTTCTGCCAGGAGCCGAACACGGCAGCGATGGCGCCCCAGAGCTGATCGTGGAGATCCTGAGGGAACGGCTCGCCCAGCTCCTTGTCCACCAGCTCCTTGTAAAGGCGGATGATCTCCAGCCATTCCTCGTCCGTGAGATCGGTATCGAGCTCGTAGCCCCTCATGTTCTTGAAATGCTCGAGCTTCTCCTCGAAGAGATGATGGTCGATGCCGAGCACCACGTCGCCATACATCTGGATGAAGCGGCGATAGCTATCGTAAGCGAAGCGGCGGTCGCCGAAGCGGGCGGCGATGCCTTCCACCGTTTCGTCGTTGAGGCCGAGATTGAGGACCGTATCCATCATGCCGGGCATGGAGGCGCGGGAGCCGGAGCGGACGGAGACGAGGAGCGGATCCTTGGGATCGCCGAAACGGGAGCCGGCGGTCTCGCCCACGAGCTTCAGAGCCTCGTCGACCATGGGCTTCAGCTCTTCGGGAAGAGCGCGGCCGGCCTTGTAATAGGCGCGGCAGACATCGGAGGAGATGCTGAAGCCGGGGGGCACGGGCAGGCCGAGCCTGGACATCTCGGCAAGGTGTGCGCCCTTGCCGCCGAGGATGTTCTTCAGTGCCGCGGAGCCGTCGGCGTGGCCGGCGCCGAACGCATAGACCCATTTGGGCTGTTCGGCGCTCTCGGGCTCTCGTTGGGTCACTCGTGTCTGGTCAGACGGGCTATCCATGCTTGAGGAAGCGGTTCTACTCCTCCGCCAGGCGGGACACAATCGGCGCGATGGAATTGGGTGAAGGGTTTATCCGCCGCTGAACTTCTTCAGCCAGTCGCCATGGGGAATGCGCTGCGATGAGGGGGGGACCTCGACCAGCTCGTAGCTGCAGGCGGAGACATGCTCGCCGCTATGGAGGTGAAGATCGATTTCGACGCGGCGGTAGAGCCCATCTTCCTCGATCTCCGCCACACCCTCATAAGCATCGAGCGCCGCCAATAGCCGCGCATCGTCCGGCATGAAGAAGACCTCGCCGACGATCAGGCCGGGATGCTTGGGATCGAAGACGGCGCCGGGAAAGCTGCCGAAATCGTAGAGAACGCCCCTGGCCTTGGCCGGGCCGACCCAGGTGGTCGCGGCGTGAAGCTGGGAGGCCATGAGACCGCTGCTGCCGCGGCGGAGCGTCCCGTAGACAAAGAGATGGCGGGGCATGCCTTTCGGCATATCCGCCCCGCCATCGGTTTCGCAAGAGCGTTTGCTAACGCTGTCGCCTAGTCAAAGGTCGGCGGCTCGATGCCCGAGGGGCTTCCGCCACCAGCGCCGGAGTTCGGATTGATCTTGCGAATCCAGGCGATCACCTTCCAGAGGTCATCGGCGGAATCGATATTCGCACCGCCCTTAGCCGGCATGGGACCGACGACATTCTCAGAGCCTTTACGCGCAGCATCGTATTCCTCCTGGAATCCAGTGGTGCCCAGGGTGATGAAGCGGAAGAGCGTGTCGTCGTCGCTGCCATAGACCCAAACGTCGTTGGTCAGGGGCGGACCCATACCGCCGCCGCCACCACCGCCGTGGCAGCCGTTGCAGCCGAAGCCCATGTAGAGCTTGTGGCCGGCCTCGGCGACGCTCTCAGGATCGTCGGCATAGGGGCTCGTCAGCTGGCCTTTCTCGGTGGCCTCGATGACTTCGGTCGGCGATTTATTGCCGCCGGAGGCTGCTTCGTCGTCGCCCTCTTCTCCAGACGCGGCAGCTTCGGTATCGGCTTCGGCCTCTTCGCCAGCCGCATCATTGGGCTCAGGCGCGGCCGCAGCGGAGTCGTCAGCAGACATTTCGGAGTCGGACGCGTCGGCAGCGGGCGCATCGTCGGCCTCCGCCATCTCCATGGTGTCTTCCTCGACCATCTCATCGCCCGCCGCATCGGTCTCCGCGGTGGCGTCGGTCTCGGTGGTTACTTCTTCCTGGGTGGTCTCGTCGGTGTTTGCCGTCTCTTCTTCGTCCGGACCGCAGGCGCTCAACAGGCCGGCAGTCAGGACGAGGGCACAGATCGTCACGAACGGTCGAGTCACGAACGTTTGCGTCATGGGGCTTCCTCCTAACCGTGCTTTTGGGCCGTCCACACCTCCCCTTCCCATGGGGTTTTCGGGGCGCGGAACAACCTAGGCAGGAAGCTTAACGCAAAAGTTCAACCTTCGATCCGGGAAAAATCGGCAACAGTGAGCGTCGCCGCGCGAATCCTATTGAGGAGCTTGAGACGGTTCTCGCGCAAGCTCGGGTCATCGGCATTCACCGTGACATTGTCGAAGAAGGCGTCGACGGGCGCGCGGAGCTGGGCCAGCGCCGTCATGGCGGCCTCGAAATCTTCAGCTTCGACAGCGGCTTGGGCCGCCTGCTCGGCTTCCGTCAGCTTGGCTTCGAGGACCTTTTCTTCTTCTTCTTCGAGCAGCGAGGGATCGGGCGGAGAGATATCCAACTCGGCACCCTTCTTCATCTCTGCGACGAGAATGTTTGATGCGCGCTTTGTTCCGGTCAGTAGGTTTGAGCCATCAGATGTAGCGAGAAAACTCGTTAGCGCATTCAGGCGCTCAACCAATGTGACCACGTCGAGACCGCCGCTCTTCGCTCCGACTACTGCGGCCAGATAATCGTGTCTCGCACCTTCATCTCGGAGTTGTTGCTTGAGGCGATCCAGAAAAAAACTCTCGAGATCATCGGTCCGGTCTAGGATCTGCTGCAAGTCCACCTGCTCGCTCCCCAGCTCGAAGCCAGATCGCTTGGCGTGAGCACTCACAACTTCGTTCAAGTCCATGCGAATGCCGTTCTCAAGTAGGATGCGGATAACGCCCAGCGCCGCGCGGCGGAGCGCGAAGGGGTCCTTGGAGCCGGACGGCTTCTCGTCGATGGCCCAGAATCCCACCAGCATATCGAGCTTGTCGGCCAGCGCGACGGCAATCGCGGTGGGCTCGGTGGGCACATCGTCGCCCGCACCCACCGGCTTGTAGTGGGCGCCGATGGCGTCGGCCACGTTGGGGTGCTCTTCCTGGTCCAGGGCGTAGTAGCGGCCCATGACGCCCTGGAGCTCTGGGAACTCGCCCACCATCTCCGAGGTAAGGTCGGACTTACAGAGCATGGCGGCGCGCTCGGCCTCGTCGGCTTCGGCGTCGACCAGCGGCGCCAGCTCGCGGGCCAGCACGCGGATGCGCTGGATGCGATCGTATTGGGTGCCGAGCTTTTCGTGGAAGACGACGTTCTTGAGGTCCGTCGTCCGTTCCTCCATCGGCACCTTGCGGTCCTGATCGAAGAAGAACTTCGCATCCGACAGACGCGCCGCGATCACGCGCTCATTGCCGGCGGTGATAGCCTTGCCGCCATCCTTGGCCTCCAGGTTCGCCACCAGCACGAAGCGGTTGGCGAGCTGGCCGAGCCCCTCCTTGCCCGGCGTGCGGACGGAGAAGCATTTCTGATGGGTCTTCATGGTCGAGGTCAGCACCTCGGGCGGGACCTCGAGGAAGCTGTCGTCGAACTCGCCCATGAGCGGCACCGGCCATTCAGTCAGCCCGGCATTCTCGGCCACCAAGCCGGCATCCTCGACCAAAGCGAGCCCTTGCGCTTCGGCAAGCTTGGTCGCGCCTTTCAGGATCGCGTCCCGCCGCTCGCCGGAATCGAGAATGACGAAGGCATCGCGCAAGCGCTTCTCGTAATCGGCGAAGTTCTTCACCTTGAAGGCGTCGGGCGCCATGAAGCGATGGCCGCGTGTTTCGTCCCCGCTCTGGACCCCGTCGATCTCGAACGAGACAACCTTGCTGTCGAGCAAGCAGAGGATCGAGTGGAGCGGGCGGACCCAGCGGAGTTTGCCCGATCCCCAGCGCATGGATTTCGGCCAGGGGAAGTCGCGCACGATCTGGGGCATCGCCTCGGCGATCACGTCGGCCGTGGCGCGGCCCTTTTTCTCGATTCTAGCGACGTAGAACTCGCCCTTCTTGTCGGACTGAATCCCCGCTTCGTCGATGGACGAGAGCCCCGCCGCTTTCAAGAAGCCTTCGATGGCCTTTTCGGGCGCGCCGACGCGCGGGCCTTTGCGTTCGTCGGAGACATCGGGCGAGGCCTCGGGAAGTCCCTCGATCAGCAGGGTGAGACGGCGCGGGGTCGCGAAGCTGCGCATCTCGTCGAATTCAACGCCCGCGGCTTTAAGCGCATCACCGACGAGGCGCGCGAGATCGCCTTCGGCCCGGGCCTGCATACGGGCCGGGATCTCTTCGGAGAAAAGTTCGAGGAGGAGTTCGCCGCTCATGATCCAGCGCCTCCGGCGTCCGTTTTCAGCCAAGCCTCGCAGCACGCCTTGGCCAGATCGCGCACCTTCAGGATATAGCCCTGGCGCTCGGTCACCGAGATGACGCCGCGCGCATCCAGCAGATTGAAGATGTGGGAGGCCTTGATGCACTGGTCATAGGCCGGCAGCGCCAGCGCGTGACGGTCGCCATGAGCGCCCTTCTCCAGCAGCGACTGGCACTCGGCCTCGGCATCCTTGAAATGCTCGAAGAGGCGCGGCACGTCGGCATATTCGAAATTGAAGCGGGAATATTCCTGCTCGGCCTGGAGGAAGACGTCGCCATAAGAGACCTTGGCGTCGCCCTCCCCGCCGTTGAAGTTCAGGTCGTAGACGTTGTCGACACCCTGGACGTACATGGCCAGGCGCTCCAGCCCATAGGTCAGCTCACCGGAGACGGGCTCACAGTCGAAGCCGCCGACCTGCTGGAAATAGGTGAACTGGGAGACTTCCATGCCGTCGCACCAGACCTCCCAGCCGAGGCCCCAGGCGCCAAGCGTCGGGCTCTCCCAGTCGTCCTCGACGAAGCGTATGTCGTGGTTGAGGGGATCGATGCCGATGGCTTCGAGGCTCTTCAGATAGAGGTCCTGAAGGTCGATGGGCGACGGCTTCAGGATCACCTGGAACTGGTAATAGTGCTGGAGGCGGTTCGGGTTCTCGCCGTAGCGCCCGTCCTTGGGCCTGCGGCAAGGCTGCACATAGGCCGCCTTCCAGGGCTTCGGGCCGAGGGAGCGCAAGGTGGTCGCCGGGTGAAAGGTGCCCGCTCCCATCTCCATGTCGTAGGGCTGGAGGATAATGCAGCCCTGGCCGGCCCAATAATTCTCCAGGGTCAGGATCAGGTCCTGAAAGGAGGTTTTCGGGCTCAAGGCCTTCGGTGCGGTCGCTTTGGCAGGCTGGCTAGCGGTCATCTGGACCTTGTGCGCCCAGGGGCAGGCGAATTGGTGGCAGCGGAGTGGTTCACGAAATCTCGCGCCCCTCTATTTCGGATCGGTGCAGCAAGATCAAGGTGCGGCCGCCGAATATGCGCTGAAATGGGCGAAAAAGCTTAAGAAATGTCGGGGCGCTTTGGACGGTAAACGCCGGTTTCGGGGTCGCGCTCCAGCGGTGTGGCCGTGGTGCGATCGCGACTTTGCTCCTTGCGGTCCATGGCCTCGCGTGCCTGCCGCAAATCCTCCTCCACACGGCCGGAAGCGCCGCGCAGCAGCTTGCCGGCCAGGATCATTCCGGCACCGGCAGCAAGAAGGAGGATGATCTGCGGCATCTTCTGGGACCCAAAGGCTAGAACCCGAATCGCGACCACAAGGATCGCGCCTCAAGAGCTGAAATCACATCACCGGCAAGGCCTTGAGGCAAGTCCCGCAAGGCGCCGAGGCCTCCGGCCGCGCCAACATGAGGTTTCTTGCGGAACCAGCTCGTCTTGGCCTGCACGAGCTTGAAACGCGTATCGTCCCCATAAATTTCCCGCATGCGGGTGCGCAAATCGCTCAAGCCGTCGATCAGGCCGAGCTCGGCGGCGCGCTTGCCGGACCAGAATTCGCCCGTGAAGAGGCTATCGCCATGGGATTCGATCTTGGTGCCGCGGCGGTCTTTCACGAGATCGGTGAAGGAGGCGTGCACGTCGCGCTGGATCGCCTTTATGCGCTCCACATCTTCCGGCTTCTCCGGCTTGAAGGCATCAAGGGTCGTCTTGTTCTCGCCGGCGGTGATCACGCGGCGTTCGATGCCGAGACGATTGATCAGCTCGTGAAAGCCGAAACCGGCCGTGACGACACCGATGGAGCCGATGACCGAGCTCTCGTCGGCGTAGATCTCGTCGCCGGCAAGGGCCAGCAGATAGCCGCCGGAGGCCGCAACGTCCTCGGCGAAGACATAGACTTTGAGATCGTTCTCCTTCGCCAGCGCCCGGAGCCGCTTGAAGATCAGGGTCGACTGGACCGGCGAGCCGCCGGGGGAGTTGATCTGGATGGCGACGGCCTTCGCGCCCTTCATGGTGAAGGCCTTCTCGATGGCGCCGGCCGTGGCGGTGAGGCTCAGCCCCGGCTTCAGCGGCGTCACGGCGCCGATGGTGCCTTCGAAACGCAGCACCGGGATCAGCGGTCCCTTGTGAAACCATTTCTCAGGAATGATGCGCTTGTACCAGGGGCGCGGAGGCTTGCTGGTCTTGGAAGGAACGGAGTCTGAAGAAGGGGGGATGGCCGGTTCGGCGGGTGTGGGTGTTTCCATGGCGGTGAAGGTATAGACGGCGCGGCTTAAATCAAGGTGGGCCCGGGCTTGAAAACGCCACGCCGCGCGACACGCCGTAAGGCTTGGTTAAGCGCGATCAACCTTGCCGCGCCGAACCCCCGTTCTTATTTGATAGATTCCAGCCCCGCTGGAATTGACGGGATGTGTGGCGGGATTTTCCTTACGCCGAGGAGCCGCGCGTCCTCATGGAGGAGATAAGATGAGAAGGGTTATGACCTTCGCTTTCGCCGCGGCGGTGCTCGGGCTGGTTTCGTTGGTACCAGTGAAGAGCGCAAATGCCGGCGTGGGCATCTATGTCGGTCCCGGCTACGGATACGGTTACAGCTATCCCTACCGCTACCGGTATCGTGGTGCCTATCCTTACGCCTACTATCCCTATTGGAGACGGCCGTACTACGCCCCGCGCTCCTATTACGCCCCCCGGCCGTATTATCGGAATTACCGGCCCCGGTATCGCTACAACTATCGGCGCCGCTGGCGCTAAGCCGATCCGCCGATAAGGCAATCGAAGAGCCGCTCCGGGAAACCGGGGCGGCTCTTTTCGTTTCGGCGCCGCCTCTCCCGCGGTCCGCCAAGCTGAATGCCGGATGAATGGCCGGCTCAGCTTCGGTTCAGCGCGGTTCTCCTAAACAGGTCTCATGAGCCCGGCGGTTCGGCCCGGGCGCGAAGACAAAGGCGCGAGGGTGCGCCACAACGGAGGATCGCAATGTTGAAGAAGATGCTTTTGGGTGCGGCTGCTCTGGGCCTGGTTGCTCTCGCGCCGCTGACCATGGTGGCAACGCCCGCGCAGGCCAGCTCGTTCTCCATCGAGATCGGCAATCGCTGGGATCGCGGACACCATTACGGTCACCGCTACGACCGCCACCGTCATTACGGCTACCACGACCGCTACCATCACGACCGCCGGTATCACGCCTACCGGCATCACGATTACCACCGTGACCGCTACTCCAACTCTTGGGCGCATCGCTACTATCGCAATTGGTGGTAGCGCCCACGAAGCAAGCGGGTCTGCCATGAGCCCGCAATGCCGCCGGCCCTAGCCTCACGCCGGCGTAACGCGAAGGCCGCCGCCACGCCTCTCCCCCCAAATCGGCGGCGGTCTTCGCCCCCCAATTTCCAAAATGAAGAGCTGTCAGCCCGCGATGGGCAGCGCCTCGCCGTGGCGGAGAACCGCTTCGGCTTTCGGCGTATAGCGGCCGTCCGTCTCATGCAGGACGAGCCCCTGGCGGAGACGCAACGGGCCCCGCCGCCCTTTCCGCCCCTGGATCAGCACGCGGCTCGCCGGTGCGCCCTGCTTCGGGAAGAGCGGATAGATCGTAAGATCGCCGAAACGGCGGCCGAGCACGCCGATCAGCTCGTCGAGGGCATCGGGCCGATGGATCATGGTGAGGATCGCCTCGGGCGCCGCCATAGCGGCCAGAAAGCGCGCCCAGGATTCCAGCCCGCCCGGCGCCATGACATGGGCGTCCTCTCGGCCTTGTCCGGGCCGAACCGCGCCTTCCAGATAAAACGGAGGATTGGCAATCAGCCGGTGGAAGCTGCCCTGTTCGAGACCGGCGGCGGCGAGGGTCTTGCCGGGTGCCGTGAGGTCGGCCTCGATCACCTGGTATCGCGCAGCAAATCCGTTCTCAGCGCCGTTGGCGCGGGCGAGCGCGCAGGCGGCGGCATTTCGCTCCACGGCCGTGACGGACAGGTTCGGGAACCGGGCCAGCAGGCAGAGCCCAGCCACGCCAGTGCCAGCGCCAGCATCGAGCAGACGGATGGGATCGCTTTCCGCCTCGTCCAGAGCAGCGGCGGCCAGAAAGACCGCATCGGTGCCGGACCGGTGGCCCGAGACAGGCTGCACGGCCTCGATCAGCCCGCCGAGAAAGGCATCCCTGGTCGTCTCTTCGGTGCAGACGTCGTCCGCGTCGGGGTCAGGATTTGCCGGCATCTTTGATCGCGTCGCCCACGCCCGCCTCTTCGAGAATACGGCGGGCCTTTTCCATCTCGTCCTCTGCCACCAGCACGCGGCGCGGCAACACGCCAAGCGAGCCTTCCATAACGCTCATATTGGTGTCGGCGACCATAAAGTCGACATTCGCCTCCGATAGCAGACTGGTGACAAAGGAGATCAACACAGCGTCGTTGGTTCGGATCAATTCTTTCATCGGGCCTCGCTTCGTCTCCATCGTCCTGCGGTGTTTTTCCGCATCTTGAACCTTGGACTGGCTCGTCCGAATATAGGACCTTAGGGCCGGTCAAGTCTCTGGCCTCAGGAAAACTTTGGGGAGATATCGCTTTGGGAGTCGTCGTCGAACTCGACAAGGCGCGCAAGGCCGCCGGCAGCGCGAACATGCTCACCACCCTGGTGGAAGAGGATATGGGTCGCGTCAACGCGATCATCATCGAGCGTGCGCGCTCCCATGTGGATCTGATCCCCGAACTTGCCCGGCATCTGATCGACTCCGGCGGCAAGCGTTTGCGGCCGATGCTGACGCTGGCTGCCGCCAAGCTGTGCGGCTACACGGGCTCCGGCCATGTGCATCTCGCAGCCAGCGTGGAGTTCATGCACACCGCCACCCTGCTCCATGACGACGTGGTCGACGAGAGCGAGCTGCGCCGAGGCAAGAAGACGGCGCGCATGCTCTGGGGCAACGAGGCGAGCGTGCTGGTGGGCGACTACCTGCTCGGCCAAGCGTTCAAGATGATGGTGGATGTGGGCTCGCTGGATGCATTGCGGATTCTCTCCAACGCGGCGGCGACCATCGCCGAGGGCGAGGTGATGCAACTCGTCACGGCCAACAACACGGCGACCACCCAGGACGAGTATCTCGCGGTCATCAACTGCAAGACGGCGGCGCTGTTCGCGGCAGCCTGCGAGGTGGGCGGTTCGATCGCCGACCGGCCGAAGGACGAGACCTCCGCCTTGCGCGCCTATGGGCGCAATCTCGGCCTCGCCTTCCAGCTCATCGACGATGCGTTGGATTATTCCGGCGAGCAGGCCGATCTCGGCAAATCCATCGGTGACGATTTCCGCGAAGGCAAGATCACCCTGCCCACGGTGCTCAGCTATCGCTGGGGCAACGAGGCCGAGCGCGATTTCTGGCGCCGCACCCTGCAGGACGGCGATATCCAGGACGGCGATCTGGAGCACGCCATCAGCTTGATCGAGCGCCGCGGCGCGCGGGCGGCGACGGTGGAGCGAGCGAAGGATTACGGCGCCATCGCCCGGGATGCGCTGGCGATCTTCCCCGATTCGGACGCCAAGGACGCTATGCTGGAGACGGTCGAGTTCTGCGTCTCGCGGGCCTACTAGCCAACCAACGACATACCGGCGTCAGCCGCCGATCGCCGTCGCCCTCACCCACCAATCCGGATGGTGTTGGGCGAGCGTTTCCGCTTGGGCCGCCGCCTGGGCTTCGTCCTCGAACAGGGCGAAGCAGGTTGGGCCGCTGCCTGAGAGGCGGACGCAGCGCGCGCCTTCCAGATCCTCGAGACCCTTCAGCACTTCGGCGATGACGGGAAGCCGCTTCGCCGCGGTTGCCTGGAGGTGATTTCCACGGGTCTCGAGATACTCGGCCAGCGCCTCGAAAGACCGGTCGAAATCGAGCCGGACGATCTCGGGCGCGAAATCCTTTTCCAGATCGTCGGCGCCGAGTTCGCCGTAGATCTCGGCGGCCGAGAGCGGCGCGCCGGGATTGACCACCACCACGCCGGCCCGGGGCAGACCGGAGACGGGCGTCAGCTGCTCGCCCCGCCCCTGCATGAGGGCCGCCTCGCTTTTGAGGCAGGCGAGAATGTCGGAACCAAGAGCGTTGGCGATTGTCTCGGCGATGTTGTTGGTGAGGCGATGGGGCTCCATGCGCATGAGAAGACGCAGGCAGGCCGCCGCGTCGGCCGATCCGCCGCCCAGGCCTGCGGCGACAGGCAGGTGCTTCTCAAGACCGATGCGCCCTGTCTGGAGCCCCGGCACATGGGCGGCAGCGGCGAGCGAAACGCGCTCCATGAGATTCTCGCCGTCGATGGCCTCAGCGAAGGGCCCGGAGACGTCGAGGATCGGCGCATCGCCGCTTTCCAGCGAGACCTCGTCGGCGAGATCGGCAAAGGCGACCAGGCTCTCCAGCTCGTGATAGCCGTCGGCGCGGCGGCCGTGGACGAGCAGGGTCAGGTTGAGCTTGGCCCGTGCGGGTTCAGTGAGAACGCTCATCTTGAGATGCCGGCAGACTTACGAACTTAGCGGCGCTGCAGACGTATCGCCTACTGCGCGGTCGGGGCCTCGCCTGGGGGCGTGCGCTCGGCGGCCTTGGTGTTGGGTTTGTCCTCGAGGCCGTCGGCCAGCTTCTGCCGGATCTTCTTGGCGTCCTCTTCCTCCGGCTCGAGTTCCAGGGCCTGCTGCCACTGGTATTTCGCTTCGAGCTTGCGGCCGACGCGCCAATACACATCGCCCAGATGATCGTTGATGATCGGATCGTTGGGCTCCAGCTCGACGGCGCGCTCCAGATGCTTCACGGCCGCATCGAGATTGCCGAGGCGGTAATAGGCCCAGCCCAGGCTGTCGACGTAGTAGCCGTCATCGGGCTTCAGCTTCACCGCCTTGCGGATGTAGTCCATGGCGGTCTTCAGATTGGTCTTCTGATCGACCCAGGTGTAGCCGAGATAGTTGAGCACCAGGGACTCTTCCGGCTTCAGGGCCAGAGCCTGCTTGAGGTCCTTCTCCGCCTTGTCCCAATCCTTCAGGCGCTCGTAGCAGACGCCGCGGGAATAGTAGATGGACCAGTGCTGCTCCTGGGGCTCGTCGATCAGGGCGATGGCCTTGTCGTAATAGGGCAGCGCCTCCTCGTAGCGCTCGTGGGAGCGCAAGATGTTGCCCAGGGCGTCCAGGGGACGCATGTCGTCCGGATATTCCTCGATGAGGTGCTCCAGGGTCGCCTTGGCATCCTCGACCCGCTCCAGCCCGTTGAGGGCGAAGGCCTTCTGGATCTGAACGTTGAGCCACAGGGGCGAATCCTCGCTCACCTGATCGAAGGCCTTGAGCTCCAGATCGTATTTCTCGGCATTGTCGTAGGCTTCCGCCAAAGCGACATAGGCCAGGTCGAGCTCGGGCTTCATGTAGATGCCGAACTGCAGGAAGACGAGACCGAGATCGAGACCGCCCTCGCCGGCCAGCGCATCGCCGATCCCATAGTAGACCTCGGCCATGCCTTCATCGGTATTCCGAGCCACGAGCGGCGGCGTCTCGCCGTCCTCAAGCTCCTTCAGCAGCCCTTCGGTGATCGGGTGCTTGGCGGCGGCTTCCATATTCGTCTTGATGATGACGATCGCCTTGTCCCGCTTGCCGTTATTGACGAGGTGGCGGGCATAGGCTTCGGCCACGCGGATCGTGCCGGGGCTGGAGGCGAAGGCCTCCGCGTAAGCTTGCTCGGCCACATCGGGGCGGCCGGCGACATCAGCGATGAGCCCGCGGTGATAGCGCTGATAAAACTGGGCCCAGCTCGCGCTGCTCAGACCGTCGAGGGTGGAAAGCGCCTTATCGGTATCGCCGCGAGCCTGCTCTACCCAGGCGCGGGATAGGGTCGAGGCGAGATCCGCAATCGGTCCCTGGCGGGCGGAAGCGAAGTCCTGCTCGGCATCGTCGAACTTTTCCTGCTTGGTGGCATGCAGGCCAAGCAAGAAGCGGGCGATGCGATGGGTGGGATCGGTCTCGATCAGCCGGTTGGCGAGAGTGACCGCGCGGTCCCAATCGCCATTGGCAACCTCGAGCAGGAAGGCCTGCTCCAGGAGGACAACGTTGTCCGGATCCTCGTCTAGGGCCTTGGCGTAATAATCCGCCGCGGTGTCGATATCGTGCTCGTTGCGGGCGATTCGGCCCGAGAGATAGTTGCCGAGCAACGTTCCCCTGGCCGCCGTCTCACCGTTCTCCTCGCCGACCTCCGAATAGGCGGCGGGCGCCGCCAGCACCACGATCAGAAGAGATAGCAAGGCCCAGCGCAGAATGGGCCGTTCGGCAATCTCCAGGATCGCGTTGCGCTTGGTTTCGGTGCTCGGCATCGGCATGCGGCGTCTCCGGCTGAATGTGAACGCAAATAGCCCCGGCTTCGGGTTTAAGGGTTTTGCCGCCGCCTGAAAACTTAAAAGCGCTTAACGAAGAAGGCCTTGCCGTCGCGCCTACATATTGGCGTAAGCGGGCCCATCGCCCCCTTCGGGCGGCACCCAATTGATATTTTGCGCCGGGTCCTTGATATCGCAAGTCTTACAGTGGACGCAGTTTTGGGCGTTGATTTGAAAACGCTTTTCGCCGCCGTCCTCGATCACCTCATAGACCTGCGCCGGGCAGTAGCGCTGAGCGGGCTCCGCATATTCCGGCAGGTTCTCCTGAATCGGGATCGACGGATCGCCCAGCTTCAGATGCACCGGCTGATCCTCGGCATGGTTGGTGTTCGACAGGAACACCGAGGATAGAATATCGAAGGTCAGCTCGTTGTCCGGCTTCGGATAGTCGATCGGCTTTGCCTTGTCGGCATGCTTCAGGGTCGCGAAGTCCGGCTTCAGGTGCTTCAGGGTGTGCTTGAGGAAGGGCAGAAGCGTGTTCGCCCACATGTCGAGGCCGCCCAGCATGACGCCGAGCCGCGTGCCGTAGCGCGACCAGAGCGGCTTCACGTTGCGCACGGGGGTCAGATCCTTGGCGATGTCGCCGTTGCGGACCTTCTCCTCATACGCGGTGAGCTCGTCGTGGCTGCGCTCCTCGCCGATGGCCTCGAAGACCGATTCCGCCGCGGCCATGCCGGAGAGCATGGCGTTGTGGCTGCCCTTGATGCGCGGCACGTTCATGAAGCCCGCCGCGCAGCCGAGCAGCGCACCGCCCGGGAAGGTGAGCTTCGGGATCGCCTGGAGGCCGCCTTCGGTGAGCGCGCGGGCGCCGTATGAGATGCGCTTGCCGCCTTCCAGATGCTTCTTGATGGCGGGGTGGGTCTTGGCCCGCTGAAACTCCTTGAAGGGGTGGAGATACGGGTTGTCGTAGTCGAGATGCATGACGAACCCGACGGACACCAGATTCTCCCCGAAATAATAGAGGAAGGTGCCGCCGCCGGTGTGGTCGTCCAGGGGCCAGCCCATGGTGTGCTGCACTAGGCCTGGCTTGTGCTTCTCGGCCGGGATCTCCCAGAGCTCCTTCAGGCCGATACCGTATTTCTGGGGGCCGCTCTCGTGGTTCAGCTCGAAGCGGCTGATGACCTCCTTGCTGAGGGAGCCGCGCGCGCCTTCCGCCAGCAGAGTGTACTTGCCGGTGAGCGCGATGCCGGGAGTGTAGCTGTCCTTCTTCTCGCCGTCGCGGCCGATGCCCATATCGCCGGTGATGACGCCCTTCACCTCGCCGTCGTCGCCATAGATGGCGCCGGTCACGGCGATGCCGGGATAGACCTCCACGCCCAGAGCCTCGGCCTGCTCGCCCAGCCATTTGCACAGCGCGCCCAGGCTGCCCGTGTAGCAGTGGTGGTTGTTCATGAGCGGCGGATTCAGGAAGGTGGGAATGCCGAAGCTTCCGCTCTCAGACGACAGATAATAGAAGCGGTCGTCCGTCACCTTCGTCTCAAGGGGACAATCCTGCTCGCGCCAATCGGGGATCAGCTTATCGAGGCCGATCGGGTCCATCACCAGGCCGGAGAGGATATGAGCGCCGACTTCCGCGCCCTTCTCCAGCACCACCACGTTGAGGTCCTGGTCCTTCTCCGCAGCGAGCTGCTTCAGGCGGATCGCCGCGGCCAGACCCGCAGGTCCGGCACCGACGATCACCACGTCGAACTCCATCGTTTCGCGTTCAGCCTCTTCGGCCCCGCGTTCGGATTCTTCGCTCAAAATTCAGGCTCCCAGCCAAACTCATCTCAGACATGACAAACCGGCCCGGCGCGTCTGCCCACGCATTCGGACCGGCGAAATGGGAACGGGAGAGGAGTGGTGAAGTTCCTCTCAACCCTCCCCATCATCTTGTAGCCAACCTCCCCTTTCGGTCGCATAACGTCAAGTGTCCGCGGCGTTTGAGCTGTGCTACTCAAGAGCCATGGCAGGTCACCGGAAAGAACCGCAAAGCATTGCAGGCGAGGCAGCGGCGCTGCTCGACTGGTATGCCGCCATGGGCGCGGACGAGGCGATCGCGGAGACGCCGCTTGATGCCTTCGAGGTGAGCGCCAAGGCCCAGTCCCTGGCCCGGACGGCCCCGGCGCGGCGCCCGCTCCAGCGGCCGGATTTTTCGCAAGCGGAGGAGCCTAGGCCGGCGCGCAGGCCTGAGCCTGGCCCGACGCCGAAGACCGTCAAGCCGCGCCCGGTCCCGCCGCGTGGGAAAGAGACGGCGGACATGCCTTCGCCGACGGAAATCGCGAAGACCAGGACGCTCGCCGAGCTCCGGGCGCTTGTGGAGCAATTCGACGGCTGCCCCCTGAAGCGGACGGCGAAAAGCCTCTGCTTTTCCCGGGGCAGCGAGAGCGCCGAGCTGATGCTGATCGGCGAGGCCCCAGGGCGCGACGAGGATCTTCAAGGAAAGCCCTTCGTGGGGCGCGCGGGCCAGCTTCTCGACAAAATGCTGGCGGCCATCGGGCGCGACGAGGAGTCGGTCTACATCACCAACACGGTCTATTGGCGCCCGCCCGGCAACCGCACGCCGACGCCCCAGGAGATCGGTGCATGCCTGCCCTTCCTTGAGCACCAGATTTCGCTGCTGAAGCCGAAGGCGATCATGCTGCTGGGCGGGGCGGCCGCCTCCACCATGCTACAGACCACCCAAGGGATCATGCGCCTGCGGGGCAAATGGAAGAGCTACGACAAGGCCGGCACGCCGATCCCCGTCATGGCGACGCTCCACCCGGCTTATCTGCTGCGAAACTCGGCCGCGAAGCGGAAAGCCTGGCAGGATCTGCTTATGGTGAAGCAGCGGCTGGCGGACGATTGAAGTTGAGCGTCATTGCCGGGCTTGCGCCGGGCATGACTCAAGAGAGTGGAGAGAATCAGCACCCATGCCCCGTTTCGACGAGACCCGCCCCTTCATCCCGATCCGCATCGCCGTGCTCACCGTTTCCGACACGCGCACGAAGAAGACCGACAAGTCCGGCCCGCTACTCGCGGAGATGATCACCGAGGCCGGCCATGTGGTGGCGGCGCGGGAGACGGCGACGGACGATGTGGAGTCCATCCGCTCCCAGGTGCAGGCCTGGATCGACGATCCGCAGATCGACGTGGTGATCACCACCGGCGGCACGGGCTTTACCGGGCGCGACGTGACGCCTGAGGCGGTGCGCCCGCTTTACGACAAGGAGATCGAGGGCTTCTCGGTGATCTTCCACATGGTGAGCTTCGAGACGGTGGGCACCTCGACGCTGCAATCGCGGGCCTGCGGTGGGCTTGCCAACGGCACCTATATCTTTTCCGTGCCCGGTTCGCCCGGGGCTTGCGAGGACGCGTGGACGAAGGTGCTGAAGTTCCAGTTCGACAACCGCCATCGCCCCTGCAGCTTCATCGAGATCATGCCGCGGCTGAAAGAAGGCAAGCCGGCGTAACGTTCTCTCTCCGAGAGGAACGCGAGCGCCCTAACCCGACTCGTCATCCTGAGATGCTCGGCGTGCAGCGCCGAGCCTCGAAGGATGGGCAGCATGTTTGGGCCACGTCTCCTTCGAGGCTTGCTTCGCGAGCACCTCAGAATGACGTGGAATCGAAGTGGTACCGCGATGGCTGCCGGTATGACGGGATGCGGACGGCTGTTCCTGCGTCGATCTTGCAAGTTGACGATCGCCTACCATCTGGTAGGCAGATAATAACAATAGCGGATAGCACCCGTTGTCCGCTGCGGAAGGTGGCCCATGGCGCTTGGAACGCGAGAGCTTTTGCTGAAAGAGACGGAGACGCTGCTGCGCACGCGCGGCTATGCGGCCTTCAGCTATGCGGATCTCGCCGAGAAGGTCGGTATCCGGAAAGCCTCCATCCATCACCATTTTCCCACCAAGGAAGCGCTGGGCGCTTCGCTGATCGACAGCTATCTGGGCGATTTCCGCGCCGCGCTGGATGCCATCGTCGCGACGGAGGCGACGGCCACGAGTAGGCTGAGCCGCTACTCGGAGTTCTTCGTGGAAAGCATGGAGGGCGGCATGATGCCCCTTTGCGGGGCCCTCTCGGCGGAAGCCTACGTGCTGCCGGAATCCCTGCAGGAGCGCGTGAAGGAGTTCTTCGAGCTGCATCTCGACTGGCTGCAGGGCGTGATCCGCGACGGCAAGAAGGCCGGCGAGCTGAGATCCGACCTGAAGCCGAAGCAGACGGCCACCCTCATCCTCAGCACTTTGGAGGGCGCCAGCCTCGTCGCTTGGGCGCTGAAGGATCCGGCCACCATCAAGCCGGCGATCGACTCGGTGCTCCGGACCATCGAGGCGTGATT
Source organism: Methyloligella solikamskensis (assembly GCF_042676065.1). NCBI lineage: Bacteria > Pseudomonadati > Pseudomonadota > Alphaproteobacteria > Hyphomicrobiales > Hyphomicrobiaceae > Methyloligella > Methyloligella solikamskensis. The sequence continues at coordinate 411,644 of NZ_JBHTJO010000002.1, read as the reverse complement.
TCTCGCCTCGATATTTTTTGACTTTTTACCCTACCAACTAGAAGGTTGGCGACGACAAGACTCAAACCAGCAAGGAGGAAACAGCATGGCTTTGAAGAAATACATCATCGAGCGGGACATTCCCGGTGTCGGTAAAATGGACGGCGACGAGCTTTCGGGCGCTGCCAACACGTCCAACGATGCGCTCTGCAAGATCGGCGCGGAGGACATCCAGTGGGTCGAGAGCTATGTCGCAGATGACAAGACTTTCTGCGTCTATCTGGCGAAGGACGAGGACGCGATCAAAAAGCATGCGGAGCTCTCCGGCTTTCCGGCCACGAAGGTCACCGAAGTGAAGACCATGATCGATCCGACGACGGCCCAGTAGCCACGGCGAGATCAAAGACGGCGGGGCGGCACCAGCCGCTCCGCTCCTCGCCGCAGCCGGAGATAGGCCGCCTCGGTGTCCACATCGGCCAGCAGCGGAGCGAAGCCGACCTCCGTTCCCCGGAAATTTTCCAGGGTGTCGGTGAGCGTATAGCGGCTCGACCAGCGGACGTTCTCGAAAGGCTGAAGCCGTTTCGGCCGCTTCATCCCGACGAGCCAGAAGCCACCATCTTCCGCCGGACCGAACACCGCATCTGCGCCAGCGAGGGTCTTGAAGGCGCCGGCTATGTCTTTGGGCACGACGCCTGGGATATCGCTGCCCATGAGAAGCGACGGCGTCCCCTCATCACACAGCAGCCGATGCATCCGGGTTCCCAAATCGCCCTGCCCTTGGGGCTTGAGGGCGGCACCGCATTCGGCGGCAAAACGCTGCCAGCATGGCGCCCGCCAATCGGCATCCGGCGTCACGGCGATCAACAGCCGCCAGCGGGGGTCCGCTCCGAGCCGGCGCAGGGTCGTTTCAAGACAAGTTCGATAGAAACGAGATGCCGCCACATGGCCGATCTCGGCCGCCAGGCGGCGCTTCCCCCGCCCCAGCTTTGGCGTTCTGGCCATGAGGATGAGGGTGGGTCGCACGCCTGGCATATCCGCGCCGCGCAGGCCTAGCCGTAGAGCCGGGCGAGCACCCGAGGCGGCACGCGGAACGTATAGAGCAGCATGCAGAAGAGATTGCGGAGGCCACGCAGGATATAGCCCTCACTGCGATAGCGCTCCGCGCTGGTCACGGCCCGCGCCTTCAGCATCACCAGTTGGTTCCGCTTCAGCTTCCGAACCAGGGCGACATCTTCCATGAGCGGCACGTTCTCGAACCCGCCGAGCTCTTCATAGAGCCTGCGCGGGATCAGCAGGCCCTGATCGCCGTACGGCAGGCGGAAGATCATGAAGCGGAGCGCCACAAGCTTCTCCAGCAGCCAGGGCATGAGCCCATCATCGTCCAGGGCAAAGCGAAAGGTGGCGGCCGCGGGCGCCCGCTCGCCGCGATCGACGCGGGACATGAAGTGGACGGCGTGGTCCAGCCAAGTCTGGTCGAGCTCCGTATCGGCGTGAAGAAAGAGGAGCCAGTCGGCTTTCGCGCGGGCGGCGCCGGCGCGCAGCTGGGTGCCCCGGCCCCGCTCGGCCTTCACGATCTCCATCCCTGCGGCCTCGGCGATGTCCAGCGTCCCGTCCGTGGAGCCGCCATCGGCCAGGATGGCCTCGCGCACCAGCCCCTCAACCGCGCCGGGAATCAGCGCGTTCAGGGTCGGGACCAGCGTCCTTCCCGCATTAAAGCTGGGGATAACTATGGAAATCATGGCGGGACTATAGCGTTTAGTCTGCGAGCGGCAATCCGTTCCGCGTCGCTGGCTCAAGACGATATTGCGTCAATGTTCTTGATTTGTTCCAAAGTGAGACCTATATAGGAGCCATGAGCGTGGACCTTAGAAAGCCTGAGAAGCATGAGAGCTTCCCGCTTGAAGCGGGAGGCGTCGCCGCGGAGCGCCGCCGCGGCCGCGGTGCGCTGACCAACCGGTCGGGCCGGTTCGAGCCGATCGCCTATCAGCCGGCGGACGACGGTTGGGGCTCTGTCGGCGAGCTGGAAGCGCTCTCTACCCAGGTTCAGGAAATCCGGGCGAAGACCGTCATCACCCGGAACGATTCCCCGGATATCGGTTTCGACCGCTCCATCAACCCGTATCGCGGCTGCGAGCATGGCTGTGTCTATTGCTTCGCGCGGCCGACCCACGCCTTCATGGGCCTATCGCCGGGGCTCGATTTCGAGACGCGGCTGTTCGCCAAGGTGAACGCGGCGGAGCAGCTGAAGCGCGAGTTGGCGCATGCGAAATACAAGCCCGCGACCATCGCCATCGGCACCAACACGGACCCCTACCAGCCTATCGACCGGCAATACGCGCTCATGCGGGACATCCTGCAGGTGCTGGACGAGGCGAACCATCCGGTCGCCATCGTCACCAAGTCGTCCCTTGTGCTGCGGGATATCGACATTCTCTCCTCCATGGCGAAGCGCGGGCTTGCCAAGGTGGCGCTTTCCGTCACCACGCTGGACCGCAAGCTGTCCCGGGCCATGGAGCCCCGGGCGGCGGCGCCTGAGAAGCGGCTGGAGACGATCGCCGCGCTGAACGAGGCGAGCATTCCCACTTCCGTCATGGTTGCGCCGGTGATGCCGGGGCTTACGGATATGGAGATGGAGCGCATCCTTGAGCGGGCCTCGGTCGCAGGCGCGACGGAAGCCGGCTACGTGCTGCTCCGGCTTCCGCTTGAGATCGCCGATCTGTTCACCGAATGGCTTGAGGCGAACTGCCCGGACCGGGCGGAGAAGGTGCTGTCGCTCATGCGTCAGTCCCGGGGCGGGAAGCTCTACGACGCCAAATGGGGCGAACGCATGGAAGGCACCGGGCCTTACGCCTGGATGATCGGCCGGCGCTTCGAGATGGCGGTACAGCGTCTCGGCCTGAACAAGGACAAGGCGAAGCTGCGAACGGATCTGTTCGAGCCTCCCGTGCTGCAGGGCCAGCAGATGCGGCTGTTTTAGGCTGACGGCTGAGCTTCAGGCCGCACGCTTTTCCACATTGTCGGGGCGACCCTCCGTTGAGGGGGATTGCAAGCGCGCATCCGGAGCGCAAAAGTCGGCTCCATGGATGCGCTCTTCGAATCGGCCTTTCTGCCCGACGCACCCAGCTTCGTGCTGGAGGCCGATCTCATGGATAAGCACAAGGGGCCGGTTGCGGGGCTCGACGAAGCCGGACGCGGCCCCTGGGCCGGGCCGGTTGTCGCCGCGTCCGTCATCCTCAATCCCGACCGCATCCCTGAAGGCCTCAACGACTCCAAGAAGCTCACCGAAAAAGAGCGGGAGGAGCGTTTCGAGGAGATCATGGCGTCGGCCATCGTCGGCATCGCGATCGGCCATGTGAAGCGGATCGACCGGGACAACATCCTCCAGGCGAGCCTGTGGGCCATGCGGCGGTCCTTCCGGGAGATGGAAGCGCCCGCGGTCGCAGCCCTCATCGACGGCAACATCAAGCCGAAGCGCTTCCCCTGCCCTGCCCGGCCCGTGGTCGGGGGCGACGGAATCTCCGTCTCCATCGCGGCCGCCTCCATCGTCGCCAAGGTCACCCGCGACCGGATGATGGTGAAACTCTCAAAGCGCTATCGGAAATACGGCTGGGAGCGGAACAAGGGCTATGGCACGCGTGAGCACGCCGAAGCCATCCAAAAGCACGGCGTTTGCCTGCATCACCGCCGCTCCTTCAGCCCCATCGAAAAGGCCCTCGGCGTCGCCGAAACGCCAGAGCTTCAGCTCGGTTAACAGGGTCTTTACCAACTTTCCTCAAGTTTGATCTATCGCCGCGGCCGATTTGCCGGGGCGCTCCGACTGTTTGTTTCAGCGTCTTCGGAGGCGGTCATGCTCAAGGAAAAGGCGGGGGCTTCGCTCCCGATCGATAGCATCATTCTCGGCGATTGCGTGGCAGAACTGGCAGAGCTTCCGGATCGCTCCGTCGATCTGATCTTCGCCGATCCGCCCTATAACCTGCAGCTCCAGAAAGACCTGCTCCGTCCGAACAACTCCAAGGTCGACGGTGTCGACGACGCTTGGGACAAGTTCGCCAGCTTCGAGAACTACGATCAGTTCACCGACGACTGGCTGGCCCAGTGCCGCCGCGTCCTGAAAGACGACGGCGCCCTTTGGGTGATCGGCAGCTACCACAACATCTTCCGCCTCGGCGTGCGGCTCCAGGATCTCGGCTTCTGGATCCTGAACGACGTGATCTGGCGCAAGACCAACCCGATGCCGAATTTCCGCGGTCGCCGCTTCACCAACGCCCATGAGACGCTGATCTGGGCGGCCAAGAGCCAGAAGAGCCGCTACCGTTTCAACTACGAGGCGATGAAGGCGCTGAACGACGATCTTCAGATGCGCTCCGACTGGCTGCTGCCGATCTGCTCCGGCCCTGAGCGCCTGAAGGAAGAGACCGGCAAGAAGGCCCATCCGACCCAGAAGCCCGAAGCCCTGCTCGGCCGGGTGATCCTCGCCTCCTCCAACGAAGGCGATGTCGTCCTCGACCCGTTCTCCGGCAGCGGCACGACGGCCGCCGCTGCCAAGAAGCTCGGCCGCCATTACATCGGCATCGAGCGCGACCCCGATTACGCGCGTATCGCCCGCAAGCGCCTGGCCGAGATCGAGCCGCTCGGCGATGACGCCATGAAGGTCATGCAGGGCAAGCGCCAGGAACAGCGCATCCCCTTCGGCTCCCTGGTGGAGCTCGGGCTGATCTCGCCCGGCACCGTTCTTTACGACAACCGGGCCCAGTACGAGGCCCGTGTGCGCGCCGACGGCAGCATCGCCGTGGAGGGTGCGCAGGGCTCGATTCACAAAATGGGCGCCCAGGTCCAAGGGTCCGCGGCCTGCAACGGCTGGACCTTCTGGCATGTGGAGAAGGAAGGGACGCTCACCCCGATCGATAGCTTGCGCGATGTCGCGCGGCGCCAATTGGAGGCAACATCATGAAGCTGTTCCGCTCGCGGCTGACCGAGGAACGCCGCAAAAAATTCTGGATTCCGCCGGTGGCCAAGCTGCCCGAGCCGTCTGAGGCCCGCAAGGCGGCAGAAGCCCCCATGAAGCCGGCGCGTGCCTATCGCCTGCCCGAGAGCTTGATGCCTCAGAACGTTGCGCCGAAGCGCGTTGCACAAGCGCCGAGGCAGCCCCAGGTCATCGCGGCCGAGTAGATCGGCGGCCGCCTCCTCTACTCACCTAGGCCTTGGCGGAGCACTTTGCGCATAACGCTGGGGAGTGCCGCGCTCGCAAGATCCCGCCGGGCCACCCAGCGGCAGCGCTCCGGCTCCGCCGCCTCCGATAGAGTGGCGTCTTCAGGCACCGCAGCGGCATAGACCTGAAGTTTCAGGTGGAAATGGGTGAAGGTGTGCTCCACCAACCCGACCGTCATCCGCCAATCCGCCTCTAAGGGCGCAAACGCCAGAGGCTCAGCCGCATCCTTCGGCCCCCACGGGGTCGACGGCACTTCCAGCATTCCTCCCAATAGCCCTTTCGGCGGTCGCTCGCGCAGGAGCACGGCGCCATCGGCGCGAACGCCCAGAAATGCCGTCCCCAGCCGGGTCGGTCGCTCGGCCTTCTCCGCCTTGTAGGGCAGCACCTCCGCCAGACCTTCCGCCAAGCCTTCGCAATCGGGCCGGATGGGGCATAGGCCGCAAGCCGGGCGCTTGGGCGTGCAGATCTGGGCCCCGAGATCCATCAGCGCTTGCGCGAAATCGCCTGGGCGATCCGGCGGCGTCAGGCTCGCCGCCATGGCCTTGATCTCCGGCTTGGCTTCGGGGAGCGGCGTCTTCAGGGCGAAGAGCCGCGCCATGACCCGCTCGATATTGCCGTCGACCGGGGTTGCCGGCTCATTGAAGGCGATGGAAGCGATGGCGGCGGCCGTGTAGTCGCCGATACCCGGCAGCTTCTTAAGCCCCGCTTCGGTCGACGGGAATTCGCCGCAGTGCTCTTCCGCGACGACGCGAGCGCAGGCATGCAGGTTGCGGGCGCGGGCGTAGTAGCCGAGGCCGGCCCATTCGGCGAGCACGTCGCCCAAGGGAGCGGCTGCCAGGTCTTCCACCCGCGGCCAGCGGCCCAGGAAGCGTCCGTAGCGCGGCAGCACCGCCTTCACGGTGGTCTGCTGCAGCATCACCTCGCTGAGCCAGACCTTATAAGGATCGGGCGTCTCTTCAGCTCCGGGCCGAATGCGCCAAGGCAGTGTGCGCCCTTCCCGATCGTACCAGGCGAGCAGCTTGGCCGCCATTGCACCATCGGCCTTTGTTGCGTCGGCTTTCGCCGTCTGCTCTGCATCCTGAATTCCGGGCAAAAGGGAAAACTCCTAATCGCACATCTCGCGGCTTCGTCACGCCGCTCCCGATGGTGTAGGCTGCGCGGCCATGAAGGCAAGGCGCCGCGGCGGATGATCCCCAAGAGCATCCAGAAGCGCGGCGAAGTAGATGCGACCCATCAAGACGCGAACATGGCCGGCGACAACAATACCCAGCAGACGAGCAATCAGCGCTATGCGTCGGCGCCCAAGCGGCGGACGCAAGGGCTGAAGCCTGTCGGCGGGCTTGCGGCCCAGACCCTGGCGCCGGCGGCGCGCGCCCGCGGCTTCACCACCATGGCGCTCCTGGAGCAATGGGCCAGCATCGTGGGCGGCAGCACCGCGAAATTCACCAAGCCCGACCGGCTGATCTGGCCGCGCCAGCCCCGGGAGGCGCCGGATGACGAGCCCAAACAGGCCCGGAAGCGTCCCGAAGGCGCCACCCTCGTTCTGCGGGTCGACGGACCTCGCTCCATCGAGGTGCAGTACAAGGCGCGGCAGATCATGGAGCGGGTGAACAGCTTCTTCGGCTACCGCGCCGTGGTGGAGATGCGCATCAAGCAGGCGCCGGTGGGCAGGCTCGTCCGGCCCCAGCCGCCCGCGCCCCTGCCGCCTGACCCCAGCGTCCTGCCGCAAGAGGCCGACATCACCGACGAGCCTTTGCGCGAAGCGCTGGTGCGGCTCGGCACGGCGGCGAAACGCTCAAGAAAGCGTGACGTTTGAGGGCTGGCTTTCGCCGCTCTCTTGCCTTAACCAAATGCCTTAATGACAGCTCGAACAGCGGAGTAGAGACGTGGCGGAAACACCCAAATCCCACAGCACCGGAAGCAAAGGCCTGGTGATCGCGGCCGCGGTGGCGGTCGTGGCGATCGTGATCGCTGGCGGCGTCTATTTTCTCGGCATGGGCGACCAGACCGAAACTCAGGCGGCGAGCCGCGCCGATGCCGACGTGCCCATGTCGGAGCTGCTGGATGGCGGCCCGCTGGACGATGTGGTGATCGGCGACGAAGACGCGCCCGTCACCATCATCGAATACGCCTCCATGACCTGCCCCCACTGCGCTCACTTCCACACCGAGACCTTCCCGAAGGTCAAAGAGAAGTACATCGACACCGGCAAGGTGAAGTTCATCTTCCGGGAGTTCCCGCTGGATATCCTGGCGGCGCGGGCTTCCATGCTGGCGCGCTGCGCCGGACCGGAGAAGCGCATGGCGCTCACCTCCGCCCTCTTCGAGACCCAGCAGAGCTGGGCGGTGCGGGACGAGCCCGAGGCCATGGACAAGCTGCTGGGCATCGCGCGCCAGGCGGGCTTCTCCAAGGAGAGCTTCGACGAGTGCATGGCCGACGAGGAGCTCTATCAGAACATCGTCAAGATGCGCGCCCGCGCCTCCTCGGAGTTCGGCGTGAACTCCACCCCCAGCTTCTTCATCGACGGCAAGAAGCTCGGCCGCGAGCATGAGCTGGAGGATTTCGACGCGATCCTCGAAGAAGAGCATGCCGGCGCCGACGACAAGACGGAGTCCGCCCCCGCGGAATAACGATTTGATGGTTGGCGGTGCGGCGCACCAGTTGAGGCGGGTCGCCTGCCTGATCGTCTTAAGTCTCGCTTTGGCGCCTGCGCTCGCCGGGTGCGGCGGTGCAGGCCCCGGCAGCTCGGAGGTGAGCGAGACGGCCGACGACGTGACCAAGCCCGGCCCGCTGGGCGACCGGGCTCTGGGCCGCGCGAACGCGCCCGTCACGGTGATCGAATACGCCTCCCTCACCTGCCCCCATTGCCGGGCGTTCCACCAGAACGTCTTTCCCAAGCTGAAGCGCAACTATATCGACACGGGCAAGGTCCGTTACGTGGTGCGGGAATTCCCCATCGGGCGCTCGGCGGGCAATGCGGCGATCATCAATCGCTGCGCGCCGGCGGATAAGTATTTCCAGCTCTATGGGCTGTTCCTGAACAACCAGCGGGAATGGGTTTCCCAGGAGGTGCGGCTCGACGCCATCTACGGCGTCGCGAAACGCGTTGGTATGACCCGGGCGCAGTTTGACAACTGCCTTGCGAATCAAAGCATGATCGACGCGCTAGACGAGCAAAAGCAGCGAGGACGGCGCTTGGGGGTGAAGGGTACGCCGACCTTCTTCGTCAACGGCCAGAAGGCCCAAGGAACCGTCACCTATGACGAGATCAAGCGGATGATCGAATCGCGGGGACAAACGGGCGGCGCGGCTTGACGCTCCGTCTCAGGAATGGCCTAAGCGCTGGTTCGCGCAACAGCTGAAGGGTCGAGCAGCTTTGAAGATCAACCGCCTCCGCCTTCTGGGATTCAAATCCTTCGTCGAGCCGACCGAACTCATCATCGAGAAGGGGCTGACGGGCGTGGTGGGTCCGAATGGCTGCGGCAAATCCAATCTCCTGGAAGCGCTGCGCTGGGCCATGGGCGAGACCTCGTATAAGAGCATGCGCGGCTCGAATATGGAGGACGTGATCTTCGCCGGCTCCCAAAGCCGCCCGCAGCGCAATTCCGCTGAAGTCACCCTTTTCATCGACAATTCAAACCGCACGGCCCCCGCCGAGTTCAACGACAGCGACGACCTCGAAGTCACGCGCCGCATCGAGCGCGAGGCGGGGTCCGCCTACCGTGTGAATGGCCGCGACGTGCGCGCCCGGGACGTACGGCTGCTGTTCGAAGACGCCTCCACCGGCGCAAGGTCTCCGGCCCTCGTCGGCCAGGGCCGAGTCGGCGAGATCGTCAGCGCCCAGCCCCAAGAGCGGCGCCGGGTTCTGGAAGATGCCGCCGGCATCGCCGGTCTGCACAGTCGCCGTCATGAGGCCGAGCTTCGGCTGAAGGCGACGGAAGCCAATCTGGAGCGGCTCGGCGATCTGATCGGCCAGCTCACCACCCAGCTCAACGCGCTGAAGCGCCAAGCCCGCCAGGCGAAGCGTTATCGGGAGGTCACCGACACGATCCAGGAGCGCGAGGCCCTGCATCATCATCTGATGTGGTCGAACGCGTGCACGGCGGTCGAGCAGGAGGAAGAAGCCTTCCAGACGGCCCTGACCGCGGTGGGCGACGAGACGCGCGTCGAGACCGATGCCCTGCGCGATCAGCATCTGGCGGCGGAGAAGCTGCAGCCCCTGCGGGACGAGGAAGCCAACAAGGCGGCGGTCCTGCATCGGCTGTCGGTGGAGCGTGACGCGCTCGACCGGGAAGAGCAGCGCGCGCAGTCGCGCCAGGCGGAGCTGGAGACCCGGCTCTCCCAGATGACGAGCGATCTGGCCCGCGAACAGGAGCAGATCGGCGAAGCCGAGGAGATGCTCCGCGGCCTGGCCGAAGAAGAACGCAAGCTGCAGGAGGCAAGCGCCGACGAGACCGAGGCGCCGAAGCTGGAAGCGGCCGCAAACGAGACCGCGGAAGCGCTTTCCAAGGCCGAAGAGGCTTTGAGTGCGGCAACGGAGCAATTCGCCCAGGCCCGGGCCGAGCAGCGCCGGTTGGAGAGCGAAAAGTCCGAGCTGGAGAGCCGCATCTCCCGGCTGGAAACCCAGGCGGCCGAGATCGGCCAGACCCTGGCAGCGGAAGAGGCCCAGGCCGGCGAGAGCAGCGATCTTCAGAGCTTGGAAGAAACGTCGAAGCAGCTGCGCGACACCGTGCAGAGCCTTGAGGACGATCTCGGGCGCGCCGAAGAAGCCGAAGAGGTCGCCCGCTCCAAGGAGAGCGACCGGCGGTCCGATGCCGCTGCGGCGCGGCTGCGCCGTCAGGAGCTTGAGACCGAGCTTGCAACCCTGACCAAGCTTCTGAAGCCCGCCCAGGACGAAGAATTCGAACCGCTGATCTCTCACGTTTCGGTGGCGGAAGGTTACGAGCAGGCGCTCGGCACGGCGCTCGGCGACGATCTCGATGCGGCGAGCGACGAGGCCGCCCCCGCCTTCTGGCGCAAGCTTTCGGCGCAGGACTCAGATCCGGCCCTGCCCTCAGGCGCGGAGCCGCTGAGCCGGTTCGTCACCGGTGCCGACCTTCTGTCCCGCCGGCTCGCTCAGATCGGCGTGGTCGAAGCGGATGACGGCGACCGGCTCCAGGCGGAGCTGAAGCCCGGCCAACGCCTCGTCACCAAGGACGGCGATCTGTGGCGCTGGGACGGCTACCGGATCCGCTCCGGTGCGGCCACGGCGGCAGCGGCGCGGCTGCAGGAACGCAACCGGCTTGAGAGCCTGCGAGGCGAGGCGGACAAGGCGGAATCCGAGCTCACCTCTGCGCAAGAGGCGCTTGAGAAGAGCACCGAGGCCCTGCGCGAGGCTTCCGAAAATACCAAGAGCCTGCGCCAGAAGCTGCGCGAGACTCAGAACGAGCTGGCCGCGACCCGGGACAAGATCGGTGAGATCGAGCACGCCATGCAGGAGCGGAGCCGGGAGCTCGGCCGCCTGGTGGAAGCGCGGACCCGCACGGAAGAATCGCTGAGCGAAGCGCGGACTCGGCTTTCGGAGCTGAGCGACGCATCGGACTTTGCGGACAAGCTCGCCAGCCTCGAGCAGGCGCAGCAGGAAGCCCAGCAGGAGGCTTCGACGGCGCGTGCGGCCCATGCGGACGCCAAGGCCGAGCTGGAAAGCCATGCGCGGGCTATCCGTCTGCGTCAGGAGCGGATCGAGGCGATTTCCGCGGAGAACGACCTTTGGCAGAAGCGCATCACCAAAGCGCGGGAGCAAATCGAGACCCTGCAGTCGCGCGAGCAGGAAATCCGCAGCGATCTGGAAGGCATCGCTAAGCTGCCCGAGGAGATCGAAGCGCGGCGGCGCACGCTGCTCGATTCCATCGCTGAGGCCGAGAAAGAGCGTTCTGCGGCTGCCGACGCCCTGGCCGAAGCCGATACGGCACGCCGGGAGCACGACAAGGCTCTGCGGGAGGTTCAGGAGCGGCTGTCCGCGGCCCGCGAATCCAAAGCCCGCAGCGAAGCCCGGCTGGAAGCCGCTCGCGCCAAGCGCAGCGATATCGCCCATCAGATCCGCGGAGCGTTCGATTGCGCGCCGGAAGGCTGCCTGAAGATCGCAGGTCTGGAGCCGAAGGCGACCATGCCGGACATCTCCCAGGTCGAGGCGGAGCTGCACAAGCTGAAGGCGGACCGGGAGCGGCTCGGCGCGGTGAATCTGCGCGCCGAAGAGGAAGAGACCGAGATCGCCGCTCAGCTGGAAGAGATCGAGACCGAGAAGGCGGACGTGGAAGAGGCCATCGCCAGCCTCCGCCAGGGCATCTCGAACCTCAACCGGGAAGGCCGGAAGCGCCTGCTGGAAGCCTTCGACACGGTCGACGCCCACTTCAAGCGGCTGTTCAGCGTGCTGTTCGGCGGCGGCTCGGCGGAGCTGCAGCTGGTGGAATCCGACGACCCGCTTCAGGCGGGCCTTGAGATCCTGGCCTGCCCGCCCGGCAAGAAGCCGCAAGTGCTGACCCTGCTCTCGGGCGGCGAGAAGGCGCTGACGGCACTCGCCCTGATCTTTGCGGTGTTCCTCACCAACCCGTCCCCCATCTGCGTGCTGGACGAGGTGGACGCGCCGCTGGACGACGCCAATGTGGAGCGCTTCTGCCGTATGATGGAGGAGATGGTGGAGACCACCGACACGAGATTCCTCATCATAACCCATCACCCGCTCACCATGGCGCGAATGAACCGCCTGTTCGGCGTCACCATGGCGGAGCGCGGCGTGAGCCAGCTCGTCTCCGTCAATCTGGAGACGGCCGAGCAGATGCGGGATGCGAGCTAGGGGTATCGTGCGGAATCACACCCCCGGCGACACATTCGATATTTCCCACTTTTCTAAGCTCTTAAGGCTTTTCACCAGCGACAAAAGACTCGTCTGGCGAAATCTTGACAGGGCCGAAAGGTTCACTAAGGTGCGCGCGGGCTGAGGACCAGCCGGTCCGCCGGCCGTTCCCCTTGAAGAGAGCAAGTGCCATGGCCGGACCCAAGGGCCCGGGACGCGGAAAAAGCGACCAGGACACCGACACGATCCGTCGGCGCTTGGACAGTCTTGAGGGGAAGCTCGGAGAGATCCGCGCGCGCCACAACCCGAAAGCCGAGGAGGAACGCTCCGAACGCGGCCGGGCCATGGGAAACGCGATGCGGCTCGGCACCGAGATGGTGGCCGGCGTCATCGTCGGCGGGTTTATCGGCTGGGCTCTGGACCAATGGTTCGGCACAGCCCCGATCATGATGGTGGTGTTCCTCATGCTGGGGTCCGCCGCTGGAATTTTGAACGTGATCCGAAGCGCCAAGGCGATGCAGGCGAAGGGCGAGCCGTTGCCCGGAAAAGACCTGCCGCCGGATAGTTCGGAAAAGGACGAGTAGACGGGTGTTCGAGGCATACGCAGCAGAATCGGCCCATGGGGGCCATGGCGACGGTGGCGGTCTTCCGGACCCGATGCACCAGTTCGAGATCAAGCGTCTGGTTGAGCTGGACGTCTTCGGCATCGACGCTTCGTTCACGAATTCCGGGCTTTTCATGGTGATCGCCGTCGTGCTGATCACCGGGTTCCTGGTCTGGGCCATGCGCCGTCAGCAGATGGTGCCCTCCCGCAGCCAGTCGGTCGCCGAGCTCTCCTACGAGTTCGTCGCGAACATGGTGCGGGACAATACCGGCCAGGCCGGCATGCCCTATTTCCCGTTCATCTTCACGCTGTTCATGTTCCTGCTGGCGCTGAACATGCTGGGCATGGTGCCCTACTCCTTCACGGTGACGAGCCACATCATCGTCACCTTCGCGCTTGCCCTGGCGATCCTCATCGGCATCACCATTCTCGGTTTCATCAAGCACGGCGCCGGTTTCCTGCGGCTTTTCGTGCCCAAGGGCGTGCCCGTCGTTTTGGTGCCGCTCATCACGGTGATCGAGCTGATCTCGTATCTGACGCGCCCGGTGAGCCTCTCCGTTCGTTTGTTCGCCAACATGATGGCCGGCCACACCATGCTGAAGGTGTTTGGCGCCTTCGTCGTGGCGCTTGGTTTCCTGGGCGGCTGGGCGCCGCTCGCCTTCATGGTGGGCTTCACCGCTTTGGAAGTTTTGGTCGCGTTCCTCCAGGCTTATGTGTTCGCGATCCTCACCTGTATCTATCTCAATGACGCGCTTCATCTGCATTGAGACGGAGCATCATCTCTAGTCGTTAGTCACAGTCCCAATGGGAGGAATGAATGGAACCCGAAGCAGCTAAGTTTATCGGCGCAGGCCTTGCCTCGATCGCCCTGGTCGGTGCCGGTCTCGGTATCGGTACGATTTTCGGCAATTATCTTTCCGGCGCTCTGCGCAATCCGTCTGCAGCCGCGGGCCAGTTCCCGAACCTGCTGCTCGGCTTTGCTCTCGCCGAGGCGACCGGCCTGTTTGGCCTGGTCGTGGCGCTGATCATCCTCTTCGTCTTTTAATCAGCCAGAAGCTGGTAAGCGAATAGGACCATGCCGCAGCTAGTTCCAAGTGATTGGCTCCCGCAGCTTATTTGGCTGGCGATCACCTTCGTCGCGCTCTACGTGCTGATGGCGAAGGTGGCGCTGCCGAAGGTCGGCGGCGTGCTGGATGCGCGGCGGAACAAGATCCAGTCGGATCTTCAGACCGCCGAGGATCTCCGCAGGGCCACGGAGGAGGCCATCGCCTCCTACGAGCAGGCCCTGGCGGAGGCCAAGCAGAAGGCTCATGCCATCGCCCAAGAGGCGCGGGACGAGCTCAATGACGAGCTCTCGGCGGAACGCGAGAAGCTCGAAAAAGAGCTCGACGAGAAGGCGAAGAACGCCGAGGAGCGCATCGAAGCGGCCAAGACCTCGGCGCTGAAGGAAGTCGACGGCATCGCTACGGACGTCGCGGCGGACCTCGTCGACAAGCTGATCGGCGTGAGCCCGTCGAAGGGCGAGACCGAGAAGGCCGTTTCGGCGGCCCGGCAGAGCTAGAGGGCGACTGAATGGAACTCTTCACACCGGAATTCTGGGTCGCCGTCTCCTTCTTCCTGTTCATCGGCCTGGCGGTCTATTTCAAGACCTTCCATAAGCTGGGCCAAGCGCTGGACAAGCGTGCGGCCGAGATCAAGAACGAGCTCGACGAGGCCTTCCGCCTGCGCGAGGAGGCCGAGGACGTTCTGGCGGAGTACAAGCGGAAGCAGAAGGAAGCCCAGCAGGAGGCGGACGACATCGTCGATCTGGCCAAGCGTGAGGCCAAATCCTACGCCGAAGAGACCCGCAAGAGCATGCAAGAGCAGTTCGAGCGGCGCACCCGGCTGGCGGAAGAGAAGATCGCCCGGGCCGAGGAGCAGGCCGTGAACGATGTGCGCAGCGCTGCGGTGGACGCCGCGGTCGGCGCCGCGAAACATCTGATCGCCGACAAGATCACTCCGGCGACGGCAGACAAGCTGCTCAACGAAAGCATCGATTCGCTGAAGTCGAAGCTGAACTAAGCGGCCGCTTCTAAGCCTCTTCGCTTAAGAGATACGAGGGCGTCGATCCGAAAGGGCCGGCGCCCTTTTCTTATGGCCGGACGAGATTTCTTTTGGCCGGATGAACCCTGCGGGGCTGCTCCGCGGCGCGCGGGATAGCACAGCAAACGCTAGGTCTGCTTCAGGCCCACATAGATCTTGTAGTCCTGCGGACGCGTGCCGGTGGTGACGGGGAAGGAGACTTCCTGCACCGTGGAGAAATAGCCCACCGGATTGCCGGCCGGAACGCTGGCGGAGACCCGAATCGAGTTGGACTGGATGATCCGCTGGTCGGCGGCCGCCACACGAATGCTGACTGGCAGGCTGACCGTGCCGGGGCTTCCCTTCGGCCCGAGCAGAACCCGGCCCGCTATGCCGTAGCGCACGGTCATGCGATTGCCATAGACCCGGCATTCCCGGGAAAGCTTGGTCAGCTCACCGCGATGACGGATGGCCATGGCCTCGCCGGAATGGCCCGACTGATAGACGGTGACCAGGCGGTCCTGAGGCCAGGAGACGACTTCCGGGCAATTGGCCGCCTGCCCTGAAGGCAAGGTCGCCAGGCCCGGATTGGTGGAGGGAGCGCCGGCCGGCGGCGCCGATGTCTGCGCCTGGGCCACCGGAGCAACCGGCGCCTCGGGCATGCCGCTCGAGGGCGCGGGGGCCGAACCAGTCACGTTCTGCGGAAGGGTACTCGGCGGCAGCGGCGGCGCGTCGGCCGAATCGTTTTTGTTGAACGGATTGGAGAGAGAGCCGACGGCGCAGCCCGACAGGACCACCGGCATCGCGAGGATCGCGGCCGTGTAAGCAAGGCTACGCAACTTCATTGCACTCGTACGCGTCAACTTAACCCCGTGGTCGGCTTGACAGGCTGGGCCTGCGCACCTGAAATGCCGCGGATCGACAGACCGGCCGACTGGCCGGAAATCCCGCAGGCTGCTAGGAAGCGCGAAATTAACGGTCCGCAGCCTCGGCCACAAGGGGCCTGAGCTCCTAACCTTCGATACGACAAGGCGAATCGCCGAAAGCCAATGGTGCTGAAAGACGAGCTGAAACCGACACGCTTCGAGCCTGCCGAGGCCGAGCCGCTGACCATCTATCTGGCAGCGCCGCGCGGATTCTGCGCCGGCGTGGACCGGGCCATCCAGATCGTCGAGCTGGCCTTGGCCAAGTACGGCGCGCCGGTCTATGTGCGTCATGAGATCGTGCATAATCGCTACGTGGTCGAAAATCTCCGCTCCAAGGGCGCCATCTTCGTCGAAGAATTGGACGAAATCCCGGATACGGAAGCTCCGATTGTGTTCTCCGCCCATGGGGTGCCGAAATCGGTGCCTGAGGAGGCCTCCCGGCGGAACATGTTCCATCTCGATGCCACCTGCCCACTGGTGACCAAGGTCCATGTGGAGGCTCAGCGGCAGTTCCTGTCGGGCAATGAGGTGCTGCTGATCGGCCATGAGGGCCATCCGGAAGTGGTCGGCACCATGGGGCAGCTGCCCGAAGGCGCCGTGACCCTGATCGAGACCGTGGAAGACGCAAGGACCTTCACGCCACGCGATCCTGAGATGCTCGCCTGCACGACCCAGACGACCCTTTCGGTGGACGACACCAAGGAGATCCTGGAAGCGCTGAAGGCGCGTTTCCCGGCGCTCAGGGTGCCCACCAAGGACGACATCTGCTACGCGACCACCAACCGGCAGGAGGCCGTGAAATCCATCGCACCGAAATGCGACCGGATGATCGTGGTGGGCTCGCCCAACAGCTCCAACTCCCAGCGGCTGGTCGAGGTCGCGTTGCGCGCCGGCTGCCCCCAGGCGGTGCTGCTCCAGGGCGTCCAGGAGATCGACTGGGACATGTTCGACGGGATCGGCAGCCTCGGCATCACGGCCGGCGCCTCGGCCCCGGAGGTCCTGGTGGACGAGATCATCGACGCCTTCCGGGCGCGTTTCAGGGCCGATGTGGAGACCGTGACGACGGCCCAGGAGAACATCTCCTTCAAGCTGCCGCGCCCGTTGCGCGAAAACGCGGCGTCTTAGGATGGCCGTCTACACGGATGTCTCCGACGGGGAGCTTCAATCCTTCCTGGAAAGCTACGGGATGGGCCGGCTCATCTCCTTCAAGGGCATCGCCGAAGGGGTGGAGAACAGCAACTTCCTGGTGGAGACCGAGAAGGGCCGCTTCATCCTGACCCTCTATGAGAAGCGGGTCTCGGCGGCCGACCTCCCCTACTTTCTCGGGCTCATGGAGCACCTGGCCGACAAGGGCCTGCCGTGCCCCCTGCCCGTGCACGACCTCGAGGGAAAGGCCTTGCGGGAGCTGGCGGGGCGCCCTGCCGCGCTCATCACGTTTCTGGACGGCATCTCCGCCCGGCGGCCGAGCACGGCCCAATGCGCGGCGCTTGGCGACGTGCTGGGACGGCTTCACAAGGCCGGCGCCGATTTCCAGATGCGGCGGGAGAACAGCCTCGGGCCGGACGGCTGGGCACAGCTCTTCGAGGCCGTAAAGATGGAGGCCAACGGCATCATCCCGGATCTGGCGGACGAGCTCGAAGATGAGCTGGATGCGCTTTCGGGCAAGTGGCCGGAGGATTTGCCGGAAGGCGTCATCCACGCCGATCTCTTCCCCGACAACGTGCTGTTTCTCGACAGCAAGGTGTCCGGGCTCATCGACTTCTATTTCGCCTGCAACGACCAGCTCGCCTACGACGTGGTGATCTGCCTGAACGCGTGGTGCTTCGAGCCGGATGTCAGCTTCAACGTGACGAAGTCCCGGGCGCTGCTGGAGGCCTATCAGGCCGTCCGCCCGTTGAGCGCGGCGGAGCGGGAAGCGCTGCCGATCCTGGCGCGGGGCGCTGCCTTACGCTTCCTGCTGACCCGCACCTATGACTGGCTGAACCGCGATGCGGGCGCGCTGGTGCAGCCGAAGAAGCCAGACGAGTATCTGCGGAAACTGCGCTTCCACCGGCAGGTCCGCTCGGCATCCGATTACGGGCTGGACGAGAGCTGATGGCATCGAGCGACAAGAAAACCGAAGTGGTCATCCATACGGATGGGGCGTGTTCCGGCAATCCCGGCCCGGGCGGCTGGGGCGCCATCCTGGAATCCGGCGCCCACCGCAAGGAAATCAATGGCGGCGAAGCGAACACAACCAACAACCGCATGGAGCTGATGGCGGCCATCGAGGCGTTGAACGCGCTGAAGAGCCCCTCGGTCGTCGACCTCTATACGGACTCCAATTACGTGCGCGGCGGCATCACCGGCTGGATCCATGGCTGGAAGAAGAACGGCTGGAAGACATCGGCCAAGAAGCCGGTGAAGAATGTCGAGCTGTGGCAGGCGCTGGACGAAGCCGCCCAGCGCCACGAGGTGCGCTGGCATTGGGTGAAAGGTCACGCTGGCCACGACGACAACGAGCGTGCCGACGAGCTGGCGCGGGAGGGCATGGCGCCCTTTCAGGGGCGCTAGCCTCCCTAATTCCTACATGCCCTCCAGGAGTTTCTCGGCGGTGCTCTCCTCGGCCTCGCCGGGAGACGGCTCGACGTTGAGAACCTTCACGACACCGTCCTCGACCAGCATCGCGTAGCGCTTGGAGCGGATGCCGAGACCGGCGCCGCTGGCATCGAAATCCATGCCGATGGCCTTGGTGAACTCCGCGTCCGGGTCGGCCAGGAAGGTGATCTTGCCCTTAGCACCCGTGACGTCCGACCAGGCATCCATCACGAAGGCGTCGTTGACGGAGACACAGGCGATGGTGTCGGCGCCCTTCGCCTTCAGCGCGTCGGCGTTCTCGATGAAGCCCGGCACGTGCTGGAGATGACAGGTGGGGGTGAAGGCGCCGGGCACCGCGAAGAGCACGACCTTCTTGCCGGAAAAGATATCCGATGCTGCCTTCTTCTCCGGTCCCTTTTCGCCGATCGTCATGAAGGTGGCGTCGGGCAGGCGATCTCCTACGGCGATGGTCATTGGCCTCTTCCTCGTGCTGTCGATTGGGGTGTCAACTGGTGTGGCGCCCACCTTACTGGCTCGAAGAACGAAGACAAGCGGCGGGCTGTTCCCCGTGCAGATGGGGTCCTTGCACACCGCTCTTCAAGGGCGGCCTATTCGAAGGGGTCGCTCTATTCCAGAGTTCGTTTGGCTTCCCGCGCGCCGCGGTCGCTGACCATGGTGAAGGTCAGCACCTCGCCCTTCAGATCCTGAACCTCATCCTTGTCGCGGAAGGTGATGACGAAGCGCTTGGCACCGTCTTTCCCGTCGCCCTCTTCCATCGCCGGCGGGATGTAGTCCTCGCCGGCATCGACGAAGAGATCGGCGCGCTCGGCACCTTCCGGATAGCGGATATCGATGACGAGCTCCGGCTCCAGCTTGTCGAACCGCTTCTCGATATTGGCTATGTCGGGCAGATCGCCCTGCTCTACTGGTTTCGGCACCCAGGCGAGATAGCGGTCGATCAGAAGAGAGTCGGCAACGCTCGGCTTCGGCTCGGCCGGGATCCGGATGCTCAGCTCCGCATGGTTCGGGATGCAGATATCCTTGCAGAGGCCGAAATCCATGGTGAGCTTCAGGGTGACGGACTCGCCTTCGCGTTCCGGCGTGACCTTCACGGGGAAGACGACCTCGCCCTTATAGCCATAGGCCTGGCCGCCGGCATCGGGCAGGTTCTTCGGCGCCGGGTAGAGGATCTCGGCGGACTTCAGATTCTCAGAGCCCGACCAGTCGAAATAGGGGGGAACGCCCGTGTCGCCGGGGCTCTTCCAATAAGTCTTCCAGCCCGGCTCCATACGGATCTCGATACCGGCCCAGCTTCCCTCGCCGTCAGGCAGCTCGCCGCCGGTGATGAGCCGAAGCTTCGAATCCGCCGCCTCGACCCATTTGGAACTTGCCGCCTGGGCCTGGCCGGACGGGAAGCTCACCCCGGCCATGAGCACAGCGGCCAATACGGCGACCAGGCACCGGAATTTCGCGCGTCTCTTCAACATCATGAAATCAATCATATATCTGTGCGTTCGATACAAGCTCTACCGGAGCGGCGCTGTTCGGATCAATGGCATTCGAGGTCATTGCCGCTTCACAACATCCAATGGCGAGCATAGTCTTTGTCCGATGGCAGAAGGGATCACAGATGATCACAATGACCGCGAGGGCTACCTCGACGGTCAGATGCTCGTCGCGATGCCCTCCATGGGCGATCCGCGTTTCGACCGCGCCGTGATCTATGTCTGCGCCCATTCCGGCGACGGCGCCATGGGCATCATGGTCAATCAGCGCGCTCCGAATATCAGCTTCGGCGAACTTCTCGAGCAGCTCAATATCGCGCCGGAAGACGAGCGGATTGCGCTGCCCGGCTACGGGTCCGATTCCCTGACCGTGCATCTTGGCGGACCGGTGGAGACGGGGCGCGGCTTCGTGCTGCACAGCTCCGACTACTTCAAGGCGGAAAGCACGCTTCCCATCGACGAAGGTGTCTGCCTCACGGCGACCGTCGATATCCTGCGGGACATCGCCGCCGGCGCAGGCCCCGACAAGGCGCTTCTAGCGCTGGGCTATGCCGGCTGGGCGCCGGGGCAGCTTGAAAGCGAAATTCACGCCAATGGCTGGCTCAATTGCCCAGCCGATGCGGAACTGCTGTTCGATCCCGATGTGGAGCAGAAATACGAGCTGGCTCTAAGCCGGATCGGCATCGATGCCGGGCGGCTGGTCAACGATTCCGGTCACGCCTAAGTGCTCGACGGCGGTGCGTCGGGCGGTGTGCCTGCCTGAGGACGGTCCGTCTCGATAGGCTCGACGACCTCGAAATCTTCCGAAGCTGTCTCGTGGCCCGCGCCATTCCCGTTGCCATTGCCATTTCCGGCGGCGATCGCGCCGGTCTCGACCGGTTCTTCCCGGCGGCCCTTATGGCTGTTCAGGGCGTGGAGCAGAGCCGCCACGTGCTTCACCGACATGGGCTCGCCGTAATAGAAGCCCTGACCGAATTCGCAGCCGAGAGACCGCAGATAGGCGGCGTGCTCTTCGGTCTCGATCCCTTCGGCCACCACTTCCTTCTCCAGGTCATGAGCGAGGGCGATGATGGATTTCAGGATCAGCGGGCTCGTGCCGCTCATGCCGCCGTCGCGCACCAGAGACCGGTCGACCTTGATGGTGTCGCAGGGGAAGCGGTGCAGGTAGCTCAAGGAGCAATAGCCGGTGCCGAAATCGTCGAGCGCGATGCGGGCGCCGAAACTCTGCAGCCATTCCAGCATCTCCGTGGCGCGCTCCGGATTCTCCATGATCAGCGACTCGGTAATCTCAAGTCGGAGGGTGCCGCGGGGCACCGTCTCGCGGGCGAGCAGATGGCGGATCTCCTGCACCAGATCCTGGCGGAAGAGCTGACGGCTTGAGACGTTGACGCTGACGAAGAGCGGATCGCGCACGCGCGGCAGCGCTCGGTGCCATTCGGCCGCCTGCTCCAGGGCCTGGGTGAGCACGTAGGAGCCCAGCTCCACGATCAGGCCGGTCTCTTCGGCAATCGGAATGAAGTCCTCCGCGCCGAGGCGGCCGCGGGTCGGATGATCCCAGCGCATCAGCGCCTCGAAGCCCGCGAGCTGGTTGTTCGCAAGCCGGGTGATGGGCTGGTAGAGGACCGAGATCTGCTTGCGCTCGATGGCCATGCGCAAATCGGTCTCCAGCGGCAGACGCCCCTCTTCGGTTCTGGTCGCCGGATTGAAGATATCGATACGGTCGCCGCCGCTCCGCTTCGCCTGGAGCATGGCGATCTCGGCCTCGCGCATGAAGTCCTGGGCGGTGTCCTGAGTACCGTCATGGACCACGATGCCGATGGAGGCGGTGAGTACGATCTCCTTGCCCTCGATCTTCATGGGGGTGCGGAGCGCGCGACGTGCCCGGTCAGCGAGCAGCGCGACATTGCGCGGATCGATCTCGGAGATCAGCAGGATGGCGAACTGGTCGCTGCCGAGACGGGCGAGCGTGTCCTGCGGATTGAGGTGACGCTGCAGCCGGCGGGCGAGGGTAAGGAGCATGGTGTCGCCGGTGACGAGACCTAGGCTCTGGTTCACGTTCCGGAACCGGTCGATATCGATGAAGATGACCGTGGGGCGGTTGCCCTGCCCCTCTTTCAGGCGGGTGATGGCGCCCTGCACCCGGTCCATGAAAAGCTCGCGATTGGGCAGGCCGGTGAGGTTGTCGTGCACGGAATCGTGCATCAGCCGCTCGTGGGAGCGTTTCTCCGGGGTGACGTCGCGCAGCAAACCGATGCAGCGCAGCAGCCGCGGATTATCGCTCTCCGGTGCATGACCTTTGAGCTCGTACCAGAGATAGGTGCCGTCATGGCGCCGCAGCCTGAAGTCGATATCGACGTCGCCGCCATGGTTCTCCTGGAGCGACATGAGGGTCAACCGGAAGCGGTCCCGGTCGCCCGCATGGATGTGGCTGACGAAATCGTCGACATTGGTGTTGAGAGTGCCGGGGGCGAGGCCCAACATCTCCTCGATTTCCGGGCTCACGGAAATCTCCGAATTGCTGCTGTCCCACTGCCAGGTCGAGGCGCCGGCGCTGTCCACGGCAAGTGCCTTCATCTGGGATTGGGTCAGCGGTCCGAGCTGAGCGACGGGGCCGCTGCGGAAGGCGAACTGGGTAACCGAGAAGCCGAGCAGCACGAGGATCAGCACAAGGCCGGCGAGGAAGCCTGAGACGGCGAGATCGCCCTGGAGCTGGCCGATGACGATCATGCCGGCGCCGAACAGCCAGACCAGGAAGAGCAGCCAGGTCGGGATAAGGGCGAGTGCACGGTCCTGGCCGCGGAAGGCCAGATACACGATCAGAGCGGAGCCCACGGCCGCGATGGGCACGAACGACAGGCGCGCAAGTCCGGCGGTCACCGCCGGATCGATGACGGCGAGCACCACGAGGCCGAACTGGACCGCGATCCAGCCCCAGAACACCGTCTTGATCCAGTTATGCCAGAGCCCGATGCGTAAGAACGTGTAGAGGAACAGGACGATGGAGGCGGCAAGGGCCGCTTCTGCTGCCGCTCGGTAGACCGCCATGCGGTCGACGCTGACCGGGAAAAGCTTGTTCCAGAAACCGAAATCGACGCAGAGATAGGCCAGCCCCGCCCAGGCCACGAGCGCGGTGGCGGGGAAGATGGCGCGGTGATTGGCGGCAAAGATGGCGGTCAGGAAGATGGCCAGAACGCCGGCGATGCCCAGCAACACGCCGTTGAACAGCATCTTGTCCTTCTGCTTGTCCTGATAGGCGTCGGGATCCCACAGGAACAGGCGGGGCACATCTTCCGATGCAAGCTCGGCGGCGAAGGTGATGGTCTGGCCGGGCTCCAGGCTGACGCGGAAGGTATCGGCGCGGGTCTCGTCCAGCCGTTCTGGCTTGAAGCCGAGAGAGGGCGTGACGTCGGTGACCCGGTCCGCATCGAGATCGGGCCAGCGCAAGCCCGAGGCGGTCAGGGTGTAACGCGGCGCGACGATCCAACGGACCATGCGCTCGGTGCTCGGATTGCTCAGCGCGAAGACCAGCCAGCTCGGCGTGGTGCCCGGGGTTTGGGCCTGGACGGCCATGCGGCCGGCGAAGCCGTCTGGCCCCGGCGCGGTCTCAATCTGAAGCCGGTCGCCGCGGCCCCGGTAGAGCTCGGCGAAGGCGGTGATGTCGAGGCGGGTGTAGTCGGGATTGACGGTAACGGAGTCGACGGCGGATGCGGGCCCGCACAAGAGGAGTATCGCCAGGGTGCAAAGCGCGCCCAGCCAGCAGGCAAAAGCCGACCGCTGCGAGAAGCCGGTGAGCTTTCGCATTGAAACGGCCGCATTCCCTCGCAAGGACGTCGTCACTCCCGTACCGATCTCCTCAGCCTTATGCGGCTTGCGCGCTTTAGATCCGTTCGTCCGTATCGAGAAGCGCGTAAAGCAAATGGTCCTGCCATGCGCCGTTGATCCGCAGATAACGGCGCGCAAATCCCTCGCGCCTGAACCCGGTCCTTTCTAAGAGGCGCTTCGAGGCCAAATTATGTGGCAGGCATGCGGCCTCGAGCCGATGTAGTTCAAGCGAATCAAAGACAAATGGGATAACAGCCCGCACCGCGGCTGTCATGTAACCCTTCCGGGCGTGAGGCTCGCCGATCCAGTATCCCAGCGTGCAAGCCTGGGTCACGCCCCGGCGCACGTTGCACAGGGTGATACCGCCCAGAAGCTCTTCCCCATCGGCGGTAAAGACGAAGAGCGCGTAGCCCACATCCTCGCGCAGATCGCGCAAATAGTGACGCACCCGGCGGCGATAGGACGCGCGGGTCAGCTCGTCGGGAAGCCAGAGCGGCTCCCAGGGAGCGAGAAATTCCTTGCTGCCGGCGCGCAGCTCCGCCCAGGCCGGATAGTCTGCCATCTGAGGCGTGCGCAGCATGACCCGGTCGGTCCGGATGACGGGACCGATATCGCTGGAACTGGCTGTGCGCAGCAAGGCCATGGCTACGTCCCCTAAGCCGCCTTGCGGGGCGGCAACACGAATTCTTCCGCTATTCCATCGAAGCGGGCGCGATTGGCGATCGGGCCGACTGTCGCAAGGGTAAGTGGCGAAGCGAGAAGCTGCATCGCCTGGTGGCGAAGATCGTCCGCGGTTACCGCCTCGACCTTCTCCAGCAGCTCTTCGGTGGTGAGCGGCCGGCCATAGAGAAGAATATACCGGGCGAGCTGCTCGGCGCGGGCGGCGGAGCTTTCGAGCGACGCGAACAGACCCATCTTGGCCTGCGCCTTCACGCGGGCGAGTTCGTCCGGGTGGAAACCATCCTCGGCGGCGCGGCGGATCTCGTCACGGATCACGGCGAAGAGCTCGTCGGAATACTCCGGCCCCGTCGCGGCATAGATGCTGAACGTGCCCGTATCGGCCAGGCTATGGGCGAAGGAATAGACGGCGTAGCAAAGGCCCCGCTTCTCGCGGACTTCCTGGAACAGGCGCGAGGACATGCCGCCGCCAAGCGCGCCGGCCAGCATCTGCATCTGGAAATAGCCGGGATCGTGGAGCGCAGGGGCTTCGAAGCCGAGCACCAGATGGGTCTGCTCGAAATAGCGCTCCGAATGGCGGATGCCGCCGCTATAGCGGGCGTCCTCCGGCTGTGGGGCCGGCGTGGCGTCGAGGCCGGAGAGGCAGTTCTCGGCAGCCTTGACCAAATCGGCATGATCGATGGCGCCGGCGGCCGAAAGCACCATGTTGGGCGCGTGATAATGGGCCCCGAGATAGCGGGTGAGGTCCTCGCGGCCGAACTCCCCGATGCTCTGCATGGTGCCGAGGATCGGCCGCCCCAAGGGCTGATCGGGATAGGCGGCTTCCTGGGCGAGATCGAAGACCGTGTCTTCCGGGGAATCGAAGGAGGCAGCGATCTCCTGGAGGATGACGCCGCGCTCGCGCTCAAGCTCTTGCGTCTCGAAGCGGGGCTTCAGCAGAATGTCGCTCAGGATGTCGAGAGCGAGAGGAAAATCCTCCGCCAGGACGCGCGCGTAATAGGCAGTGCTGTCGACGCCGGTGGCCGCATTGATATCGCCGCCCACCGCCTCGATCTCCTCGGCGATGTCGCGGGCGCTGCGCCGCTCGGTGCCCTTGAAGGCCATGTGCTCCAGGAAGTGGGCGACGCCGTGCTCGGACGCCGTCTCGCAGCGGCTACCGGCTCCGATCCAGATGCCGAGAGACACCGTCTCCACGCCGGGCATGGTGACGCTGGCGACGGTCAGGCCGTTTGCGAGCCTGCTGACTTCAGAAGTGGGAGCGGAGCTTCTGGTGGTCGTCACGCTCACGCGTCCACCTCTTCGCCCTGGCCTGCCCGGGAATGCTTCGAGATGAAGTCCGCGACCGTCTGGTAATCCGCCGGCAGAGAGGTGCAGCGCTCGGTTTCGCCGAGCCGGTCCTTGAGCCGCTGGGGCTGTTCGGGCACGCGCCCCGTGGCGCGCTCCACGGTCTCGGGAAACTTGGCAGCGTCGGCAGTGGAAAGGATCACCATGGGCGTTGTGGTGTTGCCCTGATCCAGCGCGCGGCGCTCGTCCAGGGCCGAACCGATGGCGACCGCCGTATGAGGATCGGTCAGCACACCGGTCTTCCGGTAGACCCTGGCGATGGTCTCCTGGGTCTCTTCTTCGGAGATGCTGTAGGCGCCGAAGACCTCCTTGAGCTTGGTCAGCTCGTCCGGGGTCATGGTCAACTTGCCCGTGTCCTGAAGCTCGGTCATCAGCTCCTTCACCCGGCCGACATTACGGTCCACCAGCTCGAACATCAGGCGCTCGAAATTGCTCGCAAGCTGGATATCCATGCTGGGGCTGGAGGTCGCGATCACCGTTTTCGGCTCGTAAATACCGGTGGCGAAAGCGCGGGGCAGACTATCGTTCGCGTTCGTGGCGATTACGAGGCGCTGGATCGGCAGACCCATCTGCTGAGCGACGTAACCTGCGAAAATATCGCCGAAATTTCCGGTCGGCACCGTGTATGAGACAGGACGCCACGGGGCGCCGAGGGCCACGGCCGAGGTGAAGTAATAGACGGTCTGGGCGACGATGCGTGCCCAGTTGATGGAGTTCACGCCCGTGAGGTGCAGCCGGTCGCGCAAGGGCAGATCGTTGAACAGCGCCTTCACGATGGCCTGGCAGTCGTCGAAGGTCCCTTCGAGGGCGATATTGTGCACGTTGGGATCGTCGACAGTGGTCATCTGCCGCCGCTGAATCTCGGTCACCCTGCCCTTGGGATGAAGGATCACGACGTCGATGGCCTTGCGGCCCCGGAAGGCGTCGATGGCCGCAGCGCCCGTGTCACCGGAGGTGGCGCCGAGCACGGTGGCGCGGCCACCTTTACGGATGAGGGCGCGGTCCATGAGGCGCGCCACGACCTGCATGGCGAGATCCTTGAAGGCGAGCGTCGGTCCGTGGAACAGCTCCAGAATCCAGAGCTTCGGCGTGATCTGCTTCAGGGGCGTGACGGCGGGATGGTCGAAGCCGGCATAGGCCTCTTCGAGGACCTCGCGCAGATCGTCGAGGCAGGGGTCGTCCTCCAGGAAGGGGCGTATGACCCGTTCGGCGACGTCGATGTAATCGAGGCCCGCCAGGCCGGCGATCTCTTTTTCCGAGAAATGCGGCCAGGTCTCGGGCATGTACAGTCCGCCGTCGCGCGCAAGACCTGCGAGAAGGGCACCTTCAAAGGAGAGCGAAGGGGCTTCGCCCCGTGTGCTGACATATTTCACGGCGGACTCGAATACGGGCTTGAAATGGTGGGCTGAAGGTAATCGGCGGGAGGCTTCGCCGCAACCAAATGCGGCTGTGTAAGGCTAATGGGACGGGCGATATTCAAGCCTTCTTCTTCCGGAAAACACTCCAGGCATAGGCGAGATAGGCACCGCCCAGAACCGCGGCCATGCAGAACCAGGTCCAGGCATATTGCAGGTGGTTGTTGGGCAGCGTGAGGTTGGTCTGGCCGCCTTTGGGGAGACCGCCCGGGATGTCGGAAGGCTCCACCTCGATAAAGAACGGCGCGACCCTCTTGCCGCTATCGGGGAACATGGCCTGGCGCATGCCATCCAGATCGCGCCAGAACCATTGTTTCCTGGCAGGCTCGTTGTCGGGGGTGAAGGGGCCCGGCTCCTGAGGCTGGCGCACGAGGCCCGTGACCTCCACCTCGCCCTCAAGCTGGCCTTCTTCCCTGGCCTCCGGCGCCTTTTTGTCGGCGGGGACGAATCCGCGGTCGATCAAGACGGTGGAGCCTTCGTCAGTCTCAAGCGGCGTGATCACGTGCCAGCCGGGATCGCCTTCATCCAGGGCATAGAGATATTCTTCCCTAGCGTGGTCGAAGCGGCCGTCCACGGTCACGCGAGTGTATTCGATGTCCTCGCCGTCCTTCGCTTTCTCAAGCACCGTCTCAAGGGCAACGGGCGGGCCCTCGCTGCGCTCTTCGATGGCGGCGAGCAGTCCCCGCTTCCATTCCAGGCGCTGAAGCTGCCAGACGCCCAGCCAGACCGTGAGCGCGAAGACAGGCACCATGAAGATGGTGAACCAGACGAAGCGCTTCACGCTTTCCGGTTCGGATTGCGGCGATTGGGTCTCGTGCTCCGCCATCAGTCGGCGAGACGGCCTTCAGCGGCCTGGTGCCGGTACTGCAGGGCGAGCAGCAGGCCCTTGAGGGGGCGCAGCATGGCGAGGGGCAGTACGATGCCGAGCGGCAGCCAGAGCAGCGCATGGAACCAGTATGGAGGCTGGTAGTAGACCTCCACGAAGAGGGCCGCTCCCACGATAATGAAGCCGGTGATCAGCATGACGAAGATGGCCGGACCGTCGCCCGCGTCCGCGGCGGTGAAATCCCGGCCGCAGGCGTCGCACTCACTCTTCAAGGTGAGAAAGCCGGAATACAGGCTGCCCTGACCGCAATCGGGACACTTCCCCGCGATGCCGCGCCAGGCCGTCTGGCCCAGCGGCGGGATCGGCTCTGCGGGCTCGTGCTTGCTGGTCATGATTTGATTCCCGCTCAAACGAGAAGGGCGGCCGTTTCCGGCCGCCCTTCGAAGATTGGATCCGACCGTCTAGTGGGCCGGGTAGTCGGCGCCTGCGCCCCAGATATAGATCGAGGCGAACAGGAAGAGCCAGACCACGTCGACGAAGTGCCAGTACCAGGCGGCCGCTTCGAAGCCGAAGTGGCGTTCCGGCGTGAAGGCGCCGCCCCAGGCACGGAACAGGCAGACCGCCAGGAAGATGGTGCCGACGATGACATGGAAGCCGTGGAAACCGGTCGCCATGAAGAAGGTCGAGCCATAGATGTGGTCGCCGAAGCCGAAGCCGGCGTGGATGTATTCGTAGACCTGGCCGGCGGTGAAGATCATGCCGAGGATCACGGTCGCGATCAGGCCTCGGATGACGCCCTTACGGTCGTTCTCCAGCAGCGCATGATGAGCATAGGTGACCGTGGTGCCCGAGAGCAGCAGGATCAGCGTGTTCACCAGAGGCAGGCCCCAGGGATTGTACGTGTTGGCGAACCAGCCGAGGCCCGCAACATCGGTGTCGGTGCTGGGCACGGGCGGCCACACACCGCCAGTCACGGCGGTCCGGGCATAAGTCACCGCGTCGTCCGGATAGAGCGCGACGTCGAAATAAGCCCAGAACCAGGCCACGAAGAACATCACCTCGGAGGCGATGAACAGGATCATGCCGTAGCGGAAATGGAGCTGCACGACCGGCGTGTGCTCGTTCTGACGGCCTTCTTTGATGACGTCGCTCCACCAGGCGATCATGGTGAAGAGCACCAGGATGATGCCGGGCAGGAGCCAGAGCGGCTCGGAGGCGCCAGCCTTGTGGGTGACGAAGAACTGCACCGTGCCGACGGCGAGGACGAAGGCGGACACTGCGCCGACAATCGGCCAGGGGCTCGGATCGAGCAGGTGGTAATCGTGGTTCTTGGCGTGGGTCTCAGCCATCGTTGCGCTCCGTTCTTTCCCTACTAGAGGCGATCCACGCGCCTCCCTCCCATAACGCTCCGTCTCTTACGAGCCGGATTTCCCCTTGCTCTCCGTCGGTGCGGCGGCAACCCCCTGCCCCTTATCGCTCCGGTAGAAGGTGTAGGAGAGCGTGATATCCGAAATGTGCTTCGTGCTCACGTTGTCGAGGAATTTCGGCTCGATGAAGAAGGTCACCGGCATCTCCATGGACTCGCCGGGCTCGAGCCGCTGCTCGGTGAAGCAGAAGCACTGGATCTTGTTGAAATACTGGGCCGCGCTGTTGGGCGCGACGTTGAACACGGCCGTTCCGACGATCGGCTCGTCGGAATTGTTCGTAGCCTTGAAGAAGGCGAGATTCGACGCGCCGATGCGCACTGTCATCTCGTTCGTCTCAGGCTCGAAGCTCCACGGCAGGTCGGGCATGGTGTTGGCGTCGAAGCGCACATTGACGGTGTGATCGCTCACCTCGTCGGGCGCGACGTCGGCCCGCTGGGGCGTGCCCGCATAGCCGGTCTGCTGACAGAAGATGCGATAGAGCGGCACGGCGGCGAAGGACAGGCCGACCATGCCGGCGACCACCGCGGCGAGGCTAAGCGCCACAAAGCCGTGGCGTGACGGCTTGCGCTCCTTCGTCTCTTCGCTGCGTTCGTTATCCTTCGTCACGCGACCAATCCTCGCTCAACGTCAAATAGCGCGATTGGCGACATTGCCGCCAAGCCGCACGATGGTGACGATGAAGAAGAGCACAACAAGCCCGGCGAGCACCAAAGCGATTGCGATGTTTCGCTTGTGCCGACGGCGTTTGAATTCCTCATCCCCATCTTCCATCAGATCGTCCATAACGCCGGAAGCGGACCGCCCCCGACCCCGAAGCCCTTCTCCACCAGGAGGATGGCGAAGAGCAGGAAGAGATAGAGCACCGAATAGGCGAAGAGCTGCTTGGCCGCGCGGTAGGCGTCCTGACCCTCGCGGGTCCGCCAGCAGTGAATGGCAAAGGCGACGAACAGCAGGCCGAGCACAGCCGACGACACCAGATAGAGCATGCCACCCAGGCCGATCAGCGAGGGCACGCAGCCGAGCGGCGCGAGCAGGAGGCTGTAGGCCAGGATCTGGTTGCGGGTGTGATCGTCGCCATGGGTGACGGGAAGCATCGGTACGCCGGCGCGCTCGTATTCCTTGGAGCGGCAGATGGCCAGGGCCCAGAAATGGGGCGGCGTCCAGATAAAGATGATCAGGAAGAGAACGATCGGGTCCAGGCTGATGCTGCCCGTGGCTGCGGCCCAGCCGATCATGGGCGGCATCGCGCCCGCGGCACCGCCGATGACGATGTTCTGCGGCGTCCAGCGCTTCAGCCACATGGTGTAGACGAAGACATAGAAGCCGATGGTCAACGCCAGCAGTCCGGCGGACAGCCAGTTCACCATCAGGCCCAGGCAGCCGATGGCCCCGACAGATAGCACGGCGCCGAAGGTGAGCGCTTCGCTCTCGGTGACCTTGCCTTGCGGGATGGGCCGGGAGGCTGTGCGCGCCATACGCTGGTCGATATCGGAGTCGAACCACATGTTGAGGGCACCGGCAGCACCAGAGCCCACTGCGATGCAGAGCAGCGCCGCGATGGCGAGAACCGGATGCATGTGGACCGGGGCCGCCACCAGGCCGACCAGGCCGGTGAACACCACCAGGAACATGACCCGGGGCTTCAGCAGTTCCCAATAGTCACCGACCTCGCCACCGGGGACGGCGTCGAGGCTCGGAGCGTATGTCTGGGAGACGTCTGACATTCTCACCTACTCAGCAAGTGGCGGAAGCCGGTGCGCCCTGGATTGGTGGGGCGCACCGGTCCGTTGGTCCTATTTGATCCGAGGCAGAGTCTCGAAGCAGTGGTACGGCGGCGGCGAGGACAGGGTCCACTCCAGCGTCGTGGCACCAGCGCCCCACGGATTGTCTGCAGCACGGGTCTTCCGGATGAAGGCTTGCGCGACACCGAACAGGAAGATCACCACGCCGAGAGCGGCCATGTAGGAACCGATCGACGCGACCATGTTCCAGCCTGCATAGGCGTCCGGATAATCCACGTAGCGGCGCGGCATGCCTGCGAGACCGAGGAAGTGCATCGGGAAGAAGGTCAGGTTCGTACCGATGAACATCACCCAGAAGTGCAGCTTCGCGACGAACTCCGAGTACATGTAGCCGAACATCTTCGGGAACCAGTAGTACCAGCCGGCGAAGATCGAGAAGACCGCACCAAGCGACAGCACGTAATGGAAGTGGGCGACCACGTAATAGGTATCGTGCATGGCCCGGTCGACGCCGGCGTTGGACAGCATCACGCCCGTCACACCGCCGACGGTGAACAGGAAGATGAAGCCGATGGCCCAGACCATGGGCGCGCGGAAGGAGAGCGACCCGCCCCACATGGTGGCGATCCAGGAGAAGATCTTCACGCCGGTCGGCACCGCGATCACCATGGTGGCGAACACGAAGTAGGCCTGTGTGTTCACGTCGATACCGGCGGCATACATGTGGTGAGCCCACACGATGAAGCCGATGAAGCCGATGGCGACCATGGCGTAGGCCATGCCGAGATAGCCGAAGACGGGCTTCCGGGCGAAGGTCGATACGATGTGGCTGATGATGCCGAAGCCCGGCAGGATCATGATGTACACCTCAGGATGGCCGAAGAACCAGAAGAGGTGCTGGTAGAGCAGCGGATCGCCGCCCTGAGCCGAGTCGAAGAATGCCGTGCCGAAGTTGCGGTCGGTCAGCAGCATGGTGATGGCACCCGCGAGAACCGGCAGCGACAGAAGCAGCAGGAAGGCGGTGACCAGCACGGACCACACGAAGAGCGGCATCTTGTGCAGGGTCATGCCCGGGGCGCGCATGTTGAAAATGGTGGTGATGAAATTGATCGCACCGAGGATCGACGAGGCGCCCGCCAGATGGAGCGAAAGGATCGCGAAGTCGACGGCCGGTCCGGGGCTGCCTGAGGTCGAAAGCGGCGCATAGACGGTCCAGCCGGTGCCCGCACCGTTGGTGCCGGGCGTGCCGGGCACAAAGAGCGAAATCAGCAGGAGCGCGTAGGACGCCGGCAGCAGCCAGAACGAGATGTTGTTCATCCGCGGGAAGGCCATGTCCGGCGCGCCGATCATCAGCGGTACCATCCAGTTGCCGAAACCGCCGATCATGGCCGGCATGACCATGAAGAACACCATGGTCAGGCCATGGGCGGTGGTGAAGACGTTGAAGACTTCCGGATTGCCGAAATACTGCATGCCGGGCTCCATGAGCTCGGCGCGCATGGCGATCGACAGGACGCCACCGATGATACCCGCCACGATCGAGAAGATGAGATACATCGTCCCGATGTCTTTGTGGTTGGTCGAGTAGGCCCAGCGGCGCCAGCCCGTTGGATGATCGTCGTGATGATGCTCCGCAGCAGCAGTGTGGGCTTGATCTGCCATAACGGTGTTCCTCGTCCTCAAGCGTGCTTCTTAAATCTCAATCCCAGGCGCGTCTCCGCGCTGACTAGTTCTCAATCGCAGCGAGCTTTTCTGCGCCGCCGTTGTCCGTTTCAGCTGCAGGCTCAGCCTCCGCGACGCTCTTGCCGTCGTCCAGGGCCGCCTCTTTGGTCTCGGAGAGCCACTTGGCGTACTCCTCCTCGCTGACCACGCGAACGGCGATCGGCATGAAGGCGTGATTGCGCCCGCAAAGCTCCGAGCACTGGCCGTAGAACATGCCTTCCTGCTCGGCGCGGAACCACGTCGTCTGCAGGCGTCCGGGCACGGCGTCGATCTTCACGCCGAAGGACGGAACGGCCCAGTCGTGGATCACGTCGGTGGACTTCACCTGCACGAGAACGTTCTTGCCGACCGGCACGACGACTTCGT
The DNA here is from genome assembly GCF_042676065.1 of Methyloligella solikamskensis. Classification (NCBI taxonomy): domain Bacteria; kingdom Pseudomonadati; phylum Pseudomonadota; class Alphaproteobacteria; order Hyphomicrobiales; family Hyphomicrobiaceae; genus Methyloligella; species Methyloligella solikamskensis. Next base: position 378,609 of record NZ_JBHTJO010000002.1, on the reverse strand, counting down.
TGTCGACGGAGAGAAGGCGGGGCTGGCCTTCTTCGAGCTGGTTGTCGCTGAGCATCAGCGAATCGAACTGAATATCCTCGTCCGGATACTCGTAGCTCCAGTACCACTGGTGACCGGTTGCATTGATGGTGATGTCGGCCTTCGGAAAGTCGTACTGGGCGAACAGCAGACGGAAGGACGGGATCGCGATGGCGACCAGAATGAGGATCGGAACGATCGTCCAGACCACTTCCAGCATGGTGTGATGCGTGGTGCGCGACGGGACCGGGCTCCGGTTCTCGTTGTACCGGATCATGACCCAGGCGAGCAGCGCCAGCACGAAAAGGGTGATGACGATGATGATTGCCGTCACGAAATTATGGAAGTCGTGGATCTGCGCCATGATGGGCGATCCGGCGTCCTGCATGCCGATCTGCCATGGGGCAGGCTGCCCCATCTGGGCGAAGGCCGGGCCACTGAACAGCAGCGCCGCAACGGCCAAAACGCCGGCAATACGTCGATTGAAGGTCCCCATTCTCACACTCCTCAGTCTGCCCCTATTCGACCGCATAAAGCGGGTCGAATACCGTGCGCTAACCTCCAGGGCTGCGTCGTTGCGCGTGTGATCGGGCCGGCATTTGGACAAAGATGGGGCCTCGCGATCCTCCCGATCGCGACGTGGCGGTCCCCCCAGCTCTTTGTTCTTGCTTTCGGCCTTCAGAGCGCATCGCTCGTCAGCTCTTTTAACGTGTAAAAATCATAAACAATATAGATTGGCAATACTCATCCTTCCCACGCTATGCGGCATATTCACGCTTTGAGGGATAGATTTTTTGCCGAAACCTCAATGGCTTCAGGGGCTGGGACCGAGGTCGGAAGGCGCTGCCACAAGACCTTTACGCAACAGCCGAATTTTAGCCTCAATCCTTGGTCAAGGCAGCCCAATCGCGGGACGACGGGGCGCATCTAACGCTTTGCAGCGCCAGCGTTCCTCCGCTAGCTTGGCCGCTTAACGCCACCGCGCCAGCGGCCCGTCTCACACACCTCTTCAACCGAGTCTTCAACCGAGCGTTTTTCATCCATGACCCTGCCCCGTCTCCCCGGCCTCGTTTCTTTTTGCCGTGCGAGCCTTCTCGCCGCTTTCACCCTTATGGCGCTGAACGGCACGGCCTTGGCTCAAGGCCAGGCCGAAGAGGAAGGTGGGGGAATCACCGGCCCCGGCAGCGTGATCAAGGAGACCCATGGGGCATGGCAGGTGAGCTGCCGCACGCCACCCGGCGCCCAGGACGAGAAATGCGCGCTGGTGCAGAGCGTGACGGCGGAAGACCGGCCCAATGTCGGGCTGACGGTGGTGTTCTACAAAGCGGTCGGCGAGGACAAGCAGCTTTTGCGGGTCGTAGTGCCGCTCGGCGTGCTGCTGCCGACGGGACTTGGCCTCAAGATCGACGGCGAGGATGTCGGCAACGCGCCCTTCCTCAAATGCAGCCGCAACGGATGCATCGCCGAGGTCGTGCTGCAGGACGAGGTGGTCAAGAAGATGCAGTCCGGCAAACAGGCCGTCTTCATCATCTTCGACACCTACGAATCCGGCATCGGCATCCCAGTCTCCCTGGAAGGCTTCTCCAGCGGCTCCGCAGCCGTCAAATAGCCCGCGGCAAGCCGCTAAACCCTTGGCGTGACAGCGCTTTTGCGCATCATTTCAGATTCTCGGGAGCACAAAAAAGATCGGCGGTAGAGGCCTCTACCGCCGATCCGCATCCGTCGGGGGACGGACGTCCATCCCATCCGTGCAGGGTAGCGGATGGGAGGAGAACTAGGTCGATATCTGGAGATACCGGACCACGCTTTCAAGCGTCCTTATAGCAGATTTTTCGCCCGAACCGAAGCAATCTTCCGCGAAACTGTTTAATCAAGCCGTTTCCAGCGGGCGGATCCGGTAGGCTTCCTCCTCGAAGAGCCGGTCGATATTGCTTTGCCAGCGTCCCTCATAGGCCGCGAGCAGCCGGTCCGCCGGCACGCCATGTTCCAGAGCCTCATGCAGCGGCCGGAGGAAGTGGCGCTCGTCCCTGCCCTTGCTGTCGAGGTGGCTGCGCCGCTCGAGCCCGGCTTCCGAAATCGCCAGCACATCCTGGGCGATGTCTGCCACCGTATGCTCCCGGAACGGCGCATCGAGCGCCCGGCGCGGTACGGAATCGCGCAGTTCTTCACGCTCTTCAGCCGTCCAGTCTGAGACCAGCGCTTCGGCATCCGACAGGGACTGGCTGTCATAGAGAAGCCCGACCCAAAAGGCGGAAAGCGCGCAGATATTGGGGATCGGCCCGGCATCGGCACCGCGCATCTCCAGGAAATGCTTCAGGCGGACATCGGGAAACGCCGTGGTCAGATGATCGGACCAGTCGGCCATGGTGGGCTTCTCGCCGGAAAGCGCCGGAAGCTTTCCCTCCAGGAAGTCTTTGAACGAGGCGCCGGTCACGTCGATATAGCGGCCTCCGCGATAGACGAAATACATCGGCACGTTCAGGGCGTAGTCGACATAGCGCTCGAACCCGAAGCCCTCCTCGAAGGCTTGCGGCAGACCGCCGGTGCGATTGGGATCGGTGTCGCGCCAGATCTCGGCCCGGTAGGATTTGAAGCCGTTGGGATGGCCTTCGGTGAAGGGCGAGTTGGCGAAGAGCGCCGTTGCGATGGGCTGAAGTGCGAGACCGACCCGCAGCTTCTTGACCATGTCCGCCTCGTCGGCGAAATCCAGATTCACCTGCACGGTGGCAGTGCGGAACATCATGTCCAGGCCGAGCTGGCCGACCTTGGGCATGTAGTTGGCCATGATGCGATAGCGCTCCTTCGGCATCATGGGCATCTGGCGCAGGGTCCATTTCGGCGTGAAGCCGAGGCCTAGGAAGCCGATGCCGAGCTCGTCGCCGATCTCCTCGGTCTCGACGAGATGGTGGCGCACCTCCTCGCAGGTCTCATGGATGTTTTCCAGCGTGGCGCCGGAGAGCTCCAGCTGGCCGCCGGGCTCCAGGGTCACGGAGCCGCCCTTGTCGCAATCGGTCCGGTTGAGGGCGATCAGCTTGCCGTCCTCGATGATCGGATCCCAGGCGAAACGGTCCTGCATGCCTTTCAAAAGCGCGCCGATGCCGCGATCCCCCTCGTAAGGGACGGGCATGTGATCCTTTTGATAGAAGGCGAATTTCTCGTGCTCGGTGCCGATGCGCCACGTGTCGCGCGGCTTGCAGCCCTTCTCCAGGTAAGCAACCAGCTCATCCCGCGATTCGATGATGGGGCTTGAGGGCCCATCCACGCGTGTGGACATGGGGAACTCCGGTGGTTGGAGGGGGCCGACTCTAAGATTGCGGGGCGCGACTTATAGAGACCGGCTGTTCTTATTGCGTATGGCTGAAGGGCCTTGCAAGTTTCCTAACGTCTAGCGCCAATCCCCGATCACGGCGCTTACGAGGGCCAACGCGGCAACGGCCGCAGTATCGGCCCGCATGACCCTCGGTCCAAGCGACATGGGAAGCACGAACGGCTTTTCAAGCAAGGCCGCCCTCTCCTCTTCGTGAAAGCCGCCCTCCGGCCCGACGAGAAGCGCGACCGGCTGGGGCTGCAATTCCGACAGCGCGGCGATGGGGGATGCGTTCGCGGCGGCCTCGTCGGCGAAGATTATCGGCCGTGCAGGGTCCCAGTCTTCAAGGAGTTTCGGGAGCTTGACCGGGTCGGCCACCTCCGGCACGCGCAGCAGGCCGCATTGCTCAGCCGCCTCCACCGCATTGGCCTGGAGGCGATCGATCTTGATCCTGTCGGCGACCGTATGGCGCATGATGACGGGCTGCAGCAGGCTCGCTCCCATCTCGGTCGCCTTCTGAGCCATGTAGTCCTGACGGGCACGCTTCAGAGGCGAGAAAAGATAGTGAAGGTCAGGACCTGCTTCCTGGCCGCGCGTTTGCTCCTCGGCGCTCAAGATCGCGGCGCCTTTCTTGGCTTCCGCGACGATGCAGCGCCATTCGCCGTCCTTGCCATTGAAGAGGAGAACGTGATCGCCGGCCTTGAGTCGCAGGACGTTCAGGAGGTAGTGAGCTTGAGCGGTGGAAAGCTCGGCCCGGGCCCCTTCAGCGAGGGGGGCTTCGACATAAAGTCTCTGAAGCTTGGCGGGCGAGACAGTCGGCATTTTGATCGGCACGGGCTTTGCAGACATCCGGGGCGGGAAATTTTCCGAAAAAGGCCTATATGACCGAGGATGGGGCACCTTCAGACATGACACGTCCGGCTGGACAGAGCAAAGCTGCCGATGCGGGCGGCGTGGCCGATGCGCCGCAGGGAAACTGGGCGGATCGCTACGCTCCGGCCTTCCTGCTGCCTTACCTGCGCTTGGCGCGGGCGGACCGGCCGATCGGCTTCTGGCTGCTCGCCATGCCCTGCTTGTGGTCGGTGTCCTTGGCGGAGCGGAGCCGGGACGCAACCTTTCCCGATCTGTGGCTACTTCTTCTGTTCGCCATCGGCGCCTTCGCCATGCGCGGGGCGGGCTGCACCTATAACGACATCGTCGACCGGGAGATCGACGCCCAGGTGGCGCGCACACGCTCCCGGCCCATTCCCAGCGGTCAGGTCAGTCTGAAAGGGGCCGTCGCCTTCCTGGTGCTGCTCTGCCTGATTGGGCTGGCGGTGCTGCTCTCCTTCAATCCCTTCGCCATCGTGACCGGCCTTCTGGCATTGCCCATCGTGGCCCTCTACCCCTTCGTGAAGCGCTTCAGCTATTGGCCGCAAGCCGTGCTCGGCATGGCGTTCGGCTGGGGGGCTCTCATGGGATTCGCGGCCGTCACCGGCGGGCTCTCACTTTCGGCCTTCCTGCTCTATGCGGGCGCCATCTGCTGGATTATCGGCTTCGACACGATCTACGGCCATCAGGACCGGGAGGACGACGCCCTGATCGGGCTGAAATCCACCTCGCTCAAATTCGGCCGCAACACGCGAACATGGCTGGTGGGATTCTACACCGCCGCGTGGACGCTCATCCTGCTCGCAGGACTGGCAGCCGGTGGAGAGATCATCTTCCTCCTGGGCATGATCGCGGCGGGCGCCCATCTCTTTTGGCAGGTGGCCACTCTCGATATCGACGACGGCGACAATTGCCTGACGCGATTCCGCTCAAACCGGGATTTCGGCTTCGTGGTTTTCGCCGCAATTGTGCTGGATATGTATCTCGCCGCGGTCTTCTAGAGCCTGCGGACAAAAGAAATCCCGGGACGCTTTTCGCATTCCCGGGACTTCCAAGACGCCTCGCCGACAATTTCCTGCGGTGATGGTTTTTTGATTTGAGTGCTTGGGGCGGCATCCCCAAGCCCTTTCGACGACAAGCTTTCAACGAGAAGCTTTCCGAATCGCTTAAGGGACAGTGTTAACAACCCGTATCGGAAGGTGTGATCGTTCCTGAAGGAGGCGATACAGTCCCCCCATGACAGCTATGAGCGCCAGCAAGCGGGAGCCCCACCCGTCCATCGAAGAGGATCTTGATCTTCTCAAAGTCGCCGTGCGCGATGCGGGGGCGCTAGCGCTGACCTATTTCAACGAGCAGAAGCTCGACGTGAAGAAGAAGCCCGACGGCAGCGAGGTGAGTCAGGCGGACACGGCGGTCGATGCGGCGCTGAAGCTCGATCTCTGCACGCCCCGCCCGGATTATGGCTGGCTTTCGGAAGAGAGCGAGGACACGCGCGAGCGGCTGGACTGTCAGAATGTCTGGGTGGTCGACCCCATCGACGGGACCCGCGCCTTCATCCGGAACGTGCCGGAATGGACGGTCTCCGTTGCGCTGGTGCGGGACGAAGAGCCGGTGCTGGGCGCGGTCTACAATCCGGTCACGGACGAGTTCTTCCACGCCATCAAGGGCGGCGGCGCCTTTCTCAACGATGAGCGCATTCATATCGACGACAGTAAGGAGCTCGCAGGATCGCGGCTGATCGCCAGCGGCGGACTGTTCCGCAAGCCCGTCTGGCGGGAGCCCTGGCCCGACGTGGAGACCCAATGGGTGAACTCCGTCGCCTACCGGCTGGCCTTGGTCGCCGCCAACAAGGCGGAGGCGACCATCTCGCTGACGCCCAAGAGCGAATGGGATATCGCCGCGGCAGCGCTGATCGTGGAAGAGGCCGGCGGGTGCGCGACCGATCATGCGGGACACGGCTTCCGCTATAACCAGCCTGACCCGCGGGTCGGGAGCGTCGTGGGCGCGCCGCCCGCCATCCACCATGCGATCATCGAGCGCACGCGGCACGTTGAATTGTAGGGCAAGCTTGGATTTCCACGGCAGCTTTGGGCAGTCTGCCGGAAATGCGTTTGAGGGAGTAATTTAGTCTTATGGCCGAAACCGTCGCACCCAAATCTCAAGTCCTGCATCTGGTGTTCGGAGGCGAGCTAAAAGATCTGGATGGCGTGGCGTTCAAGAATCCGGATGCGCTCGACATGATCGGGATATTCCCCGACTACGAAGCGGCCTATAACGCTTGGAAAGACGTGAGCCACCGCAATCTCGACGACGCATTGCGGCGCTACTTCATCGTCGACCTGCAGAGCCTGATCGACCCTTCCAAGTAGACGGGCCAAGCAGACAGATCAGGTCGAGCCGCGTGCGGCAGGCGCGACACGCCGCAACGAGACCGGTTGGGTCAAGGGATCGTTTGGTGTTAAGACCCGCCCAGACCGCGTTTCGGGCGGCCGCAACGGGCTCGCCGCCGGCAGCCCAAGCTTTGGGGATCAATCGTTGAAAGACCAGTTGTTCAGCGATACGCGCAGCATTGCGCGCAGCAAGGACGGCCTGGACACCGAGTACACGACCGGGGACCTCGTCCGCCGGATCTGGCGCGAGAACCTGCGCCCGCGGCTCGGCATCCTGATCGTCGCCGCGATCGCCATGCTGCTGACCGCGGCGACGACGGGCGCGATCCCGTTCCTCATTCAGGTGGTCGCCGACGACGTGTTCGTCGCCAAGAAGGAGTCGATGATCTACTGGGTGACCGCCGGTATCGTCGGCGTCTCGGTGATCAAATGCCTGGCCGAATACGTGGCCGAGGTGACCGTCGGCTATCTGGGCCACCGCTTTATCGCCGATCTTCGCATCCGCATGTTCAACCGGCTGGCTTTCGCCGATCTGAGCTGGATCCAGTCGATCCATTCGGGCCGGCTGCTGTCGGGCTTCCTGAACGATTCAAACCTGATCCGCCAAGCGGCGAGCCGCTCGCTCGTGACGCTGGGTGAGAGCTATCTGAAGATCATCATCCTGGTCGCCACCATGTTCTACATGGATGCGCGCTTCTCCATCCTCATCCTTCTGTTCATGCCAATCGGCTGGGTGATGCTGGGCCGGCAGCGCCGCAAGATGCGCAAGTCGACCAGCAAGTCGCTGCAGGAAACCGGCGATCTCTCCGCGCTGGTGACCCAGACGCTTCGCGGCATTCGCGTGGTGCGCGCCTATGCCCAGGAAGAGAAGGAAAAGGAGCGCGCGGCGAGCGCCATCAACCGGGCGCTCGAATTCACCATGCGCGGCACGCGTGCCCGCGCTCTGTCCAGCCCCTCTATCGAGCTGATCACGGGGCTTGGTTTCGCACTGGCGATCTATTTCGCCGGCACCAAGGGCATTCGGGGCGACCTGACGCTCGGCCATTTCATGGGCTTCATGACGGCGGCCCTGCTGATCTATCCGCCGCTGAAGAGCGCGGCCACGCTGCAGACCCAGCTTCAGGAAGGCATGGCGGCGGCAAGCCGCGTCTTCGGCATCATCGACCTTGAGACCCAGATGAAGGAGGTGCCGAACGCCCCTGCCCTGGAGCTGACCAAGGGCGAGCTGACCTATGACGACGTGACCTTCGCCTATGAGCCTGGCAAGCCGGTGCTGCAAGGCGTGAACCTCACCGTCGCCCCGGGCTCCACCGTGGCGCTGGTCGGACCTTCGGGCTCCGGCAAGAGCACCATGGTCAATCTCGCGCTTCGCTTCTTCGATCCGTCCGCCGGCAAGATCACGATCGATGGGCAGGACATCTCGGACGTTTCCATCGCGTCGTTGCGCGATTCCATCGCGCTGGTGACCCAGGACCCGGTGCTGTTCGACGACAGCGTGCGGGCGAACATCGCCTATGGCTCGCGTCCCGAAAACCAAGACGAGGTGATCGCGGCGGCCAAGGCGGCGGCGGCCCACGACTTCATCATGAAGCTTCCGCAGGGCTACGACACCCGCGTCGGTGAGGCCGGCACGCTGCTGTCCGGCGGCGAACGCCAGCGCATCGCGATCGCGCGCGCCATCTACAAGGACGCGCCGATCCTGCTTCTGGACGAGCCGACGAGCTCGCTGGACAGCGAGGCGGAAGCCAAGGTGCAAAAGGCGCTTGAGAAACTCATGCGCGGCCGGACCGTGCTGATGATCGCCCACCGGCTTTCCACGGTGCAGAAGGCCGATCTGATCTGCGTGCTCGATCACGGGCGGGTCATGGAGACCGGACGCCATGGAGAGCTGGTCGCCAAGGGCGGGCTCTATGCGCGGCTGCACAAGACCCAATTCGATATCGGCGGCGATGCGGCCGACGCGGAACCGGACGAAGAGTCCGGCGATCCGGAAGCCGTCGCGCTGGCCACGAAATAGCGCGCGAGGGCTATGTTCAAGAGTCTCGCCCGTTCGAACCGCCTGGTCGCCCTGGCCGGCTGGCTTGGCGCTAAATATATCAACCTGGTCTATGGCACGAGCGACATCCGGCGAACGCCGGACGATCTCGACCAGCGCCTGAAGGATCAGGATCCCCAGATCTTCATCACCTGGCACGGGCAGTTTCTGCTGGCGCCGAAGATGCGCCCGCCCTGGGTGCCCGAGGTGGTGGCCATGGTGGCGCGTCACGGCGATGCGGAGTTCATCGCCGAGACCCTGAAGCATTTCGGGACCAATTTCGCCCGCGGTGCCGGTGCCGGCAACCGGCGGAAGGATCGCGGCGGGGCGACGGCTTTGCGCGAAGCGGTCAAAGCGCTGGATCGCGGCACCACCATCGTGATCACCGCGGATGTGCCACCGGGCCCTGCCCGGCGCGCCAGCATGGGCATCGTGACCATGGCGCGGCTATCGGGCCGGCCCATGGTGCCGTTCGGCATGGCGACGAAGCGTTATTTCGCCTTCAACTCCTGGAGCAAGCTCACCATCAACTATCCCTTCAACAGGCTGGGCATCGCCGTGGGCGATCCGGTCTGGGTATCGGCGGATGCCGACGAAGAGGAGATGGAACGCGCCCGCCAGGCGCTGGAGGACGGGCTGAACGAGACCATGGCCAAGGCCTATGGGTTGGCTGGGAGCGACGATCCGATTTCGGACGCCTACCGCCTGAAGCGCGCCAAGCCCGGTGCGGTGCTCAAGGCCTATCGCGGGCTGACGCGGTCGGCGGAGCCGTTCGTGCCGAAGCTGCTCGACTGGCGCGAGGGGAAGGGCAAGGAAGAGCCGGAGCACCGCGGCGAACGGTTCGGCGAGGCGAGCCAGGCCCGGCCTGAAGGCACGCTCTGCTGGCTCCATGCGGCAAGCGTGGGCGAGACGAATGCGGCGCTGCCGCTGATCGGCGCCCTGAAGAAGCGCTGGCCGGACCTCAACATCCTGCTCACCACGGTGACGGTGACGTCGGCCAAGCTGGCCAGAAGCCGCCTGCCGGAAGGCGCCATCCATCAATACGTGCCGCTGGACAGCGCGGAATACATGCGGCGCTTCCTGGATCATTGGAAGCCCGACCTTGCGCTGCTGGTGGAATCGGAGATCTGGCCGAACCTGCTCTTGGAAACCAAGGCACGGGGCGTGCCCCTGGTGCTCATCAACGGTCGCATCTCCAAGAAAACCTATAACCGCTGGCGCCGCTTCAAGAGCTTCAGCCGGCCACTCTTTTCCTGCTTCGATCTGGTGCTGGCGCAGAACGCGTCCCTGGGCCGCCAGTTCATGCGGCTGGGCGCAGGCGAATCCATCGCGGTCGGCAATCTGAAGGCCGATGCGCCGCCGCCGCCCGCCGATATCGAAGGGCGTCCGGCGCTTGAAGAGGCCCTCAAAGGACGGCCGGTCTTCCTCGCCTCCAGCACCCATCCCGGCGAGGACGAGCTGGTGGCGCAAGCCCACGAGATCGCCAAGCGCGACCTGCCCGACCTCCTCACCATCATCGCCCCGCGCCATCCCCATCGCGGCCCCGGCGTCGCAAAGGCGGTTTCCCAGCGCGGGCTCAAAACAGCGCTCCGCTCCGAAGGCGCACTTCCAGGTCCGGACACCGATGTCTATATCGCGGACACGATCGGTGAGCTCGGCATGCTTTATGCGCTTTCGCCTGTTGCGTTGATCGGCGGTTCTCTGAAAAAGGAGGGCGGCCAGAACCCGGTGGAGGCGATCAAGCTGGGCGCGGCCGTGCTGACCGGCCCCGGCTGGTCGAACTTCAAGGATTCCTATTCCCAGCTTCTGGAAGCGGACGGCTGCCGGCAGGTGGGCGATCCCCAGGCAATGGCCCGCGAGGTCGTGGCCCTGTTAACGAATGAAAACGAGCGGGAGGCGATGATCGCTAATGCGACGCGCTGCCTGAACCGGATGAGCGGCGCGCTGGACCGCACGGTTGCGGAGCTCGCCCGCTTCCTGCCCGACGAGACGGAGACGACGAATGAAGCTTAGTCCGCCGAAATGGTGGTATCAGGAGCAAGGCGCCATGGCGACGGCGCTGAAGCCGGTGAGCCGGCTCTACGGACGCATCGCCGAGAAGAAGGCGACCCAGGCGGCACCTTATCTTTCGCGCCTGCCGGTGATCTGCGTCGGCAATTTCACCGTGGGCGGCAGCGGCAAGACGCCGACAGCCATCGCTGTGGCCGAGATCCTGAAGATCGCCGGCGAGCGGCCCGCCTTCCTGACCCGCGGCTATGGCGGCAAGGAGGACGGCCCGGTGCGCGTGAGCGAGGGCATGGAAGCGGACCGGGTCGGCGACGAGCCACTGCTGCTGGCCGAGCACGCGCCGACCATCGTCTCCGCCAATCGCGAGCAGGGCGCCAAGCTTATCGAGACCATGGATGCGACCGTCATCGTGATGGATGACGGATTCCAGAATGCGTCCATCGGGAAGGATCTCTCGCTGATCTGCGTCGATGCCAAGACCGGCATCGGCAATGCCATGGTGCTGCCGTCAGGCCCTTTGCGCGCGCCGCTTGAGCCGCAGATCCGCATGGCCGATGCGCTGATCGTAGTGGGCGAAGGCAACAAGGCGAACGGGCTGATCGAGCGCTTCACCGAGGCCGGCAAGCTCGTGCTCAAGGCCGAGATCGGCTTCAAGCAGGATACACGGTGGCTCGGCGTGCTGCCGGTGATCGGCTTTGCCGGGATCGCCCAGCCGGACCGCTTCTTCCGCACGCTCCGGGACGCGGGCGCGCGGCTCGTCGATAAGAAGGTTTTCCCCGATCACCACCGCTTCACGGATAAGCAGGCCCAGGCGCTGCTCGACGAGGCGGAATCGCGCAACTGCATGCTGGTGACCACCGAGAAGGATTGGGTGCGTTTGCCTGAAGACCGGGAGACGCCGCCGGGCGAGCTGAAATTCCGCTCCCGCCCGCTGCCCATCGAGATCAAAATCGGCGACGAGGCCGCGCTCGGCGATCTGATGACGAAAACGATCAACCGCAAGCGCGGCGACGTGCCGAAGGGGTAGCGGTTCGGTCAAGCCTCTACGCGTCGACGAGTTCGGTATTACCGAAACCCCATCCAATCGCCGAGTAAGTCTATTACTTTCCGTGGGTCGCGCGGTAGCGCGACAGGGAGGCGGCGGCGTCGATATAGGGCTCCTGGAGCTCGACGCTCCAATAGCGGAGTTGGTCCAGGGGGATCGGCTCGCCGGTGACCGCGCAACGCACGAAGTCTCCGGGCGAGAGCACCTGGACCTCGCCATCAAGATATCTGAGCTTGGCCTCGCCTTTGAAGCCGAGCCGTTCGAAGCGGTTCATCACGTTAGAGCCGTCTCTTCTCTTGCGCTTGTTCCTGCCGGACCGGGGCCACCTTAGACTCCACATCCGAAGATCGCTAGAGCAGCTTGCCCTGTTTGGCCGGCGGCTTTTCGGCGCTGGCCTCAGGCTTGGCGGATGCAGGTTTAGGGGACTCAAGTCTAGGGGACTTGGGTTTGGGCGGTGCCGTCCTCTTCGGCGCTGAGCTATCCGGTGTGGCCTTTCCGGCGATAGCGCCGAGATGGCCGTCGGCGAATTGCAGATCGAGCGGTGTGCCGGGGCTCACGCCCGTGGCTTCCCGCACCACCTGCCCCGCCTCGTCGCGCACCAGGGCGAACCCCCGGGCCAGCACGTTTTGCGGGCCTAAGGACACCAGCAACTTCGACTGCTCTTCCAGCTTGCGGCGCTTCAGCGCGATCTCGTTCGCCATGCCCCGTGTCGCCTGGCGCTCCAGCCGCGTCAGCCGCTCGCGGGCCTGGCGCGCGCGGCCCGAGAGAAGATGGGGACGGAGCTGGGCGGCCCGGTCGAAGCGGCCGCGATGCTTCTGGGCGTTCGCCGAAAGCGCCGGCGCCAGCATGCGGGCCGTCGCGTCGAACCGGTGGCGCGGCGCCGTGATGAGCTGGGACAGCTTCGGCAGGCGCATAGCCTGGTTGGCGAACAGGCTGCGGGCGCGCTGCACATGAGAAAGCGTGCCCCTGCCCAGACGCCCGGAGACGCTGTCGAAATGCTGGCGCGGTAGAGCGAGGATAGCAGACGGCTTCGGAATGCCCCGGGACGCGGCCAGGAAGCGATTGCGATGGCCGCCCAGCGAGCTGAGCAAGACCCCGCCCATGCGGACCCCATAACCGGACACCTGAAGCAGCAAATCGGCGCGGACTGGCACGGCGCGTTCGGCCGCGCCGGTGGGCGTCGGCGCGCGGTAATCGGCGACCAGGTCGATGAGCGTCCAGTCGGTCTCATGGCCGACGGCGGAGATCAGCGGGATCTCGCTTGCGAACGCCGCACGCACCACGGCCTCCTCGTTGAAGCCCCAGAGGTCTTCCAGGCTGCCGCCGCCCCGGGCCACGATGATGAGGTCGGGGCGCAGCATGGGGCCTGCGCCGTCCATGGCGTTGAAGGCTTCGATGGCAGCCGAGACCTCTTGTGCGCAGGTATCGCCCTGAACCCGGGCCGGCCACACGATCACATGGCTCGGGAAGCGGTCTTCCAGCCGGTGCAGGATATCCCGGATCACGGCGCCGGTCGGTGAGGTCACCACGCCGATGACCCTGGGCAGGAAGGGCAGCGGTTTCTTGTGGGCCTCGTCGAACAGGCCTTCTTCGGCGAGCTTCTGCTTGCGCTCTTCGAGGAGCGCCATGAGCGCGCCGAGGCCCGCCGGCTCCAGCTGCTCGATGACGATCTGATATTTGGATCGGCCGGGATAGGTGGTGACCTTGCCGGTGGCGATCACCTCCAGCCCCTCCTCCGGCTTGAACTTCAGCTTGCCGAAGGTGGAGCGCCAGCAGACCGCATCGATGCAGGCCTTCTCGTCCTTCAGTGTGAAATAGGCATGGCCCGAGGCATGCTGGCCGCGAAAGCCGGAGATCTCGCCCCTCAGGCGCACATGGCCGTAGGCGTCCTCCACCGTGCGCTTCAGGGAGAAGGACAGCTCGGAGACCGAATATTCGATCAGGTTGGATTTGAGGTCGAGCTCGGGCGGCATGTCTTTGTGATCTTGATCTCGCGGTTTGTTATGGGGCGCAAAAGCGCGCTATGAAGCGCGGAATTTCTCGAAGCTGGGGCCTACGCGCCCCACAAGCAAGTGCAAGACGCAATCCGGACAATAAAGCGGGGATAAGCGAGACGTGAACGTTCTAGTGATCGGCGGCGGCGGGCGCGAGCATGCGCTCTGCTGGAAATTGGCGGGATCGCCTCAGTTGGAGACGCTCTACTGCGCGCCGGGCAATGCCGGAATCGCAAAGGTCGCCGAATGCGTGGACCTGATGCTGACCGACCATCAGGCGGTGCTCGCCTTTTGCAAGGAGAAGGAGATCGGCCTCGTTGTGATCGGGCCCGAGGCGCCGCTGGTGGAGGGGCTGACGGACGATCTGGAGGCTGAGGACATCGCCGTGTTCGGCCCCGCCGCGAAGCCGGCCCAGCTCGAAGGCTCCAAGGCCTTCACCAAGCAGATCTGCGACGAGGCGAATATCCCCACGGCGAAATACGCGACCTTCGACAATGCGAGCGATGCCCGCACCCATCTGATGACCCACGACATGCCGGTGGTGATCAAGGCGGACGGGCTCGCGGCCGGCAAGGGCGTGACTATCGCTCATAACGCGGGCGAGGCCTTGCGGGCGCTGCAGTCTTGCTTCGACGGCACCTATGGCGGCCCAGGCGCGAAGGTGGTGATCGAGGAGTTTCTCGACGGCGAGGAGGCGAGCTTCTTTGCCCTGGTCGATGGTGAGACGATCCTGCCGCTGGCGACTGCCCAGGACCACAAGCGCGCCTATGACGGCGACGAGGGGCCGAACACGGGCGGCATGGGCGCCTATTCCCCTGCGCCGATCATGACCGACGAGGTCTGCCAGAAGGTTGTCGCCGAGATCATCCAGCCGACGGTCTCGTGGCTGGCGGATGCGGGCATGGCCTATAAGGGCGTGCTCTATGCCGGGCTGATGGTGAAGGACGGAAGCCCCAAGCTCATCGAATACAATGTCCGCTTCGGCGACCCGGAATGCCAGGCGCTCATGGTGGCGCTGAAGTCGGATTTGCTGCCGGCGCTGCTGGCGACCGCCCAAGGCGATCTCTCAGGGGTGACGCTCGACTGGCATACGGGTGCGAGCCTCTGCGTGGTGATGGCTTCGAAAGGCTATCCGGGCGCCTACGAGAAGGGCTCGGAGATCAAGGGGCTCGAAGAAGCCGCGGCGCCTGAGGGCGTCGAGATCTTCCATGCGGGCACGGCCCAGGACGGCGACAAGGTGATCGCCACCGGCGGCCGCGTGCTCGGCGTCACGGCGCGGGGCGATACCATCGCCGAAGCCCAGAAGCGCGCCTATGAGGCCGTGGACAAGATCGACTGGCCGGAAGGCTTCTGCCGGCGGGACATCGGCTGGCGGGCGGTTTAGGTCAGACCGCCCCACACAACCTATCCTTGCCCCTCTCTGAGCTTTCTCGTTACAACCATCGAGCATTTACAGGAGGATGCTTGATGGAAGTGAAAATCAAGAGCTTCGATGTCGATATGGACGTCAAGACCAAGGGGATCGAATTTCAAGTCCGGTCGCCTGACGGGAAGACCCACCATGGAGACTTGATCTTGGGAAAAGGAAATCTCGAGTGGTGCAAAGGCCGCACGCACCGAGGCAAGGGCAAAAAGATTCCTTGGAAGAAATTCATAGAATGGGCCGAAAGCGTTTAGGCACCTCTCCGTTGTTGTCGATCATCGCCCGGCTTGACCGGGCGATCCAGTAACCCCTTGCCTTTGCGTCTCACGAATTTCGGTGGTTATTGGATCCCGGCTTTCGCTGGGATGACGGTCTTGCCGTGGGCCAACGCCCTGCCTTCAGAAACAAACCGTTGCAGATTCGCACTTTCTCCACGGTTTCGTGCAAGGCTCATTGCCAATTGGGACCGGCAGGCCTAGCTTGCGGTTTGATTTGCGAAACTTGCGGAGGACTTCATGGCGCGGAGCTTTTTGGAAATCGGGCAGCTGGCAGCCGTTTTCGGCTTTGCCCTGGTGGCTTTCTGCCTGACCGCGATTGCCCCGAAGCCTGCCGAAGCCGGGCCGCTGTCGCTTTCAGCGCCTGAGCATGCTTCGCCGGTGACGAAAGCCAAGATCTTCGAGCGGGGCCGCACGCCGCAATATCCCTATGTGATCCGCCGCGGGCCGCGCTGGGATTCCTATTTCGGCTTCGTGCCCTACGAGCCGGGTAATATCGAGAATCAGGCCCTGCGCCGGTCGCAGTCGCCCTCGATCTGGCTGAAGCCCGAAGCCAACCCCATGCCGAATCAGCGGTAGGGGCTTTCTCCACTTCACATCGTTATTGGTTGGTCTGACCCGGCCGCCGCAAACTCTGTCGTCATGCCCGGACTTGATCCGGGCATCCACGCCGTTGCCGTGCAGCGCGTTCGGCGATCATTGCTGACCCGGGGCTCAAGCCGAGAGGGAACGGCATGGATTGCCGGGTCGAGCCCGGCAATGACGAAGGTGTTTTGCGCACGGGCCTGCACCCTTCGAGACGGCGCGTTCCGCGCCCCTCAGGGTGAGGTGAAACGATCTGCTCGCTGCCTTCTGGCCAGAATCGCTGACCTTTCTCCTCATGGTGAGGGCGGGCGTAGCCCGCGTCTCGAACCATGTGGCCCCTGACACTCACCGCCGCTCGGCGAAGAAGTCCTTCAGAAGCTCCGAGGCGCGGGTTTCGTTCAGCCCGCCGATAACCTCCGGCGCGTGGTGGCAGGTGGGTTGCGCAAAGAAGCGCGGGCCGTGCTCCACGCCGCCGCCCTTGGGATCGTAGGCCCCGAAATAGAGCCGCCTTACCCTCGCAAACGAGATCGCCGCGGCGCACATGGCGCAGGGCTCCAGGGTCACGTAGAGATCGCAATCGATCAGCCGCTCGGAGCCCAGCTTGGCGCAGGCCTCCCGAATCGCCAGCAGCTCCGCATGGGCCGTCGGGTCGTTCGCCGCCCTGGGGCGGTTGCCGGCGGCGGCCAGGATCTCGCCCTCTGCAGAGACGATCACGGCGCCCACGGGCACCTCGCCTGCGGCGGCGGCCTTCTCGGCCTCGCCAAGAGCGAGCTCCATGGGAGGGCGCCGATCCGGCGCTCCGCGTCCATCTTCCTCCCGCTCCGGCATCCTGAGGGCTTTCAATTTGTTGCTCATCCACGTCATATGCGCCTCATGACACAAGCGGATCAAGAATCGCAAAAGCAACAGGGTGAAGGCGCTGAAGCCCCCGATGCTCCTGCCCGCATGCGCATCGCCAAGCTGATTGCGCGGGCGGGGCTGTGCTCCCGGCGGGATGCGGAGAAGCTCATCGAAGAGGGCCGCGTCGCCGTGAACGGCAAGGTGCTGGCGACGCCGGCCTGCGTCGTCACGGAAAAGGACAAGGTGACGGTGGACGGCAAGGCCCTGCCCGAGGCCGAGACGCCGCGGCTGTGGCGCTATCACAAGCCGAAGGGGCTGGTGACGAGCCATAAGGACGAGCAGGGCCGGAAGACCGTGTTCGAGGCGCTGCCGCCGGAGCTGCCCCGGGTGATCTCCATCGGCCGGCTGGATATCGCCACGGAAGGGCTCCTGCTGCTCACCACGGACGGCGCCATCGCCCGGCATCTGGAGCTGCCTTCGACCGGCTGGCTGCGGCGCTATCGGGTGCGGGCCTACGGCCAGGTGAGCGATGAGCAGCTGGAGGAGATTCGCGCGGGCGTCACCATCGACGGCATTGCCTACGGCCCCGTCGAGGCGTCGATCGAGCGGGTGCAGGGCGGCAATATCTGGCTCGCCATCGGAATCCGGGAGGGCAAGAACCGGGAGGTGAAGCGGCTCCTGGAGCATCTCGGGCTGAAGGTGAACCGGCTGATCCGCATCTCCTTCGGGCCGTTCCAGCTGGGGGAGCTGGCGCCGGGCGCGATCCAGGAGGTGGGAGCGAAGGCCTTGGTCAGCCATCTGGGCGTGAAGCTCGCCCAGGAGCTGGGCCTGCGCGCGCCCACCAAGGAAGGCGGCAAGCGACCGACACCGGGTAAGCAGGGCAAACCCCATTCACCGCGCGGACCCCAGAACCGCCGGAAGGCGAAGCGCTAGGCCATGCGGATCGTCTCCGGCCGGTTTCGCTCCCATACCCTCGTGGCGCCCAAGGGCGACGCCACGCGGCCGACCTCGGACAAGGTGCGCCAGGCGCTGTTCAATGTGCTGGAGCACGGGATGGGCGTCGATTTCGACGATGCGCGGGTGCTGGACTTGTTCGCGGGTTCCGGCGCGCTAGGCCTGGAGGCGCTCTCCCGGGGCGCGCGGTTCTGCTGCTTCATCGACGAGGCGGCAGGGGCGCGGGCCGCGATCCGGCGCAATGTCGAGGCGCTGGGCCTGACAGGGGCCAGCAAGATCTGGCGGCGGGACGCCACGCGGCTCGGTCCTGTCGGCACCATGACGCCGTTCGATCTTGTCTTCCTCGATCCGCCCTACGGGAAGGGTCTGGGCGAGAAAGCCCTTGCCAGCCTCGCAGAAGGGGGCTGGCTCGCCCCCGACGCGATCGCCGTCCTGGAGGAAAAAAGCGGGCTCACCCTAGAGATTCCGTGCGCGTTCGAGACGCTCGACGAGCGGGACTATGGTGACACGAGGATCACACTGCTGCGCGGAACGTGACTTGAGCCCTAACGACCATGGCAGGGGCCTGCTGGTCGTGTTTTAGTAGATCGAGGGGCTTCGCGTGTGGCTGGGAGTGTTCGATGCGTTCCGCTGAGCTAATTTCGCGCCTTTGCGCGCGCTCTGCGATTGTCGCAGCCTGTCTTTCCGTTTCCATCCTCTTTGCGGGTGTGGCTTCGGCAGACGTCACCGGTACGCCGCGTAGCATAGACCGCACGAGCGGCGGCAATAGCGATTTCGCAGGGCTTCAAGCGAACGCGGACCCGGAGATCGAGGCCGCCGCGGACGACACTTCGGATGAGGATTCCGAAGGCGGCGACCATCAGCTGTTCACGGGCAGCGAGGCGGTCGTGTTCGCCTCCAACCTGCTCGCCGATGCCGGCATCACGAAGTACCGAATCCTCGATCCGTCGGAGAATCCCATGCAAGGGTTCGACGTCGTCTGGACCTATGACAACGGGATCATCGGGGCGCTGGCGGGCTACAAGGATATGGCCGATGTCGATCTCGATGAAGCGGTCGACCAGATCATGGCCGACGATTCGTCCGCCTGCGATGCACGCTTCATCTCGGGGAAGAAGAAGGGCGACAAGATCCAGAACGTGATCGTGCGGCGGCTGTTCACGGGCTGCCGGTCCGGCGAGGATCCGATGGAGATCCACTACACCCTGTTCAAGACGCCGGCGGGGCACATTCTCCAGATCGCCCATATCAGCCTGGGGTCTCAGGACGCGATCGAAGGCGAGGAGCTGGCGCACGCGGACGATGCGTTTCTCGGGCCTTCCGTGGTCTCGGAGCTCGAGCAGGAGTAGGCGGAACGCCTAGCGGTAGAGCTTCTGCTCCAGCGCTGCGTGACCGCCGATGGCGACGAAGCCGTCGCGGCAGCGCTTCTCGTGCACCTCGCAGAACCGGCCCTTCTCACCTCCTTGCTCGAAAGTGGCGTCCAGGTTGGCGCGGGGCGAATAGACCGCGTAGCGCACATCCTTGCCTTTACGGGTGATGCCGATGATGTCGAGCATCAGCTTCACGGTGGTGGCCTTCTGACCGTCCCGGCCGACATTGTCCCAGCCGCAATGGGTCGGCCCGCAGGGCAGGATGGCGTCCAGATCCCCGCTCTCATCGGCGATGGAGATGCGCTCGCCCGTCTTGGTGGATTTCCAGAATAGATCGTAGTCCGGGTCCTGGGTCTCCCAGCGGCCGGTCTCAGGGTTCAGGATGTCGACAACCGTGTGGGAGCGGGTGGTCTTGTCCGTGTCGAACAGGGCGACGATGCGGGTCTCGTAGCCCTGGTCCTGCAGCATCTTGCTCATGAGGTTGGAGCGGGTGCTGCAATCCATGGGCGCGGGCTCGTCGGACTCGCCCTCTGCGTGGGCCCGGATGCGCTGCAGATAGCCAATGCCATCGGCCTGGGCGTGGAGCCGCCAGAACTCCTTGCCCATGCGGTGGTCGCTGTGATCGTTGATGAAGTCGCGCATGCGGTCGAGCTTGGCGTGGAACTCCTCTTCCCTGGCGAGATCGCCCAGGGCCACGACCTTCTCAAGCTCGGCGTTGTAGATGCGCTCGGTGCGCCGGTCCTTCAGGTAATCCACCAGCGCCCAACTGCCCGCGACGATAGCGGTCACACCGGCGATGCCGATGGTCCAGCGGCGCAGCTTTTTATTGGCGAACATGATCGCGACCGGTCCCCGTCTATTCCTTGCGCGCGAGCCTCGAAGAAGCTCCGGACGCTAGCATTCGAAGCAGGGAAATGCAGCTTTCTAGCGGCGCGAAAAGAGCTTCTCGATCTCGGCGAGTGACAGCTCCACATAAGTCGGCCGGCCATGATTGCACTGGCCGGAATGGGGCGTCTTCTCCATATCGCGAAGCAGCGCGTTCATCTCCTCGCCGTTCAGCCGGCGCCCGGCCCGCACGCTGCCGTGGCAGGCCATGGTGGCGAGCACGTGGTCGAGACGTTCGGAAAGGAGCTGGGCGTCGTCGTCTTCCTCACCCAGCTCGTCGGCGAGATCGGTCACCAGGCCTTTGACGTCACCCTGGCCGAGGATGGCCGGCGTCTCGCGCACCGCAATGGCACCGCCGCCGAAGGGCTCGATCACGAGGCCGAGGGTCTCGAGCTTCTCGGCCGCCTCAAGCAGCCGTGCGGTGCGCTCCTCGTCCAGCTCGACGATCTCCGGGATCAGCAGCATCTGGCGGGCGATGCCGCCATTGGCGTAGCTCTTCTTCAGGCGCTCATAGACGAGGCGCTCATGGGCCGCATGCTGGTCGACGATGACGAGTGAGTCCTCGGTCTCGGCGACGATGAACATGTCGTGGAGCTGGGCCCTTGCCGCGCCGAGCGGATACTGCACCGCCGGCTGATCCGGAGCAGCCTCCGGCGCAGGTTCGTAGCTGGCGCGGGTGTCGGCGCTCGGCCGGTCGATCTCGGCCAGCGGACTCTGGGCCGCTTCCGCCATCCCGTAGAAGCGGCGGTCGGGCGCGCGGTAGGGCTGGTTCGACGGCGCGTAGTGACCGGGGGCGCCACCGTTGATGGGGCCGTTTACCCGCTCGCTCAAGCGCGCGAGCGCCACGTCGGACAGGGTGTTGGTGGCGCGGTGGCCGGCGGCGCTCAAGGCATCGCGCAGGCCTGAGACGATCATGCCGCGTACGGTCTGGGCGTCTCGAAAGCGCAGCTCCGCCTTGGCCGGGTGGACGTTCACATCCACCTCTTGCGGAGGAAGGGTCACGTAGAGGACCAGCAGCGGGAAGCGGCCGGCGGGGATGTAGTCGCCATAGGCTGCGCGCACTGCACCGCCGAGCAGCTTGTCCTTCACGGGCCGGCCGTTGACGATGAGATATTGCTGCATGCCGTTGGGGCGATGAAGCGTCGGCAGGCCGGCGAAACCCTGGAGGGTAATGCCGTTCCGGGTCAGCTTCACGGGCATGGCGTCACGCACGAAATCGTCGCCCAGAATGCGCCCCACCCTGGCGAGCGCATCGTCCAGCAGGCCCGGCTGGCAGGGGGGCAGACGCAAGGATGCGCGGCTTCCGAAGGTGAGGCTGAGACCGACCTCGGGCTGGGCGAGGGCCAGGCGTTTGACGGTATCTGTGATGGCAGCGGTCTCGGACCGCTCCGACTTCATGAATTTCAGGCGGGCGGGCGTCGCGTAGAAGAGGTCGCGCACCTCGACGGTGGTGCCGGCATTGAGGGCAGCCGGCTTCAGGGGCGATTTCTCGCCCGCATCGACGGTGATCTCGTGGGCGTGGCGCGCACCTTCCGCCCGGCTCTGGATCGTGAGCCGCGCCGCGGAGCCGATGGAGGGCAGCGCCTCCCCCCGGAAGCCAAGGGTGGCGATTTGAGACAGTGTCTCGTCGGCAAGCTTGGAGGTTGCGTGGCGCTCCACGGCGAGCTGAAGATCTTCGGCGTCCATGCCGCGCCCGTCATCGGCGACGCGGATCAGGCCGAGACCGCCGCCTGTGGCCGAGATATCGATACGGGTGGCGCCGGCATCGATGGCGTTCTCCACCAGCTCCTTCACGACGCTCGCCGGGCGCTCGACGACCTCACCGGCCGCAATGCGGTTCACAAGGTCGGGCGGGAGCTGGCGAATCTGTCCGGGCTGCGACATGGCCCAGGATTAACGCCTCAAATGCGGCTTGGCGAAGGGGCGGAAAAGTTTTCCACCGGTCCCCTAAGCCCCCAGATATTTCCGGGTGAGCACCTTGCCGGCTTCCACGGCCGGCTGGTCAAACGGATCGACGTCCAGAAGGTGGGCGGAGAGGATCGTCTCCAGCACGAAATGCATGAGAAGCGCGCCGAGGGCCTTGGCGTCCAGGGTCTCGATATCGATCGTCCGCACGGCGCGGCCCGCATCGATCAGGGCTTGCGGAATGGCCTTCTGCTGGGCGGCGACGAGATCGCCCGCGGTCTTGCCGGCGAGATAGTCGGCGTGGGCCGTCTTGGCGAGGTCCGGCGCGATGCGGGGACCCGTGCCCGCCCCGCCGGGGCGCAGCACGGTGATGAGATGCTGCTCGGCGCCGTCGAGATAGAGCTGGAGCTGGCTGTGCTGGTCGACCGGTCCTTGGGCGGCCACGGGCGTGGTCCCCTCGCCCGATTTGCCGAGGCTTTCGCCCCAGAGCTGGACGAACCAGGCGGCGAAGCGGCCCAGACGGTCGGAATAGGGAAGCATGACGGTCGCCTTCACACCCTTCTCCTTGGCAAGCCCGATCTGCAGCGCCGCCCCGATGGCAGGCGCAAAATCGGTCGGGTTCTTGTCGGACATCAGCGCCGAGACGACCTGGCTCGCGCCTTCGCGGATCTCGACCGGATCGATACCCCGGGCGAGCGCGGCCAGGAGGCCGGTATTGGTGAGCGCTGAGAAGCGGCCGCCGATGCCCGTATCGTGGGGCAAGGTCGGGATGCCGAACGCATCGCACAGATCCCGTAGGCCATTCTTCTTGCCGTCTTGCGCGGGCTCCGTGAGGCCGAGGAAGAGCTGGTTCGCCTTGTCCTCAAGACCTGCGTGCCGCACGGCCTGAAGCGCCGCCATGGACTGCACCAGGGTCTCCGGCGTGCCGCCGGATTTGGAGATCAGGATGAAGCGAGTGGTCTCCAGATCCAGATTAGCGAGCGCGCGCTCCAGGGTGCGGGCATCGAGATTGTCGTAGAAGCGGGTGCGCGGGTTCGGTCCCGTCCGGTCGCCATTGTCACCTGGAATGCCCCATCCGCCGAGCTGGGCGATGGTCTGGCCGCCGAGGCTGGACCCGCCGGTGCCGAAGAAGACGATGGTCTTGGCGCCTTCCGTGAGCTTTCCGAAGGCTTCACGCATCGGCTCGATGTCGTCGCGGCGCTCTGCTACGCGCAGGATCGGCAGGGAGCCAGATTCGTATGCCTCATGGAGCGAATGCATGCGGGGGCCGAGCTTCTCCAGATACTGGTCGAGCACATCCGCGGAGAGTCCGCCTGCGCCAATGCCCTGCTCCAGACAGCCTTCGATCCCTTGTTTGAATGCCATGTCGTCCTGCCCTGCTCTTGTCTGATGTCTTTGTGTTCTGCCGCTATGCCATTTCGCCCAGCGACGGGTCGGCCTCCGCCTCGACCGGCTTGCCGACGATGGTGGTGATGAGCCGGTCCGTTCCCAGCATGCGGTGGGCCACCTGCTTCACGTCTTCCAGGGTCACCGCCTCGATGAGATCGTTGCGCTCATGCACGTAATCGACGCCCAGCCCTTCCACCTCCAGGAAGAGGAGCTGGTTGGCGATGGAGCTTGAGGAGTCGAAACGGAGCGCATAGGCGCCGGTGAGATAGCGCTTGGCGTCGTCCAGCTCGTCTTCCGTCGGGCCCTCTTCGGCGATGCGGGACAGCTCCTGCTTGATGACGCTCAAGGACTCGGCGACCGCCTCGTTCTTGGTGGCGACGCGGCCCATGAAGACGGCAGCGTGCTGGAACGGGAAAAGGTGGGAGTTGACCGAATAGGCGAGCCCGCGCTTCACGCGGACCTCCTCCATGAGCCGGCTATTAAAACCGCCGCCACCGATAATGTAGTTCAGCACGTAGGCCGGCAGAAACTCCGGGTCGGAACGCATGACGCCTTGCTGGCCGAACTGGACGATCGACTGGGGAATGTCCATCTCGACAATCTCGCGGACCGGGCCTGAGACCAGCTTCGCATCGGGCACGGACGCGAGCTCCGACTTCTCCGGCAGGCCGCCGAAGATGTGGTCGAGATCCTTGGCCAGGGTCTCGGGATCGATATCGCCGACGGCGACGACGATGAGATTGTTCCGGGCGAAAACCCTGTTGGCGTAGCTTTTGAGATCCTCCGGCATGATGGCCGGCACGGTGTCGAAGCTGCCCTTGATGGGCAGGCTATAGGGGTGGCCGTCGAAGGCGAGCTCGCTCCAGGCGCGCGACGCGACATTGACCGGATTGTTCTGGTCCAGCTTCAGCCCGGCCAGGATCTGTCCCTTCACGCGCTCCGTCGCATCCGCATCGAAGCGCGGCTCGGTCAGCACGGTCTTCAAGAGATCGAAGGCATCGTCTTTCCGCGCCGTCAGGGTCTGATAGCTGCAGGTGACGAGATCGCGGGAGGTGTTGAAGTCCATATGGACCGCGAGTTCCTGCTCCTTCTCCTGGAAGGCGGCCGCATCCATGTCGCCGGCGCCCTCATCCATCATGCCGGTGACGAAATAGGAGAGCCCGCCCTTGCCTTCAGGGTCCTGGGCGGAGCCGCCGCGGAAGGCGAAGCGGAGGGCGATGAGCGGGTTATCGTGATGCTCGACCAGGAAGGCCGTGATCCCGCCGGGGCTTGTGATGCGTTGAATATCCATGGGGTCGGCGCTGAGCTTCGGTTCTAAGCGGCCAGAGATTCGGCGGAGGGCTCCAGGATGCCCGTCACGGAACGCGCCGGGTCCAGATAGGTTGCCGCGACCTTCTCGATATCGGCCACGGTGACCTGGTCGATCCGCTCCGGCCAGGTCTCGATCTGATCGAGGGTCAGGCCGGCGGAGAGGAACCCGCCATAATGGGCCGCCAGCTCGTCCTGGCTGTCGGCGGCGTAAACGAACTGAGCCAGATAGGCGGATTTGGCGCGGGTCAGATCGGCCTCGGTGATGTTGCCCTCGCGAAGCTCCGCGATGAACCGGGTCAGCGCCGCCTCAAGCTCCTCGGCGCTTACCCCTTCAGCGGCGATGGCGTCGAAGGCCAGCATGCCAGCATCGCGAAGGGGCCGGACATAGCCGCCGCCTGCCGTGGCCGCCAGCTTCTCCTCCACCACGAGACGGCGATAGAGCTTGCCGGCCGCACCGCCGGTGACGATGCGCATCATGAGATCGAGCGCCTCGGCTTCGCCTGGCTTGGCGGAAGGGTAGCTCGGGACCGGGAAGTAGCGCTGCACGGTGATGCGTCCGGCGCGCGGATCCGCAACGTGGATGACGGCCGGCTCGGTGGGTGCTGCGGTCACCGGGCGCACGTGGACCGGCTCCAGGTCGCTTGCGGGGATCGGACCAAAGGTCTCCTCCGCCAGCGTGCGCACTTCTTCGGGCGTGACGTCGCCGGCAATGACCAGCACGGCGTTGTTGGGCGCGTAGTAGCGCTTGTAGAACTCGACCGCGGCTTCCGGCGAGAAGCCTTCGATCTCCTCGTACCAGCCGATCACGGGGATGCCGTATGGATGGCCGGGGAAGAGCGCAGCCATCATGCGCTCCTGGAGAATCGCGTTGGGGGCGTTCTCCACCCGCGAGCGGCGCTCCTCGAGCACCACGTCGCGCTCGCTTTTCACCTCTTCGGCGGAAAAGCGCAGATTGATCATGCGGTCGGCCTCAAGCGCCATGACCGTGGGCAGGCGGTCCTTGGCGACGCGCTCGAAATAGGCGGTGACGTCGTTGCGGGTGAAGGCGTTGAACTCGCCGCCATTGCGCGCCACGACCTTGGCGAACTGGCCGGGTGGGTTCGCCTCTGTGCCCTTGAACATCAGATGCTCGACGAAATGAGCCAGCCCGGAAATGCCCTTGGGGTCGTCGGCACTGCCGACCTTGTACCAGAGCATCTGGGTGGCGACGGGCGCGCGGTGATCGGGGATCACCACGACCTGCAGGCCGTTCTCCAGGAAGAACTCGTGGACCTTGCGTCCCAGGCCGCCATCGGCCGGGATCAGCCCTTCGGTCATTGTTGACTGGCTTGCGGCGGGGCGCGCGGCTTGAGCCGGTTTAGGCGCCCCTTGAACGGGTGTTTTCATGGGCAAGGTGATAGCACGGAAGAAAACCCGGTACACCTAACGGATCGGTCATTGACCCACGGTTTCGGGGCGGCATTTGGAGCTCCAGCTCCAATCCTCCGTGGACTCGTCGCCGGGCTGGCAATCCTCGGAGACCTCTTCCTCGGGCGGCGGCATTTCGACTGGCGCGCCGATCGGCTTGATGCAGATGGCGTGGCCGGTCACGGGGTTGACCTCTGCAATCTCGCATTTTGGCTTTGCCGGATCGGCCGCCTCCTCAGCCCGTGCGGGCGAGAGCGGCGTGAAAAACGACGTGAGGAGTTGCATCGCCAGCAACGGGCCGGCGAGCAGAGCAACCAACTTCGAAGAGTGCATTACATGCCCCGGTAGGAGCCATCGTTGACGGACTCGTAGGTGGAAGCCTTGGGCTCTTCCTCTTCCTCGCTAGGCCTAGGCGCCGGGCCCTCGGTGGGAGGCTTGTAGGCATTGCGCTGAGGCGCGCTCTGACCGCTGCGGTTGACCGGCGGAATGGCGGCAGAGGGATCGGGCTCGGGAACGGCGGCCACCTCAGGCGCCGGCTCCTTGTCGCGGCCGAACAACTTATCCAGCAAGGTCGGCTTGCCGGCGTAAGGATTGAGCGGATCCTGGGTCTCGGCGTCCTTCTTCTCCGCGGCCGCCTGCTGCTGCTGGGCTTCGCGGGCCGCCACTTCCGGGTTCGTGGGCCAGGCGCTGGGCGTGGCCGGGCCGGAGCCAGGAGGCGGAAGGTGATTTGTGTTCGGCGGGATCACGAGGGGCGCGCGTTCGGACATCTGCACGTCCTCCTGCTGGCGCTCACCAGACAGGCCGGCATAGTCGAAAATCTTGCCCTGGAACTCCACGCCGCCGCAGCCGCCGAGGGTCAGCACGCAACCGGAAAGGCACGCAGCAAGGATCCCGCGCGCAAGTCGCGAGTCGCCAAAAATTCCGGCTTTCAGCAGGCGTTGCCCCACAATTCCCTCAAAAGTCGTCGGATAAAACCCGGGTAGACCCAAGATTTTCCTACATTTTAGAACGGTTTGAGACCTTTTTATGGTGCCCGAACAAAGAGTCATAAAGAAGGCCGACGACCCCGACAACCACCCAGCAATCGGCAAGGTTGAACACGTACCAGTCGAATCCGAAGATCTGCATCGAGTAGAAATCGGCCACGGCGCCGTAGGCGATGCGGTCGATAGCGTTACCGATGGCGCCGCCGATAATCAGCCCCACGGAGATGGCGGCAAGCCGCGTCTCCAGGCGGAACAGCCATAGGGCGAGGCCGATGGAGACACCGAAGGCGAAGACGATCAGTGCCCAGCGGCCGAAATCGGACTCCTGCTGGAGCAGCCCGTAGCTGATGCCGCGGTTCCACACCATGACCAGGTCGAAGAACGGGGCGAGGCTCACGGGCGCCTTCTCCGCGATATCGTAGGAGAAGATCAGCCAGAGCTTGTTCGCCTGGTCGAGGACCAGAGCAATGACGGCCACGATCATGCCGAGCTTGAAATGCGCCCATTGCATGGGCACAGCCGGCGCGCGGCCTTCCATGTCTTCCTGCTCCATGGCCATCTTCGCCCCCTACTCCGCCGCTTCGGCTTGGCGGCGTTCGAACTGGCGCACCGCTTCCGCATCGCGCGGGCTGAGATCGGGGTAGTCCGGATCTGAGCCCACCTCTTCGGAGATCTTCCAGGAGCGGGCACATTTCTTCCCCTCGGCCAGCTCCACCTCGACGGCAACACCGGGCACCTCGTCCAGGCGGAAGGCGTCGTCCGATCCTTCGCCCATGAGGAGGCGCGCATCGGAGGTGATGAAGATTTCCGCCGGATCGAGGCCGGAGAGCGCGGCGCGCAGATCCTGATCGGCGATATAGACCTTGGGCGCCGCATCGAGGCTGGCGCCGATGCGGTGCTCTTTCCGCTCGATCTCGAGCGCGCCCGTCACCACGCGGCGGATCTGACGGACCTTCCGCCATTTCTGGTCCAGTTCCTCGTCCAGCCATTCTTCTGGGATATCGGGGAAGTGGCGCAGATGGACCGAACCCTTGTCGCTCGGATAGCGGTTCAGCCAAGCCTCCTCCATGGTGAAGCAGAGCATGGGGGCGAGCCAGGCGGTGAGCGTATTGAAGAGTTGATCGAGCACTGTCAGAGCCGACCGGCGGGTCAGGCTGTCGTAGGGCTCGCAATAGAGCCCGTCCTTCCGGATATCGAAATAGAAGGCCGACAGGTCGTTGACGCAGAAATTGAACAGCGCCTGGAAGACCCGCTTGAAGTCGAAGGCGTTGTAGTTCGCCCGGACCTGGGCATCCAGCTCCGCCAGCCGATGCAGCATGTAACGCTCCAGCTCCGGCATATCGCCGGGGCAAACCCGGAGATCGTCCCGGTAATGAGCGAGATTGCCGAGCATGAAGCGGATGGCGTTCCTGAGCTTCCGGTACGCGTCGACATTGGCCTTCAGGATCTCCGGGCCGATGCGCAGATCCTCCCAATAGTCCGAGGACATGGCCCAGAGGCGTATGATCTCGGCGCCGGACTGCTTGATGACGTCCTGTGGCGCAGTGGTGTTGCCGGCGGATTTCGACATCTTCCGGCCCTGCTCGTCCATGGTGAAGCCGTGGGTCAGCACGGCCTCGTAGGGCGCGCGGCCGCGCGTGCCGCAGGCTTCCAGCATGGAGGACTGGAACCAGCCGCGATGCTGGTCGGAGCCTTCCAGATAGAGCGAGGCCGGCCATTTCAGGTCTTCGCGCTGCTCCAGCACGAAGGCATGGGTGGAGCCGGAATCGAACCAGACATCGAGAATGTCGTCGACCTTCTCCCACTGGGCCGGATCGTCCACGAGGCCGCTCAGGAAGCGTTCCTTGGCCCCATCGGCGAACCACGCATCGGCGCCTTCGGTGCGGAAAGCATCCCCGATGCGCGCGACAAGCTCTTCCGAATGGCCGAATTTCGGCCCCGGCGCGATGTCGCCCCGCTCCGCGTGACGGAAAACGGTTATGGGCACGCCCCAGGCGCGCTGGCGGGAGACCACCCAGTCAGGCTTGGACTCCACCATGCCGCGCAGACGGTTCTCGCCGGAGGCCGGCACAAAGCGGGTCTCGCGGATGGAGCGCAGTGCCCGGTCGCGCAAGCTATCCACACTACCGTCGATGGGCTCATCCATGGCGATGAACCATTGCGGCGTATTGCGAAAGATCACCGGCTTCTTGGAACGCCAGGAATGGGGATAGTCGTGGCGAAGCTTGCCGCGGGCGACGAGCGCGTCGGCGTCCTTCAACGCGGCGATGACGCTCTCGTTGGCGTCGCCCTTCTCGCCCTTATCGGTGAGAACGCGTTTGCCTGCGAAGCCGTGAGCCTGATCGGTGAAGAAGCCGTCGGCGTCCACGGTGAACGGGATGGCCGTGTCGATGCCACGCTCTTCCAGTAGGCGCTTTTTGTCTTCCCAGAGCTCGAAATCCTCCATGCCGTGGCCGGGCGCCGTGTGCACGAAGCCGGTACCGGTCTCGGCGGTGACGTGATCGCCGGGCAGAAGTGGAACACGGAAATCGTAGCCTCGCCCACTCAACGGATGGGCTGCATGCGAGTATTTCAGAGTATCGGAAGAAATGGAGTACAGGCGCTTCCACTCTTCGATCCGCGCGGCGGTCTTGAGGTTCTCCGCAAGGGCGTCGGCAAGGATCAGCTTATCGCCGACCTTGGCCCAGTTGTCCGCAGGCGCATCGGTGACCTCGTAGAGGCCGTATTCGATGTTGGGCGAATAGGCGATGGCCCGGTTGCCGGGGATGGTCCAGGGCGTGGTGGTCCAGATGACGACGGAGGCGCCAGCGAGATCGGCGGGGCCGTCGGTCACGGGGAACTTCACGAAGATCGTGTCGGACACGACCTCCTGATATTCGACCTCGGCCTCTGCGAGCGCCGTCTTCTCCACGACCGACCACATGACCGGCTTGGAGCCGCGATAGAGCAAGCCGTTCAGAGCGAATTTCATCAGCTCTTCGGCGATGATCGCTTCGGCCTCGAAGGCCATGGTCGTATAGGGATTGTCCCAGTCGCCGAGCATGCCCAGCCGCTGGAATTCCTCGGACTGGATCTTCACCCATTTGTCGGCGAACTCCCGGCAGACGCGCCGGAAAGAGTTGATCGGGATCTCGTCCTTGTTCTTGCCCTTCTCGCGAAAGCCTTCCTCGACCTTCCACTCGATGGGCAGGCCGTGGCAGTCCCAGCCCGGCACGTAGGGCGCATCCTTGCCCATCATGCCTTGGGAGCGGACGACCACATCCTTCAACGTCTTGTTGAGGGCGTGGCCGATATGAAGATTGCCGTTGGCGTAGGGCGGGCCGTCATGGAGCACGAACTTGCCGCGCCCCCTCGCCTCGTCTCGCAGGCGCTTATAGAGCTCGATCTCGTTCCAGCGGGCGATCAGCTCCGGCTCGCGCTTGGGCAGGCCGGCCTTCATGGGGAAGTCGGTCTTCGGCAGGAAGAGCGTCTCGCTCCAGTTGCGGCCCTTGTCTTCTTTGCCGCCGGAGGCTGGCTCCGCGGTCTTATTTGAGGCAAGCTCTGATTTATCGGCTGGTGGAGTAGTCATCTTTGAAGAATTTCTTTGAAGCGATGGATCGTGCGTT
The DNA here is from genome assembly GCF_042676065.1 of Methyloligella solikamskensis. NCBI lineage: Bacteria > Pseudomonadati > Pseudomonadota > Alphaproteobacteria > Hyphomicrobiales > Hyphomicrobiaceae > Methyloligella > Methyloligella solikamskensis. The sequence goes on along the minus strand of NZ_JBHTJO010000002.1, from coordinate 348,008 downwards.
GGCGGTCTGGGATCCGACGGAGGCCGGGAAGCCTTCCGAACGGCAGCATCCCGCGCCGGAGGTGACTTCGCCTGCACCTTCTGGGCACGCTTCTTACCCGGCTTCGACGCCTTCGTCTCCCCCTGCCTGGACTTCGCCGTCTTATTGGCAGCCTGAACCGGAGCCCGTTTCGCCGCTGATGGTCTGGCCTGAGATGTGGCAACGGTTCCTGGGGATTGCACCCCAGAAGCCGGCCTTGCCGCCCGCTCTGGCATGGGCCGAGCCTTGGATCGAGCCGTGGCTTGCGTTCTGGGAGCAGTATTTACCTTGGCTGAGGCCTTCCCTGCAGGCATGGCAGGGTTCTTCCCAGATGCCTTTCCAAATGCCTTGGATGATGTTCTGGCGGACGTCGTCGTCGCTTTCGAAGCCGACTTCGCCGCTGAGCTTCTGGCAGGGGAATCCTTTCCTGATGAACCCTGGGTTGATGCAGGGCTCGTCTCAGCGGCCGGGACTCCCGATGCCTTTCGGGTCCCAGGGCTCGCTGCCGACCGACTGGCTGGTGGGGTTTTTCTGCGTGCCGGTGCCGAAGGCTTGGTCTGACGCCCTGCCTTCCCCGAACGCGTTGCCTTCTCAATTCCCTTGGCCGTGGTCTTCGATGCCGTCCCTGCCCGGCTTACCCGCTGCCCAGCCGGCGCCGTCTTTCCCGGGGCTGCCGAGCTTTTGGCCGATTCCGCAGACCTCTTCCGGGCACCCGCCTTGGTCGCCGGCCGCTTGGCTGCCTTCGTCGCAGCCGCCTTCTTCACAGCGTCCTGCATGGCCGCAGAACTCTTCACCGCCGAGTTTTCCGTGGTGGTGGCCGGCGCAGCGCTAGGCTTCCGGCCTTTGGCGCTCACCTTGGCAGGCTTTCTGGCAGATGCAGCTTTGCTGGCGGCGCGCTTTTTCGGCGCCGCATCATCCTTCGCCATGATGAGTATGCTTCGGTTCGCGTCGTCGGGCTCGAAACTCTCCGCCTTCTAGCAACCGGACAAAAGACAATCCAGAGAAGAGCGGTGGCTCCGCTCAGGGCCTGCATGGTTCGAGACGCGCGCTTCTCGCGCCCTCACCATGAGGAGACAGTCAAAGGATTCGGGCCTGGAACAGTCCTGACCTTGGGCGCCTCACCCTAAGGGGACCGAAGGTCCGTCTCGAAGGGTGTGACCTGCGGTCTCTCAAAATGTCGGTGCCTAGATGCCGCCAACGACGGGGCTGGCCGGGGCGTCGCGCAGAATTTGCTCGATCTTCCTGCAGTCCCGATCCATCTGCTCCGCCAGGGCCTCTGGCGTCTCAAACGTCTCGTCCTCGCGGATATGCTCGACGAAGACGATCTCGATGTCCTTGCCGTAGAGATCGCCTTCGAAATCGAACAGGAACGCCTCGAATATGGGAGGCCCTGCACCGAAAGTCGGACGTTCGCCCAGATAGCCCGCCGCAGCATAGGTCTTGTCGTCGACGACGACGCGTACGGCATAGATGCCATGGGCCAGAGCCTGACCCGGCCTAAGCTCGAGATTGACCGTGGGAAAGCCGAGCCCCTTGCCGCGCCCGGCGCCGGCCTCGACAGCACCACGGACCCGCCACCAATACCCCAGGGTTTCGCCTGCCTCGCGCAGTTCCCCGCGGCGCAGATGATCGCGCGCCCGGCTCGAGGAATACGTCGAGCCGCCACCGCTGACGGGGTCGACCACGGACACACCGAAGCCCAGCTCTTCGCCCATGCGCTTCAGATCCTCGGTGGAGCCGCCGCGGCCCTTGCCGTATTTGAAGTCGTAGCCAACCACGATGTGATGGGCGCCGATGCCTTCGGAAATCACCTGCTCGGCGAACTCCTGGGCGGTCAGCGCGCAAAGCTCGGCGTCGAAATCAAGGACCACCGCCTGATCCAGCCCTAGCTCCTCGAGCAGCTCGAGCTTTACGTCCAGGGGCGTCAGACGAAAGAACGGCTTTTCGGGCGCGAAATACTCCACCGGGTGCGGCTCGAACAGAATCGTGCCGGCCTGGCGGCCTTCCGCCTTGGCGATCTCCATGGCCCGGCGGAGCACCATCTGATGGCCGCGATGCACACCGTCGAAATTGCCGATGGCAAGCACCGCGCCCTTCGCTGAAGCCGGCACATTCTGCCAGCCGCGAATAACATCCATTTTTCACATCCCTCAGCGTCGCGTAGCGAGGCTTCTACCGCTTCTTCTTCTCGCGGCTGTCGACCATAACCACGGCCACGCCCGTCAGGACCGCTTTGCCATCGACGCTGCATACGCAATTCAACACGACGCGACGCTTGTCGGGATCGAGCCCCTGAATGGTGACCGTCGCTGTGACCTCGTCGCCGAGATAGACCGGCGCCATGAACTTCAGATCCTGACCGAGATAGATGCAGCCAGGTCCCGGAAGCTTCGTACCGAGCACGGTGGAGATCAGGCTGCCGGTCAGGAACCCATGAGCGATCCGCTTCTTGAAAATCGTGCCGGCGGCGAATTCGTCGCTCAGATGCACCGGATTGCGGTCGCCGGACAGAATAGCGAACTGGTCAACATCCTGCTCGCTGATGACCTTGGAGAAGCTCTCCTCCATGCCCTCTTTTAGGTCCTCGAAATAGTAGCCGTGGCCGAGCGTATCCATTTTCGGCTGGGCAGTCGGAGTGTCTTGCATCGATTGGTCCTTCTTTGTCAGTCGGCGCGCAAATTACAGAACCGCCTTGTGCACTGCAAACCGCGCATTCTGACGCTTAACGGTCCGTTCATGGGGTTGCTCTACTCTTACTCACTTTCATAGCGGTGACGCGAGGGACAGACCGATGATGATCATGGGGGACCCGCAACAGGCCAGCTACAACGCTATCCTCGGGCATGGTGGACACAAGATGAGCTTCGATCCGAATATGCGTGTTCTTGTGGTAGACGATTACCGGACCATGGTCCGAATCATCCGCAATCTCCTGAAACAACTCGGCTTCACCAATGTGGACGAGGCATCCGACGGGAGCTCCGCTCTCAACATGATGCGGGAGCAGGATTACGGTCTGGTGATCTCCGACTGGAACATGGAGCCGATGACCGGCTACGAGTTCCTGCGCGAGGTCCGCGCCGACAACCACTTGCAAAAGACGCCGTTCCTCATGGTGACGGCGGAATCGAAGACAGAGAATGTTGTGGCCGCCCGGCATGCCGGGGTGAACAGCTATATCGTTAAGCCGTTCAACGCCACCACGCTGCGCGCCAAGATCGAATCGATCTTCGGCAAATAGTTTTCAGAGTACGGGGACAGCATGGGGCAGAGGATGGCCGCGCAGTCGCGCGGGTGGGACGGCGCAGGGGCTGAAGGCAGCCAGCAGGCCGAGGAAATGTCGGATCTCGCAGAGGCGCTCCGCGACCTCAGGACAATCAAGACCGAAGCCAACACGGCGGCGAATCAGATCCTGAGCGCGTGCGAGGGCCTGCTCGACTCCCTCGATGAGGGCAATGCCGAGGAATGCCGCGCTGCGGCCGAAGCCGCGGCAATCGAGATCATGACGGCTTGTGGCTTCGAGGATCTGGTCGGCCAGCGGGCGACCCATGCCAGCCGAATCGTCAACGCGCTGATGGCGAAACGCCTGGAAGCGCTGGGCTCCAAGCCGGAAGCGGACGATACGTCTGAGCGCCTAAGCCAGGCGAGCGTGGACGCGTTCTTCCGCGACGAGACTTAAGAGACTTTCAGAGCCGCGAAGAGACTTGACCTGAGCCGCCCGGCTTAGGCCAGCCCCCGCATGGCGGCCACGGGCAGCTGCTGACCGGCGAAGAGTTTCGACAGCAGCGTGCCATCGTAGAGCAGATCTCCTGCTCCATCGGTCTGCTCGCCCTTTTCCGCCGTGGCGATGGTCCTCAGGTCGGAGGCGTGCAGCCCCCCGGCGATAAAGAGCGAATCCAGCTCTGCTTCCGCCGCCCCCCGCATATCCGTATTGATCCCATCGCCGATGGCGAGAATTTCGCGCGGCTCCAACTCGCGGCTTGCGAGATCGCTGAGCTTCTTGAAGGCGAGCTGATAGATCGGTGCGTAGGGCTTGCCGGCATAGGTGACGTCGCCGCCGAAGTCTTCATAGACGTCGGCCAGGGCGCCCGCGCAATAAATCAGCTCCTCGCCGCGCTCCACCATATGGTCCGGATTGGCGCAGAGCATGGGGAGCTTGCGGGCCGCCATGTCGCTCAAAAGGTCGTTGTAGTCCTCCGGCCCTTCGACCTCGTCGTTGAAGAGGCCTGAGCAGACCACGAGATCGGCCTTGTCGGACTCCACCAGGGTCAGGTCGAGATCCTTGAAGATCGGCAGGTCCCGCTCCGGCCCGAGATGGAAGACCTTCGCGCCGGGGCGCATTTCCAGCTCGTGACGGGTCAAATCGCCCGAGGTGAGGGTGTCGTCATAGGCCGCCTCGATCACGCCCAGGGCCCCGAGCTGCGCCTGGACCTCGGGGCTCGGCCGCGGGGAATTCGACAAGAGCAGCACGACACCACCTTGCGCCCTATAGCCGGCGGTGGCGGCGACCGCGGCCTCATTGGCGCTCACGCCGTCATGCATCACGCCCCAGATATCGACGATCCAGGCGGGATAGCTGTGACCGAACTCCGCGACGCTATCGAGCATCTTGATAGGAGGACGGCCGGCTTGTTGTGACGGTGGCGCGCTGTCGTTCATATGGCCCTAATGGGGGGCTCGGGCTCGCCCGTCAAGAGGGCGAATTTTCCCATTTTTCGGAGGTGTCGTTCCCGGCTGCTGATTGTGCTTTCGTTGAAACGGCTTGCTCGCCCCAACCGCGACGCCGTGGGCGCGAAATCAGGTGTCGCGTCGCTCGGTATCTTCGGTTTCTTCCGTCTCGCCGGAGGCCGGCCCGTCCTCATCCGTTGAGTCCGCTGGCGCTTCGCTATCGGCTTCCGCTGGCTCCTCGTCAGGCGCCAGATCCTCGGCGACGAGATCGGTGAGCACCAGCTCCTCATGCTCCTCGCTTTCCGGGGCCGTCTCGGATGTCTCCTCGGCGGGGGTGCCGACGCCCTCTTCCGCGGCCTCGATCTCCGCCGCTTCGACACGGCCGAGATCGGCCTCGACCAGATCGGATTCCTCCGGCGCAACCTCCTCAGAGGCAGGTTCTGCGAAGGTGGGCTCCTGCGCGGCGGGCTCTTCCAGAACAGGCTCTTCCGGCGCCGGTTCTTCGGAGACAGCCGCCTGGGGCGTCTCGGAAGTCACCTCGGGCTCCGTCACCGGCTGCGGTTCCTCAGGGCTCTCTTCGGTCTCGCTTGCCGGCCAGACATCTTCGTCGCCGGCGAAGCCCACGGCCTCTTCCGCCTCAGTCTCGGCCGTTGAGGCGGCGAGTTTCGCCCCCTCTTCTTCGCTCGTCTCGTCCGTATCGTCCGCCGGCAGAGGTTCGTCGGCGAGGGGCGCCGGATAAGCGTCCTCAGCCATCGTCTCCTGGACGGGTTCATCCTCGGCGGCGGTGTCTTCGCTCGAAGCGCTTTCGACGGCCACATCCTCGCTCGGACCGGCGGTCTCCCAGTCTTCCTCGTCGCGCTCGGCGAGCTGCTCGGTGTCGTGCCAATCGCCCTGCCAGGCACCGGCCTCATGACGCTGAGGCTCTGACTCGGCGGTCATGTCGATGGGTTCTGCGTCTTCCTCAGCTTCGGAAGGCTCGGCCGTCTCTTCCGCAGCAGGCTCGGTCTCCAGGAAATCGATGGGCTCAAAATCTTGCGCGCTTGCCGCAACGTCCTCGGCTTCAGACGCCGTGACGGCGGCACGGGCCTCGCCCTCCTCGTCCTCGGTGGCGGCCAGATCGATGGAAAGCTGCTTCATGAGGCGCTCCAGCAGGCGCAGCTCTGTGTTGAGCTCTTCGCGCTGGGAGCGGGCCTCGGTCTCGAGCTCGCCCCGGAGGGTCTCAAGACGAGTCTGCATGGTCTCCATGTCGGAGGAGAGGCGGGACAGATTGGCCGCTTCGAAGCTGCTCAGCGTCCTGTCGAACTGCTCGATCTTGTCGGTCAGAAGATCAAGCCGGGCGACGTCGTCCTCCATCCTGTCGATGCGCTGAAGGTCGCCGTCGATAATCTCGAGCGCCGCTTCGAAATCGTCCATGCGCTCCGCGTCGCCGCCTTGAGCAAAGCGCGTCAGCAGGATGTGGGAAGTGATCATCAGCATCAGGATGGCGAGACCGGAGATCACCGCCGGAAGAGCGCCGATATTGGCATGCACCATGAGCGCCGCGGCGAAGGCCGTGGCGGTCACGAACATGGCGAACATCACCACGGCATCGAGAAGGAGATTGCCTCGGCGGTCCATTGATCCTCCATGACCTTCCATGTCCCGCGCAGCCCTCTGGCGCGCAACCGTTCTTTGTTAGCAGCCGGTGCGGGCAAGGCCAAGCGGCAGGCGACGCACCGGCAGGCTGGGAAGTGTACTCACAAACGCTGGTGTCGCCTGGTACATTTGAACGTGAAGAGGAACGCGGTGCTAGTCCCAGATGTGGGAGGAAGCTGACATTTGGCGTAGTTCTGCTTGCCTGAGCAATCGCTGTATGCCGCATGATCAAAGGCTAGCAAGACAACGCGAGTTGACATTGGCCAATAGGCGTGGCCGCTTCTTGCTGTATTTCCAATCAAAGATAATTTCCTGCCCGACACAAACAACGGCCCCCGCGGTTATGCGTTTCAGCCTTCTTAGAGCATTGGGGTACCTCGTCGGCGGGCGATGGACCGCCTGGGGCGGACGGAAGCGGATCGAAGCCAAGCAGCTTCGTAATCTGCGACGCCTCGTCGGAAAGGCGCGGCGCGACTCCCCGCTGTTTCAAAGGCTTTACGCGGATCTGGGACCATCAAGTGAGATCGAACTGCGCGACCTGCCGGTAACCCGCAAACGCGAACTCATGCGGGAGTTCGACGACTGGCTGACGATCCGTTCTCTCCCGCTGGAAAGGGCCCGGGAGCACCTCCGCGACATCTCGAAGGTCGGCGTGCCCATCGAAGATGTCGCCATCTTCCAGACCTCCGGGACATCGGGGGAACCGGCGGTCGTCGTCTACCCCTCGTCGTTCGTTGAGTATACTTATGGGATCCAGATGGCGCGTTTCGACTGGGATCAGTGGAAGCTCAACCGGGAAGTCCGCGAAAGCGGCGTCAAGGTGTCTCTCACCGGCGGCAACGGTCACTTCGCCGGTGTCGGTTTCAACAAGCTGATGAACAGACTGCATCCGAAGCTGGCGGGGCGCTGGACCTTCATCGAGGCCGCCCAGCCGATCGGCCGGGTGGTCGAAACCCTCAACGCGATCCCCAAGATCGCCTGGATCATGACCTATCCGAGTATGCTCGCCATTCTCGTCAAGGAACAGGAAGCCGGGCGGTTGCGGATCGAGCCGTTGGTCTTGAAAACCGGCGGCGAGACCCTCACGGATGACCTTCGCGAGCGGGTTCGCCACGCCTTCCCCACGTTGAAATACGGAATAATCGACACCTATGCCTCCACCGAGTGCATGGCGCTGGCGTTCGAGTGCGGCCGCGGTCGGCAGCATGTGCACGAGGACTGGGTCATCCTGGAGGCAGTCGACGAAGCGATGCAGCCGGTTCCCGACGGCACGCAATCGGCGAGTGCATTGCTGACCGTGCTCGCCAACGACGTCCAACCCTTCATCCGGTACGACCTCGGCGACTGCGTCCGTTTCCACACCGACCCTTGCCCCTGCGGATCGCCGTTCCGCAGTTTCCAGGTGGAAGGACGCGAGGCGACACTCGTCCGCGTCGGCGACGTTACGCTGTCGCCGCTCGTCTTCGGTCTGGAGCATGAGCGCGCCCGGCGCATCCAGCTGGTTCAGACCGGCGACAGGAATTTCGAGGTGCGGATAGAGCTGGCCGACGAGGCGGCAGCAGGGGCTGTCTTTGAGGAGGTCATCGGGTCGGTGAAACGGGTGTTTCGCGACAACGGCCTGGAGGACGTCGCGGTGCGGGAAAGCCGGACGCCGCCCCAACTTACCGCGAGCGGCAAGTTCCACAAAGTTGTGCCTATGCGGAGCGCCGATACACGAACCATAGCGTGACCCGGCATTCGGCGGTTGGCTTCCGAGTGAGCGGATAGGCCCTATGCGCCTCTGCCTGTCGGACGCCGAATGGACGGCCGTCGCAATCTGCTTCAGCCTCTTCCTCTATAGACAGCGGAATCGCGTCGAACGGCTCTTCAATCAGATCAAGCACTGCCGGCGGATACGATCCGCTACGAGAAGCTGGCGTAGAACTTCCTCGCCTTCGTCAAGCCCGATGCAATCAGGCTCTGGGCCGAGTTAATACGTCCACCGCCTAAAGCAGCGGACGCTCCTGCCGGTCCTCCATGTCATACCCGCCAAGCTCCGCCAGAGCTCCGAAATCCGGCGAACGAAAAAGCCCATGCTCCCACTCAATCAGGCGGTCATAGGTGAGGCGCCGAAGGATCTTGTTGGTATGAACCAGGGAAAGGCCCAGAGCATCGGCTAGATGCTGCTGGGTGAAGGGGAAGCGCACCCGGCCTTCGACCGCCAGGCCGACCTCCTCGGCGCGGACGAAAAGATGAGCGAGATAATAGGCGGCACGCTCCCGGGCGGTGCGCCGGCCAAGGCTCAAGAGATGCTCGTCCAAGACGCGCTCCTCGCGGGCCGCCAGCCATGTGACGTCGAAGGCGAGCCGCGGGCTGCGGGCGAAGACCTCGGTGAGCTTCTGGCGCGGGAAGGTGCAGAGCGAGGCTGCGGTCAGGGTTTCCACAGAATGCTCCATCTCGGCATCTAGGGTTGCCTGGAGCCCGATAAAATCGCCGGGCAGGATGAAATTGATGATCTGTCGGCGGCCGTCCGGAAGCGTCTTGTAGCGGAAGCCCCACCCCTCCAGCACGGTGAAAAGCTGATCGGACCGGACCCCTTCGGAAAATATGGTCGATCCGCCCTCCACGGTGAATTCGCCGATCTTGAAGTCCGACAGGAGATCGACCTCGCCGTCGCTCAGGGGGCGAAAAATCGCGCAGTCGCGCAAGGGGCACTGCTCGCACGGGACTTTGTGATCGACAGCGAATTGAGCGACCAAATTCATTGGCGCGATGATCTCCTTGGCCGCTCCGGCGCCGATGCAAGATGAGTATGTCTTAGTTGAAAGACGGCGCGTCTGCGAAGTTCTAAGAGTGAAGCCGTCATACTAATCGAAGTCAATTCGGCGGAGCCAGGGATCTGAGGGCAAGGACGGAAATTGAGTTGCCCGACTCCCTTCATATTCCTGCCAGCGCGACCGATTGCGTGCGCCCCGCCACTGTGTAGCAAACCATGATGACCGAGGAGGAACTTGCCGCTCTTCCCGAAGACGGGAAAGAGCCGTTGACCAGCGCCGCCGAGAAGCGCGACGCGTTGGAAGCGGGTGGAGTCGGTCTGTGGGAGTGGTGGTTCCAAGAGGGCCAAATCGGCCTGGACCAAGAGGCCAGCCGACTTCTGGACCTGCCCCATGGCGGCGGCTCGCTGCCTGCCGCAAGGTTCGAGGAGGCCATTCATCCGGAGAATCTGGCCGGATTCCAGCATTCGCTGCGAGCCGCGATCGGCAGCGATGGCGAGATCGCAGAGGAATTCCGGCTCGACCGGGCGCGTTCCGCCGCTGACCCAATGGGTTTGCCTTACGGGCCGTGTTGTCGAGCGCGAGGCCGGCAGACCGATCCGCGCGATGGGCGTAATCCAGGATGTCACCGACCGGCATTTCGAGAAGGAGGCGAGCGAGCTGCTCAATCGAGAGCTGGCCCACCGCATGAAGAACCTGTTCTCGGTGGTCGGCAGCATCGCGGCGGTGAGCGCCGAAAGCCATCCGGAAGCCAAGCCCTTCGTGCAGACCTTCCAATCGCGGCTCAACAGCCTTTCCGCGGCTCACGACCTCCTAAAAGAACGGCAATGGCTCTTCATGCCGCTGGAAGACCTCGCTGCGCGGGTTATCGAGCCGCTCGGCGTGCTCAGGCGGGTCAATATCGACGCGGACCACCTGATGTTCGGCGATTACGATATGCAGACCCTCGTTCTGGTGCTGCACGAACTCGCCACCAACGCCATCAAATATGGCGCCCTTTCCAACGACGACGGGCATGTTTCGCTGCGTTTCGAGGGGCTTGAGGACGATACGGTCCAGCCGCGCGAGATCCTGATGACATGGCAGGAGGTCGCAGGCCCGCCCGTGGTCAAGCCGGCCGATCGCGGCTTCGGAATGACCCTGCTGGAGCGGCTGGCGAAGCGCCACGGCCACGATGCACCCGTGGTGGAATGGTACGAATCCGGGCTTTTCTGCCGGCTCCGCTTCCGCGCCAGCGCCCGCTAGAAGACGCTCCTTCACACGCGCTTCACCACATTGGCGCAAATCACGCCTCGGATGGGCGGTTTCGGCCCGCTTTCTTGACAGCGGCACAATCGAAACGTTATCCCCGCCCACGATTTGGCACTCAACACTGGCAAGTGCCAACAGGCGACCCTATCTCGAAAGCAGAGACAATTTTCAGGGAGTGCAACTATGGAATTTCGTCCTCTCCACGATCGTGTCGTGGTGAAGCGGCTCGAAGAGGAGCAGAAGACCAAAGGCGGGATCATCATCCCGGACTCGGCGGCTGAGAAGCCGCAGACCGGCGAGATCGTCGCGGCGGGCCCCGGGGCACGCGGCGAAGACGGCAAGGTCCAGCCGCTGGACGTGAAGGTCGGCGACAAGGTCGTGTTCGGCAAGTGGTCGGGCACCGAGGTCAAGATCGACGACCAGGAGCTCCTTATCATGAAGGAGTCCGACATCATGGGGGTGATGGGTTAAGGCCAATTGGCTGTCCCACCCCAATTTCGCCTCCCCGCATCTTGAAGCGGGCTCGTGAGCAGGCGGTTTTTGAAATTTTTGAACAATGGAGTTAAGCGCCAATGGCAGCTAAAGACGTGAAATTCGGTGCAGATGCGCGCGAGCGCATGCTGCGCGGCGTCGACACCTTGGCCAATGCAGTCAAGGTCACGCTCGGCCCCAAGGGCCGCAATGTGATCCTCGAGAAATCCTTCGGCGCCCCGCGCTCGACCAAGGACGGCGTGACCGTCGCGAAGGATATCGAGCTTGAGGATAAGTTCGAGAACATGGGCGCACAGATGGTGCGCGAGGTGGCGTCCAAGACCAACGAGAAGGCCGGTGACGGCACCACCACGGCGACCGTGCTTGCCCAGTCGATCGTGCGCGAAGGCCTGAAGGCCGTCGCCGCGGGCATGAACCCGATGGATCTGAAGCGCGGTATCGACAAGGCCGTGACCGAGGTCATCGCCGATATCCGCAAGAGCTCCCAGAAGGTTTCTGGCTCTTCGGAGATCGCCCAGGTCGGCACGATTTCCGCCAATGGCGAGAAGTCCATCGGCGACATGATCGCAGAAGCCATGGGCAAGGTCGGCAATGAAGGCGTCATCACGGTCGAAGAGGCCAAGAGCCTTGAGAGCGAGCTTGAGGTCGTGGAAGGCATGCAGTTCGACCGCGGCTACATCTCGCCCTACTTCATCACCAATGCCGAGAAGATGGTGGCGGATCTCGAGAACCCATACATCCTGATCTGCGAGAAGAAGCTGACCGGCCTGCAGCCGATGCTTCCGCTGCTCGAGGCGGTTGTGCAGTCGGGCCGTCCGCTGATGATCATCGCTGAAGATATCGAGGGCGAGGCCCTGGCCACCCTCGTGGTCAACAAGCTGCGCGGCGGCCTGAAGGTCGCGGCGGTGAAGGCGCCTGGCTTCGGCGATCGCCGCAAGGCCATGCTGCAGGACATCGCTGTCCTGACCGGTGGCCAGGTGGTTTCCGAGGATCTCGGCATCAAGCTCGAGGGCGTCACCCTCGACATGCTGGGCAGCGCCAAGCGCGTGAACATCACCAAGGACGACACGACCATCGTCGACGGTGTTGGCGAGAAGGCCGACATCGACGCCCGCGTCGCGCAGATCAAGGCGCAGATCGAGGAGACCTCCTCCGATTACGACAAGGAGAAGCTGCAGGAGCGTCTGGCGAAGCTCGCCGGCGGTGTTGCGGTGATCCGCGTCGGCGGCGCTACCGAGGTCGAGGTGAAGGAGCGCAAGGACCGTGTTGACGACGCTCTGAACGCGACCCGCGCGGCCGTGGAAGAGGGCATCGTCGCCGGTGGCGGCACGGCCCTGCTCCGCGCCTCCAAGGTGCTCACCATCACTGGTGATAACGAGGACCAGGAAGCGGGCATCAACATCGTCCGCCGTGCGCTGCAGGCCCCGGCCCGTCAGATCGCCGAGAATGCCGGCGTCGAGGGCTCCATCGTTGTCGGCAAGGTGCTGGAGAACAACGAGACGGCCTATGGCTACGACGCCCAGAAGGACGAGTACGGCAATCTCGTCGAGCGCGGCATCATCGACCCGACCAAGGTCGTGCTGACCGCTCTGACCGATGCCGCCTCCGTCGCGGGTCTGCTGGTCACCACCGAAGCCGGTGTGGCCGAGCTCCCGCAGGACGACTCCGCTGCCCCGGCCATGCCTGGCGGTGGCATGGGCGGTATGGGTGGCATGGGCGGCATGGACATGATGTAGCAGCCCATCCGCTCAATCGAGCAGATGACTTTGAGGGCGGCTCTTCGGAGCCGCCCTTTTTCGTGGGCAATCCGCGTGAAAAGCAGGCTCCAACCTTACGCAACCGTAATCCGCTAGCGCTTGCTTTCGGGGCGCGGCTCACCGAAAACTCCAACCGCGCTCGCTGAATGCGGCTTAACGCCAGCATTAGCGGCGGTCACGCCTTCTGCCTCAAGCGGTCTTCCGGAGCATCGCCCCTATGGCGGGATTTTCCCAAGCAGCGAAAGAATTTTCGCGCATCGCACTTCCCTATTTCAAAGGCGAGGACCGCTGGGCGGGGCGGATCCTGCTCAGCGTCGTCGTGGCGCTGCAGCTCTTCCAAGTGTATCTGAGCGTCCAGTTCAACACCTGGTACCGCAACTTCTACAACGCGCTGGAGCAGAAGGACTGGGACAGCTTCATCTATCAGCTCGGCGTGTTCTCCGTGCTGGCTGCGCTCTTCATCATCGCGGCGGTCTATGAGCTTTACCTGCGCCAATGGCTGCAGATCCGCTGGCGCGCCTGGCTGACCGACAACTACATGGCCCGCTGGCTCGAAGCCGGCACCCATTACCGGATGCGGCTTCGGGGCGATCAGATCGACAACCCCGACCAGCGCATCGCCGAGGACGTCCGGTCCTTCATCGTCACCACGATCGGGATCGGGCTGGGGCTGCTGAGCTCCGTTGTAACCCTGGTCTCCTTCGTGGCGATTCTCTGGGGGCTGTCGGCCGACCAACCGCTCGTGATCGGCTCCTGGTCCATGGAGATTCCCGGCTATCTGGTCTGGGCCGCCCTGCTCTACGCCATTCTCGGCACCTGGCTCACCCATCTGATCGGCTATCCGCTGATCCGGCTCAACTTCAACCAGGAGCGCTACGAGGCGGATTTCCGCTTTTCCCTGGTGCGCCTGCGGGAGAACGCCGAGGAGGTGACGCTGCTCTCCGGCGAGGAGGTGGAGCGCCAGGGGCTGAAGGAGCGGTTCGGCCACGTGATCCAGAACTGGTACTCGATCATGACCCGGACCAAGAAACTCACGTTCTTCACGGCCGGGTATAATCAAGCGGCGACCATCTTCCCCTTCGTCGTGGTGAGCCCGCTCTATTTCGCCGGCGCCATGACGCTCGGCGGGCTGATCCAGATCTCCCAGGCATTCGGAAAGGTGCAGGACTCCCTGTCCTTCTTCGTGGACGCTTACGACAATATCGCGAACTGGAAAGCCATCCTGGACCGTCTGAGCGGCTTCGAGCGCTCGCTGGAATGGGCTCAGTCTCTCGACGCGGAGCATGAGGTCAGCCTGAAGCAGGCCGAAGCCGCGGACCACAATTCCTTGCGCGCCCAGGACGTGGTGGTGGCGCTGCCCACGGGAAGGGACTTGGTCCGGATTTCGGATTTCGCCGTGAAGCCCGGCGAGAAGGTGCTCGTGACCGGCATGTCGGGCTCCGGCAAGACCAGCCTGTTCCGGGCGCTGGGCGGCGTGTGGCCGTTCGGCGAGGGCAAGATCGAGCTGCCCCGGGAAGGCGATGTGCTTGTGCTGCCGCAGCAGGCCTATATGCCGCTCGGCACGCTGCGCCGCGCCGTCACCTACCCGGCTGGCGAACAGGCCTATGCGCCGGAGGAGGTGGAGGAGGTGCTGACCGCGGTCGGTCTCGGCAAGCTCGTGGATCAATTGGACGAGACCGCCTATTGGGCGGATCTCCTGTCCGGCGGCGAGCAGCAGCGGCTCTCGATCGCGCGGGCGCTGCTGCAGAAGCCCCAATGGCTGCTGCTGGACGAGGCGACCAGCTCGCTGGACGAGGAATCGGAAGAGCAGCTCTATCGGCTGCTGCTGGACCGCCTGCCGGATACGGCGATCGTCTCCATCGGCCACCGTTCGGGACTGTCTGTCTTCCACGACCGGTTCTATCACCTGACCCCGGACGAGAACGGCGACCATCATCTGCGGCTGAAAGAGACGGGCGGCGGCCCGAGCCCGGCCGGTGCGCCCGCTTAGATTCCGTCACCGATGGGGCCTGCACCCTTCGAGACGGGCCTTCGGCCCCCTCAGGGTGAGGTGCATTGCTGAGTTTGCCGCCTATGCGCCGCTGGCTCCGCGTTTCTCCTCATGGTGAGGGCGCGCGCAGCGCGCGTCTCGAACCATGTAGGCCACTCGCCTACAGCGCAGACTTGAGCTTGCCGACGATCTCTTTCCGGCGGGCTTCGGCTGCATCGGACCAGTCGGCCTCCTTCGCCCCCATAAGATGGGCCTGGGAGGACAGGATCAGCCCGTCGTCCAGCACCTTGAGATGATTGGCGCGCAAGGTCGTGCCGGTCGTGGTGATGTCCACGATAAGCTCTGCGGTGCCGGCGGCGGGCGTGCCTTCCGTGGCGCCGACGCTGCCCACGATGCGGTAGCCGGAGACGTTGTGCTTGGCGAAGAAGCGCCGGGTCAGATTGAAGTACTTGGTCGCGACGCGGAGCCGCCGCCCATGGGCCCGGGCGAACTGGGCGGCCACGTCTTCCAGATCCGCCATGCCGGCGACGTCGATCCAGCAATCGGGCACGGCCACCACCACGTCGGCACGGCCGAAACCCAGCGGCGCTTCAAAGCTGATGGAGGCGTCCACATCGGGAATGGTCTCTCGGACCAGATCCTCGCCAGTAATGCCGAGATGCACGCGGCCGGCGCGCAGGTGATGCACGATCTCGCTGGCCGACAGGAAGGCGACCTCGACGTCGTCGAAGGCGTCGAACGCGCCCGTATAGCCGCGCTCGTGGCCGGTCTTGTGGAGGCCGAGCCCCACCTTCTCGAACAGGGCGTCGGCCTGCTCCTTCAGGCGGCCCTTGGAGGGCACGGCAACGGTGAGGACGGTACCGGTCATCAGTCCATCGCCTCCACCGCGGCGAGCAGACGCTCGGTATGAATGGCACAGCCGATGGCCGGGAGATCGTTCGGCGCGCCGAGCGCCTTCAGCAGGCCGTCATAGCGGCCGCCGCCGGCGATCTGGCTGCCGTCTTCAAGCGCAGGCATCTCGATCTGGAAAACGAGCCCTGAGTAATATTCCAGGTTGCGGCCGAAATCCGTGGCGAAGACCGCGCCGGAGAGATCGAGATTGTTTTCCTTGAAGCGATCGAAGCGGCGGATCAGCCGGTCGAGGCTCTCGTCGAGATCGAGGCCGGCCCCCCGCGCGATCATGGCAATGCGCCCGACGCATTCCTCGGGGCTACCGGAGACAGCGAGGTAATAATCGATGACCGTCGCGATCTCCTTGGCGAGCGGCGGTGCTTCGAGATCGGCGGCGAAATCGAGTAGCGAGGCGGTGATCTCAGTTAAAGACCGATTGCCCAGAAGCGGAAGATCGTTGTCGCTAAGATAGCGCTCCACCTGCTCCTCCGCCCGGGCGGCATCGTTCAGATCCAGAGTACGGGCGAACTCCGCGATTGGGCTTTCGGCCTCGGGGCGCTCGCCCCGGCTCAGGCGGCGCAGCAGGGCGTGAAAGGCAGAAGGCCGCCAGAAATAGTGGCCGAGCTTGCGGCGCCAACGTTCAGGAATCTCGAGCTTCTCGATCAGAGCAAAGAACAGGCCGATATCGCCGAAGCGGAGCGAGAAATCGCGCAGGCCCGCCTGCTGCACGGCGGCGGTGGCGAGCAGCACCATCTCCACATCGGCGGCATCGCGATCCTTCACGCCGAAGGATTCAATGCCCGCCTGGCGGAACTCGCGGGGGCGGACGCGGCTGCGCCCGCCGGGCTGAAAGCGGAAGGCCGGGCCGTTATAGCAATAGCGGGCTTCCCGGTCGGCCTTGGGGTGCCGCTCCAGGTAAAGCCTTGAGACGGGCACGGTGAGATCAGGGCGGAGGCAAAGCTCCTCGCCCGTCAGGTCGGTGAAGACATAGGTGCGGCTGCGCAGAGCTTCGCCGATCTGATCGAGGAAGATATCAGCCGGCTGGAGGATGGCGGGCGCCACCTGCTCGTAGCCGGCGATCTTGAAGGTCTCGACCAGGGTGCCGGCCTGGGTCTCCAACGCCTCGAAATTGATTGCAGATTCTGCGGCCATGGGGCGGTCTCTTTAGTCGCTCCCGTAGCGGGCGAGGATGTCCCGCACGGCCTGCACGAGATCCCCTTCGGGCACGGACACCTGGGCCGGGCGGGCCTCGCGCCATTCCGCGTTATCCTCGATCTCCTGGGACAGACGCGCGCCTTCGATGAGATCCTTGATGGTGATCTCGCCCTTCTCCAGCTCGTCACCGCCCTGGATGACCACGCAGGGGGCGCCACGCTTATCGGCGTATTTCAGCTGGGCCTTCATGCCGGAGCCGCCGAGATACATCTCCGCGCGGATGCCGGCCTGGCGAAGCTCGGTGGCCATGCGCTGATAATCGGCGATGCGGTCCTTCTCGAACACGGTGATGACGACGGGACCGAGGGGCTCATCTTCGGCGCCGCCATTGATGAGGTTCAGGCTGTAGAGTAGCCGCGAGACGCCGATAGAGACGCCGCTCGCGGGCACCTGCTGGCCCGTGAAGCGCTCCACCAACCCGTCATAGCGACCGCCAGAGGCGACAGCGCCGATGCGGACGGGACGGCCCTTGTCGTCGGTGGCCTCTGCGGTGAGATCTGCCTCGAAGACCGGCCCGGTGTAATACTCCAGGCCGCGCACGATGGAGGGGTCGATGACGATCCGGTCGTCGCCGAAGCCGGCGGCCGTCCAAAGCGCATCCATCTCGGCGAGCTCGGCAACACCTGCCTCGCCCTCCTCCGAGCCGGATACAGCATCCTTCAGAGCCGCAAGCGTGTCTTTCCGGGTGGCAGCACCGGAGTCAACGAAGGTCAGCACGGCCTTGATCTGATCGGATGTCAGCTCGGCGCCCTTGGTGAAATCGCCGGACTCGTCCTTGCGGCCTTTGCCGAGCAGAGCCTCGACCCCTTCGACGCCCAGCCGGTCGAGCTTGTCCACGGCGCGCATGACCGTCATGCGCTGCTCGGGATTGTCGGCAAGGCTGGCGACGCCTGCCTTCTCCATGACGCCGTCGAGCAGCTTGCGGTTGCTCACCTTGATGACGTAATCGCCGCGGGAGAGCCCCAGAGCTTCGAGAGTGTCGGCGCCGAGCATGCAAAGCTCGGCGTCCGCCGCCACGGAGGGTGCGCCGACTGTGTCGGCATCGAACTGGGTGAACTGGCGGAAGCGGCCGGGACCCGGCTTCTCGTTGCGAAAGACCGGCCCCGTCTGATAGCGCCGATAGGGGCGCGGCAGGCCCTGCTGGTTCGCCGCCACGAAGCGGGCGAGCGGCGCGGTCAGGTCGTAGCGCAGCGAGAGCCACTGCTCGTCATCATCCTGGAAGGAGAAAACGCCTTCGTTGGGGCGGTCCGAGTCGGGCAGGAACTTGCCCAGCGCATCGGTGTATTCGATGGCCGGTGTCTCGAGGGGCTCGAAGCCGTAGCGCTCGAAGACCTCGCGGATGGCCTCGACCATGCGCGCCGTCTGGCGGATCTCCGACGGCGAGACGTCCTGCAGGCCTCGCGGCAGGCGGGCCTTGGGTCGGTCCGGCTTGGATTTGTTGCTCATAGGAATCCGCTGAAAGTCCAGGCGCTCCGGGTGCCGGAGCTTCTGGCGCCGGGTTTAGCCCATAGGTTTCGGGCCAGCAAGCCAAGCGGATATCAGAAACGTGCGCTTATGCGCCGGGCTCGGCGGTCGCGAGGCGGCGGACCGTCGCCAGGAGCACATCGGGCTTGTAGGGCTTGTCCATATATTCGGTGCTCTCGTCGGCCTCGGTGCCGACAACGGGGCCGCTGCGGTCGTAACCGGTGAGGAAGAGGACGCGAAGGCCGGGACGCCTGCGCCGGGCTTCCGCCACCAGCTCGTGGCCGCTCATGCCCGGCAAGCCGATATCGGTCAGAAGCAGGTCTATCTCTTCACTCTTGTCGAGGATTTCCAGCGCTTCCTCGGCGCCGGCGGCGTTCTGGACGATCATACCGTCCTTCTCGAGGATCTCGATGGTGGCAAGCCCGACCAGGAAGTCGTCTTCCACGTAGAGGATGCTCAACGGCTTATCTTTCGGCGTATCATTTGGCTGTTCCGGTCGCGCGGTCTGTTGCGACGCGCTCTCCGTCTCCGGGCTCTCTTCTGACTCGGTGTCGGCCAAGAGGCGCTCATCGCTCCGCGTCAGAGGCTTCGGGCGTTCCAGATCCTCCACCTTCCCGGCGGGCAGGATGAGCTTCACCGTGGTTCCCTCGCCGACCTTGCTGGCGATGGAGACATCGCCGCCGATCTGCTGGGCGGCACCGTAGACCATGCTGAGGCCCAGCCCCGTTCCCTTGCCGAGCTCCTTGGTGGTGAAGAACGGATCGAAGGCATGGGCCAGAACGTCTTCCGGCATGCCTTCGCCGGTGTCGGCCACCGAGACGCAGATATAGGAGCCGGGCTTCACGCGATGGTCGCCTTCCAGCTCGCAATGCTCGGTCTTGATGGTGAGCGTCCCGCCATCCGGCATGGCATCGCAGGCGTTGAGGGCGAGGTTCAGGACGCTGGTCTGAAGCTGGACGGGGTCGGACTGCGCAGGCATCACGCCCTCATGCAGGTCGAGATCCAGCACGATGTTCTCGTGGGCCGAGCGCCGGACCAGGCCCGCGATCTCCTGAACCGTCTCGTTGACATCGACGGTCACCAGCTTGAGCGGCTTGTTGCGGGCGAAGACCATCATCTGACGCACGACGGCACCGCCATCCTCGGCCGCCTGAAGCGCTGCCTCGATCTGACGCTGGCCACGCTCGTCGATATCGGGATTGGACTTCAGGGTCTCGAGATTGCCGATGATGGCGGTCAGGAAGTTGTTGAAGTCGTGGGCGACACCACCCGACAGATGACCGAGGGCTTCCATCTTCTGGGCCTGGTGCAGCTCCTCGCGGGCATCTTCCAGGGCTTGGTGCGCCTCGCGCTGCTCGGTGATATCGCGGGTTACCTTGGCGAATCCGACCATGCGGTCCTGGTCGTCGCGGATCGGCTGAATTGTGACATTGGCCCAGAAGGTGCTGCCGTCCTTCCGGACGCGGACACCTTCGGATTCGTAGCGCCCTTCGCTAAGCGCCCGGGCCAGGCCTTGCTGGGGCCGGTCGGCCTCCTGCTCCTCGGCCGTGTAGAACATGGAGAAGTGGCGGCCCAGAACCTCGTGGGCCTTGTAGCCCTTGATGCGCTCGGCGCCCTTGTTCCAGTTAGTGATGCAGCCTTGGGTGTCCAGCATGTAGATGGCGTAGTCGCTGACCGCATCCACCAGCATGCGAAATCGCCACTCGCTATCGAGCAGGGCCTGCTCGGCGGCGTGGCGCTCGGAGATGTCGCGGGTGACCTTGGCGAAGCCGAGGAGGTTGCCCTCCTTGTCGCGGATCGCATCGAGCACCGTGAAGGCCCAGAAGCGAGTGCCGTCCTTGCGGACCCGCCAGCCTTCTTCCTCATGGCGGCCCGTGCGCTCGGCGATATTCAGGCCGAGGAGCGGCTTGCCCGTGGCCTGGTCTTCCGGGGTGAAGAATTGCGAGAAATGGAGACCCAGCGCTTCGGAGGTCGGATAGCCCTTGATGCGCTCGGCGCCGGCGTTCCAACTCGAGATATAGCCTTCGGGATCGAGCATATAGATGGCGTAGTCGACAACAGCGTCGAGCAGCATCTCAAGGCTGACCTCTTCACTGCTCGATCCCACCTTTTCTGCACGATTGCTCATCGAATAGCGCTAAACGGTGCTCGGTTCGAAGTTGTTTACAGTATGGACGTCCGCTCAGACCACGCGCGGAGAATAATGCGCTGCAACAGCTGGCCTGAAAAATTTACGAATCACTTCGCCAACAACCATAGCGCATCTCGAAATCAGACACGCGCCGGTTGAAGTAAGCTTTTGACCGGCTTTGCTCTTCCTTTCAGCTTCTCAATGCTCCGCGGACACGGCCCGCCGGTCGCCCAGTCCAGCAGTTCGACGGTATGGACGATCGGCACGGGACTTCCCTCCATAAGCTGCGAGAGGCATCCAATGTTCCCGGTCGCGACGATATCGGGCGCGACGGCTTCGATATTCGCGCATTTCCGGTCGCGCAGCTCGGCGGAGATCTTGGGCTGCATGAGGCTGTAGGTGCCGGCGGACCCGCAGCACAGATGGTTCTCCGGCAGGTCCACGACGCGGAAGCCCGCCTGGGCCAGAAGCTCGCGAGGCTCGGCGTCGATCCCCTGACCATGCTGAAGCGAGCATGGGGACTGATAGGCGACGGTGAGGTTGGTCCAGACGCTGGGGGCTGCGAGCCCCACCCGCTCCATGAACTCCGAAATATCCTGAGCGAGATAGGCAACCTCGGCGGCGCGCTCGGCATAGCCCTGATCGCGGGCAAGCAGGGTGCCGTAATCCTTCAGCATGGTGCCGCAGCCCGACGCGGTCACCAGGATCGCATCGAGGGGGCGTTCGCGCATCTGCTCCGACCACGCATCGATATTGCGGCGGGCCTGTTCGCGAGCGCCTTCGTCCTGGCCGAGATGATGCTCCAGAGCGCCGCAGCAGAACTGATCTTCGATGAAGACGACCTCGACGCCGTGGCGTTCCAGAAGCCGCACCGCCGCATCGTTGATGGAGGGCGCGAGGTTCTCCTGCACGCAGCCGCGGAGCATTGCCACACGGGCGACCCGGACCCGGTGCCTGGCGTCCGCGTCCTTCCGGGTCGGCACGGTGAGGCGCGGAAAGCCCTTGGGCACCATGTTGAGGGCCGCCGCTGCGCCGTGGAAATTGAGCTTCTCCAGGACCGGCTTCAGGGGCTTGGCCATCCAGCCTGCCAGCAGCATGAAGCGGAAGCGCTTCGGATTGGGCAACGTACGGCCCAAGGCCCAGCGTTTCAGGCGCTCGTGCCAGGGGCGCTTAATGGTCTCATCGATGCGCGCACGGGCGAGATCGACCAGATGCATGTAGTCTACGCCGCTGGGGCACGTGGTCATGCAGGACAGGCATGTAAGGCAGCGGTCGAGATGAGTGACGACGGGCTCGGTCACCTCGCCACTCTCGAACATCTCCTTCATGAGATAGATGCGGCCGCGCGGCGAATCCCGCTCATCGCCGCCCAGCACGTAGGTCGGGCAGGTGGCGGTGCAGAACCCGCAATGGACGCAGCGGCGCAGGATATCGTCGGCGGCGACGATATCGGGCTCGTGCAGTTGTCTGAGGGTGAAGTTGGTCTGCATGGCCGCTCGGGTCAGATTCCTGAATACATGCGCCCGGGATTGAGAATGCCCGCCGGATCGAAGCTGGCCTTCAGCGCGCGAGTGATCTCCATAAGCCGCATCTCGAGCGGCTGAAAAACATCGGCGCTGGCGCGGATACCGGGCTCCGCCCTCACAAGCGTCGCGTGACCTCCGAAATCGGCAAGGATCCGCCGCATCTCAACCGCGCTGGCATCGGAGCTGGGTCCCGTCTCCAGCCAGACAAGCCCGCCGGACCAATCGTAGAGCGCCTTCAGATCGATGGTATGGCGCAAGGCTGCGACAAGGTCCGCCGCCCGGGACGGGGCGGTGGAGACTCGCCATAAGGGGCGGTCGGCGGATTGTAAAGGTTTGACCTGGCGGATCTCCGCCCAGAAGCGGCGGGACCGGTCGCCGGAGAGCTCAGTCATGTCTTCGAAGGCGGCGAATTTCTGCTTCAGCTTGGCGGCACGATAGCGGACGGCGCCTTCGAACCCCTCGACCCGGAGCGCGGTGACAGCATTCTTCTGATTGCGCAGAGACTTGTCGGAGAAGCTAGCGCCCAAGCCCGGCTCCAAATGGACGGAGCCTGACACCTCATAGGGACTGCCCATGGCCTTGCAGAGAAGCTCGATGGCCGCGGCCTCAGGGATATCGAAGAAGAGCAGCGTGGTGGATTGCTCCGGCTTGGGCAGCACCTTCATGGTGACCTCGGTCATGACGCTCAAGGTCCCGCAGGAGCCGGTGAGCAGCTTGCTGAGATCGTAGCCCGTAACATTCTTCATGACCCGGCCGCCGGCCTTGAAGGCCTCGCCGCGGCCGTTGACGGCCTTCACCCCCAAGATGTGATCGCGGGCGGCGCCGGAGAGAACCCGGCGGCTGCCCGACAGGCCGGTGGCGAAAACACCGCCGATGCTGCCCTCGCCCGGCTTGCCGCCGAGAATCGCGGGCATGTCCAAGGGTTCGAACGCAAGCTGTTGGCCGTTCTCGTCGAGCAGTGCCTCGATCTTGGTAAGCGGCGTGCCGGAACCGGCGGAGAGCACCAGCTCGCTCGGCTCATAAAGGGTGACGCCGTCGAAATTCTCAGTGCTGACCACGGCGGCGGTCTGCACGGGACGTCCATAGCCGAGCTTGGAGCCCAGCCCGCGCACCTCCACAGGCAGACCCTCCTCGGCATAGCCGAGCAGCAGATCGGCGAGATCCTCGACGGTCTCCGGTGCGTGAAAACGTGGCTGCATGGGTCACAAAAGCTCGCGCGCGGCTAGCGGGAAGACCTTGGCCGGGTTGAGCTGCCAGTCGGGGTCGAAGACGCTTTTGACGCGCATCATCTGGACGAGGTCGGTCTCGGTGTACTGCACCGGCATGAGGTCGCGCTTCTCGATGCCGACGCCATGCTCGCCGGTCAGGCAGCCGCCGAGCTCGACGCAGACTTTGAGGATCTCTGCGCCGCAGGCCTCGGCCCGGGCCAGCTCGTCCTCTTCGTTGGCGTTGTAGAGAATGAGCGGATGAAGATTGCCGTCGCCGGCATGGAAGATATTGGCGACGTCGAAGCCGAAGGCCTGGCAGATCTCGGAGACCCGCATGAGCGCCTCGGGCAGCTTGGAGAGCGGGATCACGCCATCCATGCAGAAATAGTCGGAGAGCTGGCCGATGGCGCCGAAGGCGGATTTTCGGCCCTTCCAGATGGCCGCGCTCTCTTCCGAGCTTTCGCTGATGCGCTTGTGCTGCAGTTCGTGGTTTTCGGCGATCTCGGCGATGCGCTCCAGGAGCAGCGACACCTCCTCTTCGGAGCCTTCCACCTCGACGATGAGGATGGCCTCCACATCCAGGGGGTAGCCGGCATGAGCGAAGTTCTCGCAGACATGGATGGCGGGCTTGTCCATGAACTCGATGGCGACGGGCACGATGCCTTCGCCGATGATGGCGGCAACGCAGGCGCCTGCGGCTTCCGAGGACGGGAAGCCCAGCAGCATGGGCCGAGCGATCTCCGGCATCTTGATGAGGCGAACGGTCGCTTCGGTGACGATGGCGAGCTGACCTTCTGAGCCCACCATGAGCCCCATGAGGTCGTAGCCGGGCTGATCGAGATAATCGCCACCGATTTCGATCACCTCGCCGTTCACCAGCACCAGCTTGAGGCCGAGAATGTTGTTCACGGTCACGCCGTATTTCAGGCAGTGGGCGCCGCCGGAATTCATGGCGATATTGCCGGCCAGCGTGCAGGCGAGCTGGCTGGACGGATCGGGCGCGTAGAAGAAGCCGCGGGACGCGACCCCTTGAGAGATGGCGAGATTGGTGATGCCGGACTCGACCCGGGCAACGCGATTGTCCTCATCGATCTTCAGCATGCGGTTCATGCGCGAGACGCAGATCACGAGGGCGTCTTCCGAAGGCAGCGCGCCTCCGGAGAGCGAGGTGCCGGCGCCGCGGGCGACGACCTTGATGTCGTTCTCCCAGCAATAGGCCATGAGAGCGCTCACCTCCTCGGTGCTGCCGGGAAGCGCCACGGCGAGCGGCATGCAGCGATAGGCGGTCAGCGCATCGGTTTCGAAGGTGCGGCGGCCCTCCTCGTCGGTGATGAACACCGTGTCGGGGGCGCGCGTCTTCAACTGCTTCAGGATCTCGTCCCGGCGCGACATGACGGCGGGATCGGGCTGCAAAATCGCAGGATGGGCCATGGGTTCGGTTTTCGCCTATTCATTGGACGCGGGCCAGCTTTCTTTTCGCCGGCCGCCCGATTTTTCCAACGTTTTGGGCTAGTCCGCGGATCCCTCGTCCGGCGCGTCTTCAGCATCCGTGCTCGCCGTCAGCGGTTCCGCGGTCTCGCTTTGCGATCCTTCGAGGCCCGGCGTCTGGCGGGCGCGGAAGGCTCTGAGGTCGTCGAGGACCTCGGCGAAGAATTCGTCCCGGCGGGCCTCATCGGCGGCGATCTCCTCCCAGCTCTGCCGGAAGGCCTTCAGAAGCGGCGCCGGCCAGGTCTTGATCTCCACCCCTTCGGCCGCGAAGCCCTTCAGGGCGTCGCTGGCAAGGACCGGGTTTTCGGCCATGGTGTTCAGCAAGGTCGCCCTGCAGGCGGTCTCGATCCAGCTCTGCTGGCGGTCGCTGAGGGCATTCCAGCGGTCCTTATTGATCAGAAGCTCCATCACGGTTTCCGGCTGATGCCAGCCGGGCACGTAGACGTATTTCGCCGTCTGTCCGAGATTCGCCTGCGCATCGACCGCCGGAGGATAGAACTCCGCCGCATCGATCTCGTCGGACTTGAAAGCTTCGGTGAGCTTGCTGCCGGGCACGAGCGCGGGCACGGCGCCAAGGCGGCGCATGACGAGCCCGCCCTGGCCGAAGATGCGGATGCGCAGACCATCGATATCGTCGGGGGTCTGGAGCTGCTTGGCGTACCAGCCGGAGGTCTCCGCCCCGCCGAAGGCGCAAGGCAGCACATGCACCGACAGCCCTGCTTCGTCGTACATCTCTTGATAGAGCCTCAGCCCGTCGCCGCCATGGAACCAGGCGGCATAGCCGGCCGCGTCGGGACCGAAGGGGAAGCCCGCGAAGAGCGAGGCGGCCGGCAGGCGATCGGCCCAAAAGCTCGCCTTGGAGAAGGCCGCGTCGACCTTCCCTTCCGAGACCGCATCGAGCAGATCCTGGGGATCGGGGCCCTCGCCCGGCTGCAGAATGGAGATGCGGAGCGTCTTACCCGAGAGCTTCTGAGTGAGCAGCGCCCAGTCGCGGGCAGGCTTGCCCAGGCCCGGTAAATGGGTGCCGTAGAGCACTGGCATGGTGAGATAGACCGGAGCGCCCGCCGTCTGCGCGAAGGCGGAATATCCTCCGTCCAGGGTGAGCGCGACCGCGAGGGCCAGCGGCGCAAAAGCCCTCTTGAGCCCTTTTTGGAAATCGAAGCGAGATCGGGCCGGCATTGCTTCCCCCCAATCTGGAATCGCCCGGCGGTGCGGTTCGCTGACGGGGAGACTACATCTTCCCCTGCCCGCTTCGCCACCCGGGGGCTTGAGTTGCCAACGTGAAATCCGACCGGCACCGGAAGTACGGGGAATTGGTCTGATTCAAATTTCCTGCAGCCTTGCGGGCGATTGCTTTATGGTCCCGTTGCAGGCATGAAGTGCCTGAAACTGGGACTTTAGCGAAAATGGGCCAGGGATGACGGCCGACCAATCGAACCCTGAGCAAGAAGAGGCTCGGCCGCGCCAACTGCTGGGGCGGTTCTCGTCGTGGATGGTCGAGAGCCCGCGCTGGTTCAAGCGCTGCCTGCTCGTCGCCAACGACGTCTTCATGCTGACCTTGGCGCTATGGAGCGCCTATTCGCTGCGCCTCAGCGAGCTCTACATCCCCGACACGCCCACGCTTTGGCTGATCTTCATCGCCGCGCCCTTCATCGGGGTGCTCACCTTCTACGCCCGCGGGCTCTACAAGCTCGTCACCCGCTTCATCGGGCCGGAAGGCACCACACGCATCTATCTCGCCGTGATACTGGCGGTGCTATTCTGGGCGTTGCTGGTGCTGATGCTGTCGCCTACACCGCATCCGCGCTCGGTCATCATCATTTACGGGCTGATCGCCGCCGGCTTGATCCGCCTCAGCCGGCAATGGGCCGGGTCGGCCCTGCTCCGGGCCCTGCCAAGCTATCGCGGCGTCAGCTTCGACGAGCGCTCCCGTGTGGTGATCTACGGCGCCGGCGCCACCGGCGTGCAGCTTCTCCGGGCACTGAACGAAGCGGAGATGCACAAGATCATCGCCTTCGTCGATCCCGATCCCAGCCTGCAAGGCCAGTACATCCACGGCGTCCGCGTCATCAGCCACGAGAAGCTGCCGAAGATCATCCGGCGCGAGGGCGTGCAGGAGGTCATGCTCGCCCTGCCCCATGCTCGGCGGAGCCAGCGGCGGGAAGCGCTCGCAGCGCTCGAGCCGTTCCCGGTCGAGGTGAAGACCGTGCCCGATCTGGAGGCCATCGCCTCGGGCCGGGTCGAGATCAGCGATCTGCGCCCCATCGACGTGGAGGATCTGCTCGGCCGCGATCCGGTGGCGCCCGACACGGAGCTGATCGCCAGCCATGTGCAGGACAAGGTGGTGATGATCACCGGCGCCGGCGGCTCCATCGGGTCGGAGCTGACACGGCAGCTTCTCTCCTACGAACCGAAGACCCTGGTGCTTTTCGAGCTCTCCGAGGTGGCGCTCTACGAGATCTCCATGGAGATCGAGGCGATCCAGCAGAAGCGTGGCGGCGCGATCAGCCAGACGCGGGTGGTCACGGTGCTGGGCTCGATCCTCGACCGGCGGCTGGTGAACCGGACGATCGCCGAATACGAGGTGGAGGTGATCTATCACGCCGCCGCCTACAAGCATGTACCCATCGTGGAGATGAACGCCTTCGCCGGCATTCAGAACAACACGTTCGGTACCCTGGCGCTGGCCGAGGAAGCGCTGGAGCTCGGGGTCGAGCGCTTCGTGCTCATCTCGTCGGACAAGGCGGTGCGCCCGACCAATGTCATGGGGGCGAGCAAGCGGCTTTCGGAGCTGATCCTCCAGGCGCTCTCGGAAGAGCGTGAAGGCTCGACCATCTTCACCATGGTGCGGTTCGGCAATGTGCTCGATTCCTCCGGCTCCGTGGTGCGCCGGTTCCGCAATCAGATCGAACAGGGCGGGCCCATCACAGTCACCCATCCAGAGATCATCCGCTATTTCATGTCGATCCCGGAAGCAGCCCAGCTCGTGATCCAGGCGGGCGCCATGGCCACCGGTGGCGAGGTCTTCGTGCTCGACATGGGAACCCCGGTGAAGATCGCCGATCTCGCCCGCACCATGGTCCGCCTTTCGGGGCTGCAGATGCGCGACGAGGCCAATCCGGAAGGCGATATCTCGATCGAGTATTGCGGGCTGCGCCCCGGCGAGAAGCTCTACGAGGAGCTGCTGCTGGGCGAGAACACCACGGGCACCGGCCATCCGCGCATCTTCAAGACCCACGAGCCCGTGCTCTCCCTCGAAGAGCTGGAAACCGCGCTGGAGCGTCTCGACGACGCCATGCAGCGCCACGACGAGCCCGATCTTCAGGAGTTGCTCCGTACGACCGTTGAGGGGTACGACCAGTCGGGCGCGGGCCACACGCTCTCCACCATTCCCGATTGGCCCACCGTCTCGCGCACGGTGCACTAGGCCATCAGTTCAGCCGGTTCTCTTGTCATGACAGAGGTAGTCTTGCTCTCGGTCGTCGTCGTGGCAGCCTGCGCGCTGCTGACCGCCGGGCTGATCGTGCTGCTGAAGCCGACCCTGAACAGGCATTTCCTGGCCATCCCCAACGAGCGCTCCTCCCACGGCCAGCCCGTGCCGCAAGGGGCCGGGATCGCCATGATGGCCGCGATGCTCGCGGTTTATGTCGCGCTTTGGCTGCTGGACCATCTTCAGGTCGACCCGCCCTGGCCCCTGCCCGTGCTGGGCGCTGCAGTCTGGCTGACCATGCTGGGCGCGCTGGACGACGCGGCAGACCTTCCGATCCTCTGGCGCCTCGCGGGCCAAGCCGCGGCCGCCATCGTCATCGTGTTCAATCTGCCGGAAGGGTTTCAGATCCTGCCTGAGGTCCTGCCCGTCACGGTCGAACGTTCGCTCCTGGTCATCGGCATCATCGCCTTCATCAACGCAGTGAACTTCCTGGACGGGATCGACTGGATCACCGTTGCCCAGACCGTGCCCATGGCGGCGGCGGTCATCGTCATGGCCTTCATGGGCGCGGTGCCGGACAATGTCGGGCTGATAGCCCTGCTGCTGTTGGGCGCCACCCTCGGCTTCGCCGTCTTCAACAAGCATCCAGCGCGCATCTTTCTGGGCGATGCCGGGAGCCTGCCCGTGGGGTTGCTCCTCGCCTGGATGTTGATCTTCGTGGCGCGGGCCGATGTGGAGGCGGCTCTCATCCTGCCGCTCTATACGCTTGCCGATACGGGCGTAACGCTGATCCGCCGAGCGCGCCAGGGCGAGCCGCTCTGGGTGGCCCACCGCTCCCATTTCTATCAGCGGGCGGTGATGCTGGGCTTCAAGGCGCCCGATGTTACCTTGCGGGTCTTCCTGCTGGGCTGTCTGCTGGCCGCGCTCTCCATCGCCGCCGTCGAGGTGGAGAGCTTCGCGATCGATCTGGCGCTGCTCGCCTTCGGCGCGGGCGCCACCGCTTTTCTTCTTCGTCATCTCGAAAGAGGCCGTGCATGACCGGAACCGTACTCGTCACCGGCGCCTCGGGCTTCGTCGGCCGTCAGCTCGTCCCCGCCTTGCGGGATGCGGGCTGGACGGTCCGGGCCGCGTGCCGGGATCCGAAATCTCTTGAGTCCATCGATCGCATCGAGACCGTGGCCCTGCCCGATCTCGGCGAGACGGTGGACTGGGCGCCGTTGCTGGAAGGGGTGACCCATGTGGTGCATCTCGCCGGCGTCGCCCATGTGCCCGTCTCGGAGGAGGACGAGCGCTACGACCGCATCAATACGGACTCCGTCGCGGCGCTCGGCGCTGCCGCCAAGGGCAAGGTGAAACGCATCGTGCTGATGTCGTCGGTCCGGGCCCAGGCCGGGCTTTCGGCGGAGCACCCGATCACCGAGACGGACGAGCCGCAGCCGACCGATCCTTACGGACGTTCGAAGCTCGCCGCGGAGGCCGCGCTGAAGGAGAGCGGCGTGGAGTACACCATTCTCCGCCCGGCCGTCGTGTATGGGCCCGGGGTGAAGGGAAACATCGCCTCGCTGGCATCGCTCGCCCGCACGCCCATGCCGCTTCCCTTCAACGGGCTAAAGAACCGGCGCTCCCTGCTCGCCATCGAGAACCTGATCGAAGCGGTGAAGCTGGCGCTCACGGAAGACGCGGCCCGCAACGAGACCTTCCTGGTCGCCGATCCGGATCCGATCAGCGTCGCGGGGCTCGTCTCGGCCATGCGCGAAGGGCTCGACCGCCAGCCCCAGCTCGTGGGCATGCCGCTCGGCGCGGTGAAGCGGATCATGAAATCCTTCGGCCGGGAGGCGGATTGGGACCGCATCTCCGGCAATTTCATCATCGACAGCAGGAAGCTCCAGGGGATCGGCTGGGACCCGCAGATCGAGACCCGGGACGGCATCATGAAAATGATGGCGGCGGAAGGCGCGACCCAGAAGCTCTAGTCCGAATCCTTGCCGCTCAGGATTTTCCGGTAGAGGGCGACCGTCGCCTCACCGATGGCGTCGGCGGAGAACTTCTCCTCCACCCGGGCACGCGCATTGGCGCCGAGACGATCGCGAAGCTCCGCGTCCTTTGCCATGCGGTCCAGGGCCTTGGCCAGCGCTTGGGGATCGTCGGGCGGCACCGTGATCGCGGTTTCGCCGTCGATGGCGATCTCCCGGCTGCCGGGCACATCCGTGGCGACCATGGGCCGGCCGCAGGCCGCCGCCTCCAGCAGCGTCTTGGGAAGCCCCTCTCCCCCGCTCGAAGCCAACACGGCAAAATGGGCCTGCGTCCAGACCTCGCGCACATCCTCGACATGACCGAGCCAGTCGATCCCGAAAGCGGAGGCGAACTCGGTGAGCTGTTCCGGCGCGAGCGAGCCCGGGTTTTCCGGATCGCAACGTCCGGCCAGCAGCAGCTTGAATTCCGGGTACGGGTCGCCGAGCGAGGCATAGGCCTCGATCAGGGTCGGCACGCCCTTGATAGCGAGCATGCGGCCAACATAAGCCGCGGTGACCGGCTCGGGCGGAACGGGCAGCGGCACGAGCTTGTCGGTTTCCACGCCGGAGCCCGGAATGAGCACGATCCGGTCCTTCGCCACGCCGAGACCTTCCACTAGCTCGCCGTCGTCCGGGTTCTGCACAACGGTCCAGCTCCGGTCGCGGCGAAGTAGCCAGCCGAGCAGGCCCGCAATCAGCGGCCGGGTGAACTGGACGCGCTTGTTCTTGTCGGCAAAGACGGCGCCCCGCCCGGTTAGGCCGTTGACCACCCGGTCTTGCCCCGACAGCAGCGCGGCGAGGCCGCCGATCAGGATCGGCTTCATGGCCACGTTATGGAGGATGGCCGGCTGGAGCTCTTGGATCAGCGCCCGGAGACCGAAGGCCGATTTCATCAGACCGATGGGCGAGAACGAGCCTCGCTTCAGGGGCAGGTGGTGGGGAATGAATCCTTCGGCGCGGATCGCGTCCTCGCCCTCGTTCAGCCGTGTCGCGACATGGACCTCGAATCCGGCGTCGCGCGCCGCTCGCGCCATGGGCAATCGGTGGGAGAGGAAATACCAATCCTCGGTGACGGCGAAGAGGATTCGCTGGGCCATGGATGCGTTCATCCCGCGAAGCGGCGCGGGAGGCAAGTGGTTTGGCAGCGGATCTGGAGGGTGCGTCTGTGTCGCGGTAGCCGCGACCGTATTGTCATGGAACGCCTGCTAAGGCTTGGCGTTGTGAGGCTGACTGTTTTGACCCAAGAGGAGGAAACTATGAAGAAGCTTCTATCGTCGACCGCGATCGCCCTGCTGATGACGGGCGGCGTGGTGCTGCCGGCCTACGCGCAGGACGACATGGAGACCGAGAAGCCGGCCGCCGAGGCGAAGACGGAAACGCCGGCGAAGACGGAAGAGACGAAGACCACGGTCAAAGAGGCGGAGACGACCGTGGAGCTCCTCAAGACGCTTCCGGAGAAGTCCCGTCCGATCAGCGAGTACTATCAGGAGCCGGTCTACGGGCCTGAGAAGAACCAGGTCGGCGACACGAACGATCTCCTCATCGACGAGAACGGCGAGGTCACCACGGTGATCATCGGTGTCGGTGGCTTCCTGGGTGTCGGCGAGAAGAACGTCGCCATCCCCTTCGATGCGCTGCAGCTGACCGAGAACGAAGACGGCGAGACCATGATCACGCTGAACGCCACGAAGGGCGCGCTGGAGCAGGCGCCCGGCTATACGTTCGACGACGAGGCCCGAGCCTGGATCCCCGCCGGCGAGGCGCGCCAGTCTGAAGCAGTCGAAGCGGAAAAAGAGCAGAACAAGGAAGCTGCGAAGGACGAGAGCAAGGAGCCCATGGCCGACGAAGAGCCGGCCGATGCGGACGCGAAGGCCAAGAATGTCGACACGCCGGCGGACGACACGGCCAAGCAGCCTGTTGGCGATGAAGAGCCGGCTGAGGAGAAATAACGCCTCCGCCTTCGCTCAACGACACCAAGTCTCTACCGAGACGCAAAAAGGGCCGGATCGCTCCGGCCCTTTTTCTTTGCTCCGATGCCCGGCACGTTACCGGGCTCGATCACAAGGCTCGATGTACCTTTTGAGGTGGTACCGCTGACTGGATTTGAACCAGTGACCTCTTGATCCACAATCAAGCGCTCTAACCAACTGAGCTACAGCGGCCCAAGCTCGACATGTCCTTGGAAGGTGCGAAACCTAGGGGCTGAAACGGCTGCTGGCAAGCGTCGTTGCGCCGCCCCGGACGGAAATTCACACCCTCGGCCTACACCCCGCCTTCAGGGTCTTTTTAGCGCGGGCGGGCGAAAAAGAAAAAGGCCCGAGCGAAGAACCCGGACCTAAACAAAAGAATACACAGAACGACTTATGCCGCGGCTGCTTTTAATGACGTTGTGGGCCGTTTGGCGCCGGCCTCATGCAAGCCGCTGGCACTGGTTTTATGCGCCAGGCATCTTCTCGAAAGACTTCGAGAACTGGCTCTTGATCGGCTGGGACGCATCCTCGGCCACCTTGGTCGACAGGGCACGAAGCTCGCCGGCCTGATCGGACAGGGTCGAGAGCTGCTTCTGCATGAAGGCCTGCTGCATCTTGGCGACCTCGGAGAAGTCCTTCGCCTCGGTCAGCTTCTTAGCGAAATCGAAGCCCGAATTCATGTTCGACTGGAAGATGTCGAGCAGCTTCTGCTGGAAGGCAGAGGCTCCCTGGCCATATGCATCGAACGACTTTTCCCAGGCGTGCACGGTCTCTTCCATGTTGCCCTTTGCCATCTCGTAGCCCTCGCGGGTCTGAGCGACGGCCTTCTCGGCCATGGCGCGCATGCCCTCAGGCAAGCCGCTTTCGAAGGTGGACGCAGCGCGGTTCGCCGCATCTTCCATATTTTCAGTGGTTTCTTCGGCCATATGCTTGACGTCTTCTGTTGCATCCTGCGGTGTATAGGAATCACTCATATCGGTACCTCCTGGGGGTTGAAGGATCGACCGGCTCACGAGGGAGCCGGCATTTCGACCATCCTGCAGTTTATATTGCACTGCAATATATATATTGCTGCAATGCGATGTACACAAGACGACAACGGCCGCCTGTGTGGGAAAGGCGGTCTTTCAACACCTTTGGAACTCGGGAAGACTTTACTAAATTTAGTGGGTAGACTGGGCTAGACGCCCAATGCTTGAGGCGTGTTAGTAGGGAAGACGAGTAAGCATCCGCCGTTCGGTCATGCGATTTCCGAAAATAAATTTTCGGGCCGGGCGGTCTGATGGTCACGCGGACGATGCATAAATCCCTTCACCAGCAGAGCGATGAGGTCGAAGACGACCGGGAAGCGCTCGAGCATATCGCGCGTGCCCTAAGCCAGCCGTCAGCGAATGGTGTGCCCCAGGCCGGGCCGCGGCAGGAGAGCGAGATGCCTGCAGGCGCGCTTGCGAGCAGCACCCTGGTTGCGATGGTCGATGCCCTGCCCTCGGCCATCGCGGTTCTAGGGGATGGCGAACTCTTGCACTGCAATCCCGCCTTCGCCAATGCGTTCGGCTATCGCCGCATCGACGAATTGCTGGAGGCCGGCGGTCTCGATGCCATCGTGCCGGCCGGGCTTCAAAACGCCGAAACCGTGCCGGCCCCGTCGGACGATCATCTCTCGCAGCTCCGCATCGATGCGCGGACCTCCGGCCATCGCCATCTCAAGCTTCTGGTGGAACTCGTTCCGCTGCAGGCCAATCCGCCCTTGCAGATGCTGCGGCTGATCGATCAGTCGGCGACAGACGAGCAGCCCGTGCCGGTCGCGCCAGAAGTGTCTGCCGAGCCAGGAACGACCGCCGAGGCGGAAACGCCGGCGGAGCCTGAGACTAATCCCACGGAATCGGAACCCGCTGCAGAGTCCCAGGACGAGGAAACCGCGCCGCCCGAGGCGGCGGAGGACGCGGAGGCGGCGTCTGCGGAACCGGCGGCGAATGCCGCTCAGCAACTGAGCTTCCTTGCCAAGGTGAGCCACGAGGTGCGCACGCCCCTCAACTCGATCCTCGGCTTCACGGAGCTGATGATCGGGGAGAAGCTCGGCGCCATCGGGAACGCCCGCTACAAGGGCTATATCGAGGACATCCATCAGAGCGGGCGCTACGCCCTGAGCCTGCTCAACGACCTGCTGGACCTCTCCAAGATCGAAGCGGGCGAGTTCGAGCTCGATTTCACCGCCGTGGATATCGACGAGATCGTCGACGAATGCCTGCATCTGCTTCAGCCCATGGCGAAGCGGGAGCAGATCCTGCTGCGGGTCTCGCTGGATCCGGACGTTCCTGCGGTGATCGCCGATCCGAGACGGCTGAAGCAGATCTTGCTCAATCTTCTCTCCAACGCCATCAAGTTCACCCGAAAGGGCGGCCAGGTGATCCTTTCGGCGAGCAAGACCTCGACCGGCGCGGTGCGCATCCGCGTGCGTGATACGGGCGTCGGCATGACGGCGGACGAGATCCAGCTCGCCATGCAGCCCTTCCAGCAGCTCGACACCACGCCCCGCAAGCAGAACGGCACGGGGCTCGGCCTGCCGCTCACCAAGGCCCTGATCGAGGCCAACCGCGCCCACTTCATGCTGACGAGCGAGGCCGGGGTGGGCACCTCGGCCGATGTGATCTTCCCCAAGGAACGGGTCGCCGAGACACGCGACTGAAGCCCTTCGAAGCTGAATTCCGCAGCCAGACCAGTATTTTAGAAGTCTTCTAATGTATTGTGCGGTGCGGCTTTAGCGTTGACCTTGGCGTCGATTCCGCTTTAATCGGAAACTCAAAGTCATATTTTGTCGCCTCTGGCGTCTCGGGGCGGCTTGTCCGATATCGGGGCCTTGAACCCCGTCTATTGGAGGAAGGTCATGAAACGCGCATCGATGCGCGCAGCGAACCGCTGCGGCGGTCTGCGGGCTGCCACCCGAACATGTCTTGCTGCGACGATCGCCGTCGCCCTTGCTGCGACCACGCTTGCTTTCACCGCGCCTGCGGCCTTTGCCGCGCCGGAAGACGGCGGCGAGGTCAATGTCTATTCCTATCGCCAGCCGGAGCTGATCGAGCCGCTGTTCGCGCGCTTCACGGAGAAGACCGGAATCGACGTCAATGTCGTATTCTCCGGCAAAGGCCTGATTGAGCGCATCAAGCAGCTCGGCCCCGCGGCGCAAGCCGATCTCCTGCTCACGGTCGATATCGGCAATCTCAGCCGCGCCGTGGAGGAAGGCATCGCCGAGCCGGTGACCACCGAGACGTTGGAAGCGGCTGTTCCGTCTGAATACCGCGCCGAGGACGGCAGCTGGTGGGGTCTCACCCGCCGGGCCCGCGTCGTCTACGCCTCCAAGGAGCGTGTCGATCAGGACAGCATCACCTATGAGGAGCTGGCCGATCCGAAATGGGAGGGACGGATCTGCATCCGCTCCGGCCAGCATGTCTACAACGTCGCTCTGGTCGCCTCGATGATCGCCCATCACGGCGAGGAGAAGACCAAGGAATGGCTGGAGGGTGTGAAGGCCAATCTGGCGCGCAAGCCCGCCGGCAACGACCGGCTTCAGGTGAAGGGTGTCTATGCGGGCGAGTGCGATATCGCCATCGGCAACACCTATTACATGGGCGTGATGCTCACCAACGACGAGGAGCCGGAGCAGAAGGAGTGGGCCAACTCCGTCGACATCCTGTTCCCCAACTCAGGCGCCCGCGGGACCCATGTGAACCTCTCCGGTGCCGTGGTGGTGAAGGACGCGCCCCATAAGGAAAACGCCATCAAGCTCCTCGAATTCCTGGCCTCCGAAGAGGGGCAGGAGGTCTATGCGGAGATGAACCACGAATATCCCGTGCGCGAGGGCGTGGCGTGGTCGCAGCTGGTGGAGTCCTGGGGCGATTTCGAGGCCGACGAGCTTCCGCTTCAGGAGATCGCGAAATACAGAGAGCGCGCGAGCGAGCTGATCGACGAAGTCAATTTCGATGAGGGGCCCAGCTCTTAAGGGTGGCAAAGATGAGCTTCTACAACAAAATCGACGGTAAGGGCCTGCAGACCGCAGGACAGGTGAAGATCCCCCGGCGCGAGGGTGCCGAGTGGCTGGTGGGCGTCGGCTTCCGATGCTGGCTGGCCGGCTACGACACCGGCGACATCGCCTGCTGGGAGACCGGCTGGAACGAGTATAACCGGGCGCTGGGGCCGGAGCGGGCCAAGCGGGCCGTAACCGAACTTGCCTGCTGGGTGCGCGCCCTGCGCGGCTGCGCCTCCCGCAAGATCGAATACTACCCGTATGGCTGCGCTGGGTTCTGCCCCGACGAGTGCATGGCAATGTCGCTGATCGCGGCCTCCCAGCATCACCGCTGCCCGGCCATGCAGGCCTGCGCGCTTGCGCTGACGGGCTCGGATCTGGTGGATCCGGTGATCGAGGCGGCCAACGCCTTCGGCGACGTACTCCAGGAAGCCGATCAGCGGCTCAATCCTGAGGCCGTGACGGCCTTGTCTGCCATCTCGCGGAGCGCCTCGCCAGTTGCGAGCGCGGCAGGCCGGGGCTGACCGGCCCGTCTCATCCGATCTTGCGCCTTTCGGTGCTGGCCGTCATCGCCATTGCGGTGACGCCCATCCTTGCCGTGCTCACTGTCGCCCTGACCGGCGGGGGCGGTGAGAATGTCTGGCCGCATCTCGCCGCTTACGTTCTGCCCCACGCGGTTCGGACGACGCTTCTGCTGATGCTGGGCGTGGCGGTGCTGACGCTGACCATCGGCGCGGGCACGGCTTGGCTCGTCACCATGTTCCGCTTTCCGGGCAGCCGGTTCCTCACCTGGGCCCTGCTGCTTCCGCTGGCGGTGCCGACCTACATCGTCGCCTTCTGCTATCTGGAGCTTTTCGACTATTCCGGCCTGATCCAGACGGCTTTGCGGGCGGGCTTCGGTTGGCAAAATGCGGGCGATTACTGGTTCCCAGACATCCGTTCCCTGCCCGGCGCGATCCTGCTCATGAGCGCCGTGCTCTACCCTTACGTCTACCTCACGGCACGGGTGAGCTTTCAGCAGCAATCGGTGGAGATGCTGGAGGTGAGCCGGACGCTCGGCGCAGGACCCGCCGCCACCTTCTGGCGGATCGCACTGCCGCTCGCCCGACCGGCCCTCGCCGCCGGTGTGGCGCTGGCGCTGATGGAGACGGTGAACGATATCGGCGCGGTGGAATTCCTAGGCGTCCGGACGCTGACCGTCGCCGTCTACGAGACCTGGCTGTCGCGCAACAGCCTGAGCGGCGCGGCCCAGCTCGCTTCCGTCATGCTGCTCTTCGTGCTGGCGCTGATCTTTCTGGAGCGGGGGTTGCGCCTCGGCCGGCGCTTCCATGCGCTCAGCAATAGCAGCCGCCCGCCGGTGCAGGCCGAGCTGACTGGCTGGCGGGGTGTGGGCGCTTCCATCGCCTGCTTCGCGCCGGTCGTGCTGGGCTTCGGGCTGCCGGGCTTCATCCTGCTCCGCTCGGCCATCGCTTATCTCGACACGGCCCTCGATCCGGATTTTCTCGATGCGGCGAGCCATAGCCTCATGCTCTCCGCTCTCGCCGCCGCAGTTGCGCTCCTCTTCGCCCTCGTCCTCTCCTACGGGCGCCGCATGCTGTCCTCCCAATCGCTTCGGACGGCCGCGCTAATCCCGGCGCTCGCCTATGCCGTGCCCGGCACCGTGCTGGCCATCGGGTTGCTCGCGCCTCTCGGCGCCTTCGACCGGTGGATCATGGAGACGGGACGCATGATCACCGGCGATGCGGTCATGCCTTTCTTCACCGGCACGGCCGCGGCCCTGGTGCTCGCCTACAGCATCCGGTTCCTGGCCGCCGCCTTCGGCGCGGTCGAGACAGGCTTCTCCAAGATCTCCGAAAACATCGATGCGGCGAGCCGGAGCCTCGGAGCTTCAGCCCAAGCGACGCTGTGGCGCATCCAGCTTCCGCTGCTGCGCCCGGCCCTCGCCGCCGCGGCCCTGCTCGTTTTCGTGGAGTCCATGAAGGAGCTGCCGGCGACCTTGCTGCTGCGGCCCTTCAATTTCGAGACATTGGCCACCCATGTCTTCACCCTCGCCTCCCTCTATCGCTACGAAGAGGCGGGGCTTGCGGCGCTCGTCATCGTGCTGGCGAGCCTGCTTCCGGTGCTCATTCTGCACAGGGTGATCGTGGCTAGACGGGCTGATGGCGGCATTGCGCCTGTGGACAAATCGGCGCTTCCCGCGACCCTCGCCTAGACTTTGCAGCCTTGGCGCGTAGACCCCGTCATAATTCGCGGGGGCCGGGCTCGCTATTGCGATCCCATCCGGGTTACAAGCATTGTTAATGTAGCGTTTTTCGCGCGCGCAAGCGTCGAGCAAGTTGGAGTGCACGAATATGAAGCCGCGGCAGCTGCCATGGAAACGGCTTCTGCTCAGTCTCGTGGGGCTCTGCCTGATCGGGATCGGCTTGCTGCCCTGGCTGATCGGCGACACATCCACTTTCGGCGATCGGATCGCAGCCAAGCTGGAGCATTGGACCGGCGCCGAGGTCGAGCTGACCGGTCCCGTGGAGCTGCGCTACTTCCCGCGCCTGTCCATCGACAGCGGCCTCACCATTCGCAATCCGAAAAGCCCGACCCTGCCGACGGAGCTGACATGCGAGCATGCCCGCATCGCGCTGAGCCTGCCGCATCTTCTGCTCGGGCGGCTGGTGGTGCAGTCGATCAATCTGATCGAGCCTGAGATCACCTACGAGCAGCCGAGTGCGCCGGGTCCTGAAGGCTGGCACCGGGCAGAGGCCGCGCTGGTCAAGATGCTCGGCAAGCGTCCCTTCCATGTGCTCCGCACCAAGAACGGGACGGTCCGGTTCGTCAGCCCGACGTCCACCTCGCGCATCGAAAATCTCACCCTGAAGCTCGATCTCGGCGACGGAAGCGAGCGCACGGACGGCTTCGGCACGTTCGTCTGGAAGGGCGAGCTTGTGCGCTTCACCTACGAGACGGGGTTTGATGCGGAAACCATCCGCACGGCATCGTCCGAGACGCCCTCGCCTCTCAATGTCAGCATCGAGTCTGCGCCCTTCTCCGCCACCATCGACGGAGCGGGCGTTTTCGATCACGGGTTCGCCATGGAAGGCACCATGAACGCGACCATCGCCGATCTGCGCGACTTCCTGCGCTGGGTCGACATCGCCGATCTCGACGGGTCCGGCCTGAAGGACATCTCCCTCTCGGGTCCCTTTCGCCTGAGCGACCGGACGCTGATCTTCGAGGACGGCCATTACGCCATCGACGGCAACAGCGCGAGCGGGCTGCTCGCCATCGGGCTCGGCGGGGAACGGCCCCGGGTCGAGGCGACGCTTGCCTTCGACACGCTGAGCCTCGACCCTTATCTCGGGCCCGTCGAGGAGACTGTCGCGCCGGACGATGGGGAAGAGGAGACGGCCTCGACGGAAACCGCCGCGGCACCGCCTCCGCCCGCCGAGGATCTCGAACCGCAGGAGCCGGTGCGTCCTATCTTCGACTGGACCATGGTGAAGCTTGCCGATGCGGATCTTCGCTTCTCGGCCAACACCATCGCTGCACGGGATCTGCGCTTCGGCGGCGGCGCCTTCACCATCGCCGTCCAGGACGGCATCGTGATCGGTGATATCGCCGATCTGGAGCTCTGCGGCGGTCTCGCCAGCGCGCGCTTCACCCTGAACCTCACCGCCCCCACGCGCGATGCGGATTTCGCCGCCCGGCTGGAGCAGGTCGATGCCAGCCCCTGCCTACAGCTTTTCGCCCTGGATGTGCCTTTGGAGGGGCGCGCCAATCTCAAAGGTCAGTTCAAGACTACGGGCCAAAGCTGGGGGGATTTTCTGCATCAGGTGAGCGGGAGCATCGAGCTTGACGCGAACAATGGCAGCTTGCCCGTCGACGTCGGGTCGCTTATGTCGGAAGACGTGCCGATTGAGAAGGTGGGCTGGGCGCCAGCCCCCGCCACGAGCTTCGGCAGTCTGAATGCGAGCTGCCGCATCGCCGCGGCGCAGATCTGGTGCCAGAGGTTTTCCATGGAAACGCCGCAAGGTCCTGTCTCCGGGTCGGGGAAGATCGACTTCGCCAGCAGCAGTCTCGACTGGGACGTGATGCTTCCCATAGCGCTGACCTCGACGAACGAGCCGCCGGCGCCCCAGCCGCTGCGAAAGGTGACCTTGCGCGGCCCGATCGACGCGCCGGTTATCAGCCGGGATGGGACGGCACCCTCCGCGACCCTGCCCGCAACCTCTCAGCCGATTACGCCGAATTGACCCGCCCGATCTCACAGACCCGGTGGCGGAAGACCGCCGGCGCGCTTCTCGCCGCCTCGGTCTCGACCGTGCTGATGGGCCAGGCGCCCGCCGTGCAGGTGAAGGAGGATCCGCTGACCGTGGTGACGTGGGACGGCGCGTATGAAGATTCCCAGCGCATCGCCTATTTCACACCCTTCACGAAGGACACCGGCATCCCAATCAAGCCGGAGACCTATGACGGCAGCCTCCAGGCGATCAAGAAGGCCATCGCCAAGAAAGGCGCAGCCGATGTCATCGACGTCTCCTCCGGCGTGCTGAGCAAGCTGTGCGATGCGGAGCTGCTCGCGCCCATCGACGTCTCGAAGCTTCCGCCGGCCGCCGGCGGCGGCGGTCCGGACCAACAGTCTCCCGATACGTCCGCGCCTGAAACCACGGCGTCCACGCCAGTGGAGGCAGACTTCATTGACGGTGCTGTTTCGTCCTGCGGCGTCGCCAGCGTGGCGTGGGCCGCGACGGTGGTCTTCGAGAAGGAAGGCTTCGAGGGGAAGGCTCCCACAAAGGCGGCGGATTTCTTCGATCCGGAAGGCTTCCCGGGCAAGCGCGCCCTGCCCAAGGGACCGCGCTACACGATGGAGCTGGCGCTGATGGCCGATGGGGTTCCGCCATCGGAAGTCTATTCGACGCTGGCCACGGAAGCCGGACAGACCCGAGCCTTCGACACCCTGAACAAGATCCGCACCGACATCGTGTGGTGGTCGCGGCCCGGCACGCCGTTACGGCTGATCCGTCAGGGCAAGGCGGCCATGGGGATCGCCTATACGGGCCGTATCTTCCGCAACGCCGTGGAGGCGCCGTCTCAGGTCGGCATTTTGTGGGACGGCCAGATCTACGATCTCGACCATTGGGCGATCCCGAAAACCTCCAGCCGCAAGGGGCAGGCGGCGGAGTTCATCGCCTTCGCCAGTCGTCCCGACAGGCTGGCCGCCCATGCAGCTCTCACCGCCTACGGCCCGGCGCGCCCGTCGGCCATTCCGCTGGTCGGAGACCATCCGGTCGTGGGAGTGAAGATGGCGCGCTTCCTGCCCACCGCACCAGATAACTTCGAGAACGCGCTGCATTTCGATCAGGGCTGGTGGGACAAGCACGGCGAAGAGGTCGAAGAACGCTTCGATGCGTGGCGCCAGGGCCGCAGCACGGCCGCCAATCGTGCCGAGCCGGACGACGAGGGCAATGATGCCCCGTGACGGCGGCATGAATTATTTTTGACGCTCCCGCTTGCCTGTCACTGAACCGCAACAGACGATACTCGCACACTTGAAGACGCGTTCTGTCTTCGTCTCAGGCGTTCGACGGCCGATCGATCCGGCACGCCCCTCCACGTAGCTGGAAGCGATTTTTGACCGTAGCTTTCTACGGGGCTGATGAAATTTGCGGAATCGCCTTTCGGCTGTTTCCCGCATTCGCGCACCGCCCCGACCCGCGCGCCGATTCTCTTTCCCGCGCCGATCAGCTCTCATCCTATATCCCGTTAGACGACGGAAGCGTCACGGAGACAAAAATGCATTCCGGGGTGATCGAGAGGTTTGCGTTGGGATGACCGATGCGTCATTTTGATCCTTAGAGAACGTGCTCGCGTGAGATGAGTTGAGCATCCTTCTCTCAGAAATCTGAGACCAAAGAGGGCTGGGGCCGCCCAG
Organism: Methyloligella solikamskensis; assembly: GCF_042676065.1. Taxonomy (NCBI): domain Bacteria; kingdom Pseudomonadati; phylum Pseudomonadota; class Alphaproteobacteria; order Hyphomicrobiales; family Hyphomicrobiaceae; genus Methyloligella; species Methyloligella solikamskensis. The sequence continues at coordinate 306,165 of NZ_JBHTJO010000002.1, read as the reverse complement.
ATCAGCCGTTTATCGGCTCACTCTGACGGTCCTTGAGGCAAGAAGCGCACTGTCGAGCGGGGTCGGCAGTGCGTTTCTCTTTTGGGCTCCCGTGCGGGTCCAGGCGCCCGTCAACCGCGCCCCGCTCTTTCAGAAATTCCGATAGACATTGAGCGCGAAATAGCCGCTGCCAGTGCTTTCCAGATAGTCGCCCGTCACACCGCCGGAAACAGTGAGCTGTGTCCGAAGCACTTGGAACTGCACGAAGGCGCCGCCGCGTCCGCCATCGTATTCCCGGTTTCCCAATGGCCCGCCTTCCAGCCCCACGGTAAGCTTGGGCGAGTAGCGATACCCATAGCGGGCGAGGCCCCAATATTCGTCGAAAGCGCTGCCGTAGGACGCATCGACCGAGACGAAGCTGCGTGGGGTGAGGTCGAACCAGGTTTCGGCTTGAAGCCGGACGCCCGAGGCGCTGCCCTGGACCGAGTTGCCGGGATCGTAGGGCACGATCACATGCTCCTGATATTCGGCGCCGGCGAAGAGCTTCGCCGTCAGCCTGCCCCGCTGCATCTGATAGCCCAGCATTCCAGTGATGAAGCCATGACGGCCGTCATAGATCGTGACACCACTTTCGTAGTCATAGCGGCCGAGACCGCCGACGGCACGGCCCCGCCAGCCCGGCTTCCAGAGGCTCTTACCGAAGGCGGTGCCGCCGCCGAGATAGGTGCCGGCGGAATTGCCGGTGATATCGACGCCTGAGAAGGTTTCCCAGGTGGGCTCGCGGGGAACACTTTCTGGATCGGCGTGGGCCGGGGAGACGGTCAGCGCCCAAAGGGCGAGTGCGCAAAATACGGATCCCCAAAGAGCTAATCCCCGGAGGCTCATCACCCCCAAGAAGCAAAATCGCACCAGCCTCATGGGCCGGTGTCCGGCACCTGGCTGCCGGATTCTCATGACGACACCACTCACACCGAACGCTCCCCCGAACGCAGGCGTTTACTATGAGCAGGGCAACCAGGACGTGGCTACACGGATTCGTACAACCGATGAAGATTAACGGACCCGAAGACTCCCCTTAGGTTGCATTGTTACCTTATATGCTCGCGCTGATTACTCTTGTTCTTTGTCTGTTCCAGCTTATCTAAGTTCTTCCCATGCAGTCTCCAATGCAGCCCAAAGTCTTCGATAGCTGGCTGGCGGTCGACCGGAAAGGTCTCTACTGCCGCCCCGGTGGATTCCATATCGACCCCCACGGTCCGGCCGAGAAAGCCATCGTCACCCATGCCCACGCCGACCATGCGCGGCCCGGCCTAGGGGCGGCCCTCGCGACAGAGGAGACCCTCGCCATAATGCAGACGCGGCTCGGCGACGGCGCGCCGAAGACGCCCCAGGCGCTCGCCTATGGCGAGGTGCTGAAGATTGGCGATGTCAGCGTCTGGCTGGCGCCTGCGGGCCATGTGCTGGGCAGCGCCCAGGTGGTCATCGAGTGGGAGGGCGTCCGGGCCGTTGTCTCCGGCGATTACAAGCGCCAGGCCGACCCGACCTGCGCGCCGTTCGAGCTGGTGCCGTGCGATCTCTTCGTGACCGAGGCAACCTTCGCGCTCCCCGTCTTCCGCCATGGCGATCCGGCCGAGGAGATCGGCAAGCTGCTGCGCTCCGTGGAGCAGTTTCCGGAGCGCACCCATGCAGTCGGCGCCTATGGGCTCGGCAAGACACAGCGGGTGATCAAGCTGCTCCGCGAGGCGGGCTACGACCGGCCGATCTGGCTGCATGGCGCGCTGCAGGAGACCTGCGCCACCTATGAGCGTTTCGGAATCGATCTCGGCGATCTCAGGCCCGCCACGGGCGAGAAGCGGGAAACCTTGCGGGGCGAGATCGTGCTGGGGCCGCCCTCGGCCATCACGGATCGCTGGTCCCGGCGGCTGGCCGATCCGGTCACGGCTTTCGCCTCGGGCTGGATGCGGGTGCGGGCCCGCGCCCGGCAGCGAGGCGTGGAGCTTCCCATCGTCCTCTCCGACCACGCCGATTGGGACGAGCTGGTGCAGACCATCGAGGAGACGGGTGCTGGCGAGATCTGGGTGACCCACGGCCAGGAGGACGCGCTGCTCCATCACATCCAGATGACGGGCAAGCGCGGCCGGGCGTTGCGGCTGATCGGGTTCGAGGAGGAGGAGGATCAGTGAGAGGCTTCGCCACCCTGCTCGACCGCCTCGCCTATACGCCGGCCCGGAATGACAAGCTGCGGCTCATGGCGGATTACTTCGCCGCCACGCCCGATCCGGAGCGGGGCTGGGCGCTGGCCGTGCTCACGGGCAGCCTGTCGCTCCGCCTGCCCTTCCGGCGCATCATGACGGAGATGATCGAAGGGCGGATCGATCCGGTGCTGTTCAAGCTTTCCCGCGATTATGTGGGCGATACGGCGGAAACCCTGGCGCTTCTCTGGCCGGGATCGGAGGCAGATGCGGAGACCTCGCCCCCGCCGCTTCAGACGATCATCGAGGACCTTTCCCAGGCGAGTGCCGCGCAAGCCAGCGGGCTGATCTCCCGCTGGCTCGACTGTCTGGACGCCACGGAGCGCTGGGCGCTTCTGAAGCTGATCACGGGCGCCCTGCGGGTCGGCGTGTCGGCACGGCTCGCCAAGACCGCGCTCGCCGAATGGTCCGGCCAGAATCTCGACGATATCGAGGAGGTCTGGCACGGGCTCACGCCGCCCTACCCCGAGCTCTTCGCTTGGCTGTCCGGCGCGGCGGAACGGCCCAACGTGGAAGAGCTTCCCATCTTCCGCCCGCTGATGCTGAGCCACGCCATCGAAGACGACGAGCTTGAGACGATCGCGGCGGAGGATTTCCAGGCGGAATGGAAATGGGACGGAATCCGGGTGCAACTCTCCACCATGGCCGGGGAGCACCGGCTGTTTTCTCGCACAGGCGACGATATCTCCGGCGCCTTTCCGGATGTGTTCGAGGGGCTGCCGGAGAATTGCGTTCTGGACGGCGAGCTTCTGGTGATGCGCGAGGGCGAGGTGCAGCCCTTCAACGACCTGCAGCAGCGGCTGAACCGGAAAACCGTGACGGCGAACATGCTGAAGAGCTATCCGGCCCATATCCGCCTCTACGACATGCTCTATGACGACGGGGAGGACCTGCGGGCGTTCTCCCTTCAAGAGCGCCGGGCGCGGCTAGAGGCCTGGTATGGGCACCACGAGCCGCCCCGGGCCGATCTCTCCGAGACGCTTGCCTTCGACGATATCGCCGAGCTGAAAGCGCTCTGGGAGAACGCGCGGGAGACGGGAATTGAAGGGCTGATGCTGAAGCGGCGGGCGAGCCCCTATCTTTCGGGCCGGCCGAAGGGCCATTGGTACAAGTGGAAGCGCGCACCCCTCACCCTCGATGCGGTGGTGATGTACGCCCAGCGGGGCAGCGGCAAGCGCTCCTCCTATTATTCCGACTACACGTTCGGCGCCTGGCGTCCGGCTGACGATGGCGGCGAGGAGTTGGTGCCGGTCGGAAAATCCTATTTCGGCTTTACGGATGCCGAGCTCCAGGAGCTGGACCGCTGGGTGCGCAACCACACGGTCGACCGGTTCGGGCCCGTCCGCCAGGTGGAGCCGAAGCTCGTCTTCGAGGTGGCCTTCGATTCCGTGCACCCGTCGACGCGGCATAAATCGGGCGTGGCCATGCGGTTTCCCCGGGTGCACCGCATCCGCTGGGACAAGCCGGCGGACGAGGCGGACCGGCTGGAGACCCTGGTGAAGATGATCGAGGGGTGAGGGGCTGTCCTCAGACGTCGTAACGGTAGATGGAATAGAAATCCGTGCGGTCGTGGAAGACTTCCGCGGCCTTCGCGAAGCCTGCCTCGCGCCCCAGCGCCAGCCAGGTCTCCGCCGTCTCCGGTAGGTCGCACTGGGTGACGTGGTCGTTGATCTGCTGCCACTCCTCATCCGTAAGGAATGTCCAGGCGGGGCGATTGACCGTGCGAAAGCGCTCCAGATAGCCGTCGCGGGTCTCGCCCTCCTTCAGGGTGGGCTCGTAGATCATGACGAAGCGTTCGGTCGTCTTGCGGAGCGCGGTGAGGAGATCGCGCTTCCGGTCCCTCTTGAGGTGATGGATTGAAAGGCCGCACCAGGCCACGTCGGCCGGTTCAGGCCGGCGTTCGACCATTTCGACATAGTCGCCATGGTCGAGATCGATCTCGAAGGGGCAGTCCTGAAGGTTCTTCTCGGCCAGCTCCAGGGCGGGCTCAGACAGATCGATGCCGTGATAGTGGTTTGCCTTTGTGTCGGCCAGGACATGCTTGATCTCGCCGGCGTCGCCGCAGGCGATATCGAGAATACTGAAGGGCTTATCGATCGCGGTCAGCGCACCGTGAAGACAGTCCGCCACCTCGTGATGAGAGAGCGCATCGGAATCGACGAGCTTCTGATATGTGCGCCACTGCTTTTGAAACTGTTCCATGGCGTTTGCGTCGTCGATTTCCGACGAAGGCGCGAATTCATGGATCGCAAGCTTGACCACGGACGTTCTCCTCTTAGACCGCCGCGGTTCTAGCGGACATGTCCTAAGGTCTTGTTAGCAATAGGGAGAGACAGGACACCGAAATGACTGGCATGCGAGAGGTTGGAAACACTTTTCGTCTAGGTTTTCCTGGCTTTGGACATGATTGCCGAGATCACGCCCGTCGCGCCTTGCGACACGGGACTGACAAGGAACTGCAATAGATCCGTTGTGAGGCCGCGGCGACTCGGTCGACGGTTTCGAGGGATGCGCATATGCTGTCTCTGATGATTAGGAGCTTCGTTTGGGCCGCTTGGTGGCCTGCAAGCACCTGGCTGCTGGCCATGGAGAAGGCGACCGCTCGCGCGAGCGACGCTTTCGCCGAGACCGCGGCCCAAGCCGACAAGGCTGCGCACACTGCAGCCCGAGCGGCAGCTGAGACCGCCAGCAACGTCGCACCCGACGTGCGGCCGACCTCATTCAACACAGCAAGACCGGAGGAAACCTCGGACAAAGGCGAAACGAACGAAACTGCAGCCGAAACCGAGACAAGGAAGGACGATATGGCGAACGACACTTTCAACAAGATGGAAATGCCCGGCTCCGTGCGGGACCTGATGAAGATGGGTATCGAGCAGGCCCGCTACGCGTTCGAGAATTTCGCGACGACCAGCGAGCAGGCGATGCGGACTTTCGAGGCGAATGCCGGCCCCATGGGCGACAGCATGCGGAGCCTGAACGACAAGATCTCCCAGATCACCCGCGCCAACGCGGAAGCCAATTTCGCGCTCGCCATGAAGCTGGCCGAGGCGAACGACTTCCAGCAGGCCCTGTCGATCCAGACGGACCACGTGAAGCATCAGATGGACAATTTCGGCAAGCAGATCGAAGAGATCCGCGAGATGGCCGCCAAGGCGATCCAGGAAGCGCAGCAGAATGCCGCTTCCGGCTTCGATCAGAACAAGGGCCCCGGCGGCTCGGGTCCGGTGGGCGGCCCCGGAACGTTCGTGCCCGGTGGCGGCAACTAAGACACGTTCATGCAGGCTTGGCCGGTCGGCGCGGGTCTTCCGCGCTGACCGCGCGCCAAGCGGAGGGCCGTCAGTAATCCCAGTCAGGCTGGGCGCTGATGTGATTGAACGCCTCCAGGATCGCGCTCCCCCATTTCTCGTGAATGGTCTGGAGATAGGGATCCCCTTCATCCAGCCTGTCGACGAAGACCTTCTCCAGGCTGTCCCGGCGATACAGCAGGATATCGATGGGCGGTCCGACGGAAACGTTGGAACGCATCGTTGAATCGAAAGAGATCAGCGCGCATTTCACCGCGTCGCCGAGGGACGATTCGGGCGTCAGGATGCGGTCGAGGATGGGCTTGCCGTACTTTACCTCGCCGATCTGGAAATAGACCGTATCGCCCATGGCCTCGATGAAGTTTCCGGCGTTGTAGATCAGGAAGAGGCGCAAGCGCCCGCCCTTGATCTGGCCGGACAGGATGATCGAGGCGCTGTAATCGACCGCCTCCATCATGTAGCCGTCATCGACCTTGTGCATCTCCCGGATCGCCTTGCCGATGATACGGGCGGCGCCGAACATGGACTCCGTCGCCCAGAGATCCTTCTCCGGGTCGCCGCTATCAAGCCACTCGTCGACGAGACTCAAGACTCCTTGGGTGAGCGAAAGATTGCCGGCGGTGGTGAGCGCGAAGAAGCGTTTCCCCGGCTGCTGATAGATATGCATCTTCTTGAAGGTGGAGACGCGATCGATGCCTGCATTGGTGCGGGAATCGGACGCGAGCACGACGCCTTCGTTCAAAAGGATGCCGACGCAGTATGTCACTGCTTTGCCCTATTGCGATTGTGCCTGCGACGGGCCCTGGCCTTGGGTCTGATTCTGACTCTGCCCTTGGCTGGGGAACGCGACGTGGGCTGACATGGTTTCGATGCCCCCACCGCTCCGTACGCCGCGGATGGGACTCGCCTCAGCATAATCCAAACCGACGGCGCTGCGGATATGCGCCTCAGTCGCAGAGGATCTATTTGTGGGATCGAAGCTCACCCAGCCCAACTTGTCCACAAGAGCTTCGGCCCAAGCATGGCTCGAGGCCTGGCCGGCCTGCTCCATGTCCTCACCGAGATAGCCGCTCACATAGCGGGCCGGCACCCCGAGACACCGGCAAATCGTGCAGAAGATATGGGCGTGGTCCTGGCAGACACCCTGCCCCTGCTCCAGCGCTTCGGCGCCTTTGGTGTGCACATGGGTCTCGCCCGGCGAGTATGAGACGTCGTCGGCGATCTGCAGCATGATCTTGTGCAAGCCCTCGATGGGGTCCTTCTCCACCGCTGCGCGGAACGCCTCTGCGTATTTCTTCAGGCTCGGTGTGCAGGCCGTGTACTCGGTCTCGCGCAGATAGAGCCCCGGCGGCAGCTCAGACTGGGACAGCCCCACGATGCCGTCGGTATTGCGGGTCCGGACCAGGCCGGAGACCCTGATCTCCAGGGAGGTGATCGGCTTGTTGACGGTCAGGGTATGGCAGAGATTGCCGTATTGATCCGTCCATTCCTGGGTGCTCGCCCCCGGCACGGTGAGCTTCCAACTCTCCACGGCCTGGGTGCGGCCGGAGTGTGGCGTCATCCGCAGATACTGGGTGCTCGCCAGGACCGGCTCGGAATAGCTGTACTTTGTGGTGTGCTCGACTCTTATCAGCATTAGGCCACCGCAGAGATGGAAACCGGCGTCATGAGGAAATCCTCCTGAAGCTGGGCTCCCAACGCGTTGTTGTTTTCGATGAAGTCGTTCAGGAACTCGTGGAGTCCCAGAGCGAAGATCTTGTCGATGCGGCCGTATTTGAGGCGCGCATAGGTCTGGCCGGCGATCCGGCGGCATTCCAGCTGCTTGTTGCCCGTGAGGTCTTCCAGGGTCGTGATCAGCGCCTCGTAGCAGTGATGCAGGGAGCGCGGCATGTCCTCCCGCAGGATCAGCAGTTCGGCGACGCGCCAGGGGTAGACCGTATCATGATAGACCCGGCGATAGGCGCGGAAAGCGCCGACGGAGCGCAGCAGCGCCGCCCACTGATAATAATCGACATAGCCTCCGACCTTCTCCGTCTCGGGCAGGAGCACGTGATACTTCACGTCCAGAATCCGGGCGGTGTTGTCGGCGCGCTCAATGAACGTGCCTAGACGGATGAACCGGAACGGGTCGTCATGGAGCAACGTGCCGAAGACCACGCCGCGGAAAAGATGGGAGCGCTCCTTCACCCATTCGAAGAAGTCGCGGAAGCCCCATTCGACGAGTCCCTGATAGTCCAGATCCTGCACCTGGAGCCAGGTAGAGTTGATGCTCTCCCAGGCCTCCGACGAGATGGCCGTGCGCTGGGCGCGGGCATTCTCGCGGGCGCCATGGATCAGCGACCAGATGCTGCTCTCGTTGTCCGGATCGAGCACCACATAGCGGATGATGTTCTCCTTGTTGAACTCGCCATAGTGGTCCTTGAAGTCGCCGGTGCCGGGCGCGATGGCCAGGATGGGCTCGAAATGCAGCTCCTGGCTGTCGATGGAGGACGGCACGAGGGCCATGCGGAAGCTGACATCCAGCATGCGTGCGGTGTTCTCCGCCCGCTCGATATTGCGGGACATCCAGAACAGGTTCTCCGCTGTGCGGCTCAACATCATTTGGCAGTCTCCAACACCCAGGTGTCCTTGGTGCCGCCGCCCTGGCTGGAATTCACCACGAGCGATCCTTCCCTCAGCGCCACGCGCGTCAGGCCGCCGGGGATCACACTGGTCTCCTTGCCGGACAGCACGAAGGGCCGCAGATCGACATGGCGCGGCACGATCATGTCGTTGGCGAAGGTCGGCGCGGTGGAAAGCTCAAGGGTCGGCTGGGCGATGAAGCCTGACGGATTGGCCTCGACCCGTTTCTTGTACTCTTCCCGCTCCTCCTTGGTGGAGGCCGGGCCAATGAGCATGCCGTAGCCGCCCGAGCCGTGGACCTCCTTGATCACGAGGTCCTCCATGTGGGCGAAGACGTGCTTCCGGTCCATCTCGTTGCGGAGCATCCAGGTCTCCACATTCTTCAGGATGGCGTGCTCGCCGAGATAGAACTCGATCATGCGCGGCACGTAGGTGTACATCGCCTTGTCGTCGGCGCAGCCCGTGCCCATGGCATTGGCGAGATTGACCGTGCCCGAGCGCACCGCGGACAGCACACCGGCGATGCCGAGAATGGAATCGGAGCGGAAGGCGAGCGGATCGGTGAAGGGATCGTCGATCCGGCGATAGATGACGTCGACCTTCACCGGGCCTTCGGTGGTCCGCATCCAGACGAAGCCGTCGCGGACGAACAGATCGGAGCCTTCGACCAGTTCCACGCCCATCTGCTCGGCGAGGAAGACATGCTCGAAATAGGCGCTGTTGTAGCGGCCCGGCGTCAGCAGGACGACCACGGGATCGTCGCTCGCGGTGGGCGGCGCGACCGCGCGAAGATTCTCAATCAGCCGCTCGGAATAGTTGCCGACGGGCGAGATGCTCTGATTGGCGAAGGCATCCGGAAAGAGGCGCATCATCACCTCCCGGTTCTCCAGGAGATAGGAGACGCCGGACGGCGTGCGGACATTGTCCTCAAGGACGAAGAAATCCTTCTCGCCCGTGCGCACCAGATCGATACCCGCGATGTGGGCGTAGACGTCGTTGGGCAAATCGACGCCCATCATCTCGGGCCTGAAGTCGGAGTTCCGCAGCACGAGCTCCGGCGGGATCAGGCCGGCCTTCAGGATCTCCTGATCGTGATAGATGTCGTAGAGAAAGGTGTTGAGCGCCTTCACGCGTTGCACGCAGCCGCGCTCGACGAGATCCCATTCGGCGCGGTCGATGATGCGCGGAATGATGTCGAAGGGGATCAGACGCTCGGTGCTGCCGCCCTCCGTGTAGACGGCGAAGGTGATGCCGAGACGGCGGAAAAGCTCCTCAGCGGCGCGGGTCTTACCTTGCAGATCCTTCGCTGAAAGGCTCTTCAGAAGCTCCGCGAAGTCGGCATAGGACGGCCTGACCGACCCATCCGGCTCCAGCATTTCATTGAAGAATTTCTTTGCCCTGGCTTCGGACTCCGCGTCCTCAGTGCCATCGGCGATTTCGACCGTCTCAGTACTTTCCGACAAGGATCACCGGCTTGTTTCTTATGGGATTTCCCGCCTTCTGGAATGCGAAGACGCGCCTGCTAAGGCTCAAATTAAACAGATGCCAATCGATTGAGCAATGATTCACAGGGCCTAATTCTTAATCAGCTCGAGAGTTCCAAAGACGGGAGGGATGAGCGGAAGACGCAAAACGAGCGTGAACGGTTCCTTGGCAAAATTCAAATAGCGTCCGGCCAAAACCTCACGAATATCCATTTGCCGGAGCCTCTTATGCTCGAAACCGGCCTTACGGCCTTCACGACCTTTCTCGCTGTCGTCAATCCGGTGAACCCGCTGTGCTGCTTGCGACGCTGACCCCGGATTTCAGCGAGCAGGAGCGGCGCTGGATCGCGATCCGCGCGGTGCTGATCGGCACGATCATCCTTCTGGGCTTCGTGGTGGTTGGAAATCCCGTGCTGAGGGCGCTCGGCGTGTCGCTGGCGGCGCTTCAAACTGCCGGCGGCATCATCCTGCTGGCGATCGGGCTGCGCATGGTCCTGTCTTCGACCAATGGCCACAGGCTCTCCGCCTCGGAGAATGCGGAAGCCTGCGCCAAGAGCGACGACCGTTCGGAGATCGCCGTCTTTCCGCTCGCCATGCCGATCATCGCAGGCCCCGGCGCCATGACGAGCGCCATCGTGCTGACGGCCAGCCGGCACGAATTCACCGACCATATGGCAGTGATGGTAGCGGTGGTCGCGGTGATGGCCGTGACCCTCGCCCTGCTCCTGGCGGCCGAGAAGATCCAGGATTTTCTCGGCGTCATTGCCCGCAAGGTCCTGGTCCGGATCTTCGATATTCTGCTCGCCGCCCTGGCCATGCAATCGATCTTCAACGGGCCAGGTGAGGCTCACCTGTTCCGCTGATGTGACCTTACGACCGGGCCGTATTTGCGCTGCCTTCGAGCTCCTTCGGCTTCTTGGCGAATTTCCGCACCACGACATAGAAGATCGGGGTGAAGATCAGGCCAAAGAAGGTCACGCCCAGCATACCGGTGAACACCGCGGTGCCGAGTGACTGACGCATCTCCGCGCCGGCGCCGGTCGCGATCATCAGGGGCAGCACGCCCAAGATGAAGGCGAAGGACGTCATCAGAATCGGACGGAGGCGGACACGCGCGGCATCGGTGGCCGCGTCGAAACGGTCCTCGCCTTCCTCCTCGTTCTGCTTTGCGAACTCGACGATGAGAATGGCGTTCTTCGCCGCCAAGCCAATGAGCACGACGAAGCCGATCTGGCCGAGGATATTCACCTCCATACCGCGCAATAGGAGACCCGTGATCGCTGCCAGCAAACACATCGGCACAATGAGAATGACGCTGAATGGCAGACTCCAGCTCTCGTATTGAGCAGCCAGCAGCAGGAACACGAAGACCACGGCGGCGAGGAAGACGTAGATCGCGGTGTTACCCGCCGCCTTCTCCTGGAAGGAGAGTTCCGTCCACGCGTAGCTGTAGCCATCGGGGAGCACCTCCTCCGCCAGCCGTTCCATGGCCTCGATCGCATAGCCGGAGGAATAACCGGGCAAGGTGCTGCCCTGCACGGCGGCGGCAGTGAAGATGTTGAAGTGCTCGATCCGGTAAGGACCGGTGATGTTGCGGAACGATGCGACCGAGCCCAGCGGCACCATCTCACCCTGGTCGTTGCGGGTCTTCAGATTGGCGATGGTGTGCAGATCCTGGCGGAACTCACCGTCGGCCTGGGCCGTCACCCGATAGGTCCGGCCGAGGAAGTTGAAATCGTTCACGTAGACCGAGCCGAGATAGACGGAGAGCGCCTCGAACACATTCTGGACGGGCACCCCGAGCATCTCCGCCCGCACACGATCAATATCCGCGTAAACCTTGGGCGTACCGGTATTGAACGTCGTGAAGACGCGCGAGAAGCCGGGCGTCTGATTGGCGGCAGCGGAGAGTTGGTTGGCCACGTTTGCGAGTTGGGCCGGATCGCCGCCTTGCGTGTCCTGCACTTCCATCTTGAAGCCGCCGGTTGTCCCCACACCGCGGACGGGCGGCGGCGAGATGGAGATCAGCAGCGCATCTTCGATCCCGGCAAATTTCTGATTGAGGGCCCCGATGATCGCATCCGCCGAGAGTCCTTGCTCGGCCCGCTCTTCAAACGGTTCCAGCGTGGAGAAGATCACAGCGGAGTTCGGTGCGTTGGTGAAGGTAGCACCGTCGAGACCCACGATGGGAACAGCGTGCGCCACGCCCGGCTGATCCAGCACCATGTCGACGACGCTTCTTGCGACCTCGTCGGTCCGCGCAAGGGAGGAGCCCGGCGGAAGCTGGATGATGTTGATCAGGTAGCCCTGATCCTGAGCGGGAATAAAGCCGGTGGGCGCACGGCCGAACTGATAGACAGTCAAGCCGATCAGCAATGCGTAGATGCCAAGCATCACGACGCCCATACGCACCAAGCGCCCGGTCATCCTTCCGTACTTGTCGGACAGCCAGTCGAAGCCGCGGTTGAACCCGTTGAAGAAACCGCCCACCGCGCGGGCCAAGACACCCTTGCGCTGGTGCCCCTCTTCGTGGGGCTTGAAAAGCAATGCGCAAAGCGCCGGACTCAAGGTCAACGACACGATCAGCGAGATGGCAGTCGCCGTGGTAATCGTGACCGCGAATTGGCGGAAAAACTGTCCCGTGATGCCGGTGAGAAAGGCAGAGGGAATGAACACCGCGCCAAGCACTAGCGAGATGGCAACTAGGGCGCCGCCCACCTCGTCCATCGTGAGATGCGCCGCCTCTCGCGGCGGGTGGCCTTCGCGGATCAGACGTTCGACATTCTCCACCACGACGATGGCGTCATCCACCACGATACCAATCGCCAGCACCATCGCGAACAGGGTGAGGTTGTTGATCGAGAACCCCAGAGCTGCGAGCACCATGCAGCTGCCAATCAGGGAGACCGGAATGGCGACGATGGGGACGATGGAGGCGCGCCAGTTCTGGAGGAACAGCACGATCACAACGACAACGAGGACCACCGCCTCCAACATAGTGTGGAGCACGGCTTCAACGGATTGGGAAATAAAGACCGTTGGGTTGTAGACGATGTCGTATTTGAGCCCGGTGGGGAAGGATTTGGAGAGCTCCTCCATCGCCGCGATGACCTGATCGGCGGTTTCCAGCGCGTTGGAGCCTGGCCGCTGGAAGATGCCGAGTGGAATCGCGACCGTCTTGTCCAAATAACCGTTCAACGTGTAGTCGGCCGCACCGAGCTCCACATGGCCGATGTCGCGCACGCGTATGACCCGGCCGCCCTCGGCCTTGACGATAATATTGCCGAACGCCTCGGCGTCGGGAAGCCGGCCTTGGGTCTCCACGGAAAGCTGGAAGGCGCCGGGCTGGGGAACGGGTGGCTGGTTGATCACACCGGCTGCGACCTGAACGTTCTGAGACCGAAGCGCCGCCACCACGTCACCGGCGGTGAGCTCGCGGGCGGCCAGCTTTTCCGGGTTCAGCCAGACGCGCATGGAATAGTCGCGCGCACCGAAGATGCGCGCATCGCCAACGCCGTCGATGCGCGAAAGCACGTCGCGAACGTGCAGGGTCGCGTAGTTGGACAGGTAGAGCTGATCGCGCGAACCGTCGGGCGAATAGATGTGGATCACCATCAGCATGTCGGGCGACTGCTTGGTGACATTGACGCCGATGTTGCGCACTTCCTGAGGCAGCCGTGGCTCGGCGATGGCAACACGGTTTTGGACGAGCACCTGGGCTGTATCGAGATCGGTGCCCAGCTTGAACGTCACGGTCAGAGACATGCGGCCGTCGCTGGTCGATTGCGACGTCATGTAGAGCATGTTGTCGACGCCGTTGATCTCCTGCTCGAGCGGGGTCGCCACGGTCTTGGCCACCACCTCGGCGGAGGCGCCGGAATACTGCGCGCTCACCGCGATCGAGGGCGGCGCGATCTCCGGATACTGCGCGATCGGCAGGGCAAAGAATGCCACACCGCCGATCAGCGTGATCAGGATGGAGACGACCGCGGCAAAGATCGGCCGGTCGATGAAGAAGTGAGAAAGATTCATTTCTGGGCCGATTCAGGCAGAGAGCTTCCGTCGATTTCGCCATCCTTCGGCGTGATGGTGGCGCCGGGGCGGGCGCGCATCAGGCCATTGATGATGACGCGTTCGTCAGGCTCGATGCCGCTACGGACGACCTGGAGATTGTCGCCGACGATGGGGCCGAGCTCGACGGTCTTCGGAACGACCTTGTTATCCTTGTCGACGGTGTAGAGCTGCTTCGACGCCTGATCGGAGGTCACCGCCGCCGCCGGCACCAGCATGGTGGGTTCGAGCTTGGAGATCGGGATGCGCACCCGGCCGAACTGGCCAGGCGTGATCGACAGATCCTTGTTGGGGAAGACGGCACGCCACCGGATGGTGCCGGTGGAGGAATTGAACTGGTTGTCGATGAAGTCGATATAGCCGTCCAGATCCCAGGACTTCTCATCCATCAGCTGGCCTTCGACCTCGACCTTGCCGTTTCTTGCGGACGCTACCTCGCCGTTGTCGACCTGCTGCTGGTACTCCAGCGCATCGGATTCACTGATGTCGAAGACGAAATAGATGGGATCCAGGGACACGATATTGGTGAGCAGCGTGCTCTGACCGCCGGTTCCGCCCATGATGAGGTTGCCGACGCTGACCTCGCGCTGGCTAACACGGCCGGCCATGGGCGCAACCACATGGGTGTAGTCGAGATCGAGCTCGGCCTGCTGAACCGACGCTTCGGCCGTTTCGACCGCAGCCTTGGCGGTATCCACCTGGGCCTGGCGCTCGTCGAGAGTGGCTTGGGCCGCGAAGTCCTTCTCGCGCAGTTGAGAGGTCCGATTGAGCTGGCTTTCGGCAAGCTTTAGCTCGGCCTTGGACTGGGCAAGGGTCGCTTTCGCCTTCTCCAGGGCGAGCTCGAAGGGGCGCGGCTCGATGACGAAGAGAAGCTCGCCCTTCTTGACGAACTCGCCGTCGGTGAAGTCGCGGGATTCCAGATAGCCACTGACGCGGGGGCGGACCTCGACGGAATCCTGCGCCTCGAATTGGCCGGTGAACTCGCGCCACTGCTTGATGTCGCGCACCAGCGGGCTGGCGACGGTCACTTCCGGCGCGGGCGGCTGACCGCCGGCCTGCTCGGAAGACTGCCAGAAGCCCCAGTAGCGATAGGCCACACCACCCGCGATCAGGATCGCGACGAGGATGAGCAGAACGACCGTCGAGCCACCGCGAGAGCGGCCGCCATGAGTGGCTTTAGGCTCGTTGTCGGGCGCCGAGGCGCCCTTTCCGGACGTCTGGTTGTTGGATTTTTCAGCCATGGATTCTCCGCGGGCCAAGGCTCGCCGTCCTCAAGGCTCGGCGAGATCGTCTTGGCAATCCCCCTCAAAATTTTCCGCTCTAAGTCAGAGCCGCGGCGGTAATGTAGGGACGCGATTCTTCAAGTGCGAGCGGCTGGAAGCTCTTTTTCGATCAGAAGGATAAAATAGGATCACTAGCGACGAGCGTATAATTCGTTCGCCGTATGGTACTTAAGCCAAAGTTTAGCGCAAGGCTAGCCCTTCAAGGCTGCGGTTTGGTCGCACTTAGTCGCACGTGGCGCGGCCGTAAATCGGGCCGCGGGTGGCCAGACTTCACAAACTTTTGAGCTGAAGCCCGGAGCCCTAGCGGAGCTGGAAGCGCACCGGTACGGTCAGCTCGACGCCGGTCTGGGCGAAGATGCCCGGGGGCGCCGGCACCGGCGAGGCCTTCTCGATCAGTTCCATGACGGCGTTATCCAGAGCCGGGTAACCAGAGGATTTGCTGATCTCCGCCATCATCACCCGGCCCGCCCCATCGATCTTGAAGTGGAGATTGACCACGCCGGTCTGGCGCTTGCTGCGGGCGGCGGCCGGATAGGATTTGTGCTTCTCCAGATAGGCGAGCAGCTTAGTCTGCCACTTCACGGGAAGGTTGGCGACCTCCATGCTGGTCTCGGTCTGGTTGGGCGCCATGGCCACTTCCGCGATCTCTTCCTGGACCTCGGGCTGGTCGGCCAGGGTTGCTTCCGAGGCAACGCTCGCAGCGGAGGGCTTCACCATCTTGGCGCTTTCGGGCGCTGCGGAAGACGCGGTCGCTTCCGGCACCACGACGTCGGGGTTCTCCGCCTCGACAACGTCGGGAATGGTCGGATCAATGGCCTTCACCTCGTCGGCCTGGGACTGGCTCTCCACCAGGGAGGCGACCTTTTGCTCGGCGTCCTCGGCGAATTCCTTGGAGTCGTTGAGCACGACCTCCTCGCCGGAGCCTTCGGCCTCGACCAGCTCCTTCAGATTCTCTTCGGGCGCGTCCTTGGCATCCGAAGCCTGGCTGGCTGCGCGCTCCTCCATCTGAGGACCGAGGGCGACGTCCTTCTTCTCAAGCCTCGGAGCAGCCGGAGCCGGCGCGTATTCCACCATGACGGCGGCGGGCGGCGCGCCCACGGGCTCGGGCTGATTCCGCAGGGCGATGGCGGCAACGGCGGCCGCGCCATAGAAAGTGAGCACGGCCACGGCCGCGCCAATCCAGAGCGCCCTGTCGCGCCAGCTATAGGTGGTGATCTCCACCCCGCACAGCGCGTGGCAGGCGTAGCAGCATTCCGGCGTGACTGGTTCGTTGGTCTCGGTCATCGCGCTTGAATGGTCTCCACGGGCACGTCGTCAGGGGTCGGCAGGCGGCCAGAGGCCGCGGTCGCGGCGCCATCGTTTGAGACCGTCTCCAGGCCGACCAGGGCGAATTTCAGATATCCGGATTCCCTCAGCAGGTTCATGACCGCCATCAGGTCCCCGTAATCGACGACCTTGTCGGCGCGCAGGAAGATGCGGGTGTCCTGATTGCCCTTGGTCTGGGCATCGAGCACCTCTTTCAGGGCCTCACGCGGTACCACGGCCTCGCCCACGGCGACGGATAGATCTCGCTTCACGGTGACATAGAGGGGATCGCCCGGGCGTTCCTGAGGCTTCGCGGTGGAGGCCGGCAGATCGACCTTCACGTCCACGGTGGCGAGGGGTGCGGCGACCATGAAGATGATGAGGAGCACGAGCATGACGTCGATGAAGGGCGTCACGTTGATCTCGTGGTTCTCCTCCAGCTCATCGTTCTCGCTGCTGTTCAGGCTTCCTGCCATGACGGCGTATCCTCAAATCCTATTCCGCAGCGGCGCGCGGCTTGCGGCTCTGGGGCGCGATGGCCCGCAGGTCGAGCTCGCGGCTGACGAGACGTTCCACGCCCGCCGAGGCGTCGGCCAGAAGCTGGCGATAGCCCGTGATGGACCGGGCGAAGACGTTGTAGATGACCACCGCGGGGATGGCGGCGACGAGGCCGAGGGCGGTGGCGAGCAGCGCCTCGGCGATGCCCGGCGCAACCACGGCGAGATTGGTGGTCTGCGCTTCGGAGATGCCGATGAACGAATTCATGATGCCCCAGACCGTGCCGAACAGGCCGACGAACGGGGAGGTTGAGCCGATGGTGGCGAGGATGCCGGTGCCCGCAGTCAGGCGCCGCCCGGCAGCGGCCTCGAGGCGCGACAGGCGGGAGGCGAGACGCTCCTTCACGCCCTCGCCCTTGGCGTTATCGACGAGGAAGGCCGAGGCCTTCATCTCCTCTTCGGCCGCCCTGACCAGCATGGCGGGGGCGCCGCGGCGGGGGCCCAGCTTGGCGATGGCGTCGTCGAGATTGGCGGAGCTTGCGATCACCTTCAGGGCGTAGCGGGCGCGCCGCTTGGCGCCGGCGATCTCGATGGATTTGGCAACCAGGACCGTCCAGGTGATGAAGGAGGCGATGGCCAGACCAATCATCACGCTCTTCACGACCCAGTCGGCGCCCATGAACATGCCCCAGGGCGAAAGATCGTGGGGCAACAGAGCTTCCTGGGCCTCGCCCCCCTCTTCGGTTGCGGCCGGCTCGGCCTGAGCCGGCGTCGGCGACTGGGCGTCGATGGGCTGCATCTGGATGGACGGCGCCTGTCCCGCGGGAGCTTGACCTTCAGGGGCTTGGGCGGACGGCGATTGAGCGGGTGCTGCCGCTTCAGGCTGGCTGGATCCTGCGGCTTCCGGCGTCTCGCTGCCCGACATGCCAGGCGCGGACTGCACGGATTTGTTCTGGTCGGAGGCGCCGCCGGTCGCGGGCGGGGTCTCCGTTACGGGTGCGGTCTCGGCGGCGGGCGCCTGGTCAGAGGTTTGGGCGAGCGCGGCAGGCGCAACAAAAAGCGCCAAAGCGAACGCCGCTGCGGGCAGAAGGGACCACCCCTGCTCTCGGCACAGCTGCTGACGGGTCCCCATACATGGCCTCCAAAAAGTCTCGAACGAAAATGAGCGCGGTCCCCAGGAGGGTTTCTTCAAGCGCAGAAAAGACGGCGCCCGAAAGCCGCCGTCTTAAAAGTTGACTTTTAGATACAAGAATTCAAACCGCTATCGCAAGCGAGAGTTCGCCACGAGGCTTCAGAAATCGTCCGTGGGGCGACGATTATCGCTCAGAACCGCCGGAATCAGCGGGGAACGGCGGGATCTTCGGCCGGACCTTGGGGCTCTGGTGCGACATTTTGTTCTTGCTTGGGCAAGAGCCGCGACAGGAGTCGGCCCAGCAAGTGCTGAAGATCGTCCATCACCGTATAAACCGCAGGCACGTAGACCAGGCTCAGGGCGGTGGAGCTGACCAGACCGCCGATCACGGCAATGGCCATGGGGGCGCGCATCTCCGAATCCGCCCCGATGCCGAGCGCGATGGGCAGCATTCCGGCGCCCATGGCGACAGTGGTCATGATGATTGGCCGCGCGCGCTTGCTGGCGGCGTCGAGAAGGGCTTCCTCGCGCGGCATGTTCCGCTCCCGCTGGGCGAGGATGGCGTACTCCACCAGCAGGATGGAGTTCTTCGCCGCGATGCCCATGAGCATCAGGATGCCGATGAGGACGGAGATCGCGAGCGAGCTACCCGTGAGCAGCAGCAGCCCCATGGCGCCGCCGATGGCGAGCGGCAGGGCTGTGAGGATGGTGACCGGCTGCATGAAGCCGCCGAACAGCAGCACCATGACGAAATAGAGCAGGACGATGCCGGACAGGATGGCGACCTTGAAGCCGTCGAACAGCTCCTCCATGCGCTCGATATCGCCGGCCGGGACCCGCCGGACGCCATCGGGCAGGTTCTGGATGGCAGGCAGCTCGCGCACCAGTTCATCGCCTTCGCCGATGGTGAGCCCGACGAGCTCCGCCTCGATGGTGGCGCTGCGGTTGCGGTCGACGCGGTCGATCTGGTTCGGGCCGGAACCCAGGGCGATATCGGCGACCGAGCTCAGCGGGACGGAGCCGGTGCCGGCGGGCACCTGGAGGGTTTCGATGCGGGCGAGGTCGGAGCGGGCATCCTCCTGAAGCATCACCCGGATATTGATCTGCCGGTCGGTCAGATTGAATTTCGGCAGGTTCTGCTCGTTATCGCCCAGGGTCGCCACGTCGGCGGTGCGGGCGATGGCCCTGGTGGTGACGCCGAGCGCCGCCGCCTTCTCGGGCTTCGGCGTGATGATCAACTCGGGCCGGGCGAGCGCCGCGGTCGAGGCGACATTCTGGAAGCCGTCGATATTTCGCATCTGGCGGGAGACGGACCCGACAGCCTCGTCGAGGGCTTCGGAGTTGTCGCTCACCAGACGCACCTCGATCTTGGCGCCGGAGCGGCCGTCTGCGCCGAAGCGCAGGCGCGCGCCGGGGATCTCTGCAAGCTTCGGTCCCATCTCGGCTTCGAACTCCTGCTGGCTCAGCTCGCGCTCGCCGCGGGGCTTCAGGTTCACCGTCACAGTGGCCTTGCGCACCTCGCTGGAGGTGCTCGAAGTCATGCCCCGCCCCGAATGCTCGCTGCCGAGGGCCGAATAGACGGAGGTCACCTCGGGGCGCTTCTGGAGCATCGCCGCGGCGGTGCGGGTGACGGCGTCGGTCTCGGCCAAGGACGCGCCGGGCGCCAGCTCGACGGAGAGAACCGAACGGCCACGGTCGGCGGCGGGCAGGAAGTCGGTGGGCAGCAACCCGGCCAGCACCATGGAGCCGATGAAGAAGGCGATGCCGGCGGCGATAGTGATCCAGCGGTGATGCAGAGTGGCGCGCAGCAGCCTCAGATAGGGCGAAATCCAGCGTGGCTGATCTTCGTGCTTGCCGCCGGCCTTCATGAGATAGGCGCTCATGAGCGGGGTCAGCAGCCGCGCCACGACGAGAGAGAAGAAGACCGAGCAGCAGACGGCGATGGCGAAGGCCTTGAAGAACTGCCCCGGGATGCCCGGCATGAAGGCCACTGGCATGAAGACGGCGATGATGGAGAAGGTGGTGGCGACCACCGCCAGGCCGATCTCGTCCGCGGCCTCGATGGCCGAATCGTAGGCGCTCTTCCCGCTGGTACGCATGTGGCGGACGATGTTCTCGATCTCCACGATGGCGTCGTCCACCAGGATGCCGACCACCAGCGCGATGCCCAGCAGGGTGATGTTGTTGAGGGACTGGTTAAAGGCGTACATCACCGCAAATGTCGGCAGCAGCGACAGCGGCAGGGCGACCGAGGAGATCAGGGTGGCGCGGATGTCGCGCAGGAAGAACCAGACGACGATCACGGCCAGAATAGCGCCCAGCCAAAGGGCCTCGATGGCGGCGTGATAGCCCTCCAGAACCCAATCGGTGGACGAGGTAATTTCCTTAAGGCTGACCTCGGGATTGTCGGCTTCGAACGTCGCGAGCGTCTCGCGCACCTCCTCGGCGACATCCACCTCGCTCGATCCGACGGAGCGATAGATGCTGAAGGCAATCACTTCTTCCTGACCCAGCCGCGCGCGCTGACGGGGCTCGGCCCAGCCGCTCTCGACCTTCGCGATATCGGACAGCCGGACACTGCGCCCGTCATCGAGGGGAATGCGCTTGGCGGCCAGGTCCTCGACACTATCGGCGCTGCCGACGGTCCGGATGGTCTGCTCGCTGTCGCCGAAGGTGGTGCGCCCGCCCGGCTCGTTGACGTTCTCCTGGTCCAGGGTCTGGGAGATCTCCGCCGCGGTGATGCCTAAGGACATGAGGCGGTCGGGATCGAGATGGATGCGAATCTCGCGGTCCACGCCGCCGGAGCGGGTGATCTTGGAAACGCCTTGCACGGTGAGCACGGCCTTGGCGATATCGTTGTCGATGAACCAGGAGAGCTCATCGGGCGCCATGTGCGGGCTGTCGGCAACATAGGTCAGGATCGGCTGACCCGTGGCCTCAACCCGCTGGATGATCGGCTCGAGGATATCCGTGGGCAGGTTGGAGCGGATGGACGAAATGGCATTCCGCACATCCTGGGTGGCGCGGTCGATATCGGTGCCCATGACGAACTCGACGCTGGTGGTCGAGACGCCTTCGTTCACGGTGGAGCGGATATGCTCAACATTGGTGAGGCCGGAGACCGAGTCCTCCACCAGGCGCGTGACCTGGCTCTCCATCTCGGTCGGCGCGGCCCCCTGGCGGGTGATGGTCGCGGTGACCGTGGGGATCTCGATATCGGGCGAATTGTTGATGCGCAGCTGTTCGAAGCTCAGGGCGCCGAACAGGGTGAGGCATAAGAAGAGGACGATCGTCGGGATCGGCCTGCGGATTGCCCAGGCGGAAATCTGGTTCACGGCGCGGCGACCTCGGGCTCTTCTGCCGCGGCGAGCTTCGCCCGGACCCTATCGCCATCATTGAGCAGGCCGGCGCCGTTCACGACGATGCGCTGGCCGAGCTTCAGGCCCTCGGCGATCTCGACCGCATCGCCCGATTGCTTGGCGATGGTGACGGGTGTGAAGGCAACGCGGCCATCCTCGGCCACGACGAACGCGCCGGCCTTGCCTTCGCGCCAGACCAGAGCCTTCTGGGGCACGGCGATGGCAACTTCCGCACCGGTTTCGATTTCGACCCGGGCGAACATGCCCATCTTCAGGGGCGTGCCGGGGGGCAGCGCGACATAGGCGGTGCCGAGGCGAGTATCTTCGTCGACACGCTCGGCTACGAGGCGAACCTCGGCTTTGTAGCGGCCGCCGGAGGGGCCGATGACGGTAACAGTCTGGCCGGGCTGCACCTTGGCGAGATCGGCCTCGGCAATGCGCGCGGCAACCTCGAGCCGGCCGTCGCGGATCAGGCGGAACAGCTCCGCCCCGCCCTGCACCACCTGGCCGAGGGTGATGGTCCGCTCGGCGACGATGGCATCGGTGGGGCTAACGATCTCGGTCTGGGCGAGCTGTGCCTGAAGGTGGTCAAGCTGGGCGTTGGCCGCGTCGAGCTTGGCGGCGCGGGTCTTCACCAGGGTGGCCCGCTCTTCCGTAGCCTGCTCGGTGAGCACGCCCTTGCTGACGCGGTTGGCGCGGTCAAGATCGGAGCGCGCATTGGCAAGTGCCGCCTCGGCCTCGGCGATGGCCGCTTCCTGCTGGGCAATCTGCGCCTTCAGGAGCGCATCGTTCAGCTTGGCGAGACGCTGGCCTTTCCGGACCCGGTCGCCCTCGTCCACATCCACGGCGACGACGGCAAGTCCGCTTGTCTCCGCTCCGATCGGCATCTCGCGCCAGGCGGAGACCGTGCCAGTCGCGGTGACGCGGTGATCGACGCTGCGCCGGGCGACGGGGGTGACGAGCACGCTCAAGCCTGCGACCGCGCCTTCGGGCGCCACGGAGGCATCCGCCTCTTGTGCCTGGGCGGTATCTTGGGCCCAAGCGTGGCTGGTGGCGGCGAAGAGCACGCCGAACAGAATGACGAAAAGGGCCAGCACGATGGAATAGGCTCGGGTCATCTCAAGGTCCCTCAGACCGTCTTTCGACTGCAACCGATCAAAAAATTTCATCAGAAGTCTTGGAGGAGAGGATGGGGGATGGCTGCCATGCAGGGCATTTTCGCCATCCCCTCACCGTTGCCTCTCATCTTCGCCGGCCCGTTTTATCGGGCCTGGCTTACTTTCCTGCTCTGGCCGAGGCCTAGAGTTCGTCCCGCTCCTCAGGGGCGGTTTCCGTGTCAGCATTATCGCCGGCATCTTCGTCGGGCGCGGTCATGGTCTCTTCATCGTCGGACGGAGCCATCTGCTCCTCCTCGTCGGAGTCCATGGCACCGCCCATCATGCCGCCGCGATCCTTGTCGCCGTAGCGCTCCTGATGCTTCCACTTGTGGCCGTGGCCGCGCATCTCGCCGGGACCACGATCGCCGCGGTCGCCCCAGCGACCTTCACCCCACTGACCGCCGCCCCAGCGGGAGTGCATGCGGTCGAGGAGGTTCTCCTCATAGGTCCTGGCGCGTTCGATCTGGTCCGGCGTCAGGGTCTCGCGAAGCTTGGCCACCGCATCCTTCAGGTCTTGCGCGGCTTTTGCCTTTTCCAGGGACTTGTCGGCGAATTTCTCCGCCATCCAGAAAGGCTCACGCTCTTCCGGCATGTCAGCCATGGGACCGCGATGGGGCGGCTTCGGCATCATGGCCTGGAGCGCATCGGTGAAGTCGCGCCAAGTATCGAGCTGCTCGGCACGGATGCCGATGGCGGTCTCCATGACGGAGAGCTCACGTGCCAGACGGTTCGGGTCAGGACGGAAATGGGGGCCGCGCATCCCATCTCGCATGCCGGGCTTCATGCCATGCATTTTGCCCTTCATCTTGTCCTGCATTTTGCCATGCATCTTCTGATGCATGTTCTTGTGCATCTTGCAGCCCGGACCTTTGCCGTCCTTACCGGGTTTCTGGTCGCTCATCGCGTGGGGGCCGCGATCGCCACCCATCTTGTCTTGGGCATAAACGATGCCGCCTGCCGCAGACGCGGCCAGCAGGGCCGCCAGTCCGAGGGCAAGGGATTTGAAACGGGTCATGTGGACCTCCTTGGGTCGTTTCGATGCCTGAAAGGTAGGCCTAAACCTTTGCAACAGTAGGTCTTGTTGTGTCCAAGGATGTCCGCACGAAGGAATTTTGTTTCAAAGTGTTTCCCAGACCGGGTTTCTCAATGCTCGCTTACAAAATTCCCCTCGCTGTGCCACCGGGCCGTGGCTAGAAGAGGGTGAGCCGGGCTGGATCGCGAACGCATTAGAACAGGTCACGTATGCAAGCTTCCCCGCAAATTCTGGTGGTCGACGACGACCCCGAAATCCGCAAGCTGCTCGCCCGCTATATCGAGAGCCAGGGCTTTCGCGTGCTGCTCGCCGCCACGCGACGGGAGCTGGAAGAAGCCCTGACCACCCACGGTGTCGATTTGATGGTGCTTGATGTGATGCTGCCTGACGGTTCGGGGCTCGATATCTGCCGGGACCTGCGGGCCCGCCGCTCCAACGTGCCGATCATCCTGCTCACCGCTCTAAAGGAAGATGTCGACCGCATTATCGGGCTGGAGATCGGCGCCGACGACTATATGGGCAAGCCCTTCAACCCGCGTGAGCTGGTGGCGCGCATCCGTGCCGTCTTGCGGCGTCGCGCGGAGCTCCCTGCACCGGCTGAAGCCACCACCTATGCCTTCGAAGGCTTCGTGGCCGAACCGGCCACCCGGCGTGTGATCGACCCTGAAGGCGAGGAGATCGATCTCACCGGCGCCGAATACGATCTTCTGCAGGTCTTTCTGGAGCGACCCGGGCGGGTGCTGTCGCGAGACAGCCTGCTCGACCTCACCCGCGGCCGGGAAGGCGACGTGATGGATCGCTCCATCGACGTGCTGATGAGCCGGCTCCGCCGGAAGCTCGGGGAGAAGAATTCCAAGCCGCTGTTCAAGACCGTGCGCAACGGCGGCTATCAACTCGCGGCCCGGGTCGAGAGCAAGGACGCCGCCTCGTGAATACCTTGCGTGTCCGCATCGCGATCCTGCTGATCGCCGTGATCGTCGGCGTCGTGGGATCAACCACCGCGATCTCGATGTTCGTGTTCGGGCCGCCGGGGCCGAAGACCACCATCGAGCCCATCGCGGAGGACATCATCGTGATGGCCAAGCTCGCAGCCGCCAATCCCGATGCGGCCGCGGGTGTCGTGAACTATTCGAAGACGCCGGCCCCCGGGCAATACGACACCGACATGACCAACTGGCTCCAGAGCACCCTGGAGAAGAAAGGCTCGGACCTTGGCGTGCGGGTCACACGGGAAAGCCGCGCCGAGCCTTTCATGGTGTCGATCCAGGCCGGCGACCAGGGCTACCTGCTGATCCCCATGCCCCATCTGCCGCGTCCCGGCGTGGGCTGGCGGATCTTCTCCAAGTGGATGCTCTATCTCACGGCAGCGGCGGCGGCGATCGCCATCTTCGTGTCCTACCGAATGACGCGGCCTCTGGTGATGCTGGAGAATGCCGTGGCGGCGGTGGAGCCGGAGGCTATCCTGCCGAGGCTGCCCGAGAAGGGACCGGCGGAGGTGCGGGCCACGGCGCAAGCGCTGAACCGCCTCTCGGCGCGCCTGCGAACGGCGGTGGAAAGCCGAATGCGGCTCGTCGCGGCGGCCGGCCACGATCTACGCACGCCCATGACGCGGATGCGGCTCCGGGCCGAGTTTCTCGATCTCGACGATGACGAGCGCGCACTCTGGCTGAAGGATCTGGACGAGTTGGACCGGATCGCCGACAGCGCCATCCTGCTGGTGCGCGAGGAGGTCGATCAGCCGGCGCCGGAGAGGATCCGGCTAGACGATCTTTTGAAAGAAATAGCCGGAGAGCTGCGCACCCAAGGCCGGTCCGTGGCGCTGGGCGCCCTACCGCCGCTGACGGTGAGCGGCAGCACGCTGGCCCTGTCCCGGGCGCTGCGCAACCTGATCATCAATGCCGCGACCCATGGGGGCGGTGCCTCCATCGCCCTGATCGAGGACGATGGCGAGGCGATCGTGCGCATCGACGATAACGGGCCGGGCATTCCCGACGATCTTCTGGCGCAGATCTTCGAGCCGTTCTTCCGGGTCGATCCGGCCCGCCGGCAGAACATCGCCGGTGCCGGGCTCGGGCTCACTATCGCTAAGGAGATCTTGCAGCGGGCGGGCGGCGACGTGACCATCGAGAACAAGACGTCCAAGGGGTTGCGCCAGACGATCCGCCTACCGCTGGCGAGCGAAGCGTAGACCTCAACCTTCCGCAGCCAAGGGTAGGATCAGGTGAACGGCAAGGCCAGGTGCGTTGCTCTCCAGCCTGACGGTACCGCCCCAGGCTTCCGCGATATCGCCGACGATGGCGAGGCCGAGACCGGCCCCGCCGCCTGTCTCGTCCAGCCGGCCGCCCCTGCGCAGCACCGCATCGAATTGATCCTCCGGGATGCCGGGCCCGTCGTCGGAGACCGTGAGATGGGCTGCGCCGTCTTCCGCCCGAGCGGAGATCACCACCGTGCTTTTGGCATGGCGGGCCGCATTCTCCAGCAGATTACCAAGTGCCTCGGCGAGATCCTGGGCGTCGATCCGGGCGGCAAGGCCCTCGGGCACATCCGCCGACCAAGTCAGCCCTGCCCCGCGCGGCGTCCGCTCCACGACCCGCAGAACGGTTGCCACCACCTTCGCAATCTCGGCGCGAGCCCCTATCTGGGGCGCGAGCCGCGCCTGGGCGAGCTGACGCTCCACATGACGCTGCATGGCGTCTGCAAGAAGCTCGATGTTGTCGGCGGCATCCTTGTCGCCCTTCTCCCGCAAGCTGCGGGCTTCGCCTGAGAGGACCTGAAGCGACGTCTTGAGGCCGTGGGCGAGATCGGCGGCGCGGCGGCGGGCGGTCTCCACCTGATCGGCGCGGGCGGCAAGCAAGCTGTCGATCTCGGTGGCGAGCGGCTGCACCTCGTCGGGGAGGGCCGAGCCAAGACGATCTTCGCGGCCAGACCGGATCCTGGCGAGGCGCTCCCGCATGGTCCTCAGCGGACGCAGGCCGATAGTGACCTGGGCAAAAGCGGCAGCCCCCAGCAGCACGCCGATCAGCAGGAGCGACGGCACGAGGATGCCGGCGAAACGGCGCGTCGCCGATTGCAGCTCCGTGGCGTCGAGGGCCACCACCGCCTCCACGGTGCCGCCGCCCAGCCTTTGGGGCAGCACGACGCTACGCTGCAAGCCATGAAGATCGGTGTCGCCCGGCCCCTCAAGACTGACTTGCTTCACTCCACCGTCTCCGGCGGTCTTGCGAAATGTCAGCGTGAAATCCCAAAGCGAGCGGGAACGGTAGGTGGGGCCGTCGGGCACGACCTTGACCTCCCAGTAGAGTCCGGAGAGCGGCTCACGGAAGCGGCTGTCGCCTGGCGGCGTGACGACCGCGATGCCGCCGTCGGGTCCGCGCCCCAAACCGGCAATGAGCTGGTCGAGATGGACGTTCAGCTCGTTGTCAGCGGAGCTTGCGACGTGGCGCTCGAACAGGAGGATGAGGAGTGCCGCCGCGATCAGCACCGCGACGAGGCTGGAGATGCCACCTGCGAGAAGCAGGCGCCAGCGCAGTGAGCCGCGGCTCATGATGCCTTGTCCGGCACAGCCTCCGGACCGTCCGCGATGCAATAACCAAAACCGCGGCGGGTTTCGATGGCGCCCGCCCCGAGCTTCTTGCGCAGCCGCGTAATCACCGCCTCGAGTGCGTTCGCATCGCGGGCATCGTCGTCGCCATAGAGATGCTCGATCAGCTCCGTCGGCGGAACGACCCTGCCCTTCTGGTGCATCAGATAGCTCATGAGCCGGTATTCCAGGGGCGACAAGGAGACCGGGACGCCGCGATTGGAAAGCCGCATCTGCACGGTGTCTAGGGTGAGATTGCCGGCCTCAATCAGGGCTGCGCCATGGCCTGAGGCACGGCGGACAAGCGCCCGGATGCGCGCCACCAGCTCTTCCATGCGGAAGGGCTTGGTCAGGTAGTCGTCGGCCCCGGCATCGATCCCCTCCACCCGCTCCGGCCAGGCGCCCCGGGCGGTGAGAATCAGGACCGGCGTCTGCTTGCCGCCTGCCCGCCAGCGCTTCAGCACCGCGAGGCCGTCCATTTTGGGCAGGCCGAGATCGAGGATGATGGCATCGAACGCGCCCGTGTCGCCGCGAAACCAGGCGTCCTCGCCATCCGCCGACAGCTCTGACGAGAACCCGGCCGCGGAGAGCGCCTTTTCGATATCGGCGGCGATGCGTGCATCGTCCTCGACGATGAGGATATGCATCAGTCCTCGTCCTCCAGGTCGAGGATCTCGGCGGTGTTCGCGTCGACCTCGACCTCCAGCAGACGGCCCTGCCCGGTCAGGATCTTGAACTCGTAGACATAGATGCCGTCCTCGCGGTCCAGCTCGACCTCGATGATCTCGCCGGGGATCTCCTCGCTGACCTTCTCGGCGATCTCGGCAAGCGGGGCCACGAGGCCCTGCTCTACCGCGCGCCGAGCGAACTCGTGATCGTCGTCATCGTCGCCATGGACGATTCCCGGCACCACAAGCAGGCTCGCAAGGAGGAGGAAAACCGCCGGCTTCGCTATGGATCGGAGTGCATATTCCATGGCGCTCAACCTGCCCGGAAGAAGCTGACAAAACCCTGACAAGACCGGTCAGCACCGTATCAGCGGGGGTGCTCCAGTCTCGCACACATCGAACGGGCCAAAACCCGACATCACGAGAGAAGGAGCAAACAATGCGTAAGACAGCAATCACCCTCGCCGTTCTCGGTGCCTTCGCCATGTCGACCTCTGTTATGGCGACGCCTGCCATGGCCGATCCCGTCAACCGGCTGAACGTGCCGGCCGACAAGTGGATGTCGCCTGCGGAGCTGAAGTCGAACCTGAAGGACCAGGGCTACGACGTCCGGGAGATCGAGACCGATGACGGCGCCTACGAGGTCGAGATGACCGACAAGGACGGCACTCGCATCGAGGCCTACGTTCATCCCGAGACGGGAGAGATCCTGAAGAACTACGACGACTAGTCTATCGTCCTGGAGTGCGGGCCGGTGCACGCCGGCCCGCTTTCTTCTGCTCGTGCCCCGCTAGTTCGCGGCGAGCAGCTCTGACAGGCGCCAATCGGCGGATTCGATATCGATCACCCGCAAGGGGCCGCCACCCTCCATGGGCCGCAGCAGATAGGTGAGCTGCCGCTCGGTGCCAAAATTCTTGAAATGCACCTGCACAAAGGTGGTGCCGCGTAGCTCGGGCATCTCCGGATCGAGCGCCACCCGCACATCGGTCACGTCATAGTCCTGGGCGTCGTAGACAGGATCGAAGTCGAGATCCGTAGCGTCGAGCTGACCGGCGACGAAGGGATCGAAATAGCGGATCGAAACGCGGGGCACCTTGACCAGGGGCATGTCCTCTTCTGCCAGCAGCTTCGCTTGGGCCTCGTAGAGCCCTTGCACCAGCGCGACCGCCTCCGGCTCGTCGGCGGCGGAGGCAGGGCTGCAGAGCAGAACCAGCAGGCATAGGGCCACACAGGTTCCGGAAAGTCTGGACAATACGCGCATCGCTCTTCGCTACTCCTTCGGTGCTTGAGATTCAGATGCCAACGCCATGTCGATCTCCCTGGCCTCCCGGCCGAAGAAGGAGAGCAGCGCCACGCCGATGCCGGCGCCGGCCGCGACGATCATGAGCGCCGGCGCATAACCGCCGAAGCTCGTGGCGAGCCCTGCTTGCAGGGTCGCGTTGCCGGACGCAAGAAGATTGCCGAGCTGATAGACGAAGCCCGGGAAGGTGCCCCGGGCTTCCGGCGGCGAAATCTCGTTGAGATGAGCCGGCACAACGCCCCAGCAGCCGTGGGCGGTGAACTGCATGAGGAAGGCCGCTCCCGCCAGGATCACGACGTTATGGGCCATGGTCCAGAACGGCAGGACCGCGAGCGCCCCAACGGCGCCGATGATGAGGGCGTTGCGGCGGCCGATCTTCTGCGACCACGCCCCGAAGACGATACCGCCCAGGATACCGCCAAGATTATAGACCACCGCGATGGCGCCGATGGTGCGCGGGTCGAGGCCGCGATCGACCTTCAGGAAGGTCGGGTAGAGATCCTGGGTGCCGTGGCTGAAGAAGGCCATGCACATCATGAAAAGCACGGCATAGACGGTCAGGGTCCAGTGGCGGCGCAGGATGTCGACGATGCGGCTCGCCCCCGCATGCTCCCTCCGCCAGCCGGGGGATTCATGGACGAACTGGCGGATATAGAGCACCAGCAAGGCCGGCAGGATGCCCACCATGAACATGCCGCGCCAGCCGATATATTCGTAGAGCAGGCCGTAGACGATGGCCGCCAGCAGATAGCCCGTTGGATACCCCGCCTGGAGGATGCCCGACACCATGCCGCGGGATTTGGCGGGGATCGATTCCATGGTCAGCGATGCGCCGACGCCCCATTCGCCGCCCATGGCGATGCCGAATAGGGCGCGAATGATGATGAAGATCATGAGGTTGGGCGAGAACGCGGTGACGAAGCCAAGAATCGAATAGGCCAGCACGTCGATCATCAGTACGGGCCGCCGACCGTAGCGGTCGGCGAGACGGCCGAAAATCAGCGCGCCGACCGGGCGAAGCGCCAGGGTGAGGGTCACCGCCCAGGTAACGGCCTCGATGGAGGCGCCGAACTCTTCGGCCACGTCCACGATGACGAAGACCAGCAGGAAGAAATCGAACGCATCCAGGGTCCAGCCGAGATAGCTGGCGATCACGGCGTGGCGCTGAGACCGGCTCCAGCCGCGCAGTGACTCCGGAAGCATCGCCCCAATCATTTCGCCCCTCCCCCTTGGCCACTCTGCCCTGTTTGGCCGTTCCGCAGGATATCGGATTTGACACCGATCGCGAGCGCCGCGGCAGGAACAATGATCCGCAGCAGCCGTTGGGCGCAGGACCAGTCAACATCGAAGAAGGGAGGAGAACCATGAGTGCTACGGGTCTCGAAGTCTTCGACAAGACATTGCAGACGACCAATAGCTGGCTCAACGAGATCGGCGAAACCGTCGGTCCCGACAAGCAGAATTCCTATCACGCGCTGCGGGCCGTGCTGTTCGCCCTGCGTGACCGGCTTCCGCCGGAGGAATCGGCGCATCTCGCCTCGCAGCTGCCGACGCTGGTGCGCGGCATCTATTACGACGGCTACGAGCCGGCCGGTAAGCCGGAGAAGATCCGCTCGGAGTCTGAGTTTCTGGAGAAGGTGTCGGAGCACCTGAAATCCAGCGATCCGATCGATCCCGACCGCGCGACCCGCGCCGTGTTCAAGCTGCTGGACACCCATATCTCCGATGGCGAGATGGGAGATGTGAAGCAGTCCTTGCCGGAAGAGCTGAAGGGCTACTTCCACTAGCGGCCGGCATCTCGCGCCTGACCATCAGGCGTGACTGCGCCCCGCCCCTCGCGACAACGTGATGGGGCGGGGGCGCCCTTTGCATTGCGGCTCGCGCGGCCTGGCGCCTAGGCTCGTTCGCGTTCCTGCCCATGATGGGCGCAACGACGATCCTAGCAGCGACCCTTAGCAGCGATTTCTGGCCATGCGCATCGCGCCGAAACCCCTCAAATCCTATCCCTGGTATCTGAAGCCATTCTTCTGGAGCCAGCGCCGGAAATACGGCGCCGTGCTCGATCCGGCCCTCGTCTGGGGCCGTGCGCCGCGGCTGTTCGTCGGCGTGGCGCTCCTCTACGGCATGATCGACCGG
Source organism: Methyloligella solikamskensis (assembly GCF_042676065.1). Taxonomy (NCBI): domain Bacteria; kingdom Pseudomonadati; phylum Pseudomonadota; class Alphaproteobacteria; order Hyphomicrobiales; family Hyphomicrobiaceae; genus Methyloligella; species Methyloligella solikamskensis. The sequence continues at coordinate 274,999 of NZ_JBHTJO010000002.1, read as the reverse complement.
AACAGCTCGCCCATCGATCCCCGTTTGCGCTCGCTGATCACCGTGCGGGTCTCCCAGCTCAATCACTGCGCTTTCTGCGTGGATCTGAACTCTTCGACGCTGATGAAGCGTGGCGTGGATATGGAGAAGGTGGAGGCGCTGCCAGACTGGCGGGAGAGCAATCTGTTCGACGACCGTGAGAGGGCGGCTCTCGATTATGCGGAAGCCGTGACCCTGTCGGATAAGGAGACGACGAACGCCCATTTCATTGCCCTACGGGAGCATTTCGACGAGGACGGAATCGTCGAGCTGACGGGGCTGATCGCCTTCCAGAATCTCTCCAGCAAGTTCAACGCGGCGCTCGACGTGCCGCCGCAAGGGTTCTGCGCTCTGCCTTCCCAGTCGACAGACGAGAAAGGCTGATGGTTCGTTCGGCCTAGCGTCGGCGCAGCATGGCGGTCTGGGGAAGGCTTGGGGTGAAGAGACGCGCCAGGCGCGCGCGGACCGCGCCGAAGGGCGTGGTGATCTGCGCCCCGCGGTCCTCGAGGCTCTGGGCGAAGTAGCAGACGGAATCGTTCACTTCGCCCACGCTATAGAGCAGCACGTGCATGGCTTGCTCCTCGCTGGCACTCCGGTCGGCATCGGAGGCCTCGAACGCGGTATGAGCTTCCTGCTCGGCCTTGCGGATGGCGCTCTTGAGCGCCTCGGCTTTCGGAGGTTCGCAGTCCTCCAGCAGGCAGTCTTCCACCTGACCGAGGCAGTCCGATGCCGTCTTCCGCAGATCCTCCATGGCAGGGCGCACAGCGCGCAAATCCTGCGGGTTCGGGCGCGGCCCATGCTCGGTGATTACCCGGTCGATGAGCAGCAGGTTATGCCAAAGGCGCTCCAGATGGCGCAGCATGGTTTTGGCCGCGGTCTTTTCCCGGGCCGGGCGCAGACGGATTTCCTGGGCGGTGCTCTGAGCTTTCTGGAGGTTCCGGTAGAACGCCGCATGGAGGGAATCGAGCCGCTCGCCATCGTCTTCGAAGATGGCGCACAGGATGCGGTTCAGGAGCTGGCGGCAATCGTGGGCGGCGCGGCTCGTCTCCCACAAGACGCGGTTCGACGCCGTGCGGGGCCACACGAGGATGGTGGCCGCCAGGCCGACCAGAGCGCCGCTGATAATCGCCGCCGCGTTGGTGAGCGCGCCTTCGAAGATGCCGGCGCCGGGCGACAGGGCCAGAATGGTGACCGGCACGACCGCATAGCGCAGCCCCTGCCAGCGGCTCGCCACGAGCATCAGGAGACCGGTGCCGAGGCCTAAGCGGAGGAGAGAGAAGTCTTCACCCTGGAGCATCTGCACCAGGAGAAGACCCGCGACCGTGCCCACGACCGTCGCCACGAGGCGCATTCCGACAAGGCTCAAGGTGGCGTCGAGATTGCGGTGAAGCACGAACAGCGCGGAGATCACCGCCCAGGAGCCCGCCTTGTCCAGACCTGCGGCATGGCAGATCACGTAGGCAGCGATCGCGGCGATGCAGCCCTGGAGGGCGACACGCAGATCTTCGCGGTTATGAGCGAGCGGTAGATGCATGGGGCGGCCCAACGCAGGCGCGCCGCAGCTGTTCCAAGGCGGGAAAGGCGGGAGACCAATTGCACGGGGTCACACGCTAAGGCGGAACGTCGTTCGTCGTGTTCGGACGGTGGAGGATCTTGAAACTATCGATCTCGTCGATGATGCGTTTCAGGAAGGCGACGAGATCGCGGGCATCCAGCTCGAAATGCTTGAAGTAGATGTCACGCAGAGACCTGAGAGTCTCCGGCGTCAGGAGCTCCGGGTCGTCGATAAAGAACGTATCGAGGGACCAGTCGGGGAATGAACGGGACTCGATCGACTGATCGACCAGGATCTCGATATTGCGATGACGATGATCCTTCTCAATGCGCGCCATCGCCGCGCGCAATGCGTCTTCCTCTCCCTCCAGCACCTGAAGAAAATGGCGATTTTCGCAGAATAGGACGCCTGTGAGATCCGCGGCTGCGTTGTTGCGGCGCGAGTCCGCATCGACCTCTTCCAGCGTGTTTTTCAACTCGCCGTCGGGGACCGCGCAGTCGCTCACATAGACAATGAGATGCACGGCGCGCTCCTCCATTGTCGATCACAGCGTTTTTTTTGATTGTAACATCATCGGCAGGCATCGCGTCTTCACATCAGCGCGAGGAGTCGCATAGCCGCCGACTCGACTTTGTTCAGCGGCGGCTATTTCCGGGCCGGAACGCTGACGCAAATCGTGCCTTGGTCATTGATGTAGAAGCATGCGCCCTCAGCCTCCAACGCGGCTTTCACCGCCTCGGTGGTGGCGCCGCGAACGGGCATTCCGGCCTCCAGGCGCACGATGGTCGCCTTGTTGACGCCGGCTCGCTCTGCGAGGTCGCGCACCGAAAGACCGAGTCCGGCCCGGGCCATGCGGACATGGCGTGCATCGATGCGGCTCGAAAGAGCGAATGAAACAGAGCCCGCCATCCTGGCGGATCCCCCTTGCTTGCGCTGATCGCTTGTTGCAGTCCACACGAGACCCCGCTGGATCTCGCGATAAATTGACCAATCAATATTGTGACAAATTAGGTCGACTTTCCAGCCTGTGCGTCCATGCGCAGCAGACATGAAGCCTGCCAAAATTCCCTATGACATCGGGAAGTTCTGGTAGTAGGGTCGTACCCTGTACGATTATCTATATTGTTTGCGCATGGGTGACGAAGGGCGGGAGCCTTTCATGAACATCGAACAGGACGATCCCCTACGGGAGATTTTTTCGCGCTGGCGCGCGATTGGCGACCAGGCGGGGCCGGACGACGGTCCCCTGCCGGTCGATGCGGCGGCATTTACGGAATATGCCGAAACGCTTCTGAGCGAGCTTGAGGCGATGGCGGTGGCTCTGGAGCTTGAAGAGCTCGGTTCGTCGCTTTCGCTCTGCAAGAATGTGGCACGCCTTTCCGGCGGCGGCGGTAGCGCCGGGCTGACCGATTGACCGTACCCGCTCCCTGAACCAGCGGTTATCGGTCAGCCGCCACGGCTTTCCCCTTTATGCTTTCCCTTTAGAGTTGCTCTTCGAGGAAGCCGGTAAAGGCGTCCCAGGACTTCTCGTCGGCACGCGTCTGATAGGCGTCGGAGCCGAACACGGTGAAGCCGTGAGGCGCGCCGGAATAGATGTCGATCTCATAAGGGACGTCTGATTTTTCCAGCGCCTCGGACAGGCGGGCGACGTCCTTCATGCTCACGGAGCTGTCCAGCGCCCCATGGGCCACCAGGATCGGCGGGGTTTCCTCCGGGTAGCTCTGGTCGTGGAGATTGTTGAGCCCGCCGTGGAAGGTCGCATAGCCCGCGACATCCTCAGCCTCGCCGGAGGCCGCGAGCTCCAAGGCTGCGGCGCCGCCGAAGCAATAGCCCATCACCACGACGCTCTCCTTGTCGGAGCCTTTGCGGGCCTCGCTGAGACCGGCGAGAAGCAGCTTCCGCATGCGAGCACGGTCCTCGTAGAGGCCTTGCATCTCTGCCTTCTTGGCCCCGGTGTCTTCTGGACGATTTCCCTTGCCGTAGAGATCGAGGGCGAAGGCGTCGTAGCCGAGCTCGCTCAGCATGTCGGCGCGCTTCTTCTCGTAGCCGGTGAGACCGTCCCAGTCCTGGACGACAAGCACCAGTCCCTTCGCCTCGCCACCCTTCGCAGGCGCGCGATAGCCTTCGAAGGCCTCGCCGTCGACCTGATAGGTCACGTCCTCGCCCGCCAGGCCGGCAGCCGGGAAAAACGTGGCTGCGGATAGGAACGCGGCGGCAAGCGCCAGAATTCGCGGGGTCATGGCCGATCCTCGATGCTGCGACGCTTCAGGCCGGGGACCTTTTGCGTTCAAACGCGCGAGTGTCCCGGTTGAAGCACCGCAGCATGAGGAGGGATGGAGGGGGAGTCCACCCCCTACTCGGCGGCCTCCAGACGAACCTCTTCGGAGGAGGCTTCCGGCTCGGCGCTGCCGGAAGTATCAGCCTCTTCTGAGGTCTCCTTCGCTGGAGACTCTGCCGCCTTCGGCGCCTGTTTGGGCGCCTCGGATGCAGTTTCGGCTTTGGTTTTCTGGGACTCGCCGTTGCCGGCGGCGAAATCGCCAGCCAGGACCGCACCGCGCTCGACTTGGAAGTCGCCGCAGCGGATCTGACCTTCGACCCGGCCCGTGGAGCGCAAGAGCAGGAAGTCCTTGATGTCCACATTGCTGGACAAGGTGCCTTCCACGTCCGCCTCCGTGGCCACCACATTGCCCTTCACCGAGCCGTTCGGCCCGATATGGAGGGAGCCCGCCGTGATATCCCCCTCGACGATACCCTCGACGACGATCTTCTCCGGGCCTGAAATCTCGCCCTTGAAGGTCACGCCGGGCCCGATATAGGCCCCGTTATCCTCAGGCCGAAACGCGTTATCTGCCATAATGGCCTCTCCCCGCTTACAAGCGGCCCAAGGCCTGATTTGTGTCGCTCGTCTTGCGAGCGCGCCCCGGCCGCATCCACACCAACAACGCAGAACCAACATGGGCCCGCGCCGACGACTCAGCGGCAGGCAACTCCAGTTTCGAGGCTAGTTGAAAGACGGAAGGGGCACTACTTCCGCAACGATGGGTTGCGAATTTCCACCGTCCTTGTGGATAGCGAGAGGGGGTCTCCGGGTTATTCCCTCGCGGGTGCGGGCGCTTAGGAGGTCGCGCCTCATCCTCTATCGAAGCGGGCGTTTCCGGTCGATAAACCGATACGGCTCCGCACGCTTGCCGCACCGGGCGCCGGACGACATGATGCGCGCCGCTCACCGGACCTAGGAGGCCAGAAGATGCCCGCATCCCTCGTCACGAAACACACTCCTCTGCTGCTTGCCGCACTGCTCATGAGCATGGCCGTGCCTGCCAGCGTTCAGGCGGACGACGCCAAGCCGATCGCGGAAGCGGTCTTCAAATGCGATGGCGACAAGGCGATCGACGCAACGTTCTACGACGACAAGGTCGACCTCACGCTTTCCGACGGGCGGAGCATGGACCTGCCCCAGGTGATCTCCGGCTCCGGCGCACGCTACGCCAACGCCGATGAGAGCTTCGTGTTCTGGAACAAGGGCAACACGGCCTTTGTCACCGAAGGGCCGGACGAGACCATGACCTTCGAGAATTGCATCGACGAGAAGGACGCAGGCTAGCTCGGGCAAGTTCCCGGACCGAGCCGCATTAGCTGCCCGACACGGCCCTCGCCCGCCGGTTGGTGGATTTCCCGCCGTCACGAGGTGTTAGCTGTCCAGCGCGGTATTTCTGATTTCTCCGAGCGCATGTTTATAAGCGCAAATGACATAAAAGCGGCCGTAACAAAGGACGACCATGACCTTTCATAGAATTCACGAGCGGGCTGCGGCTTCGCTGTTCTGCTTCCTCGCAATCGCCTTGCTTGCGGTCGTGTCCGGCAGCACCGCCTTCGCAGCCTCCCTCGAGGGCTGGTCGCATAAGATGATCGACAAGGGCGATGTGCACCTTGAGATCTTCGAACGCGGCGAGGGCCAGACCGTCCTGATGCATCCCTCGCTTGGACGGCCGGCACAGGATTTCGAGGCCCTTGGCAACAGCGTGGCTGAGGCCGGCTATCACGTCGTCCTGATCAATCCGCGCGGGATCGGCGAGAGCACCGGTCCGATGGAGACCGTGAAGCTCCAGGACCTCGGCAACGACGTCTGGATGGTCGCCGATCAGCTCGGGCTCGATAAGGTCTTCATGCTTGGCCAGAACTTCGGCAATCGCGTTTCCCGGACCGTATCGTCGCTGCAGCCGGACCGGGTGATCGGGCTCATGCTGCTGGCGGCCGGCGGTGAGATCCAGCCCAGCAAGGCGACCTGGGCGGAGTTCGAGAAGATGTACGATCCGAGCCTCTCGCCGGAGGAACATCGCGAGGCGGTGATGAAGTCGATGTTCGCCCCTGGCAACAGCCCGGACGCGTTTCTCGGCGGCTGGAACCAGAAGACGGCGGAGCTGCAAGCGGAAGCGGCCAAACGCACGGATTTCAAGCCGCTGTTCAATGGCGGCACGGCTCCGGCGCTGGTGGTCCAGGGGCTACAGGATAAGATCGCTCCGCCCCAGAACGCGTTCGATTTCGTCACCAACCGTCCCAATGCGCGGCTGGTCGCTTTTCCGAACATGGGGCATGCCATGCTGCCGGAACAGCCGGATCACATCGCCGATGCGGTCATCAATTTCCTGAATGATCAGAAGTGACGGGCTGGCCGGATCGCCGGCCGCGCCGACTCTAGAAGCAAATCGCGGGCGCTCCGATCAGGGCGCCCGTTTTGCGTCGGGGGTTTAACCGTCGATCTCTTCGCGCAGCAGTTCCAGGCGGAGCCATTCTTCCTCCGCCTGCTCCAGCTCGGATTGGGCTTCGGCGAGGCGCTTGGTGGAGGCGGTGAAAGCCTCGACGTCGCGGGTGTAGAAATCCGGATCGGCGAGAGCCTCTTCGAGCTTACCGATCTCCTTGTGGAGCGCCTCCATTTGGCCGGGCAGCACCTTGAGCGCGTGCTGCTCCTTCGGGTTGAGGCGCCGCCGTTCGGGCTTCGGCTCGTTCTTGGGCTTCTTGCTCGGCGTGCCCCCACCACTCTCGCCCGCTAGCATCTTCTTCGGCGGCGCGCTGACCGGCGTCGCGTGGGCCTCTTCCTTCTCCATGCCGTAGCCGCGCTGGGCGACCATGTCCGTATAGCCGCCGGCATATTCGATCCAGCGTCCTTCGCCTTCGTACGCCACCACGGAGGTCACCGTGCGGTCGAGGAAGTCGCGATCATGGGAGACGAGGATCACGGTGCCGGGATAGTTGGCCAGCATCTCCTGGAGCAGATCGAGGGTCTCCAGGTCGAGATCGTTGGTGGGCTCGTCGAGCACCAGCAGGTTCGACGGGTGAGACAGCGCCACGGCTAGCATGGCCCGGCCGAGCTCGCCGCCCGAGAGCGCCTTGATGGGTGTCTGGGCCTGCTCGGGCTTGAACAGAAAGTCCTTCATGTAGCCGACCACATGGCGGGAGCGCCCGTTGATGATGACGGAATCTCCCCGCCCGCCGGTCAGGGTCGCGGCGAGGCTGCGGTCGACATCCAGCTTCTCGCGGTTCTGATCGAGGGTCGCGACTTCCAGATTGGTGCCGAGCTTCACGGTGCCCGCATCGGGCTTTTGGCCGCCGGTGATGAGATTGATCAGGGTCGTCTTGCCGGCGCCGTTGGGGCCGACGATGCCGACCCGGTCGCCGCGGACGATCTTGATGCTGAAATCGTCGACGATCTTCCGGTCGCCATAAGACTTCGATATGCGGTGGGCCTCGACGACCCGCTTGCCGGTCTCCAGCGCGTCCTGGATCTCCAGCTTCATGTCGCCGCCCGCCTTGTTGCGGCGGAGCTGGTCGCGCTGGCGGCGCAAGCTGCGCAGATCTTCGAGACGGCGCTGATTGCGCTTGCGGCGGCCGCTGACGCCATAGCGGAGCCAGTGCTCCTCCTGAACAATCTTGCGGTCGAGCTTGTGGCGGCCCTGCTCCTCCTCTTCCAGCACCTGATCGCGCCATTCCTCGAAATGGGCGAAGCCGCGCTCAAGGCGGCGGGTGGTGCCGCGGTCGAGCCAGACGGTCGACTTTGAGAGGTTCTCCAGGAAGCGCCGGTCGTGGCTGATCATGACGATGGCGGAGCGGGACGCCTTCAGAGCCTGCTCCAGCCGTTCGATGGCGAGGAGATCGAGATGGTTGGTGGGCTCGTCCAGCAACAGGATATCGGGCGCCGCGGCCAGGACCCGGGCCAGCGCTGCCCGGCGCGCCTCGCCGCCGGACAGATGGGCAGTGCTCTCCTTGCCCGTCAGCCCCATCTCCTCCAGCCAGATCTGGGCCCGGTGAGGATCGTCGCTGGGCGGCAGGCCGTCCTCCACGAACGCCGCGGTGGTGGCATGGCCGGAGAGATCAGGCGCCTGGGGCAGATAGCGGACAGTCGCAGTGGGCTGCATGAAACGTGTGCCGCCATCGGGCTCCACGAGGCCCGCGGCGATCTTCAGAAGCGTCGACTTGCCGGAGCCGTTCCGCCCGACAAGCGCCAGCATCTCGCCCTCGCCCACGGAGAGAGTCGCGCCGTCGAGCAACGGCTTCACCCCGTAGGTGAGGTCGATATCTTGAAGCAGAAGAAGAGGCGGCGATGCCATGACAATACGCTGGTGAGATCCGGCGGCAGCGCCACCGTCGATGGGTGTTGCGGAAATCGGAAAACACGTGCCTCAGCCGATGGGGCCGAGGCTGGCGCGATCAATAGCGCACAGGACAGCGCAGCGGCAAATTTTCGAGCCTTACGGCTTCGGCACCGAGAGCGGGAGCGTCACGGTCAGGAAGCCCGCATCGCCTTCCAGGCGGTTCTTCACGTCGAACTCATGGAAGTATTTCAGGCTGGTCGAGACGGGGATCTCACCCAGATTGAAACTGAAATTGGCCACGGGTCCCAGCGCCGCAACACGGCCTTCGAAGGGGCCGAGGCGGGCGCCCGGACCACTGTCGCCTGAGACCTGATCGTAGAAATAGCCGTTGATGCCGATGCCGAAGGCCTTGGAGAAGTTCTGCACCACGGCGAACTCGTAGTGGAACTCGGTGCCCGTCTTATAGTCGGTCTCCGGGTTCTCCACGTTGAAGGTGAAGCCGGCGGCGCTGGAGATTTCCAGGCCGATCTCCGGATTGAGCCAGGTGAAGGCGCCGTTCACGTCGAAAGCCCAGCGGTTGAAGCCGATATTGGCAAGGTTGCCCCGCTTCCAATAGCCGATGGGCACGTTGACGAGGCCGCCGACGGTCCAGTGCCAGTTGCCCTCGTGCCAGCCGATATTCACGCCCGGCACGGGATCGCCGAAGCGGGTCTCCTCGTCCTGCTTGTCGGCGCGAAGGGTTAGATTGAGCTGTTGAAGCGGAACGGCAACGCCGGCTTCGGTGTCCTTCCAGCCGATGGGCGTCAGCACCAGGAAGGCGATATTGCCGCCAAGCACCTCGCCGGGGGCGACCCACATGGGCGTGACGAGATTGTAGTAGGCGTCGGCGTCCACGCCGCCTTCCAGCTCGAACCCCGCCGCGTTGAGGGTGAAGTTGGTGCTACCCGAATAATAGTAGTTGTAGTCGAGGAAATAGGTGCCGGGCGGCGGAAGATAGCCCGCCATGGTGGTCTTGGAGCCCAGCAGATAGATGCCGGTCGCGCCCTCGGCGGCTTGTGCTTTTTCAGGCGGCGTCGCCAGCCCTACCAGGGCGGCAAGCGCCAGGACCGGAGCCAGCCTGCTCCGCCAGGTTTTCGTGCATGCACTCTTGGAGCGCTCAATCTTGGAGCATCCAATCTCGCCCATTGCACTACCCCCCCCGTCGCTCCACCGGCATCTCCCGCCGGTCAGAACATAGGGGTGGAGAATAGCTCAGATGAGCAGAAGTCGGCGAGCTTTGCGTGATAGTCGTGCACGATTGGAGCGGCGGTGCGGCTTTTCGGCAAGCCTTACGACGGCGCTTACCACAAAACGGATTCCGCTTGTCCCAGGGCATTCGCTCTGTGCAATTATCGGCGGCAATAAACAGCGTTGCTTAGACGATTTTGCCTGGGATGAAACGTAGAGGATGGGGACCATGATAGAGAGCCCGACGCATAGTCTTGCAGTCCTCCTGGGCGCCGCCTTCATCCTTGCAACAACAGGCTCCTCCATCGCGCAAGACGCGCCGGCAAGCTCTGCGGATGACGCCGCGACCCAGGTGCAGGCAGGGACGCAGAACGAGCCCGCGCAAAGCAGCCAATCCTCGGACGATCAGCAATCCTCACAGCTTCTCGATGCGGCTCAGCTCGATCAGCTCGTGGCGCCGATCGCGCTCTACCCCGATCCGCTTCTCGCCCAGGTCCTGATCGCCTCCACCTATCCGCTCGAAGTGGTGCAAGCGGACCGCTGGCTTGAGAAGAACAAGGATCTGAAGGGCGAGGACCTCGACAAGGCTCTCAACGGCCAGGATTGGGACAACAGCATCAAGTCGCTCGTCGAGGTGCCCGATGTCCTGGATATGATGAACAAGGATCTCGACTGGACATCGAAGCTCGGCGACGCCGTGCTTGCCCAGCAGGCCGACGTCATGGACGCCGTGCAGCGCTTGCGGGCTATTGCAAAGAAGAACGGGAAGCTGACATCCAACGACCAGCAGACGGTGAAGGTGACGACACCGGATTCGGACACTGATCAGGCTCCGGCTTCCAGCTCCCAGGCGCCCTCAGCGGCGCCGGCGCCGTCCGGCGCACAGGCCGCGCCGCAGCAGGTCATCGTGATCGAGCCAACGAACCCTCAGACGATCTACGTGCCCTATTATCAGCCGTCGGTGGTCTATGGCGGCTGGCCCTATCCCGACTATCCGCCCTACTATTTCGCACCGCCGCCCGGCTACATCTTCGGCGGCGCGCTGGCGACCGGGCTGGCGTGGAGCGCAGGCTTTGCCATCGGCAACGCCATCTGGGGCGACGGCTTCGATTGGCATCACGACAACATCCACGTGAACGTGAACCAAAACTTCAATCGCAACGTCAACATCAACAAGAACGACGTCAACATCCAGAACTGGCAGCACGATTCGTATCACCGCCGCGGGGTGAACTACGACAACACGAATGTGCGCAATAAGGTCTCCCAGACCAACCTCACCAATACAAAGAACGATCTCCGCAATCGTGCCGACGGCGCCTCGGGCAATCTCGGGGACAAGCGCCCCAGCGTCGGTGATCTGGAGAACGAGCTGAAGAACAAGCCCGGTTCTGGAGATGGCGGACGGCTTAGCGGCAATGCCGGCCAGTTGGGCGACAAGAAGCCAGGCGGCGGCAACCTTGCGGACAAGAGGCCCAATCTCGCCAACAAGCCGGATCTCAAGAAACCGAATATCCAGAAGCCGGATATCAAGCGGCCAGATGTCAAAAGGCCGTCGGCCAACCGGCCCTCCGTCAACGCTTTCGACAGGGGTGACGGCGCGAGGGCGAGGGATTTCGCCGACCGCGGCAGGTCCAGTCTCGGCGGGCGCAGCGCCAGGGATATGTCCTTCAGAGGCGGACGCGTGGGTGGCGGGCATATGGGCGGCGGACGCCGGCGGTAATCGAGCAAGCGTGTCGGAGATCTAGCGATGTTAGAGGAGTTTCGTCTGATGCGGATTATGGGCGGTTGCCTCGCCGGTGCGCTGCTTTTGCTTGCCGGCACCGCGGCGAGTGCGCAGCAAGAATTCGATACGCCCGATGCGGCGGCCGAGGCTCTGGTCGCGGCCGCTAAGGAGAGCGACAAGAACAAGCTCCTCGAGATACTGGGGCCGGAGGGCGAGACGGTGATCGGCTCCGGCGACCCGGTCGCGGACAAGAATACGCGCGATGCGTTCGTCAGCGCCTACGAGGAAAAGCACAGCCTCCAGCAGGACGGCGAGGATACGGCCATCCTCATCCTCGGTGACGACGATTGGCCCTTCCCGATTCCGATTGTCTCGCAGGACGGCAAATGGGAGTTCGATACGGAAGCGGGCGAGGAAGAGATCCTGCTCCGGCGCATCGGGCGCAACGAGATGCGGGCGATCGAGTCGAGCCTCGCCTATGTCGGCGCCCAGAACGACTATGCCGCGCTCGATCTGGACGGCCGCAATCCTCCGGCTTACGCCCAGCGGATCGTGAGTGCCCAGGGCCGGAAAGACGGGCTCTATTGGCCAAACGCCGAGGGTGGGACGGAAAGCCCGCTCGGGACGCTGTTCGCCGAGGCCGGCGAAGAGGGCTATGCGATCGGCGGCACGCCGATGCCCTATCACGGCTACTATTATCGTATCCTGACGCAGCAAGGCCCCGACGCCCCGGGCGGGGCGTTCGACTACGTGGTGGATGGGCGGATGATCGGCGGCTTCGGTCTCATCGCCGTACCGGCCGCGTATGGGAACTCGGGCATCATGACCTTCATGGTCAATCACGACGGGGTCGTCTACGAGAAGGATCTCGGAGAGGACACCGAGGAACTTGCGAGCGAGATCGACAGCTTCGACCCCGATGAGAGCTGGACCAAGGTCGCGCCGCGGTAGCCTCTTTCTCACGGCGCGGGCCTGGCCCATGGCTGCGCACAAGACTTTGCTCATGAAAGACCGGCACATGACAGACCGGCCAAGCTCCAGGGACGAGAAGCGAACAGCGCCCTGGTGGCTGCCGTCCTATGCCGGGCTCTTTCTCGGCTTCCTCTTTTTCATTCTGACATTCACGCCTTCGCTGGTGCCGCGGCCACCGCTGTTCCAAGGACTCCTCGGGGGGCTGGCCTTCTTCATCGGCTATGCCATCGGTCATGGCGGCGTGGCGCTCTGGCGCTATCTCGAATTGCCGGAGCTGCCGCGGCCTTGGTGGCGCGCGGTGAATATCGTGTTGGCGCTCGCCTGCGCGGTTGCTGCCGTCGTCTACCTTCCGCAGGCCGCCGCCTGGCAGGACGAAGTCCGCGCCCGCCTGGACATGCCGCCGGCAGAGGCCGCCAGCCTCTTGCTGGTGCTCTGCACCGCGATCCTCGTCGCAATTCTTCTCATGCTGCTCCTGCGCGGCCTAATTGCAGGATTTCGCGCCGCATCGGCCCTCGTCTACCGGTGGATGCCGCGGAGGATCGCCGCGCTGCTGGGCGCCGCCATCTTCGCGGTGCTGCTGGTGACTCTGGTGAACGGCACGCTGATCAGTGCCACCATCACCGCCATCGACAAAGCGCAGGCGCTGACGGATGTGACGAGCCCGCCCGGCGCGATCCAGCCGACGGAAGTCACCCGGTCCGGCGGCCCCGGCTCGAAGATCGCCTGGCAAGATCTCGGCCGGGCTGGCAAGCGTTTCGTCACGGAAGGCCCCAGGAAGGCGGATATCGCAGCGTTCACCGGGCGTCCGGCGCAGGAGCCGATCCGGGTTTTTGCCGGGCTGCGCGCGGCGGATTCCCCGGAGGAGCAGGCCGAGCTGGCGCTCGCCGACCTGATCGCCATGGGCGCGTTCGACCGTTCGATCCTGGTGATCGCGACCCCGACGGGGACCGGCTGGGTGGACAATAACGGCATCGCGCCGCTGGAATATATGCATGACGGCGATGTCGCGACCGTCGCCGTGCAGTACTCCTATCTGCAAAGCCCGCTCTCGCTGATCCTCGAGCCCGGACGCTCACAGGAATCCGCGGCCGAAGTGTTTCGCGTGATCTATCGCTACTGGCAGAGCCTGCCGGAAGAGCGCCGGCCGAAGCTCTATCTGTTCGGCCTCAGCCTCGGCTCGCACGGCTCGGAAGCCTCACCGCCGATGTATGCCTGGCTCGGGGATGGGTTCGACGGCGCGGTCTGGTCGGGCCCGCCCTTTCGCAACCGCATGTGGCGCTCGATCCAGCGCGACCGGGAGGAGGACTCGCCAGCCTGGCGGCCGGTCTTCGAGGGCGGCGCGAACTTCCGCGTGATCGGTCACGGCGACAGCGCGCAAGACGCGCACAAAGATTGGGGACGGGTGCGGATCGTCTATATCGTCTATCCCAGCGACGCGATCGTCTTCTTCGAGGAGCGCATGCTTTATCGGCAGCCAGAATGGATGGCGCCGCCGCGGGGCGAGGATGTGTCACCGCTGCTGCAATGGTTCCCCATCGTCACCGCGCTGCAGGTCGGGATCGACATGATGTTCGCAGCGGAAGTGCCGCCGGGACATGGTCACGATATCGCGGCGGCGGATTACATCGAGGCGTGGACGGCCGTCAGCGCGCCAGAGGACTGGACCGGCGAAGATGCAAGCCGGCTTGCGGACAAGCTGCAGACCGAGGCCGCCAAGCACAGCAGTTCCTGGTAGGCCTGAGCGAAGGAAAATGGTGCCCAGAGGCGGCCTACAGACCGGCTGATCCATCGTCAGGTGTCGGGCGTACTTCTTCCAGAACGCAATAAGCCGGCGAGGGAGAATCATGCTTGGGCAACGGCACGTTGGTTTGGCTACGGCTGTATGGCTCGTCACTTTCGGACTCTTCACACTCGGATCTGCGATCGCTCAAAGCGGTCCGGATGTCTCGGGCACGTGGATGCGAGGTGACGGAAACGCGCATGTTCGCATCGCAGAATGCGGAGAATCGCTTTGTGCAACGAACGTCTGGATACGCGATACCAGTAAGGGCGAAGAGGTGGGCGACAAGCTCATCATGACTCTCCAACCCAAGTCCAACACGACGCTTGCCGGTCAAGCTTACGACCCGAAGCGCGGGCTGACGTTCTCGATGACCATCAAAACGGTCGGCAGCGGTTTGACGACGCGAGGTTGTGTCGTCGGAGGCATTATCTGCAAAAGCGAAAGCTGGTCTCCCGCTCGATAGCTTCCAGGCTCATCGGAGCTGCTCAAATTCGAGGCGAAACCACGAAGCCGAGGGCGAGCCATCCCGAAACTCGCCAATCCGCCCCCAATTTGGGTCAGCGCCGGAACCGACTCAGCGACGCGATTGCATATTTTCGTTGGGCCCGCGGGGACGAACTAATGCAGGCGCGCCACTGTGGATATGTTTGGCCTAAAGCCGTGCAGCCATTGGTAGAACGCGGCTCTAAGCGTTGGGGCTCTGCGGAAAGAAGTGGTGCCCAGGGGCGGATTTGAACCACCGACACGCGGATTTTCAGTCCGCTGCTCTACCAACTGAGCTACCTGGGCATCTGCTTCCGGGACTGGGTGCCCCGGGCGACTGCTTTTTCGTATCAGGCGCGAGTTAATTTCACCTGATCGAACGCCATAAAGGCCAAGCAGGAAGTGGGCTTATAGGCAATCCGGCCTTCGCTGTCGAGAGTCGGATACAGCCAATTGCCTACGGTTTTTCTTGCTCCATTGGTGCGTTCACATGCATGTCGGACGAGATCCGCCAAACACCGTCTCTGCGCTGCCAAAACATCGAGCCGGCGCCGTGGGTCTTGTACGGTGCCTGGCCTGGCGGCGCGATTTCCTGTTCCCAGGTCCAGATGAGCATCGCCTGATCCTTGCAGGGTGCTGTGGCCCGCTCGGTAATGTTCAGCGTGTTCCGCCCAGCGTCGAAATTGCCTTGATAAGCCTGGCGTATCGCGTCGCGGCCGGTAAATTTCTCACCGTCCGCGAGGAAGAGCACGGCCTTCTCCGAATAAAGCTCTGCGATCGCATCGGCGTCGCCATTGGCGAAAGCTTCCTCGAAGACTTCGTCGGCATCGGCCAATAGCTTCAAACCCTCCTCAGCCGAAGCCGGCGCCTGGCTCACGCCAAGGAAGATGAATCCAAGCACTCCCCACGTTCCAATTAAGCGTCGCATGGTCCCCTCCATCTTGCGCCACCTTGCGCGTTCGGCCTTCATTTTCCTGGCTTGTCCGGAAGAAGGCAAGGCGTAGGGGCTGTGAAGAGGATCAGCGGCTCGTGGGAAGCGCTCAGCGCCGGGGCACCTGCTGATACATATCGACGGCGATCTGCCAGCCATCCTCGCCCTTCAGCCAATAGAGCATGGAGCGGCCGCGGATGGTGACGGGCTCGCCCTTCTCCGGGGTGATCTTGCGTTCCCAGCTCCAGATCATCACGGCGCGTGAATCGCCGCCATCGACCTTCACATCGCGGAACGTCAGCTCGTTCTTGCCGGCGGAGAGCATGCGCTCGTTGAGGGCGCGGATCTGATCCCTCCCTGAGGCCACCTTGCCGTCGGGCAGGAGCAGCGTGGCCTTGGGTCCATAAACGTTTGCAATCGCCGCCGCATCGCCCTCTGCGGTGGCCTTCTTGAAGATCTCGACGGCGTCTTTCGGGTTCTTGAGGCCGTCCGCCGCGGCAAGCCCCGGCAGCAGCATCGCAAGGCCTGCCACCATCGCGGCGGCCATCCACGCTCTCAGCTCGGTCATCGACTGTTCCTCCCTCATCATCGCCGGAAGATTTGCCCCCGGTCGTTTTGAGAGAGCTTAGCGCGTCGAGAGGCCAAGCGTGCAACGGTGTTCTAGGTTTCCCCGTCTTCGTCGGTCGGGGCTTGTCCGGCAGGCTCGCCGGGGACCGCGTATCGGCCGGAGAGCCAGCGGTTCAGATCCACATCGGCGCAGCGCTTGGAGCAGAAGGGCCGGTAATCCTCGGCCGTCGGCTTGCCGCAGATCGGGCATTTGGGCTTCGCGCCCGCAGACTCCTTCGGCTTTCGCGTATTGCCGCCGGTCACGCGGTCTCCACTTCGACCCGGTTCAGCCAGAAATAGGTGACGGGGAAGTCCTCGCCGGCAAGCAGGTTCAGGGTCTCGTAGAGGGGCAGGCCGACGACGTTGGTGTAGGACCCGACGAGCTTCACCACGAAGCTTCCGGCCACGCCCTGCACGGCATAGCCGCCCGCCTTGCCACGCCATTGGCCGGTGGCGATATAGGCCTCGATCTCATGGCGGGTCAGACGTTTGAAGCGGACGCGCGTCTCCACGATGCGCTCGCGGATGCGGCCCGAAGGCGTGATCAGGCAGATGGCGCTATAGACTCGATGGGAGCGCCCCGAGAGCAGCTCCAGGCAGCGGGTCGCCTCGTGCTCCTTCTCCGCCTTGCCGAGGATGCGCTTGCCCACGGCCACGACCGTGTCGGCGGCCAGGATGAAGGAATTTTCGAATTCGGGTTCGGAGCGCAGCAGCTTGCGGATGGCTTCCGCCTTGCCGCGCGCCAGGCGTCGGCAAAGATGGCGGGGAGCTTCCCCTTTCTTGGCGCTCTCGTCGATATTGGCAGGGCGCAGCCCGTCGGGCGTGATGCCGGCCTGCTCCAAGAGACGCAGACGACGGGGCGAGGCGCTTGCCAACACCAGTTTCGGCCGATGGCCGCCGGTCTTGGATTTCGCCTTTGCGGGCTTGGCGGGCGCAGGCGCACCTGTCTTGTCGCGCGGCGCTTCTTGCGATGAAGCAGCCTCGCCCTTGGCGGCACCCCGGCCAGGCACCAGCCTATTTAAAGCGGTAAGTGATACGGCCTTTGGTGAGATCATATGGGGTCATCTCGACAAGAACTTTGTCGCCAGCAAGCACCCTAATGCGATTCTTGCGCATTCTTCCCGCCGTATGGGCGATGATCTCGTGTTCGTTCTCGAGTTTCACCCTGAAGGTGGCATTCGGGAGGAGTTCGGTGACCACTCCCGGAAATTCGAGCATTTCTTCCTTCGCCATAAATCTCCTTTCGTCTCGCACCGGCTGGCGGAGAATGGTCGCGCGGATGCGCAAAATCAAGGGCGATCACCGACTTGCCGGAAAATGAGCCGGCGAAAACGCCTGCGGCTGGACGACTCGCCCCTTGCGCCCCGCCTCTTGCAGCGCGCAGGGCCTTCATACTCCGTTGCGAAAGCTTCGCCTATCGTCTTCCAGTTGAATGCACAGCAGAAGAGGAGAAGCGGAGCCATGCTGTTCGTTTGCTACGTCACGATTGACCCGGAAAACCGGGACGAAAGCATCGAGAATTTCAAGAAGGGCGGCATCGCCGAGCCCGATGGCGTGAAGATGATCGGCGCGTGGATCGCCCTCACCCAGCAGGAAACCTGGTGCATCTTCGAGGCCGACGACGCCTCGGCAATCATGAGGCTGTTCCAGCCCTGGACCGATATCAACGTGCACCAGATCGCACCGGTGATGGATTTCTCCGAGCTGGCGGACTACGTCGGACGCTAGGCGCGGGGTCGCCTCCGGACGACTCAGCCTTTCCAGTGAAGGGCGCAGAGAAGCGTGAAGAGGCGGCGCGCGGTGGCGATATCGAGATTGATCTTGCCATCCAGCCGCTCCTTCAAAAGCTGGCTACCTTCGTCGTGCAGGCCTTTGCGGCCCATGTCGATGGCCTCGATGCGCGAAGCGGGCGCCGTCTTGATGGCCTCGAAATAGCTCTCGCAGACCAGGAAATAGTCCTTCACCAGCTTGCGGAACGGGGCCAAGGAGAGGCTGACCTCCTCGACCGGCTTGTGATTCTTGTCGCCGATATGGAACAGGAGCCGGTTCTCGGCGAGGGACAGGTGGAGCGTATACGGTCCGCCGGTATGGCCTTCCAGAACGAAGCTGTTGTCTTCCAGAAGATCGAAGATCGCCACCTCGCGCTCATGGGCGACGTCGGTGTTGTTGTGGCCGATGGAGGCCTGATCGAGGGTGACCTCGACCAGGCGCGACTGGCTCTGGGTCTGAGACTCGCTCATCGTCCGCCTCCGGCATTGCCGCGGATGGAGACCGAATAGCCGTGGGCGTCCAGGCCTTCAGCCTGGGCGAGCGTCACGGCGGCGGGGCCGAGCTTGGCGAGCGAATCCGAATTCATCTTCAGGAGCGAGGTGCGCTTCATGAAGTCGAGCACGCCAAGGCCCGATGCGAAGCGCGCACTGCGCGCCGTCGGCAGCACGTGGTTGGAGCCGCCGACATAATCGCCGATCACCTCAGGCGTGTAGCGGCCGAGGAAGATGGCGCCGGCATTGCGGATCTTGGCTGAAAGCTCTTCCGGGTCGGAGGTCGCGATCTCCAGATGCTCCGGCGCCAGACGGTCTACCAGGGCAGGCGCTTCGGCCAGATCGTCCACCAGAATGATGGCGCCGAAATCCTTCCAGCTCGCTTCCGCCGTGTCCTTGCGCGGCAGGTCGTTCAGCTGATGCTCCACCGCATCGCTCACGTCCTTGGCGAAGGCTTCGTCGTCGGTGATCAGAATGGATTGGGCCGCCGTATCGTGCTCGGCCTGGGCTAGAAGATCGGCCGCCACCCAAGCGGGATCGTTCTCGCCATCGGCGATCACCACGATTTCCGACGGTCCGGCCACCATATCGATGCCGACGGTACCGAAGACCTGACGCTTGGCGGCGGCGACATAAGCGTTGCCGGGGCCGACGATCTTCACCACCGGCGCGATCGTCTCCGTGCCATAGGCGAGGGCTGCGACCGCATGGGCCCCACCGATGCGATAGATCTCCGAGACGCCGGCAAGCTCGGCCGCGGCCAGCACCAGCGGGTTCAGGGCGCCGTCAGGGGTGGGCACCACCATGACGATGCGCTCAACGCCGGCGACCTTAGCCGGGACAGCGTTCATCAGAACCGAGCTCGGATAGCTCGCCGTGCCGCCCGGCACGTAGAGACCGGCGGATTCGACGGCCGTCCAGCGGCTGCCGAGCTCGACGCCGAGATCGTCGGTGTAGCTGTCGTCCTGGGGGCGCTGGCGCGCGTGATGGGAGGCGATGCGGTCATGGGCGAGCTTGAGAGCGTCCAGGGTCGCCGGATCGCATTCTTTCCGCGCCGCGGCGATCTCGTCCTCGGTGACCCGCAGGCCCTTCTCGCCGAGATCGACCCGGTCGAAACGCTTGGAGAGCGCGATCAGGGCCGCGTCACCTTCCTCGCGCACCTGAGCGATGATCTTGGCGACCGCGTCGTTCACGTCAGCAGAGGATTCGCGTTTTGTGGCGAGCAGATCCTTGAAGCGGGCATCGAAATCCGCCGCCGCGGTGGAGAGCCAGACGGCCATGGCTACATCTCCGCCTCAGGCTCGGAATCCGGGTGGCGTGGCTGGCTCTTGGTCTGCCAGACGGGGCCCAGGTCCCTCAGCTCCGCTTCGATGCATTCCGCCTCGAGCCGGATGGATTTGTTGCCCGAAAAGGTGAGATCGATGGTGCCGCTCGGCCCGTCCTCGGGCGTGAACTGTATCGCCAAGAGCGAGAGCACCTCGTCGGGCTGATCGGGCCGGAAGCCCTTCAGCTTGGCGTTGAACACCCGGTCGAAACGAAGGGCGGCGCGTCGCCGGCGCCGGGTCTTGGCCCTGCTCTGCACCGCAGCCACCCAGTCGAACCGGTTCAGCACGGCGGCAAAGCGGTTCTGGGACGGCAGATAGGCCAGATCGCCGACGCGCATCACGGCGTCCTGCAGATGCAGGGAGATGACTTCCAGATCGTCATCGTCGAGGGCGAGCAGCTTCAATGGGGTCATTGGCGCGAAATTCTCTTCTGGTCGCCTTTGTGTCGGTCGCCTTTTTACCGCGTGCCGTTCTAGCAAAGCTGCGGGAGAATGAAAGCGTGCCGCTTAGCCACGCCGGATCAGCTGCTGAGCCGCTCGATCTCCGCGCCGCATTGGCCGAGCTTCTCTTCGATGCGCTCGAAACCGCGGTCCAGGTGATAGACCCGGTTGATCACGGTCTCCCCTTCGGCGGCGAGCCCCGCGATCACCAGGGACACAGACGCCCTGAGGTCGGTGGCCATGACCTGGGCGCCGCGTAGGGACTTCACGCCGGTCACCACGGCCGTATCGCCTTTTAGATCGATATGGGCGCCGAGGCGGGCCAGTTCCTGCACATGCATGAAGCGGTTCTCGAAAATGGTCTCCCGCACGGTGGACGTGCCGTCCGCGAGGGACATCAGAGCGAGAAGCTGGGCCTGGAGATCGGTCGGGAAGCCTGGGAAGGGCTCGGTCTCTACGGAGGATGGGCCAACGCCGCTGCCGTTGCGGGCGACGCGGATGGCGTTCTCGCGCTCCTCGATCTCGACGCCGCTGTTGCGCAGCAGCTCCAGGGCGCTCTGCCACAGCTCGGGCCGCGCGCCTTCCAGCACCACATCGCCGCCGGTGGCCGCCACGGCCATGGCGTAGGTGCCAGTCTCGATACGGTCGGGCAGCACGGCGTGCTCGGCGCCATGCAGCTCGTCGACGCCCTGGATGTGGAGCGTGGAAGAGCCGATGCCTTCGATCTTGGCGCCCATCTTGTTGAGGCAGTCGGCGAGATCGCCGATCTCCGGTTCCCGGGCGGCGTTCTCGATCAGGGTCTCACCCTTGGCCAGGGTCGCGGCCATCAAAGTGTTGTGGGTGGCGCCGACGGAGACCTTCGGGAAGGCGATATGAGCGCCTTTCAGGCCGCCGGGGGCGCTTGCCAGCACATAGCCACCGTCCAGCTCGATCTCGGCGCCCAGCGCCTCAAGCGCCTGGAGATGGAGATCCACGGGACGCGTGCCGATGGCGCAGCCGCCGGGCAGCGAGACCTTGGCCTTGTGCATCCGAGCGATCAGCGGCCCCAGCACCCAGAAGCTCGCCCGCATGCGCGAGACCAGCTCGTAAGGCGCCGTGGTGTCGACGATCTCGGCCGCCCGCAGACGATAGGTCTGGCCGTGATCGCCATTGTCGCCGAGGCGCTTGCCGACCACCGTGAGGTCGACGCCGTGATTGCCGAGGATACGGGCGAGCTGGGCCACGTCGGCCAGATGCGGCACGTTCTTCAGGGTAAGCGTTTCAGACGTCAGCAGGCTCGCGATCATCAGCGGAAGCGCCGCGTTCTTGGCGCCCGAGATCGGAATGCTGCCGATGAGAGGATTGCCCCCAACGATTCGGATGCGGTCCATTCGTGTCCCTCAACGCCCAATCGAGAGGTGGCGGCTCAAGCGCGCCCGCCTCGACCGGCGTTCCAAGTCAATTGTCCCGTTTATCCCTCCGTGCATGCGCCTGCAAGCTTAGCCGCTATCGCAAAAAGGCGCAGCATGGACGGAGTTGAGCCGGATTATCGATCGGATTGTTGGCCGTTTTCCGGCGAATCGGGCTCCTGGCGGGCCTTTTCCTGAGCCTTCTTCTGGGCCTTGCGCCGGGCCAGATTGGCGCGCAGCTCGGCAGCCAGACGCTCCGCCCGGTCGTCCGTCTTTTTCGCCCCCGATTTGCCTGGCTTTGAGCCTTCTGCCCCGGACATTTGCTCTTTCGCCTCTCAATCCCGGAAATGCTGCGAGCCCGCGCTTGCGTGCGTCCGCTCCCTATGGCAGTTTCGCGCCGCTTTCGCCACTTGCTGACACTCCAGACAGCAGCCCGCGCGAAACGTCCTAGCCTAATCGCCGCCGTAGCTCAGTGGTAGAGCGCGTCATTGGTAATGACGAGGTCGAGTGTTCAATCCACTCCGGCGGCACCAGGCTTTCCTAAAAATCTTCCGATCAATTTTCGCGCGCGGCTACTCCCATAGCTTGCCGTTCCGGAACGTGTCGTCGTCGGCCCCGAGCTTCGGCGATGGGCGGTCGGCCGCCATGGGCTCGCCGTCGATCAGGATCGGGGAGCGCAAGCCCGGGATCGTCCCGCCTTTTGCCGTCTCGTCCGCCAGATCGATCCGAAGCTTGCGGTGGGCGACCTGGGGCTCGGCAAACACCTCTTCCAGATCGTTGATGGGGCCGGCGGGCACGCCTTCGGCCTGAAGCTTGTCGAGCAGGTCCTGCTTTGAGAACCCGCGCAGGAGCGCGGCGAGCCGCGGCACGAGGGTTTCGCGATTGTCGACCCGGGCGCGATTGGTGGCGAAGTCTGGATCGTCGGCGAGCTCCGGCGCGCCGATCACCGCGCAGAACCGCTTGAACTGGCCGTCATTGCCGACCGCCACGATCACGTGACCGTCTGAGACGGCGAAGGCCTGGTAGGGCACGATGTTGGGATGGGCGTTGCCGAGGCGGGCCGGCGGAGCGCCGTCGATGAAATAGTTCATGGCCTGGTTGGCCAGCACCGCCACCTGGCAATCGAGGAGCGACATGTCGATGGTGGCGCCCTCCCCCGTCTCGTCGCGCCGCCGGAGCGCGGCAAGAGCCGCGGTCGACGCGTAAAGTCCAGTGAAGATATCGGCGAAGGCGACACCCGACTTCATGGGCTCGCCCTCCGGCTCGCCAGTCAGGCTCATGATCCCGCCCATGCCCTGGATGAGAAAGTCGTAGCCGCCGCGGGCTGCATCCGGTCCGGTCTGGCCGAAGCCCGTGACGGAACAATAGATCAGCTTCGGATTGAGGGCGCGCAGGCTCTCCGCATCGAGACCGTATTTCGCAAGTCCGCCGACCTTGAAGTTCTCGATGAGGATGTCGGCCTTCGCGGCGAGACGGCGGATCTCGGCCTGGCCTTCCTCTTCACGGAAATCCACGGTGATGGAGCGCTTGCCGCGATTGGCGGCATGGAAGTAAGCGGCGGAGAGATCGCCACCGTCTTCCGCCGGCACGAAGGGCGGCCCCCAGCCGCGGGTATCGTCGCCTGCCGGGCTCTCGACCTTCACCACGTCGGCACCGAGATCGGCGAGGAGCTGGCCCATCCAGGGACCGGCAAGGATCCGCGCCAGCTCCAACACTTTCACTCCTTCAAGGGGGCGCATGATATTCCTCGCAGTTTCTCTTTCGATCGAACGGGGGCTAGCGCTTCCACAGTTCGGCCTTCCGCGCAAGACGGCCCTGTTCTATATCCTTATGGGAAGGCGCGTCGCCGCGGAGACTTCTCATGCGAGCCGGCGCTGCCACCCGAAATCCGATGCCATGGAGCCGACATGTCCACTTCCCCGCACCCTTCGTCCAACAGCGGCAGCGCTGGGGTCGAGACCATGAAGACGCGTTTCGACTGGGAAGATCCGTTCGACCTGGAGAGCCAGCTGACGGAGGACGAGCGGCTGGTGCGCGATACCGCCCATCGCTACGCGCAAGCCAAGCTCCTGCCCCGGGTCACCTCGGCCTATCTGGAAGAGCGCTTCGACCGGGAGATCATGAGCGAGATGGGCGAGCTCGGGCTCCTGGGCTGCACCATTCCGGAAGCCTATGGCGGCGCGGGCTTCGGCTATGTGGCCTACGGGCTTGCGGCGCGGGAAGTGGAGCGGGTGGATTCCGGCTACCGCTCCGCCATGAGCGTGCAGTCGTCGCTGGTGATGCATCCCATCTACGCCTATGGCGACGAGGCCCAGCGGCAGAAATATCTGCCGAAGCTTGCCACAGGCGAGTTGATCGGCTGCTTCGGCCTGACGGAGCCCGATGCGGGCTCGGACCCGGGCGGCATGCGGACCCGCGCCGAGAAGACCGACGGCGGCTACCGGCTGACGGGCAACAAGATCTGGATCACCAACTCGCCCATCGCCGATATCGCGATCGTCTGGGCGAAATCGGCCGCCCATGACGATGCCATCAAAGGCTTCATCGTGGAGCGCGGGGCCAAAGGCTTCTCGACCCCCAAGATCGGCGAGAAGCTCTCCTTGCGCGCCTCCATCACGGGCGAGATCGTGCTCGATGGTGTCGAGGTGCCCGACGAAAACCTTCTTGAGGGGGCCAGCGGGCTCAGCGGCCCGTTCGGCTGCCTGAACCGGGCGCGCTACGGCATCGGCTGGGGGACGCTGGGCGCGGCGGAAGCCTGCCTTGCGGCGGCCCGCCAGTACACCCTGGACCGGAGGCAGTTCGGCCGGCCGCTCGCCGCCACCCAGCTCATCCAGAAGAAGCTTGCCGACATGACGACGGAGATCGCCTTCGGCCTCCAGGGCTGCCTGCAGGCCGGGCGGCTGTTCGATCTCGGCCAGCTCGCGCCGGAGACGATCTCGATGATCAAGCGCAACAATTGCGCCAAGGCTCTGGAGATCGCGCGCGCCGCCCGAGACATGCATGGCGGCAACGGCATCTCGGCGGAATTCCACGTGATGCGCCATGCGGCCAATCTGGAAACGGTGAACACCTATGAGGGTACCAGCGACATCCATGCGCTGATCCTCGGCCGGGCGATCACGGGTCTGCAGGCCTTCTGCTAGGCGGAAGGATCTTTGGGTCGCCGACTTCTTGTCTAGTGCGCGTGCGTGAAGAGGCTGTAGGCGGCGTAGCAGAGCGCGATGGCGAGCACCGGCCGGAGCAGCCATTCCGGGGCGAGGCCGACGAGGCGTGTGCCCAGCAGCATGCCGGGGATAGACCCGACCAGCAGTGCCACCATAAGGACCAGATCCACATGGCCGAGGCCCATATGGCCGAGCCCGCCCACGAGCGTGAGCGGGACGGCATGGGCGATATCGGTGCCCACGACGCGGCGGGCGCGCAGCAGCGGATAGAGTGTCGACAGCACGGCCACGCCGATGGCGCCGGCGCCCACGGAGGTGAGGGTGACCAGGGCGCCCAGAATCACACCGAAAATGACCGTGGGCACGGTCCGCACGGGGACATCAAAATCCTCGCCGGAAAGCGGCCCCTTGATGAAGCGCGGATAGACGAGGATGGCCAGGGCGCTGGCCGGCAAGACGAAGACGAGGGCACCGCGAATAGATTCCGCCAGGGCCTCGGTGTTGAACGGCGTGAATGCCATCAACGCAAGGATCAGCAGAGACGCGGGGACGCTACCGGCGGCGAGGCGCAAGACGATTGGCCAGTCCACGTGGCCGAGGATGTGGTGGCGCCAGCCGGCCGTACTCTTGGTGATCGCCGCGTAGAGCAGATCCGTGCCCACGGCGATCTGCGGGCTCACACCGAAGGTGGAGATCAGCAGCGGTGTCATCAGCGCACCGCCGCCGACACCTGTCAGGCCGATCAGAAAACCAACGACACAGCCCGCTCCTACGAGCGGCAGGAAATCCACCACCCAGCTCATATCCGACATTCGCGCAACGAGTTCCCCTTGGAAGCGGGCCGCATCTGAACCCGGCTACCTCACGCCCCCGAGTCTACTAAATTTCGATGATGACCGGTACGCCGACGGAACGTAACAGGTTTGCCGCCTCTTGCGCACGCCTCTCGAACTCTGCGCGATCCGATGGTGAATCGCCGAGATCGGAGCACAGCCCGCGGGCCAGGAGGTCGCGGCTGAGAACGAAGGTATTCTCAGGCGTGGCAGCGCCGGATTGGGCGAAGGTGATGACACCGCCGGCCACAGTGGCGCCGTCGATGGCGCTCACCAGCACGAAATTGCCGGTGGCGGGCAGATCCTTAAACAGGTCGAACGCCGCCGGGCGCCCCAGCAGAATACGGCAATCCGCAATGTCGTTGACAGTGCAGGCATGGGCCGGCGCCGATCGCAGGGTCTCGAAATCGATCAGCGCGGAGATGCTGATGCTGCTGACGGGGACCTGATCGGTGTTGGTGAGCAACAGATAGCCGGCTTCCGGGTCAAACGGGGCTTCCGAGACCCACACGATCCGGGCTTCGACAACATCGCCGTTGACCGGCGCGTCGTCGGCTTCCGACAGCACGGCGCCGCGGGAAATATCGAGCTCCGCGTCGAGCTCGATGGCCACGGCATCGCCCTTGGCCGCCTCGTCGCGGTCGCCATCCATGGTGGCGATGCGCTTCACATGGGCCGCAAGGCCGCTGCGGGCATCGAGTATCCGGTCGCCGGGGCGGATCACGCCGGAGGCGACGGTGCCAGCATAGCCTCGGAAATCGCCATGGCGCAGCACGGTCTGAACGGGAAAGCGGAAGGGCGCATCGACCGCTTCCATGGCGGGCTCGACCCCTTCCAGATAGTCCAGCAGGCTCGGGCCGTCATACCAGGGCATGCGGGCGGACTGGCCGGAGACGTTGTCGCCGGTGAGCGCCGCCACGGGAATGGCCTGGACCTCTTCGAAGCCAAAGCTTTTCACCATCTCGTGGAACTCGGATTCGATCCGGCGGAAGGTCGCCTCGTCGTAATCGATCAAATCCATCTTGTTGACCGCCAGCACCACCTTGCGGATGCCGACCAGATCGCAGATGGCGGCATGGCGGCGGGTCTGGCGCTTGGCACCGTGGCGGGCGTCGATCAGCAGAATAGCGACATCGGCATGGGATGCGCCGGTCGCCATGTTGCGGGTGTATTGCTCGTGGCCAGGCGCATCGATGATGACATAACGGCGGCTTTGGCTTTCGAAGAAGCGCCAGGCGATGTCGATGGTGATGCCCTGCTCGCGCTCGGCCTGAAGCCCGTCGAGCAGCAGGGAGAAGTCGATCTCCTCGCCGTTCAAGTTGCTCCGCCCCTTGGAGGCGGCCAGCACGGCAGCGCGCTGGTCGTCAGGGACCGCGCCGGATTCCCAGAGCAGCCGGCCGATCAGCGTCGACTTGCCGTCGTCCACGGAGCCGCAGGTAAGCAGTCGCAGCATGCTGCCGGCGTTCTCCGCCGGCGCTGCCGCCGCGACATCCTGATCTACAAGCGCAGCCAAGTTCATTAGAAATATCCCTCGCGCTTCTTCTTCTCCATGGCGCCCGCCGTGTCGTGATCGATAAGGCGGCCGGCGCGCTCGGAGAACTTGGCACTCAGCGTCTCGTCGATGACGGATTCCAGATCGTCCGCCTCGGACTCGATGGCCGCGGTCAGCGGATAGCAGCCCAAGGTCCGGAAGCGCACCTTGCGCTGCTGGAGGGTCTCCCCGGGCTCGAGCTGAAGTCGGTCGTCGTCGGCCATGATGAACTGGCCGTTCCGCTCCACCACAGGACGTTCCTTGGCGAAATAGAGCGGCACGACATCCAGGTTTTCGAGCGCGATATAGCGCCAGACGTCGGCTTCCGTCCAGTTGGAGAGCGGGAAGACGCGAACCGTCTCGCCCTTGCCCAGGCGGCCGTTGAGGATGTTCCACATCTCCGGGCGCTGCAGGCGCGGCTCCCAGCGGTGGCCGGGGGCGCGGAAGGAGAAGACGCGCTCCTTGGCGCGGCTCGCCTCCTCGTCGCGGCGGGCGCCGCCGAACGCGGCATCGTAGCCGCCGGCGTCGAGCGCCTGACGAAGCGCCTGGGTCTTCATCACGTCGGTGTAGACGGAAGGCGGATGGTCGAACGGATTGATGTTCCGCTGACGGCCGTCTTCATTGGTGTGCACCACGAGATCGAGATCGAATTCCTTGGCCGTGCGGTCGCGGAATTCGATCATCTCGCGGAACTTCCACTTGGTGTCGATATGCAGCACCGGGAACGGCAGCTTGGCCGGCCAGAAGGCCTTGCGCGCCAGATGCAGCAGCACGGTGGAGTCCTTGCCGATCGAATAGAGCAGCACAGGCGTGCGGAACTGAGCCGCCGCCTCGCGGAAGATATGAATGCTTTCCGCTTCCAGCAGCTTCAGATGCGACGTGAGTACGGTCATGCCGGCTGCGGCTCCTTCTGGTCTTGCGGCTGGGTCTGCGTGATGGAGCTCACATGCAGCCCGCATTCCTTCTTGTCTTCGTTCTCCCACCACCAGCGGCCGGCGCGCGGATCCTCGCCCGGCTGCACGGCGCGGGTGCAGGGCTGGCAGCCGATGGACGGAAAGCCCTGGTCATGCAGCGGATTCACCGGCACGTCGTGGTCGGCGATGTAGGCGTCGAGCTCGTCGGCGCTCCAATCGGCCAGCGGGTTGATCTTGATCAGCTCATGGCCCTCGTCCCATTCGGCGAAGGGCATGTTGGAACGGTTTCCCGACTGCTCGCGGCGGATGCCCGTGATCCAGGCGGCGGCGCCTGCGAGCGACTTGTTCAGCGGGTGTACCTTGCGGATCTCGCAGCAGCGCTTGCGGTTCTCCAGGGAATGGCGGAAGCCGAAGATGCCGTCCTGGGAGAGGAGCTCCAGCACCTCCTTCGCATCGGGCTTCACGGCGCGGATGGGCAGCCCATAGCGCTCTTCGGACCGGGCCAGGGTCTCTTCCGTCTCCGGGAACAGACGTCCGGTCTGCAGGGTGAAGACATCGAATTCGGCATTCGAACGATCGGTGCCGGCGATGGCGTCGAGAATGGCCTGATCCTCGATGCCGAGGCTGGAGGAGAATGCAATCCGGCCATCCACGGCGCCGGCGATGATCGCCATGCGCGCAGCCAGGCTTCCCGCTGCGGCGAGCTTGGCATCCAGGGCTTCAGCCGCTTCAACACCGGACGCAGCATTGCCGGAGGGCTCGGAATCCGCTTTCCCGTTTCCGCCCTTGCTATTTCCACCTTTGGCAGCGCCGTGGCGCAGATGGACCGGATTGCGGCTCGAGCCCTGGTAGTTGTGATGATAGCGGTCGATCGATGCGCGCCAAGTCTCGAGACCGTCCTTGGGTTCGATCTCGACCGTATCGAAACCGCAGCGATAGAGAAACACCGCCTGGTCGGGCAGAACGTAGCCGACGGCCCGCAGCTCGCCAACGAACCCCAGACGGTCGCGCAGCAAACGCGCAAGGGTCATCCCCCTTCCGTCATTGAAGGTCGCAAACTCAACAGCGACGACAGACGCCTTTGCCGCGGCCTCCAGGGCCTCATCGTCGGCATCGGTCGCCAAGGTCACATCGGGGGCGTCGTTCCGGTTGAGCAACGCCCCATTTGAAAGATCAACCAGCGCCATAGAGCGCCTCCTTGAACGGATCGGCGCCAACACGCCGCCAGGTCTCCAGGAAAGTCTCGCCTTCATCGCGTTTCTCGATATAGGTCGAGACGATAGTGTCGATGGCATCGGGCACCGCCTCGGCGCGGAAGCCGGGGCCGATGATCGTGCCGATAGCGGCATCGTCCTTCGGGTTGCCGCCGAGCGTGATCTGGTAGAGCTCGGTGCCTTTCTTATCGACGCCGAGGATGCCGATATTGCCCGAGTGGTGATGACCGCAGGCATTGATGCAGCCGGACATGTTCACCCGGATATCGCCGATCTCCTCCTGACGCGTCGGATCCTCGAACCGCTTGGCAATTTCCTTGGCGATCGGGATCGAACGGGCATTCGCCAGGTTGCAGTAATCCAGGCCGGGGCAGCAGATCATGTCGCCCAGCAGGTCGTTGTTGCCGGTGGCGAGCCCCGCCTCGGCCAGCGCGTCGTAGAGCGCCGGGATATCGCCCAGCGCCACGTGCGGCAGAATGAGGTTCTGGGTGTAGTTCACCCGGATCTCGCTGTGGCTGTACTGCTCCGCCAGATCGGCAACCAGCTCCATGCCTTCCGAGCTCGCATCGCCCGGGGTGCGGCCAGGCTCCTTCAGGGAGACGACCACGATCCCGTGGCCCGGCACCTTGTGGGGCTTCACGTTGTGGCGCATCCACTGGGCGAAGACCGGATCGGTCTCGCGGCGCTGCTCGACAGCCTCATCGGTCACCGGCCCGGGCGTCAGCTCAGGCGGCTGGAAATAGGCGTCGATGCGCTCGTATTCCTCCTGCGGGAGGTCGACGAGATCCTTGCGGGTCTTCTCCCAATCGGCCTCGACCTCCTCGCGGAATTTGTCGATGCCGAGATGGTTCACAAGGATCTTGATCCGCGCCTTGAAGATGTTGTCGCGGCGGCCGTAGCGATTATAGATCCGCAGAATCGAATCCAGATAAGACAGCAAATGCTGCTTCTCCAGGAAGGGGCGAATCTCCTGTCCGACATAAGGCGTGCGGCCCATGCCGCCGCCGACCAGCACCTTGAAGCCGACTTCGCCGTTCTTGCCCTTCACCAGGCGCAGGCCGATGTCGTGGAAGGCCGTGGCGGCGCGATCCTCGGCGGCGCCGGAAATCGCGATCTTGAACTTGCGCGGCAGCCAGCTGAACTCTGGATGGAGCGTCGACCACTGGCGGATGATCTCGCACCAGACGCGCGGGTCCTCCAGCTCGTCATGGGCGGCGCCGGCGTAAGGGTCCGCCGTCGTATTGCGGATGCAGTTGCCCGAGGTCTGGATGCAGTGCATCTCGACATCGGCCAGATCGCTCAGAATATCCGGCACGTCCACCAGCTTGATCCAGTTGAACTGGAGATTCTGGCGGGTGGTGAAATGGCCGTAGTTGCGGTCGTATTTGCGGCCGATATAGGCGAGCTGACGCAGCTGGCGCGGCGACAGGACGCCGTAAGGCACGGCAATCCTGAGCATATAGGCGTGCAGCTGCAGGTAGAGCCCGTTGCGCAGGCGCAAGGGCTTGAACTCGTCCTCGTTCAGCTCGCCTTCGAGGCGGCGTTCCACCTGATCGCGGAACTCAGCTACCCGCTCGCGGACGAAGCCGTAATCGAATTCGTCATAGCGGTACATCGTACCAATCCTTCGTCAGTGTCGTGCGGTGTGCGGCCCTGATGCGTTCGCGCACCGAGGTGGCCGTCGGCACTCCATCCTCAACCTCAACAGCAATCGTGTAGGCGCCGACCACTTCGCGTGCTTCGACGGCCTTCTGGGTCTGCTCCTCCAGCGCTTCCACCTCCTCGTCGGTCTCGGCGATGCGCGCTTTCTCCAGCTCTTCCGTCCAGCTTCCGTCGGGCGCCAGATAGACCACGATGCCGTCCTCCAGACGGTTCGCGGTCATGGCCCGGATGGTGCCGGATTTTGCCGACCGGGGCTCAGCCATTGGCGACCCTCCGCGGCATGATCTCGTCGAATGTCCCCTGCAGCGCCGGGGCATCGAGCACCCGGTCCACCAGACCTTCGGCTTCCAGCCCTGCGACCTCGCCGAAGAACAGCACGGCGGGGCTCTTCAACTGGAGCCGCTCCGGGTCCTCGGCAACGAGGCGGAGCGTCGCTGCGACCCGGCGTTCATTGGGGCGGCTGGCATTCTCCACCGCCAGAACCGGCGTGTCGGGCGACCAGCCCGCGCGCAGAAGCTCGTCGGCCACCTCGCTGCAAACGGAGACGCCCATGTAGAGAACCAGCGTGTTTTCGCCGCCGGCCAGCGCCGTCAGACCGAGCCCGGTGAAATCGGGAGCCGCCCCCTTCGCCGCATGACCGGAGAGGAAGGTCACGCTGTGGGAATGGTCCCGATGGGTGAGCGGGATCTGGACGCTCGCAGCGGCCGCCACGGCAGCGGTGATGCCCGGCAGGACCTCGACGGAAATGCCGGCCTCACGCAGAGCCTGCAGCTCCTCGCCGCCCCGGCCGAAAACGAACGGGTCGCCGCCCTTGAGGCGGACCACCGTATGGCCCTGGCGGGCATGCTCGACCATCAGCCGGTTGATGTCATTCTGAGCCACCGAGTGGGCGCCCTTGGACTTGGCAACCGGCAGCATCAAAGCTTCGCGGCGGGCATGCTCCAGCACGCCCTCGCCCACCAGCCCGTCATAGAGAATGACGTCGGCGGATTTCAGCGCACGCACGGCCTTCAGGGTCAGCAGGTCCGGATCGCCCGGGCCTGCGCCGACCATCAGCACACGGCCGAGGCCTTTCGAGTCGTGCTCGCCCGCAACTGCGGCGTCGATCTCTTCGCCGAACAGACGCCCGGCTTCCGTTTCGTCGCCGTCGAGGGCGGCCTCGCCTGCAGGCCCGCCGAAGATACGGTCCCAAAGCTGACGCCGTGCGGCGCCTTCGGGAAGCTGGGCCGCGACGCGGTCTCGGAACGTGCCGGCGAGACGGGCCAGGCTGCCGAGACGCGGATGAAGCTCGCGTTCGAACGTGGCGCGCAGACGCTGGGCCAGCACGGGCGCCAGACCTTCGGTGCCGATGGCGACGGTCACCTCGTCGCGATCGACGATGGCGGCAAGCGCAAAGGTGCAAAGCTCAGGACGATCCGGCACGTTGACCGGCACGCCAAGCGCCCGTGCGATGGCGGAGACCCGCGCATCCTCCTGATCGTCCTCGGTGGCCGAGACGACGAGCGGACGGCTGCGAATCTGGTCGATGCCGGGTGCCGGCTCGATCTTGACGACCTTGCCGTCGGCTTCCAGCCGGGACAGCTCGTCATCGAGCGCATCGGCCGCGACCTCGACCAGGGCTGCGCGCTTCAGCAGCAGACGTGTCTTGATGCCGGCGAGCTCACCGCCACCAACCACCAGCGGCGGCTTGCCGTCGACCCTTACGAAGATGGGAAAGGTCCGCATAGCTAGCCTCCCACCACGAGACGTTCGGGCGGCAGATCGGCGAGACTATCCTCGGCGAGCTCCACCTCAAGCCCGTCCAGCTCGGGCGTCATGATGATCTGGCAAGACAGACGAGAGTGATCCTCGACATTGAAGGCGCCGTCGAGCATCTCGAGCTCCTCGTCGCTCTGGGGGAAGAGCTTGTCGAGCCACTCCTCCTTGACGCGCACATGGCAGGTCGCGCAGGCGCAAGCGCCGCCGCACTCGCCCTTGATGGGGAGTCCCCAGTCTCGGATCACTTCCATGACTCGCCAGCCCTCGAGGGCTTCGAGACGATGGGTGGTGCCGTCGGGCAGATGGACCGTGATATGCATTCGGGCCGACCTTGAAAATCCTGCCAAAAACCGTGGTGTGCGAGATCGAAATCGTCAGGGGCGCGGCGACGCCTTTGAAAAGCGCCCGCGCCCCGTTTTCGTCGCGCACACTAGTAAAAAATCATTCCGCATGTAAGCAGGATGGACGCAAAAAGCAGCAAAGACGTTCCTGCCAGCGCAAAAAAGTGGAATTATTTTCTTTTGAGGGCGTTAGACGCAATGAGAAGCGCTCGCGGGGCGGACGCGACGCAAAATCCTTCCCCTTGCTAGGGCCGATCGGCCTTTTAGGCGCTATTTGCGCTGATTTCCCTCCACCAGGGCATCCCGGATCTCCTCCAGGAGCTGGATGTCCTTGGGCGGCGGCACGGATTCGTTGCTTTCGTCCTCCTGCTTGCGGCGCAGGTGGTTCATGGCCTTCACCAGCCAGAACAGCACCCAGGCGACGATGATGAAGCTGATGCAGTTGTTGATGAAGAGACCATAGTTGATGGTGGGGGCACCCGCTTTTTCCGCGGCGGCGACGCTCTCATAGGTGTTGCCGTCCAGCGCGATGAAGAAATCGCTGAAATCGACGCCCCCCGTGACGACGCCCAGAGGCGGCATGACGACATCGTTCACCAGCGACTGCACAATGGTCGAAAATGCCGCGCCGATGATGATACCGACGGCCATGTCCACCACATTGCCGCGCAGGGCAAATTCCTTGAACTCCTTGACGATCGCCACTGGCTTGTCCCCCTCAGATTTCTCCCAAGCGTCAGGGGCGGCATTGCAGAGGCTTTTCGGGAAAGGCTTGCCACCGCCCTTCTTATCTGTGCCATGGTGCGGCCCATTATTGAAGCCATGCCTGAGGGGACCGGGCAGCAAAGCTTCGTATTTCGAAGCGCGATTTCGAAATTCGATTCGACGTTTGGGAGGGATGCGCGAACCATGTCGCAGGGTGCTCTAAGCGCACGCGCGCTCCATTGGCGGCACAGCCTCATTCTGGCGGCCGGGCTGCTCGGCGCGCTGGCCGTGACGGCCATCATCCTCACTTTCGGTGAGACCGAGTTCAACGCTTACGGATTCTTCGGCTTCCCGCTCGGCTTCTATGCGCTGGCCCAGGGGCTGGTCCTCCTGATCGCAGGCGGCGCCTTCTGGTATGCGCGGGTTCAGGACCGGCTCGACGAGGAGCTCGGCGAAAGCGAGGAGTTCTAAGGCCGATGCGTCCCGCCTTGCGCTTGCGCACACCCAACCCGCATCTCGGCGCCTATTTCGGGATCACGGCGAGCGCGTTCATCTCGCTATCCATCCTGCTTGCGCTTCTCGAGCAGGTCGGCTGGCGGGAAGCTACTCTCGGGCCGGCGCTGATCGTGCTGCCGGTGATCTTCTATCTCGCCGTCGCGGCCCGCACCCGGACCATGGAGACGGAGGATTATTTCGCCAGCGGCCGGCGGGTCCCCAGCGTCTATAACGGCTTCATGCTGGCAGCCACGACGATCGGCGGGATCGGCTACTTCGCCTATACGGGCACGGCGTTCTTTCTCGGCGTCGATGCGTTTGCCATCGGCATCGGCCTGACCTTCGGCATGCTGCTCTTCACGGTGCTGTTCTCGCCTTATCTGCGCAAGGCCGGCGCCTTCACGGTTCCGAGCTTCCTAGGCTTCCGCTTCGGGTCGAAGATCTTGCGGGTGGCGAGCGCCGCCGCCCTGATCATTCCGGTGGTTTTCCTGCTCGCCGCGGAGATCAAGATCGCGGGCCTCGTGGCGTCGATGTTCGTGCCCATCCCCTATTCCATCGCGGTGCTGTTCGTGGCGGCCATCGTCTGCGGCGTGGTGATCCTGGGCGGCATGCGGGCGCTCACCTGGACGGGCGGCGCCCAGTTCATCGTGGGCGCAATCGCCTTCGCCGTTCCTCTCGTCATCGTCTCGGTGCTGGTGACGGTGCTGCCGGCCCCGCAGCTCACCTATGGCTCGACCCTGAACGCGCTGGAGACGTCGGAGATCAATGCGGGCTTCAAGCCGGGTCCCGCCGAGGGGCTCGCCGAGGCCTTGCCGGGCAACACGGCGGAGGCCGTGCCGAAACCCTTCCTGGAGGCGTTCGGGGCGCTTTCGCCACCCGCCTTCGTGATGCTCTTTCTATGCGTGGCCATGGGAGCGGCTTGCCTGCCGAGCCTCTTGATGCGCACGGGCTCGTCCCTGACCGTCTCGGGCCAACGCTGGGCCGGGGCCTGGGCGGTGCTGTTCGTCGCGGTGTTCGCGATCAGCGTGCCGCCCTTGGCGGTGTTTGCAAAGGCGCTGATGTTCCAGGATCTGGCCCAGCTCCGCCCCGACCTGCTGCCGGAGTGGATGACGGCGCTGATCGACAAGCAGCTGATGTTCGCCCGCGACATGAACGCCAGCGGCGGGCTTCAGGCGAACGAGGTTCTGCTGTCGCGAGACGGCATTCTGCTCGCCTTTCCCATCGCGGCGAAGCTTCCAATCGTGTGCACGGTGATCGTGGCAGCCGGCGGCATCGCCATGGCCTTCGCCGCGGCCGGCTCACATCTCTATTCGCTCGGTGCCAGCGTGTCGGAGGACATCTACCGGCTGTTCGACAGGGAGGCCGCGGCACTCTTCGATCTGGATGTACCGCGTCTGCCGCGCCATACGGCGGTCTGGGCTGTGAGCGGCATCTTCGCGCTCGGTACGGCCATCTATCTCGCCATCGGCGATATCGATCTGATGCGCGCGGCCTTGAGCGCGTTCGCCCTGCTTGCGGCCACCTTCTTCCCTGTGCTGCTGCTTTCGATCTGGTGGCGGCGCTACACGGAACTCGGCGCGCTCGCCAGCTTGAGCGTCGGCGGCATCATAATGCTGGTGGAGCTTTTGGTGCGCGGCTTCTTCTCTTCCATCGATCTCAGCACGGGCACCATGGCCATCAGCGTTCTTGCCACGCTGCTGGCCATCGGAGCGGGTGTCGGCGTCAGCCTCTGGGACCGCGAGCCATCACCCGCCACCACCGCCTATTTCGACGGGCTGCGGGATCCGGAAGGCGAAGCGCTCTACGACGCGGCACGCCATCGTGCAGCCGCGGCCGCTGCGGCAGCCGCCCACTGAACGGTAATCACGCCCCTGCGACGCGGCCTATAAAGGAGAGCGCGATCTTCCGCCGGTGTGGCCGCGCCCGGTGCTCCAGCACATAGACGCCTTGCCAGGTGCCCAGCGTCATGGCCCCGCCTGTGACGGGGATATTGAGGCTCACCGCGTTGATCATCGACTTGATATGGCTCGGCATGTCGTCCGGTCCTTCTTCTGAGTGGGCGTAAGGCCGATCCTCCGGCGCGAAGATCTCCAGCGCATCGAGCAGATCCACCCTGACATTGGGATCGGCGTTTTCCTGGATGATCAGGGAGGCCGACGTATGACGGATGAAGGCGGTGAGCAGCCCCGCCTCGGCCCCGATCTCGCCGAGCCAGCGCTTCAGCAGGTGGGTGATCTCCACGAATCCCTTGCCTGAGGTTTCGATCTCGATCTGGTGATCGGCCTGGGTAACACCCGACATTCTCTCGCTCCCGAACTCGATTGCGCGCCTAACCTATCAGGCCGAATCGTTGGCCCGCCAGGGCTCGTGAAACCGAATGTCTCAACGCGGAGCGATGTTTAACCCGAAATTTACCCTAACGGCGCAGGTTCAAATCCGACTTTGCGGCGGCGCAGTGGGGCGTCCCGGTGATCATCTCAATATCGGACGGGCGGCATGGCTTCGGATCCCAACTTCAAGACGGACACAGCTCAGGGCGGCGAGGACTCGGTGGAGTCTCTGGTCAAGCACCTCATCAACCGTGTGGAAGAAAGCGAGCGCCGCTACAGCGATGCGCTCGAGGATCTGCACTCTCGGCTCGATCAGCTTTCCCAGGCGACCCGCGAGGCCAGATCGGCCAGCGGCGCTGACGACAGCGACACGCTCGACCGGCTGCATGAGCAGGTGAGCAGCCTCGCCAAGCGGCTTTCGGAGACGGAAACCGGCGAGACGGCTGAAGCAGCGGCGGAGGGCGATGCGCTTTCCAAGCTCGCCAAGGGCAGCGAGCCTTATGGGGATCTGCCGCCCACCGACACGTTCATGACGCCGGAAGACTCTAGCATGGAGCCGTCGGAGCCCGAGACGCCGAGCGAGGCGCTGGGGGACGACTACAGGAGCGCATATTTGCCTTCCTTCTTCGGTGTGGAGGACGATTCGGACCGCGACACGCCGGAATTGGATCTTCCGCCGCTGGTTGCCGACGAAGAGGCGCCCGCGCCGAAAGAGTCCACCCCGCCCGCTCACGATTTCGATTACTCGGGCCGCTTCGGCGGTGGAGACGACGAGGCGGCGTTCAAGGCCGCCATGGGCGACGATTCGGCCGCCTCGCTTCAGGCGCCGGCGCCCTACAGCGCGCCCTCTTCCGACGACGACACCGATTATGCCCGCCGGCTTTATGATGCGGCGCAGCGGCTGGAAGGCTCACTCGGCTCCATCGTGCCGAACGACCAGATCGAGTCCCTCAATGCGAAGATGGACGAGATCGCCAATCAGCTCGACCGCGCGCTTCAGCGCAGCGAGGGCGAGGCCCCGCAGCCGGACGCCCTGCAGAATATCGAGCAGCAGCTTGCCGATCTCGGCCAGCAGCTCGGCCGCACGGAGACGGAAGTCTCCAAGATCGGCACCATCGAGGCTCAGCTCACCCAGCTGATGGAGCATATCGACACCCAGCCGAGCATGGAGGATGTCGCCGAACGCGCGGCGGATTCCGCGGCCCAGAAGGTGGCGAGCGACGTGAAATCCAGCGCCGCGGAGCGTCTGGAGGCGATCCACAAGGATCTCACCGCCATGAACGAGCGCAGCACGACCACCGACGACCGGCTCGCCGACACGCTGGGCGCCGTGCACGAATCTCTGAAGAAGCTGGTTGAGCAGGCGGAGAAGCCTTCGCCGTCAGCGCCGATCCGTCGCGCGCCCTTCGCCGATGCCTATGCGGACGAGGACGAGGCCTCATACGACGAGCCGCCCGCCCTCACCGGCCACAAGGAGCCCGACCCCATGGAGGGCGCGCCCACTGCCGGGTCTGCGGGCGACAAGGAAGCCGGGCCGGATCGCAGCCTGCGCAGCCAGCTCTCCCAGGTGATGCCGGAAGACGAGGACGACGAGCCCGCCGGTCCGTTCGGCCGCAAGGGCACGAAGTCCGAAGAGGATGAGCCTCGCCGGCCCATGGCCTATCGCGACGAGGACGACGATTCCGAGAGCTCCGACAGCTTCGTGGCCGCCGCCCGCCGTGCTGCTCAGGCTGCGGCCGCCCAGGCCGAGCAATCGAGCAGCTGGGGCGACAAGAAGAAGCGCGACAAGACGCTTCCCGGCAGCGCCGTGGACGCGGATGGGCAGCCGAAGAAGAAGAAGCGCTCTTATCTGATGATCTTCGCGGTGATCCTGCTGATCGTCAGCGCCGCCCTGCTCTATAGCCGCCTCGGCTCCAAGCCGGAGAACGGTGAAGCTGTGGCGCCTGCGTCGGAAGAGCGGGCCCCTGCGGAAGGCTCCAGCGGCGAAGGAACGCCGGGTGCTGCGCCTAAGGATGCCGACAAGCCTGAGAAGTCGGGCCAGCTCGACAAGCCGATCGAGACCATGATCCCGCGCCAGCAGGAGGATATCGATGTGGGCCGCGAGGCGGTGCCGGAGCCGGATCTGCCGGGCTTCAAGCTGCCGACCCTGCCGCCCACCCCGGCCTCTGTGAGACGCGACAGCGGCCCTGAGCTGCCGCCGGGCGTGAGCCTGACGGTGGTGCCGGATCCCTCCTCCTCCGCCGCCAACCACGAGGTGAAGCTCAAATATGCCATGCCCGACGAATCCGCCGGCACCTACGCGCTTCGCCGCGCCGCCGCGCAAGGAGACGCCCGGGCGCAGTATCTGGTCGGCCTGCGCTATGCGGAAGGCGATGCCG
Source organism: Methyloligella solikamskensis (assembly GCF_042676065.1). Lineage (NCBI taxonomy): Bacteria > Pseudomonadati > Pseudomonadota > Alphaproteobacteria > Hyphomicrobiales > Hyphomicrobiaceae > Methyloligella > Methyloligella solikamskensis. Next base: position 236,369 of record NZ_JBHTJO010000002.1, on the reverse strand, counting down.
GGATGCGCGACATGGAGAAGTCGCTGCGCTGGCTCCGCCTGGCGGCTACGGCGGGTCTCGCGCCCGCCCAGTATCGTCTCGGCGTTCTCTATGAGCGCGGCGAAGGGGTCGAGTTCGACCTGAACCAGGCCCGCGCCTGGTACGGCCGCGCTGCCAGCAAGGGCAACCTGAAGGCGATGCACAACCTGGCGGTCATCGAAGGCGGCAAGGAAGGCAAGGGCGACTATACGGACGCCGCGAAGTGGTACACGAAAGCCGCTGCCCACGGCCTGTCGGACAGCCAGTTCAATCTCGGCGTGCTGAAGGAGCACGGCCTCGGCACCTCGCTGGATCTCGTCGAAGCCTATAAGTGGTTCTCCTTGGCCGCGGCGAGCGGCGATACGGAAGCCGCAAAGCGCCGCGATGCCCTGCGGGACAAGCTGACGGGCGATCAGCTCGCCAAAGCCGAAGCGGCCGCCGGAGGCTGGAAGGCAAAGGAGACCGACGAGGAAGCCAACGAGGTGAAAGGCAAGGCCTCCTGGATGGCCGATGCCAAGGAGCCCAGCCCCGCTCTGGTCAGCAAGGCCCAGTCGCTGCTCAACTCCCTCGGCTACGATGCCGGCCCGGTGGATGGGGCGCTTGGCGAGATGACCCGCAGCGCCATCCTGGATTTCGAGCGCCGCAACGGCCTGCCGGAGACCGGCGAGGTCAGCATTCCGCTGGTCTCCCGGCTGGAGAAGCTCGCCGGATAAACCCCGCGCTCAAAGCAACGGAATTTAAAGCGCCTCCGGTCCAAATTCGGCCGGAGGCGTTTTTTATTGTCCCAGCGGTCCCCGCCTCGGCTACCCTCCATTGACAGGGGGGTCCGCGGCGAACACGCTTGCGTCACGAATAAGAAGTCAAAGCCGACGCTCGATGCTCCAGGTTTATCTCCCCATTGCCGAGATATCAGTGAACCTTCTGGTGATCCTGATGCTCGGCGGGGCCGTCGGCTTTCTCTCCGGCATGTTCGGGGTCGGAGGCGGCTTCCTCCTCACCCCCTTCCTGATGTTCCTCGGCATCCCGCCGGCCATCGCGGTTGCCACGGGCGCCAACCAGATCGTCGCCTCGTCGGTCTCCGGCGCGCTGGTGCAATGGCGGCGCGGCAATGTCGATACGACCATGGGCGGGGTGCTGATCGTAGGCGGCCTGTTCGGCTCGTTCGTCGGCGTGTTGCTGGTCAACCTCTTGAAGTCCTACGGCCAGGCGGATCTCACCATCGCGCTGGGTTACGTGACCTTCCTCGGCACCATCGGCACGCTGATGCTGGCGGAAAGCGTGCGCGCGCTCCGGCGAGAGCGGGCCGGCAAGCCGGTGAAGGGAAGGCGGCCGGGCGAGCATAGCTGGGTCCACGGCCTGCCCTTCAAGATGCGGTTTCACCGCTCCAAGCTCTATATCAGTGCGATCCCGGTGCTCATGATCGGCTCCATCGTCGGCATTCTGGTCTCGGTGCTGGGCGTGGGCGGCGGCTTCCTCATGGTGCCGGCGATGATCTACATCCTGCGCATGCCGACCTCGGTGGTCATCGGGACCTCGCTGTTCCAGATCATCTTCGTCACCGCGGCGGTGACCATGCTGCATGCGGTGTTCAACCAGACCATCGATATCCTGCTGGCGTTTCTCTTGATCATCGGCGGGGTGCTGGGCGGGCAGTACGGCGCGCGCGCGGGCCAGAACCTCAAGGGCGAGCAGCTTCGTGCGCTGCTGGCGATCATGGTGCTGGCGGTCGCGATCCGGCTGCTGCTCGGGCTGGTGATCACGCCCGACGACCTCTACACCATCGCCCCGGTGGAGACGCCGCGGTGGTAAGGCTCGCGCACCATATCCGGCAGTTCAGCCTGGCTCTTGCTCTCGGGCTCGGGGCTGCTGTGCTCGCCACGGCTGCTTCGGCCCAGCCGCCGAGCGGCCCGGAGGACATTCCCACGGAACGGGTGCATACCGACATCTCGACCCGGGAGATCGCCATCCAGTCGAACTTCACGGGTATCGAGATCGTGATCTTCGGCGCGGTGGACTATGCACCGCCGGACCCGAACGCCCCGCCCTACGACGTGATCATGGTGATCCGCGGGCCGAACCAGAACATCGTTGCCCGGCGGAAAGAACGGATGGCCGGTATCTGGCTCAATGGCAGCTCGAAGGTGTTTCACGACATCCCGGGCTTCTATGCCGTGCTCTCTTCGCGTCCCTTGCGGGCCATTGCGTCGGAGGAGACGCTGAAGGAGCTGAAGGTCGGCTTCACCGCCCTCGATCTCGGCCCGGACGACAATTCCTCGGTGAGCGACGACCTGTTCCGCCAGGCGGTGATCCGCAACAAGGAGGAGAACCTGCTCTTCCAGTATCTGGACAACGCCGTCACCTTCATCGGGCGCAGCCTGTTCCGTGGCACGGTGGACATGCCCGTCAACGTGCCCATCGGCGCCTATACCGCGGAGGTGCTGCTGTTCCAGGACGGCAAGTTGTTGAGCAAGGACGAGAGCATGCTCAACGTCCAGAAGGTCGGGTTCGAACGCGGAGTCTACATCCTCGCCTTCCAGCACCCGATCCTCTACGGCCTCCTGGCAGTGGCCATCGCGCTGCTCATGGGGCTCGGCGCCTGGGGCCTATTCCGCCGGGATTAGGCGGGGAGACATTCGGGCGTCATCCCTGCGAAAGCAGGGATCCAGTACCCCCTGTCTTCGCGAACAAAGAACATCGGTGGTTACTGGATTGCCCGGTCAAGCCGGGCAATGACACCGGAGGTGAGCTTAGGGCCTGCACCCTTCGAGACGGGCCTGCGGCCCCCTCAGGGTGAGGCGAGAGGGCGTGCCTGGCGGCTTTAGGCCGAGGAGGGACAGCCTTCCTCCTCTTGGTGAGGGCGAGCGCAGCTCGCGTCTCGAACCATAAGGACCTACTCGCGAAACAGCGCGGCTCCGAAAATCGGATAGACTGCATCGCGGCCCAACAGCCAGGCCGCGAGACGCTCGCGGGACAGCAGTCCGGCAAAGGCGTCGGAGAAGATGCTCAAGCCCCCGGCATACGAGCCAAATGCCGGCATCACCATCTTGTCGCCGTCGGTGGCGAAGCATTTCCGCCGGATAGCCTCGCCCCGGGCGGTGATGCGCGCCACCGGATGCAGATGGCCGGCGATCTCCTGACCGGCCCGGGTGGGCTCGTGGCGGCAGGTGATGCCACCGATGGCCAGGGACTCGCAGACCGTCCCGCCCAGCGCGGACGGGATCTCCGGATCGTGGTTGCCGGTCACCCAGTACCACTCCCGGCCTTCCTGCAACTCGGCGATGGTCTCGCGCTCTTCCTCCGGCAAGAAGGCCGCAACCTCGGACGTATGGAAGCTATCCCCCAGGGCCACGATGCGAGCGGGATCGAAATAATCGACCACCTTGCACAGGCGCCACAGGGTCATCCGGGTATCGTAGGGCGGCAGCATGCTGCCGCGCCGGGCGAAGGCCGCGCCCTTCTCCAGATGGAGATCGGCGACCAGCAGGGTGCGCTGGGCTTCCCAGTAGAGCGCGCCTTCGGAATGGGGAATGAAGTCCTGACCGCACAGCTTGAGGCTGGGGTCGTCGCGTTCGCCGCGGGGCATGGCCGTATCAGGGCTCACCGCGACCAGCCGCGGCTTCAGCGATAAGTTCATCGACGGTTTCACGGAGCAGAGTCTCCTTGGCGTCGCCGGGCACCGTTTCGCGCCCGATCTCGAGCATGACAGGAACTGAGAGGGGTGAGACTCGACTCAATGCATGGTGGGTGATTCGCCCCCGTACACGCTTGAGAAATTGCCCCAATCTGGCGATGTCGACAAGTCCTGTCGCCGCATCCGCCCAGGCGGCCTGGAGGAGAATGTGATCGGGCTCATGGGCGCGGAGCACATCGTAGACGAGATCGGAGGAGACGGTCATCTGGCGGCCGGTCTTCTCCTGGCCCGGATGGCGGCGTTCGATAAGGCCGGAGATGATGGCGCAGGTGCGGAAGGACCGCTTCATCAGGTTGGATTCGGCGAGCCACGCGTCGAGATCGTCGCCCAGCATGTCCTCGTCGAACAGGGCTTCCAGATCGAGGCGGCCGGAGCGGATCATGGCGCCCATATCGCTCAGGCCCCAGATGGCGAGCGCGTATTCGTTGGCGACGAAGCCGAGGGGACGAGCGCCGGCCCGCTCCAGGCGGCGGGTGAGCAGCATACCCAGGCTCTGATGGGCAAGGCGGCCTTCGAAGGGATAGCAGACGAAATAGAATTTGCGGCTGCGGGGGAAGGTCTCCACCAGGATCTCATCGGGGCTCGGTACGGCGGAGACCTCCGCCTGGAGGCGCAGCCAGTCGGAGACCTGCTCCGGCAGTCCGGCCCACTGGCCCTGGTCTGCGAAGATGCGACGGACTCGATCGGCCAGATAGGTAGAGAGCGGAAACTTGCCGCCATCATAGGATGGGATCTTCGGCTCGTTCTTGGTGGTCCGGGTGACGATGGCGTCGTTCTCGCGGATGCCTTCGAAGCGGAGCACCTGACCGGCGAACAGAAACGTATCGCCAGGCGCGAGCTGCTCGATGAACCACTCCTCGACCTCGCCCAAGACCTTTCCCGCGGCCAGCACGGATTTCGGCTTCAGCGCGCCGCCCTTTCCCCGCGCCAGCCGCACCCGAAGCATGGGTGCCTCGACGATGGTGCCGGCGTTCAGACGGTATTGCTGGGCGACGCGGGGATGGGCGATGCGCCAGAGGCCTTCCGGCGTCTTCCGCATCTTGGCGTAGCGGTCGTAGTGAGAGAGCGCATAGCCGCCCGTCGCCACGAAATGGACGATGCGGTCGAAGTCTTTCCGGGAAATGCCGTGATAGGGCGAAGCACTTGCCACTTCTTCATAGAGCGCATCGGCATCGAAGGGGCCTGAGCAGGCGACGCAGAGCACGTGCTGGGCGAGCACGTCCAGCGCTCCGGGGCGGAAGGGCGGCGTGTCCTGCGCCCCTTCGGCTGCGGCCTCCAAGGCCGCGCGGCATTCGACGACCTCGAAGCGGTTGGCGGGGACGAGCAGCGCCTTGCTCGGCTCGTCGAGCCGGTGATTGGCACGGCCGATGCGCTGGGCGAGACGGCTCGCCCCCTTCGGGGCGCCGACATTGATGACGAGATCCACGTCGCCCCAGTCGATGCCGAGATCCAGGGTCGAGGTGCAGACCACGGCGCGCAGCTTGCCGGCCACCATGGCGGCCTCGACCTTGCGGCGCTGACCGACATCGAGGGAGCCGTGATGGAGGGCGATGGGGAGATTGTCCTCGTTCCAGTCCCACAGGAGATGGAACAGCATCTCCGCCTGGGAGCGGGTGTTCACGAACATCAGGCTCATCTTGTGAGCCTTGATGGCTTCGTAGATCTCCGGCAGCGCATAGCGCGCCGAATGGCCCGCCCAGGGAAGATCGGCCTCCGATGGCAGGATGGAGATATCAGCGCCGACGCCTGCCGGGGCGGTGACGATCTCGGCAAGCCTGGAGCTCTTGGCCTGCGCGTTCGGCACCAGGAAAGCGGCGAGCTCGGTCGGTCGCGCCACGGTGGCCGACAAGCCGACAGCGCGAAGATCGGGCGCGAAGCTTCTGAGGCGGGCAAGGCCCAGCGCCAGAAGATCGCCGCGCTTGGTGGAGGCGAAGGCGTGCAGCTCGTCGAAGATCACCATGCGCAGATTGGCGAACATCTCCGCGCTGTCCTTGTGGGACAGCATCAGCGCAATCTGCTCCGGCGTGGTGAGCAGGATATCGGGCGGCTTCAGGCGCTGACGTTGCCGCCTGGAGGCGGGCGTGTCGCCGGTGCGGGTCTCCAGCGTAATGGGAAGGCCCATCTCCTCGACAGGTGCAGCGAGGTTGCGGGCGATGTCGACGGCGAGCGCCTTCAGGGGCGAGACATAGAGGGTGTGGATGCCCTGGGAGGGCGCCCCCTCTTTCCGGTCCGCGTTCCGCTCGGCAAGCTCAACGAGGCTCGGCAGGAAGCCGGCAAGAGTCTTGCCGCCGCCGGTCGGCGCGATCAGAAGCGTGTCCTTGCCGGCTTGGGCCGCCGCCAGCAATGCCAGCTGATGGGCATGAGGCTGCCAGCCGCGGGATTCGAACCAGCCGGCGAATGGCTCCGGCAACGCGCGGGATGCGCTTTCTGCCGGGCGGATACTCGCAGCCTTCATCGGGGGACAACACTCCACGGTTCACACGGTAACGCTTGACCTTGCGCGCCCGCCTACCCAACTTTGGCTTGCAACCTTGCGATGACAAGGCGCAGCTCGAACGATTGAGAGGATATCAGGCGATGGAACGGTTTTTCGGCGGCAATCCGGCGCTCGTACTGCTTCGCCTGGCTATCATCTCGCTCATCGTCGGCATGCTGCTCGCAGCCTTCGGGTTCAGCCCGTTCGAGATCGTGGAGAGCATCCAGCGGCTCGCCAACTACATCTACAATATGGGCTTCCGGGCCATCGAAGAGTTCGGCCGCTACTTCCTGCTGGGCGCCGTGCTGGTCTTCCCGATCTGGCTGATCGCGCGGGTGCTGAAGCTGATGACGGGTAGCGGCTCGAGCCGCCGCAGCGCGGAAGCGGATCTCCCGCCCCCGCCGCGGCACTAGTCATAAGCGCTTAAAGCGGCAGGCGGTCGGCCCATTCGGTGGCGCTGACGCCGACCAGCTCCTTCAGGCTCGATTGCGGGCCTTCGTCGAGGCGCTTCAAGATCGCGCGCTTGATGTCGGTGAGCAGTCCCGGCCCTTCGAACACCATCCCCGTATAGAGCTGTATCAGCGAGGCGCCGGCCTCGATCTTCTCCACCGCCTTTTCACCGGAATCGATACCCCCCACCCCGATCAGCGGCAGCTTGCCGTCGGTGAGCAGATAGAGCTCGGCCAGAAACTTGGTGGAGCGGGCGAAGAGCGGGCGGCCGGAAAGCCCGCCAGCTTGCGCCGCGAACTCTTGGTCGTGCAGCCCCTCGCGGGACAGGGTCGTATTGGTGACCACGATGCCGTCGATGCCGCCGCGGCGCGCCACGGAAATGATCTCGGGCAGCGCCTCATGATCGATATCGGGGGCGAGCTTGATGAGGAGGGGCGGGACGCGGCCCGTGGTCTCGCTGGGCTGTCGCGCGGCGCTCAGCGCGCCCAAGAGCTCACACAGCGCCTCGGGCGATTGCAGATCGCGCAGGCCCGGTGTGTTGGGGGACGAGATGTTGACGGTGAAGTAGCCGGCGACCTCGGTGAGCCGCTCGATCCCTTTCACATAGTCGGCGATGCGGTCGGTGCTGTCCTTGTTGGCGCCGATATTGACGCCGACCACGCCTGGGCAGCGTCCGCGAAGTCTTTCCAGCGCCGCCAGATGGCCCTCATTGTTGAAGCCCATGCGATTGATCACGGCGCGCTCCTCTTCCGACCGGAAGAGACGGGGCTGATCGTTGCCGGGTTGCGGGCGCGGCGTCACCGTGCCGACCTCTGCGAAGCCGAAGCCCATCTCGATAAGCTGGGGGGCGACTTCGGCGTTCTTGTCGAAGCCGGCCGCCATGCCGATGGGGTTCTTGAAGGTCAGACCCCACAGCTCCTGGGACAGGCGCGGGTCGTCGGGCTCGGTCGCGCGGGGAAACAGGCCCATCTGGAGCGCGCGGATAGTGAGGCCGTGGGCCATCTCGGGATCGAGGCGGCGCAGGGCGTGCTGGCCCAGCCCGTAAAGCGAGGGGGTGAGCCAGGACATGCCGGAAGAACGCGAGCCGCTCACTGGCCAACGCCCATTTTGGTGAGGACGGCGGCGGGCAGGATGTGCTTGCCATCGGCGCGGATGGGCAGCGGCTCGGACCATTTCAAAGCCGACAAGGGCAGCGTCCCGTAGAGATGGGGAAAATCCTCGCCACCACGGGATGCCTCCCAGCGAAGATCGCCGGCGATACTGTCGGCGTCGAAGGCAAGCAGCATCAGATTGTCCTCGCCTACGAAATGCTTGTCCAAGGTGCCGGCGACCTGGGTCCGGGTGGAAAGATGGATGTAGCCGTCGCGCAGATCGTCGGCGGAGCCTTCCAGCAGCCCGCTTTCCTCCGCTTTCGCGAGGGCGCCCACATCGGTGATCTTGTAGAGGGTATCGCTCATCTTGCCTCGAGGGCATCCAATAGCATGAGTCTAGCGGCGATGGTCCGGTCCGGGCAAGCGCCCGAAATCTGTTGCCGGAAATCGGTTGCCCCTGTCGGAGAATGGGGAATAATTCCTATATGTCGAAGCTCGACCAGACCAAGACGCAGATCTCACGGGGCGCGCTCCACGACCGGCTGACCCACGCCAATGTCTGGTCCGCCATCGACGCGCTGGCCCAGCGCTACAATCTCTCCACCTCGGCGCTTGCCAAAAGCGCCGGGCTCGATGCGACCTCCTTCAACCGGTCCAAGCGGACGACCGCCGAGGGCCGGCCCCGGTGGCCGACCACGGAGAGCATCTCCAAAGTCCTCCAGGCGACGGGCGCCGGTCTTGACGAGTTCGTACAGCTCCTTTGCGACGATGATCCCGCGGCCCGGCCCGTGCCTCTCATCGGACTGACGCAAGCGGGAGCGGGCGGGTTCTTCGACGATGGCGGTTTTCCGGCAGGCTCCGGATGGGACGCGGTGACGCCGCCCGGCCTCGCCGACGAGAACGCCTATGCCCTTGAAGTCGCAGGCGACAGCATGGCGCCGCTCTATCGTCCGGGCGACGTGCTAATCGTCTCGCCCGCCGCCTCCATCCGAAAAGGCGACCGGCTGGTCGCAAAAACGACTGATGGGGAGGTTATGGCGAAGATCCTGGTCAAGCGCGGCCAGAAAGCGATCGAGCTTGCGTCGCTCAATCCGGAGCATTCCGATCTCGTGTTTCCGCTGAAGCGGATAGAATGGATGCACCGGATCCTTTGGGTCAGCCAGTGAGGGAACGAGGCCTTTCATGCTTCTCTTGGCACGCCTCGCCGCTTTGTCGATCGGCATCGCCGTGCTGGTGCTGTTCGTGCTGCCGGCCCTTGTGAGCGCCCCGGAGACGGACGACGGCAGCGGGCGGTCGGATGTGAAGATCGCCAGGAACACGACCTGGGACGGGAACGCATCGGACGGGCGTGCGACGGCCTCCGGCGAGGCGGGCTCTCAGAATACGACATCCTCCTGGGGCGAGCGTGCACCCACGCCCCAATCGGAACTCTCCCGCGCGGATTGGCGCATGCCGGCGCCGCCTGCTGGGGCGGGCGCCTCGCGTCTGGCCGATGCGTCGGAGGAGGTGAAGCGCTTCGCCGCTATCGAGAAAGGCCACGCCATCACCATCAAGCCAGCGGGGCGGAAGCGGTTCTACCGGGTCATCGTGCAGGATGCCGGCACCCTGAAGACGGGCAATCACATCATCCATCTCAAAGGCATCTCGGTGCGGGACGAGGATGAGACCTGCAAGGACGAGAGCGGCAAGGAATGGCCCTGCGGGACACGGGCGCGTGCGGCGTTGACCCGGCTGATCCGCGGGCGCGCCGTGGTCTGCGATCTGCCGCCCCGGGGCGACCGGCCGGAATTCGCCGCACGCTGCCGGATCGGCGAGACGGATCTTTCGCTCTGGATGGTCGAGCGGGGCTGGGCGAAGCCGGATACGGAGAACGACGACACGCTGGCGAAGGCCCGCGACAAGGCCAAGCAGGCCCAGGTCGGGCTTTGGGGCGGTCCGGGCCAGTTCCGGTCAGAGCCGGTGTACAATGAGCCGGTTCCAATCTTCGAGCAGGAGCCAATCTATGACGACGACGACCCGCTCTATCCGGGCTCGGAGCCGATCTATGATCAATGAATGGGGGAGGATACGAGATGACCAGGACGCTAATTGCCGGTTTGATAGCCATCATCGCCTTGAGCACGGGGCTCGCCACCGCACAGGCCCAGGACGCCACACCGACCCGTGAGGACCGGGAGCGGGTGCGCGATTGTTTGAACCGGCACGGGGATGCGGATGCAATCGTCCAGGCGGCCGATTGCGTGGGCCAGATCAACGCGCTCTGCAAGGACCAGGAGACGACGGCGGCGGCGCTCTCCTGCTACCAGCGGCATACGGCGATCTGGGACCGTCTGTTGAACGACTGGTACTCGGAAGCCCGCGCGAAGCTTGACCCGGCCTCGTCGGATGCGCTGCGCCACGCGCAAGTGGCCTGGATCACCTTCCGGGACGAGAAGTGCGGGTTCTGGATGACGCGCTACTCGTCGGGCACCTACAGCAATGTGATCGGCGCCGACTGCATCCAGCAGGAGACGGGTCGCCGGGCGCTGGAGATGCACGAGATCTGGAAAGAGGCGAACCTTTAGGGCTCGTCTCAGCCCGCTAGCGGTTGAGGGAATCCTCGATCAGCTTGCGGGTCTCGTCGATGCCGTAGAGCTCGATGAAGGAGCCGAAGCGCGGACCTTGGGTCTGGCCGAGGAGCACCTCGTAAAGGGCGCCGAACCAGGTCCGCAGCGGCTCGAATTCGTGGGTCTTGCCGACCTCGTAGACGAGGTTCTGGATCTCGGTCGAATCGGCGCTCGCGTCCAGCGCACCCAGCTTCTCCGACAGCTCCCGCATGGCGGCGGCCTCTTCCGGCGTCGCGTCGCGATACTTCTTCGCGGGCTTCACGAAGTCGTGGAAATAGCGCACGGCGAAGCCGACCATCTGGTCGAGCAGCGGATGCTCCTCGGGCGTGGCGCCCGGGCAGTAGCGCTTGATGAAGCCCCAGAGCACATCTGAATCTTCTGAGTTCGATGCCGAGGCGAGGTTCAGGAGCAGCGCGAACGAGATCGGCAGCTCCGCTTCCGGCGGCTCACCGCTATGGATGTGCCAGACGGGATTGCGCAGCTTGGCGTCGGGCTCTTCCTTCGGGTACGCCGCCAGGTGGCCGACATACTCATCCACCGCCTTGGGGATCACGTCGAAATAGAGCCGCTTCGCCTTCCGCGGGCTCTGGAACATGTAGAGCGCCAGAGACTCCGGCGCGGCGTAGCTCAGCCACTCGTCGATGGTGAGGCCGTTGCCGCGGGACTTGGAGATCTTCTCGCCGTTCTCATCCAGGAAGAGCTCGTAGTTGAAGCCTTCCGGCGGGTTGGCGCCGAGGATCTTGGCAATTCGGCTGGAGAGCTTCACGGAATCGATCAGATCCTTGCCGGCCATCTCGTAATCGACGCCGAGCGCCACCCAGCGCATGGCCCAGTCGGCCTTCCATTGCAGCTTGCAATGGCCGCCGGTGACCGGGAGCTGGGTGAGCTTGTCGGTGGCCGGATCCTTGAACCGGACGGCGCCGGCATCTGTGTCCACATCGATGATCGGCACCTGGAGCACCTCGCCGGTCTCCGGCGAGATCGGCAGGAAGGGGCTGTAGGTGGCGCGGCGCTCCGGGCCCAGCGTCGGCAGGATGACGTCGCGCACGGCTTCGTAGTGTTCCAAGACTTTCAGCAGCGTCTGGTCGAAGCGGCCGGACCGGTAGCAATCGGTGGCGGAGAAGAATTCGTACTCGAAGCCGAACGCATCGAGGAAGGCGCGGAGCCGCGCATTGTTGTGCTGGCCGAAGCTCGGATGCTCGCCGAACGGATCGGGGATCTGGGTCAGCGGCTTGCCGAGATGCTCCGCCACCATCTCCTTGTTGGGGATGTTGTCCGGCACCTTCCGAAGCCCATCCATGTCGTCGGAGAAGCAGATCAGCCGGGTCGGCACCTTGTCCTCGGTGAGCACGCGAAAGGCGTGGCGTACCATGGTGGTGCGGGCGACCTCGCCGAAGGTGCCGATATGTGGCAGCCCCGAGGGCCCATAGCCCGTCTCGAAGATCACCGGGGATTGGGCGGGCGTCTGCTCCAGTCGCGCAATGAGCTTGCGGGCCTCCTCGAAGGGCCAGGCCTTGCTGTCCTTGGCGGCTTCGAGCAGCTCTGGATCGAGCGGTGCCGCCTTCGACGCGGGCGACGCGGAAGAAGTGTCAGTCATGGATGAGAACCGGCAATGATGCATGTCGCCGGACGGTACGCCCGGCGGTTCGGCGCGAAACTAGGTCCCGCGCGCGGAACCGTCAATCGGGGTGCTTGCCGGACCCTTCCGAATTGCCTAGCTTCCCGCGACGTCTTCGATCATCCATCTCAAGCCATTCGGATCTGGAGCACCCCATGCCGACTTCGCTGACCCATCATGAAGCGCTGATCTACGTGATGGTGACCGTCGCCGCGGTCGACCGGGCGATCTCCGACCTTGAATATGCGCGGATCGGCGAGATCGTCTCGACCTTGCCCATCTTCGACGATTTCGACGACGAGCAGCTGGTGCCCACCACCTCGGCCTGCGGCGAGCTGCTCGGCCAGCCGGATGGGCTGCAGCAGGTGATCGGCCTGGTGCGCGAGGCGCTGGATCATCGCCTGCGGGAAACGGCCTATGCGGTTGCGCTGGAGGTGGCTGCGGCGGATCTCGACGTCCCGGACACAGAGACGCGGCTGCTGGAGATCATCGCCACCGGGCTCTCCCTCGACAAGCTGACCACGGTCGCCATCGAGCGGGGCATCCGGGCGCGCAACACGGTCCTTTAGGCTCCCGCACACCATATTTTGAACGATCGCTGCCAAGGCGGCGATTTTTCGCGTTTCTCCAGCTATCAGTTGGGGAACGGAGCAGGCCGTCAACCGTTAGACAGTCATTCCGTTGATCCATTTTACCGTCGGAGGACACTATGCTGGGCTGGAATGACAGAAAATCGAGCCGTTATCTCGATCCCGAGGACCTATACGATCAGCTCGATTCCATGCGCAGCTATCTGGGCGACCTCACCCGCACGGTATCGAAGAACACCAAGAGCGGAGCGAGCTCGGCCAAGTCCTATGTCAGCCATACGGCGGACGACGCCGAGGAGTTGATGAGGGACAATCTCGCCGCCTCTATGCTGCTGGCTGTGGGTGTCGGTGTCGTGGTCGGCTATTTCCTCGGCCGCGGCGGCGAAGACTAAGCCGGCGCCCGGCTCACCTCACGACTGCGCTTACTGCATCAACTGAACGGCGCCGCTATAAAGCGCGCCGCCGACCACGCACGGCACGGCAATCTGCGCCTGACCTAAGGCGCTTGCCGCGACGCAGCCTGTCGCAATGCCGATAGAGCCGACCTTGGCGAGCTTGGAGCCGCCCGCCTCGTTCATGGCATGCTCGCGTTGGGCCTCTTCGATGGCCGTGAGCTGATCTTTCCTCACCTCTTCCGCTTCAAATGCTTCGGCGGCGGCGATCACCTCCCGCAAGGGACCCGCGATCTCCTCAGGCTGTCGGGGATATTCCGCCCGGTAGAGGCTGATGAGCTGGCGGTCGCGCTCCGCGTAGGATGCAAGCGTCCATTTCGCGGTGCCGCCGGTGGTGACCTTCTCCACCAGCTTCGGATCGTTCTTCCAGCCGCTCCAGAGGCTGCTCCAGGAGAACCCCGCCTCCTCGTCGCTCTTCGACCAGCGCAGCGCCTCCATAATGCGCATGACCGGCTGATACTGGCCGGTGGCGCTGTAATAGCCCCAAAGCGTGTAGATGACCGGGGAGCCGTCCTCGAGGGGAAGCTCCATGAGCCCCGGCTCCTTGCCGTCGACATAGGCGTCGATCAGGGGCTTCCGCAGGGGCATCTTGTCCTGAAACTGAATGAGCAGATCCTGCCAGTCGGGCCGGCCGGAATAGGCGATGGCCTTGATGATGACGGCCTGCTCCTTGGGCGGCATGGGGAACATCCCGGCGATCAGCTTCGGCGCATCATTCTTGTTGGCGCCAAGCACGCCGGCGATGAAGCCGATGCAGAAGCCACCCTTCTCCTCATCGCCGAACAGGCCGAGCTCGCGCATGGCGTGAACGGCGGCGGGCAGACGATGAGGAGAAGGGTGGGTCCGATAATCGGAGGCCCACTGGATGAGCTGCTCGGGGCTGGAGAAGGTCCCTGAAGGGGCGGCTTTCGCCGGCCCCGTCAGAAGAAACGTGTAGGCGCAGAGCGCCAGAACAGTGAGAACAAACGCAACAGCGCGCATCGGTCTTTCGCCTTCTGCCCCCCGGCCCCAGCGTGATGCGACCTATACAACCACTCTGCTATCCGGTTGCTCGCCGGATCGTTGTCGAGTTGCAACAACTTCGTGGCTTTTTTGCGAGACTTCACGTTGACGGACAACGATTCTTGCAGTCGGTGAAGTAGACTCGCGTTTCAAAAGTCTGCGGCGTGATTCGCAGCGATTATCTGCGTGCAGCGAGATTTTTTGCGGCCTCCGCCGGCTCCGAAAAAACGGGGCGCGAAGCGGCGCAGGCCCGACTTCATTGGGAGGAGGATTTCATGACTTCGACGACGGAGCGCTATGACGCGCTGAGTGAGGCCTTGGCGGCCAGCTGGTGGGCGGTGGGTCTGCGCGGCGTGTTCGGCATCGCCTTCGGCATCATCTGCCTTGCCGTGCCGGGCGCGGCCCTGCTGACCCTGGTGCTGCTGTTTTCCGCCTACATGCTGGTCGATGGCGTGTTCGCCATCATCGCCGGCGTGCGCCAGGCGAGCCACGGCGAACGCTGGGGGCTTTTGATCCTGGAAGGCGTGGTGAGCATCGCGGCGGGCGTGATCGCCTTTCTGTGGCCCGACATCACCCTGCTGGTCTTCATGTATCTAATCGCCTTCTGGGCGGTCTTGAGCGGCTTCCTGATGCTTTCCGCCGCCTTCAGCCTGAACCTGGAGCATGGGCGCTGGTGGCTGGCGCTGGGCGGCATCGCCTCGGTGATCTTCGGCATCGCGCTGATGGTCGTGCCGCTGATCGGTGCGGTGGTGCTGACCTGGTGGCTGGGCGCCTATGCCATCGTGTTCGGTATCCTGCTCTTGGTGCTGGCCTTCCAGCTTCACAGCCGGCGGGACGAGGTCGTCCGCGGCACAGGCGCAGCTGAAGCCAAGCCGGCGGCGCCGAAGCGCAGCACACCGGCGCGGCGCAGCTCGACAAGCCGGACGGCAAAGAAGAGCTAGGCACTGCCGCCTGCGAAACGGAGATCCATGGGCTTTCGCCCAGGGTCTCCATCAGACGGTCAGAACGCGTCGCTTCCGCGGCGCGTTCTTTTTTTGATATTGGATGCCGCTCGCCCGGCCGGCCAAGTCGGGAACCACACAACGCTTCACCGGAAATGACCGCGCATCCTCACATTTACTGCCGCAATCCTCTGCACCCGACGACGCTTTACCTGTCGGACGCGTGGTGGGCGGACAACCGCGGCCGCGTGAAAACCGCTCCGGTTCCGGATGGGGCGGATTGTCGAGGCATCGAACGGCTTCGCGTCTGTCTTCCCGATGGCATCCAGCCGCCCAGCTTGTGGTCGTTGTGCAAGACGACCCGCCTTGGGCAGATGCGCCTGACGACACCGATCGAAGAATTTTCGTGCGGGCTGACGATCTGCCAACTCCAAAGAAACAGCGATGAGCTCGCGCGCTGGATCGATCTGCACAGACAGCTCTACGCCGAGACCCATCAAGACAATCCCGTAGCGCCGCTCTCCGACGACGACGCCCGAAAGCTTTTCGCCGGCAAGGATCTTCATCCGGAGGCGATTTTGGCCGGTTTCGACGATCAGGAAATGGCGGGCGTCTCAAGTCTCAGATCGGGGTCCGACGAGAGGCTGGAGCTGGGGTGGACCGGCTTGCCCGGACGCATCGCGTCTCAGGAGACCGCCTGTCTGGTGGCCGCTGCGGCCGCGAGGGCGCGAGCGCTCGGTCGGGACGTTATCGCGGTGGAGGCCGACGACACCGACCGGGCGCTCACCGAGGCGCTAGACCAGTTCGACGTGGAATGGTGCCAGACCTTTCGGACCTACGAGCTCGCCTGGTCTCCGGCCGAAGCCCAGGGCCAGGGATGAGGTGAGCGCCAGGCTAAAAGAAACTCATGGGGAAATAGCGGAGCAGCAACTCCTCGTAGCGCCCATCGGCATGGACCCGGTAGAGGGCATAGTTGAGGATTTCCAGCATCTTGCGGTCGCCCTTGGGCACGGCGATCCCCACGCCCTCGCCGAAGAAGGTGGCATCCATATACGGCCCGCCGCGGAACTCGCAGCAGCCGTCGCTGGTGACGCCGTTGAGCCAGAAGGTGAGGCCAATGCCGTCGCCAAAGGCGAGCTCGGCGGTGCCATCCTTAACCGCGCCGTTGGCCGCTTCCGCCGAGCTGAAGGTGATGACCTCGGCATCGGGGAAATAGGCCTTGAGGTAAGCCGCGTGGCCGGTGCCTTCCATCACCGCGACTTTGACCCCTTTCAGGGTCTCAGGCCGCGGATCGGTGATTTCGCTATCCTTGGCGGCGATGAAGCGGGCGGGCGTCGCATAGTAGCGCTGGGTGAAATCGGCCTTGCGCCGGTTTTCACTGTCGATCCGGATGGAGGCGATGGCAGCGTCGGCCTCGCCCGATTCAAGCTGGGCGAAGAGGTCGTCCCAGTCGACCTCCTCTATCTCGCATTCCACCTCGAGCACCTCGCAGATGGCGCGGGCCAGATCGACATTGAAGCCGGTGAGGACACCCTCTTCGTCGAAATAGTGAAATGGCGGGTAGTCGCTGTCGGTCAGGAAGCGGAGCTTTTCCCGGTCGCCAAGCTTCGGCTCCTGGGGCACCACATCGCCCTGCCAGACATCGGGCACGAGCTGGGTTTGCGCTGCGGCGGGGACGGTCAGCCCTGGAGCCAGACCGAGGGCAAAGCCGGCCGTTAAAGCGAGCAGGCCGAGGACCGTTGCGCCGGCACGCAAGCGTCTGCGCCAGCCCCTCGTTTCACGATCGTTCACGCCGATTTCCCGCCTCGCCTCCATGTTTCCGGTTCTACTTGGGCCACTTCGCTCTGTCAGCAGGAAGATTGGCCGGGCCAACCGGAAGATTGCACCCTTTTAAGTTGTATTAAATTTGATATACATCTTTAACGTGCTGATTTGGCTTCCCTTTTTGCGTGTTTGCCGTTGCGGCCCGCCCGGCATCCGGGAATACTGATGCGGGCGTTGCGTACAGCGTATGGGGTTGGGCCGGTGTTCGGGGGCAAGCAAGTACAGACCATGCCTGCGTGGTCGATGCCGGCCGCGCAGACCGATCCATTCGCAGATTACGCCTTCCTTCTCAACGGCACCATCGACCGAGCCACTCTTGCCCGAGGCGTTGCGCTCGGCGCCCGTTGGGGCGTGAGCCCTCACGAAGCCCTCATCGCGACCGGCTGGCTCAGCGCGGAGAACTACGCCCGCGCTCTGGCGGAATATTGCGGGGTCGGGTTCGTTTCGCCCGAACAGCGTCATCGCCTGGTCCCGCCCTCGCGTGCCTTGCGCCCACGGGACTGTCTGAGGACCGGCGTGCTGAAGCTGGGGGGTCTCCGCTCCCGGGCCGTACTCGCCGTGGACAATCGGAATCCCACAACGTTGAAATTCGCGCTCTCGGGGTTCGACGCTCGCACGCTCGCCTTCGCGCCACAGCCCGCCGTGCGGTCGGCGATCTGCCGTCACTTCGAGCACGCCTTCAAGGCTCATGCCTCGGAAGGGCTGCACAGGCGCGACCCCGAACGAAGCGCCAAGACGCCCCTACCCCGCTGGATGCTCGGCGCGATCGCCCTCATCGCAGTCGCGGCGGCCACAGGCCTGGCGCTCTCATTCACCGATACGGTCCGGGCGTTGAGCCTTTTGATGGCCGCGGTCTTCCTGCCCATCGCCGGCTTACGGGTGGCGGCGCTTTGGTATTTCGCATTCCGTCGAGAGAGGCCTCCAGAGCCCATCCCGCGCGTCCCCGATACGGCGCTGCCGGTCTATACGCTGCTGGTGCCGCTCTTGCGGGAGGCGGCTGTGGTGCGCCGCCTGACCGAGGCGCTGAAGCGGCTCGACTACCCGGCCTTAGGTAGCAAACGCACCAAGGCTATTTAGAGTCTACCACCATAGGTAGACGCGTGGTAACCTTTCCCGGTCAGCGATGGGAGGGGCTCATGCGCACGATAATCCTAGCAACGGCCATGCTACTGGCCACCACTCTGGCGTCTGAGGCCGCGTGTTTCGGCTCGGATGCCTTCTCTACGTGCTCGGACAGCAACGGCAATAGCTATACAGTCCAGCGGTTTGGTAACTCGACCTACGTCAACGGGCATAATTCCCGTACCGGCAGTTCGTGGTCACAGAACTCGAACACGTTCGGCAACACGACCTACCATAATGGGCGTGCGGCTAACGGCAATTCCTGGAACATGACCGACCAGAACTTCGGCGGCACCCGGTCTCTTTCCGGAACCGATAGCCAAGGAAATAGCTTCAACTACACGTGCAACCAGTTTGGCTGTAACTAGACGAGGCGGTTTGCCGCTTGTCAGAGCTTCGCGGCATAGGTAGGTGAATGCCATGACATTGCAGGTAACTTTCAACGGCCAAATTCTCTTCGAGGATTCGAACGAAGAGAACGTCCTGGTGCCCTACGATGACGGCGAGCGCGCCAATGCCTTCTATGCACTAACGAACGCGCTCGCCATCTTGTCGGGCGTTACGCCGCGATGTTCACGCGACGCCACGGAAGACGCGACGGATGAACATTGCTCAGGAAGCGAACCAAATCCTGTCGACCATAAAGACGGTGTCGTCGTGCCCCTAAGAGGACGACAGGCTGATTGAAGTGGCAGCTAAGCGCTGACACCAGATCGTCTGCCTCATGCCGGTTGTCGATGACATGATCTTTCACGGCAGCGACCGCGAAGTTAACGCCTTGCTCTCTGACGAAAGCGATTTCCCAATTAGCCATGTATAGGCTCCTTTTGAATGCCGGAGCCTAGGGCGGGGCGTTGACAGGAGCGGCAATAGCGCTCATAAACTTCCCCGTGGGGACAACACCACACTCTAGGACGTCCGACTAGTTTCAGCGAACGCCGAGGTGCGCCAACACCTCGGCGTTCTTCTTTTACCCCTCGTTAAGCATACGAGTCTAGGGCGAACGCCGTTCGCAATGCATTTTTTGCGTGCGTTAACGCCTAATGAGAAGAATCTTGCGGAGTACTCCAAATTCGGACCCCGCCTCGCTTCTCAGGACTCTCGACCTTCCCGCGCTTCCATTGCAGCCGCATCGCCTGAACGATGCGATAGGTGAGCGACGTGCGCAGCACGGTGTCGCCTTGGTCCAGTCCTTTCGTCCGCATGACTCTCAGAGCCAATTCGCGTGTATCTAGCGGCCCTTCATCAGCAAGGGCTGCTTTGCATATCCGCACGATCTCACCCCGCTTAAACAGCCTCAGGGTGTCCATGTAGACGGGGAACTCCGTCCGCCCGTCTGGTGCCTCGAACATGCGCAGGGTGGCGTTGACGTGCGCCAGATCGATTCTCGCCGTTTGGATCTTCTTTTCGTACATCGCAATCGTCTGTTCGATTTGATGTCGCTTCCGCTCAAGCGTGCGGACGATGTTCGGATCGCTTGCCATTATTTGCTCCGCTGCCAATAGCCCTTCCATGCCGCGCTAGGCTCGTGAGCCATTGCGAGGCCAATCACG
The DNA here is from genome assembly GCF_042676065.1 of Methyloligella solikamskensis. Lineage (NCBI taxonomy): Bacteria > Pseudomonadati > Pseudomonadota > Alphaproteobacteria > Hyphomicrobiales > Hyphomicrobiaceae > Methyloligella > Methyloligella solikamskensis. The sequence goes on along the minus strand of NZ_JBHTJO010000002.1, from coordinate 216,935 downwards.
CGGCGCGCTAGAGCGCCATTGTCCAAGCGCCGGTGATCTTCCTTCCAAGCCGCTTCGCAGGCGTACTGGTGGAGGTACTGCGGGCTCACCTGATGGTGCTGGCCATCGACCATGCGGCGGAGCCGAGAAAAGAGGCTTTCGGCTTGGTTCGTGCAGCAACCGTCCATGCTGTAGGCTTCCGAGTGGTTGATGCGCAGCGTCTCGAAACGCTCGTGCAGCACGTCCCAATGGGGTGCCTCGTCGGCATGGATGCGGGCGTTCATGTCAGCGAACTGGTTGGCGTAAAACACGCCATCGGCCTCGTTACGGACCACGAAAGTCAGCGTCCGGCCCTTGCGCTGGCGAAGAGCAATCACGACACGGCGCTTGCCGGTCTGATGCTTGCCAAGGCGACGGTCAATCCGATCCTCGGCACGGTTTGCCGGCCGGATTGAGCCGCCAAAATATGCGCCGTCGATTTCGCATTCGCCGGTCAGCTTCATGCCTTCCGTCTCGGCCGCCATGGCTTCCCTGATCTTGTGCGAGAGCACGAAAGCCGTCTTGTGCTGGCAGTCCAGATCGCGGGACAGCTGGAGCGCGGAGATACCCTTAACCGCATTCGTGAAAATGCAGATCGCGGCCAGGAGGTCGGTAAAGCTCATCTTCCGCGAGGCAAAGATGGTCCCGCTCGTGACGCTGAACTGGTGATAGCAGCCTGCGCACTTGAACTTGCGGCGCGTCGTGATGCTGTAGGTCTCGCAAGAGCCGCAACGCGGGCAAACCGCCTCGCCATCCGTCTCAGCCCAACGCAGCTTGCAAAAGATCTCGTAAGCCTTGTCCTCGCCGCCTTGATAGATCGCCTTCAGGGAGAGGGTGCGGGCTTTGGAGGAAAGGAGGAAGTGCTGAGACATTGGATATAACCATATTCGATGATGTTATGCATCATATATGGCTGTAGACATAACCAATGTCAAGGGTATATATCATCGGATGCGATGATTTTTGTGAGGCCCTATGGCAGAGCGCAAGGCAAACCCGGTCAACGTCGAATACGAGACGCGGGCTAAGAACCTTCTCAAGGCAGAGCTAAAGCGGAAGGGGATTACCTATCGGCAGCTCGCAGAGAAGCTTGCCGATCTAGGGATTCAAGAGAACGAGCGGAACCTGAACAACAAGATCAGCCGGGGAGGTTTCACGGCCGCCTTCATGCTCCAGTGCTTAGAGGCAATTGGAGCGAACGATATTAGGCTCTAGTCGTCTGGCAGATCGATTACTTGGTGTATGTCGGTGACCCGATAGGCGACCGGCTTTCCGCCCTTGGTTTCCAAGTTAACGTCTACAACGAATCCCTTCTTGTAGACGTTATCGTCGGCCTCACGAATTTCATGCTTGATGCGTTCCTCGGCCATTTCTGAGACGTAGATCAGCGGTAGGGGCCGGTCCAGAACGTCCTCGATTTTCACCCATTCTCCGGTCCTTTTGCCGATAGCCGTGTCTTTCACATTTGACTGCTCAAAGACCATTAGGACTTTGGAGTGGTCGGCGTGGGTGCTTTTTTCGATTTCGCGTTTCTGAGCCTCTATGGTTTTGAGCGCCAGTTTGGCTTCCGGAGTGCGGAATTTGATGGATGCCGTGATCTGCTTTTTCCCGTCCTCATACTGGACGGCCTCAAGCTCGGCAGACGCGTCAGGGTCCCTAGCAATCGCAGAGACCTCGCCCATGAAATCCTTTAGCTCCGATTTCGAAATATCGGCCTCGGTCTTGCCGTGCAAATAGGTGGTTAGCCGCGAGCCATAGAGCCGGATGAAGTGCTCTAGAATTAGGGCTTGGTCCATGGTCGCTATAAGCGATGGCCAGAACGGAATTAGTTCGGCGATCACCGATCCCTTTCTGACTTCACTCACGAACATCTCGGCTTCCGGAGCGAGATCTGGATAGCTTGCCCGGATGAAGCGGTCGTACTGGCTTGAAAGCGAGGCAAACGCGGCAACAAAGTCGCCGACCTCTATTGGCTCGCTCGTGCAAAGCTTTAGCGTTATGTGAGCAGGCTCTTCCCCCATAAGTTGAGAGTATGAAGCCGCTCCATTTTTGTCACTCATTTTAGCCTCGACTATCGAGGCCCTAAGCAGCATCGCGATAAAGGGGAAGTGGCGGTTGTCGGCACGGCCCCCTTTATTTGGTGCGTTTGCTACCTAAGGCCGCGACTACCCTCCGGCCAAACTCGACATCAAGCTGATCCTGGAAGAGACGGATCACGAGACGATCGCCGCCGTCCGCGCGCTGAGGCTGCCCGGCAATTTCGAGATCGTGGTGGCACCGGATTTCGCCCCGCGCACGAAGCCGAAGGCGCTGAACTTCGCCATGCCGCTCGCCCGGGGCGACTATGTGGTGATCTACGATGCGGAAGACCTGCCCGAGCCGGATCAGTTGCGGACGGCGCTCCATGCCTTCCGGGTGGGACCGCCGAACCTCGCCTGCGTGCAGGCCAAGCTGAACCTTTACAATGCCGGCCAATGCTGGCTGACCAAGCAGTTCACCCTGGAATACACCGCGCTCTTCGATGGGCTGTTGCCGGCGCTCGCTCGCTTTCGCCTGCCAATCCCGCTCGGTGGCACCTCGAACCATTTCCGCATCTCGGCGCTGAAATGGCTATCGGGGTGGGATGCCTACAATGTCACGGAAGACGCCGATCTCGGCATCCGCCTGGCGCGGGCCGGCTATTGCTGCGGTGTGATCGATTCCACCACCCATGAGGAAGCGCCGCCGCGCTTAGGCCTTTGGATCGCCCAGCGGACGCGCTGGATGAAGGGATATATCCAGACCTATCTGGTGCATATGCGCCATCCGCGGCAGATGCTTCGCGAGCTGGGCTGGCGCGGCTTCTTCGGTTTCCAGCTGACCGTCGGCGGCACGGTGCTCTCGGCTCTGGTGCATCCGTGGTTTTACGCGCTCGCCGGCTATGACCTGATGCGCGGCATGCTGTTCGACGTGCCCGCCGGCCTGCTCGGCTGGCCCGTTTGGGGGCTGGCGCTGTTCGTTCTTCTCGGGGGGTATGGCGGCGCGCTGGGGCTGGCAGCCTTCACCGCCTGGCGGCGGCGTCATCGCTGGCTGCTGCCCCAGATCGCACTGATGCCGGTCTATTGGCTTCTTGTTTCGGTGGGGACCTATCGCGGGCTCTGGCATTTCATCACCAAGCGCTTTGCCTGGGAAAAAACGCCCCACGGTCTGGCGCGGGGAGTGGCGCCTCATTCAACGCAGAACGGCGCAGGTTAAGGCTTCTGGCCCTCAGGCTCCTTGTAGTGCTTGGCCGTTGCTTGTTCTCGCGCGCGTTCAACCTCAACACTGGTCTCGCGCTTGCGGTCCATGGTGATGCCGTAGACGAGAGCTCCGCCCAAACAGACGACGCCAATGCCGCCGATTACCCATAACCAACCAGCGGTATCATTCAGAAATTCCATCGGTTGTCTCCTTCCCTTTAACAGGAAACAACGCGAAGCGACCGCCCGGAGTTCAACCACGGGTGGCGGTCGCAGGCGAGCATCCCCCCTTAGGGCGCTCCTACCGTATGGGCCGTGATGGTGTATCCGAACGGATCTCGAAAGGAGAAATAACGGCCGAAAGGTCCGTCCTTAGGCGCTAGGACGATTGGCGTGCCATGCTCCACAAGTTTGTCATGCAGGGCATCGGCATCGTCGCAGCCGAACCAGATGGCAAGGCCCACCCCCAGCTCCTCAGCTTTTTCTACGTTTACCATGGGCTCGCGGACGGCAAACGGAATAGGCGCGGTATCGAATACGACGGCGCCCGGCGGGCTCTGGGGCGCAACTTTCAGGCCGACGACCTTCGTATAGAAGCTGCGCGCCGCATCGAGCTCCTTGGTCTGGATGGCAATAAAGTCTGGGCCGATCAGGTGGGGCATTACTCTGGTTTCCTTAGCTGAAACACCATCTATTATAAGGACGCTGATATTGTATAAGGGCCCTAATATGTCAGGTCAACACGCCGAACGATTGAACGATCCCTATGCGACGATTGGGTTTGCGCTGAAGCAGGCTCAGCAAGCGCTTCGCGCTCATATGGACACCGGACTGCGCGAGATCGGGCTGACGACGCCCCAGTACGCGGTGCTCGCTTCCCTGCAGGTCGAGCCGGGCGCATCGAATGCTGCGCTCGCGCGACGTGCCTTCGTTACCCCACAAACGATGCAGGCAATCCTGGTCACGCTCGAACGCTCGGGCCTGATCCTGCGGACACCGCATCCCCAACACGGGCGGGTCATGAAGACTGAGCTGACGGCGTCGGGTCATGACGCCTTGGAAGCTGCCACCGGGATCGTAGCCGAAGCGGAAGCGCGCTTGCAGCGAGCGGCGGCACCGCTCGAGAGCCAAACGGCCATCGCGATGCTGCTGCGGATGGCGGAGGTATTCCGCTAAGCATCTAAGCGTCGACGTAGAATTCGCTGGAGCGGGTGATGGGAATCGAACCCACGACACGTAGCTTGGGAAGCTACTGCTCTACCACTGAGCTACACCCGCGCTGTTACGGTTCGTAGCATGGCGCGAAATCACCGGGAAGTGATTTGCTGTGCCTAGGCGCGCTGGATCGGCGCCGCTAGTTTCGTTGCATGAGCGTTCTGACGGACTCCCGGACCTCCGAGAAATTTTCCGATCCCGACCGCACGGCCGACGGGTCGATGCGGGCGCGCGTGGCGCTGCGGGCGCTTCATACGCTTTGGATCAATACGGGCAGCCTCTGCAATATCGAGTGCCGCAACTGCTACATCGAATCGAGCCCGAAGAACGATCGGCTGGTCTACATGACCGCCGCGGAAGTGGCGGCCTATCTCGACGAGATCGCGATGCTCTCGTTTCCCACCGCGGAGATCGGCTTCACAGGCGGCGAGCCCTTCATGAACCCGGACATTCTCCCCATGCTGGAGGATGCGCTGTCACGCGGCTTCTCAGTGCTGGTCCTCACCAACGCCATGCAGCCGATGATGCGGCCGCAGATTCGCGAGGGTCTCGTTCGGCTGCACAAGCGCTACGGCGCGGCGCTCACCTTGCGGGTCAGCCTGGATCATTTCACGGATGGTTTGCACGATCTGGAGCGAGGGCCTGGCAGCTTCGATAAGGCGCTTGAGGGCATGGACTGGCTCGCGAGCGAAGGCTTCACCCTCACCATCGCAGCGCGGAGCTGCTGGGACGAGACGGAAGACCAGGCCCGCGCCGGGTTCGCCGAGCTGATCGCGTCGCGCGGCTGGCCGGTGGACGCGGAAGATCCGGCGCAGCTCGTCATCTTTCCGGAGATGGACGAGACGGCGGAAGTGCCGGAGATCACCACCGCGTGCTGGAGCATTCTGGGCAAAGACCCTGGCGAGGTGATGTGCGCCTCGAGCCGAATGGTGGTGAAGCGCAAGGGCGCCGATCGGCCCACCGTGCTGCCTTGCACGCTGCTTCCCTACGACCGCGCTTTTGAGATGGGCGCGACGCTCAGCGAGGCAGCGGCCGCGGATAGTGGGATGTTCGACGATGGTGCTGTGAAGCTCTGCCATCCCCATTGTTCGAAGTTCTGCGTGCTGGGTGGAGCGAGCTGTAGCTGATTATCTGCCTCGGACTGCGTCATCCTGAGGTGCTCGGTCGTCCTTCGAGGCCCGCTTCGCGGGCACCTCAGGATGACGACCGAGCCTCGAAGGAAGCTCGGTGCCGGCTCATTCCACCCTCAAAACGGATTGTTCTCTGACTCTCCGCGCGTCCGGAAGAACTCCCGGCTGAGCTTGAAGACGACCGGACTCAGGAGCGCCAGCGCGATCAGGTTCGGGATCGCCATCATCGCGTTCAGCACGTCGGCCAGAAGCCAAACGATGCCGAGATTGACGGTGGCGCCAACCAGCGGGGCGGCGCACCAGACGATGCGGAAGGGCAGGATCGCGCGCACCCCGAAGAGATATTGCAGGGAGCGCTCACAGTAATAGCTCCAGCCCAGCATGGTGGTGAAGGCGAAGACGGCGAGCGCGATCGCCGTGATGGTGTTGCCGAAGCCCGGCAGGGCCAACTCGAAGGCGCGGCCGGTCAGCTCCGCGCCGGTCTCGCCGCTGTCCCATGCGCCGGAGGTGAGGATCACCAAGGCGGTGAAACTGCAGACCAGGATCGTGTCGATGAATGTGCCGAGCATGGCGACCACACCCTGGCTCACCGGACCTTTGCATTCGGCCGCAGCATGGGCGATTGGCGCGGAGCCGAGGCCGGCCTCGTTTGAGAAGACGCCCCGGGCCACGCCGAACTGGATAGCGGCCCAGACTGTGGCGCCGGCGAAGCCGCCGGTCGCGGCTGTCGCCGAGAAGGCATCGCCGAAGATCATGATGAAGGCGTCGGGGATCGCGTCGACATTCACGATGAGAACGAGAATGCCTGCGGCGATGTAGGAGATGGCCATGATCGGGACGAGCGCGCCGGCCACATTAGCGATGCGCTGGATGCCGCCGATGAGCACTGCGCCGACCAGTGCAACGAGCACCAGACCGGTCAGCCAATGGGGAACGCCGAAGGAGGCTTCCAGCGCGTCGGCGACGGAGTTGGCCTGGACCGTGTTGCCGATGCCGAAGCCGGCCACGCTGGCGAAGAGCGCAAACAGGAAGGCGAGCCAGCCCCAGCGGGCGCCGAGTCCGTTGCGGATGTAGTACATCGGACCGCCGACATACTGGCCGCGCTCGTCTCTCTCCCGGTAGCGCACGGCGAGGACGGCTTCGGAATATTTGGTGGCCATGCCGACCAGGGCGGTCATCCACATCCAGAAGACAGCGCCGGGCCCGCCCAGGAAGATGGCCGTTGCGACGCCCGCAATATTGCCCGTGCCGATGGTGGCGGCGAGCGACGTCATCAGCGCGTTGAACGGCGTGATCTCGCCATCGCCTTCGCGGTGCCGCCCTTTCCAGAGCATGGCGAACGCGCCGGGAATGTTGGTGATGGTGCGGAAGCGCAGGCCAACTGTGAGGTAGAGGCCGACACCGAGGAGCAGCACCAGCATGGGCACGCCCCAGACGATGCCCTGGATCCACTCCAGCGCGGAAGTGATGGATTGCATGCGGCTCCCCCTGCCCGTTTTTATGCCCCGCCAACGGTTATGGCAGAGAACGGCGGGAGGTGGAACATAGCTCCTTCGGCGTCTGCCCTACTTGAAATGCTTCGAGAGCTTCAGGCCCTGGCCCTGGTAGTTGGAGCCGATGCCCTGGCCGTAGAGGGTGTCGGGCTGCTCTGTGAGCCGGTCGTAGACCAGGCGGCCGACGATCTGGCCGTCATCCAGAATGAAGGGGATGTCGAGGCTGCGGACCTCGAGCACGGCCTTGGCGCCGGGGCTGCCGCCTTCGGAGTAGCCGAACCCGGGGTCGAAGAAGCCGGCGTAGTGGACGCGGTATTCGCCAATCAGCGGATCGAAGGGCGCCATCTCCGCCACATAGCCGGGCGGCACGGCGACGCTCTCTTTCGAGGCCAGGATGTAAAACTCGTGAGGATCGAGGACGAGGCGACGGTCAGCGTCGGGCTCGACAGCCTCCCAGAATTGGCCGACCTCGTATTCGCCGATGCGATCCATATCGACCACGCCGGCATAGCGGCGGGCGCGATAGCCGATCAGCTTCGCGCCGGAGGCCGGGGCGAGATTGATGGAGAGGTTCAGCCCTTCGCGGATGGCGGCTTCGCCCTCCACCAGACCGAGATCCGTGTGCAGCTCTTTGAGCGCACGGTCGCCGACCCGGCCCGGGCGTTCGTCGGCCTGAGACGGCTGGCTGCCGCGGCGGCGGAAGCGGATCTGGTTCAGGCGCGAGCCGGTGCGCACCTTGATGGAGAAGCTGCGCGGGCAGATCTCCGCATAGAGCGGCCCGGAATAGCCTTCCTCAAGCGCATCGAAGCTAACCTGGCGGTCGCCGATTAAGCGAGTGAACACGTCGAGCCGGCCGGTGGAGCTTTTCGGATTGGCGAAGGCGGCGATGGTCGCCCGGAGGTCCAGCTTCTCCTGGAGGGGCACGAGATAGACGCAACCCGTCTCCAGCACCGCGCCCTGGGTGAGGTCGATTTCGTGGAAGGCGAACTTGTCGAGCTTTTCCCGCACGGTCGACTTGCCGCCGGGCAGGAAGCTGGCGCGGATGCGATAGGCGGTCTTGCCAAGGCGGAGATCGAGGCTCGCCGGCTGGATCTGGGCTTCAGTGATGTCTTCGACGTCGGAGGCGATCTCGCCCTGCTTGATCAAGGCCCGCAGGGCCTGGGCCGGGAGCACACCGGCGCGCGACAGGGCAGTCTTGCCGTCGTCGGCGGGCTTTGGCGATATGGTGTCGGCGGCCTGCATGGGTCAGAATAGGGTGTCCAAAGGCAGTTTATCGGTTCTGGCAAGCTTCGTGACACCGCTTTATGGCAGAGTCACGTGCTCACCCAGCTTCTCCCCCGGATTCACAATAGCGTATAAGTCCAACATGCAGATCGACAGATGCAGCCCGGAAGATTTCGGGGCCTGGCTCCCCTTGCGGCTTCAGCTTTGGCCCGACCATACGGATGAGGAGAACCGCGCCCAGGCCTTCTCCGTGATGGAGAGCGAGGATTCCGCCGCCTTCATCGCCAAGACGCGTGAGGGCGAGGCGGTGGGGTTTGCCGAGGTGGCGCTCCGCTACGACCACGTGAATGGGTGCGGGCAGCCTCCGATTGCCTTCCTGGAAGGGATCTATGTGGCGCCGGACTGGCGCGGCAAGGGCGTGGCGCGCGAACTCGTCCAGGCGGTGGAGAGCTGGGCCGGGCTGAAGGGCGTCACGGAGCTCGCCTCGGACGTGCTCTTGGGCAACACGACCTCGCAAGGCATGCACCAGGCGCTCGGATTTCAGGAGACGGAGCGGGTGGTCTATTACCGCAAGCCCGTGCTGCCGCGGGTATAAGCGCCTACTTGACGCCCCGCATTCCGCGCGCTTTAAATCGCAGCCTTCGTGGTGATTTGGCCGGCCGGCTTGCAGCCACGTAAAACAAGTCGCTAAAAGGGCCGTGGCGGGAAGCCCCCGCCGTTCACCCGGTTCTTTGGCGGCCAGCCTGAGCCCGGGTTTTTTTGTGTCCGATTTTCGGGCGCGCGAGATGGAGGTGTCGCCATGGCGGCGGAAGAGACCAAAGACTGGAAGATGGCGACCACCCTGGTGCATGAGGGCACGCGGCGAAGCCAATTCGGCGAGACGTCGGAAGCGATCTTCCTCAATTCCGGCTATGTGTACGACAGCGCGGAAGTCGCCGAGGCCCGTTTCAAGGGCGAGGATGACGGCTATGTCTATAGCCGCTACGCCAACCCGACTGTCTCCATGTTCGAAGACCGGATCGCGGCGCTCGAGGGCGCCGAGGCGGCCCACGGCATGGCGAGCGGCATGGCGGCGGTCTCCTCCTCCCTGCTCTCCTTCCTGAAGGCTGGCGACCATATCGTGGCGGCGAAGGCGCTGTTCGGCAGCTGTCTCTACATCGTCTCGGACCTTCTGCCGCGCTACGGCGTGGAGTGCACGCTGGTTGACGGCGCGGACCTCGACCAGTGGGAGAAAGCCATGCGGCCCGAGACCAAGGCGTTGTTCTTCGAAACGCCGACCAATCCGGTGCTCGACCTCGTCGATATCGAGGCGGTCTGCAAGATCGCCCACAAGGTCGGCGCGCAGGTGGTGGTCGACAATGTATTCGCCACGCCCATGCTGCAGCGGCCCCTAGAGCTCGGCGCCGACATCGTCGTCTATTCGGCGACCAAGCATATCGACGGTCAGGGGCGCTGCCTCGGCGGCGTCGTGCTGGGCCGGAAGGATTACATCGACGACACGCTGCACACCTTCCTGAAGCATACGGGGCCGTCCTTGAGCCCGTTCAATGCCTGGGTGCTGCTCAAAGGGTTGGAGACCATGCCGCTCCGCGTTGAGCGCCAAGTGGAAACGGCCGGCAAGATCGCCGACTTCCTGGCCGGCGAGGAGAAGATCAGCCGCGTGTTCTATCCGGGGCGGACGGATCATCCGCAACACGACCTCGCCAAGAAGCAGATGGCGTCTGGCGGGCCCATGGTGGCGCTGGAGGTCATGGGCGGCAAGGACGAGGCCTTCCGCTTCATCAACGCCCTATCGATCTTCAAGATCTCGAACAATCTCGGCGATGCGAAGAGCCTGATCACCCATCCGGCGACGACCACCCATCAGCGGCTGACGCCGGAGGCACGCGCCGAAGCGGGCATCTTCGACCGCACGGTTCGGCTTTCCATCGGGCTGGAAGATGCGGGCGATCTGATCGGCGATCTGAAGAAGGGAATCGCCGCGGTTTAGGCGCGGAATACCCCGAAAGACCAACGGTAATTTCACCGAAACCGGGCTATCGTGCCGGCGATCTATCACGATAGCCGAGGCTCCCTCTTGTCCGACGCCCCCGATCATAAAGCGCTGCTGGGAAAGCTCGTCGCCTTCGACACGACGAGCGCGAAGTCGAATCTGCCGCTGATCGGTTTCGTGGAGGACTACCTCGGCCAGCACGGGGTTGCCTCGACGCGCGTGCCGACGGAGGACGGCAAGAAGGCCGGGCTCGTCGCTACCATCGGTCCAGTCAATAAGAGCGGGATTGCGCTCTCAGCCCATACGGATTGCGTGCCGGTGACGGGCCAGAGCTGGAGCTCAGACCCGTTCACCCTCACCGCGCGGGACGGCAGGCTCTATGGCCGCGGGACCTGCGACATGAAGGGGTTCGTGGCTTGCGTTCTGGCAAGCGTGCCCAGCTTCGTCGCCGCCGACCTCAAAGAACCGATCCATATCGTTCTGTCCTACGACGAGGAGATCGGCTGTGTCGGCGTGCGGCCGATGATCGAGCGGTTGGGGAAGAACCTGCCTATGCCGCGCATCGCCATCGTCGGGGAGCCGACAACGATGGAAGTCGTCGACGCCCACAAGCAGATCGATGTGCTCACCACCACGGTGACCGGGCTCTCGGTCCATTCCAGCGAGCCGGACAAGGGCTTGAACGCCATCCGCTACGCCGCCGCGCTGATCATGGAGATCGAACGGCTGGTGGAGGAGATCGCCAAGGAGCACCGGGACGATCGGTTCGATCCGCCGCGCACCACGGCGGAGGTCGGCACGATCGAAGGCGGCACGGCCAGCAACATCGTGCCTGCGAGCTGCCAATTCCAATGGCTGATGCGGAGCCTGCCGGAAGACGGCGCCGACGCCATTCCGGGGAAGCTTCAGGCTTATGCCGAGAAGACGCTGCTGCCGAAGATGCACGCTGTCTCAGAAGAAACCGGGATCGAGACGGCGCGCCAGGTGCATGTACCCGGTCTGCAGGCGGCGGCGAACTCCGAGGCGGTGGCGCTGGCCCTCAGCCTCACGGGGCTCAATGCGCCTCACGCTGTCTCCTTCAGCACGGAGGCAGGGCTGTTCGAGCAGACCGGCTGCGCGTCGGTGGTGTGCGGGCCCGGGAGCATCTCCCAGGCCCACGCGCCGGACGAGTTCGTCAGCGTCGATCAGCTCGACGCCTGCATGACGTTTCTCGGCAAGCTGAAAGATAGGCTTTCAGCCTAGTTCGGCTTGCGCTTGGCGTTTATCTCCGCCGGATCGAAGCTGTACTGCTTGTTGCAGAACTCGCAGGTGACCTCGATCTCGTTGTCGACCGTCATATCCTCGACCTCCTCGTCGGTGAAGTTCGTGAGGATGTTCTCGATGCGGTCGCGGGAGCAGCTGCAATAGGGGTCGAGCGGCAGGGGCGAATACGCCCGCACGCGTTCCTCGTGGAAGAGCCGGTAGAGCAGACGCTCGGCCGCGAGCGTGGGATCGAGGAGCTCGTGGTCCTCCACCGTCTCGGCCAGCAGCCTCGCTCGGTTCCAGTCTTCGTCTTCCGCCGCCTCATCGGCCTCCGACGCCAGGCCACCCTCGGTGGTCAGCTTCTGGACAAGAAGGCCGCCGGCGCGCCAGCTCCAGCTCTTGTCCTCGCCCTGGTAATGCTTGGCCGTGACGAGCTTCAGGAAGGTCGGAAGCTGCTCGGACTGGCGGAAATAGATATCCGCCGCCTCACTTAAGGTCTCGCCCTCCAGCGGCACGATGCCCTGATAGCGCTCCATGTCGGGGCCGCGATCGATGGTCATGGCGAAGTGGCCATTGCCGAGAAGGGTCGCGGAATCAACGCCGTCGGTGCCGAGCGCGTCGACCTGCTCCTTGTCGAAGCGGGCATAGGCGCGCAGCTGGCCCGGCGTCTGGTAATCCGCCACCAGCAGATCCACGGGCCCGTCGGTCGAGGCCTGGAGGATGAACTTGCCTTCGAATTTCAGCGCAGCGCCCAGAAGCGCAGCAAGCGCCACCGCCTCGCCCAGCAGCTCCGAGACGGGCTCGGGATAGTCGTGGCGCGAGAGGATGTCGTCCACTGTGGGGCCGAGCTTCACCAGCCGACCGGTCACATGGGACAGCTCCGCCTGAAAGGGGAGCGCGAGATCGTCTTTGGGGATGACCAGCTCGGCCATCTCCTGAGATGGCCCAGCCATCGTCAGTCTCCTAGTTGTTTCGACTTGGACTCCAGGCACCAGGCGAGGATCGCCTTTTGCGCATGGAGCCGGTTTTCCGCCTCGTCCCAGACCACGGATCGCGGACCGTCGATGACCTCTGCGGTCACCTCGTCGTCGCGATGGGCGGGCAGGCAATGCATGAATATGGCGTCTGATTTCGCTTTTTCCATCAGGGCGGCGTTCACCTGATAGGGGCGAAGCAGTTTTTTGCGCTGATCGGCGTCCGCATCGCCCATGGAAACCCAGACATCGGTGACGATGCAATCGGCGTCTTTGGCCGCCTCTTCCGGGTCCTCGGTGACGATGACATCGGCGTTCTCTGACTTGGCGAAGGCGACGAACTCATCGGCCGGCGGATATTCCTTGGGCGCTGCGATCTTCAGGGTAAAGCCGAAGCGGGCCGCGGCGTGGATCCAGGAGGCGGCCACGTTGTTGGCATCGCCCACCCAGGCGATGGTGGCGCCTTCGATGGAGCCCTTCTGCTCCTCGTAAGTCATGATGTCCGCCATGATCTGGCACGGGTGGGTACGGCCGGTGAGCCCATTGATGACCGGCACGTCGGCATTCTCGGCCAGCTCCAGCAGCGTCTCATGAGGACCGGTGCGGAGCATGATGGCATCGACGTAGCGGGAGAGCACCTTGGCCGTGTCGGCGATGGTCTCGCCGCGGCCGAGCTGCATCTCGTTCGGATTGAGCACGACGGCCTTGCCGCCCAGCTCGTGGATCGCGACCTCAAAGGAAACGCGGGTCCGGGTGGAGGGCTTCTCGAAGATCATGGCCAGCACGGCGCCCGGCAGAAGCGGGGCAAGATCGCTTTTGCGCTCCGCCTTCATCTCGTGGGCGTGGGCGATGATGCCCTTCAAAGTCACGGTATCGAAGTCGTCGATATCCAGGAAGTGACGTACGGCGCTCATCTGCCCTGGCTGCGGACTCGAATGGCTGGCTTGGCTGGTCGCTTTTTGCATCTTTCGGCCTAAGGTCTCTTGCTCTCTGGCTGCCGCTAGGCCGTCGCCGCGGTGGCGGGCGCGACGGTCTTGCAGGCGGCTTCGATCTTCTCGCAGGCCGCATCGATCTCGGCGTCGCCGATGATCAGGGGCGGCAGGAGCCGCACGACATTGTCGCCGGCCTGGACGGTGAGAAGATGCTGCGCGGCAAGCGCCTTTACCAGATCGCCATTGGGGACGGATGACGTGCATTTCAGGCCGAGCAGGAAGCCCTGGCCCCGCACCTCTTCGAAAATATCGCTGTGCTCATCCTTGATGGCGGCGAGGCGCTGCTGGAACCGCAGGGCGGTCTCCGAGACGCGCTCCATGAAGCCGTCTTCCAGCAGCACGTCGAGCACGGCATTGCCGACGGCCATGGCGAGCGGATTGCCGCCGAAGGTCGAGCCATGGGTGCCCGGGGTCATGGTGCTGCCGACCTCTTCGGTCGCCAGACAAGCGCCCAGCGGAAAGCCGCCGCCCAGCCCCTTTGCGAGGGACATGATGTCGGGCTCCACGCCCGCCCATTCATGAGCGAAGAGCCGGCCCGTGCGGCCCATCCCGGTCTGCACCTCGTCGAACACCAGAAGGATGCCCTTCTCGTCGCAAAGGGTGCGAAGATCCCGCAGGAAGCCGGGGTCGATCAGGCGCACGCCGCCCTCGCCCATCACGGGCTCGATGAGGATGCCAGCGGTCTCGTCGGTGACGGCGGCCTTCACCGCTTCGATGTCGCCCGCGGGCAGACGGTCGAAGCCGGGCATGGGCTCGCCGAAGCCCTGGAGATGCTTTTCCTGGCCGCCCGCGGCGATCGTCGCGAGCGTCCGGCCGTGGAAAGCGCCTTCGAAGGCGATCAGCCGGGTGCGCTCCGGATGGCCCTTGGCGTAGTGGTAGCGCCGCGCCAGCTTGATGGCGGCCTCATTGGCCTCGGCGCCAGAATTGGCGAAGAACACGCGGTCGGCGAAGCTCGCCTTGCAGAGCCGTTCGGCGAGGCGTTCCTGGTCCGGGATCTGATGCAGGTTGGAGACGTGCCAGACCTTCTCGGCCTGGGCTTTCAGCGCCTCAACGAGATGGGGATGGCTGTGGCCGAGCGCCGTCACCGCCACGCCCGAACCGAAATCGAGGTAGCGTTCGCCTTTCTCCGTGAAGAGCCAGGCCCCTTCACCGCGCTCGAACGAAAGCTCGGAGCGCGCGTAGGTCGGAAAGAGGGCCGACATCGGCTTTCCCTCGCTGGCAAACCGTTGGTGGCAAAAGCCCAAAACAAAAGCGCCGCCGAACCCGGCGGCGGCTTTGAATAGAAGAGCTTTAGGTCTGCCCGCGCTGGCTGTCAATCTGGGCTCCGGGCCCATTTGCGCCCCGCTCGTGCACAGGCTTTCCCAACACTTCAACGGGTTACCCACGAAACTTTCTTAACAGGAGGTTAACGATCGATTGAGTTCTGCCGCGAGCGATGGCAGAATCTGGCTATTCCGGTGGAAAAATCGGCTCTCATCCGTGGCGGACGGTTGCTGGCGAACCCCGGAATTAGTAGGGTTGAAACCGCTCGGCCACAAGATGTTGCGGCGTCCTTCGCGATATCTGAGCGGTCCATCTCAAATGTACATCAGAGTATGGCCTCAGCCGTTTTCGCGGCTGCGGGCGGACTCTGAGTCCGAAAAAAATCGAGGAGGCACAATCAATGGCATGGAATGATGAAAGGGTGGAGCTTCTCAAGAAGCTCTGGGCCGATGGGCTGAGCGCCAGTCAGATTGCCGCGCGTTTAGGGGGTGTGACCCGCAACGCGGTGATCGGCAAGGTGCACCGGCTGGGTCTGTCGGCGCGGGCCACCACCACCCGCTCAAGCTCACCGCGCATTCGGCGAGCGCCGGTGCGGCGACAGCAGCCAAAGCAGAACACTGTCGTCTACGCCACGCGGGGCGCGACGGCATTGAAGCCGGAATTCGAGGAAGAGCCGGAGACGGTGGCCGCGCCGCAGCCGGTGGAGGAGCTGGTGATCCCGCTGCATGAGCGGGCGACCATCCTCAGCCTCAAGGAGCATATGTGCCGGTGGCCCATCGGCGACCCCGGCGAGGACGATTTCCATTTTTGCGGACGCAGGAGCGACACCGGCGTGCCCTATTGCGAGCACCATTCGCGCATGGCCTATCAGCCCGTGCAGCGGCGGCGCGATAAGCGGTCCGCGACCGGTTAGAGGGACGGCCGGGGCCGTCTGCAGCGGGCCCGGTCACAAAAAGCGGGGAAGTGAGAAGGCGCCTCCATCCGAGGCGCCTTCTTTTTTGGCTTGATCCTGACACCGAAGGAGCACTCAGCCTCCGGCACGGAGTGCGCAGAGGTCACATGGTTCGAGACGCGCTCGCCTACGCGAGCGACCTCACCATCAAGGCCACGATGCAGCCTTAAGCTGAAGCCGTCTCCAGCGCGTCGGAGAAGGCATAGCCGGCGCCGCGCACGGTGCGGACCGGATCCTGCTCGGAATCGTTCATCATGGCCTTGCGCAGGCGGCCGATATGGACATCCACGGTGCGCTCGTCGACATAGACATTGCGCCCCCAGACCCCATCCAGAAGCTGAGCGCGGCTGAACACCCGGCCCGGGCTCTGCATGAGAAACTCAAGCAGCCGGAACTCGGTCGGCCCCAGATGGATGGGGCGGCCGTTGCGCGTCACCCGGTGTGAGACCCGGTCCAGCTCGATATCGCCGGCGCTCAGCACGGAGGCGATGCGCTCCGGGTTGGTGCGCCGCATGATGGCCTGCACCCGCGCCATGAGCTCCGGCACGGAGAACGGCTTCACGACGTAATCGTCGGCGCCCGTGGTCAGGCCGCGGATGCGGTCGTTCTCCTCGCTGCGTGCGGTGAGCAGGATGATCGGGATGTGTCTGGATTCCCGGTTGGTGCGGATGCGCCGGCAGAGCTCGAGACCGGAGATCCCGGGCAGCATCCAGTCCAGGATGATGAGATCCGGGGAGTTCTCCGCAAGCTGCAGCTCGACCTCGTCGCCGCGGTAGACGACTTCGACGCTGTGGCCAGCTGCCTCGAGATTGTAGCGGAGGAGGAGCGCCAACGGCTCCTCATCCTCGACGATTAAAACTTTCGCTCCAGTTCCGTTGGTCATGGTCGACCTGCCTGTTAGCCAGTTGATCTCTGTAGCGGCAAGGTGGTGCTGGTGTTGTCGCCCTTGGGGCGCTCGTCTGAGACCGGCGTGCCATGGACCAGGAAGTACACCGTCTCAGCGATGTTGGTCGCATGGTCGCCGACGCGCTCGATATTCTTCGCACCGAACAAAAGATGTGTGCAGAGCCCGATATTGCGCGGGTCCTCCATCATGTAGGTCAGCAGCTCGCGGAACAGCGAGTTGTACATGGCGTCGATCTCTTCGTCCTTGTACCAGACCTTCAGGGCGGCATCGGCGTCACGCTCGATGAAGGCGTCCAGCACCTCCTTGAGCTGCTCCAGAGCCAGTTCGCCCATATGGCGCAGGCCCAACATGAGCTGCTTGGGCTGCTGTTCCTCGACGACAGCGAGCGCACGCTTGGCAATATTCTTGCCCAGATCGCCGATGCGCTCCAGATCGGAGGAGATGCGCAGGGCCGCCATGATCTGACGGAGGTCGTAGGCCAGCGGCTGGCGCCGGGCGATCATGGTGATCGCCTGCTCCTCGATCTCCTTCTCCAGAGCGTCGATGGCTTCATCCTGCTGAATGGTGTTGCCGGCAAGCTCCGGGTCGCGCCCTTGAAGAGCGTCGATGGACTGGCCGAGCACCTGCTCTGCGAGACCGCCCATGCGGGCGATCTTGTTGTTCAGGGACGACAGCTCCTCCTCGTAGGCGCTGACGATATGCTCGTGATCTTCCATAAGGCCGTTCCTTTTGGCTTTAGGATCCGCGTCGATTAGCCGAAGCGGCCCATGATGTAGTCTTGGGTCTTCACGTCTGTGGGGTTGGTGAACATCGTGGTCGTGTCGTCGACCTCGATGATCTTGCCCAGATGGAAGAACGCGGTCCGCTGCGAGACGCGCGCGGCCTGCTGCATGGAGTGGGTGACGATCACGATGCATAGGTTTTCGCGCAGCTCGTCCATGAGCGTTTCGATCTTGGCGGTCGCGATCGGGTCCAGGGCCGAACAGGGCTCGTCCATCAGCAGCACCTCGGGGTTCACCGCGATGGCGCGGGCGATGCAAAGCCGCTGCTGCTGACCACCCGAAAGACCGGTGCCCGGCTCGTCCAGGCGATCCTTGACCTCTTCGAAGAGGCCGGCCCGCTTCAGGCTATTCACGACGATCTCTTCCAGATCGCTCTTGTTCGTGGCCGTGCCGTGAATCTTCGGACCGTACGCGACGTTCTCGAAGATCGATTTCGGGAAGGGGTTCGGCTTCTGGAACACCATGCCGACACGGGCGCGGAGCTGAACCGGATCGATGTCCGGGTCGTAGATGTCCTCACCGTCGAGCTCGACGTCGCCCTTGATCTTCACGATGTCGATGACGTCGTTCATGCGGTTGAGGCAGCGCAAGAATGTCGACTTGCCGCAGCCGGACGGACCGATCAGGGCGGTCACCGAGCCATCATAAATCTCCAACGAGGCGTCGTGCAGCGCCTGTTTCTGGCCATACCAGAGGTTCAGGCTCTCCGTTTTCATCTTGAGCGCGTGCTCTTGGGTAGAGATCGCGCCTGGATTCTTCTCGGGCACCGCGGGTGCCCGCTGTTTCATCGCCGATTCTACGTCCACATTGTCCTCCATAGGGCGGCCCTACCACTTCCGCTCGAATTTATGTCTCAGATACACCGCGAGGCTGTTCATCACGATGAGGAAGGCCAGCAGCACCATGGTCGCGCCGGCCGTCCGTTCGATGAAGCCGCGCTCGGCTGCCGTAGCCCACATGTAGATCTGGACCGGCAAGGCGGTGGCCGGATCCATCGGGGTTGACGGGTAATCGGCCACGAAGGCCACCATACCGATCATCAGCAGTGGCGCGGTTTCGCCAAGCGCCTGCACAAGACCGATGATGGTGCCCGTCAGGATGCCTGGCAAGGCCAGGGGCAGAACGTGGTGCATGATCACCTGATGCTTCGACGCGCCGACACCCAGGGCGCCTTCGCGGATCGAGGGCGGCACCGCCTTCAGGGCAGCACGGGTCGCGATGATGATGGTCGGCAGAGTCATGAGTGAGAGCACCAGACCGCCAACGATGGGCGCCGACCGTGGCAGCCCCAAGAAGTTGATGAAGACCGCCAGGCCGAGGAGACCGAACACGATGGATGGCACCGCCGCCAGGTTGTTGATGTTCACCTCGATCATGTCCGAAATTCGGTTCTTGGCGGCGAATTCCTCCAAGTAGGTCGCGGCGGCCACGGCCAAGGGCACAGCGAGGAGGATGACGACCATCATCATGAACAGGGAGCCGATCAGCGCCACGCCGAGGCCCGCGGTCTCCGGATAGCTGGAGGCGCCGTAGACGAAGAGCCCGGTGTTGAAGCGCTTCTCCAACTGGCCCTTCTCCACCAGCGTGTCGATCCAGGCGATCTGCTGATTGTCGAGCTGCCGTCGGCTCTCCTTGGTGTCCCGGCTAATCGATCCTTTCAGCAGCGCATCGACATCGTCGGCGGCCAGCAGCCAAACGTCGCGCTTCTGTCCGATCACAGAGGGATCTTCGAGGACGATGTCCTTGAGCTGGGTGTCGACGCCGCGCGACAGCAGCGCGTTGGCGGCGCGGCGCTCCTTGCGGTTCTCCGCATCGACGCCAAGCGCCTTATAGAGCGCCTGGTCGGCGAGCTTCGCGTAGTTCGCCCGCAGGAGCTCGTCACGGTCGGCGGGGTTGCCGGACGGGTTCACCACCTCCGGATCGAAATAGACTTCCAGATGGGCGGAGGTCTGCAGGAAAGCCGTCCACCCCTTGCTGATGATCGACCCGAAGAGGAGCACCAGGAAGCTGAGGCCGAACAGCAGAGCGGCGATACCGTACCAACGGAAACGGCGTTCGGCGGCATGGCGCTTCGCGAGGCGCTTGGAGCTCTCGTCGGCTGCGCTTTTGATGCCGGGGAGGCCGCCTGAACCTACGGTCTGATCGGTCATTATTCGTACTGCTCCCGGTATCTGCGAACGATGTAGAGGGCGTAGACATTCAGCCCCAGGGTGATGACGAACAGCGTGAGACCTAGGGCGAAGGCAACCAGGGTCTGCGGACTGTTGAACTCCAGATCGCCGGTCAGCTGACTGACGATCTTCACCGTGATGGTGGTGACCTGTTCGAATGGGTTGAGGGTCAGGTTCGCGGCGATGCCGGCGGCCAGCACGACGATCATGGTCTCACCGATGGCGCGCGATGCCGCGAGCAGCACGGCGCCCACGATGCCCGGCAAGGCGGCCGGCAGGATGACCCGCTTGATGGTTTCCGACTGGGTGGCGCCTAGGCCGTAGGACCCTTCACGCAGAGAGCCGGGCACGGCACTGATGATGTCGTCGGAGAGCGACGACACGAAGGGGATGATCATCACCCCCATGACGATGCCGGCGGTGAGCACGCTCGAGGCCGAGATGTCGAGGCCGACTGTGGCGCCAGCATCACGCAAGAACGGGCCAAAGGTGACAAGGGCGAAGAAGCCGTAAACGATGGTCGGAATGCCAGCCAGGATCTCCAACAGCGGCTTGGCCATCGTGCGCACCTTCGAGCCGGCGTATTCCGACATGTAGATGGCAGCGAAAAGCCCGACCGGGACCGCGACGAGAAGCGCAACCAGCGAAATGTACATGGTGCCCCAGAGCAGCGGCAGCAGGCCGAACTGGCCCTCGCTGCCCCCGCTTCCGGCGGCGGAGAAGCGCGGATCCCAAACGGTGCCGAAGAAGAAGTTCTGGGGCGGCACGAGCTGGAAGAAGTGGATGGTCTCGAAGAGCACCGATAACACAATGCCGACGGTGGTCAGGACAGCCACGCTAGAGGCCGCGAAGAGCGAGGCCGTGATGAAGCGCTCAACATAGGTGCGTGCGCGCAAGGTCTGGGAAATGTTGCGATAGCCCCAGACGAAACAGGCCGCGGCGAGCGCGAAGCAGACGATCGGCAGGATGATGCGTGCCCAGGCCCGCAGATCGGCGAGGTAGACCGCCGCCTGGATCACTTCGGGATCCGGCGCGGAACCGAGAATGACCCCGTTCTCCGACAACACGTCGCGGGCGGTCTCATCGGTGACGAAGCCATAGCGAGCCTTGCGGAGGATCTCATCTTCGCGCGGGGTCAGACGCGGAAGGCCGTCGGCGATCGACTGGACCACATTCATAGTAAGTGACTGCTGCGCCTCGGATTTCTCCTGATACGATTCCGGCAGCTGCTTCGCCGTGAGATACTCGAAAATCGGAGTATCCGCAGCCGTCCAAGCGGCAAGCAGAAGGATCGCAGGAACGACGGTCCAAATGGCGAGATAGGCGCCGTGATAGGAGGGCCGGGAGTGAATTCCGGTGGTTTTGCCCTTGGCGACCTGGGCGGAGCGATACCGCCCAACCAGATAGGCCAGCACCGCCGCGGCGGCGAGAATGGCAAGGATGGTCAGATTGGACACGCGCGCCCCACTCTCAATCTAGGTAACTGTTGCCCCGATGATGAGGGGGCGGGCCGGTGGCCAGTGGACCTTACGGCCCGCCCCTTCGGTATTCTGCAGATAGGCGCGATGCCTACATGCCCATGGTCGTGCCGTTCTCGATCTGCTTCTGCAGATCCTCGAACTCGCCCTCAGGCAGCGGCACCAGGCCGTACTCGGCGAGCGGGCCGTCGGGGCCGATCATCTTCTCGGACGCGAAGTAGGCCACGTAGTCCTTCAGACCGGGAATGACGTCCATGTGATCCTTCTTCACGTAGAAGAACAGCGGACGGGACACCGGATACTCGCCGCTGGCGATGGTATCGACGGAGGGCTCGACACCGCTCATGGTGGCGACCTTCAGCTTGTCGGTGTTGTTCTCGTAGAAGGAGAGACCGAACACGCCGATGCCTTCCGGATTGGACTGCAGGCGGGCCAGGGTCTCGGTGTAGTCGCCGTCGATGTCGACAGCCTTGCCGTCCTTGCGGACACGGATGCAGCCGTCTTCAACGGCATCTTCGTCCATGCCGGCCTCTTCCATGATCTTCGGGGCGCCGGCGGCCTCGCAGCCAACAGCCAGAACCTTCTCTTCGAAGACTTCACGGGTGCCGTGCTTCTCGCCAGGGATGTAACCGACAATCTCCCACTTCGGCAGATCGGGGTTCACTTCGTCCCAGGTCTTGTAGGGGTTCTCGGTCATCTTGCCGTCGACCGGAACTTCGGCGGCGAGACCCAGGTAAAGGTCCTTCGGCTCGAGAGCCATGTCGGGGCCGTCCACGTCGCTGGCGAAGACGATGCCGTCATAGCCGAAGCGGACTTCCATGATGTTCTTCACGCCGGCCTTCTCGCAGGCCGTGATCTCTTTGTCCTTGATCGCACGAGACGCGTTCGCGATGTCGATCGTGGACTCACCCAGGCCCTTGCAGAACTGCTTCAGGCCAGCGGAAGAGCCACCGGACTCGACGACCGGAGTCGGGTACTTGCCGTAGGTCTTGCCGAAGTCCTCGGCGACGATCTGGGCGTAGGGAAGGACCGTCGAAGACCCGGCGATCTGGATCTGGTCACGGGCAGACGCGGGGCCCGCCGTGACGCAAGCGCCGACGGCAATGGCCGACGCCATGATGATAAACCTGTTCACTGTGCTCTCCCTTAAGTTGGATGCGAGCTTTCGTTTGTGGATGCGAGCCTCCAAAAGCGGCGACTGCCGCGAGCTCGCCGGCACGCTAGTCGTCACCGTTAATGCTTTTATGACAGCCCGATTTCCTCTCCATGACAGCCCTAATCGGCCGAATTTCAAAGGGCGCTGGGGGTCAGGCCTGTGGAGAAGCGCGGGAAATAAGAGGCTTCCGCCGGAGCGCCGCCGCTACCCCCTCTTCGGGCTTCTGCCGGGCCGCATCTCCTTGGGGACCTCGTGTATCCTCGCGGACATCAGGGGCTTACGCGCATGCGCAAGCCGCCCGCCAATGCGCCAGGATGAAGCCCTATGTCAGTTATGTGACAGTTCGATTACAGTCCGCGGGACAGGATGACGCCCTGTGAATCGCGGGGAAAACCGGCGGGAATCGCCTACTCGGCCGCCTGGGACGGGGCCGCGCTGTCTTGCGGTTTCTCAACGGCCTCGAAGATAACCGTGAAGGCGGAGCCTTCGTCGGGCTTCGACGAGATGGTGAGCTCGCCGCGATGGCGGTTCATGATGTGCTTGACGATGGCGAGGCCAAGCCCCGTGCCGCCCCGCTCGCGGCTATAGGCGACGTCGACGCGGTAGAACCGCTCTGTCAGCCGCGGCAGATGATCCGACGGGATGCCCTTCCCCTCGTCGATGACGGCGATCGCGTAGCGGCCGAAGCCTCGACCTTGGGCCGGCCGGTAGGCGCCCTCGATGCGCACCGCGCCTTTCTCGGCCCCGTATTTGAGCGCGTTGGTCACGAGGTTCTGGAGTACCTGAACCAGCTCGTCATGATCGCCGCGCACCAGGGCGGGCGACTCGAATCGCTTCAGGCGCAGCTCCGCTTTGTGCTCCTCGGCCAGGGGCTCCGTCGCATCGCGGACGTGATCAATAACGTCGTTCAGGTCGATGAGATTACTGGGGGCGACATGGACATTCATCTCCGCCCGGCTCAGGGACAGGAGCTGATCGATCAGCCGCGTCATGCGGGCGGCCTGCTCGGCCATCACCTTCAGGAAACGCTCGCGGGCGCCGGCATCGTCCTTGGCGCTGAACTGCAGGGTCTCGATAAAGCCGCGAAGGGAGGCGAGCGGCGTGCGCAGCTCGTGGCTCGCATTGGCGACGAAGTCGGACCGCATCTGGTTGATCCGCTCCGACTCGGTGAGATCGCGGAGCAGCACCAGAATGTAGCGGGCCCGCTGGCCGGCATGGGTCAGGGGCGCGACGGTCACCGACATGCGCCGGCCGACCGGGAGGACGCGCTCGGTATAGCTGACGGTAATGGGCCGGTCGCGGTCGGGCGCGGCGCTCAAGGCATCGAGGAAGGCGGGATTGCGGATCACGCTGGAGATGTGGCCGCCTTCGCGCAAGGAAGCGAAGGTGGTCCGGGCGGGACCGTTATAGAAAAGCACATGGCCGGCGCTATCGAGCAGCACGGCCGGGTCGGGATAGGCTTCGGTGACCAGGTCGAGAGAGATCTCGGCCCTGTCGGACTGGCGCTTGCGCGGCGAGCTCCGCTCCTCGATCTCAAGAGAGAGATTGCGGGGCGCGGCGACCACGCAGGCGAGAAAGACCAGGAAGCCAGCGAGACCATACAGCAGAGGCAACTCGGTCTCGGCGACGAGGGTGGCCAAAATGGCCGCCACCGCGACGGTCAGCCAGATGGCTGCGCGCAACCGTGCTCCGAGTTCGTAAAAGCCGTTCATGCGATGCAATCCTAGCACCCTCAACCAAGCCGCGAAGGAATATAGGAGTTTGGCTCTGCGCCAAAGCACGATTCACGCTTCTTGCGAATCGCCAACGCCTCAATTTCGAGGCGATAGTTGCGGGTGAAATATCACGGTTTCGCGACAAATCGCGGTGCTATGGTCACCCCACCTGAAACACATATGGCCATTGAAGACCTGGGAGGGAAGTGTGCGCGGATCTTTTCTGCTGGAGGATGCCGGCGAAGGCGAGGAGCTGCCGGGGTTCGACATCGATAGTCCCGTTCTGCCGGAGGATATCGAGCGGAAGGCCTTCCGCAGCGGCGGGTATCCCTATTCCAAGCGGCTGAAGAAGAAGCACTACGAGAAGGAGCTGGAGGATCTTCAGATCGAGCTGTTGAAGCTGTTGCGCTGGGTAGAGCGGAGCGGAAAACGGCTGGTCGTCGTCTTCGAGGGGCGGGATGCCGCCGGCAAGGACGGCTGCATCAAGCGCTTCCTGGCCCATCTCAATCCGCGCCACGCCTGGCAGGTTGCCCTGTCGAAGCCTACGGACGCCGAGCTTGGCCAATGGTATTTCCAGCGTTACGTCGCGCAGTTGCCCACCGCCGGCAACATGATCCTCTTCAATCGCTCCTGGTATAATCGGGCCGGCGTGGAGCCTGTGATGGGTTACTGCACTGAAGAGCAATATCACCGCTTCATGGACGCCGTGCCCCAGTTCGAGGCGGGGCTGGTGCAGGACGGGATCATCCTCGTCAAACTCTGGCTCTCGGTGGGGCGCGAGATGCAATTGAAGCGGTTTCACGCCCGCCGCCACGATGCCCTGAAGCGCTGGAAGCTCACGGACAACGATGTGCGAGGGCTTAGCCTGTTCAATGCCTATTCAGCGGCGCGGGATCGGATGTTCGCCCGCACGGATACCGACTTCGCGCCCTGGCTCGTGGTGCGCTCCAACGACAAGCGCCGGGCGCGGCTCAACGTGATCCGCGCCGTGCTGTACGGGCTCGACTACGACGGCAAGGACCACGAGGTGGCCGACAAGCCCGATCCGAAGATCGTGGGGCGCGGGCCGGAATTCTTCGAGAACGCCTGAGGTTCAGCGGCTGAGTCCCTGACGACTAAGCTCGTCGAGATATTCGGCCCAGCGCTCGTCCTTGTGCTCGCCGAGCTCCTTCAGATAGCTCCAGGAGAACAGGCCCGTGTTGTGGCCGTCGCTGAACACGATGCGCACCGCATAGTTGCCGACGGGCTCGAGGCGAGAGATCTCGACACTCTTCTTGCCGGGCACGGTGACGCGCTGGTCGGGGCTGTGGCCCTGGACCTCGGCGCTGGGACTGCGCACGCGCAGGAGCTCGGCGGTGAAGTCATAGCTGCTGCCGTCGTCGAACAGGACGAGCAGGTTGCGGCGATCCTTCGCCACCCGAAGCTCGGTGGGCCAAGGCTCGGAAGTCTGATCTGTCATTGTGCAGGTTAGGTCCGCTTGAACGTGGATCCGGCCTCAGCCGAGGTCGATCTCGCCTTCCACCACGTGATTGAGATCGGTGCCTTCGGCGGTCAGCACAGCCTTCACCTTCAGCTTGCCCTTGCCCCCGAGGTCCTCTGCCCGCACAGTTTCCTCGATGGCTTGCTGGGAGGTGACACCGACCTCCTTGAGGAACTTGCGCATCGACATGTTGAATTTCTGGTCGTCCATGGGCTGATCATCCATCGTGTGCCTCCTAACTTCTCATTGGCCGGATAAAGATGATAAATGTACCATTCGGTCTATATACAAATTTCAGTCCGCAGATCGGCGGTCCGCCCTGGGCGCCCATAGCGGCCTGATGGCGAAGAGGAAACGCATAGCAGGTGGCCAAGGTCCTAAGCGGTCCGTCAAGCGCCGGAGCAAGGTAGCGGCAGCCTTGAAGACACCCCGCTACCGGCCCCAGGTTATACGAAACGCAAAACTATACAGCCGGAAGGGTAAGGCCCCTTCCGCGGAGGATGAGTAAAACGTGACGATTTGGGAACCGAAACCGGCGATGGTCGACCCGTTCGGCCGTCAGATTACCTATTTGCGCGTCTCGGTGACGGATCGGTGCGACTTCCGGTGCGTGTACTGCATGGCAGAGAACATGACGTTCCTGCCGCGCAAGGATCTGCTCAGCCTTGAGGAGATCGACAGGCTCATCACGGCGTTCATCGATAAGGGCGTGCGCAAGGTGCGGCTGACCGGCGGCGAGCCGCTGGTGCGCAAGAACATTATCTCGCTGCTGCGCTCCCTATCCCGGCATATTGGGACCGGCGCGCTGGAAGAGCTGACCATGACCACCAATGGCAGCCAGCTCGCCCGCTTCGCCGACGATCTCGCCGCCTGTGGGATCAAACGGATCAACGTCTCTCTCGATACGTTGGACCGAGACCGCTTCAAGGCGATCACCCGCTGGGGCGACTTCGACAAGGTGATGGAAGGCATCGCGGCTGCAAGCGCTGCGGGAATCAAGATCAAGATCAACGCGGTGGCGCTCGCCGGCGTCAACGAGGACGAGTACGACCGGCTGATCCAGTGGTGTCATGAGCGCGGCCACGACCTGACGCTCATCGAGACCATGCCCATGGGCGATATCGAAGGGGACCGGACGGACCAGTATCTGCCGCTCTCCAAGGTGCGTGAGCGCCTCGAAGAGCGCTGGACCCTCACCGACATTCCCTACCGCACCGGCGGGCCGTCCCGCTATGTGGAGATTGCGGAGACCGGCGGACGGCTGGGCTTCATCACGCCGATGACGCATAATTTCTGCGAATCGTGCAATCGCGTCCGGATCACCTGCACGGGACGTCTGTATCTGTGCCTCGGTCAGGAAGACTCCGCGGACCTTCGCGCGCCTTTGAGGGAGTCGGAAGGCAACGAGAGGTTGAACGCAGCGATCGACGAAGCCATCACCCGGAAGCCCAAGGGGCATGACTTTGTGATCGGCCGCGACAAGAGGCCTTCGGTTCCGAGATACATGTCGACAACCGGGGGTTGAGGATTTCCCTTCGGGGTTCCAAAAAACCCTTTCAGGTTAGTCGGTTGCCACGCTTTAGCACCGTTTTGTTAAGTACGCTCATTACGCTGATCTTAACCGGCTTGTCCTAGCGTCCGGATCGCTAGGATGGGATTGCGGCCAATTTCGATGCTTTCGATGGCAAAGCTGAATAAGAACGGGCACTGGTTCGCGTTTGCGTTCCTGGCGCTCTTGATCTGCGCGATTGCGTTTTTCGCACCGGCGCGGGTCAGCAACATGCAGTTGGAGCGCGAAGCGCACGCTGCCGCGGAACGCATTGCAAATCAGATCAAGGAAGAGCCGGGGTATCTGTTCGATTCCCTGGCGAAGCGCTCGCTGGCCCCACGCATGGGCGAGCTGCTCGAGCAGATGGGCTACGGCCACCGCATCCTCCGCTACGAAATCTACGACAGGAACGGGAAGCTGGCCTTCACCAGCGGCAATTCGGGTCTGGACCTGAACCAGGAGGTCGAGCCCAGCGGTCCGGAGAAGACGTCCGGCAAGGAGTCCGCAGACTCCACCGTCCAGCTCTATCGGGGCACGGGCGAAGGGGCACCGGACTATCTGGCAGCGCTTTCCATTCCCATCTCCCTGGGCGGCACGCCTCAGGGCGAGCTCACAGTCTATCTGGATCAGAGCGAGCAGGCGCGGGTGCTGGCCGAATATTTCGGCCTGATCGCGGTGGTGACAATGTTGCTGCTGGCGGTAGGCATCGCAGCACCGGTCGCCTTTGCCTGGATCCGCAGCAAGGAGCAGCACCAGGCTGAGGAGCAGCTCCGCTTCCTGCAGGATCACGACGCACTCACGGGCCTGCCCAACCGGGCAGCCTTCACCAAGCTTCTGAGCGACGCGCTCAACCACATGCACCGCAACCGGACCCATATCGCGGTGCTGTGCGTCGATGTCGACAAGTTCAAGGAAATCAACGACTCCCTCGATCACTCGGGCGGCGACGTGGTGTTGCGGGAGATCGCCACGCGCATTCGCACCACGATCCGCAAAGGGGATTTGTTTGGTCGGCTCGGCGGCGACGAGTTCGCCGTCGCATTGGTGGAGATCACCAACCTGGCCGACGTCATGGCCTTCATGAATCGCCTGGTGGAAGCCATGCGCGAGCCTTTCGTGGTCGACGACAAGGAGATCGTCTGCACCACGAGCGTCGGCATCGCGCTTGCCCCAGGCGACGGCGAGACGGCCAATGTCGTCCTGAAACACGCTGCCATCGCCCTGACCCGGGCCAAGTATGATGGCGGTCAGCGCATGTGCTTCTTCGAGCGCAGCATGGACAAAGCCCTGCAGCGCCGCCGCATGGTGGAGCACGAGCTGCGGCTCGCCATCGGGCGCGACGAGTTCGACCTGCTTTATCAGCCGCAATTCTCGCTGGAGACGGAAGAGGCGTGCGGCACCGAGGCGCTGATCCGCTGGCATCACCCGGTTCACGGCAAGATCGCGCCGGCGCACTTCATCTCGGTCGCCGAGGAGACCGGGCTGATCGTTCCGCTCGGCGAATGGGTGCTGCGCCGGGCCTGCTCAGACGCTGTGAAGTGGGAGAATCCGCTTACGGTCGCGGTGAACCTATCGCCGGCCCAGTTCCGGGATGGCGACATCGTGGAGATGGTCTCGAACGTGCTGAAAGAGACGGGCCTGCCGCCGGAGCGGCTTGAGCTGGAGATTACCGAGAACCTCCTGATCAACGATACGGAAGAGGTTCTGCAGAAGCTGAAGACCCTGCGGAAGCTCGGCGTCGCCATTGCCATGGACGATTTCGGGACGGGCTTTTCGAGCCTGTCCTACCTGGCGCGCTTCCCCTTCTCGAAGATCAAGATCGACCGCCACTTCATCCAGATGATGACCAAGGATCCGGCGGTGAAGGCCATCGTGCGGACCATCATCGCGCTCGGCAAGTCCCTCGACATCACCATCACCGCGGAGGGGGTGGAGACGGTGGAGCAGGCGCGGATGCTGCGAGAGTTCGGCTGCCCGAAGGTTCAGGGCTTCCTCTATAGCCAGCCGATCCCGGCATCGGAGGCCGGCCACGCCAAGCCCAAGGTCAGCACTCTGTCGAAACGCCCTAGCGCGGCCTAGCTTCAGGCCTTTCCGAAGCGGTTGCGATGCCTGGAACGCTGTCCGGGCCCCATGTTCGAGACGCCAGCTTCGCCCTCACCATAAAGAGAGACTGAAACGTCGCTCCGTAGCCATCATGCCGGCTCAAACCGGCATCCAGCTTCTTGCTCGGATCGTGGCGGCTGGATCCCGGCTTTCGCCGGGATGACACCTTTCGGGGCGGTCTCTACTGCTCCATGACGATCTTGGGCGCAGCACGGCCGCCACCCTTGGCTTGCTCCAGCTCGGCCAGAGCCTTGCGCGAAATCTCCATATAGGCTTTCGCCGGCGCGGACTCGGGATCGCTCTCCACGACAGGCTGGCCGCTGTCGGAGGTCTCACGGACCTCCATTGTCAGCGGCACTTCGCCCAAGAAGGGCACGCCGAGACGCTCCGCCTCGTGGCGGGCGCCGCCATGGCCGAAGATGTCGGACTGGCCGCCGCAATGGGGGCAGATGAAGGTGCTCATGTTCTCCACGATGCCGAGCACCGGCACATCCACCTTCCTGAACATATTGAGCCCCTTGCGGGCGTCGATGAGCGCCAGGTCCTGAGGCGTCGAGACGATGACGGCGCCGGCTAGCGGCACCTGCTGGGCCATGGTGAGCTGGGCATCGCCCGTGCCCGGCGGCATGTCGACGACGAGCACGTCGAGCTCGCCCCACTCCACGTCCTTCAGCATCTGGCTCAGCGCGGACATGACCATGGGGCCGCGCCAGATCATCGGCGTCTCCTCATCCACCAGGAAGCCCATGGACATGACCTTCATGCCCAGCGCCTCCATGGGCTGAAGCTTGTTGCCGGCGAGCTCCTGGGGCTTGCCCTTCAGATTGAGCAGGCGCGGCATGGAGGGGCCGTAGATATCGGCATCGAGAATGCCGACGGATTTGCCCAGCGCCTTCAGCCCGAGCGCCAGATTGACGGCGGTGGTGGATTTGCCGACACCGCCCTTGCCCGAGGCGACGGCGATGATGTTGGCCACACCCGGGACCGGGGCGCCTTTCGGCCGGGCGTTCTGCTGACCCGGCGTGCCCAAGCCTTGCGCCTTGCCGGGACGCCCTGTCGGGGCCTGCTGGCCGGGACCGCCGCGGTCGAAGGGCGAGCTTTGGGATCCCGCTCCATTGCCGCCTGCCCCGTTGCCGGATTGGCTAGGGGGCGGCGGGCTGCCGGGCTCGCGGTCGGCGGTGAGGGTCACGATTGCTCCCTCCACGCCGGGCATGGATTTGACGATGTGCTCCGCATCGACCCGCATGCCTTCCAGCGCCTTGGCGCGGGCGGGATCGACCGAGATGGAAAAATAGACCTTCCCTGCGGAGATCACGATTTCGGAGAGGAGGCCCTGCTCGACGATATCGCCCTTCCCGTCGGGTCCGGGGACTCGCTTAAGCGCCTCAAGCACTTGTTCTTTGGTCACTGCTTCACTCATGGTCGTATATCTAGTGGGCCAAAGCCGCTACGTCACCCGGCACGTCACTTACGCACTGCCGGGGCGCCTAACCGCACCGTTTCCGAAGGATACCGATTTTGAGCTCAGGTTTTCCCGTTGCCGGATTGCTCCTCGCCGGGGGCCGCTCCAGCCGGTTCGGGGAGGACAAGGCCTTCGCCACGCTGAACGGCACGCCGTTGATCAACCGCGCGGTTGCGCGTCTCGGCCCCCAGGTGGCGCGGCTGGCGATCAATTCCAATAGCGACCCGGCCGGGTTCGCCGAGACCGGCTTGCCGGTGATCGCCGATCCCATTGCGAACTATGCGGGGCCGCTTGCGGGCGTGCTGGCCGGGATGATCTGGCTGCGCAAGACCGCGCCGGAAATCCCCCTGCTTGTGACTGCGGCGGTCGATACGCCGTTCTTTCCGGAAAATCTGGTGGAGTCGCTGATGACCCAAAGCGGCGGCCTGTCGCTGACCATGGCAGCCTCGGAGAGCGACACCCATCCCACCTTCGCGCTCTGGCCGGTCGGGCTGGAGCAGGATCTCGCCGATTATCTGGAGCGTGGCGGACGGAAGCTGCATGACTGGATGGGGCGCCAGGAGGCCGGGATCTGCTTCTTTCCGGCGGCGGAGATCGCCGGCGAGCTTGTCGATCCCTTCTTCAACATCAATCGCCCGGATCAGCGCGAAGCGGCGGAAGCGCTGCTTCAGCGAGGCTGACGACGGGGCGCGACAGGGGATGAGCGTTCGGCTAGTCTCGGGCTGCTTGGGGTGTCGGGGGCGAGTGACGGGACGGAAGATTCTCTAGGGACGCCTCATGCTGCAGCTCGCCCGCTGGATTCTCCACGGCTTCGAATTCCTGATCTCTTTCCCGCTGAAGGTGCTGCGCTTCGTCTTCACGACGCTCGCCTTCAACCCAAAGCTCGGACGCATGCGGCTCATCGTGGGGCCGGTCGTGCTCTACGTGCTCTTCGCTCTCACGCTAGCCTATATCTACGCGCCACTCCGCGGGGCTGCCGGCCAGCTCTGGATGGCGAAGGTGCTCACCTATGCCGACGAGCGCTCTCTTGCGACAGCAATCTACGACAGAGACGACAACTTCGTCGGCATCTTCGATCCGATCCTCGATAGCCAGGAAGACTTCAACTACACGGGGCGGACGATCGCGCTGCCCGATTACATCGCCTATCCGGACCATAAATCGCTCCATGTGGGCCAGGTGCCGGAGGCCTATTGGAGCTGCCTCTCCTATCACGAGGACCGGCATCTCGGTGGGCTGATCAACCCGTTCGGCATCGATCTCTACGGCGTGCTGAAGATCCCCTACTCCACGGTCAGCCGCTCGGTCTCGACCGGCGGGGTGAGCCTCGGTGTGGGCGGTTCCACCCTTGCCATGCAGCTCGCGCGCATCTTCTTCAAGACGCCACCTTCACCGAACGAGAGCGCCGGCGAGAAGATCTCCCGCAAGCTGAAGGAGTGGTGGCTGGCGCCGGTGATCCAGTGGCAGCTGGTGGAGCCCGGCGACACGACGCGCATGAAGCATTGGGCTGCAAACCACTTCCCGCTGGCCCAGCGGACCGGCGGCCAGGCACTTTACGGGGTGGAGCAGACGAGCCTGATCGTGTTCGGCAAGCCGGCCTCACAGCTTTCCAAGGCGGAGCAATATGTGCTGGCGGCGGCGGTGAACAAGCCGATCATCCTGCTGGGCGGGTCCGAAACGTTGGAGCGGATCCGGCTGGCCAACTGGCAGAGCCTGACCAAGGGCCGGGCGCAGATCTGCGCCAACGCGCTGATCGAAAATCCTACCGAGCGGAAAAAAACGCTCGACGAGCTGGCGCAGCTCAGCGAGCGGCCGCCCGATCCTCATCCCCTTCCCTGGAGCGAGGAGATCCTGGCGAGCCTTTCACCGGATACGCGGGCCCGGGCCGGCGCCAACCCGGTCTATCGCAGCAATGTACTGCTGCCGTCGGTGAAATATGGGGCGCGGGAGGAGATGAAGGAGCGGTTCGGCTTCGACTGGCGGGCCGATGTGAGCGGTGTGCATCTGACCCTGAACGCGGCGGAGAATTTCCGCTTCCGGGAGGCGGAGAAGGAGGTGCTGGCGAAGCTCGATCAGCGCTACGCCGAGCGCATCAACGACGCCTACAGCCTGGATCTGGAGTCCGCGAAACGCCATCCGGACATCATCATCGCCGCGGCGGACGCGGATGGGCGGCTGGTCCGCTATTTCGAGTCCAACTTCAACGCCGCCTATTTCGGCTCGTCCTCGGCACGGGATCGCGCGACCGGTCGTTACGACGCGCAAAAGGAAGCGCGCGCCATCGCCTCGGTGGGCAAGATGCTCGCAGGCATCGCCATCGCCAATCAGGGGGAGGACACGGGCGAGACGAACTGGCTCGATACGGATTCGCCGGCGACGGGGCTGGAGGCTTGCGGCCGGGGGAATTTGCGCCGCTTGCGGACGGCGGAAGTCTCCTTCGCCTGCTCCCTCAACACGCCGCTCCTCTGGCGCACCGCCAAGGTGCCGCTTTCCGACCTGCGCTGGCTGACGGAGACCCTCGACATCACCCTGACGGAGCCGGTGACCTCGGCAGCCAATCTCGCCAAGTCCATCGTCGTGGGCCATGTGGCGGCAAGCCCGCGCACGGTGCACCGCATGGCGGGGGTGGTGCTCGCCAGCCTGACGGGGCGCGGGGACGAGCCTCTCGCCATGCCGAGCCTGAATGCCCGCCTCGATCTGGTGGGCAAGGATGCGGCTCAGGCCAAGAGCAACGCGGTCGTGCCCAATGACATCGCGAAGGCAGACGGCCGCGAAGGCCTCCGGGACTTTCTGACCGCGCCCGTCTGCTACCGCCACGGCACCATGCGGCGGCTCTCCGACTGGTGCGCGGCGAACCGCGACGGCGTGAGCCTGCATTTCGCCAAGACGGGCACGCGGGGGACGGGCGCCGCCGATCCCAATGCCGACGACACGGTGGATCTCTTGGTCGCTGGCGGCATCCAGTTCGAGACCGGCGCGGCCTACTCTTATGTGGTCGTGGTCGGCACGGGCACGCCGGCGCAGCCCTGGGCGCGGGATCTCTATTCCGGGCAGATCGCCGAACCGCTCGTGCGCGTGCTGCTTGAGGATCTGGAGCAGCAGCCCGTGCCGGAGCCGGATGAGGTGACCAGCGCGGAGTAGCGCTCGCCTCCACGCCGTGGGGGCATGCACGCGAACAGCCCACACGAACCGCCAACGTTAACACTCCGTTTAAAGGTTTGTTTCGCGCTGCAGCATCCGTTAAAAAAGAGCCGTTGGCCGGTCGCTGGGGGGCGATGATCCGGCCAAAAAGTTGGGAACTTCGGATCGTCTATGGCTGTGCCCCCAAACCCGCCGGACACCGCTGCCGATCGCCTCGATCGCATGCTGGACCGGCTCGAATCCCACAATAATCGCTTCGACCGGCTCAGGCGGACCTTCCCGAGCTTCAAGAAGATCGTGCTGGTGGCCTTCCTGGCGCTGATCTCCTGGTACGCGACCTATACCGGCATGCTGGAGCTGATCACCGCCAATACGGGCGAGGTTCCGGTGATGCAGCAGATCGCCATTGGCTTCGCCGTGGCGACCCTGATGCTGATGGTCCTGTACATCCTGGACTCTTTATTCG
This sequence comes from Methyloligella solikamskensis, assembly GCF_042676065.1. Taxonomy (NCBI): domain Bacteria; kingdom Pseudomonadati; phylum Pseudomonadota; class Alphaproteobacteria; order Hyphomicrobiales; family Hyphomicrobiaceae; genus Methyloligella; species Methyloligella solikamskensis. The sequence goes on along the minus strand of NZ_JBHTJO010000002.1, from coordinate 182,811 downwards.
CGCCCATCTCCTGGTGGCTGCGCATTCTCTATATTGCCGGCTATATCTTCCTCACCCTGATCTCGGTCGGGTTCGGGTTTGGCTTCTTCTGGAAGGTGCTGGAGGCCCGCGCCGAAGCGACGCGCTCGGCGGAAGCGGCTATCGGCCAGGTGCAACAGGCCCTGGAGCAGGGCAAGACGCGCATCGCCCAGCTCGGCGCGACCCTCGATTCCCTGACGACGATCTCGGCGGAGAAGGCCGTGACCGAACGCGAGGAAGGCGGCACCTGCCCCAACTCGCCGCCGGGCGACGGGCCGCGGCGGCGCTTGCGCGATGCAGATGCCGAGCGCTTCGCCTTCACCTCGGACTTCATCAAGTCGCGCTCCGGCTCGATCCAGACGGATCTGGATGCCCTGAATGCGGACCTCGCCAAGGTGCTCTCCCGCGATCCTTCGACCTTCGATCCGAACACCGGCACGCGGAACCAGTTTCTGCGGGGGCTGAACCGGAAGCTCGATCTCACCATCACCCGCTTCAACGCGCTTCGGACCGATCCGCAGCTCGCCCAGCAGCGTGACATGCTGGCGGAGCGGGCGGACAAGACGACCTTCGATACGGGAAGCGGCGGCACCTTCGCCTGCCCCGATCCGCAACTTCAGTCGGCGCTGCACGGCGTGGTGCGCGCCATCGACAGCCTGCCTGTGATCGAAAAGACCGATATCGCCGCTGTGGAAGGCTCCGAGGCGGTCGTCGAGGCGTTCCGCCGGCTCACCACCACGATGATCGGCGCGCTGCATTTCGAGCTGCCGCCCTCACCTGAGGAGCTGCGCGACCGGCAGCGCCAGGCGATCCAGCGGGCGGAGAACCCGCAAGAGGTGACGGCTGTGGCCAACGAGCAGGCGGGGCTGGGCAGCCGGGACTACATCCCGCTCTTCGTCGCCATCTTCGTCGATTTCTGCCTGCTGCTGGTCTCCATCAACCGGCCGATCAACCGCTTCCAGAAGCTGCTGCACACGGTGCGCGATGCGCGGGACGGGCCGGTGGGCGAGATCCTGGCGCGCTTCCACGACAGTCACCGTGAAGGGCTGGCCCGGGAGTTCGAGGTCTTCCAGCACGCGGTGTTCGACTTCATGGGCGATTACTACGTTGCCGTGCCTCTGAACGCCCAGAGCATGGAAGCGCTCTATCTCACCAATCTCTTCGTGGGGCTTGAGGGCAAAGGCATCATCGACCGGGCTATGCTGCCGCCGCCGGCGATCATCCGGCGGAAGCTCCGCCAGCAGGGCAGCAAGTTCGCCGAGGCGCCGGCCTTCCGGCTCTACCGGTTCCGGGACGGGGCATGGTCAAAGATGGTGCTGGATTCGATCCTCGGCACGGCGGGCATCCGCCGGGAGGACGCGGCACAAGCGGAGGCGGAAGCGCCTGGGGAAGAGACGGAAACGCCCTCGCCCGCCAACGAGAATGTCCGGTCAGGCAACGGGCGCTCGCTCGCCCAGCGGCTGGAAGAGGCGGCCGACGATGCCCATCGGGAAGCGTCCGAGGAGACGGAAGAGGAGCGGGACGACGACGACGAACCCCCGCTCCGCGCCCTGCCCGGGCCCATGAACGGCAATGGCCGACGGCCGCCTGACGCATAGGTTTTCTCGTAAGCTTTCGCGGTGCGTGGTTACTCGTTTCGAAACGGGAACCGAGTCAAACCTTCTTTAACCCCTGGCTGCTAATCATGAGCCTGCACGCGACGCGTGGCCCAAGGCTCGCTGCCTCCGCCACCTCGCGCAGATCCGACGATTCTTCGAGGGGGGAAGATGCTCGCCAAGGCCGGTTCAGATATTTCGCCGAATACCCGCAATGAATACAGCCGTCACATCGATGCGATGAAGCGGTTCGTGGAGCGGGCGCGACATGCTACCGATCCAAGAGAGCGGTCCCTCACGCTGATCCTCCGCTCCGCGGCCTCCGGCCCGGCCAAAGCTCTGCTGACGCTGGCCGACGAGATCCGCGAGGCGGGTGTGATGCCCAAGATCATCCTGGCCAAGCTGGAGCCCCGGGACGAGCTTGAGCGGCTGGCGGTCCTGATGACCGAAATCTATGGCGGGTCGTCCAAGAGCGGCGCCATCCGCTGGACAAAGAATCCCCGGCTCCTCGATGCTCACGAGCAGGCTATTCTCGGCACCTCCCAGTGCTGGTCGGGCGATGCCATGGGGCGCGACCCTAGCCGGCGCAATTCCCTTTCGATGTTCGCCGACGATGCGCCCGATATGGTGCGTCTGGCGGAGCTCGGCTTCACGGCGCTGTGGCATGCCGCCGAGCCGGTCTCCGAACGGCGCCTGATGGCGGCAGCCGCCCGGATGCGGGATACAGAAGCGTTTCCGCCGGAGGACGAAGAAGCCATCGAACCCGGCCGCATGGAGCCGGCCCTGGCGAACTTCACCTTCTTCCGCCATTAAAGCCGGGTGCGATCCGTGTGGATCGCTCTTCCGCGCTTCTCTTTGAAGCATGATCTTTTCCGAAAACCGGTTCCCACTTTTCGGGATCATGCTCTCGCTGATTTTCGTCTCATCCCCCTAGCCTCCGCCAGCCATTGGAGGCAGCATAAGCTATGGCAGATACGATGAAGGCCATGGTGATGCATGCGGCGCACGAGCCTCTGCGGCTCGAAGAACTGCCCATGCCGTCGCCCAAATCGGGCCAACTTCTCATCAAGGTCGCCGCGTGCGGCGTGTGCCGTACCGATCTCCACATCATCGACGGCGAGCTGACCAAGCCGAAGCTACCCCTCGTGCTGGGCCATGAGATCGTGGGCCACGTGGCGGGGATCGGCGAAGGCGTCTCGGGCTTCAAGGAGGGCGATCGGGTGGGCGTGCCGTGGCTCGGCCATACGGATGGCACCTGCCCCTACTGCCTTATGGGACGGGAGAACCTCTGCGATCATCCGGGCTTCACGGGCTACGACATCAATGGCGGCTATGCGGAATACACGGTCGCCGATCACGAATATTCCTTTCATCTGCCAGACGCGTACTCGGATGCCGAGGCCGCGCCGCTGCTTTGCGCAGGGCTGATCGGCTATCGCACCCTGAAGCTGGCGGGTCCGTTTCCGAAGCGGGTGGGCATCTACGGTTTTGGGGCAGCGGCCCATATCATCGCCCAAGTCGCCATCGGTCAGGGCGCGGAGGTCTATGCGCTGACAAGGCCCGGCGATACGGCCGCGCAAGACTTTGCCAAGCGGCTCGGCGCCGTGTGGACCGGCGGGTCCGACGAGATGCCGCCGGAGCTCCTCGATGCGGCGCTCATCTTCGCGCCCGTCGGCGCCTTGATTCCGGCCGCGCTGAAAGCCGTGCGCAAAGGCGGCACGGTGGTCTCGGGCGGGATCCATATGAGCGAGATCCCGGCCTTCTCCTACGATCTCTTATGGGAAGAGCGCGTGGTGAAATCCGTAGCCAATCTCACCCGCGCCGATGCCGAAGAGTTCCTGGCGCTCGCCCCCACCATTCCGGTGAAGACGAGCTTGGAGCCCATGCCGCTTAAGGATGCGAATGTCGCCCTGGAGCGCTTGCGGGCGGGCAAGCTGGAAGGTGCCGCGGTGCTCATCCCGTAGGGGATGCGCCACTACTCCTTCTCGATCTCGCCCTTGAAGCCCGGCACGTCGATTTCGACGACGTCCTTCTGGGTGTGGTCGTAATAGAGATAGCCGATCACGCCGACCGCGACGACTGCCGCGCCCAGCAGAAATGCCAGGGTCGTGTTGATGCCACCGTTTCGTTCAGCCATTGGTCCCTCCTATCCGATTTGCGCCGAGGCTAACGGTCTCAGGGACTGGAGGTTCCGGCAGCCCATGACTATCTAATCTTTGGCTATCTAATTGGTGCCAAAAACGCGCTGAAGGGTGTAAAGTCGCAGCAACAAAAACAGGTCGTGGAAGGGAGGACATTCCAATGCTTCACGAAGTGATTGAGACGTTAAATTCGCGGGTCGCCATAAGGTCCCGTTACGACAACTTTATCGGCGGCAAATGGGTCGCCCCCGCCGACGGACAGTATTTCGACAATATCAGCCCGCTGACCGGCAAGCCGGTCTGTCAGATCGCCCGCTCCACCGCCGCCGATGTCGAGACGGCCCTGGATGCGGCCCATGCGGCAAAGGATTCCTGGGGCAAGACCGCTCCGGCCCAACGCGCCGAGATCCTCAACAAGGTCGCCGACAGGATGCAGGAGAACCTCGACATCCTGGCGCAGATCGAGACCATCGATAACGGCAAGCCGATCCGCGAGACGCGGATGGCTGACATTCCGCTGGCGATCGATCACTTCCGTTATTTCGCAGCCTGCATCCGGGCGCAGGAAGGCTCCATCAGCGAGATCGACGAGAACACGCTGGCCTATCATTATCACGAGCCCCTGGGCGTGGTCGGTCAGATCATCCCGTGGAACTTCCCGATCCTGATGGCGGCGTGGAAGATCGCTCCGGCGCTGGCCGCGGGCAACTGCATCGTGCTGAAGCCAGCCGAGCAGACCCCGATGTCCATCATGGTTCTGATGGATCTCGTGGGTGACATCCTTCCCGACGGCGTTCTGAACATCATCAACGGCTTCGGCGTCGAGGCCGGCAAGCCGCTGGCCCAGAGCAGCCGCATCTCCAAGGTGGCCTTCACCGGCGAGACGACGACCGGCCGCCTGATCATGCAGTACGCCACGGAGAACCTGATCCCCGTCACTCTGGAGCTGGGCGGCAAGTCGCCGAACATCTTCTTCGAAGACGTGATGGCCAAGGACGACGATTTCTTCCAGAAGTCCCTGGAAGGCTTCGCCATGTTCGCCCTGAACCAGGGCGAGGTTTGCACCTGCCCCAGCCGTGCGCTGGTCCAGAAGTCGATCTACGACCGCTTCATGGAGCATGCGATCAAGCGGGTGGAGCGCATCCGCCAGGGCGATCCGCTCGATCCGAAGACCATGATCGGCGCCCAGGCCTCCAACGATCAGCTGGAGAAGATCCTCTCCTATATCGACATCGGCAAGGAGGAAGGTGCGGAGCTGCTGACCGGCGGCGAGCGGGCCAGCCTCGATGGCGAGCTGTCGGAAGGCTACTACGTCAAGCCGACCGTGTTTGCCGGCCACAACAAGATGCGCCTCTTCCAGGAAGAGATCTTCGGCCCCGTCCTTTCGGTCACGACCTTCGAGGACGAGGAAGAGGCTCTGGAGATCGCCAACGACACGCTGTACGGCCTCGGCGCCGGCGTGTGGACGCGCGACGTCAACACGGCGTATCGCATGGGCCGCGGCATCCAGGCCGGCCGGGTGTGGACGAACTGCTATCACCTGTATCCGGCGCACGCGGCGTTCGGCGGCTACAAGAAGTCGGGCATCGGTCGTGAGAACCACAAGATGATGCTCGACCACTATCAGCAGACAAAGAATATCCTGATGAGCTACAGCCCGAAGCCGATGGGCTTCTTCTAGGCCGGTCGGTCTAGGCGATAGAAAACGTCCGCCGTCACCCTGAGGCGGCCGCTCTTAAGCGGCCCTCGAAGGGTGGCGGCGGACCCTTCTTCCCGCGTTCATCCTTCGAGGCGCGGGGTTTCCCCGCGCACCTCAGGATGACGCCAACGCCCCAGGAGGTGTTTATGGTCGACAGAGTCACCGCGACAGACAAGGCGCTCGAGCTGATCGAAAGCCTGAAGGAAAAGCACGGCCCGCTGATGTTTCATCAGTCCGGCGGGTGCTGCGACGGCTCCGCGCCCATGTGCTATCCGAAGGACGAGTTCAAAACCGGCGGCAACGATGTGCTGCTGGGTGAGATCGGCGGCTCGCAGGTCTTCATCGACCGCGATCAGTTCAATTACTGGAAGCACACCCAGCTGATCATCGACGTCGTGCCGGGCCGCGGTTCGGGCTTCTCGCTGGAAGCCCCCGAAGGCTTGCGATTTTTGACCCGCGGGCGGGTGTTTTCCGATCAGGAAGCGGACGAGCTGGAAGCTGCCGGCGCGATCTAGCGAAGCGCTTTAACGCCGCTGCTTCTCGGCCTGCTTGGCGAGGTGGCGTTCCAGGAGCCGCATGTTCTTGCGGTTGCCCTTCCAGGCGGCGTCGAACACATCGCCCACCAAGGGCACCGCGCCGAAGATCAGATCCACACCGACATTGCCGACCATGCGCGCAAGCGTGAGAGGTCCAGCACCGGCCTGATAGGCGTGATGCACGATGAGAAGCGAGATCGCGCTCGTCACCGCATCGCCGACGCCGGGAAACAGGCCGATGATCGCGTCCCACCCGAAACGGAAATTGGTGCCCGGAATCGAGAACTTGTCATCCATCATATGCGCCAGCCAGCGGGTCTGGTCGAGACGCTCCTGATGGCTCATGCCTGCGGTCATCTCCCGCAGGAACTCGTTTGTCGCGGCTCTGTCGCCGGTGAATGTATCGCTTGCCATTGAACGACCCTTAGATCGATTCCTGGGATCGATCCTTGGCGGCCGATCCGGTTGCGGTTTAATCAAACTCCACCGATCAACCCGGATCTCGGGCAATCCGTTCCCGGTTGGCCGATGTCAGCTCGGCTGAACGGCCGCAGCGTCTTCCGGTGCCTCGGGGCTAGTCTCGCCATCTTGGGGCGGTTTGCCCGCACCCGGCAGCTGGGTGACCCGGTCGAGCATGGCCTTGGCGATCTCGTGTTCGCCCATGACCACCTGGTCGGCGCCATGAGACATCAGATGCTCGATCTCGGCTTCTGAATGGGCGCGGGCGATGATCAGCAGATCCGGATTGGCCTCGCGCGCCTGTTGCACGACCTGGCCGCCCTCGAACGCATCGGGGATCGCCACAAGCAGGCAGCAGGCCTTGTCCAGGCTGGCGCCGGCAATCACCTCCGGGTCGGCGGCATTCCCCTGCACCGCTTCGATGCCCTGCTCGCGCAAAGCCTCCACCGCATCCGGGTCGTCCTCAATCACGTAGACCGGCAGCCCCTCGCCAGGGAGAGCGTTGGTGATGAAGGCGCCGACGCGGCCATGGCCGATCAGAGCCACATGGCCCTCGAGCTCCGTCGGGACGATGGGCTCGCGGGTCAGCACTTCCTCCTCTTCCTGATCGTCGGGAAGCTCGGTCTTGGGCCGCTCGTGGCGGAAATACCATTCGTCGATGGCCATGAAGAGAAGCGGATTCAGGATGATCGAGATGATGGAGCCCGCCAGGATGAGGTCGCGGCCATCGGTTGGCAGGATGTCGAGGCGCACGCCCAGGGTCGCCAGGATGAAGGAGAACTCGCCGATCTGCGCCAGGCAGGCGGTCACCACCAGGGAGGTCGCCGATTTATGCCCGAAGGCGCGTACGATGAAGTAGGCGGCGATGGATTTGCCGAAGACGATGATCAGCACCGTGGCGAGCAGGGCGAGGGGCTCCTCCGCCACGACCACGGGATTGAACAGCATGCCGACGGAGACGAAGAACAGGACGGCGAAGGCGTCGCGCAGTGGGAGGGATTCTTGCGCCGCCTGCTGGCTGAGCCGGGACTCGGAAAGCAGCATGCCTGCGAAGAAGGCGCCCAGCGCGAGAGAGACGCCGAACAGCTCTGCGGCGATATAGGCGGCCCCCAGCGCAATGGCGAGGACGGCGAGACGGAACAGCTCGCGGCTGCCCGTATGGGCCACATAGTGGAGGGTTGCCGGAACGACCTTCTTGCCGACGATGAACATCAGCAAGGTGAAGGCGGTTATCTTCGCCAGGGTGAGACCGACCGTGGTCCCGATCTTCATGGGATCGAGGGACTCGACATTTCCCTTCAGCATGACCGAGATCGGCGGCAGCAGGACGAGCACCAGGACCATGGTGATGTCCTGGACGATCAGCCAGCCAACGGCGATCCGGCCGCGCTCCGTATCGAGCAGCCTTCGCTCCTGCAGGATGCGCAGGACGACCACGGTGGAGGCGACGGACAGGCAGAGACCGAAGATGAAGCCCGCTTCCCAGCCCCACCCCAAGGACCAGGTGAGCGCCATGGCCAGGGGTATGGAGACCAGGATCTGGACGAGAGCGCCGGGAATTGCGATGGCGCGCACCGAGAGCAGATCTTCCAGAGAGAAGTGGAGCCCCACGCCGAACATCAGCAGCACGACACCGACCTCGGCGAGCTGGCTCGCCAGGTTCTGGTCGCCGACGAAGCCGGGGGTGAACGGGCCGATCACGATGCCGGCGAGCAGATAGCCGATGAGCGGAGAGAGGTGAACCCGTTGGGCGGCGACGCCGAAGGCAAAGGCCAGGAATAGACCGATGGTGATCGTGGAGATCAGCGGGGTCGCATGGAGCATATAGGTGTCTCTGTCCCGGCCGCGCTGGGAAGCGCAACTCCCAAACGTGCTTCACATCGAGCGCGAAGCTAGCCCGCGCCCCTCATTCCTCCTCCATCCCCACTCAAGCATAAGATGATTTCGTTGTCTTTGCCGAGGGCGCGGCGGGACGCGTCTTTTTCAGGGCGTGGCTGACGATCGCGCTCGCAACCTCGTCCCGATCGAGCACCACCGTGTCGGCACCGAGCGCGGCCAAATGCTCCGCAGCCTCTTCCGATCGGGCACGCGCGACGATGGGGAGCTCGGCGTCCATGGCGCGACCCTGTTCCACGACCTGGCCCGCCTCGAAGCCATCCGGGATCGCAACAACGAGACAGCGGGCCCTTTCAAGACCGGCTGCAGCCACGAGATCCGGATCGGCAGCGTTTCCAGGAATCGCCTCGATCCCCTCAGCTCTCAGCGCCTCGATCGCATCTTCGTCGCTGTCGATGACGAGGATCGGCACGTTCTCTTCCCTGAACAGATTCCGGAGCACGAGGCCGAAGTCGCCGTGGCCGACCAGGACGATGTGATCCTCAAGGTCGGTGGGCGGCAGAGCGCGCCGGGTCGGTGTTTCCGCCGGCTCGGCGGGCGCCTCCGGCTCAATATCCGACCGGAGCATCCTGTCGACGACTGCGAAGAGAAGCGGGTTGAAGAGGATCGAAAGAATGGCGCCGGCGATGATGAGATCGCGACCCTCAACGGGAAGCAGCTCGAGGTCCGTGCCGAGCGCAGCCAGGATAAAGGAGAACTCCCCGATCTGGGCAAGCGAGGCAGCAACGGTCAGTGCGGTGGCATTGCCGTAGCCGAAGATGCGGACGATGAGGAATGCCGCGATCGATTTGCCGAACAGGATGATGAACAGCGTCCCGAGGATGGGGATCGGATCGCGCATCACGATGGACGGATCGAACAGCATGCCCGCGGAGACGAAGAACAGCACGGCGAAGGCGTCGCGAAGGGGAAGCGTTTCCTTCGCGGCATGCTGACTCAGGGTCGACTCGCTCAGGATGACGCCAGCGAAGAAGGCGCCCAGGGCTAGGGAGACATCGAACAGCTCCGCCGCACCGAAGGCCGTGCCGAGCGCGATGACCAAAACCGCGAGTCTGAACAGCTCGCGACTGCCCGTGTGGGCCATGTAGTGGAGCATCCATGGGATGACCCGCCGGCCCACCACGAGCATGGTGACGATGAAGGCGACGATCTTGCCGAGGGCGAGGAGGAGATTCTCCGCCAGAATTCCCCAATAGGGATCGGAGCCCGACCCGTTCATCAATCCGGCCGTGGCAGGAAGAAGAACCAGAGCGAGGACCATGGCGATGTCCTCGACGATCAGCCATCCCACCGCGATCCGGCCGCGCTCTGTCTCAATGAGGTGGCGCTCCTGCATCGCCCGCAGAAGCACCACCGTGCTCGCCACGGACAGGGCGAGGCCGAAGACGAGACCGGCTCCGGCGGACCATCCGAGCCAATGGGCCAGCGCCATTCCGAGCAGCGTGGCACAGAGGATCTGTACGATGGCGCCGGGGATGGCGATCTTGCGGACCGAGAGCAGGTCCTGCAGCGAAAAGTGCAGGCCGACACCGAACATCAGCAGCACCACGCCGATCTCGGCAAGCTGAGCGGCGAGGTCCTGATCGGCGACGTAACCGGGGGTGAAGGGACCGATGATGATGCCGGCGAGAAGGTAGCCGACGAGCGGGGAAAGCTTGATGCGATGCGCGACTACGCCGAATGCCAGGGCGAGGGTCAGCCCGATTGCGATGGTCGTGATCAACGGTGTCGCGTGCTGCATCGTTTAGGTCGGTCCGGCTCCTTGGAAGGGCGATTGTTCAACTGAGCCCATCGTGGAGAATGATCGTGGCCTCACGATGGTCCTGACAAAAAAACTCCGTACACGGAAAGCTTCGGCTCGCCGGATCGCGAATAACGGAAGCCATCGAGAGCGTGCGGTCCTCCCCTTCCAGATGCGAAAGAGAAGGACCGCAAGGAGCTAGTGGTGAGCGTGAGGGTCCATATCTTCCATGGGACCGTCGGGCATCTCGCCGTGGTCGCCATGGTCCTGGCCGGACGAGGGCGCCTTGGCGCCGATGGGCTCCACCGTAAACTCCACCTCGACATCGCCTGCCTTCTCGAAGGTCAGGGTCGCGGTGAAGGGCTTGCCCTCCTCGATGGGCTGCTTAAGCCCCATGAGCATGATGTGGTTGCCCCCGGGCTTCAGGGCGACGGAGCCGCCGGCCGGGATATCCAGACCGTCGAGCTTCCGCATCTTCATCATGTTGCCTTCCATGGTCATGGAATGGACCTCGAGCATCTCGGCGATGGGGGTCGAACCGCCGGTCAGCCGGTCGGCCTCCTTGCCGGTGTTCTCAATGGTGAGATAGCCGGCACCGACCTCCGCGCCGCCGGGGGTCGCACGGGACCAGGGCTGCACGATCTTGATCTCGCCGGCCTTGTGGTCGTGCGCCTGAGCCACCGCAGACGCGGCAACGAGGGTGAGCGCGACCAGCGCGCCTTTCAGAATGCTACGCATTATATCTTCTCCTAAAATGCCTTCTGCCAACCGACAGTGAATTGATAGTCCTCTTGCATCTGGGGACCGTTGAGATCCTGGTAAACGGGCACGCCGAACTCGAAGGCGAGACGCTGACCGCGCCAGATCCCGGACTGGCCGATGGTGTTGACCCCTAAGAACAAGTCGACCTTCTGGCCGCCGTAGAAGGCGGGGTTGGCAGTCTGGACCGGGGCCATGATGTTGGGGTCGATGCCATCGATGGCGTCTTGGGTGCTCGCTTCGGCGCGGAAGGACGTGCTGATCCAGGGCGCCCATTCATAGGCGGCCCAGCCCGTCACCATGTGCCGGTCGCCCCAGGCGTAGCCCTCGTCGTTCTCGTCCTCCAGACGGATCTCCGCGCGGTACTGGGCGCCCCAGGTGAAGTCCCCGGAACGGCCCGTATAGGTCAGGCCTGGCAGGAGATCGTAAGTGCCGGTGCCGAGCTGCATGGCGTAGGGCAGCCGCAGGACCGGACGCATGCCCATGGGCGTCAGCACCCGGCCGGTCTCGTCGATATCGCCCGTGGGGAGGCTGATCCCCAGGTTGAGATGAAGGTGGTTGGTCTCATCGTCGTAGAGCCGGTAGAGGGCGCTCAGCTTGGTGTCGGCCAGGCCGTCGCTCCGCGTGGAGAACCGGCCGAGCTCGGTGGTGCCCATGGGGCCGGCGAAGGTGATGCTCGACATCTCCTTCTCGGCATAGTTGACCATGGCCATGAGGGTGAGGTTGTCCGACGGCGCATACATGAAGCCGAACATGTGCATTTCCATGTCCATCTCGGTCGGCACGACCCGCAAGGTCGGCGGTTGCATGGGCGCGCCGAAGAAGCGGTTCGGCACCGTGGTGGCGATCTCCTGAGGGGTGACCTCATCGTCGCCGATGCGGTTGCCGTCCATGCTCATGTTCATGAAGCGATAGGAGAGCATCCACTCGCCGGCATTGTGCATGTGATCGCCCATGACGCCGATAGGAGCATGGCCGTCGGCCCGCAGCGGTTTCAGCCCATCGCTGCTGACGCTCAGGCCGCTGGTCACGGGAAGCCCATCGTCATGGGCCTTTGCGCTATCGAAGGTGAGGCTTGCGCCGGCGAGCAAGGCCGCAACGGCAAGCAGTGTTTGGCGCGGGCGCGCCAAGGCATAGTTCGTCTGCATTCTTCCAATCCTATTCAGACAGTGTCGGATAGGCCGTCAGGCGCCGCGCCGGGATGCGGCGAAGGCGAGGTCGGCCCGTCAATTGTCGTGAGGCTAGGAAGAAAGCGGAGGGTCGTGGCCGCGCCGGATGAGGACGGAGCGGCCCTCGCCCCGGTCGTGCTCGGGCGCAAATTCGACAGACGCCCAAACGGCCGAAATGCCGATTTCGGGCGGCTGGGGCGCCAGGGGCGTCACCGCGCCGGCAACGCCCTGACAGATGGGGCAGGCCTTCGCGTGATCGGGAATGTGAGAATTCTCGACCGGGTTGCCCTCGGCATCGAGGGCGACGACGCGCGGGCCGTTTCTGGTGCAGAGGATCGTGGTCTGGGCGGTCAGCTCAGGCGCGAGCGCCCGGGCCAGCGCCATGGCCGGCACCTGCCACGCCACGAGCACGGCGTAGAACACCAGGGTCACGATCATCGCGTGGACGATCAGCCGGTGGCTATGATGGCGCAGTCCTCCCATGAGCGGATTTTGACAAATTCATCTGAACTCCGCCAGCTGCACATTCGCCTGACGGCCAAGCGGCAAGAGCTGATGCATAAAACATCATTCATCATGTCGCATTCCTGATCTCAGAGACATTCGATATCATCCCCGCATGATCACCGCCGCACAGATGCGTGCCGCCCGCGCCCTACTCCGACTGGATCAGCGGGAGCTCGCGGCCCTTGCGGGTGTCTCTTTGCCGACCATCCAGCGGATGGAGGCGAGCGACGGCACCGTGCGCGGTGTCGTGGGCAGCCTGACCAAGGTGGTCGAGGCGCTCGACCGGGCCGGTGTCGAGCTGATCGCCGAGAATGCGGTGAGCAGCGGCGGGGGCCGCGGCGTGCGTCTCAAGACGAGCCCGGCGTCGCGAAACGACGACTAGCGAAGGCCACGGAGGCCATTTCGAATTATGGGGGCAATGCCTGAGCGGCCGAGCTTCACGGCGCTCTTCACACCCAAGCTGATAACCGTCCTGAAGGAAGGCTACGGCCTCGCCGATCTGCGGTCCGACGCTCTGGCCGGGCTGACGGTCGCCATCGTCGCGCTGCCCCTTTCCATGGCCATTGCGATCGCATCGGGCGTGACGCCGGACCGGGGGCTCTACACGGCGATCATCGGTGGCTTTCTTGTCTCGGCGCTCGGCGGCAGCCGGTTTCAGATCGGCGGGCCCGCCGGCGCCTTCATCGTCGTGGTGGCGACCACCGTCGCGACCCATGGCGTCGAAGGGCTGCTGCTGGCGACCATGATCTCCGGCGTCTTTCTGCTGTTCGCCGGACTCTTCCGGCTCGGCACCTTCATCAAGTTCATCCCCTATCCGGTGACGGTCGGCTTCACGGCGGCCATCGCCCTAATCATCTTCGCAAGCCAGGTGAAGGATCTCTTGGGCCTGAGCCTGCCCGGCGGGGAGCCCTCCCCGCTCCTGCCGAAAATCGTCGCCCTCGCAGAAGCGCTGCCCAGCATCGCGCCTGCCGCGGTGGCGCTGGGTTTCGGCAGCATCGTCGTGATCGTCGTCATGCGACGCGCCTTGCCGCGCTGGCCCTCCATGCTGATGGCCGTGGTGCTGGCGTCGATTGTCGCCTGGGCGCTCGGCCTGCCGGTGGAGACGATCGGCACGCGGTTCGGCGGCATCCCCTCGACGCTGCCGAGCCCCTCCCTGCCCGAGATCACCTGGGTGAAATTCGTCGCCGTGCTCCCGGCGGCCGCATCCTTCGCGTTGCTGGGCTCCATCGAGAGCCTGCTCTCGGCGGTCGTGGCCGACAGCATGACGGGACGGCGGCACCGCTCCAATTGCGAGCTGGTGGCCCAAGGCATCGCCAATATCGCAGCGCCCATCTTCGGGGGGTTCTGCGTCACCGGCACCATCGCGCGGACGGCGACCAATATCCGCTCCGGCGCGCGTGGCCCCATCGCCGGCATGCTGCATTCGGCTTTCCTGCTGCTGTTCCTTCTGGTGGCCGCGCCGCTCGCCGCCTACATCCCCCTTGCCGCGCTTGCCGGCGTGCTCGCGACCGTCGCCTGGAACATGGCCGAGCGGCACGCCTTCGCGACCCTCCTGAGAGCTAGCCGCGGTGATGCTGTGGTGCTGCTGGCCACGTTCCTGCTGACGGTCTTCGTTGATCTTACAACGGGCATCCTGGTCGGCTTCGCGATCAGCGCCCTGCTCTTCCTGCACCGCATGTCCCAATCGGTCGAAGTCGAGGCCGGCACGGGTCTGATGGAGGAGGACCAGGCGGACAGCGCGCCCGGCGAAGAGCGGACGGTTTACGACCCGTCGGAAGCCGGCGGGCGGGAGATCGCCGTGTGCCGTATATCCGGTGCGTTCTTCTTTGGAGCCGCGGCTAGCGTAGCCAATGCGCTGGACCGGGTGGCGGCCCAGCCGAAAGCCTATGTGATCGACGTCTCGGCCGTGCCATTTCTCGATTCGACGGCCGCCACGACCATCGCAGGGTTTCTGAAATCGGGATTGCAGCGGGGGGCGCCGATCTTCATCGCCGGCGCGACATCGCCGATCCGCAAGCTGCTGCACAGCCACGAGCTGGCGCCGCCAGCGGTGCACTACAGGCAGGATCTCAAAACGGCACTACGGGATGCCCGGAAGGCGCTGGGCAAGGAGGCCACACAGACCGACAGCGCCGACTAGACTTTGTCTTCGACTTCGCGCTTCAGATTGACGAAGCCCTGCTCGAAGTTCTCGGTGACCATCTTCTCGCAATCGATGAAGACGCTCATGAGCTTGGCCAGATAGGGCTGCGGTCCGTACATGGCCCAGGTCATCTTCGTGCCGCCGTCGGCGGGCTGAAGGATGTAGTCCACCGTGCTGTGGCCCGCCATGGGCCTGACGAAGTCGAGATCCAGCGTCACCCGCTCATTGGGTACGGAGTCGACGATGGCGAGCTTGCCCTCACCGACATTGCTGTCGCCGTTCCAGACATATGTCGCGCCCTCGCCGGACGTCTGCTCGCTGATGTCGCGCTCCATGTCCGGGTCGAGATCCTCGAAGGGCGACCATTTCTGCCCCAGCTTGAAGTCGTTGAGATAGGGGAAGATCGCTTCCGGCTCCGCGGCAATGACGGTCGAACGCTCATAGCGGAAGCTGTCGGGTTTGGTCGCGGCATAGGCGAGCACCGCCGTGATCCCCACGGCCAGGACGATCAGCGCACCGATTAGAATTTTCACGAACATGGGAGTCCCCTTCCCTTCTTGGAATTCGCGCAGACCATTTCAAGCTGCGTTCCGGTAGGCGTTCTGCAGGGTGGGCAAGTCGATCTTGCTCATCTTCATCATGGCAGTCATCACGCGGGCGCTGGCGCCGGGCTCTGTACTCAGCATTTCGCCGAACTGGGCCGGAGCGATCTGCCAGGAGAGGCCGAACTTATCCTTCAACCAGCCGCAAGGGCCCTCCTCGCCGCCGTCGGCGCGGAGCGCGTCCCAGTAGTGATCGATCTCGGCTTGGGTCTCGCACAGGACCATGAAAGAGACCGCCTCATCGAAGCTGAAATTGGGGCCACCGTTCAGGGTCATGAAGTGCTGGCCATCGAGCTCGAAAGAGACCGTAAGAACGGAGCCGGCGGGCTTACCGTGGATCTCCTGCCCGGCGTCCGGGAAATGGGTCACTTGCGTGATCTTCGAATTTGGAAACACGGAGCAGTAGAACTCCGCTGCCTCCTTGGCCTTGGTATCGAACCACAGGCAGGGCGTCAGGGGGTGCTTGAGCTGCATCGATCAGACCTCATCACTGGTGTTTTCGACATAGGCCGCGAGCTGATCCATCGTTCCGCTCCACCCCTGCACCATGCTGTCGTGGTTTTCTTTGAAGGCCCTCTGCTCCGCCTCGGTCGCATCCCAGGGGCGCCAGCGGACCGTGAACTCGGACTTGCCGCCCGGCGCATCGGCAAAGCTGAACGTGGAGAGCAGCGTAAGAGGCCAGACCTCTTGCAGCGGGTGTCGGGTGATCTGACGCTCGGCATCAGAGAAGGAGCTGACGAAGACGAGGCGCTCGCCAGGCACGATCTGGCGGAACTGGAACAGGCCCCACATGGCCGCACCATCCGGCGCCTCGAGACAGTAGTGGTAGCTGCCGCCCTCGCGGAGATCCATGTCGGAGATGCGGACCTTGAAGCCTTTCGGACCCCACCACTGCCGCATGCGCTCCGGGTCAGTGAAGCAGGTCCAAAGCAAATCCCGCGGAACGTCGAAGACACGGGAGATCACGAAGTCATTATGGGTGGCGATTTCGGGCATGAGAGTCCCTCCAATCTGAATGCCTAGCTTTCGGTGAGCACCATCCAGGCGACGCCGAACTTGTCAGCGACAATGCCGAAGCGTGAGGCGAAGAAGGTCTCCGCGATCGGCGCCCGTACCTCGCCGCCCTCCTGAAGATTTGCGAAGAGACGCTCGGCCTCTTCGTCGTCTTTCGCGGTGAGGGCGAGCGAGAAGCCCCGAAATTCGCTCTGGCCAGTGCAGAACCCGTCGGAAGCGAAGACCTCCGTCTCACCCACATGGAAGGCGGAGTGCATCACCTTCTCCTTGTTCTCCGGGGAGACCTGGCTCTGGTCCGGCGCATCCTTGAAGCGCATCAGAGCGTCGACTTTTGCGCCGACGGTTTCCTCGTAGAACCGAAGCGCCTCCTCGCAACGGCCGTCGAAGAAGAGATAGGGGGTGACGTGCATGGCGTACTCCAAGCCGGCGGCCGCTTAAGCGGCGACCTTTATCTCGAACCCGCCATAGGCCATGCGCGCGACGTCGAGCGGCATCTCGCCCGACTCGCACATCTCCTTGAGGCGTTCGTCCGCCATCACCTTGGCGTTCACCTCGTCCCTATGGGCGCGGGACTCGTATACGATCCAGGCGAAGACGACGGTCTCATCCGGCGTGGCATTCGCCATCGTGGCGAAGCTCGTGAATGGCATGTCGCCCTTCACCTCGAGGTCCTCCCCAACCGCCTCCTTGTATTCGAGCGCACCGTGGTCGAGCCAGACCTCGGAGGCCTTCTCCGCCATGGCGAAATACTCATCGAGCTTGGCGGTCGGGACCGCGAGAACGAAACCATCGACGTATTGCATCGGAACCCTCCACCGGCGGCAGGATCGCCGCTTGACGTTTAGGTTGATATCAACATAATATGGAGCATGTCAACCGAGATTCCGTTTCAGACAACGCTGCATGTCCGCGATCACTGTCTTTGTCTGCATTTGCAGCGCGCGGCCCGGCGGATCGCCCGCATCTTCGACGACGAGCTGCGCGGGCTGGATCTCACCAGCGGACAGTTTTCCCTGATGATGTCCCTAAACCGGCCGGAGCCGCCGACCATCGGATCGGTGGCCGAGCTGCTCGCCATGGACCGGACGACGCTGACCGCAAACCTGAAGCCCCTGACCCGCCGCGGCTGGGTGGAGGCGCTGGTCGACGAAAAGGACAAGCGCTCGCGTCGGCTGGTGCTGACTGAGACGGGCCGCGCCGTGCTGGCGCAAGCCGTGCCGATCTGGCTGCGGGTGCATGGCGAGATCGAAGAGGGGTTGCCGGGCGATGCCGATGCGTTGCGTGCAGATTTGCGCACGCTGTCTTCCTCCCCGGAGCACGCTGCTGCCGAAGCGGCCTGAGGCCTCCTCCCCGGCCGGCCTGACGTGTCATAGGCACGTGTCATCCCTCAACCGTCATCGAAGCGCGATATAGGCTCGCTATTCGACGCTTATGGTTGAGCGCGCAGCCTCTATAGTTGCGGCATGAGCGAAACGGATGTCGACGGCGATATGGACGCGACTGCGCCTCCCCAACCGCAAGGAAGCGTGGCGGAAGTCTTCGGTGCGTTCCTGAAGCTCGGCCTCACCTCCTTCGGCGGCCCTATCGCCCATCTCGGCTATTTCCGCGACGAGCTGGTAACGCGGCGGCGCTGGCTGGACGATCAGGCCTATGCGGATCTCGTGGCGCTGTGCCAGTTCCTGCCCGGCCCGGCCAGTAGCGAGGTCGGCTTTGCGCTGGGGCTGAAACGGGCAGGCCTGCCGGGCGCGCTGGCCGCCTGGACTGCCTTCACCCTTCCCTCCGCCATTCTCCTGGTGCTGTTCGCCTATGGCGCCTCGCTCTTCGAAGGACCGATCGGCCAGAGCGTGATCCACGGTCTGAAGCTCGTGGCCGTGGCGGTCGTCGCCCAGGCCGTCTGGGGCATGGGCCAGAAGCTCTGCCCCGATAAGCAGCGGGCCGGCATTGCCGTGGCGGGTGCGCTGATCGCGATTTTCCTCGCCGGCTCCATGGGACAGATCGCAGCCATCGTGCTGGGCGCGCTTATCGGGCTCTGGCTCTGCCGCGATCTCGCCACGCCGGACTCGCTGCATACCCAGTTCCCCATCGGGCGGCGCTTCGGCGTGGTCTGCCTCATCTCTTTCTTTGCGCTGCTGATCGGGCTACCGCTTCTTAACGCGGCAGTCGACAATCAAGCCCTCGCCTATTTCGACGCGTTCTATCGCTCCGGGGCGCTGGTGTTCGGCGGCGGCCATGTGGTTCTGCCGCTGCTGCAGGAAGCGGTCGTGCAGCCCGGATGGATCAGCGAAGATTCCTTCCTCGCGGGCTATGGCGCAGCCCAGGCCATTCCGGGCCCGCTCTTCACCTTCGGAGCTTATCTCGGGGCTGCCGCGAGCCCTGAGCCCAACGGCGTGGCTGGCGCCGCGCTCTGCCTGATCGCGATCTTCCTGCCCGGCATGTTGCTGCTGCTGGGTACGCTCCCGTTCTGGGATGCGCTTCGGACCCGGCCGAAGATGCAGGCCGCCATGGCCGGCACCAACGCCGCCGTGGTCGGCATCCTGGCTGCGGCGCTCTACAGCCCGGTATGGACCAGCGCCGTGCTCAGCCCATACGACTTCGCGCTTGCTCTGGTTGCGTTTGTGCTGCTCACGGTCTGGAAGGCGCCGCCCTGGATCATCGTCGCGCTGATGGCTGCGGGCGCTGTCGCCGTGGGGATTTTCGTAGGGCTTGCGTAAAACTTCTTCACCTTCGCGTTACTCAGCCGCTCGCAACCTTGACGCGACATTCTGTCAGGCGCCTGCTTATGTCAGCGGACAGAGTACGATCGCCTGCAAGGGCGACACAAACGGTGGGCGCCGCAGCGGAAAACGCTCGCGGCACCCGGAGATGAGCTGGGAGGAGCGAAGCAAATGTCATTTTACAGAAGCGGCCGGGTGTGCAGCCCGGCTATCGTCGCGGCTGCAGCCCTGGCGCTCGGCCTTGCTACAGGCTCGCCGGTTTCGGCCGCGGGCGGCGCGTTCGACGATTACTGCGCCATGGGCCTTGCCTCGAAGCAGCAGGTGAAGACCGATTGCTCGATCAACTGGATCGGGCCGGACAACAAGCTCTACTGCTTCTCGACGAATAATTCCAAAGAGGCCTTCCTGAAGAACCCGGATGGCAACATCTCGAAGGCGGCAGCCTATTTCGAGACGAAGCAGGCGGCGAAGAATCAGAACCTGCATCAGACCGCCATGGTGACCGCAAAAGAGTTCACGGAAGAGGACGTGAACAAGGCGGTGGAGAAGACACTTGAGGCGCGCAGCAAGGATGGCGCGTTCCAGTATCACGACTCCCGCACCAACCAGGAACTCGAACTCGTCTATGAGAAGACCCGGATCGTGCGCGGCATGGAAGGCTATGGCTGGTTCGCCAATCTGATCTTCCATGACAAGGAGAACGAGAAGAAGCAGTACGCGCTGGACTTCTGGTACCGGGAGGATGGCGACAAGCTCGACCTCAAGGATATCCGCGTTCAGAAGGGGCCGAAGAAGGAAGGCGACGGCTGGATCATGGTGACCCGGCTGCCGGTCGCCTGGTGGTGGCTGCCGGTCTCCGAGCATCCCGGCGAGACGGAGGTGACCCGCGGCTGGCACGTGATGAGCGCGATCCACAACTACATCGCCGACAACAAGGACAAGGACGGCGCGCTGGTGATCGAGGACGAGAAAACTGGCCAGTCCATCTCGCTGGAATTCATCGAGATCCATCAGCCGGTTCGGCGCCTGAAAGGCGACGGCGAGTTCTTCGTCTGCACCGACTTTCGCAAGATGGGCTCGCGGGACGCCTATTACGACGTGGATTTCTGGCTGGACGAGTCGAGCGGCAAGCTGAAGGTCACCGACGTGAAGCTGCACAAGGTGCCGGTGAAAGAAGACGGTATCTGGATGCAGGAGTTTCGGTATAAATTTGAGGATCTAGAGCACGAGGACGTGCACTAGATCGCGCGCGAGGGAAGAACGGTTGAGGCGCAAATGACGCCGGGCGGTCCGACCGCCCGGCGTTTTGCTTTTCGGAGTACTCGCCCCCTCTTCGCGTTCATCGCCACGTCGCTCTAGGCGTGGACCACAATGGTCTTCGCGGCCCGGTCGCCCAGGCGCTGCTGCCTTGGCGATGTCAGGATGAAGAAGACGCCAAGCCCGTAGAAGAAGATGAAGTCGATGGGCCGGACGAGGTTGCGGACCACCGCCTGGTAGAAGCTGCACCTGGCCCCGGTCTCGCTCGTAACCTTGATGCGAGCGACCATCTTACCGATGGTCTGGCCCTTCCAGGAACTTTCGAGGATCGCGTAGTAGAGCAGCGCGCCGAAGATCCATAGACCGAAGAGCAGGAGCGCCGGTCCGCCCTCCAGCTCGAAGCCGCCCGGCGTGCGGCCGCCTACCCGCGCGGCGATCTCGATGCCGAGGAACCAGTAAAGGGTGAACACGATGACCATGTCGATCACCTGGGCGAAGCCGCGGGAGAGCAGCCCGGCATAGGTCATGCCGCCGGGGGCGCTGACCTGAGGAATGTCGGCGCGCAGGGAATCGCTTTGCGCAGGTCTTGCGTCAGGAGCGGACGCACCGGCCGGCGGAACGGAGCTGCCTGCGGGCGGCACGGCGGCTTCGGTGCCTCTGGGCTGCTCGTCTGCAGCCTCTTCCGTCAGGGCCGCGCCGCAGGACGCGCAGAACCGGTCGCGGCTCGACACATAGGCCCGGCAACTCGGACAGTACGGCATGGCTGGCCTCCCTTCGGCTTACGCGAAGGATTTCAGCATAGGCGGGGTCTGAGGGGAATGATCAGGTGCAAACCTTGTGACGGATGCTAGATTGCTGAGCAGATTGCATCTGCCTCTACTGCGAAATAGCAATGGCAACAATCATTTCTCTAATTGAAGAGATCACAATCAAAATCTCTCAGTTGCCGGGCCAAGGGAGCATACCGCAACAAGAGGACGGAGTTCTTTTTCCGCCCATACTGTCAACTGGAGACGGGGGCGTAATATTTATAAATAAGGAAATCCTTCACGTTATAGAAAATCTTTCCCACGTCCTTCGAGAGAACTGCTCTCTCCTAAAATATAATGCAACAATAGAGGAATCTAATACGCTGATCCGGACTGCTCTTGGGCGTCCGCTGACAAAAGCTCTGTCGCCCGAGGAAATTCGCCAGCACATACGCGAGACACTCAAAGAAGCTGCGAATCCAGCCCGCCACGGTCAGGACTATTCGTTTGGCTGCAAACTCTTTGAAAACGTAGACCTACCAAAGATTTCTGTTGGCCCCGTGGTTTTCGAGCAGAGGACTGAATGGCTCACCAGAAAAATTTCTGAATCGGCCATCAGTTCAATCTCTGGACGTCGCATCCAACGCTCTTGGAGCGGCCAACGCCTAAAGAAGCGGAAGCCGAGCCAGGACAGCAGCTCCGAAACTAGTGTCATAAACGCTATCAGCGGGGCTCCCTATGCATGCAGCGTGGTGGTGCAGGGGCTAACCCCGGGGATGGGCCGCGACCGCGCAGTTATTTCATCGAGGATCGCACTCGTTGCGTTGGCTCTCGCCTGGGATACTCCTGCAACCGTTCTCCGCGGATTGAACCTTACCTACGATTCAACACCTTTTCTCAGGCGCTACCTAGTTCAGTTTGGACCGATGCTAGGAAGCGGTAGCGCGTGGTCTGAGCTTCCCTATGGACCAATGCTTCGCGCTGGCCAATGGGCCGAGATGGCGAGCACTTGGCACGACAAATGGCTAGTCATCGGCACGGTCCTGGATTGGTATCTCGATCCGTCTTCATCCTCCCGACCGCAGGTGATGCGAAGACTCTTCCACGCCTTGCTCATTTTCCACGAGGCCTGCCGAGAACAACTCCCGTTATTGGCAACGGCAAAATTCGCGGCATCTCTAGACGCCTTAGGGCTCGGCAGGAACGAGAATGGGATAGTCGAGCTTGTCAGAGCCCGCCTCGGAGTAAAAAGCGACGAGATTCTATTTGGCAATGAAATCAAGGCCAGCGAGGCCATTAGCAAGATTTTCGCTGCAGCACGCAGCCAAACTCTTCACGGTAACAACCGGGAAATTGCCCGTGACTGGAGTGACTGGCGCGCCCGCGCTGAACAACTCTCACGCCTGTGTCTTATAAGATGTCTCGAGCGGTGCTCATCAGATCCTGCTACTGACGACCCTGAAAAGTTGTTCCTAGGATGACTGCCCTCGATGGGCGGAGGCGGACATCGGAACCTTCGTGACTTGCGTCATGGAGCAATAAGCCTCGCGTCCCTCCCCCTACCGTGTGTCGTCGGACTCGTAGCCTTCCTCGCCTGCGGCCTGGGCCTTGGCGCGGGTGGAGCGGGTCTGCCGTGCGGGCTTGTCGGTCTCCGTGGGTTTGGAGACCTTCGAGCGGCGGCTCGATTTCGGCGTCGCCGCCTCGGCCGATCCGGCCTGGTACACGTGCATATCCCGCTGAGGGAAGGGAATGGAGATGCCCGCGCGGTCGAAGGCTTCCTTCACCTGCCGGGTCAGATCCCAATAGACCGTCCAATAGTCTTCGCTCTTCGACCAGGGCCGGACGATGAAGTTGACGGAGCTGTCGGCGAGCTCGGAGACCCTGATATTCGGCTCCGGATCCTTGAGCACCATCGGGTGCGCGGCAACCGTCTCCTCCAACACCTTCTGGGCGGTCTCGATGCTGTCGTCGTAGCCGATGCCGAAGACCAGATCGACGCGGCGGGTCTTGGAGCCCGTCACGTTGGTAATGACCTGGCCCCAGACCTGCTTGTTGGGGATGACGATGATCTGATTGTCCGGCGTGAGCACCTTGGTGGCGACGATGCTGACCGACTTCACGGTGCCCGCGACGCCTGCCACATCGACATAGTCCCCTTCATCGAAGGGCCGGTTGACCATGATCATCAAGCCGGAGGCGAGGTTGCCCAAGGTATCCTGGAAGGCGAAGGCCAGGATGAAGGAGGCGCCGCCGATCAGGGCGAAGACCGGCGTGACGTCGATGCCGATGGCCGAGATCACGATGAGCAGACCAATCGCCAGGATCATCCAGTAGACGAAGGTGACGATGAAGGCCTGGAGCAGCTTCGACATGTGCTTGACGTGGCCGATCCAGCGGCGGGTCAGCCCGCGGAGCACGCCTGCGATGATCAGCAGCACGACGATGGCAATGAGGACGATGCCGATATTGATGCCGGCCTCGATGCCTCCGTCGGGCGAGTACAGCCAGGATTCGAGCTGGACCATGAAGGTTTCGAAATCCTTCGACCGGGCCTCCTCTGACAGAATGGCCGTGCGGTAGCTGCGGAATGTCTTGATCTTGGCCTCGTCGCCGCCCTTCGCCTCCCAGGCGTCGACGATGAGGCTGAGCTTGTTGAGCAGCTCGTTCCGCTCCTTCACCAGCCGGACGAGATCCTTGCGGCTGGCATCTTCCAGCGGGCCCTTGGCCTTGAGCAGCGCCACCTGCTCATCCATCACCATGGTGGTCCGCTCCTTCACCAGGTCGAGCCATTTCGAAGCGACCGCGGCGAGGTCGTCCTTGGTGAGCGGGGTGAGCCGCATCTTGAGCTCGGCGCTCGAGATATAGGGGTTCAGCAACGCCTTCGGGATGTCCGGGCCATCCTCGGCGGCCTTCTTCGCGGAAGCCTCGTCCTGGGTCTCCTCTTTGGCCGCCTCGTCCTGCTTCGCGGGCTCTGAAGAGTCTTTCGACTCCTCCGATGCCTTGTCCGACTGCGAGCTCGACGTGGGCGGAAATAGAGACTGGGCGGAAGCCGGGCCGGCGCTCAACGGCACGGCGGTGGAGACCAGGAGAAGGGCGAGAAAGCCGCAAAGGAACCGCATGCGATGCATATCCTGTTGCTTTTAAAGGGAATTTACTGCGGCTCCGGCCAGGTTCATAAAACCTGCCGTGCCGAAAGTATTGGCGCGCCGGGGAAGATTCGAACTCCCGACCCCCAGATTCGTAGTCTGGTGCTCTATCCAGCTGAGCTACCGGCGCTGAGAGCGCGATTCCGTTCGATTGGCTTCAGAATCGCGAAGACCGCAAGCGCCACGCATCCGGGGGCGCTTCGATCCGCCTACCTAATACCTAAGATCGCTCATGGCAAGCGCCGCCGCACGGATCGCGCGAAACGTGGGAACTCGTCGGAACTTCACCACCGACATGACTGTTTTCCCCATATTGCAACCAACGACGATAGGGAGAAGCCCCCAAATGCGGAATTTCGGAATTGTGCAGCAGGCGACCGCCGCGCTCGGCGCGATCGCGCTTGCTTTTGTGCTGACCACGGGCGCCGCCCTGGCCGAGCATCACTTCGTCGGCAAGTACAAGACTGTCGGCAATGACGGCTCGCCGATGACGATCACCTTGATGGAAGACGGCACCGCCAAGGGTGAGCACGGCGACGAGGCCCTGTCAGGCAAGTGGAAAGAGAAGAAGTCCGCCGCCGTTATCGATTGGGCCGACGGCTGGACCACCAAGATCAAAATGAAGGGCGAGAAGTTCGTGAAGTCCGCCTGGAAGGGAGAAAAGCCCAAGGACAAGATGAAGACCGACGACGTCGAGAAGATCGAGTAAACGATCCGTTCGGTCTTATGCGGTGCCTCGCCTTGCCCGGCGTAATTCGGGCGGGGCGGGGTGCGCTGCTCTTAAAAAAGGCGCCCTGCCGGACCGGCGGGCGCCTTTTTTGCGTCTGGGGCCGGCAAATCGCTCAGGCGCTCGCCGCTCAAAGCATGATGATGAATACGCGCGCAGATACCACCGAGGCTCCGTCGGCTTCCTTGCGAAGGGTCATCTGAATCTTCTTGTCGCCCACGATCGAGCCGTGGACCACGGACGTAGTTCGCATGGTCTGGCCGACAGGAAGCGAGGGCCAACGGTCGGCGTTCGAATACCCATGAGAGACGAGAAATCCGTAGACTTCCTCGTCTCCAAGTCCTGCCAATTGGCGTGACATGATATCGGCCACGTCAGCACCACGTGCAGCCCTGCCCGGCCCCTGCAGGCGCTCGAGTGCCTTTTCCTCGAAGGGCTCCAACAGCGCCTGGTCCAGAAGCGGACGGCCGAGGGCAGCCCAAAGGAGCATGGCCACGGCAACTGCTCCCAACAACATGAAGGTCATTGAAGACCAGCCGAACCTAAGCGATCCCAGCATAGTCTTAAGCGTTGCCCTTGGCCGTTCCGCGTTTGGCTGGCACATCGGGAATGGTGAGCCGGAAGGTGGCGCCCTTCTCCGTCTCCACCAGAACGAGCTCGCCGCCATGGGCCTGGACCAGTTCGGCGGCGATGGCCAGCCCAAGCCCCGTGCCGCCCTTGCGGGCGACGGTCTGGAAGGCCTCGAAGAGGTGATCCTTGGCCTTCTCCGGCACGCCGGGTCCGTTATCGGCGACCTCGATCACCGTGCCGCCATTCTCCCGCCGGGCCCGCAGGATGACTTCCCGCGTCTCCTGATCGGCATTCTCCAGGGCCTGGACGGCGTTGCTGACCAGATTGTTCAGAACCCGGAAGAGCTGGTCGTAATCGGCATCGACCTTCAGCCCCTTCTCGATCTCGACCTGCCAGTCGATGCCGTCCCGCGGCAGGCTCAAGCTCTCGGCGATCTCGTCTGCGAGCGGGGCGAGCGGGAATTTGCTCCGCACGGGCGGGGCTTCCTGCACATGGCCGTAATCGAGGGTGTTCTCGCAAAGCCGGATGGCGCGCTCGGTGGAGGCCAGAACCTTGGGCACCACCCGCTGCACGGTCGGGTCCTTCACCGCGCCGAGGCGGTCGGACAGGAGCTGCACGCTTCCCAGCATGTTGCGCAAATCGTGGCTCACCTTGCTGACCGCCAGCCCCAAGGCCGCCAGGCGCCGCTTCTGGCTCAGGGTGCTGGCGAGCTGATTCTCCATGGCCGAGAGCGCGTGCTCGGCTTGACCGATCTCGTCGTGGCGGCCGGAGGGCTCGATGATGCGGGTCGGATCCTCCGGCTGATCGCGAAAGCGCACGATATTGCCGGTGAGTCGCATCATGGGCCGGACCAGAAGCGCGATGAGGGCCAGATAGACCAGCGCGCCGGTGAAGATGGAGATGAGGATTGAAAGGCCGAGGATGTGGAGGCCGTATTCGACCATGGCGGCCTTCAACGGCCCCTCCTCCATGACCACGATCATGATCTCGCCGCCGCCCATCCCCGGCTCGCCGATCACCCGGATGACGCGGTCGTCTGGGGCGAAATAGACCAGCATGGCGTCGCGGATCAGCTCCGGCCAGCTTGGATCGCGGAGATCGAAGAAGGCGTCGATCTCCGTCGGCTTGTCCATGTTGAGGATGATCTTCCGGCTGTTGGTCCGCCGCATGAAGATGGAGAGCACCCGCGCCTTCATGAGCAGCTCGTCGCGCAGGGCCATGGGCAGATTGCCGTTGGGCGCGGCCTCCGCGGAAAGCGCTGCGATCTGGGCCGCGGTCAGCCGGTCCTGCAGCCATTGAAGCCGGAAATTCGACACCGACGGCACGAAGACGAGCACTTCGGCCAGCATAACGAAGATGATGGTGAGGAAAAGGAGCTTGGCGGACAGGCCAGGCCCTCGAAAGGTGAGATTGGCCCGTTCCAACTCCGTCGCCGGCGTTCTGTCGTCCAATTTCTCGTACCCGCTGTTGCTCGCCCCTTCAGGCGCCCTAGCCCAGCTTGCGGAGCCAGGCTGCGATGCGCTGAAGATAGGGTTTTCTCAACAGGGGCCGATAATAGGTGATGGCGGCGCGCTTCGCGAGTTCTGAGAGCGTCGGGTACGGAAAGATCAGGCCAGCAACATCGCCGACTTTGGAGTTCCTGGCGATTGCGAGCGCCCAGAAGGCGATCAGCTCGCCCGCCTCGGCGCCGGCGATCACGCAGCCCAGTATGTAGCCGTTGCGGTCGGTGAAGACTTTGATGAAGCCTTCGGTCTCGCCTTCGGCTTGCGCCCGGTCGTTGTCGGCATAGGGCCAGCGCAGGATGCGCATGCCGGAATGCTTGCGCGCTTGCTCCTCGGTGAGGCCGATCTCGGCCACTTCCGGGTCCGTGTAGAGGGTGCGCGGCACCTTGGTCAGGTCGAGAGAGGGCCGCAGCCGGAACACCGCATTGCGCAGCACGAGCTCGGCGTGGTGGGACGCCATGTGGGTGAACTGGGGCGGGCCGGTCACGTCGCCGATGGCGTAGACCCGGCCGTTCCGGGTCTTCAGGCGCTTGTTGACCTTGATGCCTTGGTCGGTGGTGCGGATCTTCGCCTTCTTCAGGTCGAGGCTCTCGATATTGGGCTTGCGGCCGGTGGCGACGAGAAGGTGGCTGCCTTCAATGTCCATCGCCTCCCCGCCCTTCTCGAAATGGACCTTAACGCCGCTTCCGGCGCTCTCCACCTTTGCCACGCTGGCTTCTGAATGAATCACGATGCGCTCGTCCTCAAGGCTGCGCTGGACCACCCGGGCGGCTTCCTCGTCCATCTGTGACAGGGGACGGGCGCGGTCGAGCACGGTGACGTGGGCGCCGAGGCGGCGATAGGCCTGGGCCAGCTCCAGCCCGACGGGGCCGGCGCCCAGCACGATCAGATGGGACACCTTCTCGGTAAGCTCGAAGATGCTCTCATTGGTGAGATAGGGCGTGGTGGAGAGGCCGGGAATATCGGGCACCGCCGGTGACGAGCCTGTGGCGATGATGAAGCGGCGCGCCTTGATCTTGATGTCGCCAGCCTGCACCGTGCGCTTGTCGATGAAGCGGGCTTCGTCCTGGATGACGCGGACGCCGAGCGCCGTGAAGCGCTCCACGGAATCGTTGGGGGCGATGGCGGTGATGACCCCGTGGATGCGGTCATGGAGGGCGGCGTAGTCAATCTTGGGCTCGACCGGCTCGATGCCGAAGAGGCCCGCATCGCGCATCGCCTGGGCGCGCTTGCCCGCGGCGAGCAGCGACTTGGAGGGAACACAGCCCGAGTTGAGGCAGTCGCCCCCCATGGGGCCGCGCTCGATCAGCACCACCGGCACACCGAACTGAGCGGCCGCGGCGGCCACGGTGAGCCCGGCTGAGCCTCCCCCGATAATGCAAAGATCGGGACGCAACAGCTCGCTCATTTCAGCTCGCTCATAGATCTCTATCCCTCAGGCTCGTGGTCCGGCGGACCGTGCCGCGCACTTTTGCTCTCGTCTTGGGTGGTGCCCGAAGGCGTGCCGCGGATCAATAGCGGCGCGCATTCCCTCCCGTCTCTCAACGAGGCGTCTCAATACGGCTTCTTGCGATACCGCTTCACGACGATGGGCACCAGGGCCAGGACGCCAAGCGCGATGAAGCCGGCGATCAGCTCGGGCGTGAAGATGGCGGAGGCATCGAAATGCAGGCACTCGCCTTTCGGGGACCCTTCCGCCGCGCAGCGGGCGCTCTGGGCGGCGATGACGCTGTCGAGGCCCGCACCGGCAATGGAGAAAGCGAAGGTGCCGGGAATGATGCCGATGAAGGTGGCAAGAGTGTAGGTGCGGAACGAAACGCCCAAGGGACCGGGTACGAGATTGACCAGCCAGAAGGGGAAGACCGGCACGACCCGCAGGAAGAGCAGATAGTTGAAGGCGTCTTCGCTGAACCCTTTGCGGAAGCGGTCGAGCGGCGTGTCCTCCAGCTTGTCGAGGAGCAAATTGCGGAAGGCGCTACGGGTGGCGAGGTAGACGATCACGGCGCCGAGGGTCGCGGCGACCACAGCGGCAAGCCCGCCCCAGAGCCAGCCGAAGAGAAACCCGCCCGCCAAAGTGAGGATCGCGCCGCCAGGGACGGACAGCGCCACGCTGGCGGCATAGATGACGATATAGAGCGCCAGCGTCAGCACCATGTGGCTGGAGAGCATCTCGTGGAGCGCGTCGCGGCTTTCGGCGAGCTCGCGGAAGGAGAGATAGCGGTGCCAGCCCATGAGATAGACGACGACGCCTGCCACAACGAGCGCCGCAAGCGGCCAAAACCGGCGCAGGGCGGCCAGGCTACGGTCGGCAACGCCGCGCACGGCTTTCGGCTTGTCTGTGGGCTCTGAGATCAAGGGCATAACCCTAGTTAGGCGCGCCGTTTGGGTTACCGAAACGGAATATCGCGAGGTCGTGATGAGGCGTCACCAGAAGTGATTGCGAAACCCTTTCTATGGGACGGTGGTTGCGGCAGCATTCCGATCCGTCGTCGGAATTGGCCGATGCCGTAAGACCTCAACTTAGATCAGGGAGGATCCTCCTATGCTTTCCCGCACTTTTGCTTTTACCCTTGCCGCCGCTTTCGCCGTTGCTTTCGCCGCGCCGGTCACCGTCTCCGCCGCCCCGCTGGGCACCCATCTCAAGCAGTCCGATAACGCCCGAATCATTCTCGTCATGGACGACGAGGAGATGATGATGGAAGGCGATGACGGCACCGTCGGCAACGACGAGATGATGGAAGACGAAATGATGGACGACGAGCCCGGCGATGACATGATGGGCGACGAGGCCATGGAGTCCGAAGACGAGGCTATGTAGCCTCGAGGGCCAACCTCTTCGGAGGACTAGAAGAATCCGTCCCGGGAAGGCATTTCGCGGTTTGCGGCTGCTTTACGTCTGCACAACCAAGATTTGCTTTCCCGCGATGGTTTCTCCCTGAATTGTGATCATATTCTCCTTCCTAAAGTTGCCAGGGTCAGGCAAGATTCCCTTGTTGGCCCTGCGCCGAGGGACATGAAGGCCAGAGATAGGGAGGAATTCCAATGGATGGACGACTGATTACCACCGCCGTCGCCGCGCTTTTCGCTGCGACCGCTTTTGCTGCGCCCGCCAGCGCCTGCCCGATGGGAACATCGGCCGGTAAGGAAGCAAGCGCTGCCAAGATCGTTGTCGCCGAAGCCGAGACAGTCGGCGAAGCGGAAGATTCCGATGGCGAGATGATGGAAGATGCCGATGGCGCCATGAGCGATTCCACCGCCGGTGACGAAGACGCCGTGATGGAATCCGAAGATTCCGACGGCACGATGATGGAAGGCGAGGGCGAAGGCGACCCCGCCATGAACGACGTCAACACCGGCGAGCAAGGCGACATGATCGAGCAAGAGGAAGAGCCCGAGTAGGCCTCTCCCTTTAGCGATCTGAAGCCGACAAAGCTTCAAGCAGGCCCTCTCGCCTTTCCGGTGGAGAGGGCCTTGCTTTTTTGGCGGACTAGACGGGACCGGCCGGTTTTCGCCGGGAATGTCTCAGTTTGAAATTTTGCCGTGCAGCGCCGCCATACCGTGATATGCAAAGCTTTATGGACCAGCACACCACATCACTAGAGCGGGCCTTTGAGCTCGCTAGATCAGGCCATTGCAGAACGGTCGCCGAAATCCGCAAAATTTTGAAAGCCGAAGGCTATTCGGAAGCGGATTTCGTGGGCAAGTCGCTCACCGACCAGCTTAAGGCCCTGATGGTTGAGGTGCAGTCCGACACCTAGCGGCCCTGCAGGATGAAAGCGCTCCGCTGACTTGCGTTGACTTCTATGAGGTTGATTGACTTGGACGCAGCGCCCTCCTATAAGCGCGGCCAAACTCGAATTCATTGGAGACCGCTCAAGTGAAGCGCACTTTTCAGCCAAGCAAGATCGTCCGTAAGCGGCGCCACGGCTTTCGCGCGCGCATGGCGACCAAGGCTGGACGCCTGATCTTGGCGCGCCGCAGAGCCAAAGGCCGCAAGCGCCTTTCTGCCTAGCCGGTAGCCGCCGAGGCGAACCACGCACGTGACACCGATCGGACGACTGACGAAGCGCCCCCAATACCTCAGGGTCAAGGGCGGCGCTCGTTTTGTCACGCCTGGACTGGTGCTGCAGGCGCGGGCTCAAGAGCGTGCCGAGATAGAGGGCGCCAAACCGGACACGACCGCCCCTTCCCGTTTCGGCTTCACGGCCAGCAAGCGGGTCGGCAAGGCGGTGGACCGCAATCGGGCGCGCCGCCGGCTGAAAGAGCTGGTGCGGCTATACGGCCCGCAGCATGCGGCAAATGGCTTTGATTATGTCTTGATTGCGAGGCAGGGAACGCTACAACGGCCCTTTCCTGAGCTCATCAGCGATCTTGAGCGAGCACTCGCCAGGGTCCACAGGCCACGCCATACGAAGCGCTGAACGCTCAAAATCACGGGTCACGGCATCACTTGAGGCCCCCACCATCCCTTCCGGCCGGTGGGAGGGCGGTTGAACGGTTTTTGCCGGGACGCGCGCCAAACTCGCGGAAGGGACAGAGCGAAGGGCGATATGGACGAGAATAATCGCAATTTCATCCTCGCCATCATTCTCTCGATCGGCGTTCTCTTTGCCTGGCAGTTCTTCTTTGCCCTGCCGGAGCAGGAGCAGCAGAGGGCCGAGCAGGAACAGGTCCAGCAGGACGCTCAGTCGGGGCCGCAGAAGCCCGGCGAGTCTCCCCTCGTAGAGGGCGAGATCGAAGGCCAAGTCTCTCCCGGCCCGGGTAATACGGAATCCCAGCGCAGCCGCGAGGACGCGCTTGCTGCCAGCCCGCGGCTCAAGATCGACAGCCCGCGGCTTTCCGGCTCCATCGCCCTGAAGGGCGCCCGCCTCGACGATCTGACCCTGAAGAATTACCGGGTCACGGTTCAGGACGACAGCCCGAACGTCATCCTGCTTTCGCCGGCCGGCACACCGCACGCCTATTACGCCGAATCCGGCTGGGTGGGCGGTTCGGACGCCAAGGATCTCAAGCTTCCCGATGCCGAGACTGTCTGGACGAAAGAGAGCGATGGGCCGCTGACCCAGGACAGCCCGGCCGTGCTCTCCTACGACAACGGCCAGGGGCTGAAATTCACCCGCACCATCTCGGTGGACGACAATTACATGTTCACCATCGAGGAGACGGTGGCGAACTCCGGCGAAGAGCCGGTCACGCTGTTCCGCTACGGCCTCGTTTCCCGCCACGAGATGCCGAAGACGGAAGGCTACTATGTCCTCCACGAAGGCCTGATCGGCGTCACGGGCGACGAGGGGCTGGAGGAAATCGACTACGACGACGCCCTGGAAGAGAAGCCCGTCGTCTACAAGACGAAGACCGGCTGGCTCGGCATCACCGACAAATACTGGGCGACGACGGTCATCCCCGAGCAGGGCAAGGAATTCACCGCCCGCTTCTCCGGCACGCAAGATCGCGGCCGCGCCCGCTTCCAGACGGACTATCTGCAGTCCGGCCTGACCATCGGCCCGGGCGAGGAGAAGACGGTGCAGGGCGAGGTGTTCGCCGGCGCCAAGGAAGTCGGCGTGGTCGACGCTTATTCCGAGGAATTCGGCATTGAGAAGTTCGACCTGCTCATCGACTGGGGCTGGTTCTACTTCCTGACCAAGCCGATGTTTTTCGCCCTGGACTTCTTCTACAAGCTGGTCGGCAATTTCGGCGTCGCCATCCTGATCGTGACGCTCTGCATCAAGCTCGTGCTCTTCCCGCTCGCCAACAAATCCTACGTGGCCATGAGCAAGATGAAGAAGCTGCAGCCGGAGATGGCGAAGATCAAAGAGCGCTATGCGGACGACCGCATGAAGCAGCAGCAAGAGATGATGGAGCTGTACAAGAAGCAGAAGGTGAACCCGGCCGCGGGCTGTCTGCCGATCCTGGTTCAGATCCCGATCTTCTTCGCGCTCTACAAGGTGCTGTTCGTCACCATCGAAATGCGCCACGCGCCGTTCTTCGGCTGGATCCAGGACCTTTCCGCGCCCGACCCGACGACGGTGTTCAACCTGTTCGGTCTGATCCCTTGGGATCCGCCGGCCTTCCTGATGATCGGCATCTGGCCGCTGATCATGGGCGTAACGATGTTCGTCCAGATGAAGCTGAACCCCGCGCCGCCCGACCCGGTGCAGCAGAAGGTGTTCACCTGGATGCCCGTGTTCTTCACCTACCTGCTGGCCAGCTTCCCGGCCGGTCTGGTGATCTACTGGGCGTGGAACAACTTCCTCTCCGTGGTCCAGCAATCGTTCATCATGCACCGCCAGGGCGTGGATATTCCGCTGCTGGAAAATCTCGGGCTCAAGAAGGCTTCCGATAAGGACGACGAGGACGGCGCCGAGAGCAAGAGCAAGGGGTAGCTGGCCGTTTCGGCCTCATGGTTCGAGACGCATTTGCTTCGCAAATGCCCTCACCATGAGGAGAAAGGCTGCGGTGAGCCTGGGAGCTCGCTCCTCACCCTGAGGGCGAGCGCAGCTCGCGTCTCGAAGGGTGCAGGCCGGCGCCACCTCCCCTCGGTCATTCCGGCGCAAGCCGGAATTCAACTCCAAATCGGGGCGCATGGCTGGATACCGGCTTTCGCCGGTATGACGGGACCTCTAGGATCGCGGCCATGAGCATTGAGACCACAAACGAAGCCGACACAGCTGCGGGCGACAAGCTCTTCGCGCAAGGGTGCGAGTTCGTCAAAGGCGTGGTGAAGATGGACGGGCTGCCCGCGGACGGGCGGAACGAGGTTGCCTTCGCCGGGCGCTCCAATGTTGGCAAATCCAGCCTGATCAACGCGCTCACCGGGCGAAAATCGCTGGCCCGGGTCTCCATCACCCCCGGCCGCACCCGGGAGCTCAACTTCTTCACCCTCGGCAAGGACGGCGCGCTCTATCTCGTCGACATGCCGGGCTACGGCTACGCCAAGGCGCCCAAGGGCCAGGTGAAGGGCTGGAACCGGCTAATCGAAGACTATCTGAAGGGCCGCCAGGAACTCCGGCGCCTCTTCCTGCTGGTCGACAGCCGCCACGGGCTGAAGGAGACGGACCGGGCCACCATGGCGCTGATGGATGAGGCGGCGGTCTCCTATCAGGTGGTACTGACCAAGGCGGACAAGCCGAAATCGGAAGAGCTCGAAAAGGTGCTCGAGAAGGTCTCGGCCGAGCTCGCCAAGCACCCGGCCGCCCATCCGGAGATCCTCGTGACCTCTTCTCGGGAAGGCCACGGGCTCTCAGAATTGCGCGCAGC
>NZ_JBHTJO010000002.1:0-148457 GCF_042676065.1 Methyloligella solikamskensis | reverse complement strand
GGGGGGGGGGGGGAGAAAGACTCGATAGCTAGGCTCCCCCTCACCCCAACCCTCTCCCCCGAGGGGAGAGGGGGCGCGTCGTGCCTCTCGGACAGCCCCTTCAAACCGGCCCAAGCGGAGAAAACGACGGAAGACGGGAGTTTCCCCTTAACTTCCGCCCCGCTATAAAGCGCCGGTGACTGATGACAAGCCAGATTTGCCCGACGTAAAGCCCGACCCGGCAGCCGAGCTCGGCCATGGCAGCACCCGGCTGCCCGGATTGAAGGCGGATGAAGACGCGCCGAAGGGGGCAGCACCGCTCTCCGTGTTCCAGCGGGCGGACCTCCTGTCGGAGGCGCTGCCCTTCATGCAGCGCTACGACAAGGCGACCGTCGTTATCAAATATGGCGGGCATGCCATGGGCGATCCGAAGCTCGCCCAGGATTTCGCCCGGGACGTGGTGCTTCTGAAGCAGTCGGGCGTGAACCCGATCGTGGTCCATGGCGGCGGACCGCAGATCGCGCGGCTGCTAGAGCGCTTGAGCATCAAGAGCGAATTCAGGGACGGGTTGCGGGTCACCGACCGTGAGACCGTCGATGTCGTGGAGATGGTGCTCGCCGGCTCGGTCAACAAAGAGATCGTGGCGGCGATCAACGCCCATGGCGGCAAGGCCGTGGGCATCTCCGGCAAGGACGCCAATCTAATGCGGGCGCGCAAGATCACCCGGACCTGGCGCGACCCCGATTCCCGGATCGAGCAGATCGTCGATCTCGGCTTCGTGGGCAATCCGGATCAGGTCGATCCGCATATCGTGGATGTGATCATCCAGTCCGATCTTATTCCCGTAGTGGCACCCATCGCTGTCGGCGCGGACGGCGAGACCCTGAACATCAACGCCGACACGTTTGCAGGCGCGCTGGCTGCCGCCATGAAGGCGAAGCGGCTTCTGCTGCTGACGGATGTGGAAGGCGTGCTCGACAAGCAGGGCAAGCTTGTGAAGGCGCTCACCACCAAGGAGGCCTTGGCGCTGATCGAGGACGGCACCATCTCTGGTGGCATGATCCCGAAAGTCGAAAGCTGCCTGGGCGTCGTGGCCAAGGGCGTCGAGGCCGTCGTCATCCTCAACGGCAAGGTACCCCATGCGGTGCTGCTGGAGCTCTTCACCGAGCATGGCGCGGGCACCCTGATCGAGCGGTCGGGGGCCTCTGCCACATGACGAAGATCGCAGATTACGAACGGCGCGGCTTTGAGCAGACGGAAGCCTGGGTGTTCGATCTCGACAACACCCTCTACCCCGCCGACTGCAATCTTTTCAGCCAGATCGACAAGCGCATGGGCGCGTTCATCGCCGACCGTCTGGATGTCACCCCAGAAGAGGCCCACCGGCTGCGCAAGCATTACTACTACACCTACGGCACGACGCTGGCCGGGCTGATGCGGCTGCACGACGTGCATCCGGACGATTTCCTGGAGTATGTCCACGACATCGATCTGGCCGTGGTGGAGGCTGCGCCGGAGCTGGGGGCGGCCATCGATCGGCTGCCGGGGCAGAAATACGTCTTCACCAACGGCTCCATGCAGCATGCCGAGCGGGTGCTGACCAAGCTTGGCCTGAGCGACCATTTCGACGACATGTTCGACATCCGCTCGGCGGAGTTTATCCCGAAGCCCGATCCCGTCACCTATGACCGGTTCCTGAAGGCCCATGGGGTGAGCGCGACGGAAGCGGCGATGTTCGACGATTTGCCCCACAATCTGAAGCCGGCGCACGCGCTCGGCATGACCACGGTGCTGGTGGCCTGCGGGGCGACGGACCATCCCGATCATCATGCAATCGCGACATGGACGGAGCTGCCGTCCCACATCCATCACCAGACCGACGCCCTGGCGCCCTTCCTCCGGGAGGTCTATGCCCGCCTCATCGGCGAGGCGGAGCCGGAGCAGCCAGACTTTTCCGATGCCGGTTTCCGCACCGGCTGACTTGCCAGATTTGACCTGCCAATTCCTAGAAGACGATAGGTTCGCGTTATGAGCAAAGAGCAACTGAAGCCCATCATCGAGGCCGCCTTCGACAAGCCCGACGAGATCTCGCCCAAGACCAAGGGCGAGACCCGCGATGCCGTCGAAGAAACCCTGGAGCTGCTGGACACCGGCAAGCTGCGGGTCGCCGAGAAGGTGGACGGCCGCTGGACGGTCAACGAGTGGGCCAAGAAGGCGATCCTGCTGTCGTTCCGCCTGGAAGACTCCCACAAGATGGAAGGCGGCACCGATGGCGGCACCTGGTGGGACAAGGTGCCCAGCAAGTTCGCCGAGTGGAAATCTAAGGACTTCAAGAAGGCCGGCTTCCGGGCCGTGCCGGGCTCCATCGTGCGCCGCTCGGCCTATATCGCGCCGGGCGTGGTGCTGATGCCGTCCTTCGTCAATCTTGGCGCCTATGTCGACACGGGCGTGATGGTCGACACCTGGGCCACGGTCGGGTCTTGCGCGCAGATCGGCAAGAACGTGCACCTGTCCGGCGGCGCCGGTATCGGCGGCGTTCTGGAACCGCTCCAG
This sequence comes from Methyloligella solikamskensis, assembly GCF_042676065.1. Taxonomy (NCBI): domain Bacteria; kingdom Pseudomonadati; phylum Pseudomonadota; class Alphaproteobacteria; order Hyphomicrobiales; family Hyphomicrobiaceae; genus Methyloligella; species Methyloligella solikamskensis. The sequence goes on along the minus strand of NZ_JBHTJO010000002.1, from coordinate 145,925 downwards.
GCAAACCCGGTGATTATCGAGGATTACTGCTTCATCGGCGCCCGCGCCGAAGTGGCCGAGGGCGTTGTGGTCGGCGAAGGCTCGGTGCTCTCCATGGGCGTCTATATCGGCCAGTCCACGAAGATCGTCGATCGGGAGACGGGTGAGATCTTCTCCGGCACCGTGCCGCCCTACTCGGTGGTGGTCGCCGGCTCCATGCCCGGCAAGGATTTGCCGGACGGCTCGCCGGGACCGTCCCTCTACTGCGCCGTGATCGTGAAGACCGTGGACGAGCGGACCCGCTCCAAGACCTCCATCAACGACCTGCTGCGGACGTAAGGCGCGCGATTTGATGGACCTGAAATACTGGTATCTGACGCTGCGGGGCCGGATCGGCCGCCAGACCTTCTGGATGGCGATCGTCCCGCTTCTCATCGCGAGCTGGGTGGTCAGCTTCATCGTCACCCGGATCACGCTGTCCATGCCGGGCAACGCGATCATGGGCGCGCTGGGCTCGGGCATGATGATGCTCATCACAGCCGTCACCCTTATCGGCATCATCGCGGTCTGCGTGAAGCGCTTCCACGACCGGAACAAGTCCGGCTGGTGGATGGCTGGCCTCTATGTGGTCAGCATCGCTCAGGTCGCCGTGCTGGCGACGTCCGGCATGGCCATGACCGAGACCGGGCCGATGTCGCTCGGCAATCTGCTTTCGGCCGTCTGGTTCGGTCTGGTGCTTTGGCTGATCATCGAGCTCGGCATCCTCAAGGGGACGGACGGGCCGAACGAGTACGGGCCGGACCCGCTGCAAGATGCGCCGGCCAACACGGACGCCGACGCGTAACGACAGGAATTCCGGCCGATGGGCTCGCTTTCGGAAGACGCCGTCGATCTCGCCCAAGGGCTGATCCGCTGCAAGAGCGTGACGCCTGAGGAAGGCGGTGCGCTCGACTATCTGCAAGGAAAGCTCGAGGCGGCCGGTTTCACCTGCCATCGCCTGCCTTTCGAGGCGGCGGGCACGCCGACGGTCGACAATCTCTATGCGCGGATCGGGACTGGGCGTCCTCATCTCTGCTTTGCCGGCCATACGGATGTGGTGCCGCCGGGCGACGACGATGCCTGGACCCATCCGCCGTTCGCCGGCGATATCGACCAGGGACTGCTCTACGGGCGCGGCGCGGCGGACATGAAGGGCGGTGTGGCGGCCTTTGCCGCAGCAGCCTTCGACTATCTCACTTTTGCGCGCGGCGAGCCGGCCGGCTCCATCAGCCTGCTCATCACGGGCGATGAGGAAGGCCCCGCCGTCAACGGCACCGAGAAGGTGCTGAAATGGATGGAAGCCCATGACGAGGTGCTGGACCACGCCATCGTCGGCGAGCCGACCAACGCGACCCAGCTTGGCGAGACAATCAAGATCGGCCGGCGCGGCAGCCTGAACGGCAAGGTGACAGTGAAGGGCGTGCAAGGCCATGTGGCCTATCCGGCGCTCGCCAACAATCCGATCCGTGGACTGATCGCGGTGCTCTCCAGCCTCTACGAGGAGCCGCTGGATCACGGCAACGCCCATTTCGCGCCCTCCAACCTGGAGGTGACGACCATCGATGTGCGGAACCCGGCGACCAATGTGATCCCGGCCAAGGCTGAGGCCCTGTTCAACATCCGCTTTAACGACGATCACACGCCGGACTCCCTGCAGTCCTGGGCGCGGGAGAAGGCCTTCATGGCGCTGGAAGGCTCAGGCCTGGAAGCGATCTTCGACTACGAGCCGGCCAACCCGGTCTTCGTGACGGAGCCGGGCACGCTCAGCACGCTGCTGTCGGAAGCGATCAGCGACGTGACCGGGCTGACGCCGGAGCTTTCGACGGCGGGCGGAACGTCGGATGCGCGCTTCATCAAGGATTACTGCCCGGTGGTGGAGTTCGGGCTGACCACGGAGACCATGCATCAGGTGGATGAGCGGGTTAGCCTTTCGGATCTGGAGAAGCTCGCGGTGATCTACCGGCGCTTTCTCGATCTCTATTTCAACGGCGGCACGGCGAGCTAGCCGGCGGGATATATATCCAATGAGCTCTGGCGATACGCGTCCCATAGGCGTCTTCGATTCCGGCATGGGCGGGCTGACGGTGCTTCGCGCCATGGCCGAGCGTCTCCCCAACGAGCGTTTCGTCTATCTCGGCGATACGGCCCGCCTGCCCTACGGCACCAAGAGCCCGGAGACCATCAAGGCCTATGCCCTGAAGGCCACGCAGCTTCTGATCGACGAGGGTGTGAAGCTGGTGGTGATCGCCTGCAATACGGCTTCCGCCGTGGCCATCGGACCGCTGTCGGAGGCGCTGGCGCCGGTGCCGGTCATCGGGGTGATCGAGCCGGGCGCTGCGGCCGGGGTCGATGCGACCAAGAACAAGCATATCGCCGTGCTGGCCACCGAAAGCACAGTGAAGGGGAACGCCTATGTCCGGGCGATCCACGCGCTTCAGGGCGATATCCGGGTGCTGCAGCAGCCCTGCCAGGTCTTCGTGGCCATGGCCGAGGAAGGCTGGACCGACGGACCTGCGGCGCGGGCCGCGGCCGAGCAGTATCTCGCCACCGTCTTCTCCGGCGAGGATCCGCCGGACACGCTGGTGCTGGGCTGCACCCATTTCCCGGTGTTGGCCAAGATGCTGGGCGAGGTGGCCGGGCGCGAGGTCGCGATCGTGGATTCGGCGCGGACCACGGCCAATGCCGTGGCCGAAGCGCTGGCCGAGCTTGGGCTGGAGAGCGATGAAACGCCCGCGCCTGGCAAGACCACCAAGATCTTCGCCACGGATTCCCCTGAGCGCTTCGCCCGGGTCGGTGAGATCTTTCTGGGACGCAAGCTCGATGCCGACGATATCGAGCAGGTGGATTTATAGGGGCGAGAGCGCACCCAAACCTACCATCGTCATCCTGAGGTGGCCGCGCAGCGGCCCTCGGAGGATGGGCCGGCCTGCTTCGAGGCTCGCTTCGCGAGCACCTCAGCATGACGGCTCCCTGGAGCTAGCCCTACCGCCCTTCCGTGCCCTCTCCTGTGGGAGCGCCGGAGATGGCGCGAGCTTCCTCTTCCTCGGCCAAATCATTCGCGCTCAGGCTGCCGCTGCCAGCCTCGCGCAGGAGGCCGCGCAGCCAGCTCGTCCCCAGCAGCAGAAACAGCATCAGCCCGTAGACGATCCCACCGATAACGACGAGCACGGCGAGCGCTGTCTCGTCGCGGAAGGCTGGGAGGCCTTGCAGCAGGTTCGGCACAACGAGGCTCGCCCCGTAAACCGCCACGCCGAGGATTGCGCCGGCGACGACGAGCTTTACCAGCGTCGGGCCGAGCTTGGCCGGCGAGAGGGCGAAGCCGCGGCGCTTGGCGAACCAGATGAGCAGGCCGAGATTGATCCAGGCGCCGATGGCCGTGGCAAGCGCCAGGCCGACCTGGGCCAGCGGCCCCATGAGCAGGAATTTCAGGCCGATATTGATCGCCGCTGCCGACAAGGCCGCCATGACCGGGGTCGCCGTATCGCCGCGCGCGAAGAAGGGCGCGGTGAAGCTGCGCATGAGCACGAAGGGGATCATGCCGATGGCGTAGGCGGCCAGAGTCGCACCCGCCGCGGCGGCGTCTTCGGCTGTGAAGGCACCGCGGGCGAAGAGCGCGCGCATCATGAGATCGGGGATCGTGAGGCTCGCCGCCAGCACCGGCAGGGTCAGCAGGAGTGCGAGCTGGATGCCCCGGCTCTGGGCTTCGGCCGCGCCTTCCTTGTCGTTCGCCGCCAGGCGCTTCGACATTTCCGGCAGGAGCACGATGCCCACGGCGATGCCCACCACGCCGATGGGAAGCTGGTTGATGCGGTCGGCGTAGTAGAGGGCCGACAGGGCGCCGGCGGGCAGGAAGCTCGCGATCAACGTGTCGGCGAACAGGGCGAGTTGGACACCGCCGGCGCCTATGATGGCGGGACCGAGAGCCCTCAGGAATCGCAGCGTCGGCTTGTCCAGCACGGGCAGGCGCAGCCGCAGACCGAAACCATGGCGCTCCGCATCGATCCCCACCAGAAGAAGTTGCGCGACGCCCGCGATCAGCACGCCCCAGGCGGCCGCATGGCCGGCGGTGGGAAACCAGAAGGCCAGCAGGAGGGTCCCGATCATGCAGACGTTCAAGAGGATCGGCGCGCCCGCCGCGGCGGCGAAGCGATTATTCGCATTCAGCTCGCCGGAGATCATGGTCTGCATGGAGACCAGGAGCAGGGCCGGAAAGGTGATGCGGGTCAGGGTGACCGCGAGCTGAAAGCGCTCCGGATCGTCCTTCAGACCGTGAGCGAGAAGCCCCACGAGTTGGGGTGTGTAGAAGAGAGCAACCGCCAGGATTAGGATGTTGACCGCGAGCAGCGCGGCCGCGACCCGGTCGGCGAAGAGGCGCGCACGCTTCTGTCCGGACTGCTCCAGCTCGCGCGCATAGGCCGGGACGAAGGCAAAGTTAAAGGCGCCCTCGGCGAGGATCGCGCGGAAATGGTTGGGCAGGCGGAAGGCGATGAAGAAGGCGTCGGCGACGGGGCCCGCACCCAGCACGGCCGCCAGCACCACGTCACGGATGAAGCCGGTGATGCGGGACAGCAGGGTGAACCCGCCGACGGTGAAGACGTGCCGGATCATGGATTACCGCTCAATAGTCGACCCGTGAGAGGTAGAGCCCGCATGGCGGGGCGAGCGGTCCGCAACGTGCGCGGTCGCGCGCTTCCAGTGCGGCCTTCAGATCCTGCGCTGTCCAACTGCCCTCCCCCACGCGCTGCAAAGACCCGACCATAGAGCGGACTTGGGTGTGCAGGAAGGAGCGCGCATGGGTTCGGATGGCGATCTCGTCGCCCGCGCGCGTAACCTCGATGGCATCCAGGGTCTTCTCCGGCGAATTCGCTTGGCATTCCGCAGCCCGGAAGGTGGAGAAATCATGGCGGCCGACGAGGAGTTGGGCTGCCTCGTGCATGGCTTGCGCATCGAGAGCCCGGAAGACCACCCAGGCGCGGTTCTTCTGAAGCGCGAGCGGGCTGCGCCGGTTGACGATGCGATAGAGGTAATAGCGCCGGGTCGCGGAGAAGCGGGCATCGAAATCGTCACCCACCGCTTCGCACCGGAGCACCACGATAGGCTCGGGCCTGAGATGGGCATTCATGGCGTCGCGGACCTTCTCCGGCTCCCAATCTCTGGTTAGATCGAGATGGGCGACCTGGCCGAGAGCATGCACGCCGGCATCCGTGCGCCCTGCCCCGCGCGGGATGAAATCCTCGCCCGAGAACGCCTTCACCGCATTGGCCAGATGCTCCTGCACGGAGGGGACATCGCCTTGCGCCTGCCAGCCGCAATAGGGCGTCCCGTCATATTCGATTGTCAGCTTGTAGCGGGGCATAGTTGATGACCACGGCGTCCTGTCCGATGCTTAGGCGGAGACGGGACGGCACCTCAAGGAAACAGGCGGATAGAGTTATGGAAAAGTCTCTGAAGGATAAAGCGCTCTCCATCCTCAACGATAACCGCATCATGAGCGTCGGCACCCTGCGGGAGGACGGCTGGCCCCAGGTCACCACCGTCGGCTTCGGCAATAAGGGGCTGACGCTCTATTTCGTCTGCGGCCGGGACAGCCAGAAGGCCACCAATCTCACGCGCGACAACCGGGTCTCGCTCACCATCGATCACGACGTCTCCAACCCCATGGCGATCGAAGGCGTCTCCATGGCGGCGCATGCCTTTCTCGACGATGCGAGCGTGCAGGAGGCCATGTCGCTGATGGCGCAGAAATATCCCGAATATAGCGATATGCCGATCCCCGAAGCCTCGGAAGTGCATGTGGTCCGTGTGGTGCCGAAGGTGATCTCGGTGCTCGATTACAGCAAGGGCTTCGGTCACGCGGATACGGTTGAGGTGAGCGAGGCGGACCTCGCCTAGAGCAGCTTGGCGCCCTTCGTGAGCGGGACCCCGCGCAGGAAATCGTCTGCGCTCATGGGCTTCTTACCCGCGCGCTGAAGCTCCAAGAGCCGGATCGCTACCTCCCCACAAGCCACGACCAGAGGTTCGGCGATGACGGTGCCGGGCTCGCCGTTTCCGTCCGCAATCTCGGCGCGCAGCAGCTTCAGGCGTTCTTGCTTGCCTTCCCTTTCGATCTCGCACCAGGCGCCCGGATAGGGGCTCAAACCCCGGATCTGGTTGTGAATCTCTTTGGCAGGCTTCCTCCAATCGATGCGGCCGTCGGCGGAGGAGATCTTGGCCGCATAGGTGACGCCCTCTTGCGGCTGGGGTGTGCAGGCGAGCTTTCCCTCTTCTGCTCTGCCCAGGGCCTCGACCATGAGCGCCGCCCCTTGCTCGGCCAGAGCGTCGTGGAGCGCGCCCGCGGTCATATCCGGCGTAATCGGCAGCTCCACCTGGAGGCAGATATCGCCGGTGTCGAGGCCCTCATCCATCCGCATGATCGTCGTGCCGGTTTCCGTATCGCCCTCCATGATCGCACGCTGGATCGGGGCGGCGCCCCGCCAGCGCGGCAGGAGCGAGGCATGGACGTTGAAGCAGCCTTCGCGCGGCGCCTCCAGAATCGCGCGGGGCAGGATCAGGCCGTAGGCGATCACCACGGCCGCATCGGCATTCAGAGCCGTGAACCGCGCCTGCTCGTCCTCCGATTTCAGCTTCTCCGGCGTGAACACGGGAAGTCCCTGCTCCTCGGCAAAGGCATGGACCGGCGAGGGCCGCAGCCTCATCCCCCGCCCGGCGGCCCGCGGCGGCTGGCTGTAGACCGCGACGACCTCGTGGCCGGCGGCGAGAATCGCTTTGAGGGTGGGCACCGAAAAATCCGGCGTGCCCATGAAGACGATGCGCATGGGCGGGTGTTTAGCATGCCGGGGAAACGTTTGTGCAGCGACTCGCACATGACGCGCCGAACCTCTCCGTCGCCTGGCTCCATGCCTTCGACTCGGTCGATACCGACCTGGCGCTGGCCTTCGCCTCCGCCGGACCGGACTTCTCTATCCAGGGCACGCCCATTGCGCGCGACAGCGCTCTCGTCCAGGCCGGTCTCGACTTCGCGGCCTCCGCCAACGCGACGCTCTCCATCGCCTATGACGGACAGTTCGCCTCCGAGGAGCAAGAGCACGGCATCAAGGGCCGCGCTTCCTGGAAGTTCTGATAGGCGCATCAGGGCGTTATGTGTACCGGGTACCGCTTCAGGTAGAGTTGCGTGACCTGATGGCAACAATCGCGTGGCGAAACATCAGCCAACGTCCTTTCTGAGATTTACCCCGTGCCTCCCCCGATGTTTTCGGGCTACGTTCGCCACCATACTCATAGCTACTTCATAACTTCCACGCGGGACTTGCCCCGATTGCACCTGGGGGCATGCGTGAAAACTTCAACTAAGCGGCAATTTCTTCTTTCGACCACTGTCTTGTCGGGAGCGCTGACCGGCTACTCTGGCCGCGCCTGTGCCGCTTGCGCCAAGACAGCAATAGTCGCCGGTTTGGCAGCTCTCCCTTTCGCCGCGTCTGGGCCGACCCTAGCCGCTGTTTTCAACGTCACCGATGAGGCATCTCTGGCGACCGCCATAACCACGGCGAATAGCAATGGTGACGCGGCCAATACCATCAATGTGGGCGCCGACATCGCTCTCAGCGCAGCGCTTCCCGTTCTCAATAGTTCTTTTGCTAAACAGCTCACGATTTCGGGCGGCGGACATACGATCAACGGTCAAAGCACCCAGCGCATCTTCTTCGCGAACACCGGAGCCGTCGTCATCGAGAATGTCACGCTTGCGAACGGCGTGGCGCAAGGCGGCGACGGTGGGAGTGCCGGGATTGGCGGCGGCGGCGGATTGGGAGCCGGCGGCGCTCTTTTCGTCCGGGGCAATGAAGGCGGAAACTCTGCCGCAAATGTCACGCTGCGCGGGGTGCAGTTTCTCGACAACGAAGCGCATGGCGGCGACGGCGGTAGTAGAGCAGCAGGGGCCGTGCATGGTGGGGGCGGCGGCGGTCTCGGGGGCGATGGAGGCGGCGGCGGCGACGGCAGCCCTGGCGGAGGACATGGCGGCGGCGGCGCATTTGCGGGCCAAACCGGGCAGTCCAGCACTTCGAGCACTGGCGCTGATGGCGGCGGCCCGAACGGCGGGACCGGCAGCGCGGCTGGTGTAAATGGTGGACCGGGCGGTGAATTCTCAGGCGGCGGCGGCGGCGGCGGCAGTAGCTCGACAGGCGGTGCGGGCGGCTTCGGCGGCGGCGGCGGCGGCGGCGGCAATACCCTTGGTTCATCTGCGGGCGGCCCGGGCGGCTTCGGCGGCGGCGGCGGCGCAGCCGTTTTGAACGGCGGCGCGGGTGGATTTGGCGGGGGCGGCGGCGGTGGAAATAACAGTGCGGGTGGATTTGGCGGCGCCGGCGGTAGTGGTTCCACAGGCGGCGGCGGGGCCGGTATGGGCGGCGGACTTTTCGTCATGGAGGGGGCGGCTCTGACCGTCGAAGACGGATTTGAAGTGAACGGCGGCAGTGTTGCCGGTGGCCAATCCCCCGGCAGCAATCCGGCGGGAGCGGCCTTCGGATCGGGCCTGTTCCTGCAGGGGAATGGAACGGCGACCTTCCAGCCCGGTGCTGGCCAGACCCAGATTGTCCAGGACGTCATCGCCGATCAGACAGGCGTCGGCGGCACCGGTTCCAATGCCGGAAGCTGGTCTCTCGTCAAAACCGGCGGCGGCACTCTGGAACTAACGGGGATCAATCTCTACACCGGTGCGACCGGCGTAACCGAAGGCCGTCTCGGGGTGAACGGCTCGATCGCAAGTTCAAGCGGCGTGACAGTGTCTGGGGCCGGCGAACTTGGCGGCACGGGCGTTCTGCCTACAACGGTTATCGACAATGGCGGCACATTCGCCCCCGGCAACTCCATCGGAACTATCAATGTGGCTGGTAACGTCACCTTCAATTCCGGCTCCACCTATAAAGTCGAGGTCGATGCGGCCGGCAATTCCGACCTGATCAACGCGACCGGTACGGCCAGCATCAATGGCGGCACCGTGAGTGTGCTGGCCCAGAACGGCGATTACGACCCCAAGACCACCTACACGATCCTGACGGCTGGCGGCGGAGTAAGCGGCACTTTCACAGACGTTACGAGCAATCTGGCCTTCCTCGATCCGACGCTCAGCTACGACGCCAACAGCGTCTACCTGACCCTAGAACGGGCGGTCGTCATCGATACGAATACGGGCGAAGAGACTTTCTTGAGCTTCTGCGCGGTCGCGACCTCTTCGAACCAGTGCAACGTGGCGCAGGCGCTGGATGTCTTTCCGACGGACAACGAACTCTTCCTCGATATCCTGAACCAGACGGCAGCCGGCGCACGCCAAGCCTTTAATGCCCTGTCGGGCGAGATCCACGCCTCTGTCGGCGGTGCGCTGCTGGATGAAGGCCGGCACGTCCGCGATGCGGTCATGGGCCGGATGATCCAGGCGAGCTATGGCGGCACGGGGCTCGGCGGCGGCGGTCCGCAATCGACCCAGACGGCGAGCGCCGATCCCACCGCCAACATGATGGCGCTCGGCTACGGCTCCAAGGATCTCGGCTCTTACGAGCCGCTTCCGGCCGTGAGCGAAGGCCCAGTCTTCTGGACGCAAGGGTTCGGGTCCTGGGCGAGCTTCGACGGCAACGGGAATGCCGCCTCCCTCGACCGCGACATGGGCGGTTTCATCTCCGGTGTGGACGCCGAGGTGATGCCCGGCTGGCGGGCCGGTATCGCGGCCGGCTACAGCTACACCGGTCTCGATGAGGACGCCCGGCTGTCCTCGGCCAATGTCGATGCCTACCACCTGGTCCTCTACGGCTCCGGCAAGGTGAACCGCTTCAACCTGCGCGGCGGCGGCGCTTGGTCCTGGCAGGATATCGAGACGAGCCGCAATGTCGTCTTCCCGGGCTTCAGTGAGTTTGAGGAAGCCTCCTACGACGGCGATCGCGGTCAGCTCTTCGGCGAGATCGCCTATCCCGTCGTTCTGCATCCGAGCGTCGCCTTGGAGGGCTTCTCCGGCCTGGCCTACGTTCACCAGGAGACCGACGGCTTCACCGAGAGCGGTGCCCTCGCAGCACTGACATCGGCCGGCTACAACGAAGATGTGACCTACTCCACGACCGGTTTCCGGGCCGCCACCACCATGGCTTTCGGCGACACGGTCATCACGCCCAACGTCTCCGTCGCCTGGCTCCATGCCTTCGACTCGGTCGATACGGACCTTGCGCTCGCCTTCGCGTCCGCCGGGCCGGACTTCTCCATCCAGGGCACGCCGATCGCGCGTGACTCTGCTCTCGTTCAGGCCGGCCTCGACTTTGCGGTGACGCCCGACGCGACGCTCTCCATCGCCTATGACGGCCAGTTCACCTCCGACGCTGACGAGCACGGCATCAAGGGTCGTGCGAGTTGGAAGTTCTAGGGGGCTCCTCGCAGCGAAGGGAGAAAAGCCAATCGGCTGAACCGTTTACGGTTGCGTCTCCTTATTTCATACAATCTTTATCGCGGGTCGCATTTTTCCCGCTAAACTCGTCTCTTGCTCAATGTTTACACGTCTAGGGAGACGAGAATGTCCGCCAAATTTCTTCTGCCGATTTTCGGCATCGCCTTGATCGCCAGCGTGCCCGCTTCCGCCTACGACACGCTGGAGCAGGATTTCGCGATCTGCACCCAGGGTCAGGGCAGCAATCCGGAGATCGTGGATGCCTGCACCCGGCTGATCGACAATTCCCAGGCGGAAAACGAGCTTGTTGGGATGTTCTACGGTCTGCGCGCCTCGGCCAATGACGACCCGGCCCAGAATTGCAGCGACGCCCACAAGGTGCTGGAGCTGACGGACGACCCGAACCTGGTCGATGCCGGCCAGGCTCTGGTCGAGGCGAACTGCTAACGCGTCAGAACTTCTGGGACCAGCCCAGCACGACGTACCAGGCCTCGATCGCGTTCACCTCGTGGGCGGTGAAGAACGACTTCACCTTCACGGAGGCATCGTATTCCGGCATGTCGTAGTTGACGATTGGCCCCAGGCCGAGACTTTCCAGCTGCCAGCCATGGGCCGGCAGCACGAAGCCGTCCCATGTGTCGTCCTCGATCTGCCACGCGTAATAGCCGGCGAGGCCAAACTGGAATCGGCCCCAGCGCTCGGTGATGGCGAAATCCACATTGAGGAGATCGCCGGTCGCGTAGCGTGAGGACGGGTTCTTCAGATAGTTGTTCCAGAAGAGCTTGGCGCTGAACTCGGTGCCCTCCAGGAAAATGGGCTTGGTCCCATACGTAATGCCGACCGAGGGCGAGAAATCCCAGACATTCAGGCTCGCGCTGAGGATCTGGTCTTGCCTGGTGTCGTCGTCATAGCTGCCATAGGGGAACGTGATGCCGAAGCCGAAGAGGACTGAGAGCCCTTCGAAAACGGGATAGGCGTCCGGGTCCTTGGACGGCCGGTAATGGCCGAAGGAATACGACCAGTCGACCTCCACGTAAGGATCGCCGAGCCCTGCGCTGCAATTCTCCGCCTCACCGATCTGGAAGTGGCCGCACTGGTTGCCCATGGGTAAAAAGCCCAGCACGCCCACGGAGCCTCCGAACAGCTTCCACTCCGGCACGTACATGAGAAACGGCGAGAAATACTGCTTCTCCAGATCGGCCTCGCGGAAGGCCGACAGGGTTTCGCCATCGGGGCCTTTGAAGTCGGTGGCCTCGGAAACGTAGCCGAGAGCACCGCCATAGACGCCCGGCGGCGGGAGCTGACCGGAGTGGATGTCCGTGCCGCCGATGGGACCGGCAGCGTTCGGCCCCTCGAGCGCAAGCGCCGGGCCAAACGAAAATACAGCCGTGAGTGCGCAGACGAGAACGCCGGCAGCCCACCTCATCCAGTCCCCCTATTCCGTAATCTGTACGAAAATACCTCAGAATTGAGGTCTGAGCCAGCAACGGGAGGTGGAGGTACGCAACCCGCTAGGCCGGCTGTTCGGTGCGCTTTTGCTTGGTGAGCTTGCGGACGACCATGTCGCGCTTCAGGCGGGAGAGGTAGTCGATGAACAGCACGCCGTTCAGGTGGTCGATCTCGTGCTGCACCAGAGTGGACCAGAGATCCAGGAAATCCTGTTCCTGTTCGCGGCCTTCCGCATCGATGAAGCGGACACGGGTGCGCTGGGGTCGCTCGATCTCCGCGGTGTATTCGGGGATCGAGAGGCAGCCCTCCTCATGGGTGCGCAGCTCGTCAGAGCGCTCCAGGATCTCCGGATTGATCATCACCAGCGGGGCCGGCGCATCCTCGTCGTGGGACGGGTCCATGACGATCAGCCGGCGGCCGACATTGACCTGGGGCGCTGCGAGACCGATGCCCGGCGCCTCGTACATGGTCTCGAACATGTCGTCGATGAGCGTCTTCAGGGCATCGTCGATGTCTTCGACGGGTGCCGCTGTCTCGCGCAGGATCTGATCCGGGACCGTGATGATGGGAAGCTTAGCCATGTGCGGCTGAGATAAGCGCGCCGGCAGGATCGGTCAATGGCGCTTTGCCGAGCAGCCGCCAAGCATGGGCCGCGTCTTCTGGACGGCCGCCGCATCCTTCGAGGCATGCCTTCGGCATGCACCTCAGGATGACGCCGCCGGGCCCCCAGAAGCGGACGTGAAACTCAGAGCATGTTCCCGTTTTGGTCTCATTTGGAGGCGCGAATCGGTTTAGATTGCCGCGGATGATGACCGAACCTCTTCAGATCGGCGGGCTTTCCCTCGATCCCGCCATGGTGATGCTCGGGCTTGCGGGGCTCGTCGTGGTTTTGCTGATCGCGCTCCTCGTCGTCTTCATGGTGATGCTGGGGCGGCGGCGCACTGAGGCCCGGACCCAGGACGAGCAGATGGCGGAGCTGAGGTTCCGGCTGCAGACCCTGGCCGAGGCCAGCAATTCGAGCCACAGCCAGCTTCAGCGGGCGGTGAACGAGCGGCTGGACCGGATCAGCCATCGCGTCGGCAGCGATCTCACGACCACCGCACAGCGGACCAATGAGAGCATCGCCAAGCTGCACGAGCGGCTGGCGGTGATCGACACGGCTCAGAAGAACCTGACCGATCTCTCCTCCAACATGATGAGCCTGCAGCAGATCCTGGCTAACAAGCAGTCGCGCGGCGCGTTCGGCCAGATGCGCATGGAGACCATCATCAAGGACGGGCTGCCGATCGGCCACTACACGTTCCAGGCGACGCTCTCCAACGGCAAGCGCCCCGATTGTCTGCTCCACATGCCGAACAACGAGGCCGGCGTGGTGATCGACGCCAAGTTTCCGCTCGAAGGGTTCGAGGCGTTCCGCGTGGCCCGGGGCGAGCAGGAGCAGAAGGAGGCGGGCCGCCGTATCAAGGTCGACGTCGCCAAGCATATCGACGACATGGCGTCGAAATATTTCATCACAGGCGAGACCCAAGACAACGCCATCCTCTTCGTGCCCTCGGAATCCGTCTATGCGGATCTGGCGGAGCACTTCCCCGATCTGGTGCAGAAGGCGCATCGCTCCCGCATCGTGATCTGCGCGCCGAACATGCTGATGCTGGCGGTGCAGACCATGCAGGCGATCCTGAAGGACGTGAAGATGCGCGAGCAGGCGGGGCTGATCCAGAAGGAGGTGGCCATGCTCTGCGACGATATCGGGCGGCTGGGCGATAGGGTGGGCAATCTGCAGACCCATTTCGCCCAGGCCAACAAAGATATCGACCAGATCGTCACATCGTCGGACAAGATCTCCAAGCGGGGCCGCAAGATCGAGAACCTGGAATTCGAGCAGAGCCCGGCGGAGGTCGCGCCGTCGCAATCCCAGTCGGGACCGCGGATCACACGCGGCTCCGATCAGGCGGAGCGGCGCAGCCAGGCCGATCTGCTCGCGGGCGAATAGCCTCGCGGTCTATCGAAGGGGGGAACGTTGCATCAGGAAATGCTCGCGGTCAGCTGGGACGAGCTGTTCGTCGGCGGCGGCGCCAGCGCGGTCAATCTCGTCATTCACGCCGTGCTGCTCGCGGCAATTGTCCGGGTCGTCTCGGCCTTGCGCCACTACAAGATGCTTGGGCCGAGCATCATTCAGCGCACGGTGGTTATCTACGTCGCCGGCCTGCTGGTCGTGATGGCGCATTATCTCGAGGTGCGTGTCTGGGCGAAGACCTATGAATGGGTCGATGCCGCGCCGACAGGCACGCCGCTCGTCTATTTCGCCTTCTCCAACTACACGACGCTGGGTTACGGCGACATCGTGCCGGTGGCCGAATGGCGGCTGCTCGGCCCCATGACCGCGCTCAACGGCATCCTTCTGATCGGCTGGTCGACGGCGCTGATCTACGCGGTGCTGCGCGGCACGGACGATCCGCAAGCCGCCAACCCGCTGACCAGCGAGACGGCAGAGGAGATCAAGAAGGATGTAAAAGAGGCCGAGGAAGAGGTTGAGCGGGAGGTCAAGGGCTCCTAGGCGCCGCCCTTCTCACCGTATTTCATGCCTTCCAGCTTCAGCCCGTCGGGATCGAGGAAGAAGACCGCGTAATAGTCCTCGTAATACTCGTCTGCGGGATCGAAAATCTCCACGCCCTGCTCTTCCAGGAAAGCCTGGAGCTCGTCCACGTCTTTGCGGCTGCGGAGCTGAAAGGCATAGTGATGAAAGCCGGGCTGGCCGATTCGGAATTCGTGGTCCGGCTCCTCGGCCTGGCCGATCCAGTAGCGGGTCTGGCCGTTGGTCCAGCCCATCATCTGTGGATATTCGTCCAGCACCTCGAAGCCGAGAAAGTCGAACAGGGCGCTGTAGAACGCCTTCGACTTTTCGTAGTCGCTGACCCGGATCGCAATATGGTCGATGCAGACGACGCGGGAGGTGTTCTTCGCCATGGTTTCGTCCTTTCGGCGTTTGCGCTTTGCCTTTCCGCTGCCAAACGTGGGTGCCATCAAATGGTTCGAAAAGCGCAGCGCGACCTTTCGTATGACGGGGGCGGTCCGGCCTGCTATGGCGTTTGAAGAACGTGGGGCTTGAAGAATGACAGACGCCGGCGAAACGGACACAGAGGGCGTAGCCCACGCGCGGCGAAGCTGGACCGAGATTCTGTTCACGCGGAAGATGCTGGCCTGCATCTTCTTAGGCTTCACCTCCGGTCTTCCGCTTTATGTCCTGATCTCCCTGGTCCCGGCCTGGCTGCGGAGCGAGGATGTCGACCTCGCCACCATCGGCCTGTTCGCCCTGGTGGGGCTCCCTTACACCTGGAAGTTCGTCTGGTCGCCCCTGATGGACCGCTACAAGCTGCCCTTCCTGGGGCGGCGGCGGGGCTGGGCGCTGCTGGTGCAGGTCGTCCTGCTGGTCTCCATCGGCATGCTCGGCCATTTCAGTCCGACGACATCGCTGCAAACCATCGTGGCCATCGTCTTCGTGGTCGCCCTGTTCAGCGCCAGCCAGGACATCGTGATCGACGCCTACCGCCGGGAGCTGCTCGCCGACGACGAGCTCGGCACCGGCACGTCGATCTTCGTGAACGCTTACCGGATTTCAGGGCTCGTGCCCGGTTCGCTCTCTCTGATCTTGGCGGAGTTTCAGCCCTGGTGGCTGGTATTCTGGATCACCGGCGGCTTCATGATCGTCGGTATCGTAACCACGCTCGTCATGAAAGAGATGAGCGACGATACGCTGGCGCCCCACTCCTTGCGGGAGGCGGTGGTCGATCCGTTCATCGAGTTCTTCAGCCGCGACGGCGGCATCAAGACCGGGCTCGCCATCCTCGGCTTTCTATTTCTCTACAAGCTCGGAGACAACATGGCGACGGCGCTCGCCACGCCATTCTATATCGACATGGGCTACAGCCTGGCCGAGATCGGGTCCGTGGCGAAGGTGGCGGGGCTTTGGGCCAGCATCGCAGGCGGCGTCCTCGGTGGCATCATCATGCTGAAGATCAGCATCAATCGGGCGCTTTGGCTATTCGGCCTTGTGCAGGTCGCGACGATCTTCCCGTTCATCTGGCTGAGCCAGGCGGGCCACTCGCTCCCCGGATTGTTCGTCGTGGTGAGCGGGGAGTATCTCGGGGTTGGGCTCGGCGCCATCGCGCTGACCGCCTTCATGGCAAGAGAAACGAGCCGGGCTTTCACGGCCACCCAGTTCGCGCTTTTCACCAGCCTCCTCGCTGTGCCGCGCACCTTTGCGAACGCTTCAACCGGCTACATCGTCGAAGCCGTTGGCTGGACGCAGTTCTTCGTTATTTGCGCCATCGTCGCCATTCCCGGCATGCTGTTGCTCTTCAAGGTTGCGCCGTGGTCGAAGAAGGACTTCGTCGAAGAGGCGGAAGGAGAGCCTTCGCCGGGACTCGACGGCGGCAATGCCGCGCCCGCGGCGGGAAAGATCACCGAGATCGAGCAGCCCGCCGCGCCGGTTTCGAAAGGCGTCTGAACTGGCGCAGAACTTGAACGGCAAAAGACGACTCGAAAAGAGGCCAGACCTCAAAAACGCGTGGAGATCCCTATGGGCCGCATCATCACCTTCGTTTTCGGCATGCTGACCGCCGCAATCATCGCCGCGCCGCTCGGCATCTGGGTCGGCAGCGAGATGGAGCAGGACGGCTTCATCGAGACCATCCAGAGCGTCAATCTCTCCGATCAGTGCATGCAGGAACTGTCCCGCGGGGTGAACGCGAAGCTGGCGGAGTAGTGCGAAGCTCTAAACCATCTTCTTGGCTTTGACGGCGGCGGCGAGGGTGCCGTCGTCGAGATAGTCGAGCTCGCCGCCCACCGGCACGCCATGGGCCAGGCGGTAGACGTCAACACCGCAATCGGCGAGCTGATCGGAGATGAAATGGGCCGTGGATTGGCCTTCAACGGTCGCGTTGAGGGCGAGCAGGACCTCGGTCACCTCCGGAGCGCGGGCGCGCTCCACCAGCTTGCCGATGGTAATATCTTCGGGGCCGATGCCGTCGAGGGGCGACAGGGTGCCGCCCAGCACGTGATAGAGGCCTTGCAGGACGCCGGCACGCTCCAGCGCCCAGAGGTCGCCCACCTCCTCCACCACGCAAATCATTGTGCGGTCGCGGGTCTCGTCCCGGCAGATGGTGCAGGGGCTGACCGTATCGATATTGCCGCAGGTCTCGCAGGTGACGATAGTGTCGCGCGCGGTGGCCAGCGCGGTGGCGAGCGGCTGGAGCAGCTGCTCCTTCTTCTTCACCAGATCGAGGGCGGCGCGCCTGGCCGAACGGGGGCCGAGGCCGGGAAGCCGGGCCAGCAGCTGGATGAGCTGTTCGATCTCGGGGCTAGCGGTGCCGCGCGCCATCGTTAGTCCGTGCAAGCAAGGTCGTTCACCTCTCCCCCACGGGGAGAGGGAGCACGCCATGCCAAGCGGAGGAGTCGTCGGGGAAACGCCACCTTAGTTGCCGAACGGATTCATGCCAGGCGGGAGAGGGAGGCCGCCGGTCAGCTCCTTCATCTTGTCCTGCATCATGGTCTCGACCTTGGACTTGGCGTCGTTATGGGCGGCGACGATGAGGTCTTCCACGATCTCGGACTCGTCGGGCTTCATCAGGGAGGGATCGAGCTTCACGCCGATCATCTCGCCCTTGCCGTTCAGTGTGACGAGGACCATGCCGCCACCGGACTGCCCCTCCACAATGGCCTGAGCAAGCTCCTCCTGCAGCGCCGTCATGCGGCCCTGCATCTCCTGCGCCTGCTTCATCATGCCCATCAGGTTCTTCATCGTTTTCTGCCGTCCTCGCTCATGCGTCTGTCGGGGAAATCATCATTGTTGTCGAAATCGCTGCCGTCTTCCCAAGGCTCGTCCGTCAAAGGCTCATCCGTTGGAGCCTCGTCGCTCAGCGCGTCATCGGCCGGCGCCGGCTCGCCGCTGGAAAGCGGGCGCACCGCCTTGATCTTGGCGTCGGGGAAGCGCTCGAACACCTCCTTCACCGCCGGATGCTCCTTCACCCTCGCAAGCTCGGCGTCTCGCTCCCGGCGGCGCTTCTCGCCCAAGGTGATGTCGCCTTCCTTCTCGTTGGTGACGACGACGCCCCAGGCCCGGCCGGTCCAACGCTTCAGGGCGCGGCTCAGCTCCTGGGTCAGCTCCTTGTGGGCATCGGGCTGCAGATTGATCTCGATGGAGCCGGGGCGGAAGGAGACCAGGCGCACCTTCTCCATAAGAGCGTTCTTGAGCAACAGGTCGCGTCTGTCTTCGGCAAGCTGCACGATCTCCTCGAAGCTGCGCGGATCGGCATTGGCTTCGATGGACTCAGGCTCGGGTGCGGATTGAGGCTCCGGTCCGGGGTCGAACGCCACGTCGGGCGGAGCCGGATTCTCCGATTCCGCCGGAGGCGCTTCGGCTTGCGCGACGGGCTCGGGGTCGCGACTCCCTTCTGATGCGCTTCCCTGAGGCGCGCTTTGGCCACGGGCCGGTGCGGCGCCCTCCCCCTGCTCCAGACGCTTGATGAGATCGCCGGGGCTCGGCAGGTCGGCGGCGTAGGCTAGCCGCACCAGCACCATGTCGGCGGCGGCCAACGGCCGGGGCGCGTTCTCCACTTCCTCATGCCCTTTAAGCAGCATCTGCCAGGCGCGGGCCAGGACGGCCATGGAAAGCTTGCCGCCGAGCTCGGCGGCGCGGTCGGCCTGGGCTTCGGGCAGGCTCGCGTCGCGGCCTTCCTCGCCCATGGCCTTGGCGCGGGTCACAGTGTGCACGGCTTCCGCCAGATCGGAGATCACCTGAACGGGCTCCGCCCCGTCGCGGTTAAGCGCATCGAGCTGCTTCAGAGCCTCGCCCGCGTCGCCCTTCAGCACGGTCTCCAGGAGATCGAAGATGCGGCCGCGGTCGGCTAGGCCGAGCAGCGCGCTGGCCTGGGCCAGATCCAGGCTGCCGCCGGCAAAGGCGATGGCGCGGTCCAGGATGGAGAGCGCATCGCGCACCGAGCCTTCGGCGGATTTGGCGATGAGATTGAGGGCGGGCTTATCGACCTGGGCGTCTTCGGATTTCGCGACGTAATCGAGATGCGCCACCAGGGGCTCGATATCGATGCGCTTCAGGTCGAAGCGCTGGCAGCGGGACAGCACCGTCACCGGCACTTTCCGCACTTCCGTTGTGGCGAAGATGAACTTCACATGGGCGGGCGGCTCTTCCAGCGTCTTCAGCAGGCCGTTGAAGGCCTGGCGCGAGAGCATGTGCACCTCGTCGATGATGTAGACCTTGTAGCGCGCGGTGTTGGGCTTGTACTGGGCGCTATCGATGATATCGCGGATATCGTCGATCCCGGTGTGGGATGCCGCGTCCATCTCGATCACGTCGAGATGCCGGCCTTCCAGGATGGCGCGGCAATGCTCGCCTTCGTCGGAGTATTCGACGGTGGGGCCGCTATCACCCTCCTTGGTCTCATAATTGAGACCGCGGGCGATCAGGCGCGCCGTGGTGGTCTTCCCCACCCCGCGAACGCCGGTCAGCATATAGGCCTGGGCGATCCGGTCGGCGGCAAACGCGTTTTTCAGCGTCTGCACCATGGCCTCCTGGCCGATCAGCTCGGAGAAGGTGCTGGGGCGGTATTTCCGGGCAAGCGCGGCATGCCCTGAATCCTTGTGCCCGCTGGATTTTGCTGTGTCGCCGGCTTCGGCCATCGGGCGATAATCCTCAAAAGATCGATTGGGCGCCAGATGTTTATCGCGCCGTTCGGCGGCCGAAGCGCATGCCACGGCGCCGCCTGCCGGTCATCGGAGGAAGTGGGAGGCTGGACGAGCAACCCGCGAAACGCTCGTTAGGGCTGCTTCCTTCCGGACCTGACCCGGTTGGCGAGGCACGCGCCTGCTGCCAACCTCCCTAACCGGACTATATCGTTTATCCCCCGGGGTATAGCAACCCTTGTAGAGGGGCGATCGATGACGCGGCTGACGCGCTCAGGCGTCCCGTTCGAAACCGCCCATCCGCCAATAGACGAACAGCAGCCCGAGCAGCCACAGGGCGATGAAACCGTCGGAGAAGATCATAAGGAAGTTGTAGGGCGCGTAGTTGTCGTGGGTGACGGTCTGATAGATATGGCCGTAGGTGGCCCCCAGCATGAAGAGGGCCCAGCCCAGCCCCGTGGCCAGCCAGAACGTGCCGCCGATCCAGATGCACAGGAAGCCGAGCAGCCCCCAAGCGCCGTCATGGATCCCCACCTCGAACTGGAAGGGGCTCGGCTGCCAGCCGATCATCTTCGCCGCTTGATCGGGGAAGAACACGTGGGGGATGAAGCCGAAGAGAAGGCCCATCACGCCGGCTCCGATCACGAGCCCGTAGAGAAGCAGGATGCGCACCACGCGAAGCTTGGTGCGTGGCGTCTTGCTGATGAAGAGGTGCAGGAGCGGCGCGATCACGCAAAGGGCAGCAATGGCGAGGCCGATCATGAGGGCGCTCCCTTATTGGCGAAGGAGGCCCCGAGAATAGGACGATTCGCAGGACAGCACTCTGGAGGAATCAGTCTTCTTCCGCCGTCTCTTTCAGCTTGGCGCGGAAGGGGCTCGCCGGGTAGGTGCCGAAGATGGTGAGTTCGGCGGAATAGAAGGCGAGCTCTTCAAGGGCGAGCCGGACCATTCGCTCTTCCGGATGGCCTTCGATATCGGCGTAGAACTGGCTCGCATTGAAGCTGCCGCCAAGCTGGTAGGATTCCAGCTTGGTCATGTTCACGCCATTGGTGGCGAAGCCGCCGAGCGCCTTGTAGAGAGCGGCCGGCACGTTGCGCACCCGGAACATGAAGCTGGTGACCGTGGGCCCTTCTTCGAGAGCGGGCGTCCGGGGCTCGGTCGCAAGCACGACGAATCGGGTCGTGTTGTGCTCCGCATCCTCGATGTCGGACTTTGCGATCTCAAGCCCGTAGATCTCCGCCGCCAGGCTCGACGCGATGGCCGCGGCCGTTGCGTTCTTGGTTTCAGCCAGCTCCTTGGCGGCCCCCGCCGTATCGGCCTCGGTCACCGGGGTGAGCTTCAACTCGCGGATCACATTGCGGCATTGGCCGAGCGCCATGGTGTGGCTGTGGACGGTCTTCAGGTCTTCGAGCTTGGTGCCGGGCAGTACGAGAAGCTGATGGCGGACCCGCTCGAAATGCTCGCCCACGATGAACAGGCCTGATTCCGGCAAGAGGTGATGGATATCGGCGACCCGGCCGGCCACCGAATTCTCGATGGGGATCATGGCCAGCGCCGCCTCACCCGATTTCAGCGCGGCGAGCGCGTCCTCGAAGGTCGCGCAAGGCAGCGGCTCCATTTCCGGATAGGCGTCTTTGCAGGCCAGGTGGGAATTGGCGCCGGGCTCGCCCTGGAAGGCGATTTTCTGGCGGTCAGCGTCGCTCATGATGTGCCGGAATTTTCCATTATGCCCCGCGCCTTGGCGAGGTCGGCCAGAGTATCGACACCGAGCGGAACGGTGTCAACGAGGGCCACATTGATGCGCATGTTGGCCTCGAGCGCCCGCAGCTGCTCCAGCTTCTCGCGCTTCTCCAGAGTCGAGGGCGGCAGGGAGACGAAACGCTCCAACGCGGCCCGGCGATAGGCGTAGATGCCGATGTGATGATAGAGCGGCCCGTCGCCGTAAGGTGCCGTGGCCCGGGTGAAATAAAGCGCCCGCAGGAGGTTCTCGCCGGCCGGCGTGCCCACCGCCTTCACCACATGGGGATTGGTGCGCTCTTCCTCGTCGGTGATCTCGCAGGCCAAAGTTGCGATATCCGCCTCCCCCGGCTTCAGGGCGTCGACGCAAGCCGCGACGAGCTCCGGGTCCAGGGTGGGAAGATCCCCCTGGAGATTGACCACGATTTCGCATTCCTTGTCGGGATCGGCCGCCGACAAGGCCTCGAAGACGCGATCGGAGCCACTTTGGTGGTCGGGATCGGTAAGCACGGCCCGGCCGCCCGCTCCCGAAATGGCCTCTGAGATTTCCTCTGAATCCGTTGCCACGACCACCTCACCGCATTCGGATTCAACGGCGCGGCGCCAAACATGAACGATCATGGGCTCGCCGGCGATGGGTGCGAGGGGCTTCCGCGGCAAACGGCTCGCTTGCAGCCGCGCAGGAATAATAATGAGAGTCTTGCACATATGGGGTTTCGTAGACATAAACAGCCGGTTAGCGCGACCCTTCTGGGGTCCTATGCTAACCAGACTTTGGATATCGGTTCAGTTGCCATGCGGGTTGGCGCCAATTAATCTCGGCGGCCGCCGCATATAAGACGGTTGAGATGCCTTTGCTTCCGGGGGAAACGACAGAATGAATAGCTATCGGTTTAACCAACTTGCAATGGCCGTGCTTGCGGCCCTGGTGCTGTTTTTCGGCACCCGCACCTTGATAACCATCCTGACGACGGAACACGAGACCGAACATGCGGGCTACGAAGTTCCGGGCGCCAAGGAAGAAGGCGGCGAGGCTGCCGGTGGCGAAGCTGCCGAAGCTGAAGGCGGCGGAGACGACGAAGTTCTGACCCTGCTGGCCAGCGCCGATCCCAAGAAGGGCGAGTCGGCTGCGGGTATCTGCAAGGGCTGCCACACCGTCGACAAAGGCGGCGCCAACATGGTCGGCCCCAACCTCTATGACGTCGTGGGCCGTAAGCTCGGCAGCCACGAGGGCTACGACTACTCTCAGGCTCTGATCGATCATGGCGGCGAGTGGGATTACGTCAATCTCGACGACATGATCGAGCATCCGAACGTGCATATCCCGGGCACCAAGATGGCCATGTATCCGGGCATGCCCGATGCGGAGAAGCGCGCCGACGTGATCGCCTATCTGCGCACGCTCAGCGACGATCCGAAGCCTCTGCCTGAGGCCGGCGGCGAAGGCGGCGACGATTCCGCCGCCGCGGAGCCGACCGAGGAAGAGGCCGACAAGGCCACGACTCAGCAGGAAGGCCCTGCTGAGGAGCCCATGTCCGAAGAGGAAGAGCCCTCCACGGAGAGCGCACCGGCCGAAGAGCCCAACGCTGCTGCCGACGAGGACACCTCCGAAGCGCCGGCCGAGGACGCCGGTTCCGGCGAGGAGCCGAACGAGGATGCCGGTTCTGAGCCCGCCACCACGGACTCCGCCGACGAGCCGGAGGAGACCACGGCACCCGACGAGGAGCCGAACGCCGATGCCGGCATGGAGAGCGAGAGCGACACCCAGTAGTCCCCGCTCACAATCACAGACATCCGATGAGGGCGCCGGTTCTGCCGGCGCCCTTTTCTTTTGGGCAGCCGGCGTCTTTCCCTGCCCTTTCCCGGCGCTTTGCGGGCAAATCCACCTAACCGATAATTCATTTGGTCGTTGGGCCCGCCATGGTAAGACCCGAGATCAGCAGAGTCCGCCTGTTGCGCTGGCACTTTGAGGCCCTTTTCTGCCCATAAGCTCGGGTTCGGGCCTCCCTGCTTCAGGCCGTTTCCATCCGTCCTTGTCGAGCAGAAAATCCAGCATGATCTTTTCCCGCATCTCCGGCTTGAGCTTCGCAACCCTTCTGCTGGCCGCTTTGGTCCTGACCGGGCCGTCCGCTGTCAGCGCCGAAGAGGCCCATCAGGACGAGGCTCATGAGCACGCCATCTCGCTCGTGGGCGAACCGCAATATCCGGCGGATTTCACGCATTTCGACTATGTGAACCCCGATGCGCCAAAGGGCGGCCGGGTGCGCATGGCGGCGATTGGCGGGTTCGATAGCCTCAACCCGGTTCTCTACAAGGGCGCGTCCGCGGCAGGCCTCGGGCTGATCTACGAGTCCTTGACCTCCAGCAGCCTGGACGAGGAATCGACCGCTTATGGGCAAATCGCCGAATGGATCTCCCATCCGGACGATTATTCCTCGGTCACGTTCAAGCTGCGCGACGGCGCGAAATGGCATGACGGAAAGCCGATTACCGTCGAAGACGTGATCTACAGCCTGGAAATCAATAAGAAGGCCAATCCGCAGCTCGGCCTCTACTACAAGAACGTGAAATCGGCGGAGAAGACCGGCGACCGCCAGGTCACCTTCACGTTCGACTCCAAGAACAATCGGGAGCTTCCCTTCATCATGGGGCAGCTCACCATCCTGCCGAAGCATTGGTGGACGGGAAAGGACGAGAAGGGCAATCAGCGCGATCCCCTGAAGACCACCATGGAGCCGCCACTTGGTTCAGGCCCATACAAGATCGGGAAGGTCGTGCCGGGCCGCTCGATCACCTATGCGCGGGTGGACGACTACTGGGGCGAGGATCTGCCCATCAACAAGGGCCAGTACAACTACGACACGATCCGCTTCGACTATTACCGGGATCCGACGGTGGCCTTCGAAGGGTTCAAGGCGGGCTCGCTCGATTATCACAACGAATCCAGCTCGAAAAACTGGGCGACCGCGTACGATTTCGAGGCTGTCGAGAAGGGCTGGATCAAGCGGGAAGAAGTGCCCGTGGGGAACGCCGCTCCCATGCAGAGCTTCGCCTTCAATGTCCGGCGCGCCAAGTTCCAGGACCCGCGCGTCCGGCGTGCGTTCAATCTCGCCTTCGATTTCGAATGGTCCAACAAGAACCTGTTTTTTGGACAGTACGAGCGGGTGGGCAGCTATTTCGAGAATACGGAGCTCGCCGCCCCGAAGAAGCTGCCCGAGGGGCGCGAGCTTGAAATCCTCAACGAGGTGAAGGATCAGGTGCCGCCGGAGGTCTTCACCGAGGTGCACGAGAACCCGACCACCGAGGGCAAGGGCGGCCTACGCGCAAACTTGCGCAAAGCCATGAAGCTTCTGAACGAGGCCGGCTGGAAGGTGAAGAACGGTGCGCTCACCAACGAGAAGACGGGCGAGAAGATGCAGGTGGAGTTCCTGCTGGTAAACCCGCTCTTCGAGCGCGTCGTGCAGCCCTATATGCGCAATCTGGAGAAGCTGGGCATCAAGGCGACCGAGCGCCTAGTGGATTCCGCCCAGTACACGCGCCGCCTTCAACGGTTCAATTACGACATCATCGTCGCAAGCTTCGCCCAGTCGCGCTCGCCCGGCAATGAGCAGCGCTATTACTGGGGCTCGGATGCGGCGGACCGGGAAGGCAGCCAGAATCTGATCGGCATCAAGGACCCGGCGATCGATAAGCTTGTCGACAAGGTGATCTTCGCCAAGGACCGGGAGGAACTCATCGCGGCGACCCATGCCCTGGACCGGGTGCTTCTGTGGAACGATTTCGTGGTGCCTCACTGGTATTCGCCGGTGGACCGCATCGCCTACTGGAACCGCTACGACCAGCCGGAGACGCTGCCTAAGTTGACGCCCGGCTTCATGCAGGTCTGGTGGTACGACAAGGAGAAGGCCGCCAAGCTGCCCGGAGGCGCGAACTAGATGGCGGTGAGCGCGAGGCCGACCCATCGCGGCAGCATCGCCGCCTGCCTGTTTGCCGCCGCTCTGGTTTTCGGAGCATTCGGGGCCGAAGCTTCAGAGCCGAAGCACGGTCTTTCGGCCTTTGGCGATCTGAAATACCCGGCGGATTTCGAGCATTTCGACTACGTCAATCCGGATGCGCCCAAGGGCGGCCGCTTCAGCCTGATCGGCTGGGGCGGCGTCACCACCTTCAACAGCCTCAACCCGTACATCCTCAAAGGCGATGCGGCGCAGGGCATGGAGATGCTGTTCGACAGCCTGATGACCCGCGCCCAGGACGAGCCGGATGCTGTCTATGGGCTGGTGGCGAAATCGGGCGAGGTCGCCGATGACGGCATGTCCGTGACCTTCAAGCTCCGCCCCGAGGCCCGCTTCCATGACGGCAGCAAGCTCACGGCGGAAGACGTGGTCTTCTCCCTGGAGACCCTGAAGGAGAAGGGCCACCCGCTCTACCGCCAGATGCTCCGCGACGTGGAGAGCGCCGAGGCGATCGACGACGAGACGGTGCGCTACCAGTTCAAGGGCAACCAGGTCCGGGATCTGCCGCTGACCGTTGCGGGACTGCCGATCTTCTCCAAGGCCTACTACGCCGACAAGGATTTCGCCGAGACGACCCTGGAGCCACCCATGGGCTCCGGCCCCTATAAGGTCGAGGACCTGCGCCAGGGGCGGAACATCACCTATAAGCGCGATCCCGACTATTGGGCGAAAGACCTGCCGGTGAACAAGGGCCGCTGGAACTTCGACGAGATCCGCTTCGAATATTTCCGCGACCGCACGGCCTCGATGGAAGCCTTCAAGGCCGGCACCTACGATTTCCGCGAGGAGTTCACCTCCAAGGTCTGGGCTACGGAGTACGACTTCCCCGCCATCACGTCGGGGCGCGTCCAGAAAAAGACCCTGCCCGACGAGACGCCGTCGGGCACCCAAGGCTGGTTCCTGAACACGCGGCGTGATGCCCTGAAGGACCCGAAGGTGCGCGAGGCGCTCGGGCTTGCTTTCGATTTCGAGTGGACCAACCGCAATCTCTTCTACGGGCTCTACGACCGGACCCAGAGCTATTTCGAGAACTCCGCCATGCGGGCCGAAGGCAAGCCGACGGACAAGGAACTGGCGCTGCTTGATTCCCTCTCCGCCGATGTCCCGGAAGCGGCGAAGGGCGAGGCCTACACGCCGCCGGCCACCGACGGCTCGGGCCACGACCGATCGCTTCTGAAGAAGGCGGATGCGCTCCTGAGGGAGGCTGGCTGGACGGTCGAAAACGGCGTTCGCGTCAATGCGGACGGCGAACCGCTGACCCTGGAGTTCCTCAATTTCGAGCCGGCCTTCGAGCGCGTGACGGCGCCCTATATCCGCAACTTGAAGCGGCTGGGGATCCAGGCACGCATGCGCATGGTCGACCCCTCCCAGTATCAGCAGCGGCTGAAGGGGTTCGACTTCGACGTCGTGACCCAGCGCTACGGCATGGAGCTGACGCCGGGACCGGAGCTGCGCAGCTATTTCGGCTCGGAGGCCGCCAATCTGACAGGCTCGCTTAACCTGGCGGGCATCGCCAACCCGGCGGCCGACGAGCTGATATCCCACATCATCGAGGCGGAGAGCCGTGGCGAGCTGGTGACGGCGGCGCGGGCGCTGGACCGGGTGCTGCGCGCCGGCCATTACTGGGTGCCCCATTGGTACAAGGGCACCCACACGGTCGCTTATTGGGACAAGTTCTCACAGCCGGAGCAGAAGCCCCGTTTCGAGCGCGGCATTCTCGATACGTGGTGGTATGACGAGGCAAAGGCCGAGGCGCTTGCCGGCAGCGCGGTCGCGGATTCGAAGATCACCGCCAACGCTAAGCAGGACGGCCCGCGCGATCCCCTGCAGGAAGACGAGACCGTGCAGAAGGCCGAGGCGCCGGAGGAGGACGATTTCGCCATCGGCTATCTGATCGCTGCGCTCGTCTTCGCCGGGCTACTGGCCCTAGTCGTGATCCGCTTCCGCAAGAGACGCCTGGACTGACGCCTGGACGAACGTTCCGCCCCCTGTGGCATGAGACTGCGAAACATGCTGTATCGAGATTTGCGACAGCTCCATAAGACCAACTAAGGCAACGCAACCCGGACCTGCATGACAGCCTATATCTTCCGCAGAGTTCTGCTGATCATCCCGACCATGCTCGGCATCATGCTGATGACCTTCGTGGTTGTGCAGTTCGCACCGGGCGGGCCGGTGGAGCGCATGATCGCCCAGCTTACGGGCTCCGACGTCTCCGCGACGGCGAAGATCAGCGGCGGCGGGGGCGATTTCAGCGGCAGCGGCGGATCGCAGATGTCGCCGGGAGACGTCTCCTCTAACTCCAAATACCGCGGCGCGCAGGGCCTTGATCCCGAATTCATCAAGAGCCTGGAGAAGCAGTTCGGCTTCGACAAGCCGGCCTATGAGCGCTTCGGCCTGATGGTCTGGGATTATCTCCGCTTCGATTTCGGGGAGAGCTATTACCGCGACACCAGCGTGCTCTCGCTGATCTGGGAAAAGATGCCGGTCTCCATCTCGCTCGGGCTCTGGATGACGCTGATCTCCTATTCGATCTCCATCCCGCTCGGAATCCGGAAGGCGGTCTCCGACGGCAGCAAGTTCGATGTCTGGACCAGCAGCGCGATTATTCTGGGCTACGCGATCCCGGGCTTCCTGGTGGCGGTCTTCCTGATCGTGCTGTTCGCCGGCGGCTCGTTCTTTAGCTGGTTCCCGTTGCGGGGGCTGGTCTCGGAGAATTGGTCGGAGCTGCCCTGGTATTCGAAGATCCTCGACTATTTCTGGCATCTCGTGCTGCCGATGTTCGCCATGGCCCTCTCGGCCTTCGCGACCACGACCTTCCTCACCAAGAACTCGTTCCTGGAGGAGATCCGGAAGCAATACGTGATGACGGCGCGGGCCAAGGGGCTCACCGAGCACTCAGTGCTCTACGGGCACATCTTCCGCAACGCCATGCTGATCATTATCGCCGGCTTCCCTGGCGCGTTCATTGGGGCGTTCTTCGCAGGCTCCTTGCTGATTGAGACCATCTTCAGCCTGGACGGGCTCGGCTTGCTCGGCTTCGAATCCGTTGTGAACCGGGACTATCCGGTCGTGTTCGCGACCGTTTACATCTTCTCCTTGCTCGGGCTGATCATGAATCTGATCTCGGATCTCACCTATACCTGGGTCGATCCGCGTATCGATTTCGAGACGAGGGAGGTCTGATATGGACGCTCCCACCGATGTCGCCATCGAAGAACAGGAAGCCGCCGAAGCGGCGGCAGCAAACCGCCCTTGGATCAGGGTCTCGCCGGTCAACAAGCGGCGCTGGACGATCTTCAAATCCCACAAGCGGGGCTACTGGTCGCTGTGGATCTTCCTGATCCTGTTCGTCATCAGCCTGTTCGCCGAGTTCGTGGCCAACGACAAGCCGCTGCTGGTCGACTATCAGGGCGAGCTCTACAGCCCGATCTTCAAATCCTATCCCGAAACCACATTCGGCGGCTTCTTCGAGACGGAGGCCGACTACCGCGATCCGGCCGTGCAGGAGATGATCGAGGTGGACGGGGACGGCTGGATACTGTGGCCGCCGATCCGCTTCTCCTACAACACGGAGAACAAGGACCCGCCCATGGCCTTCCCGTCGAAGCCGACCTGGCTTCTGACCAAGGAAGACTGCGAGAAGGCGATCGAGGACGGCTTCCACCCTTGCAACGACGAGTTGGAGTGGAACTGGCTCGGCACTGACGACCAGGGCCGGGACGTGGTCGCGCGCATCATTTATGGTTTCCGCATCTCGGTGCTGTTCGGCTTGGTGCTGACCTTGCTCTCGTCGGTCATCGGCGTGGCGGCCGGCGCCGTGCAGGGCTATTTCGGCGGGTGGACGGACTTGCTGTTCCAGCGCTTCATCGAGATTTGGACCAGCGTGCCCCAGCTCTATCTGCTGATCATCGTGGCTGCCGTCATCGAGCCGAATTTCTGGATCCTGCTCGGCATCCTGCTGGCCTTCTCTTGGGTCGCGTTGGTCGGGCTGGTGCGGGCGGAGTTCCTGCGGGCGCGCAATTTCGAATACGTCACCGCGGCCAAGGCGCTGGGCCTGGGCAATTGGACCATCATGTGGAAGCACCTGCTGCCCAACGCCATGGTGGCGACCCTGACCTTCATGCCCTTCATCCTGAACGGCTCGATCACCACATTGACGTCGCTGGACTTCCTCGGCTTTGGCCTGCCGCCGGGATCGCCGTCCCTCGGCGAGCTGCTGGCCCAGGGCAAGGACAACCTGCATGCGCCCTGGCTCGGGCTGACGGCCTTTTTCGTCATCGGCATCATGCTGAGCCTGTTGATCTTCATCGGCGAGGCGGTGCGCGATGCCTTCGATCCGCGCAAGGCCTACGGCGCGGCGGAAGGATAAGCGGATGCACGGCTCTCACGACCATAACCACGTGAACAAGAGCAACGAGACGCGCATGGCGCTCGCCGCGGCCATCACCGGTCTCTTTATGATCGCCGAGGTGGTGGGCGGTGTGATCTCCGGGTCTCTGGCGCTGATCGCCGATGCGGGCCACATGCTGACCGATTTCGCGTCGCTCGCGCTTGCCTGGTTCGGCTTCCGGCTGGCCCGCCGACCGGCCGACTGGAAGCGCACCTACGGGTTCGACCGGTTCCAGGTGCTGGTGGCCTTCGTGAACGGGCTAACGCTCTTCGTGATCGCCGCGTGGATTGTCTACGAAGCTTATGAGCGTCTCACCGAAGGCGCCGAGGTCGAAGGCGGGGTCATGATGATCGTGGCCGCGTTGGGTCTCCTTGTGAATATCGGCGCGTTCTGGCTGCTCCATGGCGCCGACCGCGAAAACCTCAATGTGCGGGGCGCCGCGGTCCATGTGCTGGGTGACCTGCTGGGCTCCGTGGCCGCGCTGGCCGCGGGCGGCGTGATCTACTGGACCGGCTGGACGCCGATCGATCCCCTGCTCTCGGTGCTGGTCGCGCTGATCATCCTGCGCAGCGGCTGGTACGTGGTGAAGGCCTCAGCCCATATCCTGCTGGAAGGCGCTCCACCCGAGGTCGACAGCCGGGAGATCGGGCCCGACCTGGTGGCCAACGTAGCCGGCGTCGAGGATGTGCATCACGTCCATGTCTGGGCGATCACCCAGGAGCGATCCATGGTGACCCTCCACGCCTCCATCGAGCAGCCGACGGCGATGGACGATGTGGTGCGCGGCATCAAGCAACGGCTGGCCGAGCGGTTCGGACTGAACCACGCAACGGTCGAAGTAGAATGCGAAGGCTGCGCCGACGCAGCGACGGAGACGTCTCATGGCCACTGACGGCACGACGACCGATAACGACGCGACCCGCGGCGGCGATAAGCTCCTGACCGTGAAGGACCTCTCGGTCGATTTCGGCAAAGGAGAGAGCGCCGTTCATGCGGTGAAGAGCATCTCCTTCGACATCGGCAAGAAGGAGACGGTGGCACTGGTGGGCGAATCCGGCTCCGGCAAGACGGTCAGCGCGCTTTCGATCCTGCGGCTGCTGCCCTACCCGGCGGCGAACCATCCGAGCGGCGAGATCATCTACAAGGACAAGAACATCCTGAAGATGCGTCAGTCGGATTTGCGCAAGATCCGCGGCGATGAGATCTCCATGATCTTCCAGGAGCCCATGACCTCCCTGAACCCGCTGCACACGATCGAGAAGCAGGTGGCGGAGGTGATGACCATCCATCAGGGCATCTCCGGCAAGGCGGCCCAGGTACGGGTGCTGGAGCTGCTCGATGCGGTGGGCATCGACAATCCGGAAGAGCGACTCAATTCCTATCCTCATCAGCTTTCCGGCGGTCAGCGCCAGCGCGTGATGATCGCCATGGCGCTGGCCAACGATCCGGATCTCCTGATCGCGGACGAGCCGACCACGGCGCTCGACGTGACCATTCAGGCGCAAATCCTGGAGCTGTTGCTGCGGCTGCGCGAGAAGCTCGACATGGCCATGCTGCTGATCACCCACGATCTGGGGATCGTGCGGAAGATGGCGGACCGGGTCTGCGTGATGACCAATGGCGAGATCGTCGAGCACGGGTCGACCAAGCAGATCTTCAAGGCGCCGAAGCACCCCTACACCAAGCATCTCCTCGCCTCGGAGCCCAAGGGCAAGCCGCCGAAGGCAGACCCAAAGGCGCCGGTCATTCTGGAGGCCGACGATCTGAAGGTCTGGTTCCCGATCCGCCGCGGTTTCCTGCGGCGGACGGTCGGCTATATCAAGGCGGTCGATGGCGTCGATGTTGCCGTGCAGGAAGGCCAGACGGTCGGCGTGGTTGGCGAATCCGGCTCCGGCAAGACGACGCTGGGCCTCGCCCTACTCCGGCTCATTTCAAGCGAAGGGCCTGTGGTCTATCTCGGCAACCGCATCGACGGGCTGGAGAGCAAGGAGATGCGCCCTTACCGGCGGGAGATGCAGATCGTCTTCCAGGATCCGTATGGGTCGCTGTCCCCTCGGCTCTCGGTCAGCCAGATCATCGAGGAAGGGCTGCTGGTGCAGAAGCGCGGCTTGAGCGCCGACGAGCGCCGGGCGCGGGTCTCCAAGGCGCTGAAGGAGGTGGGGCTCAGCCCCGCCACCCAGGACCGCTACCCGCACGAATTCTCCGGCGGACAGCGGCAGCGCATCGCCATTGCGCGCGCTCTGGTGCTGGAGCCGAAATTCCTGGTGCTGGACGAGCCGACCTCGGCGCTGGACGTTTCGGTGCAGGCCCAGATCGTGGATCTCCTGCGCGACCTACAGAAGCGCTACAGCCTCGCCTATCTCTTCATCAGCCACGACCTGAAGGTGGTCCGGGCGCTCGCCAACTCCATCATCGTGATGCGCGACGGCAAGGTGGTGGAGAAAGGGCCGGCGGACGCCGTGTTCGACAATCCGAAGACGGATTACACGAAGGCTCTGCTGGCCGCGGCCTTCGAGCTGGAGGCTGCCGGGACGGACGCCGTTTCGACCTAGGGAAGTTTGCCGCAGGAACCGGCCGCCGAACGCGACGTTCTTATCTCCTGAAATCTGGAGACGTAGACGGAGCAGTTTTCATGCGCGGCGTCATTCTATGGATAATCGGAATCCCGATCCCCATCATCATCCTGCTGTATCTCTTCAACGTGATCTAGACGGCGGCCCCGCCGCCGCTGAGAGCGGGCATCCGCCTCACCTCCATCTCCGCAGCCCCTTCGCTGGCAATCCTCGCCTTCGCATCTTCCAGTGGCTCGACCGCCACCGCCATGTGGTGGGCGTTGGCGTGGAGCAGCGCGATGGTGGAGCGCATGATGCCGACATGGCCGGGCCAGAAGACGATATCGCCGCGGCGGAGATCTGCGAGATCTTCTACCTTTTCGCCAAGCGCGCCCCGCTGCATATCCGTATCCCGCGGGCAGTCGAAGCCAGCTGCCTGAAGCGAGAGCTGCACGAGGCCTGAGCAATCGAGGCCGAGGCTCGTCTTGCCGCCCCAGAGATACGGCGTGCCTAGGAACATCTCGGCGATGGCGACGTAGTCCTCCGCCGCAGTCTGAAGCGGCTTTGCGTGGCGGGCGAAGACATAGCCGCCTGTTGCAAGGGGCAGGAAGGGTCCTTCCTTGCCGTCCGCTACCAGGAGCGCATTCATGTTGATCAGATCGAGGGGCGGCGTCTTGATGTCCGGTTTCGGATAGAGATAGCTGCGCAACGCCGTGAGCCGATGGGTAGGCTTGGGTGCGTCTTCCGCCAAACCTTCCATCTTCAGATAGCCGACATAACCGTCCTGGATCTGGGCCCACCCCCAGCCGTCCTTTTCGTCATAGACGGTCGCCGTCTCGCCAAAGAGGGCTTCGGTCTCCAACGGGGCATCGGCTTTCGGGGCCCGCCGCAGCGGCAGATGGGAAACCGCGACGCGATAGGCCGTGCCTTCGACATAGCGAGGCGCCTCGATCTGCCCGCGCAAGTAATCGGCGGCGAGGTCGTCGCGATAAGGGTGAAGCCGGGGGTCTGGCGGACCGTCCGTGGTCACGCGCTAGCCCTCCGCCTTGCCGAAGGTCTTCTGAAGGAACGCGAAGAGCGCCCGCGCCCCGTGGGGCTCGCCGCCCTGGGGCCGGCCCGGCGTGGGACGCGGCACCCAGCCATAGATGTCGAAATGTGCGAAGCGCTTCGCTTTCTCCACAAAGCGGCGCAGGAAGAGCGCTGCCGTGATGGAGCCGGCGAAGGGCCCTTGGGAGATGTGGTTCACGTCGGCGATGGAGCTCTTCAGCCACTCGTCGTAGGGGTTCCAGAAGGGCATGCGCCAGACGGGATCGCCCGTTTTCGTGCCCGCCTCCAGAAGCGCCTGGGCAAAATCGTCGTCGTCGCTATAGAGCGGTGGCAGGTCCGGGCCGAGTGCGGAGCGGGCCGCGCCTGTGAGCGTCGCAAACGTGATGAGATAGTCCGGCTCTTCCTCGTCGGCGAGGGCCAACGCATCGGCCAAGACGAGGCGGCCTTCGGCATCGGTGTTGCCGATCTCGACGGTCTTGCCGCTGCGGCTCTGCAGCACGTCGCCGGGGCGGAAGGCATTGCCGGAGATGTTGTTGTCGGCCGCGGGGATCAGCACGCGAAGGCGCACGGGCAGATCTGCCTGCATGACGAGGAAGGCGGTGGCCAGAGCCGCGGCGGCCCCGCCCATATCCTTCTTCATTAGAAGCATGCCGCTGCCCGGCTTCATGTTGAGACCGCCGGTATCGAAGCAGATGCCCTTGCCCACGATTGTGAGCTTCGGCGCGTCCGGCTTGCCCCAGGTGAGGTCGATCAGCCGCGGGGGCCGATCGCTGGCGCGGCCGACCGCATGGATCATGGGAAAATTGTCGGCCAGGAGATCGCGGCCTTCGGTGACCTTCACGCTGGCGCCGAAGGTGTGGCCGAGATCGCGCACGGCCGTCTCCAACTCGGCTGGGCCGAGATCGTTGGCCGGCGTGTTGATCAGATCACGGCCGAAATAGGTGGCCTGCGCCAGCGCCGTAACCTTATCGGGATCGGCGCCTTCGGGCAGCTTTAGGCGGGCCGGCTTGGTCTGATCGGCCTTGTAGCGGGTGAAGCGGTAGCAGCCGGCGAGCCAGGCGAGGCTTGCAAGCTCCGGATCGGGAAGATCGCTTGCGAAAGCGTAGTCGCCGGACGGCAGGCTCCCGGGGAGGCCGCCGGGGAGGAAGGGTTTATCCTTCTCCCAGCCCTCGCCGCCGGTGCCGAGCAGCACGCCGCCGATGGCGCCATTCTCCCCCGGCAGCACCAGGGTCGCTCCGGCCGCGGGCTGCCAGTTCTGGCTTTCGACCCAGGCCCGCTGGCCTTCACTCAGTTGATCGAGAGTACCGTCTTCGAGAGAGCCGACGAGCCAGATCGGCGTAGCGTCGGCTTCCTTCTCGGCGATGAACGTCTTCAGTTGGAGGCCGAGGGCCTCCAGGGTATTTGCATTATTTGCCATGGATTCCGCAGCGTTGTGGCCAAGCTTGTGCGCGCGCCGCATTAATGGCAGGGCATTGCGCCGATGACAATGGCAGGCAAGAGAATGACCGGGAAGACAGTGACCGGGAAGACAGTGGCGGAGGACAAGAATGGCTGAGCATGGCTACCGGCTCGTGGTTGGAGACAAGAACTATTCGTCGTGGAGCTTGCGGCCCTGGCTGGCCATGAAGCATTTCGGCGTGCCGTTCGAGGAGGAGTATATCGTCCTGCGCCGTGGGCTGGAGACCAAGAAGTCGATCCTTGACCATTCGCCGTCGGGCAAGGTGCCGGCGCTGAAGACGGACGGGTTCCTGGTCTGGGATTCTCTCGCCATTCTCGAATTCCTGGCAGAGCGGCATCCGGAGGCCGGCTGGTGGCCGGAGTACGAGCAGGCCCGGGCCGAGGCGCGTGCGGTGTCCGCGGAGATGCATGCCGGCTTCCAGGCGCTGCGCAACGACATGCCCATGGATCTGGTGAGCACCCTGCCGACGCCGGAGCTGACCGAACCGCTGCAGCACAATATCTCCCGGGTGGTCGCCATCTGGGCCGGCGCACGGGCGAAGCATGCCGCCGACGGCCCGTTTCTCTTCGGACGCTTCTCTATCGCCGATGCCATGTACGCGCCGGTCGCCACGCGATTCAAAACCTTCCAGGTGGACCTGTCCGATTTCGGCGACGACGGCAGGGCTGCCGCGTATGGCGAGACGATCCTGGCCATGCCGGAAATGGCGGAATGGCTGGATGGCGCCAAAGCCGAGATGGCCGAACGCTACCCGGCTGGCGCCTAGCCCGCGCCGCCCTTCAGACGCCAACTCCTTAACGCCGGTTAACTTTTCATGCCTTTCCAAGCGCTTATGGTTAATTCTTTTTTGACGCGTGTATCAGAAAGTAACGGGAGCGAATGCAGTGAAGCGGCCGTGATTACGGTCGCCAACGAGGTTTGTGCATGTTTCCCGTCTCTTTCGACACCGAAGGGTCCCGCCGTTCATTCTTTAAGGTCTTGATCCTGACCACAGCCGCAGCAGCCCTGCTCGGCGGCTGCAACAAAACCGGCGGCACCGGGCTCATCGGAACGAACGGCATGGATCTGCCGACCGTGGATTCGGCGTCGCTGAGCGGCGCTCAGTCGAACCGCGCCAAGGTTGGCCAGTGGGCGTCGGCCTATGCGCGCAAGCCGAGCGATCCGCGGATGGTGCTGGGCTACGCCTATGCGCTGAAGGCCACGGGCAACAAGCAGCAGGCGCTGACCGTCCTGAATAACGGTTTCCGGGCGAACCCGGGCAACGGCGAGATCGCAGCCCAGCTCGGCCGGGTGGCACTGGAGCTAGGGCGGACGGATATCGCCCAGAAATCTCTCGCGGTGGCTCAGAAGAAGGGCGTCAACGATTGGCGTACCCTTTCGGCGCAAGGGACGCTGCTCGCCAAGAAGGGCGATCATGCGAACGCCCAGCGCTATTTCCAGGCCGCGCTGAAGCAGAAGCCGGACTCGACCTCCGTGATCAACAATCTCGCGCTCTCCTATGCGCTGGACGGCAAGGCGAAGGAATCCGAGACGCTGCTGCGGAAGGCTGTTGCAAGCGGCGCGACCGACAAGCGGGTGCGCCAGAACCTCGCTCTGGTGATCGGCTTGCAGGGCAAGTTCAACGAAGCCACACAGGTGGCCTCGGTGGGCGCCGACAAAAAAGATGCGAACCAGAACGTCGCTTACCTGCGCAAGATGCTGAACAAGCCGACCCAGATGGCCGCTGCCGAGCCTGAGCCGGTGCCAGAGCCCCCTGCCCAGGATTACGCTCCCTTTGGGCCCCACGGCCAGCCGAGCCAAGCCTCCCAGCCCGTCCACATGGCCGCGTCCAGCACCCTTGCCGGCAATGCGCCGGCGCGGCCTGCCGGCCGGCTTCCCCAGAGCGTTCAGACGGCTTCGAGCCAGGCCGCAATCGAGGCCGAGCGGTCCCAGAGCTCCGGCTCCAGCGTCGCTCAGAAGCGCCCCGTACAGGCGCCGTCGACGGTCGCCTCCCGGAACATCCCGATCCCCGCCGAGGTCCGGCGTCCGGTCGTTGCTCAGCGCTACGAGCCTAGCGCCACACAGTCGACCACGGTGGCAAAGAAAATCACGCCTGCACGGACGGCGGTCGCCCAGGCGGCACCGGGCCAGCCCGCGCAAAGTCAGGGTGACGCTGCGGCGGCAGCGAGCCTGTTGCGCTCCGACCTGGACTAAGAGCCAGCTCAATTTTTTCGAGAAAGCGAAGGCGGCGTTTCCGGACGCCGCCTTTTTCGGATGGCTACGGGCGGCGTCGGCGCCGCACAGCCTGGACAGCAGCGCAGGCAGGTTTTCCGCGGCCGGTCTGTTGATCGGGGGATCCGGCCCGTTTATCGCTTATAGAAAATGTTGTCGCTCGCTCTCAGGCCTTGCGCACTAACCTCCGAGCGTATCGAACACCTTGATCGCTGCAGGGCCGAGGAGCACGACGAAGAGTACGGGGAGGAAGAACAGGATCATCGGCACCGTCAACTTCGGCGGCAGCGCTGCAGCCTTCTTCTCCGCCTCGTTCATGCGGCCATCCCGGCTTTCTTTCGCCATGACGCGCAGGGCCTGGCCGAGCCCGGTACCGTATCGCTCCGCCTGAAGCAGGCTTGTGCCTACGGCCTTTACGGCCGGAACGCCCGTACGCTTGCCCAGATTCTCGTAGGCCTGGCGACGCTGAGGCAGATAGGAGAGCTCTGCCGTCGTGAGAGCAAACTCCTCGGCCAGTTCCAGAGACTGCGGCCCGATCTCCGTCGAGACCTTATTCATCGCCGACTCGATGGACATGCCGGACTGGACGCAGATCAGAAGGAGATCGAGGGCATCCGGAAAGGCCTGCTTGATGGATTTCTGGCGCTTCTGAATAAGATTGGTGATGAAGATGTTCGGCAGGTAGAAGCCGAGATAGGCGGCGCCGACCGCGATGCAGAACTTCATCAGACCGCTGAGCTCGAACGCAGAGACAAAGAACAGATAGAAAGCAGCTGCAAAGAAGGCCACGAGCGGCAAGGTGGCCCGGAAGAACAGAAAGGCCACGACAGGGGCCTGACCGCGCAGTCCGGCCATTTTCAACCTTTGGTGCGTCTCCTCCGTCTCCAGGGCCTTGCGCAGGTTAAAGCGATCGACGAAGCGCTTCATGAATGTGCGGGGATCCTGACGGAGCCGCGCTTCGCGCTGCTGATCGGCGAGAGCCGCCATCCGTTCTTCGCGCATGCGCTCCCTCTCGCCGGCAACGTATTTCATCCGCGAATCCAGCCTGTCTGAAGCAAAGAGCGGCATGATCAGCGTGGCCACCGTCGCGAAGGCCGCCATGCCGACGAGCAGCATGATGACGAATTGGCGGTCGAGGAGGAGGAAGAGATAATCCATGGTCAGAAATCGAAATTGATCATTTTGCGCATCACCAGAACGCCCGTGAGCATCCAAAGCGCGCTGCCGATTAGGAGCAGATTGCCGATCCGGTCTGTGAAAAGTGTCGAGATATAGTCCGGCGTCATGATGTAGATCGCCAACATGACCAGTATCGGCAGCGCACCGATGATCATGGCCGACGCTTTCGCCTCGGCACTGTAGGCCTTCACCTTCGCTTGCAACTGGTGCCGCGAACGCAGGACCTGTGACAGGTTCGACAGGGCTTCCGCGAGATTGCCACCGGTCTGGGCCTGCACGGCGATCACAATGGCAAAGAAGTTCACTTCCTGGAGCGGCATGCGCTCGTACATCCTCATGAACGCTTGAGGTAGAGGGATGCCGACCCGCTGCTGCTCGACGAGGTCGACGAAGGCGCTCTTCACCGGCTCCGGCGATTCATTAGCGATGATCTGCAGACAGTCTAGGAGCGGAAGGCCGGTCTTCACGCCGCGAACAATGATGTCGATGGCATTGGCAAATTCGACCAGGAACTTGTTCTGACGGCGCTCCGCCGCCTTTTTCAAGACGAAGCGCGGGAGCCCGACACCAGCGGCGAAACCTGCCAGAACGCCGACCCAGAGTGGCGATCCGAGGATCAGCACGAACACGAAACCGACGACGCCGGTCAGCAAGCTGATCAGATGGAAGGTCCGCGGCTTGATACTAAAACCGGCGCGCTGGATGCGCGTTCTGAGATCGATCCGCTTGCTTGCTTTATGCTTGGCTTCTAGCTCCTTGACCGTCTCCTGCACCTGCTTGCGGCGCATGTGCATCGGCTGCTTGACAGAGGGTTCCAGCCGCCGGCTGGCCGCTCCGCGAGAGGCGTTACCTACTCGTTTGGTCGCTTCGCTCTCGCTGAAATACGGGGAGATCAGGACATAGGCGAAGACGCCGACGGCGAGCGCGACCATGAAGATAATGGCTGTCTGGAAGAGCTCCGGGCTAACCAACGTGGTCTCCTAACGGCCGGCCGCTTTCGTCGAGCACCTCGCCCGCGGAAAGCGCTTCGGACAGACGCTTTTCTTCGTTGAAGTAGCGCGCGCGCTCATAGAACGCGGGCCGGGCAATACCTGTGGTGCGGTGACGGCCGATGATGCGGCCGTTGGCGTCCTCGCCCTCTATGTCATAGAGGTAGAGATCCTGGAGGGTCACCACGTCACCTTCGAGGCCGATGACCTCGGTGATCCTGGTGATCTTGCGCGAGCCGTCGCGCATACGGGACGCCTGAACGATGAGGTCCACCGAGCCTACGATCATCTCGCGGATGGTATGGGCCGGCAGGTTGTAGCCGCCCATCAAGATCATGCTCTCCAGACGAGAGATGCATTCGCGCGGGCTGTTGGAGTGGAGCGTGCCCATGGACCCGTCATGGCCGGTGTTCATGGCCTGGAGGAGGTCGAAGGCCTCCGGGCCGCGCACCTCGCCGACGATGATCCGGTCGGGACGCATACGCAGACAGTTCTTCACCAGGTCGCGCATGGTAACCTCGCCTTCGCCCTCCAGATTGGGCGGACGCGTTTCGAGACGCACGACGTGTGGCTGCTGGAGCTGGAGCTCGGCGGAGTCCTCGCAGGTGATGATTCGCTCATCCGGCTCGATATAGGCGGTGAGGCAGTTCAGCAGCGTCGTCTTACCCGAGCCCGTACCGCCCGAGATGATCACGTTGCAGCGAACTCGGCCGACGATAGCCAGCAATGTCCGGCCCTCCGGGCTGATCGAGCCGTATCTGACAAGCTGATCGAGAGTGAGTCGATCCCGCTTGAACTTACGAATGGTGAGGCTCGGCCCGTCGATGGCCAACGGGGGCGCGATGACGTTCACGCGGCTGCCGTCTGGGAGACGGGCGTCGCAGATAGGGCTCGATTCATCGACACGTCTGCCAACCTGACTCACGATCCGCTGGCAGATATTCATCAGCTGGCCGTTATCGGCAAAACGGATCGACGCCGGCTCCACCTTGCCGTCCACTTCGATGTATGTGGTCTCGGCGCCGTTCACCATGATGTCGGCGATATCATCACGGGCAAGCAGCGGCTCCAGCGGACCGTAGCCCAGCACGTCGTTGCAGATGTCCTCGAGCAGCTCTTCCTGCTCGGCGATAGACATCACCACGTTCTTGATGGCGACGATCTCGCTGACGATGTCGCGGATTTCTTCCCGGGCCACGTCGGCATCGAGCCGCGCGAGCTGGGTCAGATCGATCGTGTCGATCAGCGCCGTGAAGACGGTCGTCTTGACGTCGTAATACTCTTCGGAGCGATTGCGGCTCGGCTTGTCCGACCGAGGCTTCGCCACTTTCGGCCTGATCTCCTCCATAGGGGTGGGAGGCGTTTCCTGAGCCGGCAGTGTCTCGGAAGACTCCAGGCTGGCTTCGAAATCCGGTTTCGCGGACTCGGCGGCGTCGGACTCCCGGTCCGGTTCGGCCACGCGCGGCTCCGGTTTCTCTTCGGGGCGCGGGGCCTCGGAGAAGCTCTTTTTCGTTCCCCTCTTACCAAACATCGCTACGCACTCTTACTGAGACCGAGGCTGGACAGGAACGACCCCAGGAACGACGAGGATTCGCGCTTGCTCTCCACCCGATCGGTCAGGGTGTAGGCCAGGGTGCGGAACTGATCCGCGGCTTTTGAGTTTTCGGAAACCTCTTCGATCATCTGCCCGTTATTCGCCGCCGTCCCGAACAGGGGCGCGTCGAAGTCGATCACCACCACAGGATCGAGTTCCAGGGCCTGGGCGAAATCCTTGATCGAAATCTCGGGGCGTTTAGGTATGCCGACCTGGTTAAGCACGAGATAAGGCGGGCGATCGTTCACCCGCTTCGCCTTGAGCTGGTCGACGATGTTCTTCGCATTGCGCAGATTGGCGAGATCGGGTGCGGCGGTCAGCACCACATGGTCGGCGCGCATCACGACCTGCTGGGCCCACTCGGTCCAGATATGAGGCACGTCGAGGGCAACCCATGGGACATTGTTCCGAACCGTGTCCAACACCGTCTCGCAAGATTCCGATTCGATCTCGTGCGTGCGGTCCAAAGTGCCAGGAGCCGCAAACAGGCTCAGGTGGTCGGAGCAGCGTGACAGGAGGCGGTCGAGCAGAACCTCGTCCATGCGTTCCGGTGAAGCGAGCGCTTCAGCAATCCCCTGGATTGGGTCCTGGTTGAAATCCAGCCCGGCTGTCCCGAAGGGCAAATCCAGGTCGACGATGACGGACTCGTCCTTCAGATCCGCCGAAATCGCGAAAGCGGTGTTGTGGCAGACCGTGCTGGACCCAGCGCCGCCCTTCGCGCCGATGAATGCCACAGTCTGGCCGACCGGATCGC
Source organism: Methyloligella solikamskensis (assembly GCF_042676065.1). Lineage (NCBI taxonomy): Bacteria > Pseudomonadati > Pseudomonadota > Alphaproteobacteria > Hyphomicrobiales > Hyphomicrobiaceae > Methyloligella > Methyloligella solikamskensis. Next base: position 104,415 of record NZ_JBHTJO010000002.1, on the reverse strand, counting down.
TGTCAGGGTTGGCGTAAATATCGGAGATGCACTCGATAATCTGAGCCACGCTTATCGGGGCCACAACATATTCGCTCACGCCGCGCTTTATCAGTTCGCGATAGAGCAGCACGTCGTTCACGTGACCGACAGCGACAACCTTCGTTCCGGGATCGCAGACCTCCGCCAGCCGGTCCAGATCCGCCAGCAGCGCGTCGCCCTTCAGGAAGGACTCGATAATGATCAGATTCGGCGTGGAGGTGCTGCGGAAGAAGGTGACAGCAGCCTCGACGCCACCCAGGCGCACGTTCACATGGGCTTTCGCAAGACGGCGATCTTCGCTCGCATGCTGGATCGCGGCGGCGGTGTCCTGGTCTTCGCAAAAAGCCTGAATGTTGATCCGCGGGACGGGTCGTGCGCGGATAGGATCGACCCGCTGAGGTGTGCCTTGAGCGGGCGCCTCGTCGTCGTCCTCCGGATCTATGGAGTACGCGGCATCAGTCACTCTGAGCTCCTAGATTGCTGGAGTTGGCGCGCTCAGACGGAGCCTCAGGCCTCCACTCGGCGCCTGTCGGCTCGCCCTTGACGTAATTGCCCCACACGGTGTCTCGGCGCTCACTGGCACGCGGCGTTTCATCTGCCGGCTGCACGAGGTGGCGCGGATTGGCGACCTGAGCGGCCAGGTTCCGCTGGGTAGCGCAGCCCAGGTTTGGATAGGGCGCGTTGTTGGGGTCATAGGCCAGGTTTTCCGACCAGTCGGGGCATGTCGGTCCTTCTGCGACGAAGCGGTCGTAGGTCAGCCGGATGGCCTGGAATGACTTGTAGCCCGGCGAGTAGCTCTCGAGCACGACCTCGTTTTGGGTGAAGCCGCGGCTGCGCAGAACCTGCTTCACATCGGTGAAGACTGCGCGCGTCGCGCGTTCGTCACCGCCGACGGGCGCCTTGATGACGAGCCTCGACCCCCTGCTGCGCTTGTAGTCCGAAAGGAAGCTGTAGAGCTGGGACTCCTGGCTGCGGGTCAGGCCGTAGGAGCCGGCATAGACCGGGATGTCCAGCCGCGCTTCGGAATTCGATACGACGATCGGATGGCGCTCGGTGGGATTGGCCAGCATGAAGGGCGCTTCGAACCGCGGACCGGCCTGCATGCATCCGGTCAAGACCGTTCCCGACAACAGCACGGCGAGGAGAGCGGCAGCAGACCGGCCGCCTGTGGGGCGCTGGCTGAGCACTTTTGGAAATCCAGACATGATCACGTTCTCCGTTCTCTCCTACTCGACGATGAATCCGACATCGCCACCGAAATTACCCTGGGGCACGACCTCCGGCTCGCGTCCGTAGACCCGATTCATCTGCCCCATGAAATTGGCGTTCACGTCGCTTGCCCAGCCGAAGCCCTGATCGGGCTGGGTCAGCTCATTGCGGGACACAGCCTTCGCGATATACGGCGTCACCATGACCACAAGCTCAGTCTCGTTCTTCTGGTAGTCGCGGCTGCGGAAGAGCGTCCCCAGAACCGGGAGATCTTTCAGGCCGGGATAACCGCTAATGGTCTGCCGGGACTGATCCGACAACAGGCCGGCGATCACCAGGGACCCACCACTCGCCAGCTCGACCGTGGTCTCGGCACGGCGCACCTTCAGGGCGGGGATTGTGAAGCCGCCGGTCACGGCGATGGCGCCCTCGTTGGAAAGCTCGCTGACTTCGGTCGAGATCTTCATGCTGATGCGGCCCTCCGACAGCACGACGGGCGTGAAGGCGAGCCCGACACCGAACTGCTTGAAGTCGACCGATGCGGTATTGGTGGTGGTATCGATACCCGTGACGATCGGGAATTCGCCGCCGGCCAGGAAGTTGGCCGTCTCGCCCGAGATCGCTGTGAGGTTCGGCTCCGCCAGTGTATGGATCAAACCGTTCTGCTCCAGCGCCTGAAGCATAGCGTCGGCGCTATTCGAGCCACTTGCCCACCCGACGGCAGCCTGCGCAGGCGCGATCGGCCCCTGGTTCACCGGGAACGGCAATTGGCTCAAGGCGGCGAACTGGAAGTTCCCGGAATTCACCAACGCCTCAAGGTTCACGCCAAGCTGCTTCGCAGTGTTGCGCTCCATCTCGACGACGGAGACCTTCAGCATCACCTGCTCTTCGCCCTCGACTGTGATCATATTGATCACCTTGCGCTGCTCGGTGCCGATGCTCGTGTGTTCCGCCATGCCGCCGACACCGGCAGCGCCGGCGCCCATGCTGGTCGTGGTGGCCGGAGCGTCAGGGTCATACGCGATGACACTGTTGGCGATCTGGCTTGCACGCGTGGCGTCCTGGGGGGTCTCGACGCGGCCGGTCAACAGGATGTTGCCGCCGAAAGCCTCGACCTGGATATCGGAACCTGGAATGAGGCGGGCGAGCAGTCCTTCCAGAGCCGAAAGATCGCGCTGGATATTGAGCTCCAGAGTCAGAACCTGATTGCCATTCTGGTCCGTGAAGAAGACGTTCGCCTCGCCGAGCTCCTTGCCGATAACGTAGGCGCGGCGGGAGGTCTGCATGACGGCGTCGACCTTTGCAGGGTTTGAGACCATCACGTCGCGCACGGCCACGGGAAGCTCGACAACCATGGACTTGTTCAGCCCCAGGTCGATCTGGCGGACGGCCGGAACAGAGGACGCGGTCACCCGGATGAGCGACGTGCTCCGCTCCGTCGCTGCGGACGGTGCCGGGACAAGCGGACCGATTGCGAGCGCGACGGCGCACAAGACGGACACCAGCTTACGTAACCGAGCCATTTCCCTGCCTTTTCCTGTTATCCCCCGTGACGTGCTCATGGTGCTCAGTTCACTCCAAAGACCTGAGACGGCACGCCGTATTTCAGCATTTTGACGGACCCGCTCTTCTCGTTGCGGATGTCCACCGTATCGCCCGGCTTGGGCGTGTCGGCGAGACTGCGAAGCGAGAGCGAGAGCTGTCCCATCGACTGGGCGAGCGAAAGAATTTCGGTTTGCCGAGGCGTCAGTTCCAAAGTCGCCGTGGCGCCGGAAACGACCTTCTCTTCACCGGTTGTCTCGAGCGTCTGGCCGATGGCGAGGACGCGCACGTTGCGCAAAATCGTCTCGCTGACCTGTTGATCCGCGTTGCCGACCTGGATCCGCCTGCTCAAGATGACGTCGACGCGGTCGTTAGGCAGAATGAATCCACCGGCCGCGCTCTCCTCGCTGATCGGTGTCGAAATCGCGCGCATGCCGGACGGCAGGATCGCAGCGAGCACGCCGCCCTCGCCCGCCTTGATGAGCTTTTGTCCCTTGACCGGCTCGCCGGCGATGAAGGGTGCGCGCGCAATCGAACCCATCAGGTTCTTAACGGCGTCGGGATTCTGATCGCGGGTGATGAGATCCGGCGTAACCCCTTCTTCGGGCCATTCCTGCCATTTGAGCGAGTCTTCGGTCACGGCATCGCCGAGCCGGAAATCCTTTGCCGTCACCAAGACGTCCTTCGCGCCGACAGTCTTCTCGATCGTAACGGTTTCTGTGTCAGAGACCATGTTGCGCGCCATCATGGCAGCGCCGATGGCGGCCACGAAGGCAATGGCCAGAACAATGATTCTGCCTTTTTTCATTCGAATGAACTCCTCACGCCCCCGGCGTTTCGCGCAACATGACCACTGTGCCTCGCGAATTCTCAACGGCGAGTTAATGCCCGTGCCAAATTGGCCGCCGCTGCCTCGAAATCGTGCAATGAAAAAGGGCGAGACGCTTCCCGCGTCCCGCCCTTTGAGAAGAAGGTGACGTCTGTAGAGGCGTCGCTAGGTGCCCAGTGCTGCCATGAAGGGCGTTCCGGAATAGGCGATGAGACCGCCAGCGGCGAGCGCGATGCCGTAGGGCACGCCTTCCTGCGGGTGGTGCAGGCGCGAAACCCACGCTTGGGACATCATGGCGGGCGGGAGCGGATAGCTGCGATAGGCGAGCAGCAGAAGGGTCAGCGCCCCGCCCAGGATGCCAGAGAACATGACGTAGACGAGCAGAGACTGCGGATCCAGCCACAGGACGGTTGCGGCGAAGAGCTTCGCATCGCCGCCGCCGATCCAGCCCATGGCGAACATGCCGAAGCCGATGACAAGAGCGCCGATGGCGGCTGCGGTCTGGATGCCGATCTCAGGCAGGCTCAGTCCAATAAGGGGCGCGAGACAGGCAAACCCTACGACCAGTATCAGGGGAATCCGGTTCGGGACCGTCATGGTGATCAGATCCATCGCTGCAGCGAACGCCATGCAGGCGGGAAAGATCGTGATGATAAGAAGGTCTTGGATCATGACCGGCGGGCTCCCATACGATGGTGAGGAGTATGCGGTTCAAACGCTAAGGGAGCGTTGAAAACGCTTCCCCACAAAAAAGAAGCCGCCCCGTGCAGGGGCGGCTTCCGTACAGTCCTGAACTAGCAATTAGCTTACTCGGTCGGAACCGTGCCCAGCTCATCGCGGATGTACGTGAAGACGGTCTCCAGATTGCCGCCGATCGCATTCACGAGAGCGATAATGGCGACGGAGATGCCGGCGGCGATGAGGCCATACTCGATGGCGGTTGCACCGGATTCGTCTTTCGCGAAACGCGTAACAAGATTTTTCATTTCGACAGTTCCTTTCACAGATTTTCACAGCACCCAGTTCGCCGTCCCTGACTGTTGATCGCCTCAGGACGGCTCGAACTGTGGAGACCATAGCGGTCCCGCGTTACGGCCAAGTTAAACGAAAAGAATAATTCCAACGACTTATAGTTAACGAATTGTATTCGCCGGGCAACATGGGTGGTCGCCACTGTCGGCCATACCCGGATCTCAGTCGACCTTCTCTTTATTCCTTGTTTTCCAAGCAACTTCTAAAAGCTGCCGGGCTTTCATTGAAATAAGATCGCTTTTTACTCAGATTTTATGCGCTTATCGATCTCCACTACCGGGTGTTTGGCGGCGCGAAACTCCCCGCCGCTACCCGGCCGGGGCCGTACAGAAACGGCGCAGGGATTTGCGAATCCTTCACCTTTTCCAGACCAAGCTCGGACAGGACTGAAGTCGGAAGGACCCGCCTTATGCGCGACGTCACTGGATTTAGAGCATCTCTCTGGGCACTCGCCCTCACGCTGCCCCTCGCATTTACGGGCGGGGCTATCCCGCAGGCCTTTGCGGAAGGTGTAATTGAAGTGCCGCTCGACAAGGCCAAGCTCGTGCATCTGGAGGAGCCCGCGGCGGAGATCATTGTCGGCAATCCCTCGATCGCCGACATCGCCGTCCAGAACTCCAAGCTGCTGGTCGTGACCGGTAAGTCGTTCGGCCGGACCAATCTGATCGTGGTCAATGCCAAGGGCGACATTATCGAAGAGAGCGATCTGACGGTCTCCGACCCCTCTAACGGCATGATCACAGTGCATCGCGGCGCGCGGAACAATGAGACCGTATACTGCGCACCCAAATGCACCTCACCGCTCGCTATCGGCGACAACTCGGAATATTTCGACACCATTCAGAAGCAGCTCTCCGCAAAGCAGGGCATGGGTCAGGGATCGGCTGCTTCCGGGGTGCAATAGGCGGCAAGCCGCAGGGTCAACAACAAAAGAAGGGCCGGAGGATCGACTCCGGCCCTTCTGCTGTCCGATGCTCTCTCGCCCTTGCGCGTTTACCGCAGACCAGGATCTCCTGTCCGCTACCGGGCGATACGAAGCTCACCCAGGCCTTGGGCGATATCCTGGAAGACGCCGGCGAGCTGCGAGTTGCTCGGCGAATTGTAGAACATGTCCGGTTCGGTGGCGCAGGAGCGCAGCAGGTTCTGAACCTGGCCGCTCACCTGGAAGCCGATCGTATAGAGCCGGATGTTGGAAGCCTTGATCTTCGAGCAGACGGTCGAGGTCTTTTCATCGAGCTCGTCTTCGGCTTCGTAGCCGTTCGTATTTCCGAGGTGGCCCTTCGCGGCATAACCGAACGCGTTATAGATCGACTTGTTGTGGTAGTTGCTGCCGCCGTTCACGCTGTTCTCACCGTCGGTGAGCAGCACGATCGCCTTGATCCAGGTCTCGTCGTCATAAGCTGCACCTTCCGAGAAGGGTGCGCCGGGGGAGATCAGACGCCAGCCCCAGAGCAGACCCGCCGGGATCACCGTGCTGCCGTCCGGCTCCAGCGCGTTGATGGCACTGAGAACTTTACTCTTGTTGTCCGTCAGCGCCGTGACGGGGTTCGGCGGACAGAGATAGTTCGGTCCGTAGGTGCTGCTGTTGACGTAGGCGTTGTCGTATTTCCGCGTGTCTCTCTGGATCTGCTCATCGTTCATAGAGTCCTGACACGTTTGATACCAACCCCAGCCACTGCAGCTCTGCGGATTCTGATCGTCTAGATAGTTGTTGGCGTAGTTGGGCCCACTGCTTCCGCCCCACCATCCACCTCCGGAGTCTTCCTCCGGGTCCGGCTCGTCCGGTGCGAAGTATGGCGCAAAGAGCGTGTCCTTGTCGGAGTTCGACGGCGCGGCGTCGGTCAACTCGTAGGGCTCGGCCCGCTCGCGCACGCAACCGGCCCAGCTCTTGTTGCGGAGCTTGCTGAACAGCGTCCAGGTATTGGTGCCGGGCACGAAGTCCTCTTTGGCGATGCTGGATGCGCCGCTCCGGTCGAGCCATGGCGAGTTGCTCATCTGCGAGCCGACATTCACCGCAGCGGAAAATGGCACAACGCCTACCTTGAGGGTGTCGGAAGTGGATTTCCCATTGAACAGGGTATTGACCATCTCGCGGGCGGCGTTCTTCAGGGCATTCATCTTGCCGCCGTTGCGCATGGAGCCGGTCGTGTCGAGGACCAGGATAAGCTCGATGTTTCGCTCCTCCTTGGTCACCATGGTCTGGGCGGCAACGTCCATCTGCTTGACGTTCGCGAGCTTCATGAAGGTCGTGGGCATCTCGCCGGTGACCGTCACAAAGATGTTGTTGTCCTTGTCGAAGCGGACATTGATTTTTCCGGACGCCCCGAGCGTCCCATCCGAGTAGTTGGCGTCGAAGAATTGCTGCGCCTTTTCCTTCAGCGCCTCCTTGTCCATGTCCGGCCAGGACCCGATGGCGAGGGCCGCAGCGTCGGCCGCCTCGTGCATGCGATCGCGCACAAGAAGCGCGCGGCCGTAATCGAAACCCACGCCCATCGCGATCACGAGGGGCAGAAGCACCACCCCAAAGAGGATGGCGACGCTTCCGCGACGTGAGCGAGAGAAATCCGCCGTGAGACGGGCGAGTTTTTTCGTGATCATTTCACCTACCCATAGCTAGCCGCGCCTATTGGCTATTGCTTGAATATATGCGGCTTTTTACATGGGTACGCTAGCTAATATTTCCTTCCCTCAAGTAATTAATAACATTAAAAACAGCATAAAATTTATATCAAATTTTAGTATAAGTATTATTTTTGCCGTTAACCTTCTCCTTTCTTTCTCTTTATCGCATTTTTAACAGCTTACATTTAATCCTACCCACATTAGGGACGATGTCCTCCATGCTTGCTGGATCATTCATGATTATTTTTCGAGACGGCGTCCGGCATCTGCGCAGATTCCGCCGCGACAAGAAGGGCGCCTCCGCGCTTGAATTCGCGATCATCGGGTCTGTGTTCATGCTCCTTCTCCTTGGGCTCTTCGATGTCGCTCTGCGGTATGCAGGCAACGTGGCCCTGGAGAAAACCGTCTCAGAGGCCGGGCGCCTCATTCGGACAGGCCAGGCGCAGCAGGGGAGCAAAGAAGCCTTCCTGCAAGCGGTGTGCGATGGCGTGACGCCTCCGCTCACCTGCGACAAGCTCCGTTTCGACGTCCAGACCTACGACAGCTTTGGAGCGGCCGACCGCGCCCTCCCACAGGATGACGAGGACAATTACCGTTACCAGCCGGGAGGGCGTAACGACATCGTCGTCGTAACGGTCTTCTACGAATGGCCACTCCTTTCCTTTCTTCCGAGTCTCTTCCGAGGGACTTACGACAAATCCCTATCCGGTGACCCAGACGATGACGACGGGAGACTTGTGGCGGCGGCGGCCTTCCGCAACGAGCCGTTCTAGGAGCGTGGCGATGCTGAGACGAAGCAAAGCAGGAGCGATCGCCGCAAGGTATTGGCGTGGCGCGAAGCAGGAATGCCGCGGCACTTCAGCGATCGAGTTCGCGATCATCCTGCCACTGATGCTCACCGCATACTTGGGCGCGGTTGAGGTCGGAAATATGCTGACCCTTAACCGGCGCACGGACCAAGTCGCTTATACGGTCGCGGACCTGACGGCCCAAGTGAGAACCCTGTCGAACGCCCAGATCAAGAATATCACAGACGCCGCCACCGCCATCCTGACACCTTATTCCACCAAGGATTTGAGCATCGTACTCACCAGCGTTGTCGCCGACGACAAGAACCGCCCAAAGGTCGCCTGGAGTTGCAGCAACGGCAACGGTGCACCGCTGGCCAAGAATTCTTCGGTCGATCTGCCAGAGGGCCTGACGGCGCCCGGCAGCAGCGTCATCATGGCCGATGTGCAGTATGCTTATGTCCCCCTCTTCGGGGAGGACGCTCCCTTTCTTGGGTCAACGTTCGGGAAGTTTACGATGTCCCGCAAATTCTACTCGCGCCCGAGGCGGTCGGCGACGGTCGACAAGACGGACAATGGCTGTCCCGGCTAGTCGCAGCCGGACCTGAAATCGCCTCGCGCTTAGTTCCCGCCGTTGATCTTCACACCGCCGAGGAAACGGCCGAGTGCCTCGCCGGCGGGCTTGTCCTTGAACTTCTCCTGGATCACGTCGCCGATCTTGTTGATGGTCTTTGAGGCCGCTTCGGGGTTGTTGAACAGCCCTGCGAGCTCCGGCTGATAGGTGGGGTTCTCGAACGGGCCCCGGATGCGGATCGGGATGGTAAGGCCGACCAGATCCTTGGCATCACCCATGCCCTTGGGTGCCGCGACCAGCTCCGGGTTGGCCAGGATGTCCAGGTTGCCGGCCGGGATGTTGACCGTGCCCTTGGCGCTCACGTTCAGATACTGGCTGACCAGCTTGAAGTTCTTAGTCTCGGCGATGCCCTTTCGCATGGTGAAGCTGCCGCCGAAGCTGTCGAACGGTGTGCTTCCGCCCTTGATCTTGGGTAGGCGCCCCTGATCCACCTGGGCGAGAATGCCGGTGATGTCTATGCCTTCGACCGCACCGTTATTGACCATGATATTGCCATTGCCGGTGAGCGACCTCTTGATCGCATCGGCCTCCATCCCCTTGCCGTTCAGCTTCAAGATCACCTTGATCTTGCCCGACACACGGTCGAACTCCGCCGCATCGGTGAGGAAGGGCTTGGCGTCCACCTGGTCGAGATTGAGATTGGCCGAGAAGACCGGCACAGCCGGGTTCTGGTCGATGATCAGCTTGCCGCGCCCCTCGCCGCCATAGAGCTGCATGCCCCCGAGATTGGCGGTCAGGATGCCGTCCTTATAGTTGAAGGCGAGCGCGCTCGGTCCGATGGTGATGTTGTCCACCAGGGTCTGGCGAACATTCACGTTGACGTCGGCATCGAGCGGCGACGGCTCTTTCGGCTTCGCGGCTCCGGGCTGCATGTCCGCAGCCGGGTCCTCCATGGAGGGGACGTCCGGAAAATCGTTGGGGAATGCCTGAGGAGCGGCGTTTTGCGGCACCGCGCCCTGCTGGCCGCCAGCGGGGTTGGCCGCCGGCTTCGGGGCGGCATTACCCCCGCCGCCGCTACCACCACCTTGCGGCAGGAACGGCGTCACGTTGAGAAGCTCGATTGCCAAGGCTGCACGCAGATGCGGCTTCGGCCCATCGAGATGAAGCGCCGCCTGGCCGCGTCCCGTGGTGTCGCCGAGCTTGAACATCAGGTCGGTGAGGGTGGCGCCGGCAAAGCTCCACTGGACCTGGCTCGAAAGCTCGCCCGGGATAACCGGCTTGGCCTGCTGACCGCCATCGGGCGTCCATTCGATCAGGTTCTTGAATGACGACGAGGTTCCCTTGAACACCCCTTGGGCGCTGACTTCCGGCGCCGGAACGACCGCACCGTCGAACTGCGCCTTGAAGTCCTTCGCGGCGAGAGCCAGTGCGACATCGGCCTGCCGCCCTGCCCGCAAGTCGCCGGCCGATGTCAGAGTCAGATTGTAGTTCAGGGTCTTCTGCTTGAGCTGGAAGCTGCCATTGGAGGTCAGAGGGTCGTCGATATGGGGCATGGCGAGAGAGGCATTGATCTGCTTGATCTCGCGGTTCACCTGACCGTTCTCATCGAGAATGCGGACTGTGCCGTCTTCGATACGCACGTCGCGCAGGCGCACGTCGCTCGTGTCGTCCTGGGGCGTGGCGGCGAAGGCCATGGAGGCCTTGGCGAAGCGCGGCTCGCTCTTCGCGGGAAGCGATGCGCGGCGGCTCTTCTCTTCAGCAGGTGCTTGACCTTGCCGCTGTGGCGCCGTTTGGGCGCTGCCGGGGCGCACCGTGACCAGCGGCTGCTCGAACAGCACGTAGCGGGCATCCACCCGCTGGCTGATCAGCTCGAAGAGATCGAGGGTGACCTCAAGCCGCGCCACGTGGAGGTCGATCGCCGTGGCGTCGGTGCCCGGATCCCGCAGGGTCGTGTCGGTCAACACCATCTCAGGGTTCGGCAGGAAGGTCAGCGAGGCCTCGCCGTTGACGATGAGCTCGCGTCCGGTCTGCTGCTTGATGCGCTCGGCCACGCGGGCCTGGATGGCTTCGGGAGAGACAAAGATATTGGCGGCGATCAGAGCCAGCACAATCACCGAGAAGAGACCGCCAAGGATTTTCAGGAAAAGCTTCATAACGAATCGATGCGGCGCACCGCCAAATATGTCGGAAAAGGGAGCGCCAAATTAACGAAAGAATTGCGGTGAGAATAGGTATCTGCGCTCGGCGCTGCGCAACACCGCGAATCTGAAGACCCATCTTTTCCAAAAATCGGCCCCAAACCGCTAGCGGTCCGCTGCCGGGAAGCAAGCGGACCGCCGCACGGTTGAGATGAGGAAGCGAAGGGCCGCCCCTTTGGGCGGGGCTAGCCATGGGCGCTTCGGGGCGTTCGGGCTGGGATACCCGTCAGCCTTGTCAGGACCCTAGCCCGGAGATTAACATGCATGAAGTGAAACCTTTTCAGATGAATTATTGCACCTCATGCATCTACGCGAAGTCGACGCCAATCTCCTCGTCATCCTCGACGCCCTGCTCACCGACGCCAGCGTCACCCGTGCCGCGGAAAGGCTGGGGCGCAGCGCCTCGGCCGTGAGCCATGCGCTCGCCAAGCTGCGGGAGATCTTTTCCGACGAGCTTTTCGTTCGGGCGGGGCAACGGTTGGTGCCAACGGCAAAAGCTCAGGAGCTGGCGCCGACGGTGCATGTGATCCTGGCGGGCATGGAGAGCCTGCTTCGGCCGGACAAGCCGTTCGATCCAACGCTGGCCGACCGGGACTTCTTCGTCGCGGCGTCGGAGGCCGGCGAGTTGATCATGATCCAGCCTCTCCGCAACCACCTCAGTGAGGCCGCACCCAATGTGCGGGTCGGCTGGATGGCGGGCAGCGGCGAGGATTCCATCGAGGCGTTGCGCAACAGCCGGTGCCACTTTGCCGTGGACCTGGAATCCACCGCGATCCCGGCCCCGGACATCCGCTCAAGCAAGCTGTTCGACGATCATCTCGTGGTGCTGGGACGCCCCGGACATCCGCTGGCGAACAAGCGGCCCAGGCCGGAAGACTTCGCGGCAGCCACCCATGTGGCGGTCAATGCGCTGCCCGCCTACGACCTGATGGCCCGGAAATTTGCCGAGTCCGGCCATCTCCTACCCCCGCCGGAGAAGGTCTCCTCGGTGCTGGTGGGGCTACTGCTTGCGCTGAATAGCGATGCGCTCCTAACCGTGCCGACCTCCCTTGCGCAGATCCTAGAGAAGCAGTTCTCGCTCATCCGCATCGCCCAGCCTTTGGAGCCGGTCGGCCTGCCCGTGCGACTCCTCTGGCATTCCAGCTACGACCGGGACGAGTGCCATCAATGGATAAGGGGCGAGATCGCCAAGCTCGTGGGTGACCGGGACGGCAACGCCTGAGGAGCGCGGCGGGGCGCGGTTTTTTGAGTTGAGGCGTGCAGCGCCACTAGCGCCTGTCACATCGCTCTACTAGCATGCGTTGCAGGTCCCCGAGCGGCGGCCGAGAAGCCTCCGCGATGCCGAGAGGGACCCTCCGGAGGATCCGCATGCCTGCTCTCGTTCGCGCCGCGCTCTTGGCGCTCATCGTCTCTTTCACGTTCGTTGCCCTCGCCCCCGTCTCGACGGCCTTCGCCGATGCACCGGTCTATCAGAACGATCGGCTCGACGACGACGCCATCAAGCTGGAAGCCAAGCTGAAGTCGGAAACGAGCGGCGTCAGCGCCCCTGCCCTCGCCCTGCAGAAGCAGGCGGACGCGGCGCTGAGCCAAAAGGATTTCGCAGGCGCCGCCCGGCTCTACGGCCAGATCGTTGCGTTGGAGCCGAACGATGCGCGGAGCTGGCGCCGCTATGCGGATATTCTGCTGCGCGTCGATCCGGAGGACGGCGACCGCTACACGCTTCAGAAGAACGCCACCACGGCTGCCTATATCGCCTACCGCCGGGCCGCGACCTCGGACGATCAGGCCGATGCGCTGGTGACGCTGGCCAATGCCTACGGCAAGCGCCAGGAATGGCGGAACGCGCTCAACGCGCTGAAGGTCGCGCTGTCGGTGCGGGAGACGGAGAACCTCCGCCAGATCTATACGCAGCTGCGCGAAAAATACGGCTTCCGGGTCACCGACCACAGCATCGATTCCGATGCCTCCTCGCCGCGGGCCTGCTTCCAGTTTTCGGAAGCGCTTCCCGACCGGGCCGACTTCTCGCCCTTCGTGGTGGTTGAAGGCCAGGACAAGCCGGCGCTCTCCGTCGACGATCAGCAGCTTTGCGTGGACGGGCTGAAGCACGGCGAGACCTATCGCATCACCCTGCGCGAGGGCCTGCCGTCGGATATCGACGAGTCGCTTCTGAAGCCTGCGACCTTCGACATCTATGTGCGGGACCGGGCGCCAATGGTGCGCGTCTCGGGCAAGAACTATGTGCTGCCGAAGACAGGCCAGCAGGGCATTCCGCTGATCAGCGTGAACACCGACAAGCTGGACATCACGCTGTACCGGATCGGCGACCGCAATCTGATCAACTCGGTGCTGGGCAACGACTTCCAGACCAATCTCTACCCCTATTCCTTAAGCGAGATCGCCGACAAGGAGGGTGCCAAGGTCTGGACGGGCACGCTCGCGGTCGAGAAGACCCTGAACCAGGACGTAACCACCAATTTCCCGGTCAACGAGGCGGTGCCGAATCTGAAGCCCGGCGTCTACGTCATGTCGGCTGAGCCGGCGGATGGGCCCGACAACGACTACGAGGAGCTCGCCACCCAGTGGTTCATCGTCTCCGATCTCGGGCTCACGGCCTATTCTGGCGATGACGGCATCCATGCCTTCGTCAATTCGCTCGCGACCACCGAGCCGATCGAGGATGTCGAGCTGCGGCTTGTCGCCCGGAATAACGAGATCCTCGCCAAGACGAAGACCGACGATGCGGGCCGCGCGAATTTCGCCGCCGGCATGACCCGCGGCGAAGGCGGGCTCGCGCCGGCCATGCTGATCGCCTCCCAGAAGGGTGTCGATTACGGCTTCCTGAGTCTGAAGGGCTCACCTTTCGATCTGACTGATCGCGGCGTCGAAGGCCGGGCCCTGCCGGGCGCACTCGATGCCTTCGTGTTCACCGAGCGGGGCGTCTACCGCACGGGCGAGACCGTGCATGTTACGGCGCTTCTGCGGGATGCCACGGGCGAAGCGGTGATGAACACGCCGCTCACTCTCGTGGTCAGCCGGCCCGACGGCGTCGAATACCGGCGCAAGGTCGTGCAGGACGAGGGAATCGGCGGGCGCGATCTCGACGTGCCGATCATCGGCGCGGCCCCCACCGGCACCTGGCGGGTCGCGGCCTATGCCGACCCGAAAGGCGATTCCATCGGCGACACCACCTTCCTGGTGGAGGACTACGTTCCCGACCGGCTGGAGTTCGATCTGGCGACGGACGCCCCGGCGATCGTTCCCCGCCAGCCGGTTGAGCTGATCGTGGACGGCCACTTCCTCTACGGCGCGCCTGCCTCGGGCCTGCCACTGGAAGGCGAGGTGACCATCAGTCAGGCGGAAGAACGCCCGGGCTTCGCAGGCTATCAGTTCGGTCCGAATGCCGATCAGGATGCCGGCGCTAGCAGGGAGGTCATGCCCCTGGAAGGGCTGCCCACAACGGGCAAGGACGGCGAGGCGGTCTTCCCCATCGCCGTGCGCAACGTGCCCGATACCGGACACCCCATGGAGGCGAAGATCGCCATCCGCATGTCGGAGCTGGGCGGGCGCGCGGTGGAACGGGATATCACGCTGCCCATCAAGCCGAGCGATCCGATGATCGGTGTGAAGCCGCTGTTCAAGGGCGCCTCACTCGCCGACGGCGCGCAGGCCGAGTTCCAGGTCGTGATGGTCGGACCCGACGGCGAGCCGATGGAGGCGAAGGGCCTCGAATGGCAGCTCCTCAAGATCGAGAGCAAATATCAGTGGTACCGCCAGAACGGCTATTGGAGCTTCGAGCCCATCAAGGTGACGCGGCGCGTGGCCAACGGCTCGATCGACGTGAAGCCCGGTGAGCCGGCCCAGATCGGCGCGCCGGTCTCCTGGGGCCGCTACCGGCTTGAGGTCTCGAGCCCCGACGCGGCGGGCCCCTTCACCACGGTGGGCTTCGATGCGGGCTTCTATACGGAGGCCAGCGCCGACACGCCGGACTTCCTGGAGGTCGCGCTCGACAAATCCGAGTATAAGCCCGGCGACACCATGACGGCGGCGGTGACCGCGCGGAGCGCCGGTCAGGTGACGCTCGCGGTGATGGGCGCAGGCCAACTGCTCGCCACAAAGACCGAAGAGGTGGAGCAAGGCACGGCCAAGATCCCGCTCGAGGTGAGCGAGGATTGGGGCACGGGCGCCTATCTCGTGGCGACGCTGCGCCGGCCCCTGGAGACGGAAGCCAAGCGCATGCCGGGGCGGTCCATCGGCCTCGCCTATTTCTCCATCGACAAGGCGGCCCACACTCTCGATGTGAGCCTCAATCTGCCGGAGAAGATCCGGCCCGAGACGACCCTACGGGTGCCTGTGAAAATCGCGAACCTCGCCGAGGGCGAGAGCGCGCGTGTGGTGGTCTCCGCGGTCGATGTCGGCATTCTCAATCTCACCAATTACGAGCCGCCGGCGCCCACGGAGTATTTCCTCGGCCAGCGGCAGCTCTCCATGGAGATCCGCGATCTCTACGGTCAGCTGATCGACGGCATGCAAGGCACCAAAGGTCGGATCCGCACCGGCGGTGGCGCGGGTGCGGCGGAGCTTTCGGGCAGCCCTCCCACACAGCCTCCGCTCGCGCTTTATTCCGGCATCGTGACCGTGGATGAGAACGGCGAGGCGGAGATCGAATTCGATACTCCGGCCTTCACGGGCACGGCCCGGGTCATGGCCGTCGCCTGGAGCGAAACCCAGGTGGGTGAAGCGGATGGCGATGTGCTGATCCGCGATCCGGTCGTGGTCTCCGCGACCCTGCCCCGCTTCCTGCTGATCGGCGATCAGAGCACGCTGCGGCTCGACCTCGACAATGTGGAAGGTGCTGCCGGCGACTATCAAGTCACGGTGTCCTCAGAAGGACCTGTGGGCGTGACCAAGCCGGAGGCCACGGTGACGCTGGATGAGAAGCAGCGGACGGGGCTGAACCTGCCCATCGCGGCGACGGGGGTAGGCGACGCCTTCCTCACGGTCGCGGTCACAGGACCTGAGGACTATGTGGCCCGTCGGGACTATGCGGTCTCCGTGAAGCCCGCGACCCAGATCATGTCACGGCGGACGGTGCAGGCCCTGCCGCCGGGTGGCAGCCTGAAAGCCTCCGCGGAGCTGTTCGCCGATATCGTGCCGAACACGGGCCAGCTCGCCCTATCGGTGACGCCCTGGGCGTCGCTCGACGTCGCGACGCTGATCCAGTCTCTCGATCTCTATCCGCTGGGCTGCACGGAGCAGATCATCAGCCGGGCCATGCCGCTCCTTTACGTCAAGGAGCTGTCGGAGAAGGCGCAGCTGACGGCGGACGCCTCGATCGACGAGCGGCTGAACAAGGCGGTCCAGACAGTGCTGGCGCGTCAGACTCCGGAAGGAGCGTTCGGCCTGTGGGGCGCCTATGGCGGCGATCCGTGGCTGGACGCCTATGTAACGGACTTCTTCACTCGGGCCCGGGCGCAAGGATACCCGGTTCCGGACGACGCCTTCCGTCTCGCCCTGAACCGTCTGCGGAACTACGTGAACACGGCGCCCGATGTGGATCGTGATGGCGGACTTGCCCTCTCCTATGCGCTCTACGTTCTGGCGCGGAACGGCACGGCGCCGGTGGGCGATCTTCGCTATATCGCCGACACGAAGCTCGGTGCCTTGGGGACGCCCGCAGCTAAGGCACAGATCGGTGCGGCGCTTGCCATGCTGGGCGATCGCATCCGGGCGGAGAAGGCGTTCCGGGCCGCGCTCGGCGCGCTGCCCGAGAGCCCGGAAGCCGAGCCGGGACGGCAGGATTTCGGATCGCCCTTGCGGGATGCGGCCGCCGTCGTGACGTTGGCAGCAGAAGGCGATGCGCCGAAGCCGCTGCTGGTCAGCGCCACGGCCAAGATCGGCCCGGCGCGGAAGCTCGTGAAGCGCACCTCCACCCAGGAGGACGCCTGGCTGATCCTCGCCGCGCGGGCATTGGGCCAGCAAGAGATTGCGCTCTCGGTGAACGGCGAAGAAGCGAACGAGCCGGTCTACCGCAATCTCAGCGAGCTTGAGCTTTCCGGCAATCCGATCACGGTCACCAACGAGGGCGAGGCTCCGGTCGATGCGGTGCTCACGGTCTCCGGCGCGCCCTTCGCGGCGGAGCCTGCGGCGGACCAGGGATTCCATATCGAGCGGAGCTACTACACGCTGCAAGGTGCGCCGGCCGATCCCACCACGGCGACCCAGAACCAGCGCTTCGTGGTCGTGGTGCGGATCACCGATCCCCAGCCACAATTCGCCCGGGTCGCGCTGATCGATTACCTGCCGGCGGGCTTCGAGATCGACAATCCGCATCTGGTCAGCTCGGGCCAGACGGACTCTTTCTCCTGGATCCCCGACGGGGCCGATCCGGAGCATCAGTCGTTCCGGGACGACCGCTTCACGGCGGCCTTCGACCGGACGGCGGACAGCCCGGCGGTGTTCTCTGTGGCCTATGTGGTCCGCGCGGTGTCGCCGGGCGAATACGTGCTGCCCCAGGCCCATGTGGAGGACATGTATTCCCGCGACCGGTTCGGGAATACGGGAACGGGCAAGATCACCGTGAAGGCGGCGCGGTGAGAACAACGTGAGGACGAGATGAGGACAAGGCCATGGGCCGTCCACTCATAGGCTTCGCGCTGGGCGTGGTGTTCACAGGCGCGGTGGCGGCGGGTGCCGCCACCGGGCTGAAGGATTCGCTGGGGCCACCGCCTCTGGGCGAAGAGATCGAGCTTTCGCCCATCGTGGTGGACCGGCATGGCGCGCTGCTCCGCCCCTACACGACGAAAGAAGGGCGCTGGCGGCTGCCGACGGAGGCCAAGTCCGTCGATCCGCGTTTCTTGAGCGCGCTGCTGGCCTACGAGGACAAGCGCTTCTTCCGCCATGAGGGGGTGGACGTGCTGGCGATGGCGAGGGCTGCCGGCCAGCTTGCGACCCACGGGCGGATCGTTTCGGGCGGCTCGACCATCTCCATGCAGCTCGCGCGATTGCTTGAGCCGCGAGACGAGCGGTCTCTCGGCGCAAAGATCCGCCAGGTCTACCGGGCGCTCCAGATCGAGCGTCGGCTGAGCAAGGAACAGATCCTCACCCGCTACCTGACCCTCGCGCCGTATGGCGGCAATCTGGAGGGATTGCGCGCCGCCTCCCTCGCCTATTTCGGTAAGGAGCCGCGGCGGCTTTCCTTGGGCCAAGCGGCCCTGCTGGTGGCCCTACCCCAATCGCCGGAGATGCGCCGGCCAGACCGGGCGCCGAAGGCCGCAAAGGAATCCCGCGACCGGGTGCTCGATCGGATCGCCGAGACGGGCATCTTCGCCGATCGCGAGATCGTCCGGGCGAAGGCGGAGAAGGTGCCGCAAGGGCGGCATCCCATGCCCATGCTAGCGCCCCATGCGGCGGATGACGCCATGGCCGCGGCACCGGAAAAGCGCATTCATCAACTCACCCTGGAGCGGAGCTTCCAGGCCCGCCTCGAGGCCCTGGCCAAGATGGGAGCAGACAGGATCGGACCGGACGCTTCGGTCGCTATTCTCATGCTCGACAATGCGACCGGCGAGGTTCGGGCGCGGGTGGCGACACCGGATTATTTCAATAAACGCCGCGCCGGCCAAGTGGACCTGACCCGGGCGGTCCGCTCGCCCGGCTCGACGCTGAAGCCTTTCATCTATGGGATGGGGTTCGAGGACGGACGCATCCATCCCTCCACCCTGATCCAGGATAGGCCGGTCCGCTTCGGCGCGTATGCGCCTGAGAATTTCGACATGCATTATCAGGGCACGGTGACGGTCCGCCGTGCCCTGCAGCTCTCCCTGAACGTACCGACCATCTCGGTGCTGGAGGCGGTGGGGCCGGAGCGGCTCGTCTCGCGCCTCGGCGGGGCGGGGACGCATCTCATCCTGCCCAAGCACGAGAATCCCGGCCTGGCGCTCGGGCTGGGTGGTGTGGGCGTCACCCTGGAAGACCTGACCCAGGGCTTCAGTGGGCTCGCCCGGCTGGGCACGGTCCAGCCCATGGTCGAGCGGGCGGATGCGCCGCGCCTTCCGGAGCGGCGGCTGCTTGCCCCGGTCGCGGCCTGGTATGTCGGCAATATCCTGAAAGACGCGCCGCCGCCTGAAAGTGCCGCGCCGGGACGGATCGCCTTCAAGACGGGCACGAGCTACGGCTACCGGGATGCCTGGGCGGTGGGCTATGACGGGAAATATACGATCGGGGTTTGGGCCGGACGGCCCGACGGCGCGCCGGTGCCAGGTATCGTGGGCCGCGTGACGGCGGCGCCCATCCTGTTCGATGCGTTCGCGCGGCTGGAAGAAGCGCCTGCCCCTCTACCGAAAGCGCCGGAGGGCGTGCTGACCGCGAGCACGGGCGCGCTGCCGCCGCCGCTCCAACGATTCAACGCGGATCCGGTCGCGGCGGCAGACATGACGCCGAAGCTGAAAATCCTTTTCCCGCCGGATGGGTCGAGCCTGGCGCTCTCCTCAATGGATGGGGCGCTCGATCCGGTGCCGGTGAAGATCGCAGGCGGCAAGGCGCCGCTCACGGTGCTGGTGAACGGCGCACCGCTGTCCATCCGGCGACCGGGGGAGACGCTGTTCTTCGATCCTGACGGGCCCGGCTTCACCCGCGTCACGGTAACGGACGCCCAGGGCCACGCCGACAGCGTGCTCGTCCGGCTACAATAGTCTCTAGTCCAGGCGCCTAATAGTTATCGACGTGCTCGGGCTTGCCCTTGCGCTTGGTGGAGGCCATCTCGTCGAGCTCCTTCTCGGACATGGACTCGTACATCTGCTTCGAGGCGCCCTGGAGTTCGCTGACCTTCCGCTCGCCGCGCTTGGCGGCCAAAGCCGCGCCAGCGGCTTCTTGTTGCGCTTTCGATTTGGCCGGCATGGTCTTTCCTCCTCATAGTTGAGCTACGCTTGAGAAAACGAATGCGGAGGCTTCGAGTTTCCGGCTTCACGCTTTCGCCGCAGTCCGATTGCGCAATCGACCCCTTGACGCATAAGCCTTGCTGCCCAACAAACGCCCCATGACAGACGGCCCGACGAGCAAGACCCTGAAGCTGCACGTGAAGACGTTCGGCTGCCAGATGAATGTCTACGATTCCGAACGCATGGCGGAGACGCTGGCGCCGGCGGGCTATGCCCTGACGGAAGAGATGGACGACGCCGACCTCGTCATCCTGAACACCTGCCATATCCGGGAGAAAGCGGCCGAAAAGGTCTATTCGGAACTCGGCCGCGTGCGGAAGACCAAGGAGTCCCGCGCCACAGGCGGCAAGGAGACCATGGTCGCGGTCGCCGGCTGCGTGGCCCAGGCCGAAGGCGCGGAGATCATGCGCCGGGCCAAT
The DNA here is from genome assembly GCF_042676065.1 of Methyloligella solikamskensis. Taxonomy (NCBI): domain Bacteria; kingdom Pseudomonadati; phylum Pseudomonadota; class Alphaproteobacteria; order Hyphomicrobiales; family Hyphomicrobiaceae; genus Methyloligella; species Methyloligella solikamskensis. Next base: position 84,245 of record NZ_JBHTJO010000002.1, on the reverse strand, counting down.
GTGGTGGATCTCGTGGTCGGCCCCCAAAGCTATCACCAGCTTCCCGATCTGATCGCCAAGGCGAAGGGCTCGAGAGGCGTGCTCGCCACGGAGTTTCCCACCGAAGACAAGTTCGACCACCTCCCGGCCCGGAGCAGGAAGCGGGCGCTGCCGTCGGCCTTCGTCACGGTGCAGGAGGGCTGCGATAAGTTCTGCACCTTCTGCGTGGTGCCTTATACGCGCGGCGCGGAGTTCTCGCGGCCGGTCGCCCAGCTTGTGGAAGAGACGGAAGGTCTCGCCGAGGCGGGCGTGCGGGAGATCACCCTCCTGGGCCAGAACGTAAATGCCTATCACGGCGAAGGACTCGACGGGAAAGACTGGTCTTTGGCCGATCTGCTGCGCCGCCTGGCGGAGATCCCGGGCATCGAGCGGCTGCGCTATACGACCAGCCATCCCCGGGACATGGCGGACGATCTGATCGCGCTCCACGGCGACGAACCGAAGGTGATGCCTTACCTGCATCTGCCCTTCCAAGCGGGCGCCGACCGCATGCTGAAGGCCATGAACCGGAAGCACACGGCGGAGGAATACCGCGAGCTGATCGGGCGTATCCGCGCCGCCCGGCCGGATATCGCCCTTTCCACGGACATCATCGTGGGCTTCCCCGGCGAGACGGATGCCGAGTTCGAGGAGACTGTCGCCCTGGTGAAAGAGATCGGCTTTGCCCAGGCCTTCTCGTTCAAATACAGCGCACGGCCCGGCACACCGGCCTCGACCCTTGAGGATCAGGTGCCAGAGGAAGCCAAAAAGGAGCGGCTTCAGGTGCTCCAGGCGGTGATCGAGGAGGAGCGGAAGCGATTCGAGCAGGCCCTGGTGGGCCGCACCGTGCCGGTTCTCTTCGAGAGAAAGGGCCGCAAACCTGGTCAAATCGCCGGACGATCTCCATATCTCCAAGCTGTACACAGCGAAGGCCCCGAAAGCCTGCTCGGAGAGATCGTGGAGGTTGACATCACCGCTGCGGGGCCGAACAGTCTTACGGGTGTCATCAATTCCAGATTTGCATGGGATGACGCCGTGCAAGCGACCGTTTGAATAACGGGCCCTTTGGACAAAGACCTCGGAGACGAGAGACCTAATTTGGCGCCACAACCCGCGTCTGACAGCGCGACCGCCTACCGCGAAGGCGAAACAGAGCCGCTCGTCGTATTTTTCGACGACACGAGGCTCATGCGCGATCTGCTCGGCGATTACGACGCAAATCTAGCCGTCTTGGAAGATCGCCTCGGAATCGAGGCGGTGGTGAACGGGACCGTGGTCTCGTTGCGCGGGCCGGAAGAGGCCTGCGAGATCGCCAAGGCGGTGCTCGAAGATCTCTATGGCCGGCTCGCCAAGGGCGAGGTGATCGGCATCGGCGAGGTCGTGGGCTCCATCCGCCATGCGGATGTGCAGCCGGGACCGGACCAGCCGGCGGATGCGCCGAAGGGCGCCGAGGCCCAGCAGATCCGCACCCGCAAACGTCTGGTGACCGCGCGCACGCCTGCACAATCCACCTATATCTCGGCGTTGGAGCGGCACGATCTGGTGTTCGCCTCCGGTCCAGCCGGCACCGGCAAGACCTATCTCGCCGTGGTTTTCGCGGCCGCCGCGCTCGAAAGCGGGCGCTGCGATCGCATCATCCTGTCCCGACCGGCCGTCGAGGCGGGCGAGCGGCTCGGCTTCCTGCCGGGCGACATGCGGGAGAAGGTCGATCCTTACCTGCGCCCGCTTTACGACGCGCTCTACGACGTGCTGCCGCCGGAGCGGGTCGAGCGCGGGCTTTCTACGGGCGCTATCGAGATCGCACCGCTCGCCTTCATGCGCGGGCGGACTCTTTCCAACGCCATGGTCATCCTGGACGAGGCGCAGAACTGCACCCCGGTGCAGATGAAGATGTTCCTGACGCGCCTGGGCGAAGGCAGCAAGATGATCGTCACAGGCGATCCGACCCAGGTGGATTTGCCATATGGCAAGGATTCGGGCCTTACAGAGGCCATCAAGATCCTGGACGGTGTCGACGGTATTTCCCATATCGCCTTCAAACCCCAGGATGTGGTCCGGCGGGAGCTTGTGGCCCGTATCGTAGATGCGTATGAAGCGGCGTCGAGTGAGAGCCGCGAATAACAATGAGTGAAGACGTTCCCAGTAGACCCGAGGCTTCGGGAGAGACGGTCCCGAAGCCGGAAGCCGGAGACGAGACGGATTTATGCGTCTCGCTGATGTGGCACGCCCGTCCGCCCGCGAGTTGGGCGCTGGCCGAGGAGCGCCTCGAGGAGGCCGCCCGGGCCGCTTTCCGCGCCGGATCGCCGGATGTGGATTCCAAGCCTCACGAGGTGGCGATCGTCTTCACCGATGATGCCGCCGTGCAGGCTCTGAACCGCGACTTCCGCGGCCAGGACAAGCCGACAAACGTCCTTTCCTTTCCCGCCGAGATGATGGCTGGCGACGTCTTCGAAGATGCGCTGCCGCTGGGCGATGTCATTCTCAGTCTCGACACGGTCGGACGGGAAGCCGCCACGCTCGAAATTCCGCCACAAGATCACGTCACCCATCTGGTGGTGCACGGCGTGCTGCACCTTCTCGGCTTCGACCATATGGACGAGACGCAAGCCACAGAAATGGAATCATTGGAGACCGAAATCCTGGGCCAGCTCGGTATCGCCGATCCCTACGGTGAGACGGAGCCTCTGGCGCAGGCTGGAATTGCAGGATGAGTAACGCTGCGTTGCCGGAACAAGAGCCGGCCCCCGAAACAGAACGATCTCCCGAAGAAGGCTCCTGGCTCGACAGGGTGCTGGCCCGTCTGGGGCTTGGCGAGGAGCCCGACCTTCGCTCGCTGATCGAGAATGCCTTGTCCGGAAGCGAGGATGCGCGCGACACGTTCAGCGCGCCTGAGCGTACGATGCTGCTCAACATCCTCCGCTTCGGCAAGCTGACAGTCGAGGACGTGATGGTGCCTCGGGCCGATATCGTGTCCGTGGAGGGCTCGATCCCCATCGACGAACTTTTGAAAGTCTTCCGCGAGGCGGAGCATTCGCGGCTGCCCGTCTTCCGCGGCACGCTCGACGAGCCGCTGGGGCTCGTCCACATCCGCGATCTGATGTCCTGGATCGCCGAAGAGGCGGAGAATGCCAATGGCGACAATCTCAGCCTCGGCCATGTGGATTTGAAGAAGTCCCTCGGCGATATCGAGATCACCCGGGACATTCTCTACGTGCCCAAATCCCAGTCGGTGCTCGATCTTCTTCTGAAGATGCAGACGACGCGCGTCCATCTGGCGCTGGTGGTCGACGAATATGGCGGCACGGACGGGCTGGTCTCCATCGAGGACCTCATCGAAGAGGTGGTGGGCGAGATCGAGGACGAGCACGACGTGGACGAAGAGCCGCTGATCACCACCGATCGCACGGGGCTGATCGCCGATGCGCGCGCGCCGGTGAAGGACGTTGAGGACCGGCTCGGCCAGGTTCTGGTCGATCCAGATGACGACGACGATGTCGATACGGTGGGCGGGCTTGTCTTTTCGCTTTCGGGGCGCGTGCCCGTGCGCGGGGAATTGCTGAAACATCCGAGCGGCGTCGAGTTCGAGATTCTCGAGGCCGACCCGCGGCGCGTGAAGAAGCTCCGCATTCGCCGGCAGCGTGCGACGGCCCGCGAGGCCGAGACGAGCGGCGCGAAGTAGCCGTGGCTTTCACTCTCTCATCCCGGCGGTAATGGCCCACGGGCTGACAGGGGCGTTCGCACGTCTCGATGCGGCCGCCGGATGGGTTGCCCATTTGCGCGGCTGGCGCCGGGCCGGCTTCGGCACTCTTGCCGGCGCGATCGGCGCGCTGGCTTTTGCCCCCTACGATCTCTGGCCTGCTCTCTTTTTCACCTTCGGCGCCCTGGTCTGGATGCTGGACGGCTCCTACGCCGTCTATCCCACCTGGAACGGGCGCATCCGCTCGGCCGCCGCGGGCGGCTTCTTCTATGGGTTCGGGTTCTTCCTCGCCAATTTCTACTGGCTGGCGGAAGCCTTCCTGGTGGAGCCGGAGCGCCACGGCTGGCTGATCCCCTTCATCCTGCCGGGCTTCGCCTCTTGGATGGCTCTCTATTTCGTGGGCGCGACGGTCTTTGCGGTGCTGCTTTGGAGCCGCGGTGCGGGCCGCGTCTTCGCGTTGGCGGCCGGGTTCGGCCTGTTCGAGTTCATCCGCGGCCATCTCTTCACCGGCCAGCCCTGGAACCTGCTCGGCTATGCCCTGACCCCCAACCTGCCGATGATGCAGATGGCTGCTCTGTTCGGCGTCTATGGCCTGACGGTGCTGGCCGCCCTGCTCTTCGCCGCGCCAGCCGCCTGCTTCGCGCCGGGCGGCTCCTCGTTTCAGGGGCGACGGAGCGCAGGCGCGCTGGCGCTTTGCCTCCTGCTTCTGCTGGGCGCCGGGGTGACCTGGGGCGCGTGGCGACTGGACACCACGCCTGTCCCAATGACCGACACGAAGCTGCGGATCGTTCAGGCCAGCATCGATCAGGCGGAGAAGTGGAAGGCCGGAAATGCCGACCGGATCTTCCGCGACTATCTCCAGTTGAGCGAGACGGAAAAGGACGGCGTCGGGCTCGATCAGATCGATGTCTTGATCTGGCCGGAGACGGCCATACCGGTGGTCCTGGAGAACGAGCCGGAAGCGCTGACCGCCATCGGAGAGATGCTTCCCGAAGGGGGCGCCCTTCTCGTGGGCTCGATTCGAATGGTCTACGAAGAGGCGCCGGAAGGCACCTACCGCAAGGTCTATAATGGTCTGCTTGCGGTCAGCGAAGGGGGCCGGATCGTCGATACCTACGACAAGATTCACTTGGTGCCGTTCGGCGAATTCCTGCCGTTCCAGAACTTCATGGAGCGCTTGGGAATCATGCAGCTCACGGGAATCAGAGGCGGCTTCACCACCGGCGAGGGGCCGCGGCGGCTAAACGTGCCTGGAATCCCAACGCTTATGCCGCTGATTTGCTACGAAGTTTTGTTTCCCGATGAAGTCAATGCACGCGGACGTGGCGCGAAATGGATGTTGAACGTCACCAACGATGCGTGGTTTGGCCGCAGCGTGGGCCCCTATCAGCACTTCCACCAGGCGCGCGTGCGGGCAGTGGAGCAAGGCCTTCCACTGGTGCGTGCAGCCAATACGGGAATCTCTGCAGTCGTCGATCCGATGGGCCGAATTCTCGGCGAGCTTGGCCTGGAGAGAAAAGGCGTTGTGGATGCAGCGCTCCCGGGAAATTTCGGCGCAACCTTTTTCACTCGTTTCGAGAGACCAATAGAATTTATCCTGTGGTTGCTTACAGTTATGGGTTGCATCGGGATGAGAACGTTTCAATTAAACAATAAATTAGAATAGCCTCCCGCGTGCGGTTTTGGCACGCTTGACGCCATCTGATGCCGCCCTTAAGACACCTCGGTGTCGCGATGCGCCCCTGTTGACAACCTGTATATCGGCGCGCGGCGGCATGGAGTTCCACGTAAGGTATCCCTTTTTCATGACAGTTACGAGTGAGCCAATGGCCGGCAAAAAGCCAAATCCTGTCGACGCGCATGTGGGTAGCCGCGTGCGGCTTAGGCGGATGCTTCTGGGCATGAGCCAGGAGCGTCTCGGCGAGAGTATGGGCCTTACTTTTCAGCAAGTTCAGAAATACGAAAAGGGCGTCAACAGGATCGGTGCAAGCCGCCTGTTTCAGATTTCGAAAATTCTCGACGTCCCGGTTCAGTTCTTTTTTGAAGAAGCCCCGCAGTTCGACGGTTCCGCGCCCACGGGCATGGCGGAAGCCGAATCCGAGACTTTCATCCTTGAGTTCCTGAACAGCCGTGAAGGCCTGGAGCTCAACAGAGCCTTCGTCAAAATCGCCGATCCCAAAGTTCGTAAAAGCGTGGTCGATCTTGTGCGCTCCCTGAGCAATCAGGAGAGCAAGTCCTAGGCCGCCTGTCGCGGCCCTTGAAGCGGGCTTGACCCTTCGACCATTCGTTGCGACAACCCGCCCGATTTTTGCGCGTCAAGCGGTGTTCCTGCCAGAGGGGGTGGAGTTGTCTCGACAAGATTACGTCTTTACGAGTGAATCGGTCTCGGAAGGCCATCCGGACAAGGTCTGCGACCGCATCTCCGATGCCGTCGTGGACCTCTATCTTGATGCCGATCCCCATTCCCGCGTCGCCGTAGAAACCCTGGTCACCACGAACCGTATCGTGATGGCCGGCGAGGTGCGCGGTCCGGAAAGCATCACCCCCCAGGTGATCGAAGACGCCGCACGCAACTGCATCAAGAATATCGGCTACGAGCAGGACGGCTTCCACTGGGGCAACGCCGAGTTCGAGTTCTACGTCCATGAGCAGTCCGCCGACATCGCCATGGGCGTGGACGCGGATGAGGACAAAGAAAAGGACGAGGGCGCCGGCGACCAGGGCATCATGTTTGGCTACGCCTGCCGGGAGACGGAGCCGCTGATGCCGGCGCCTATCCACTACGCCCATTCCATCCTGCACGAGATGGCCAAGCTGCGTCATGGCGGAACTGCGCCGGAGCTCGGCCCCGACGCCAAGAGCCAGGTCACACTCAACTACGAAAACGGCGAGCCCAAGCGGGTAAACTCCGTGGTCGTCTCCACCCAGCATGGCGAGGACGTCACCCAGGAGCGGGTGCGCGAGATCGTCATGGATGTCGTCACCGACAACCTGCCCAAGGGCTGGATCGACGGCGACACCCAATTCTACGTCAATCCGACCGGCCGCTTCGTCATCGGCGGTCCCGACGGCGATACGGGCCTTACGGGCCGCAAGATCATCGTCGACACCTATGGCGGCATGGCGCCCCATGGCGGTGGCGCCTTCTCCGGCAAGGATCCGACGAAGGTGGACCGCTCCGCAGCCTACGCGGCGCGCTATCTCGCCAAGAACATCGTGGCCGCAGGACTGGCCGATCGCTGCACCTTGCAGCTCTCCTACGCCATCGGCGTGTCCCAGCCGCTTTCGATCTATGCGGACCTGCATGGCACGGGCAAGGTTGCCGAGGACAAGATCGAGCGGGCGATCCGCGAGGTGATGGATCTTTCGCCGCGCGGCATCCGCGAGCATCTCTCCTTAAGCCGGCCGATCTACGAGCGGACCGCCGCCTACGGTCATTTCGGCCGCACGCCGGACAATGACGGCGGCTTCTCCTGGGAGAAGCTCGACCTCGTCGAGCCGCTCAAGGGACATCTGAGCTAGGCGTCAGCCCCAGCCGGGTTCATTAGATCCAGGCGGCGAGCTTGGCCGCCTGGAAAATCACCAGCAGCAGAATGAGCACGCCCACGGCGATGCCCAGGGCCCGCGGCGCCACGTGTTTCACGGCATAGCCGGCGACGGGCGCGGCCACGAGGCCGCCCACGATCAGGCCGGCGACGGCGGCTGCATTATTGGCGAGATCGCCGCCCTCCTCCCAATGACCTGAGAAGAGCGCCACTACGAAGCTGGCAGAGACGGCCGCTGTCAGCAGAAACTCGGCCGTGTTGACCGTGCCGATGACATAACGCGGCACGCCTCCCGCCCCGACCAGGGACGAGGTGACCACCGGTCCCCAACCGCCGCCGCCCACCGCATCGACAAAGCCGCCCACGAGACCGAGGAACGAGACCCCTCTCGGCGTTTCACGCTTGGGGGTGAAGCGGCGCAGGCTCCGCCACAGGATCACGGCAGCCATAATGGCCATATAGGCCACGATGAAGGGCTTGATGACGTTGCCGTCGATGGAGGTGAGGAGATAGGTGCCGAGGATGCCGCCCACGATGCCGGCCGGGGCCAGACGCCAGAACAGCTTGGTATCGACATTGCGATTCCAAAGATGAGACGCGCCGGAGGCCCCAGTCGTGAAGAGCTCGGCGACATGGACGCTCGCCGATGCGTTGGCAGGCGGCACGCCGAAGGATAGAAGAACCGTGGTCGAGACGACGCCATAGGCCATGCCCAGAGAGCCGTCGACGAGCTGAGCAAGAAATCCCACGGCTGCGAACAGCGTGAAATCCCAGAAGACATCCAGGCCGATTGTTTCCGTCATCGATGCGCTCTCCAGAAATAGGACGAGCGCCGATAGTGGAATTTCGGGCGCCGGGCCAGCGGATTCGGCGGCTAAGGAAGAAGAGTTTCCCCGCCGATTTGAAATTGGAATTTTTTGGTGCGAACAGGCGTATGGGAAGCATTTTTGAGGCGGGCAGTTTGACGCAGGATCAGCGCGATTCGGGAGCCGGCAAGCAGAAGCCGGAAGGCCTTCGCTCCTATGGGCGGCGGAAAGGCCATCGCCTGAGTCCGCGCAAAGAGAAGCTGATGGAGACCCGGCTGCCGGAGTTGCGGCTCGATCTTTCCGGTCCGGCACCGGACCCCTCGGCGCTGTTTCCCGGCAATCCGGAAGAGGCCTGGCTAGAGATCGGCTTCGGGGCCGGCGAGCATCTGATCTGGCAGGCGGAGCATCACCCGCAGATCGGGCTGATCGGCTGCGAGCCCTTCATGAACGGCGTGGCCTCGCTGCTGGGCCATGCGGAACGGATTGGCCTGACCAATATCCGTGTGCATGACGACGATGCGCGGGACGTGCTGGCCTGGCTGCCCGACGCTTCCATCGCCCGCGTCTTCGTTCTGTTTCCCGATCCCTGGCCGAAGAAGCGCCATGCCAAGCGGCGGCTGATCCGGCGCTCGACGGTTGCCGAGATCGTGCGCGTCTTGAAGCCCGGCGGAGAATTCCGGCTGGGGAGCGACAGCGCCGAATATCTGGCTCGCACCCTGCTCACGGCCCGGAAGTTCGAGGAGCTCGAATGGCTCGCGGAACGCCCCTCCGATTGGCGGGAGCGTCCAGAGGACTGGCCGGAGACCCGCTACGAGAAGAAAGCCAAGGCTGCGGGCCGGGTTTGCGGCTATCTCCGCTTCAGGCGTGGTCCGCAAGCGGGGACAACTTCTTGAACTCCCCAGAAAACGGCGTATATTACCCGTCAGAACTCATGAATGGTCTCCATCAGGAGTGGGCCGCGGCCCGCTCCTTTTTGTTAGGTCCATCGGTCTCTTGGGAGCCGGGCCTTTTCGAGACCATCGCGGGTTCTCGCTTTCAGCGAGGATTGTGACGTTGATGTCGAACCTGACGCCCAGCCTGGAGCGGCGTTTCACCCGTGAGACGGGGAATGCCCGCGTGATTGCCGATCTGGCCGAGCCCGTGCTCGAGGAGCTCGGCTTCCGGCTCGTTCGCGTAAAGATGTCCGGCGAAGGCGGCAGCACGGTTCAGGTGATGGCGGAGCGTCCCGGCGACACCATGACGGTCGACGATTGCGCGACCATCAGCCGGGAGCTTTCGCAGGTGCTCGACGCCCACGATCCTCTGCCCGGAGCGTACAATTTAGAAGTTTCCTCGCCCGGCATGGACCGACCGCTGGTCCGGCCGAGCGATTTCGAGACCTTTCTCGGCTACGAGGCGAAGGTCGAGCTTTCCGAAGGCATCGATGGCCGCAAGCGTTTTCGCGGCGTGATCGACGGTGCCGAGGACGGCGAGGCCCGGATGATCGTGCAGCTCGAGAAAGGCGGCGAAGCACAGGTGATCGGCCTGCCCTTTTCGATGATCGAAGAGGCCAAGCTGGTGAGCGACAAGGACAGTCTGCGCGAGGATCTTTCGCGCAGTAAGGCCCATTAGGAACCGTCAGCGCAGCCCGAACCGGCTGCCCATCGTTTGATAGAACCGGAGGCAAAGGCACATGGCTGAGGCGGGTATTAGCGCCAACAGGCTTGAGCTCCTGCAGATCGCGGATGCGGTCGCGCGCGAGAAGTCGATTGAGAAAGACGTCGTCATCGCGGCGATGGAAGACGCAATTCAGAAGGCGGCCAAGTCCCGCTACGGCAGCGAGAACGAGATCCGCGCCCAGGTCGATCCGAGGACCGGCGAGATCCGTTTGGAGCGTCTGCTGGAGGTCTCCGAAGACGTGACCATGGAGGCGACTCAGATCTCTCTGGAGGACGCCCGCCGGCGCAATCCGGAAGCGCAGATCGGCGACTTCATTGCCGAGGAGCTGCCGCCGCTGGATTTCGGCCGCGTGGCCGCCCAGAACGCCAAGCAGGTCATCGTGCAGAAGGTGCGCGATGCTGAACGCGAGCGCCAGTACGAGGAGTACAAGGACCGCGTCGGCACCATCGTGAATGGCATCGTGAAGCGGGTCGAATACGGCAACGTGATCGTCGATCTCGGCCGGGCGGAAGCCATCGTGCGCCGGGACGAGACCCTGCCGCGGGAGAATTTCCGCTACGGCGATCGTATCCGCGCATATGTCTATGACGTGCGGCGCGAACAGCGCGGCCCGCAGATCTTCCTGTCGCGCACACATCCTGAGTTCATGGCGAAGCTGTTCGCCCAGGAAGTGCCGGAGGTTTACGACGGCATCGTCACCATCAAGTCGGTGGCGCGCGATCCGGGCAGCCGCGCCAAGATCGCGGTGATTTCGCGGGATCAGTCCATCGACCCTGTCGGCGCCTGCGTCGGTATGCGCGGCAGCCGCGTCCAGGCGGTGGTGAACGAGCTTCAAGGCGAGAAGATCGACATCATCCAGTGGTCGGAAGACGCCGCGACCTTCATCGTGAACGCGCTGGCGCCGGCCGAGGTGGTCAAGGTCGTGCTCGACGAAGATGCCGAACGCATCGAGGTCGTGGTGCCCGATGCGCAGCTTTCGCTGGCCATCGGCCGCAAGGGCCAGAATGTGCGCCTCGCCTCTCAGCTCACGGGCTGGGACATCGACATCATGACGGAAGCGAACGAATCGGAGCGCCGCCAGGCGGAGTTCGCCGAGCGGTCGCAGATGTTCATGGAAGCGCTGGATGTGGACGAGGTCATCGCCCAGCTTCTGGCCTCGGAGGGCTTCTCGTCCATCGAGGAAGTGGCTTTCGTGGAGGAGAACGAAATCGCCTCCATCGAGGGCTTCGACGACGAGACCGCCAGCGAGATCCAGGCCCGCGCGAGCGAGTATCTGGACCGGATCGAGCAAGAGATGACCGCCAAGCGCAAGGAGCTCGGCGTGGACGATGCTCTGGCCGAGGTGAACGGCGTCACGACGCCGATGATGGTGGCGTTCGGCGAGAACGACGTGAAGACCGTCGAGGATCTGGCCGATTGCGCGACCGACGACCTGACCGGCTGGAACGAGCGCAAGGACGGCGAGACGACCCATTACGATGGCATTCTGGAAGGCTTCAACGTGAGCAAGCAGGACGCCGAAGACATGATCCTGGCCGCCCGTGTGAAGGCGGGCTGGATCGAGGAAGAGCCGGAGCCGGAGCCCGAGCCTGAAGAAGAGGCCGAAGGCGAAGGCGAAGAGGAAACCGAGGCATCGGAAGGCGACTCCGGCGAGACGCCGGCCGACGATGCCGATACGGACACCGCGGACGCGTAGCCGTGTTCGCGCTGGGAGCATACGCTGTTGCAAGAGCTGGCACAGGCAGAGACAAGCCCTACGGCGGAGGCGGAGAAGGATTCTCCGTCCCTGCGCCGCTGTGCCCTCACGCGAGCGTCCCGCGAAAAGCATGAGCTGATCCGGTTCGTCGCCTCGCCTGACGGCGAGGCGGTGCCGGATCTGAAGGAAAAGCTCCCCGGCCGCGGGGTCTGGATCACCGCGGACCACGCATCCGTGGCGGAGGCGGCCAAGCGCAATGCCTTCGGCCGCGGCCTCAAGACATCCCTGAAGGTGCCCCCCGGCCTTGCTGATCGTGTCGGGCAAATGCTAAACGAAGCAGCACTTTCGGCACTCGGTCTCGCGAATAAGGCTGGCGAAGTCACATGCGGCTTCGCCAAGGTCGAAGCCGCCATCAAGCGAGATCGGGTTCTTGCCCTGGTTCATGCGAGCGATGCCGCGGAAGACGGGTGCAAGAAACTGGATGCCAAATTCCGGGCGCGGGCCGAGCATCAGACCCTGCCGCCCATCCGGGGATTTACCGCGGAGCAATTGAGTTTGGTTCTAGGCCGGCCAAATGTGATACATGCAGCCCTTGCCCGAGGCGGGGCGGCCAAGAACTTCATCGAAGCCGCCAATCGCGCGGAGCGCTATTTTCTCGGCAGCGGCGCGTTTGAGGCCTCCATCGGGCCAGATACGGACACGGAATGAGTGATACGAACGAGACCGACGAAAAGACATCGCGCGGATCGCGCAACAAGCTGAGCCTCAACGTACGCCGAACTGTTGAGTCTGGGCATGTGCGCCAGAACTTCAGCCATGGGCGAAGCAAATCCGTGCTTGTCGAGAAGAAGAAGCGGCGCTCCATCGGGAGCGGCGGCGCGGCGGCGTCCGAAGAGCCCCAGGCGAAGCGCGAGACGAAGCCCGCTGCGCCGAAGGCCAAAGAGGAAGCCAAGCCCGCACCGAAGCCTGAAGCCAAGCGCGAAGCGCCGGCCCAGGACAAGAAGGTGGTTCTGAAATCCCTCTCCGACGAGGAGCGGGATGCCCGTGCTCGCGCACTGTCCAACGCCAAGGAGCGGGACGTGAAGCAGCGCGAACGCGAAGAGATCGAGGCACAGCGCGCCGCCGAGCGTGCCGCCGCCAGGGAGGCGGAAGAAGCCGCCAAGCGCGAGCGCCGTCTGGAAGAAGAGCGCGAGGCCAAGGCCCGCGCCCAGGCCAAGGTGGCAGAGGAAGACGAGAAGCCGCAGCGCAAGGCCAGCCCGAAATCGGCCGAGAAACCCAGCGTGCCTGAGCGCAAGAAGACCCCGTCGCCCAGCCGTCGCGGCGACGATCGGCGCGTGCGCGGACGTCTCACCATCACGAATGCGCTCGACGAGGATCAGCGCCAGCGGAGCCTTGCTTCGCTGAAGCGCCATCGCGAGCGTCAGAAGAAACAGCCGGCCCAGCAGAACCAGCAGAAGATCATCCGCGAGGTGACCATTCCTGACGTGATCACGATTCAGGAGCTGGCGAACCGCATGGCCGAGCGCGGCGTCGACGTCATCAAGTTCCTGATGAAGGACGGCGAGATGCACAAGATCACCGATGTGATCGACGGCGATACCGCGCAGCTCATCGCCGAGGATTTCGGCCACACGGTCCGGCGCGTGTCCGAGGCCGATGTGGAAGAAGGCTTCATCGGCGAGAAGGATGCCGAAGAGGATCTGAAGTCCCGTGCGCCGATCGTGACCATCATGGGCCATGTCGACCACGGCAAGACTTCGCTGCTCGACGCCTTGCGCACCACCGACGTGGTGGGCCACGAGGCCGGCGGCATTACCCAGCATATCGGCGCCTACCAGCTCGAGGCTGGCGAAGCGGGTCAGAAGGTCACCTTCATCGACACGCCGGGCCATGAGGCGTTCACCGCCATGCGTGCCCGCGGCGCCAAGGTGACCGATATCGTAGTGCTGGTGGTGGCGGCGGACGACGGCGTGATGCCCCAGACTGTGGAGGCGATCAATCACGCCCGTGCGGCGAACGTGCCGATCATCGTCGCGATCAACAAGATCGACAAGCAGGGCGCCGATCCGAGCCGCGTGCGCACCGACCTGCTCAGCCACGAGATCGTGGTGGAGAGCATGGGCGGCGATACGCTGGAGGTCGAGGTCTCGGCGCTGAAGCGCACCAATCTCGACAAGCTTCTGGAAGCGCTGCTTCTGCAGTCTGAGGTGATGGAGCTCAAGGCCAACCCGGACCGGGCGGCCGACGGCGTCATCGTCGAGGCCAAGCTGGAGCGCGGCCGCGGCCCCGTGGGTACGGCGCTGGTGCAGCGCGGCACCCTGAAGCGCGGCGACATCATCGTGGCCGGCACCTCCTGGGGCCGGGTACGGGCGCTGATCGACGATCACGGCGAGCAGGTCGACGAGGCAGGCCCGTCCGTTCCGGTCGAGGTTCTCGGCTTCGATAACGCGCCTGAGGCGGGCGATCAGTTCGCCGTCGTTGAGAACGAGACGCGGGCCCGCGAGATTACCGATTACCGTCAGCGCGAGCGCCGCAAGAAACTCGCCGTCGCCGGCGAGCGCGGCTCTCTCGAGCAGATGATGAATCAGCTGAAAGAGAGCGGCGCGCAGGAGTTCCCCTATCTCATCAAGGGCGATGTGCAGGGCTCCGTCGAGGCGATCACCTCGGCGCTGGACAACATCAGCACCGATGAGGTGAGGGCGCGCCCCGTTCATTCGGCGGTCGGCGGCATCACCGAGTCCGACATCTCGCTGGCAGCGGCCTCGAACGCCATCGTGTTCGGCTTCAATGTCCGTGCCAATGCCCAGGCCCGCCAGGCGGCGGAGAAGGCCGGGGTGGAGATCCGTTACTACTCGGTGATCTACGATCTGGTCGACGACGTGAAGGACGCCATGTCCGGCATGCTTTCGCCGGATCGGCGCGAGACCTTCCTCGGCAATGCGAAGATCCTGGAGGTCTTCCACATCTCGAAGGTCGGCAAGGTGGCCGGCTGCCAGGTGACCGAGGGCAAGGTGGAGCGCGGCGCCCATGTCCGCCTAATCCGCGACGATGTCGTGGTGCACGAAGGCAAGCTCTCGACCCTGAAGCGCTTCAAGGACGAGGTGAAGGAAGTTCAGACCGGCCAGGAATGCGGCATGGCCTTCGAGAACTACCAGGACATGCGCGAAGGCGACGTCATCGAGTGCTTCACCGTGGAGCATGTGGAGCGGACGCTTTAGAGCGTCTGCTCGACGCGTTGCCACGCGTTCGGCTGTCATCCCTGCGAAAGCGGGGATCCAGTAACCACTGCGTGAGTTATAGCGCTTAGACAGTGGCTACTGGATTGCCCGATCAAGTCGGGCAATGACAACCAGAGCATCTGTTTTCATTCAATGATTTCGGCGGCGCGACAGGCAGCCGCTTTCAAGAGGACTCTTTCCTCATGACACGCCAAAAGGCCAAAGGCCCCTCACAGCGCCAGCTGAAGGTCGGCGAACTTATCCGCCACGCCTTGTCGGACATTCTCACCCGGGGTGAGCTGATGGACGAGGTGATCGAGCGGCATACCATCACCGTGCCTGAAGTGAAGATGTCGCCGGATCTGAAGCTGGCGACCGCCTATGTGATGCCGCTGGGCGGCACCGAGGTGAGAGAGGTGGTCGACCACCTTCAGAAGCACGCCAAGTTCTTCCGCGGCGAGCTCGCCAAGCGGGTGGAGCTTCGCTACATGCCGGAGATCCGCTTCCGCCGGGACGCCAGCTTCGAGACCTCCCAGCGGATCGACGAGATCCTCGCTTCGCCCGAGGTGACCCGCGATCTCGACGAAGATTAGCCGGCGGCTAAGGGCATTCAGCTAATGGCGCGGCGACGCAAAGGATTTCCGGTCCATGGATGGCTGGTCCTCGACAAGCCGGTCGGCATGACCTCCTCCCAGGCGGTCGGCAAGCTGCGCTATCTCTTCAACGCTCAGAAGGCCGGCCATGCTGGGACACTAGACCCGCTGGCGACGGGCATCCTCCCCATCGGCTTCGGCGAAGCCACCAAGACAATGCCCTACGTGGTCGACGGCACGAAGGTCTATCGCTTCACGATTTGCTTCGGCGCAGAGACCGAGACGGACGATGCGGAAGGCGCCATCGGAGAGACCAGCGATGTGCGCCCCGACGCCGCCGCGATCGAAGCGGCCCTGCCCCGTTTCACCGGCGAGATCGAACAGATCCCACCGCGCTATTCGGCCCTCAAGGTGGATGGCGCGCGGGCCTACGATCTGGCCCGGGAGGGCAGCGATTTCGAGCTCGCCGCCCGCAAGGTCACTATCGACCGGCTGGAGCTGGTGGAGATGCCCGATTCCGACCACGCCGTGCTTGAGGCCCAATGCGGCAAAGGCACCTATATCCGGTCCCTCGCCCGCGATGTCGCGCGACATTTGGGGTCCCGCGGCCATGTCTCGGCGCTCAGGCGGACACGGGTCGGCCCGTTTACCGAGAGTGCCGCAATTTCACTGGCAAAGCTGGAAGAGTTAGGACATAGTGCCGCCGGCCGCGATGCCCTTCTGGGGCAGCTAGAGCCGTTGGAGACAGCGCTGGACGACATCCCGGCGCTCGCCATCAGCGGCGATGACGCGGCGAGGCTCAGAAGGGGCCAGCCCGTGCTGATCAGAGGCCGGGACGCACCCATCATCGAAGGGCCTGCCTACGCCACCTCCCGAGGGCGCCTCGTGGCGGTTGGTGAAGTTGACCGAGGCGAGATGCGGCCCACCCGGGTGTTCAACTTTCCCGGCTGACCGCGATTTGCCATTCAGACATTTCATAAGGAGAACCCGATGTCGATTAGCGCTGAGCGCAAGCAAGAGCTTATCGAAGAATACGCCACGAAACCTGGCGATACCGGATCCGCCGAAGTTCAGGTCGCAATCCTGACCGAGCGGATCGGAAACCTCACCGAACATTTCAAGAGCCATGCCGGCGACAACCATTCCCGGCGCGGCCTGCTCAAGATGGTGAGCCAACGCCGCCGGCTGCTCGACTATGTCAAGGATCGCGACGTCGAGCGCTACCAGACCCTGATCGGCCGTCTGGGCATTCGCCGGTGATTTGCCAAGCCGATCCGTCACGGCGTTGCGGCAGGGGCCGCACCGTGACGGATGGGCTTTCGCGCGCTGCCAATCCGGGCGGCGCGTCAGACCGATAACATCCGAATCGAGATAAACATCATGCTCAATCCGCAGACCGTTGAAATCGAATGGGCTGGCCGCCCTCTCAAGCTTGAGACCGGCCGCATGGCCCGCCAAGCCGACGGCGCCGTCGTGGTGCAGTACGGCGAGACCACGGTGCTCGCTACGGCGACTGCCGCCAAAGAGCCCCGGTCCGGGATCGATTTCTTCCCGCTGACTGTGAACTACCAAGAGAAGACATTCGCCGCCGGTAAGATTCCTGGCGGCTTTTTTAAACGTGAAGGCCGTCCCACCGAAAAAGAGACGCTGACCTCGCGCCTGATCGACCGTCCGATCCGTCCGCTCTTCGCGAAGGGCTTCAAGAACGAGACCCAGGTGATCGCGACGGTTCTCTCCCACGATCTGGAGAACGATCCCGACATGGTCGCCATGGTCGCCACCTCGGCGGCCCTGACCATCTCCGGCATTCCGTTCCTGGGCCCGATCGGTGCGGCCCGCGTCGGCTATATCGACGGCGAGTACGTGCTGAACCCGACCCTGGACGAGCTCGCCGACAGCAAGCTCGACCTGGTGGTCGCCGGCACCCGGGACGCGGTGCTGATGGTGGAATCCGAGGCGGAAGAGCTGCCCGAGGACGTCATGCTCGGCGCGGTCATGTTCGGCCATAAGGGCTTCCAGCCGGTGCTCGACGCCATCGTCAAGCTGGCCCAGAACTCCGCCAAGGAGCCCTGGGACGTGCCGCAGGACGAAGGTGCCGAGGAGCTGACGGCAAAGGTTCGCGAGATGGCCGAGAGCGGTCTTCGCGATGCTTACGCCATCACGACCAAGACCGAGCGCCGCGACGCCATCGCGGCGGTGAAGGACAAGGTTGCCGCGGAGCTGGTTCCCGAGGACGACGACGGCGCATTCGCCGCCAAGCTTTCCGGCGCTTTCAAGAGCGTTGAGAAAGACGTGGTGCGCGGCAATATCCTGTCGACCAAGTCCCGTATCGACGGGCGCGACCTTTCCACGGTCCGGCCGATCGTCTCGGAAGTCGGCATCCTGCCCCGTACCCATGGCAGTGCCCTGTTCACCCGCGGCGAGACCCAGGCCCTCGTAGTCGCCACGCTGGGCACCGGTGAGGACGAGCAGTTCGTCGACGCCCTGGAAGGCACCTACAAGGAAAGCTTCATGCTGCACTACAACTTCCCGCCCTTCTCGGTGGGTGAAGTTGGCCGCATGGGCTCCCCGGGCCGTCGCGAGATCGGCCATGGCAAGCTCGCCTGGCGGGCGATCCATCCGGTGCTGCCGGCGAAGGAGAACTTCCCCTACACGCTGCGCCTGGTCTCGGAGATCACCGAGTCCAACGGCTCGTCCTCCATGGCGACCGTTTGCGGCTCCTCGCTTGCTCTGATGGATGCGGGCGTGCCGCTCACACGTCCCGTGGCCGGTATCGCCATGGGCCTCATCAAGGAAGAGAGCGACTTCGCCGTTCTTTCCGACATCCTCGGCGACGAGGATCATCTCGGCGACATGGACTTCAAGGTCGCCGGTACGGAAGAGGGCGTTACCTCGCTGCAGATGGACATCAAGATCACCGGTATCACCGAGGAGATCATGCAGGTCGCGCTGAACCAGGCGAAGGACGGCCGGCTGCATATCCTGGGCGAGATGGACAAGGCGCTGAACACCGCACGGCCCGAGGTCGGCGAGTTCGCACCGCGCATCGAGGTGATGCAGATCCCGACCGACAAGATCCGCGAAGTGATCGGCACGGGTGGTTCCGTCATCCGCTCCATCGTGGAAGAGACCGGCGCGAAGATCGACATCGCCGACGACGGCACGGTGAAGATCGCCTCGCCCAACGGCGAGTCCATCCGGGCTGCGATCGCCAAGATCAAGGGCATCGCGGCAGAGCCGGAGGTCGGCGAGATCTACGAAGGCAAGGTCGTGAAGATCATGGATTTCGGCGCCTTCGTGAACTTCTTCGGTCCCAAGGACGGGCTGGTGCATATCTCCCAGCTGACCCAAGGACGTCCGAAGACCGTCGACGAGGTCGTGAAGGAAGGCGACAAGGTCTATGTGAAGTTGCTCGGCTTCGACGACCGCGGCAAGGTCCGCCTGTCCATGAAGGTCGTGGACCAGGAGACCGGCAAGGAGCTGGAGGCGGAAGACGCCAGCTAGCCGGGTCGCTGACGGGAGGCCGGTTCGGCCTCTCTCCCACCAGACCTAGAAGCCAGATACAAAAAAGGCCGCCTCACGGGGCGGCCTTTCTTTTGTCTGATGGCATTCGATGCCGACAGGCTTACACCTTTTTGCAGGAGAAGCCGGCAACCATCTTGTCCTGATTGTCGGTCTGCCAATCCTTGATGCGTTCAGGTGCCGCCTTCATGCAGGCGCTGATGGATTCGACCTTCTCCATGGGAATGGTCACCTTCTGGCAGTCTCCGCCCCCGGCCAGGAGGCATGCTGTAAACACGAGTTCAACCATCCAACTTACTCCCTAGATTGCCGAGAGGCCTATTGTACGGGCTCGCGGGACGCGCCCTTGGACGACGCGGCAGCCGCTTTTTCGGCCTTCTCGTCGTCGGTCTCCTCGCCGGTGGCCGCCTTCATAGATTCCAGACTTGGCATGAAGATGGTGCTGTAGCCGCAATCGACGAAATGCACCTCGCCGGTGACGGCGCCGGAGAGATCGGAAAGCAGGTAGAGGGCCGAGCCGCCGACCTCATCGAGGGTGGGCGTGCGGCCCATGGGCGAATTGTCGGCCTGATAGTGGAACAGCATGCGCGCGTCGGAGATCCCGGCACCGGCCAGGGTCCGCATGGGACCTGCCGAGAGAGCGTTGACCCGGATGCCCTTGCCGCCGAGATCGGAGGCGAGATAACGCACGGACGCTTCCAGGGCCGCCTTCGCTACGCCCATGACGTTGTAGCAAGGCACGACCTTGTTGGAGCCGCCATAGGTCAGGGTCAGGAGCGACCCGCCGTCCGTCATCAGATCGGCTGCGAGCCGGGCGATCTCGGTGAACGAGAAGCACGAGATCTCCATGGTGCGGGAGAAGTTCGCGCGGCTGGTATCGCAATACCGGCCCTTCAGCTCCGTGCGATCGGAGAAGGCGAGCGCATGCACCACGAAATCGAGCTTGCCCCACTCCTCACGGATCCTGTCGAAAACACGCTCCACGCTCTCGTAGTCTTCGACATCGCAAGGCTCGATGATGGTGGCGCCGGTCGACTCCGCCAGCGGCTTGGCGCGGCGACCGAAGGATTCGCCCTGATAAGTGAAGGCGAGATCGGCGCCCTGACCTGCCAGCACCCTGGCGATGCCCCACGCGATGGATCGATCGTTGGCAACGCCCAGGACGAGCCCCTTCTTGCCTTTCATGAGCGGTCCGGGCTCGGCGATGTCGTGTTTCTCTGTGGTCATGGCACTTGCTCTAGTTTTCGTGGTGGAGCGTTTCCCAAGCGTCTGTGTCAGCCATCATAGCGCCGGAAAACGAGGGTTGCGTTGGTACCGCCGAAGCCGAAGCTGTTGGACATCACACAATTGAGGTCCACGTCATCTTTCCGGTCGCGAATGATCGGAATATCGGCAAAGGCGGGGTCGAGATTTTCGATGTTGGCGGATTCGCAAATGAAGCCGTTGTTCATCATGAGAAGCGAATAGATCGCCTCATGGGCGCCTGCCGCGCCGAGCGAATGGCCCGTCAGGGATTTGGTCGCGCTGATCGGCGGTATGTCGTCGCCGAACACCTCCTGGATCGCCTCGATCTCGCGCAGATCGCCGATGGGCGTGGAGGTGGCGTGAGGGTTGATGTAGTCGATCTTGTCGCCGTTCAGGTTCTGCATGGCCATGCGCATGCAGCGCACCGCACCTTCGCCCGAGGGCTGCACCATGTCGTAGCCATCGGACGTGGCGCCGTAGCCGATGAGCTCGGCATAGATCTTGGCGCCGCGGGCCTTAGCGTGCTCCAGCTCCTCCAGGATCACCACACCTGCGCCGCCTGCGATGACGAAGCCGTCGCGGGCCTCGTCATAGGCGCGGCTCGCCTTCTCGGGCTGATCGTTGAAGTCCGAGGACATTGCGTTCATGGAGTCGAAGAGGACCGAGAGGGTCCAGTCGAGCTCCTCGCCACCGCCGGCGAAGACCAGATCCTGCTTGCCGAGCTGGATGAGCTCGGCCGCATTGCCGATGCAATGGGCGGAGGTCGAGCAGGCGGACGAGATGGAATAGCTGACGCCCTTGATGTGGTAAGGCGTTGAAAGCGTGGCCGAATTCGTGGAGCTCATGGATTTCGGCACTTCGAACGGGCCGACCTTCTTCGGCCCCTTCTCCAGGGTCGTCTGAGCCGCGTTCACGATGGCGCGGGTCGACGGGCCGCCGGAGCCCATGATCAGACCGGTGCGCTCGTCGGAGATCTCGTCTTCTTCGAGACCCGCATCCTGAATCGCCTGCTCCATGGCGACATAGTTCCAGGCAGCGCCTGCGCCCATGAAGCGGCGGATCTTGCGGTCGACGGCCTCCTGCCAGTCGAGGCTGGGCGCACCATGCACCTGACAGCGGAATCCGAGCTCCGCATAATCGTCGGCCTTCACCAATCCGGACTTGGCCTCGCGCAGAGACGCCAGCACCTCTTGGGCGTTGTTACCGATGGACGAAACCACGCCCATTCCAGTCACGACCACTCGCCTCATGGGTATCCCTCGACGGAGCCTTTAGAGTTGAAATCGATTGCCGGTCGGGCTCCGCTCACGCGGTGGCCGCCGCTTCTTGCTCGGCCGTGAATAGGCCGACCCGCAGATCCTTCGCCTGGTAGATCACCTCGCCATCGGCAAGCAAAGTCCCATCGGCAATGCCGAGGGTCAGCTTGCGGCGGATCACCCGCTTCAGATCCACAATATATTCCAGCTTCTTCATGGTTGGCAGCACCATGCCGGAGAATTTCACCTCACCCACGGCAAGCGCACGGCCCTTGCCCGGCGCGCCAAGCCAGCCGAGGAAGAAGCCCAGGAGCTGCCACAGCGCATCCAGTCCAAGGCAGCCCGGCATGACCGGATCGTCCTTGAAGTGGCACGGGAAGAACCAGAGATCGGGCTTGATATCGAGCTCGGCCCGGATCTGGCCCTTGCCATGCTCACCGCCCTCCTCGACCACCTGGGAGATGCGATCGAACATCAGCATAGGCGGCAGCGGCAGTTGCGCATTGCCAGGGCCGAAGAGCTCACCTCTGGCGCAGGCAAGGAGATCCTCGTAGTCGAATTGAGCGCGACGCTCGGTCATGCACAGTCCTTCTTTATTTCCGCCGGCGCATATCAAGCGTTCCATCGCGATGCGGTCCGGGTCTGACAGTCGCCGCGTTACCTATCACAGTCGATCAGAAGCCAAAACCCTTTGACGGACGTGCCGGGGCGCAAAACGACTTCCGGCAAAACG
Source organism: Methyloligella solikamskensis (assembly GCF_042676065.1). Lineage (NCBI taxonomy): Bacteria > Pseudomonadati > Pseudomonadota > Alphaproteobacteria > Hyphomicrobiales > Hyphomicrobiaceae > Methyloligella > Methyloligella solikamskensis. Next base: position 62,257 of record NZ_JBHTJO010000002.1, on the reverse strand, counting down.
GCTTGAGAGCGCCCACTATGACAGAAGCGCCCGAACGCCTTGCAACGGACAACTTTTCCTGGCTTAACCAGCCGATCATAGCGTGTTCAGCCCGCATTGCGGGAATCAAGGCTTCCTCTTATATTCCCAGCCCATGAGCGTAACGCAGAGCAATAAGGATATCGGCAAGCTATTGCGCGAGGCGGGCCTGCGCCCGACCCGGCAGCGCATGGCGTTGGCCACGATGCTGTTCGACGGCGAAGAGCGTCACGTGACCGCGGAGATGCTTTACGAAACCGTGCAGTCGCAGAATCTGCCGGTGTCGCTTGCCACGGTCTACAACACCCTGCACCAGTTCACGGAAGCCGGGCTTTTGCGCGAGGTCGCGGTGGAAGGGTCGAAGACCTATTTCGATACCAACACCTCGAACCACTATCACTTCCTCTGCGAGCAATCGGGCGAGCTTATGGATATCGAGCATGGCGAGATTTCCATCCAGGGGCTCCCGCAAGTGCCCGAGGGCATGACCGTTTCGCGGGTGGATGTCCTCGTGCGGCTCAAGCGCACAAGCTAAGCGACTCGGCGTGTTCGCCGCTTTTTTCGCTCTGTCTGATTTTCTCTCTGTCTAATTTTCTCTCTTAGTTGACGACTTCGCCGCGATAGGCGCCCCAGAGCATCTCCTGCTGCACGTAGCCGCTATAATCGCCGACGACGATCTCGCACCATTCCCCATCGCAAGATTCGATGTCGCCCAGCACGTTTGGCTGGAGCTCGGCCACGACGCCGGAGCTCGTGGAGTCCCGGCTATAGAGGGGAACGGATTCGCTCTCTTTGGCCCAGGGCGTAATCAGCACGGTGCGTCTTCCGCTTAAGAGGCTATGAAACACCCAGCCGTCGGAGCCTTCGCTGTCGCGGACGCGCCGCCAGTTGACGGTCTCGGCGATCACCTCGACGGGAAGGCCGGCCCGGGAGAACACCCAGGAAATGGCCTGGTCGGTGCTGGGGCCGCGCCGGACATTGACCCGGTCGGCCTTCAGGCTCACGAAGCGCGGCACGGGGAGGCCGCTATCGCTGCCCTTTCCTTCGGCCGCCCCGAGCGGCGACCCGTCGGACGCGATCACCACGGCGGCCAATGCGGCGCTCACGAGGACCCCGAGAAAAATCGCAGCGCTTCGTCTTTTCACACTTGCCTCATTCGGAAAGAAAAGCCTCGATCAGCCCCGCCGCGGCGCCGACCGCCCCGCCTCTGGTGAGCCAGAAAAGTGAAGGGAACGTGGCGTTAACCGCACAATCCTGGCGTTCCGCGCACATGGGCCTTATCTGTTGCATTCGCTTCTGTTAGAGAAAGCGGCGAATTGCCGCCTGGAAAGGTCCCGCGGCGGCGTTCACCACCGAGAGCGAAGTCTCGACAGGATGGATTATGGATTCCGAACGACCCACTGTGATTGTCACTCGTAAGCTGCCCGAGGTGGTGGAGACGCGCCTGCGCGAGCTATTCGATGCCAAGCTCAATCTGGATGACAAGCCCTTTTCGCGCGACGAGCTGATCGAAGCGGTGAAGACGGCCCATGTGCTGGTGTCCACGGTGACCGACAAGATCGACCGGTCTGTGCTGAGCCAGGCAGGCCCGAACCTCAAGCTGATCGCCCAGTTCGGCACGGGCGTGGACAATATCGACCTGGAGACGGCGCGGAACCGGTCCATCCTGGTGACCAACACGCCGGGCGTGCTGACCGAGGATACGGCCGACATGACCATGGCGCTGATCCTTGCGGTGCCTCGGCGCCTGGCGGAAGGCTCGCATCTTCTGAAGAGCGAAGGCGACTGGGCCGGCTGGTCGCCGACCTGGATGCTCGGCCACCGCATCTTCGGCAAGCGGCTCGGCATCGTCGGCATGGGCCGGATCGGCCAGGCGGTGGCCCGGCGCGCCCGGGCCTTCGGCCTGCAGGTGCATTATCACAACCGCCGGAGGGTGGCCCCGGAGGTCGAGCAGGAGCTCGGCGCGACCTATTGGGACAGCCTGGATCAGATGCTGGCCCGGATGGACATCATCTCGGTCAACTGCCCCCACACGCCGGCGACCTATCATCTTCTCTCGGCACGGCGCCTCGCCCTGCTGAAGCCCTCTGCCTATATCGTCAACACGGCGCGCGGCGAGGTTATCGACGAGAACGCGCTCGCCCGCATGATCGAGAACAACGAGATCGCAGGTGCGGCGCTGGACGTGTTCGAGCACGAGCCGGCGGTGAATCCGCGGCTTCTGAAGAGCGACAACGTCGTCGTGCTGCCCCATATGGGCTCGGCCACCATCGAGGGCCGTATCGATATGGGCGAGAAGGTCATCATCAACATCAAGACCTTCCTGGACGGACATTCCCCGCCCGATCGCGTGCATCCCGCGATGTTCTAGGCTGCAGAGCCTGCTCCGCATCGGAGACGTCATCCTGAGGTGCTCGGCGCTTTTCGCCGAGCCTCGAAGGATGGGCGACAGGTTCGGGCCAGGTCTCCTTCGAGGCTCGCTTCGCGAGCGCCTCAGGATGACGTGGTGGAGCGCCTAGCTCTTTTTCTCAGGCGGGGTGAGCACCTCGCGGCAGCGAATATGCTCAGGCCGGAAGCCCATGCCGATAATGCGCGCCGGAATACGGCGGAGCGGCGGGATCCAGTTCAACAGCTTGATGGCGAGCGGTGCCTTTGGCGCACTCGTTTGGGCCAGCAGCGGCTTGATGAGCTTGTTCTGCAGGAAGATCTGCAGGGACTGGGTCATCCGGGTGGGCCATTGCCGGCGCTGCTGCACCTCGTCGAGCAGGCCGACGGCGGCCGGTCCGTCGCGAAGCTGTTCAGCCAGAATATTTGCGGTCGCGACCGCATCCTGGATCGCCAGATTGATGCCGACGCCGCCGATGGGCGACATGGCATGGGCGCAATCGCCGATGCAGAGCAGACCCGGCCGGTACCAGCGCTGCATCCGGTCCACGGTGACGGTCAGCAGCTTCACATCGTCGAAGCTCGCAAGTGCCTGTACGTTCTTCGAAATCTCCGGATTGATCCGGACGAGCCTGTCGCGGAAGCTTTCGATACCTTCCGCCTGCACCGCCTCGAAATTCCCTTTGGCGATGACGAAGGCGCATTGCCAGTAATCACCGCGGTCGAGCATCACCAGGAAGCCGTCGGCACCGATATAGCCGAGGGTCCCGCCCTCGGCGTCGGGCTCTTTCGGGATGCGCATCCAGAGCACATCCATGGGCGCGCCAAGATCGTTGACCTGAAGCCCCGCCTTGGCGCGTACGGTGGAGTGGCGGCCGTCACAGCCGACGACCAGATCCGCGCGGATATCGAGGCGGTCGTCGCCGTGCTTGGCGCGGACGCCCGCGATACGGTGACCGTCCCAGACGAGATCGGTGACCTCGGTCTCCATCCGGAGCTTGAAATTCGGGATCGCCTTCGCCTCCCCGGCCAGGAAGTCGAGGAAGTGCCATTGAGGCATGAAGGCGATGCAGCGCTTATGCACCGGCAGATGTGAGAAATCGGCGATCTCGTAGCGCTTGCCGCTGATATCGGCGCCGATCTCGCGGACCTCCTGATGGGGCCGCTTCAGAAACGCGTCCAGCAGCCCCAGCTCGTAGAGGCATTGCATGGTGGAGGGGTGGATGGTGTCACCGCGGAAATCGCGCAGGAAATCGGCGTGTTTCTCAAGCACCAGCACGTCGACGCCGGCGCGGCCCAGTAGATAGCCGAGCATCATCCCGGCGGGTCCGCCGCCCACGACGCAGCAGCGCACGTTCAGCTTTTCGTTGGCCATGACGTGTTGCCTTAGGCCTCCCCCAAGAAAGCGCATGTCTCTTCCTATCTCAACCGGGACCGTACGGGATAGAGACGCGGCGCAGCCGTCCACGGTTTCGGCCCCGCGGCGACATGCCTTTCTCTTGCCCTTTCTCAGCCCTGCTCGGCCTTCAGGCTTTCAGATGGCTGAGATCGGTGAATTTCGCGTTTCTGCCGCTCAGCGGATTTTCCGGGTCCCAGGCGTAATGCATGGTCGAGAACCGCGTGGCGAGGGCGTCGTAGAGGACCAGGCGGCCGACGAGGCTTTCGCCCGTGCCGGTCAGCTCTTTCAGAACCTCGACCGCCTGGAGGGTGCCCATGACTCCGGCCACGGCGCCGAGAATGCCGGTTTCCGCGCACGGGGCGACAGTGCCAGGCGGGGGCGGCTCCGGGAAAAGGCAGCGATAGTTGGGGTTGGGATTGCCGTCGGCGCTCTCTTCGAAGGCACGAAAGGTCGTGAGCTGCCCGTCGAAGGGGCCGAGGGCCGCGAACACCAGCGGGACTTTCGCGAAATAGCAGGCATCGTTGAGCAGGTAGCGGGTGGTGAAGTTGTCGGACGCGTCGGCGACGATGTCGTAGCCCTCGATCAGCGAAAGCGCATTGTCGACATCGAGCCGGGTCTGATGGGTCTTCACCTCGACATGAGGGTTGAGCCGATGCACGAGCCGTGCGGCGCTCTCGGTCTTCGGCTCACCGACCGCGCCCGTCTCATGGGCGATCTGGCGCTGAAGATTGTCGAGGCTGACGGTGTCGTCATCGACGAGACCGATGGTGCCGACCCCGGCGGCGGCGAGATAGATGAGAAGCGGCGAGCCGAGCCCACCTGCGCCGACGATGAGCACCCGTGCGCGCTTCAGGCGCTGCTGCCCGTCCCCACCGATCTCTTTCAGGACCAGGTGGCGCTTATAGCGCTCGATTTCTTCGTCGGAGAACATCTCTACCGTCCCGTGGAGCCGAAGCCGCCCTGGCCGCGGGCCGTCTCGGAGAGCTCGACCACGGCGGCGATCTCGGCGCGGGTCACAGGCGCGATGACCATCTGGGCGATGCGCTCGCCGCGCCGGATCACGAAATCCTCCTGCCCCAGATTGATCAGTAGGACCTTCACCTCCCCACGATAATCCGCATCGATGGTGCCGGGGCTGTTGAGCACGGTCACGCCGTGCTTGAAGGCGAGCCCGGAGCGCGGCCGAACTTGCGCCTCGAAATCTTTAGGCAACTCCATGGAGAAGCCGGCCGGAATGAGTTGGCGCTCGCCGGGGCGAAGCTGGATGTCCTCGCCTTCCGGCACGGCCGCCAGAAGATCGAACCCGGCTGCAGCCTCGCTTTGATAGGCCGGCAGGGGCAGCCCCTCGCCATGAGGCAGCCAGGTCAGTTTCAGGGATACGGATTGGGTGCTCATCGACGGTGCAATAGCACTCATTCGGCGGCGGAGCGAAGCCCGGAAAGCGTGCCGGCGGCGCGGCGGAGCAGCGCTTCCGCCATCTCGTCCTTGCCCATGGGCTGCCAGTCCTCGACACCGCTTTCGGTCACCAGGTGAATACGGGTCGCGTCACCGCCCATGATGCCAGTGGCGGGCGAAACGTTATTGGCGACGATCCAGTCGGCATTCTTCTTCTGGCGCTTAGTCGTCGCGTTCTCGATGACGTTCTCGGTCTCGGCGGCAAAGCCGATGACCAGGGGTGGGCGGTTCGGGCCGCTTTGCGCGATCGTCGCCAGAATGTCCGGGTTGCGAGCGAGCGGGACCGAATGGGTCTCCTGGCCTTCCCGCTTCTTCATCTTCTGGTCGGCCTCGCCGGCGCAGCGCCAATCGGCGACGGCGGCGGCCATGACCGCGATATCGGCGGGAAGCGCACGCTGAACCGCCTCGAGCATCTCCGCGGCACGCTCCACATGGATGACGTTGACGGCGTCGGGCGCCTTCAGAGCCGTCGGCCCGGTGACCAAGGTCACGCGGGCGCCTAGAGAGGAAGCGGCGCGGGCGAGCGCATAGCCCTGCTTGCCGGAGGACCGGTTGGCGATATAGCGCACCGGATCGATGGGCTCGTGGGTCGGGCCGGCGGTGATCAGCACGTGCTTGCCGGAGAGCGGGCCTTGGGCGCTTTCGGCGAAGACGTTCTCGACGGCGGCCAGAATATCCGGCGTATCGGCGATGCGGCCGAAGCCGTATTCGCCGCAGGCCATGTCGCCCTCCTGAGGACCGACGAAGCGGCAGCCATCTTCTTTGAGCCGGGCGACGTTCCGCTGGGTGGCCGTATGCTCCCACATGCGGACGTTCATAGCGGGCGCGACAAGGACCGGCGCGGTGGTGGCAAGCAGCACCGTGGTCGCAAGATCATTCGCCTGACCGTGGGCCATCTTGGCCATGAGATCGGCGGTTGCGGGCACGACGAGCACCAGATCGGCTTCGCGAGCCAGGCTGATATGACCGATTTCCGCCTCGTCATTCAAATCGAACAGCTCGGTGAAGACCTTGTTGGCCGTGAGCGTGGCGAGCGACAGGGGCGTCACGAACTCCGCGCCAGCCTTCGTCAGGATCGCGCGCGTCTCCGCGCCCCGTTCGCGCAAACGGCGGACGAGGTCCAGCGTGCGGTAGGCGGCGATGCCGCCACCCACGATCAGAAGGACGCGTTTTCCTTGCAAGCTCTGCTCCATGGCTTGTTTCATAGCATAGATGGGGTGCATTTCGCGTTACTGCATCAGGCGGCTCGGCGGGATAGAGCTACCGGCTTCAATCGGCCCGTCAGCCGCAGCCCATCGCGCATGTTGAGGGACAATAGGGTGACATTGACCGCGCCGGCGATGAGTTCGGCAATCTGTACCGTCACAAAGGTGGAATCGAACGCCCCGGCATTGGCTGCCCAAGCCAGATAGAGAGCCGCGGGCACCAGAATCAGGAGGCCATTGCCCGCGATTAACGGCATGCGTTTCTGCTTCGCCGCGACCAGTGCATTTCTGAAGCCCCTAGCCAGCAAGAATCCGGTGCCGCCAGCCAGAGCGATCGACGGGACGAGCAACAGCAAGCCCCAGGCGATGCCTGTCTTTACGGCCGCGACCGCGTCCAGGGAGCCGAACAGCTCGCTCGATACGGTAGCCATCCAGAACGTCGCGATGATGATTAGCGCTAGCGCGCCAGCTATGGGATGAATAATCCGCATGACAACCTCCAATTGACACTATCATGTCATAGCGGTTCTATGGATACTAATGTCAATTAATAGTTCTACAGGCCGTCAGGCCGTGACCGCTCTGGTGCTTGATCTTTTCCGGCTGAACAGCCGGCTGCTGATTGCGGGCGACCGGCTCGTGGAAGGGCTCGGACTGACGAGCGCCCGCTGGCAGATCCTCGGGGCCATTGCGGAGGCGGAAACGCCACGACCGGTCGCATGGCTGGCCCGGGACATGGGCGGCGCCCGCCAGAACGTGCAGCGGATTGTCAACGATCTAAGTCGGGAGGGGCTCGTCAGCTTCGTGCCGAACCCGCATCACAAGCGGGCGCAACTCGTCGTGATGACCGAACGGGGCCGAGAGACCTACGACGCAGCGGTCGATCTCTGGGAGCCGATGACCGACGAACTCATGGACGGGCTAAGCGTGAAGGAGATCGAGGAGGCACATCGCGTCTTACTGCGATTGCGCGAAAATATCGAAAAGCGCGAAGAGTGACCCCTAAAACACCATCGCGGCGGCGATGACGGCCAGCGAAATGGCGCCGACCCATAGCGCCAACCGGCCCATGCGGCCCTTGCGGCTCTGGGCGTCGGCCATGCGCTCCACGGTGTAGCGGTCGAGGCGAAGCCCCTCCTCCGCCATGGCCGAGAATGCATCCGCCGCCTGTTCGGCCTGGCCCAGGAGCCGCGGGATGTGACCGGCGAAGCGGCCCAGGCTGACCGCGCCCTCGGCGGCCTGCTCAATGCGGCCTTCGGCGCCGAAATGAGTCTCCATCCATTCGCGTACGACGGGCTCGGACACGGTCCAGATATTCAGCTCCGGATCGAGCTGGCGGGCCACGCCCTCGACGACCACCATGGTCTTCTGTAGCAGCAGCAGCTCGGGCCGGGTCTCCATGTCGAAGACTTCCGTATATTGCAGGAGCTGGCCCAACAGCGCGGCCATGGAGATCTCGGTGGCGTTCTTGTCCATGATGGGCTCGCCGATGGCCCGCAACGCCTGGGCGAACAGCTCCACCGAGTGGCGGCGGGGCACGTAGCCCGCCTCGAAATGGACCTCGGAGACGCGCTGGTAGTTGCGGGTGATGAAGCCGTAGAGGATCTCGGCCAGGAAGCGGCGCTCCTTCAGGCCCAGCCGGCCCATGATGCCGAAATCGACGGCGACGATGCGGCCCTGATCGTCCACGAACAGATTGCCGGGATGCATGTCGGCGTGGAAGAAACCGTCGCGCATGGCGTGGAGCAGGAAGATCTGCAGGAGCCTCTGGCCGATCTCCTTCGGGTCGAAGCCAGCCGCTTGGATCGCCGCCTTGTCGGCGATGGGGATGCCGTCGATCCATTCCAGGGTCATGACGCGCCGGGCGCTGCGGGTCCAATCGACCTTGGGCACGCGAAAACCGTGATCGTCCTTGGAGTTTTCCGCCACTTCGGAAATGGCGGCGGCCTCCATCCGCAGATCCATCTCGATGGTGACGGATTGGGCCAGGGTCTCGACCACGGCGACGGGGCGCAGACGCCGGCTCGGCCCGTGCCAAGCCTCGATGGTCTGGGCGGCGAAGAGGAAGCTCTCCAGGTCGCGGGTGAAGCGGCGCTCGATGCCGGGCCGCAGCACCTTCACGGCGACCGGCGCCTCGGTGCCGTCGCCATTCTTCACCTTCGCCTTGTGCACCTGGGCGATGGAAGCGGCAGCCACCGGCGCGTCGAACTCCGTGTAGAGCTCCTCCACCGGACGGCCCAGCTCTTGCTCGATAGTGCGCTTGGCCTCAGCCATGGGGAACGGCGGCAACTTGTCCTGCAGAGGCGCCAGATCCTTCGCAAGATCGGGCCCCACGATATCGTCGCGGGTCGCCAGGAACTGGCCCAGCTTGATGTAGGAGGGCCCCAGCGAAGTGAGCGCGCGGGTCAGCCGGTCCTGATTGCTCTCCTGGCCCGGCTTCTTCTCTTTCCGCGCGAACATCTTCAGGGGCGCCGGGATTTGTGCGTCCGCCGGCACGACCCGGGCACCGTTCCAGAGAATGGTCCAGCCGGCGCGCATGAGCCGGAATGAGTTGGTGATCGGGTTCATCGTATCCCTCAGATCCGCCAGCCCGAATGGATTGCCGCGATGCCGCCGGTGAGGTTCCGGTAGCGCACCTGCTCGAAACCGGCATCGCGGATCATCCCCGCATAGGGCTCCTGGCTCGGAAACTTGCGGATGCTCTCCACCAGATAGCGGTAGGAGGCGGAATCGCCGGCGACCGCCTGGCCGAGGGCCGGAATCGCCTTGAAAGAGAAGAGATCGTAGAGCGTGTCCAGCATGGGCACCTCGACGGCGGAAAATTCCAGGCAGAGGAAGCGGCCGCCGGGCTTCAGCACGCGGAAGGCTTCCTGCAGGGCTCGGTCGATATGGGTCACGTTCCGCATGCCGAAGGCGATGGTATAGGCGTCGAAGCGGCCGTCCTCATAGGGAAGCGCCTCGGCATTGCCTTGCACGAACTCGACCCGGTCGAGCCCGGCATGGCGTTCCCGTCCCGCCTCCAGCATCTCGGCGCTGATATCGCAGATAATGGCAGTGGCGTTCGGGCCGGACGCCTTCAGGAAGCGCTCGGCGATGTCGCCCGTGCCACCCGCCACATCGAGCAGCGCGAAGGGTGCCTCGCTCCTCGGCGGGTTGAGCTGGGCGATCATGTCGTCCTTCCAGAGCCGATGCATGCCGCCCGACATGAGGTCGTTCATGAGGTCGTAGTTCTTGGCGACCCGCGCGAAGACGTCGTTCACACGGGATTGGCGCGCGCCTTCGTCGACCTCTTCGAAGCCGAAGCTGTATTTTTCGGATGCCGCCATGCCTTACGCCCGGTTGGAAAAAACGTCTCGGGGCCGTATGCCCTCAAGGATGGCTGCGGACAATAGCCTAAGGGGTATGAACAGGCTATTGTTGCGGTGCAGCAATGATTTTCCGTCTTTGCACCCTCTAAATGCGGCTCCGCAATGGGGGTGCGGCACCCCCGGATCCCCTATGCCGGAACTTCCCGAAGTCGAGACCGTGCGCCTTGGGCTCGCCCCCTTCATGGTCGGCAAGACCATCGAGAGCGTGGAGCAGCGCCGGGCGGATTTGCGCTTTCCGCTGCCGGCGAATTTTGCCGTGCGCCTCACCGGGCGCCGGATCGAGGCCATGGACCGGCGGGCGAAATATATCCTGGCGCGGCTGGACGACGGCGAGGTGCTGGTGATGCATCTGGGTATGACCGGCCGGTTCACCGTGGACGAGGCCAACGGCACGGCCGTGAAGCCGGGCGTCTTTGCCCATACCGCCACAGAGATCCCTCGCCACGAGCATATCGTTTTCCACCTGCAGGACGGGGCGGCCGTTCGCTACGCCGACGCGCGGCGCTTCGGCTATATGGCCCTGGTGCCGGAGGCCGAGATGCCGGAGCACCCGCTTTTCAAGGGGCTGGGGATCGAGCCCCTGGGGGAGGACTTCACCCCGGAGGCGCTGGCGAGCGTGCTGGCCGGCGCCAAGACGCCGCTGAAGGCCGCCCTGCTCGATCAGCGCAGGATCGCAGGGCTCGGCAATATCTATGTGTGCGAAGCGCTCTACGATGCGCGGCTGTCGCCCGTCCGGCTGGCACGGACCATCGTGACCAAGGACGGCGAGCCCACGGCGCGCTGCGCCCGGCTCGCCCATGCCATTTCCCGCGTTCTCAACGATGCGATCGCCGCGGGCGGTTCGTCTTTGCGGGATTATGCCCATGCGGACGGATCGCTCGGCCGCTTCCAGCATTCCTTCAAGGTGTATGGACGCGAAGGTAAGCCCTGCCCGGATCCGGAGTGTCAGGGGCTTGTGAAGCGCATCGTGCAGAGTGGCCGCTCGACCTTCTATTGCCCGAGTTGCCAACGCTAACCCAACCAACAAAGAGGTGGGACCATGAACGGAATCGAGACCGAAACGAAGTGCGAGACACTTTTGGTGGCCCAAGAAGGCGGGGTGGCCGTGATCACCCTGAACCGGCCCGACGCCATGAACGCGCTGAACGCCAAGCTTTTGTCCGAGCTGAACACCGTGCTCGACAAATGCGATGCGGATCCGGAGATCGGCTGCGTGGTGCTGACGGGTGGCGAGAAAGCCTTCGCAGCCGGCGCCGACATCAAGGAGATGAAGGACAAGAGCTTTGCGGATGCCTTCAACACCGACTTCATCGCGCCCTACGACGCCATCGCCTCCCATAAGAAGCCGCTGATTGCGGCGGTCTCCGGCTTTGCGCTGGGGGGTGGCATGGAACTCGCCATGATCTGCGACATGATCATTGCCGCCGACAGCGCCCAGTTCGGCCAGCCGGAAATCCAGCTCGGCATCATGCCGGGGGCCGGCGGCACCCAGCGGCTGACCCGGGCGGTGGGCAAGGCGAAGGCCATGGATCTGTGCCTGACCGGCCGCCGCATCGACGCGGAAGAGGCGGAGCGCTCAGGGCTGGTGGCGCGGGTGGTTCCGCAAACCGCCCTGATGGAGGAGACCATGAAGATCGCCTCGAAGATCGCGAGCTTCTCCCAGCCGGCGGTGGCTATGATCAAGAAGTCCATCAACACCAGCATGGCGACGCCGCTCCCAGAGGGCATCCGCCAGGAGCGGCATCTCTTCTATTCGACCTTCGCCACGGAGGATCAGAAGGAGGGCATGGCCGCCTTCACGGAGAAGCGGAAGCCCGACTTCAAGGACCGGTGAGAGTCCGCGGAGGCGAGCAGGATGTGCGAATCGCCCTTCCGCCTGGCCGATATGGAAGCGGCTCGAGAGGCGGCCGACCGGCTCTTCGCCGAAACGAGCGAGTCGCTTCGTCGGGTCTTGCCGGAGACGGCGGAAATCCACCATGTCGGCGCGACCGCCGTACCCGGGTGTGTGACCAAGGGTGATCTCGACATCGTCGTGCGGGTACGGCTCCCGGATTTCGCTGCCGCGGATCGGGTGCTGAGCGCGCGTTACGCTCGCAACAGCGGTTCCATCAGAACGGAGACTTTCTCGGCTTTCGAGAAACCGGACGCCTCACCGGCCCTCGGCATCCAGTTGACGGCGATAGGCGGCGAGCACGATTTCTTCCACCTCTTCGTCTCTCGGCTGCTCGCCGATCCTCAGTTGGTCTCGCGATATAACGCGTTGAAACGCCGGTTCGAAGGCAAGCCCATGGAGGACTATAGGGCCGCAAAGTCGGACTTCATTGGCCAAGTCCTGAAGGCTTCTGGGGATGGCGGGGATCCGGCAAAGCGCGGAGACAGTTGACGGCATGGAGTTGACGGTTTGGGCCGCGCCCGTTATAGAGCGCGGTCAATTCTCCTTTCAGGATTTATTGCGCGGAGAGCCGCCGAATGGATCGGCGTGGCACGCGCTTTGGGAACGACATATGGCCAATACGAAATCGGCAAAGAAGGCCGTCCGGCAGATCAACAAGCGGACGGAAGTGAACGTCGCCCGGAAGAGCCGCATGCGCAGCTTCATCCGCAAGGTCGAAGAGGCGATCGCGTCTGGCAAGAAGGACGAGGCTCAGGCCGCCCTTCGCGCAGCCCAGCCGATCATCGCCCGCAACGGCCAGAATGGCGTGCTGCACGAGCGCACGGCCTCGCGGAAGATCTCCCGGCTGTCCAAGCGCATCGGCGCGATGGAATCGGCGTAGACCGCCACTCCTTTTTACAGGTTTGATCGGCAGCCTCGGCGGAGCGCTGCCAGCACCGTTCTTGAGCGCGTAAGGGTTCCCTTGCGCGCTCTTTGCGCATGGGCGGCTGGTTCCCGCCTCAGGCCTCCTCCGGCGACGGATTCTGCGCGCAACGGCGGCAATCGCCCAGGACAAATGAGCAGCCCGCAGGCACCCAACCTCCGGACTCTTCAGCCGCCGATCTTGCAACACAAAAATTTTCCGCCGAGGCCAAAAAAGTCACTCTGTTGCGAAGCTGACACGAAATTTTTGGGTCGGTTTGGCGATTTTCTCGCCGCCCCTTCATGTCGATTTCGTGAATATATCAATTGTTTGACGGCGCGGGCCGGTCCGAAAACCGAAGCTGGAGCGCGCCGAGGCCACGCTTTTTTAGCAAAAATTTTTCACCCCGAATCCGGCCTTTGGAGCGGTTGTAACTCGCTACCGGAAAGGCCTCGCCGGATCGAATCAGACTTGCAGCACAGGGAGTTGGCGGCGAGGATTGAGGAGCGCGCCGAACCCGGGCGAGGGCCTTTTGGGCACAGGGCGGTTGCTTGATCGGCCGAAACCGCCCGTGTATAGTTCATTCATCCGAACGGGGTAGCCCCCTCCAACACAATACAGTTTTCAAGCTCGGCCAGTGTCGAGACGGGAAAGTTTTGTCTAAATCACGTGTTTGGAGGGGAAAGTTTGAAGTTTTTAGTCGTAGGCGACGTAGAGTGCGGCGTTTGTAGCAGAAGAACTACTAGGTTTAGTGGCTTTCGAGCTATCTAGTACTTGAGTTGACCGCTCGATACCTAGGTTTTTCAAAAGGGGACCTGCTGCTTGGGCGCGGAGATGAGCGATAGCGAAGTCGATAACGTGGACGTTGAGACGGCCTGGAAGTCGCTCTCGTCCAAGGGCGGAGCTCAACTCGTCGATGTGCGGACGAGAGCAGAATGGACGTATGTCGGTATTCCCGATCTCGGGGATCTCGGAAAGCGGCCCGTTCTCGTCGAGTGGCAGACATTTCCCGACCAAACGGTCGATCCGCGTTTTGCCGAACGTCTGGCCGGAGAGCTGAAGGCTCTCGGCGTCTCGCCAGACGACGACCTTTTCTTCATCTGCCGTTCGGGCAGCCGGAGCATGGCAGCAGCCATGGCGATGGCGGCGATGGGGTTTCGAGCCTGTCACAACGTCGCCGGCGGTTTTGAGGGGCCGCTGGACGACGATAGGCATCGGGGCGCCGTCGGAGGCTGGAAGGCGGCAGGTCTCCCCTGGCTTCAAAGCTAGGCAACGATCGGCCGTGAGGACAGGAGGCTGTCCGCGTCAGGGGGGTGCTGCTCGTGTCTGGAGTAAGCGGTGCGTGCCTGCGCGGGGTAGACGAACGGGTGGCACTAAAAGTGACAGATAAAAAGGACGACGCGGCGGACCGTGCCGCGTGGGAGAGGATCAAGTCACGTCTGCAAGCTGAATTGGGTGAAGACGTCTATTCGAGTTGGTTTCGCAGCGTCGAACTTGACAGAATCGAGGACGATACCGCCTACCTGACGGTAGCCACGCGCTTTCTGAAGAGCTGGCTGCGGTCCCACTACTACGACTTCGTGATCCAGCTGAGCCGTCAGGAATGGGCGGATCTCGATCGCCTGGACTTCCAGGTACGGCAGCCGCATTTCAAGCATCAGAATGCTGCAAGGAAGGCGGCCGAGGCAGCGCCGGCACCGCGGGTCGCGGTGACGGAGTCGGCGGAGGTCACACTGCCTCTGCGGACGGGGTATGGCGGGTTCGACGGCTCGCCGCTGGACCCGAAGCTGACCTTCGACACGTTCGTGGTGGGCGCGTCCAACCAGCTCGCCAATGCGGCGGCGAACCAGGTGTCCGGCACGGGCGCAGGCTCTCAGCAGATGTTCAACCCGCTGTTCCTGCACGGGAATGTGGGCTTGGGCAAAACCCATCTGCTGCATGCCATCGCCTGGCAGTTCACCAAGGCGAAGCCCGAGGGCGAGGTGCTCTACCTGACGGCGGAGCGGTTCATGTCCGGCTTCGTCCAGGCGCTGCGGGCGAAAGATGCCTTGGCGTTCAAGGAGAACCTGCGGCGGATCGATCTTCTGATCATCGACGACATGGAGTTCCTGCAGGGGCCGACCATCCAGCAGGAGTTCTGCCACACCCTGAACTCGCTGATCGACGGCGGGCGCCAGGTTGTCGTCGCGGCGGATCGGGCCCCGAACCATCTCGACCGTCTCGACATGCGGATGCGGTCGCGGCTCGGCGGCGGGCTCGTGGCGGAGATCGCTCCAATGGATCGCGATCTGCGTCACAAGATCCTCGCCAAGCGGGCGAGCGATGCCTGCCGGGAGACACCGGGGCTGGAAATCTCCGATACGGTGCTGAGCTATCTGGCCGACCGTCTCACAGAGAGCGGCCGGGAGCTCGAAGGTGCGGTGCACCGGTTGCGGGCGGCCTATCAGCTGACCGATCAGCCGGTGACTCTGGAGATCGCCGAGCAGATCGTTCGGGAGCTGATGCGCGGCACGGAGCCCAAGCGGGTCCGGATCGACGACATCCAGCGGACCGTCTCCAAGCATTACGGGGTGAACCGGGGGGACCTACTCTCGGGGCGGCGTAACCGCTCCATCGTCCGCCCGCGCCAGATCGGCATGTATCTCTGCAAGCAGCTCACGTCGCGTTCGTTGCCCGAGATCGGCCGCCGCTTCGGCAACCGTGACCACACCACGGTGCTGCATGCGATCCGCAAGATCGAGCAGCTGATGTCGGACGACACGCAAATGCGCGAAGAAATCGAGCTTTTGCAGCGTCTCTTGCGGGACTGAAGCGTTTCACGGAGGCCACGGCGGGGTTTTGGCGAAGAGCCGGAATCCCGCCCTTTCGCTTGCAAATTGGCGCCTCTCGCGGCAAGTTCTGGACGCGCGTTCTACGAATTTTCTCACGCACGCCTCGCCCGTAGGGACGGAAGCCAGACGGCTTACCGATAGCGGCCCTGACGCCGCCGGCGGGAGGCCGGGTGAGAGTGCGGCAGGCATATTCGACAAGCATTTCAGGAGTCGAGCGGGATCATGGAGCTGACCATTGAAAAAGCGGGGCTGGTGAAAGCCCTGGCCCATGTGGCAAGCGTGGTCGAACGGCGGAACACGATCCCGATTCTCTCCAATGTCCGGCTGGATGCGAATGCGGGCGAGCTCGGGCTGACGGCGACAGATCTCGACATGGAGATCGTGGAGGCCGTCCCTTGCCAGACCAAGACCGAAGGCACCACCACGGTGCCGGCCCACATGTTTCACGATGTGGTGCGGAAGCTGCCCGACGGGACGGATATCGAGCTGTCCCTGGACGGCGAGGCGGCGCGGCTGAACATCTCTTGCGGCCCGGCGCGTTTTTCGCTGCAGACCCTTTCGGCGGAGGACTTCCCGTCCTTGAGCGTGGAAGATCTCTCCCACTCCTTCTCGGTGCCGGCCAAGGACCTGCGGAAGCTCATCGAGAAGACTCGGTTTGCGATCTCCACGGAGGAGACGCGGTACTACCTCAACGGCATCTATCTCCATGCGGTGGAGAGCGAGGGTGCAGGGACCCTGCGCGCCGTGGCGACGGACGGCCACCGGCTGGCGCAGATGGAGCTTCCCTTGCCGTCGGGCGCCAGCGGCATGCCCGGCGTGATCGTACCCCGCAAGGCGGTAGCAGACCTGCACCGGCTGACCGAGGATGCGGACGAAGAGGTGAAGATCGAGCTTTCCGCCTCGAAGATCCGGGCGACCACCAAGACGTCCGTGCTCACTTCGAAGCTGATCGACGGGACCTTCCCCGATTACGAGCGGGTGATCCCGCAAGGCAACGACAAGGAGATGGAGGTCGACAATATCGCCTTCGCCAAGGCGGTGGACCGCGTCTCCACGCTCTCCAGCGACAAGGGCCGCGCGGTGAAGCTCGCCATCGCCCCCAACAAGCTGGTGCTTTCGGTGAATAATCCCGATAGCGGCAGCGCCACGGAAGAGCTGCCCATCGATTACGACTCCGACAGCCTGGAGATCGGCTTCAACGCGCGCTACCTGCTCGACATCGCCGAGCAGCTCGAGAGCGGCACGGCGGAATATATCTTCGCCGATCCGGGCTCGCCGACTGTGGTGAGGGACGGCGATGACCCCTCCCTGCTCTACGTGCTGATGCCGATGCGGGTATGACCGCGAGACCGATAGCGAACGAGCCTCATATCATCAGCGGATCGCAAGACGGCGGATCCGACAAAGACTTCGCCGAGCGGCTGTTCGTCGAACAGCTGACCCTTACCGATTTCCGGAATTTCGCCTCCGCGCGTCTCAACATGGATGCGCGGCCCGTGGTGCTGGTCGGCGATAACGGCGCCGGCAAGACGAGCCTGCTGGAGGCCGTCTCTCTGCTGGGCGCGGGGCAAGGTTTGCGCAGCCGTCCCTATAAGGAACTGGCCCGTCATGGGGGCCAAGGCGGCTGGGCCATCGCCGGCAAGATCTCAAACGGCGGGGAGACCGTTTCGCTCGGCACGGGGTTCGGGCTCGCAGGCGACGAGGACCGCACCTCGCGCAACGTGCGGATCGCCGGCAAGGATTCCTCATCCAACGCGCTCGCCAATCACGTGAAGCTGGTCTGGCTGATCCCGGCCATGGATGGGCTGTTCACGGGGCCGGCCGCGGAGCGCCGACGGTTTCTCGACCGGCTGATGCTGGCGGTGGACCCGAAGATGCGCAGCCCGCGGGCACGGTTCGAGCGGGCCATGCGCCAGCGGAACCGGCTCTTTCAGCTCCATGAGGGATCGCCCTCCCTGTTCGCCGGGCTCGAGGAGCAAATGGCCGAGACGGGCACGGCCATGGCCGCCGCCAGGCTGGATGCGGTCTCGCGGCTCGCAGCTTTGATCGAGGACTCCAAGGAAAGCCTGATGGAAGGGCTGTTCCCCTGGGCCTCGCTCGCCCTTTCCGGCACGCTCGAGGCCGACCTGATGGACGGGTCGGCGGTCGAGGTGGAGGATGGCTACCGGGAGCGGCTTGCGCGCGACCGGGAGCGGGATCGTGCGGCACAGAGAACCCTTGAAGGGCCTCACAGAAGCGACTTAGTTGTCTCTCACGGGCCTTCGGAGCGGCTGGCGGAGGTGTGTTCCTCCGGCGAGCAGAAGGCGCTCCTTCTGGGCCTCATCCTCTCCCAAGCCGCCCTGATCACGGAGCTCGACGGCGCGGCGCCGCTGATCCTTCTGGACGAGGTGGCGGCCCATCTCGATGCAACCCGCAGAGAGGCGCTTTTTTCGGAGATTTTCCGGCTCGGGGCGCAGGCCTGGATGACCGGAACGGAGGCCTCCGTTTTCGCAACTATGTTGCCGGAAGCGCAGATTTTTACCGTGAATTGCGGTACAATATCAGGCTAAACAACCAGGGATTCGACGACCCCCGCCCTGGCGCATCTCACATCACGATCAGACCCAGGTTCTGCATGGATAAATCCACCGACGAGACACCTCCGATTCCCGAATACGGCGCCGATTCCATCAAGGTGCTGAAGGGACTCGATGCCGTGCGCAAACGGCCGGGCATGTATATCGGCGATACCGATGACGGCTCGGGCCTGCACCACATGGTGTACGAGGTGGTCGACAACGCCATCGACGAGGCGCTTGCCGGGCATTGCGACGAGATTCACGTGACCCTGAATGCCGAGGGCTCGGTCACGGTGGAGGATAACGGGCGCGGCATCCCGACGGAGATGCATGGCGAGGGGACGTCCGCGGCCGAGGTCATCATGACCCAGCTCCATGCGGGCGGTAAGTTCGACCAGAATTCCTACAAGGTGTCGGGTGGCCTGCACGGCGTGGGCGTCTCGGTGGTGAACGCGCTGTCGTCGGAGCTGGACCTCACCATCTGGCGCGGCGGCAAGGAGCACTTCATGCGTTTCGCCCATGGCGAGGCGCAGCAGCCGCTGGAAGAGGTCGGCCCGTCGGAGGGCAAGACCGGCACGCGGATCACTTTCACGCCGTCCCAAGACACTTTCACCATGGTGGAGTTCGACTACGCCACCTTGGAGCACCGCTTGCGCGAGCTCGCCTTTCTGAACTCCGGCGTGCGGATCGCGCTGTCCGATCACCGGGGCGTCGAGCCCAAGACGGAAGTGATGAACTACGAGGGCGGCCTGGCGGCCTTCGTGAAGTTCCTGGACCGCACCAAGCACCCGCTGCTTTCGGAGCCGCTGATGGTCGGACGCGAGCAGGACATGATGTCGGTGGAGGCGTCGCTGTGGTGGAACGACAGCTATCACGAGAATGTGCTGTGCTTCACCAACAACATCCCTCAGCGGGATGGCGGCACCCATCTGGCGGGCTTCCGCGCCGCGCTCACCCGCACGGTGAATTCGTACGCGGCGGAGTCCGGCATCGCCAAGAAGGAGAAGGTCTCGCTGACCGGCGATGATGCCCGTGAGGGGCTGACCTGCGTTCTCTCCGTGAAGGTGCCGGATCCCAAGTTCTCCAGCCAGACCAAGGACAAGCTCGTCTCCTCGGAGGTTCGCCCCGTGGTGGAGAGCGTTGTGGCCGACGCCCTTGCTCAGTGGTTCGAGGAGAACCCGAGCGAGGCCAAGGTTATCGTGCAGAAGATCGTGGAGGCGGCCGCCGCTCGCGAAGCGGCGCGCAAGGCCCGCGATCTCACCCGGCGGAAGGGCGCGCTGGACGTGGCCTCGCTGCCAGGCAAGCTCGCGGACTGTCAGGAGCGCGATCCCGCCAAATCGGAGCTCTTCCTGGTGGAGGGCGACTCCGCCGGCGGCAGCGCCAAGCAGGCGCGCGACCGGGCATTCCAGGCGGTGCTGCCGCTGCGCGGTAAGATCCTGAACGTGGAGCGGGCGCGCTTCGACCGGATGCTGTCGAGCCAGGAAATCGGAACGCTGATCACGGCGCTCGGCACGGGCATCGGCCGGGACGACTTCAACATCGAGAAGCTCCGCTACCACAAGATCATCATCATGACGGACGCCGACGTGGACGGCGCCCATATCCGCACCCTGCTGCTCACCTTCTTCTACCGGCAGATGCCGGAGCTGGTGGCGAACGGCCATCTCTATATCGCCCAGCCGCCGCTCTATAAGGTGAAGCGCGGCCAGTCGGAGCACTATCTGAAGGACGAGGCGGCTCTGACCGATTACCTGATCAATCAGGGCCTCGACGAGACCGTGCTGGTGACCGGCGCCGGGACCGAGCACGCGGGCGCCGACTTGCGCGACATCGTGGATAAGGCCCGGAGCATCACCAATATCCTGACCGGGCTGCACAGCCGCTATCCGCGCTTCATCATCGAGCAGGCGGCGATCGCAGGCGCGTTGTCTCCGGGCGTTCTGAAGGATCAGGCCCAAGCCCAGGATGCGGCCGCGTATGTGGCCAAGCGGCTGGATACGCTCGCCGAGGAGACGGAGGAAGGCTGGCAAGCTGAAGCCCTGCCTGAGGGCGGCTTGCGGTTCTGGCGCGAGCTTCGCGGCGTGATGGAATCCCACCTGATCGACGGCCCTTTCATCGCCTCGGCCGATGCGCGACGGCTCGATCAGTATGCGCCCCATCTGCAGGAGATCTATCACCGGCCGGGCACGCTGCGCCGGAAGGACTCCAACCTCGTGGTCCACGGTCCGAGCGAGCTTCTGGATTCGGTGATGACCACGGGCCGCAAGGGTCTCTCGCTATCCCGCTACAAAGGTCTGGGCGAGATGAACCCGGAGCAGCTCTGGGAGACCACCCTCGATATTCACAGCCGCTCCATGCTTCAGGTGAAGCTCGGCGAGCTGGACGAGGCGGACGAGATCTTCTCCCGGCTCATGGGCGACGTGGTGGAGCCCCGCCGCGAGTTCATCCAGGAAAACGCGCTTCAGGTGGCGAACCTGGATATTTAGCGGGGCGGAGCAAGAGACGCTCCGTCATACCGGCGAACGCCGGTATCCAGACCGAGACTCCGAACTTGCTGCTGGATTTCTGGCTTGCGCCGGAATGATGGCTGTGCGCGGGACACTACTTTCGCTCATGACTCTGTCGTCATGGCCGGGCTTGTCCCGGCACGACGCATGCGGTGGTGGCGAAGCTACTGCCCCTAAAACCCGGTCTCAGGCACGAGGGTCGTGCCGTCCACCATGCGCGAATAGCGGAACGGGTACGGGTCGACGATAGGCTCTTCGCCCAGCGCGATATCGCCGATCAGATGCCCGGCCGCAGGCCCCGTGCCGAAGCCGTGACCGCTGGAGCCGGCGGCGAGATAGAAGCCCGGAATGGCATCCACATCGGAGATCACGGGGATGGCATCAGGGGAGGCATCGATCAGACCGGCCCAGCTCTCGGCCATCTGAATTCCGGCAAGCTCCGGGTAGGCATTCCGCAGATTCCGGATCGCTTCTCCGATGGGCTGCGGGTCGGGCTCCGGATCGGTGACCCGGATGCTCTCCTTCTCGAAAGGCGACGGTTCGTCGAGAGGCCAGTCCTTCGGCCGCGCCCAGGCTTCGAAGAACTCGCGGCCGAAGCGGATCTTCATCTTGCTGCCTTCCTTCATGAAGGCCGGCCAGAACGCCGCCATATGGCGGAACGCCTCCGGCGTTAGGTCGAAGCGCAAGGGGCTGCGCTTGGCGAGCGTATAGCCGCCATCGGTCCGTCTGCGGATGCAGAACGGCGCGGTGCCGATCATGCCTTGGGTGACCTCGGGTGCCTCGGAGGTGCGCATGGCGGTGGCCCGCACGCCCAGGATCGGGATCTTCAAACCGTGGCGGCGGCAGAACAGGGCCGCCCAGGCGCCGCCGGCGCAGATCACCTTCTCCGTCTTCACGGTCCCTTTCTCGGTCACCAGGCCGGTGACGCGCCCTTGCTCCAGCTCCAGCCCCCTTGCAGCGCAGCGCTGCAGAACGACGGCGCCCTTGTCCCGCGCCATCTGAGCGATGGCCGGTGCTGCGAGCGCCGGCTCGGCGCGCCCGTCATTTTCCGTATAAAGCCCGCCGATCCAGGGGATGGTGCAGCCGGGGGTGAGCTCGCTGGCGGAGTCCGCATCCAGGATGCGGCTTTCGATCTGATATTTCCGCGCCGTCATCTGCCATTTGCGCCAGCGCTCCATGTCGTCCTCGGTCTCGGTGACATAGAGGACGCCGGCAGGGCGAAAGCCGAGATCCTTCGGACTTTCCTGCTGAAGCTCGCCCCAGAGGCGCAAGGATTCCCGCGACAAGGCCATCTCCGCTTCGGCGCGGCCCTGCTGGCGCACCCAGCCCCAGTTGCGGCTCGACTGCTCTCCGGCGACATGGCCCTTCTCCACCAGGACGACGGAGAGGCCCCGGCGGGCGAGGTAATAGGCGGCCGAGCAACCGATGATTCCGCCGCCGATGATCGCGACATCGGCGCTTTCGGGAAGACGGTCGTCGGTGACGATGCGGGAGACGGGGGGTGACATGGAGTTCAGCTTCGTTCGGTGGATTGGGATTTCGATTCGGGCCTTAAGGGCCGCAGACCTTAACCCGATAGCAAGGCTAGAAACCTATGGTTAAGGCGAATTTGCGGGCGATTTGAAGCAGCCATTGGCGGGGCGTGATTAATGAGCAACGGGCGCAAGCGACGGCCCGCAGGTAGAGCTGCGAACGACGGACGCATCGAACCCTCCTTTGAGGGGCGGCGCAAGAGCCCAAAACGGGGTACCTCACCGCGCCGAAAGGGCAGTGGCGGGCGTCGTCGCAAACAGCAGAGAACGCCCGTTCTCGGCCGTCTTTTCCGCTTCACCATGCTGGCGGGCGTGCTGTTCGCCGTCTGCTTCGGCCTCTACGCGATCCACCTCACATCGAAGCTGCCGGACCCGGTGCTGATCACCCTGGACGACCGGCCGCCGAACGTTCAGGTGCTGGCCTCCGACGGCACCATGCTGGCCGAGCGCGGCCTTCGCCGGGGCCACGTGACGGTGGAGGAGCTGCCGCCTCATCTGATCGAGGCGGTGATCGCCACGGAGGACCGGCGCTTCTACAGCCATTTCGGCGTGGATCCGCTGGGCCTGATGCGTGCGGCCGCGGTGGACATCATGGCCGGCGCCTTCGTTGAGGGCGGCTCGACCATCACCCAGCAGCTCGCCAAGAACCTGTTCCTGAAGCCCGACCGGACCATCGAGCGCAAGATCGAGGAGATGGTCTATGCGATCTGGCTGGAGCGGCATTTCGACAAGAACCAGATCATGGAGCTCTACCTGAACCGGGTCTATTTCGGCGGTGGGGCTTACGGGGTGGAGGCCGCCTCGCGGCGCTATTTCGGAAAGTCCGCCACCGAGCTGGACTTGCCCGAATCCGCGCTGCTGGCCGGGCTCCTGAAGGCGCCGTCGACCTATGCGCCGACCCGCAGCCGGAAGCTGGCAAGTTCCCGGCTCGGCGTGGTGCTCGACAACATGGTCGCTGCAGGCTTCATCACCGAGGACGAGGCGAAGCGCGCCGCGGCGAAGCCGCTGGGCCTGCGCGCCGAGGGCGACCAGACCGGCTATCCCTATATCGTCGACTGGGTGGCGGAGATCCTGCCCGACTATGTGGGCGAGAAGCACGGCGATCTGATCGTCACCACCAGCATCGAGCCGGCGGTCCAGAAATCGGCGCAGCAGACGCTCCAGGCACGGCTCGAAGCCGAGGACAAGACCAGCGGGCGTCACGAAGGCGCCGTCGTGGTGCTCAGCACGGACGGCGCGGTGCGCGCGCTGGTGGGCGGGCGCTCCTATCAGACGAGCCCTTACAATCGCGCAGTGAAGGCCAAGCGCCAGCCGGGGTCGTCCTTTAAGCCTTTCGTCTATCTGGCGGCCATGGAGGTCGGCTACACGCCGGATTCCATCGCCATCGACTCGCCGGTGTCGCTGGCGGGCTGGAACCCGAAGAACTATCACTCGAAATACTATGGCGAGGTCACGCTCCGGACGGGCCTCGAAAAGTCCCTCAACTCGGTGGCGGTGAAGCTGATCCGGCAGGTGGGGCCGGACCGGGTGGTCCAGACCGCACATCGGATGGGCATTGAATCAGAGCTCGGCAGAGACATGTCGATCGCGCTGGGCACGTCCGAGGTGAGTCTTTTGGAGCTGACGGCGGCCTATGCCCCCTTCGCCAATGGCGGCATGCGCGCCCAGACCCATGTGATCGAGGAGATCCGGAACGCCGACGGCCGGGTGCTCTATCACTGGCAGCCCTCGCCCGCGGCGCCGGCCATCGGCAAGGCGCAACTCGGCGCCATGAACGACATGATGAACGCTGTCATGGTGAGCGGCACGGGGCGCCGCGCCGGCATTCCGAAACATGTGGCTGGCGGCAAGACTGGCACCACCCAGGGCTCCAAGGACGCGTGGTTCGTGGGCTACACGGCCCATTACCTCGCGGGCGTCTGGATCGGCAATGACGACAACTCGCCCATGAAGAAGGTCACCGGCGGCACGATCCCCGCCGAAGTCTGGCACGACGTGATGCTGGCGGCCCATGCCGACAAGCATCCTTACGGTCTGCCGGGCACCTATTCGCCGGGCATCACCGCCTCGACCGGACCGATCGAGATGGGCAAGCGGGCCGCCGACCAGGGCTCGGCCTGGCTGAAGCGCATGCTCGGCATGTTCGGCGGGTAAGCCCGATTATTCGATGGATTCTTTCGGAGAGTCGCTCGCGCCAGCCGGGCCGATGAATTCCGCGCCGTAGCGGTGCAGGCTCGCGCCATGATCGCGGAGCCATTTCTGCGCTTCCTCGTAATCGGGCATGGTCTTTTCCACCAGCCTCCAGAAGCGCGGCCCGTGATTCATGTGGGCAAGATGGGCAACCTCGTGGACCACCAGATATTCCAGCACGAAGCCCGGCGCGAGGATGAGCCGCCAGGAGAAGGACAGAGCCCCTGAGGTGGAGCAGGATCCCCAGCGGGTCGTCTGATCGCGGACGAATATGCGTTTGGGTGCAAGACCCATGCGCTCGGCCTGATAGCTGACCTCGTCCTTGAGATCGTGCTGGGCCTGGCGCTTCAGCCAGTCGAGGAGACGCCGCGGGGCATGCTCCGGCTCGCCGGAAACGCAGAGCCTTGGCAGATTGTCCGCGTCTTGCGCGGCGGCCTCTGGCCAGGCCGGCAGATCGATGCTGTCTTCCGCATCGATCCAGGCGACGCCGCGGCGGCGCACGGGGCCTGCGAAATGGATTTGGTGGGCATAGCCGCGCAAGGGGATCACCGCGCCATCGGTGAAGGGGACGGGCTCGGATAGACCGTCCAGGCGCTCCTTCAACCAGTCCAGATGACGGGAGAGAAACTCGTCCGCATCGGCGAAAGAGGAGTAGACGGGAACGGTCAAGACGGCGCCGCGCTTGGCTTCCGAAACCTGCAAGCTGAACCGGCGGGCGCGCGGGCTGCGCCGCATCAAGACCGGCACCCCCAAGCCCTTGATATTCAACTCAATAGTTTCTTTTCGGCCTGGCTTCAGCCGCTTGAGCATTTGGCAGACTCCCTACGCGAACCGTCTCGAATCGGACGGCTTTCCCCCTAGAATACCACAGCCAGATGACGGCTTTTTCGGATTGTCGGCTAGCCGATCAGATTGCCGAAGGCGCGGCTCAGCCGACTCTCGCCTCGATTGTGCATGGCGATAAAATCGGTAATTCGCGGCACGATTTCGTCACGATAACGCGAGCCGTTAAAGACGCCGTAATGCCCCACCCCCAGCTGCATGTAATGCTCGCGCATATTCTCCGGCAGCTTGGAGGCAAGCTTGTGGGCGGCCGAGGTCTGCCCGATGCCCGCAATATCGTCCTTTTCGCCTTCGACGGTCATGAGGGCCACATGCTCGATCTTGCTAGGATCGACGGTGACGTCGTGATGGGTCATCTCGCCCTTGGGCAGAAGATGCCGAAGGAACACCTCGTCGATGGTCTGCAGGTAAAACTCCGCCGTCAGATCCATCACGGCGAGGAATTCGTCGTAGAAATCCCGGTGCTTCTCGGCCGAATCGCCATCGCCCTGAACCAGATGCTGGAAGAGGTCGCGATGGGCCGTGATATGGCGGTCCAGATTCATGCCCATGAAGCCGGAAAGCTGCAGAAAACCAGGATAAACCAGGCGCATCATGCCCGGGTTGGGCCACGGCACCTGGGTGATCACGTTGCGGCGGAACCACTCCAGCCCACGATCCAGGGCGAAGCAATTGACGGCGGTGGGGCTTTCGCGCGCATCGATGGGGCCCGCCATGAGAACCATGGAGCGGGGCACGGCGCGCTCCCGGGACTGCTCCATCAGGGAGACGGCGGCGAACACCGGCACGACCGGCTGACAGACCGCCATGAGATGCACGTCGCCTGCGAAAAAGCGGCAAAATTCAATGATGTAGTCGATATAGTCGTCGAGATCGAAAGACCCGGCGGCCAGCGGCACATTCCGGGCATCCTGCCACTCGGTGACATAGACGTCGTGATCGGCCAGCATGGCCTGGACCGTGCCGCGCAGCAGGGTCGGGAAATGGCCGGCCATTGGCGCGACGATCAGCACCTTGGGGTCGCGGCGGCGCATGCCTGTCAGGTCCCGCTCGAAATGGACGAGATTGCAGAACGGCTTGGAGACCAGGGTGCGCTCGCGCACCGGCACGGTCTTGCCGTCGACGGTGACCTCGTCAATGCCCCACTCCGGTCTGCGATAGCGCCTTGTGGTCCGCTCGAACAGCTCCAGGGTCGCCGCGGCAGTGCGGCCGATAGGCGTGTGTGAGGCCGGGTTCAGCGGGTGTTTGAACAGCAATCGGAACCCGTCAGCCATCGCGCGAGCGGGGCTGAGAGCCGCGTGATTGAGTTCGTAGAGATGATAGAGCATCGGGACCTCAGGTTATACCGCACCGCACAATTCAGATGGGGCGGTTACGTTGCATTGCAACATCAAAACGTGGCTGAAGCGGGATTCGGATGCGCGGCTAAAGGTAGCGCTGCAAGGATTTCGCCATCTCGTCGGCCCCGGTGCCGTAGCTGAAATGGTCGATATAGGTGCCGTCCGGGCCCATCAGATAGACGATGGCGCTGTGGTCGACATTGTAGTTCTCGTCGTCCGGGTTTTCCTTGTGGACTTTAAACGCCACCCGGTACTCCTTGGCCACCTTGGCGATCTCCTCCTCCGATCCCGTCAGCCCGACGAATCGGTCGCCGAAATTCGAAAGATAGCTCTTCAGGGCCGCCGGCGTGTCGCGCTCCGGATCGACGCTGACGAAGATCGGTGTGACCTCATCGGCCTCGTCGCCCAGCTGATCGAGGGCCTCGGCGATGACCTGAAGCTCCGCCGGGCAGATGTCCGGGCAATGGGTGAAGCCGAAGAACACCAGCATATGCTTGCCGCGGAAGTCCTCCTCCGTGACCCGCTCACCATCCTGATTGGTCAGGGTGAACGGACCGCCGATCAGGGCGGTGCCGGTGGTTTCGGTGCGCGGACCGGTCGGCTGGGTGGCAATAAGCACGCCGAGGCCGATGACGGCTCCGAGGCAGAAAGCGATGACGACGACGGTGATGAGGCGGCGCATGGCGAACCATATAGTTGGCGTTTCGTGGCAAGACAGGTGGATGCGACATCGCGGCCGGTCTTGAGCGTGGCGTCCTTTTAGCAGGGAGAAATGGTTACGCTAAGGGGGGCTTGCGCTTGCGGGCCGCGCTTGGCCGATTTAAGCCCAGAGCAGAATGACTGTGACCGAACAGGAAATATCGGCCGTGGCCGGGCCTCGGCTGCCGGATTGGCTCCAGCGGGGGCAAACGCGGCTGCGCCTGCAGACCATGGTGCGGCTGCGCTGGCTCGCCGTGATGGGCCAGAGCTTCACGGTGGTGGGCAGCTATTGGGTGCTTGGGCTCGACCTGCCCATCGTTCCATGCCTGATCGCGATCGCGGCCTCAGCCTGGCTGAACGTGATGCTGCGGCTGCGCTATCCCGCTAGCCAGCGGCTGCCGAGCCCGTTTGCGCTTCTGATGCTGGGCTTCGACATCCTCCAGCTCTCGGCCCTGCTCTATCTTACGGGCGGCATGGAGAACCCGTTCGCCTTCCTCTTGGTGGCGCCGGTTACAGTCTCCGCAGCGACTCAGCCGCCGCGGGTCACGCTCACTCTGGGCGTCCTGGCGGTGATCCTGGCGACGGCGCTCACGCGGTATCATTATCCGCTGCCTTGGTTCGGCGGGTCGTCCCTGGAGCTCCCGTTCTTCTATGTGCTGGGGATCTGGGCGACGGTGGTCTCCGGCCTTCTCTTCATCGGCTTTTATTCCTGGCGGACGGCTGAAGAAGGCCGGCGGATGGCGGAAGCCTTGGCGGCCGCCGAAATGGTGCTGGCGCGCGAACAAAGACTTTCGGCCCTGGACGGACTTGCCGCAGCCGCTGCCCACGGGCTCGGCACGCCGCTCGCAACGATCTCCGTGGTCACCAAGGAGCTTCTGCGAGACGCCTCGGCCCAGGACCCTCATTTCGAGGACCTTCAGCTCTTACGCGATCAGGCTGAGCGCTGCCGGGAGATCCTCGGCCAGCTGGCAGCCAAGGCGGAGGAGAACGACCTCATCGTTTCCCGCATGACCGTCAGCCATCTCATGGAGGACGTGGTGGAGCCCCACCGGCTGGTGTCCGTGCCGATCGATGTGACCACCGGGCCGGCGCCGGGGCTCGATCCCAACAGCCCGGCGATGCAGGAGCCGGTGATGCAGCGCAATCCGGGCGTGCTTTACGGGCTGGGCAATCTCATCGAGAACGCCATCGACTTCGCCGCCAGCCGGGTGGACGCGACCGCTACCTGGAACGAAGACGAGGTGCGGATCGTGATCGCCGATGACGGGACGGGCTTCCCGCCCGACGTGCTGGAGCAGCTCGGCGAGCCCTTCGTGACGACCCGGCCGAGCGAGAGCTGGGGCGAGGAAGCGCCCGACGAGCATATCGGCATGGGGCTCGGCTTCTTCATCGCCAAGACACTCCTGGAACGCTCGGGTGCGCGGCTGGAGCTCGCCAACCGTGCTGTGTCGCCGGGCGGCGCCGTGGTGACCGTGGTCTGGCCGCGGAAGCGGTTCGAGCAGGGCTGGGCGGATTGAGCAATCGGCGGTATCCGGCGACTTTTAGCTTATCTTTTATGAACTCCCGCGCTTGTTAACCATACGGATTTGGATTTTTCAGCGCTGACGCCTATTTAAAGAGCATATTCCCAAGCCATTCCCGCGTCGGTCTACATTACAAACGCGAACCGCGGTTTTTACCCTGTACGGATTTAAAACTGGAGCGCGACCGGCCCGGCTTATAAAAGGTTAGGATCATGGATGCTCAACCTATCGAGACCCCCTTGCAGCAGAACCCGCCGCAAGACAAATCGCTTCTGATCGTCGACGACGATCGGGCGTTCCTCGCGCGTCTGGCACGCGCCATGGAATCCCGCGGCTTCGAGGTGGAGACCGCGCCGACCGTCGAGGAAGGGCTGACGGCCCTGCGCAAGAGCCCGCCGGCCTTCGCCGTGGTGGATATGCGCCTCGACGACGGCAACGGGCTCGACGTTATCGCGGCGCTCGCCGACATGCGGCCCGAAGCCCGGGCTGTTGTGCTGACCGGCTACGGCAACATCGCCACGGCCGTGAACGCGGTGAAGCTCGGCGCGGTGGACTATCTCGCTAAGCCTGCGGATGCGGACGATGTCTACAACGCGCTGATCGCCAAGGATGCGAAGGCGCCACCGCCGGAGAACCCCATGTCTGCGGACCGGGTGCGCTGGGAGCACATCCAGCGGGTCTACGAGCTTTGCAATCGCAATGTCTCGGAGACGGCACGCCGGCTCAACATGCACCGCCGCACGCTGCAGCGGATCCTGGCCAAGCGCGCGCCGAAATAGGCGTTTCGACGTAAGCGCTTCCGCCTAGCCGGCACGAGTATCGCGAAATCATTCCCCGCAGAAGGGATCGAGCGCTCTTTGGAGCCTGAGCGCGGCTGTGCGCGCGAAGCACAAGGTCATGGCCTTGCGGCGCGCCGCCGTGAGCCGGAACTCGTCCGGCTCGCGCATGACTTCCGCCCCAAACCTGTCCGCCAGAATCAGACCGGTTTCCTCCGGGATCACCTCGTGGGGAAAGTCCGGCGCGACGGCAAAATAGAGCCTGTCGCAGTGGTCGTAATAGTCGGCCCATTTGGCATCGGCCTGAAAGTCGGCCAGGCAGGACTTGATCTCCACGATCCAGATATCGCCCGAGGGCGACAACCCAACTACATCAGCACGCCTACCGCCCGCCAGGGTCAGCTCGGTGATCACCGAGTGGCCTAGGGTCCGCAAGGTTCGGCAGACGCCGCGCTGCAGCGCGGCGGCGGCGGGCGATTGCCGGCCGTCCGGACACAGCACCGGATCGTCTTCTTGCTCTGCCAGACGCCCTTTCAGCATCTTCCAGCTCCGCTCACGCAGGTGTGATTCCAAATATGCTGACCCACTCCCAATATTGGGACAAGCCATGCGGGAACGATACCGCTGCGCCTAACATTCTTTGAGAAGTGCGCATGCCCTTGTTAGGCTTCCTGCCGGGGGATGGGCAAGGAGGCAAGATTGAGCATCAGCGAAGCGGTTCCGGCCGGACCCCAAAGCCAGGCCACCACCCCTGAAAACGATCAGCTTTTCCGCCGGTTGATGGAGACCAGACGAGTGTCTCTCGACCTGGCCGCACCGTTGAGCGACGAGGATCAGGTCGTTCAGGCGAATCCCGATGCCAGCCCCACCAAGTGGCATTTGGCCCATATCACCTGGTTCTTCGAAGCCTTCGTGCTGCGCTCATTCCTCCCCGGGTACCGGGTCTATGACGAGAATTTCGAGTACTGTTTCAACTCCTATTACGACACGGTCGGCGACCGGCAGCCGCGGGATAAGCGCGGGCTGCTGACACGGCCCTCTGCCGCCGAGGTCCGCAGCTACCGCGCCTATGTGGACGAGGCGCTGGAGCGGATGTTCACCGAGGTGGATTTGCCCGAGGACGCCCGGGCGCTCGTGGAGCTGGGCATCAATCACGAGCAGCAACATCAGGAGCTGCTTCTCACCGACATCCTGGCCCTGTTCGCCGAAGAGCCGCTTAAGCCGGCCTATCGCGAAGCCAAGATGGGCGTCGCGGCCGATGCGCCGGGCGAACTCACCTGGACATCCTTCGAGGGCGGCATTCACGAGTTCGGTCATGCAGGCGACGGGTTCTTCTACGACAATGAAGGGCCGCGCCATGAAGAGTTGATCCGGCCCTTCCGGATCGCCAATCGCTGCGTGACCAACAAGGAGTGGATCGAGTTCATCGAGGATGGCGGCTACGAGACCTCGACGCTCTGGCTCTCAGACGGCTGGTCCCGGGTGAACCGTAGGGGCTGGAAAGGCCCGCTCTATTGGGACGAGGCAGAAGGCGGCTTCATGCAGATGACGCTGCTCGGCTATCGCCCTGTCGATCCGGCAGCGCCCGTCACCCATGTCAGCTATTTCGAAGCAGACGCGTTCGCCCGCTGGGCCGGCAAGCGCCTGCCGAGCGAGTTCGAATGGGAGCTTGCCGCTGAAGACCTGCCCGTGAAGGGCCGGACGCTTGGCGCCGATCATCTTCGTCCCATGCCTGCCGATCCGAAGGCGGACGGCCTGCAGCAGATGTATGGCGATGTCTGGGAATGGACGGCCAGCGCCTACCTGCCCTATCCGGGATTCAAGCCGGCGGTCGGTGCGGTCGGCGAATATAACGGCAAGTTCATGTGCAATCAGTTCGTGCTGAAAGGTGGCTCGTGCGCCACGCCGGAGGGCCATATCCGCCGGACCTACCGGAACTTCTTCTATCCCTTCCAACGCTGGCAGTTCACCGGCCTCCGACTTGCGGCCGATGCGTAATGAATAGCAATTCGAAAGAAGCGACCGCGACGACTTCTACACGGGCGCGGCGCGACCGGCTTGCGAGCGGCGGTCTGCCGCCGGAGCTGACGGAGTTCGCCGAAGCCGTTCTCGAGGGGCTTTCCCTCGACGACAAGGCGATCCCTTCGCGTTTCCTCTATGACGCGCGGGGCTCGGCGCTGTTCGAGGAGATCACCGATCTCGACGAGTATTATCCAACCCGCACGGAGATCGCGCTGCTTGACGCCTACGGTGCAGACATGTCCGAGCAGATCGGCCCGGCGGAGGCGTTGGTCGAGTTCGGCTCGGGCTCCAGCCGCAAGACGGTGCTGCTGATCGAGGCGCTCGAAGCGCTTCAGACCTATGTGCCCATGGATATCGAAGCGACGTGCCTGGCCCAGGCGAAGGAGGCGCTGGATGCGCGTTTTCCGGATCTCGACATCCAGCCGCTGGTGGCGGATTTCACCCGGCCGGTGGATCTTCCCGGCAACTTGGCCAAGCGCTTCAAGCTCGGCTTCTTCTCCGGCTCGACCATCGGCAACCTGACCAAGCCGGAAGCGCGGAAGTTCCTGGCCAACGCGGCGGAGTCTCTCGGCCCTGGCTCGGCGTTCCTGATCGGGGTCGATCTAAAGAAGCCGCTGGATATCCTGCTCCCCGCCTATAACGACGCGAAAGGCGTGACGGCGGAGTTCAATCTCAATCTCCTGCAGCGCATCAATCGCGAACTGGAAGGGACGTTCGATCTCGACCTGTTCGAGCACGATGCCGTGTTCAATACCGAGCATGGCCGGGTGGAGATGCATCTGGTGAGCCAAGCCGCCCAACGGGTGAGCGTGCTGGGCGAACGGTTCGATTTCGCGGAAGGCGAGCGGCTCCACACGGAGAACTCCCACAAATACACCCTGCCGGAATTCCGTCTGCTGGCGACCGACGCCGGCTGGCGACACGCGGCGCTCTGGGTGGACGACAACGCTCTGTTCAGCCTGCACCTGCTGCGATTGCCGGGGTAGGTCTGGGGCCGCCATGCTGATGTGCACGCCAAGGGCGTGCCTCGGAGCATGGGCCACGTCGTCCTTCGAGACTCGTTTCGCTCGCATCTCGGATCAAGTCCGGGACAGGCTCTCAGGATGACGTGGAGCAAGCACCTTGCTTGCCCCCGACCGTCTTGCCACTCGCGCTCCTGCCGGGCATTGTCTCGGCTCTTTTGGACCTTGCGGATGCATGGGGGATTTACGTGGCGGACCTGATTTCCGGAAATGCGGCGATCGGCCAGTCGGGCGGACCGACGGCGGTGATCAATCAATCCTTGGTGGGCGTGATCGAGGGGCTGAAGGCGGGGCTCGCGAGTTCCGGCCAGGTGAAGAAGATCCTCGGCATGCGCCACGGAGTCCGCGGCCTGATCGCGGAAGGCGATGACGGGCTGATCGACCTCTCTGCAATCGACGAGAACAAACTGGAGGCGATCGCGCGCGCCCCCTCCTCCGCGCTTGGCTCCACCCGGGACAAGCCGGACGAGGCTTATTGCGAACGCATCCTGGAAGGCTGCAAGCGCCACGACATCCGCTACTTCTTCTATATCGGCGGCAACGATTCCGCCGACACCTGCCGCATCGTCAGCGAGAAGGCGGCGGAGGCCGGCTACGAGATGCGCTGCTTCCACGTGCCGAAGACGATCGACAACGATCTGAAAGAGAACGACCACACGCCGGGCTTCCCGTCCGCGGCGCGCTTCGTGACCATGGCGTTCATGGGGGACTCCATGGACAATGCGAGCCTCGACGGCATCAAGATCAACGTGATCATGGGCCGGCATGCGGGTTTCCTCACCGCGGCGGCGGCGCTGGCCCGCGGCGACAGCCGCGGAGCGGATGAGCCCTCCCGCTACCATGCCGCCCATCTGATCTACCTGCCCGAAGTGCCTTTCTCCACCGAACGCTTCCTGGCCGATGTGGATGCGGTCTATTCCAAACTCGGCCGCTGCCAGATCGCGGTAAGCGAGGGCATCTGCAACGAGAAGGGCGAGGAGATCGGACCGCAGCTTGCAGCCAATGCGGAGCGCGATGCCCACGGCAATATCCAGCTCTCCGGCACCGGCGCCCTGGGCGACGGGCTCTCGGATCTGGTGAAGAAAGGGCTGACCCCTGAGGGCGGAAAGGCGCCGCGCGTCCGCGCCGATACGTTCGGCTATCTGCAGCGCTGCTGGCCCGTGCCGTCGGCGGTCGATGCGGAAGAGGCGCGCGCCGTGGGACGCTATGCGGCGGAGCTTGCGGCCAAGGGCGAGAGCCACGCCTCGGTGATCCTGGTCCGGAGCGGCAACGGGACGGGCTATCGCAGCGCCTGCTCTCAGACCAACCTCTCCAACGTCGCGCGGCATACGCGCCATATGCCGGCGGATTTCATCTCCGGCAGCAACGACGTGACGGAAGCGTTCTACGAGTATTGCGAGCCGCTGGTGGGCGAGCTGCCGCGCTTCGGCCGGCTCTAGGCGCGGTCGTGGCCGATCACTGAGGCGTCATGCCGGCGAAAGCCGGCATCCAGCCCGGAGCTCTGAACCAATTCCTGGATCCGGCTTGCGCCGGGATGACGGGCGCTGTGCTTCGGGCTCGGGGGCCGAAATGACGACTGACGGAGCCTCTATTCGGCGCTGATTGTCTGTCCCGGCTGGGCGGGTAGCTTGTTGCTGACGGCCGGGCGGACCTGCTCGCCGCGGGCGTTCCAGGCGGTGGCGCGATAGTTTCCGCCACGCTTCTTCAGATAGGTCCAGAGCTCTTCGCCCGCGTAGTAGGAGACCTCCCAGCGGCCGACGATATCCTCCGGCACTTCGCGAAACTCGATGGTGATGATCGTGCCGGGCTTCACGTCGCCCTTCTTCACCTCCAGCACCTTTGCCTTGGCGTGATAAAAGAGCAGGGCTTGGCGGGTCTCCATGTCGGGCAGCGCGCCCACGGAGGTGACAGAGAGCACCTCGATCAGGGCGACGAGGTCGCTTTGCTCGGTCAGCTCCTTCTCGCTGAGCGGCGCGGGCAGCGCAAAAGCGGGCACGGCGACCAGAAGTGCAGCGACAAATCCGAGAACCTTCAGCATCACGGCCTCCACCAGACTGGGTCGGCAGCCTAGCACGCGGCGCACTTAAGAAGCGCTTATTACGCCTCGATCAGCGCGCGGACATAGCCCGGCAGCGCAAAGGCCGCGATGTGGATATCCGGATTGTAGTAGAGGGTCTGCAGCCCGGCCTCCTTGAAGCGGGTGCAGATGACGTCCCGGCTCAGGCGCCGAAGGGCCAGGCTGTCGGTGGCCCAGCCATAGGCGGTCGCGCCGCCGGGGCCGGTGGGTAGCGCGGCGAGGTAGGCGGAGGCATCCCGGAATAGGCCGTGCAAGGCCTTCACGCTTTCAGTAAGCCGTGCCCCGTCCAGGAAAGGCGTGCCGCTCCGGGTCACCATGATGCCGCCGTCGTTCAGAACGCGTTTGCAGCCGGCGTAGACCTCCGGGGCAAGGGGCTTGGTGGAATCCACAACGATCACATCGAAGCGGCGGTCGGTCTTCAATACGAAATCAGCGATGTCGGAGATAACGACCTCGGCGCGCGGGTCGTCGAAGGCGCCCGCCGAGACTTCCGGAAAATGCTCACGGCTCAGATCGATGAGGCCTTGGCCGGTCTCGACCAGTGTGACGTGCTGCAGAGATTTGTGCTTGAGGGCTTCGCGCAGGGCGCCGCCGTCTCCCCCGCCGACGATGAGCATGCTCTCGGCCCGGCCATGGGCCAGCAGTGGCAGATGGGCGATCATCTCATGATGGACGAAGGCGCACGCCGTGGTGAGCCGGACGACGCCGTCGAGGCTCATCACCTTGCCCAGCCGGCCATGCTCGAAAATTACGAGATGCTGCCGGTCGGTCTTGCTGTCGTGAAGGACCCGGTCGGCCTTCAGGCCGAAGCGCATGCCGGGATGGAGGGTTTCTTCGACCCATTCTTCCATCGAAACACTTCCTTGCCGGCGAAACGCGCCTTGTCGAACTGACCGGAGCGCGGCTCTTCGCAGATCGCTAGAAGCGTTGCAAGCGAATTTCGGAGCTTGGCCTCGAATGGGCACGGTGGCCGCGATCGGGGCCGGATTCAGTCCTGCTGGGTGGGTCCGTGCCTCCAAAAGAAGCAGTCTTCCAGATTATTTTTCTGCTTCGTCTACCTTCCACCCGGATGAGGCGGGCTCTGCGAGCCATTCCGGTTTACACATTGTTTGCCAACAGAGATTACACCCAAGATTGTGCAGCGCAGCGCCTGATTTTTGGCAGATTTCGGCCTCTTTTGAACGTTCGACAACCCTGCGGCGGGAGGCCGCGCGGTTGAAATGAACTGGCGGCTTGCGTATCTAAAGCTCAATTACTCAAGCCGTATGCTTTGTGAATTTTTGGCGTATGCGTATTTGGGAGAGGAAACATCAGCGATTTCAGATCGGTGAATGCTAGCCATCCCCAGGGGGAAGGCGCGGCACAAGCAAGCTCCTCGAAGGGGGAGATACAGTTTCGGACGGCGTGCCCGGAGGATGGGCCTGACGTCACGGAGCTCATAGCCAACTGCCCGCCGCTCGACACAAATTCGGCATATTGTAACCTGCTCCAATGCACGCATTTCGCGGACACCTGCGTGGTCGCGGAACGGGACGGCGAGTTGGTGGGTTGGATTTCCGGATACAGGCCCCCGAGCAATCCGGATCAGATTTTCGTCTGGCAGGTCGCGGTCAACAAGTCCGCGCGCGGCGAAGGTCTTGGAGGGCGGATGCTCAACGAGCTTGTTTCCCGCCCCGCTGTCCGTGGCTGCACCGCGTTGATAACGACGGTCACCGAAGACAATGCCGCCTCCTGGGCCATGTTCGGAGGCTTCGCGGAGAAGAACGGGATGACTCTATCCAAGGCTCCTCTCTTCGAGCGCGAGAAGCATTTCGCCGGAAAGCACGATACGGAGTGGCAGGCGACGATCGGCCCGCTGAACACATAGAGCGCTAAACGATTAGAGCGCTGAACACATTGAGAGACGAGGCAAAGGAAGATCACGATGACCGAGACACCCAATCCCAGCCCCGATAAACCCAACACCGACATTTATGAGCGCCGCGAGTCCATCGTTCGCAGCTATTCGCGCGCCATTCCACGCGAGTTCGACAAGGCCCAGGACGTCTGGATGTATGACGAGCAGGGCGGCCGCTATCTCGACTTCCTGGCCGGCTGCTCCTCGCTCAACTACGGCCATAACCACCCGGTGATGAAGAAGGCGCTGCTTGAGTATATCGAGCGCGACGGCGTTGCCCACGCCATGGACCTTCACACCAAGGCCAAGAACGAGTTCCTGGAGGCCTACGAGGAGATCATCCTGAAGCCGCGCAATATGGACCATCGCGTGATGTTCACCGGTCCGACCGGCACCAACGCGGTGGAAGCTGCGATCAAGCTGGCGCGCAAGGTGACCGAGCGCTCCCAGATCATCGCCTTCACCAACGGCTTCCACGGTATGACCCTCGGCGCGCTCGCCGCCACCGGTAACGTGAAGAAGCGGGCCGGCGCTGGCGTCTCCCTGGGCGATGTCTCCCACGAACCCTATGACGGGTATTTCGGTCCGGATGTGGATACGGCCGAGCAGCTCGATCATCGGCTTTCCGATCCGTCCAGCGGCCTCGACAAACCGGCCGCCATCATCCTTGAGACGGTGCAGGGCGAAGGCGGGCTGAACGCCTGTTCCGACGAGTGGCTGCGCAAGATCGCCGACATTGCCAAGAAGCACGGCGCACTGCTGATCGTCGACGATATCCAGGCTGGCTGTGGCCGTATGGGCAGCTATTTCAGCTTCGAGGAGTCAGGCATCAATCCGGACATCATCACCCAGGCGAAATCGCTTTCCGGCTACGGCCTGCCGTTCGCGGTGGCGCTGATCAAGCCTGAGCTCGATATCTGGTCGCCGGCGGAACACAACGGCACGTTCCGCGGCAACAACCACGCCTTCGTGACCGCCACGGCGGCCTTCAAGGAGTTCTGGACCAACGATAAGCTGGTCAACGACGTGAAGCGCCGCGACAAGATCATGAAGGACCGGCTTGAGGCGATCGCCCAGAAGCACGGGCTAGAGACCCGCGGCCGCGGCATGATGCGCGGCGTGGCCATGGAGAACGGCGAGCTTGCCGGTGCAGTGACCCAGAAGTGCTTCGAACGCGGTCTGATCATCGAGACCAGCGGCGCCGACAGCGAAGTGGTCAAGATCCTGGTCGCCCTGGTCATCGACGACGAGAACCTGAAGACCGGTCTCGACATCATCGAAGAGAGCGTCGACGAGGTGCTCGGCGGTCCGGTTAAAGTCGCAGCAGAGTAAGAGGGAAATTCATGCTTGTTCGTAAGCTATCGGACATCCGCGCCTCGGACGCGAATGTGAAGAGCGACGGGTGGGAGAGCGCCCGCATGCAGTTGAAGAAGGACGGCATGGGCTTCTCCTTCCACATCACGACGCTCTACGCGGGCGCGGAGCTGCACCTGCATTACACGAACCATCTGGAGACCGTGTACGTGATCGAGGGTCACGGCACGATCGAGGATCTCGGCACGGGTGAGACCCACACGCTGGAGCCTGGCACGATGTACGCGCTGAACAATCACGACAAGCACATACTCCGCCCCGAGACCGATATCATCTGCGCGTGCGTGTTCAATCCGCCGGTCTCCGGCAGAGAAGTCCACGACGAGAACGGCGCGTATCCGGCCGATCTCGATGAGGAGGACGCAGTCTCTTAAGGCTGAATTGCCATTCGACTTTCACTATCCACTGCACACAGGGAAGATTGTCATGAGAGACAGTTACCGATCCCGCTGGGCGGCGGAAGCTGCGGTGAGAGGGAGGACCGATCCTCGAACCGCTGTCATATTCGGCTGCCATAGAGTGCATAGGTCCGCTGGCAATATGACGCGGCACCCTCCGGCGAACGCGTTCTTCGTGTATAATGCGGGCTCAAACCAACTCGCTGAACCGTTTGCCGCCAGCCCTGCCCGGCCGGGTCTTCTGGCTGCGCGCGAGGTTCATCCCATTTATCCCATCGCGGGACGACTTACGGAGCAGGCTGCATGACAGGACAGCATAGCGTCGAGAAAATCGGCGGAACCTCTATCTCCGCCACCCAGACGGTCTTTGACAATGTGCTGATCGCTGGTCGAAAGGGCCCGGAGCTCTACAACAGGATCTTCGTCGTTTCGGCGTATGCCGGCATGACAAACCTTCTTCTGAAGAACAAAAAGACAGGCGAAGCCGGCGTTCATTCGGCGTTCGCAAAGAACGACCGGGAGCATCCCTGGCGGGAAGCGCTGGAGAATGTGCGCAACGCCATGCATGCCCGCAACGCGGAGATGTTCGCCCGGCCTGAGCGCCTGATCGAGGCGGACCGCTTCGTGAACGAGCGGATCGACGGCGCCCGGGCCTGCCTGGACGATCTCGACCGGCTGCGCTCCCACGGACGCTTCCGTCTCACCGAGCAGCTCTCAACCATGCAGGAGATGCTGGCCGGCATCGGCGAGGCGCACAGCGCCTATTGCACCGCGCTTCTGCTGCGAGACCGCGACGTGAATGCGGTCTTCGTCGATCTGACGGGCTGGCACGATCGCGATGTGATGAGCCTCGATCAGCGGATCCGCCGGGAGCTGGACAATATAGATTTGACCACCCAGCTTCCCATC
The DNA here is from genome assembly GCF_042676065.1 of Methyloligella solikamskensis. Taxonomy (NCBI): domain Bacteria; kingdom Pseudomonadati; phylum Pseudomonadota; class Alphaproteobacteria; order Hyphomicrobiales; family Hyphomicrobiaceae; genus Methyloligella; species Methyloligella solikamskensis. The sequence continues at coordinate 23,134 of NZ_JBHTJO010000002.1, read as the reverse complement.
GTGACCGGCTATGCCGGCTGCGAGGGCGGCATGGTGAGCCGCTATGCCCGCGGCTATTCAGAGATGACCTTCTCGCGCATCGCCGTTCTGACGGACGCCCGCGAGGCGATCATCCATAAGGAATTCCATCTTTCCAGCGCCGATCCGAAGCTTGTCGGCGAGGACAAGGCGCGCAAGATCGGCCGCACCAACTATGACGTTGCCGACCAGCTCGCCAATCTCGGCATGGAGGCGATCCACCCCCGCGCAGGCCGTGGGCTTCGCCAGGCGGATATTCCGCTGCGGGTCCAGAACACGTTCGACCGCGAGGACGAAGGCACCCTGATCCAGGGCGACTATGTCTCGGACAAGCCGAAGGTGGAGATCATCGCCGGCGTGCGCTCCATGTTCGCGCTGCAGTTCTTCGAGCAGGATATGGTCGGTGAGAAGGGCTACGACTCCGGCATCCTTGATGCGCTGACCCGTCACAAGGCCTGGATCGTTAGCAAGTGCTCCAACGCCAACACCATCACCCACTATCTCTCCAGCGACAGCGCCACGGTTGACCGCGTGGTCGCCGATCTGGACGAGAAGTTCCCGGCCGCGGCGATCTCGTCCCAGCCGGTCTGCATGGTTGCGGTGATCGGCAGTGATCTCGGTGGCCCCGGCCTCGTCCCGCGGGCGCTGGAGGTGCTGCTCAAGGCGGATGTCGACGTGATGGCGCTGCAGTATCAGATCCGCAACGTGGACGTTCAGTTCATCCTCGATCCGGCCGATTACGAGACCGCCGTGCGCACCTTGCATAGCGCTCTGATCGAAGAAGGGGATATCGGGGGGAAACGCGAAGCGGCGTAATGGTCCTCGCCAGCTTCATTTTCTTTCTGCTGCTTTTCCTCGCCGTGGGCCTTTCCTCGGCGAGACACGCCCGGAAGTCTCGCGAGGACTATTACCTCGCCAGTAGCCAGGTCCCGCCCTCGGTTGTCGCACTGTCGGCTGTTGCCACCAACAACAGCGGCTACATGTTCATCGGCGTGATCGGCTACACCTATGCGGTCGGGCTGGCGGCCGTCTGGCTCATGGTGGGCTGGATCCTCGGCGACTTTCTCGCTTCTCTCTATGTTCACGGCCGGCTGCGCCACGCCACGGAGCGGACGCGGGAAGCCTCCTTCAGCGCGGTGATGGCCCGCTGGAGCGGCGGCGATATGCCGATCTGGCGCCGTCTCGCGGCCTTCATGACCATCGTGTTTCTCGGCTCCTACGCCGCCGCCCAGATCGCGGCGGGCGGCAAGGCTTTGCAGGGCACGCTCGGCTGGGAGCCTGAGACCGGCGCCTGGATGGTCGCAGCCATGGTGCTCTCCTACAGCATCGCCGGCGGAATCCGCGCCTCGATCTGGACCGATGTCGCCCAGAGCCTCGTCATGCTCGTGGCCATGACGGTGCTCTTCATCGCCGGAATTCAGGCGCTTGGCGGATGGAGCGCGACCTTTGAGGCCTGGCGCGAGATCCCCGGCTTCTTCGACCTCACGCCCCCCGACATGTTGGTGCCCGGCATCGCCGGCATCCTGATGTTCGCCGTCGGCTGGCTCTTCGCCGGTTTAAGCGTCATCGGCCAGCCCCATATCATGGTCCGCTTCATGGCGCTGGACAGCGCCGACAGCATGGTCCGGGCCCGGGTCTGGTACTACACCTTCTTCACAGTGTTCTACGCGCTGGCCACGGGCGTCGGCATGCTGGCCCGCCTCTACCTGCCCGATCTGGCAAATCTCGACCCCGAGCTCGCCCTGCCGACTATGGCGGACAAGGTGCTGCCGCCGGTGCTGGTGGGCGTGGTGCTTGCCGGTATTTTTGCGGCGACCATCTCGACCGCCGACTCTCTTGTGCTGAGCTGCTCCGCCTCCTTGACCCATGACATCGTGCCCGGACGGCTAGAGCACCCCTGGATCCTGAAGGGCGCAACGGCGCTGGTGACTTCCCTGGCCCTGGTAATCGCGCTGGGCGGCAATCAGAGCGTCTTCGATCTCGTCGTGCTGTCCTGGTCGACGCTTGGCGTGGCGTTCGGCCCGCTCCTTATCGTCTACGCCCTGGGGCGCAGGGTCTCCGAATGGGGCGCCATCCTGATGATGTTCGCCGGCGTGGCCGTGGCCCTCTATTGGCGCCATGTGGGCCTGCACGAGATGATCTTCGAAGGACTGCCAGGGCTGGTGATCGGCGTGCTGATCGGACTTTTCATATCCAGCCCGATGACGAAGCGGCGCAGAGACGACGCCGAAGAGGCCCTCGCCGAGGGCTGAGATTTGCACTGGCATGGCGATGTGCCCATGCTGGGCGCGATTCAAATTCGCTGGCGACACGTGCGCGCGGCCGGCAAAGCCGAGGGGAAACCCAAGGTGAAACCTAAGGGGGACGCATATGAGCCAGGGCGAACAGCATCCGCATCATCCACATCCCGGAACGGACGAAGCCGCACCGCCTGGCGTGCTGCGGCGGGCCATCGCTGCCTCGTCCATCGGCAATGCGACCGAGTGGTTCGACTACGGGATCTACGCCTATGGCGTGACCTATATCTCCACGGCGATCTTTCCCGGCGATACCAAGGAAGCCACGCTGTTCGCGCTGGCGACCTTCGCGATCTCCTTCCTGGTCCGGCCGTTCGGCGGCTTCTTCTGGGGGCCGCTCGGCGACACTTTGGGCCGGAAGCAGATCCTTGCGCTGACGATCCTGATGATGTCCGGGTGCACGTTCCTGATCGGGCTGGTTCCGTCCTACGAGACAATCGGCATTTGGGCGCCGATCATGCTGATCGTGCTGCGCATGCTGCAGGGTTTCTCGACCGGCGGCGAGTATGGCGGCGCGGCGACCTTCATGGCCGAATACGCGCCCGACGATAAGCGTGGGCTCTGTGGCAGCTTCCTGGAATTCGGCACGCTTGGCGGTTTCTCCGCCGGCGCTTTGATGATGCTCGGCTTCTCGCTGCTGCTCGGCACGGAGACCATGCACGATTGGGGCTGGCGGCTGCCCTTCCTGGTGGCCGCACCGCTCGGCTTCGTCGGCGTCTATCTCCGGTCGAAGATGGAGGACACGCCGGTCTTCGAGGAAATCGAGGAGCATGGCGAGCAGGAGAAGACGGTCGTCGGCGAGCTGGGCGATCTGATCTCGGAATACTGGCCCATCCTGCTCACCATGGGCGGCATGGTCATCGCGCTGAACGTGGTGAACTACACGCTGCTCAGCTACATGCCGACCTATCTCGGCACCGAGCTCGGGCTTTCCACGGACGAGGCCCTGGTGGTGCCGATCCTCGGCATGCTGTTCATGATGATCTTCCTTCCCTTCTTCGGACATCTGTCCGACAGAATAGGCCGCAAGCCGCTCTGGTGGTTCTCGCTGATCGGACTCTTCGTCGCGGTTATCCCGCTCTACCAGCTCATGGCGACCTCGCTAACCGGCGCAATCGTGGGCTTTGCGGTGCTCGGCCTGCTTTATGTGCCGCAGCTCTCCACCATCTCGGCCACATTTCCGGCGATGTTTCCTACTCAGGTGCGCTTCGCCGGATTCGCCATCGCCTACAACGTCTCCACGTCGCTGTTCGGTGGCACGGCTCCGGCTTTCAACGAATGGCTCATCGACGAGACCGGTAATTTCCTGGTGCCCGCCTATCTGATGATGGCGGCCTGCGTGATCGGCGCCATCTCCCTGCTCTTTGTTGTGGAGACGGCCGGCGAATCGTTGCGCGGCACGGAAATTCCCGGCACCGAGGCATCGAAGCGCGAAGTGCTTGAGATGGACGAGGAAGAAATGGCGGAAGGCGCCGGCGCTACTCCCTAATGCTTACTGCGGTTATGCCGGTGCGCACGTTGCTGCTGGCCATCTTCATGATGATGGCGGGCACCGGTTTTCTCTCCACCTTGCTCAGTGTCCGGCTCGAGCGGGAGGGCGTCTCCTCCTTTCTCATCGGTTTGGTCGCCACGTGCTTCTTCGCCGGGCTGACGATCGGCTCCCTGCGCGCGTCCCACGTCATCCAGCGGGTCGGGCATATCCGGGCCTTTGCGAGCTTCGTCTCGATCTTCTCGGCGAGCACCCTGGCCTACGCCTTCCATCAGGATGTGCCGCTCTGGTCGTTCCTTCGCTTCGTCGACGGGTTCTGCTTGGCCGGCGTCTATATCTGCCTGGAGAGCTGGCTGCACGAAAAGGCCACCATGACCACCCGCGGGGCGATCCTGGCCGGCTATACGATCGCGCTCTATTCGGGCCAGGGCTTCGGTCAGTTCCTGCTCAATCTGGGGGACGAGCTTCCCTCCCTGCCCTTCATGGCGGCGGCCGTGATCCTGTCGCTTGCCGTGTTGCCTGTGGCTCTGACCCATATTCCGCAGCCCGACATCACCTATCAGCCGCGCTCCACGATCCGCCGGCTCTACGCCATCTCGCCGCTGGGTCTGGTGGGCGCGACGCTTGCCGGCATGATGCTCGGCGCGTTCTTCGGCCTGGGCGCGGTCTATGCCTCGCGGCTAGGACTAACCCTGACCGCGACAGCCTTCTTCATGAGCCAGGTGATCCTTGGCGGCGTCGTGCTGCAATGGCCGCTGGGCTGGCTGTCCGACCGGTACGACCGGCGCATGGTGATCATCGGCTGCTTCACGGCCGTATTCTTCGTGTCGCTCGCCATCACCTTCGTGGACGTGCCCGACGTGGCTCTGCTGCTGCTCGGCATGCTTTTCGGCGGAACGAGCTTCGCGCTCTATCCGCTCTGCGCCTCCCATGTGAACGATCAGGTGCCCCTGGAAGAGCGCGTCGGCGTCTCCGGCGGTCTGGTGCTGGTCTATTCGGCCGGTTCGGCGCTCGGCCCGATGATTGCCGCGGCGATGATGGGCATCATGGGCGCCGGCGGGTTGTTCCTCTTCATCGGCATTTGCTCAGGCCTGGCCGCGCTTTACGGCTTCTGGCGTGCGCAGACCGGCCAGGCCATTCCGGACGACGCCCAGGGCGCGTTCATGACCTACGCCACCACGACGCCGATGTCGGCCACCCTCGATCCGGAGATTCCGGAGGACTACGTGCCGGCCGATCAGAGCTGAGCGGCGTGCGTCAGCCCACCAACGGAAGCTGGGGCTTGGCGATCATCAGCCAGTAGATCGCAAGAACGGCGGCGAAGGCCGGAAATTCAAAAGCGAACCAGGTGCGGAACAGCCGGTGATAACGCTCCGGCAGCGGCGTTCCCTGCTCCACCGCCTGCTCCGCCAGATCGCGCATCTTCAACTGCATCCAGACCACGGGCAGCCAGAACGCGCCGGTGACCAGGTAGAGCAGGATCGCAAGGACGATCCAGCCCTGATGCAGAGAGTAGCCTGCGCTGAGCGCCAAGGCGATACCGGTGATGGGCTGGGCGATCACTGCGGTGGTGGTGAAGACATAGTCGGCGATCACCACCATGCGCGCGACCGCGGCGATTGTCGCCGGATCTCCCGTGCGGTGGGCGAGCAGCATGAAGAACGCGATGCCGATGCCTGTGCCGAGCAGAATAGCCGCGCCGATGATGTGCAGATATTCGAGAAGCATATGGGCCATCAGCGATCCTCCAGAAGCGCGAGCACGACCAGGTTTAGGGCCATGATGGGCACGACCTTGGTGAAGATGCCGAGCGGCGTCGACCACATTTGCGGGGCAAGGACCGTGCCGACGACAAGATAAAGAATGCAGAGGATGAAAGCGGCTATGAGCGCCGGCCGGGCGGTCGGCCGGTAGAGCATGGCGAGCCCCAAGACGATGTCGGCCAGCGCGCCGCCGATGACGATGGGCTTGGCCAATGCCCCCGTTCCGGCCGACTCCATGATCTCGACCCCTTCGGCATAGCCCGGCCCCAAGGCGATCAGGCCGCTGACGAGCCAGAAGGCGGCGAAGACGATGAGGGTCAGCGGCTTCAGGAAGAACAGCTTTGCGAACCAGCGCTCCTGCACGGAGGGCGGCGTGGTTTCCAGCATTTGCTTCAGAGATTGCGGTTTGATGCCGGTCGCTTCCATCCACGGTCCGGGATCGCCGGTGGAGCCGCGCAGGATCTCCTTGCGGGCCGTGCTGCGCACGGGCGGGCGCCAGCCGAGAGCGCCAGCGAAATCGCCCAGGCTGAATAGCAGGGAGCCGATGGCATCCGGCAACCGTACCGTTTGGGCGGGCGGCCAGCAGAACCATCGGCGATAGGCGGCCACGACCTCTTCGAAGCTGAGCCGCTCCGGACCTGCGAGCTCCAGGACCAGGCGGCTTGGCGCATCCGGCTTCAGGAAGAACACGACCGACTCGACCACATCGTCGAGGGCGACGACCTGCAGCGGTCCGCTCCTCGTGATGAGAGGCAGGATGGGAAGCGCGGCCAGGCCGCGGATTAGGGCACTGCCTCCGTAGGCAGAGCGGCCGAGCACGACCGAGGGGCGCAGGACGACCCAGTCGAGGTCGCGCGTCATCAGGACCTCGTCGCCCTGGTGTTTGCTCTTAGCGAACTCCGTCGGCGAGTCCTCTGCGACCCCGAGGGCGGAGATATGCACGATGCGCCGGATCCCTTCGGCCTCGCAGGCCGCGAAGAGCGCATCGACCCCTGCGATGTGGAGATCGGAGGGGGTGCCCGCGGATCCGGCTTGTAACAGGCCGGCACAGTTGACGACCGCTTCGATGTTACACAGGTGGGGAGTCCAGTCGTCAGGCGACTTGGCCCGCGCCATATCGACAGTCACCTCGCAGGCGAGACCGCGGGGCAGAGGTGACCCGCCAGGCCTTCCAGCGCCCACGACGGCATGACCTTCGGCGATCATACGCGCGCAAATTGCAGCCCCAATAAATCCACTCGCCCCAGTGACTAAAATTCGCACGCTGCCCCCTTTCCTGCTACAGCCGCCTCCAAGCTCTCTGGGCCCATTCTTGCATTGTTCATTCTATGCAGAGTGCCATAAAAAAACTTGAGGAAACGCCATGACGAATTCCGTCCTGTGGTTTGATGAGGTTGGCCGCGACGACGTGGCAACGGTCGGCGGCAAGAACGCATCGCTTGGAGAAATGGTCTCCAACCTGGCGAGCCGCGGGGTCCCGGTGCCGCCGGGTTTTGCCACGACATCGGACGCCTATCGACGCTTCGTCGAAGCCAATCAGTTGGACGAAGAAATCCAGAAGCGCCTGGCCGACTATCAGGACGGTAAGGCCACCCTGTCCGAGACCGGTTCCGCCATCCGCCAAGCATTCCTGGCCGCCGACTGGCCGGAGGATATTTCCGACGCGATCAAGACTGCCTATGCGGAGCTCTCCCAGCGCATGGGACGCGAGACCGGCGACGTGGCCGTACGGTCCAGCGCGACGGCGGAGGATCTGCCCGATGCGAGCTTCGCCGGGCAACAGGAGACCTTTCTCAATATTCGCGGGACCCGGGCGCTGCTCGCCGCCTGCCGCCGCTGCTATGCCTCTCTCTTCACGGACCGGGCGATCAGCTATCGCGAAACCAAGGGCTTCGACCATCTGAAGGTCGCGCTTTCCATCGGCGTGCAGCAGATGGTGCGCTCCGACCTGGCCGGGGCCGGCGTGATGTTCTCCATCGATCCCGAGACCGGCTTCGACAAGCTGGTGGTGATCGACGGCTCGTGGGGGCTGGGCGAGAGCGTGGTGCAGGGCGCCGTCGATCCGGACGCCTACCAGGTCTTCAAGCCGCTCCTCGACAAGCCCGACCTGACCCCGATCATCCATAAGGGCCGGGGCTCGAAGCTGGAGAAGATGATCTATTCGCGCGATAGCGAAGATCCGACCCGTATCGTGCCGACCTCGCGCGCCGAGCAGCTCAACTTCGTTCTGACTGACGAGGAGATCCTCAACCTTGCCCGCTGGGCGGTGGAGATCGAGAGCCATTACGGCTGCCCCATGGATATGGAGTGGGCGAAGGACGGCCGGACCGGTGAGATGTTCATCGTCCAGGCGCGTCCCGAGACCGTGCAATCCCAGCGCGATACGGGCTCCTTCAAGCGCTATCGCATCACCGAGAAGGGGCGCCAGCTCACCTCCGGTCTCGCCATCGGCGGCAAGGTGGTCTCCGCGCCTGTCTGCCTGATCCGCGATCCTTCCGATATCGACCGCTTCGTCGACGGTTCGGTCCTGGTGACGGAGACGACGGATCCGGACTGGGTGCCGATCATGAAGCGGGCCGCGGCCGTGGTGACAGATCGCGGCGGGCGCACGTCCCACGCGGCCATCGTCAGCCGCGAGCTCGGCCTGCCGGCCATCGTGGGCACGGGCGACGCCACCGAAGTGCTGCATGACGAGCAGGACATCACCGTCTCCTGCGCCGAGGGCGAGGACGGCTTCGTCTATGAGGGCGACGCGGAGTTCGAGGAGGAGACCCTCAATTTCGCGGATATCCCGAAAACCGAAACCAAGATCATGCTCAACCTCGCCAATCCGGCCGCCGCCATGCGCTGGTGGCAGCTTCCGGCCGATGGCGTGGGTCTGGCGCGCATGGAATTCGTCATCTCCAACCATGTGAAGGTGCATCCCATGGCGCTGGTGGAGTTCGACCAGCTCGAAGACGAAGAGGTGAAGCGCGAGATCGACGCCATGACCCGCGGCTATGAGAGCAAGCCGCAGTATTTCGTGGAGCAGCTTTCCCGTGGCCTGGCCCGGATCGCGGCTACCGTCTATCCGAACCCGGTGATCGTGCGGATGAGCGACTTCAAGACCAACGAATACGCCAATCTGCTGGGCGGCAGCGGGTTCGAGCCCGAGGAGGCCAATCCGATGATCGGCTTCCGGGGCGCCTCGCGCTACTACTCGCCGAACTACGCGCCGGGCTTCGCGCTGGAATGCCAGGCGATCCGCCGCTTACGCGACGAGATGGGCTTCAAGAACATCCTCGTGATGATCCCGTTCTGCCGGTCCACCAAGGAAGCCGACAAGGTTCTGGAGGTGATGGCCGAGAACGGGCTGACGCGCGGCGAGGACGGGCTCGGTGTCTACGTGATGTGCGAGCTGCCGGCCAATGTGGTTCGCGCGAAGGCGTTCGCGGAACGCTTCGACGGGTTCTCCATCGGCTCCAACGACCTCACCCAGCTCACCCTCGGCGTGGACCGGGATTCCGAAGAGCTCATCGAGCTGTTCGACGAGCAGGACCCGGCGGTGAAGTGGATGATCTCCACGGTGATCGCCTCCGCTCACGAGGCCGGCGCCAAGGTCGGACTTTGCGGTCAGGCGCCGAGCGACCACCCGGAGTTCGCCGACTTCCTGGTGGAATGCGGCATCGACTCCATCTCGGTCACCCCGGACAGCTTCATGTCGGTGAAGCAGCATGTGGCCGAAGCGGAAGCCACGAAAGCCAAATCGCGCTAGAGCCAGACAACCAGGCCCGGCCGGGTTTAAATCCGGCCGGGTTCGAAATCCGCTTTTCTACTGGGCCGTATAGCCGCCATCGATGACGAGCTCGGCGCCGGTGACGAACTTCGCTTCGTCGGAGGCGAGATAGAGCGCGCCATAGGCGATGTCGTCGGGCTCGCCCACATGGCCGATCGGGTGCATGGAGTCGAGCTGCTTGCGTCCCTCTTCGACGCCGACGGTCTCGGCCATCAGCTTCTCCACCATTGGCGTCCAGATATAACCGGGGTGGATGGAGTTCACCCGGATGTTCAGCTTGTTCTTGGCGCAGTAGAGCGCGACCGCCTTGGTGTGCAGCCGGACCCCGCCCTTAGAGGCGTTGTAGGTACTGAGCCCGGGATCACCGATAATCCCCTCGATAGACGAGAGGTTGATGATCGAGCCGCCTTTCGGGTCGTTCTTCTTCATGGCGCGGATGGCGTGCTTCGTGCCGAGGAACACGCCGTCCAGATTGATGCCCATGAGCCAGCGCCACTGCTCCAGGGTGGTGTCTTCGGGAGCGCCTTCCATGGCGACGCCAGCATTGTTCACCAGGCAGTCGAGGCGGCCGAACTTCTCGACCGTCTTGGCGATGACGTCTTCCCACTCGTCTTCCTTGGAGACGTCGTGATGGAGATAGAGCGCATCCGGAATGCCTTCCGCGGCGGCCTTACCCTCTTCGTCCTTGATATCGGTGATGACGACCTTGGCGCCTTCGCGCGCCATCATTTCGGCCATGGCCTTGCCGAGGCCCACAGCCCCGCCGGTGACCAAAACGACTTTCCCATCTACTCGGCCCATTGCGTTTTCCTCCTCGTCAATGACGGCCCCAAGGCAGGCTCGAGACCAGCGGCAATATCCGATTCACATGGGAAGCAAATGTCCGGATTTGAACGTGACTCGGCAGGCGACATGGCCGCAGCCCGGTGCAGATCCTTCGGAGAGGTGCGCGAACGCAGCCTAGTTCGGCCGCTTGTAGCCTGAGACCATCGCGCGGATGAGGTTCTCCCGATAGGCGTAGCTCGCAAAGAGCACGGCGGAGAGATGCACCACCGCCAGGGCCAGGGTGAGATTGGCCACGAGCTCGTGGGTCTCGTGGGTGAGCGCAAGGAGGGTGCTGTGCTGCCCTTTCGGCACCTGGGTGAGGACAAGGCTCAAGGGGCCGGCGCCATCTTCAAGCGCATATTGCACGGCGCCGCTGCCGCAGGTGACGGCGAGGCCGATCAGCAGGGCGACGATCATGACACCGCCTGCGGGGCTGTGACCGAGATGCCGCTCTGCCTTGCGGCGGAGCAGGTCGGAGAAATACCGGAGGACTGTCGAGGGCTTGTAGATGAAGTCGCTGAACCGGGCGTGCTCCGGTCCGACGAAGCCCCAGATCACCCGCAAGGTCACGAGGGTCGCGATGGCATAGCCGGCCCAGACATGGACGACCATGATTTCGTCGCCGGTGATATAGGCGACCGCGAAGAGCAGCACCGTCGCCCAGTGAAAGACACGCACGAACGGGTCCCAGACATAAGTCCAGCCCTTGTCCTGGACAGCCGTCTCGCCGCGCCTTTTGGGATCGTCTTCGAGCAAAGCCGGATCGCCTCCCGTTTCCACCGTCATTCTCCAGCCCTTTCATGATCCTCTTATGAATCCGGGAAGCCGAGCCAGGGCTCAAGCTTCTCAAAGGTGTCGTCCATTGCGTAGATGTTCAGGAATGGCAGCGGGATATGACCGTAGACCGGGGTGAGCTGGTCCTCGGCGCGGATCTCGCCGAGCTTGGCGACCGCGGCAACGTAGAGCGCGGAGGCGAGACCTGTGCGGTCGGCGCCGGAAGAGCAATGGATCAGGAGCGGCTTCTCGGCCGCGGCCATCATGTCGATAAGCTCCGCGGCTTTCGCTTGCGAGAGCTCATGCTTCGCCGACATGCGGAAGTTCAGATGAGTGATGCCCAGCTTCTCCGACTCCGCGAGCTCTGTATCGTACCAGTCGCGGCCTGCATTCTCGCCGCGGAGATTGATAATGGTCTTGATCCCATGAGCTGCGCGATAGCGCGCAATGGCGGCAGCGGTCGGCTGTCCCGAGCGATAAAGCTCGCCAGGGATGACGGCGCGGAAATTGCCCGACAATTCGAGCATGCCGAGATAGGCGCCCATAAGCCCGAGCATGACGAGGGCTCCGATGCCAACACGCTTCGCCTGAAGACCGAACGAGGGCGTGTTTCCCTTCGACGTTTCCATACCGCTCTATCCTCTCTCAGAAGGCCGTGAAGGGCTTCTATCCCCTCGGCGCTCCGTGAGACATGCGGCAACAAATTCCTACTCTGAAACCCTTGTTTTTCAGGCCTTTCGAGCGACGGCGACTATAGCACGGGCGTCCGCTAAGCGAAGTGTCCATGGTCGGGCGGAATGGCAGTGGGGGGTTCACCTTTACACCGCCAGACCGCAAACTGCTCGCGAAGCTTTGCAAGCCGATCATTGTTCAAGGGAGAGATACGATGCGTGCAATCTGGACCGTTTCGGCCGCGCTTTGCGCCGCCGCCCTCTCGGCACAATCCGCCTTGGCCGACGGCCGGCCGGGCCTGTGGGAACAGAAGACCACCATGACCATCGGCGGAGCCGGCATGCCGAAGATGCCCTCGATCCCGGCCGACAAGATGGCCCAGCTCAAAGCCATGGGGATCGAGATCCCCGACTTTTCAAAGCCGCAGACCACCACCATCAAGACGTGTCTGACGGAAGAGGAACTCGCCAATCAGAAGATGCCGAAGCCGGAAGATATGGGCGATTGCACCATGGAGAACCGTCAGATGAGCGAAGATCGGATGAGCGCCGATCTGGTCTGCACGGGAGAGATCCAGGGAACAGGACACATCGACTACGTGTTCGATAGCGAGACTCATTACACGGGCAACATGCAGTTCAATGGCTCGCGTGCGGGACAACCCATCGCGATGACGCACAAGTCGGAAGGGACTTGGCTCGGCGAGGATTGCGGCGACGTCAAATAGCCGCCCCTGCCCGCGCCGTCGCGTCGCGCGGTTTTGCCGGGGGTGCCGCCTTTACAGTGCAACGCTGGTGCCGCAGTCTTGAGGCCGTCGGAACACGAGCTGGGACAAGAAAGAAAAATGTTCAAATCTTTGGAAGGCCGCACGGCCATCGTCACGGGCGGCAGCAAGGGAATCGGGCGCGGCATCGCCAAGCGCTTCGGCGAGGCCGGCATCAATGTGCTGGTCGTCTCGCGCCATCTGGAAGAAGCGGAGAAGGTCGCCAAGGAAATCGGCGATCATGCCTCGGGCTTCCAGGCCGATGTGAGCGATCCGGACGCCTGCGAGGCCATGGCCAAGGCCGCCGCCGACCGCTACGGCGGCATCGATATCCTCTGCGCCAATGCGGGCATCTTCCCGTCGGCCAAGCTGGGCGAGATGACGCCACAGGATTTCGACTTCGTGATGGACACGAATTTGAAGAGCACCTTCCTGTGCGTCTCCGCGGTCCTGCCCTATCTGAAGCAAAAGAAGAGCGGCCGCATCGTCATCACCTCGTCGATCACCGGACCGATCACGGGCTTTCCCGGCTGGTCCCATTACGGGGCGAGCAAGGCGGGACAGCTCGGCTTCATGAAGACCGCAGCGATCGAGCTTGCGCCGAACAAGATCACGGTCAACGCCGTGTTGCCGGGCAACATCATGACGGAAGGCCTGGCCGACACGGGCGAGGAGTATCTGGAAGGCATGAAGGCCGCGATCCCGCTGCACGAGCTGGGCGACGTGGCCGATATCGCCAATGCAGCGCTCTATTTCGCGTCCGACGAGGCGTCCTATGTGACGGGGCAGACCATCGTGGTCGATGGCGGTCAGGTGCTGCCGGAGTCGCCGGAAGCCCTCGACGAAATGGATAGCTAGCGCTCAGCTCGCGCGGGAGACCATGATCTCGCTCAGCTCGACGAGATCCTTCACCACGAGATCGGGTGGCGGGGCCAGGGGATAGAGCGCCTGGCCCGGCCGTGCGACGAAGACGCCGTGCATGCGCGCGGTCTTGATGCCGGCGATGTCCCAGCCATGGGCTGCCACCATCATGGCTTCTTCCGGATCGACATCCATCTGATCCAGCGCCCAGTCGTAGACGGCGCGGTTGGGCTTGTAGATCTGTAGGCTCTCCACGGTCAGCAGCCGGTCGAAGAGATCGGACAACCCGGCGTTCTGGAGCTGGCGGGCGACCATGGCGTCCGACGAATTGGTCAGGGTCGCCAGGATGAAGCCCTCCTTCTTCAACGCTTCCAGGCCGGGACGAACATCGGCATGGGGCGGCATCGACGCGAAGGGCTCGGAGATGGCGGCCTCCGCGTCGGGCTGAGTGAGATGGATGCCGTTGGATTCCGCCACCATGATCAGGGCCGCGACCCCGACCTCACCGAAGGGATGGAAGTGGCCGGTCGCGCTTTCCACCAGCGAGTGATGCAGCATGGTGGAAAACCAGAGCGGCAGGAGATCGTCCCGGCCGCCGAGAGAGTCGGCCACGGAGCGGCGCATGCTTGCGAGATCGATCAGGGTCTCGTTGACGTCGAAGAAGATGACCTTTGGTGTCATGACATTCTCCTAATGCCGATTGTCCCTTATGACGTTCGCCCGCTCATGACGATTGCCTTTGCAGGACGTCGAAGAGGCTCTCCAGGAAGAAGTCGACATGTTCGGTTTCGAGGCAGAGCGGCGGGCGGAGCTTCAGGATGTTGCCGTCGGCGCCGGCAGCCCCGATCAGCACCCCCTCCTCCTTCATGGCATTGATCACGGCGGTCGCCATGGCGGGATCGGGATCGGTGGTGCCGGGCTTGCTGAACTCAATGCCGATGAACAATCCGGCGCCGCGGACATCGCCGATGCACGGGTTGAGCTGCTGCATGGCGTCCAGGGCCTGGCGGAAATAGCTGCCGATCTTCTCGGCGTTTTCCAGCAGGCCCTCCTCCTCCAGCACATCGAGAACGGCGAGGCCCGCCGCCGCGGCGACCGGGTTACCGCCGAAGGTGTTGAAGTAGCCGGTCTCATCGCAGAAGGGCTGAAGGATCTCCGGCCGGGTGACGACGCCGGCCACAGGAAAGCCGTTCCCCATGGGTTTGCCCATGGTGACGATATCGGGCGTTAGGCCGTGGCGCTGGAAGCCCCACATATGGGAGCCCGTGCGGCCGAAGCCTGGCTGGACCTCATCGCCGATGAAGAGCCCGCCGGCGTTGTGCACGACCTCGATGGCGTGCTCCAGAAAGCCCGGCGGATCGGCATAGATGCCGTCGCTTGAGAAGATGGAGTCGGCGATGAAACCGGCGAAGGGAATGCCCTCTTCCTCCAGCTCGCCGATGGCTTCCTCGATCTGGTCGGCGAAGCGCTCGCCTAATTCGTCGGTGGGGTCCCGATAGGGATCTGGCGCCGGCAGCGCGCGCACATGGGGCGGCAGGGCGCGGCCCTTGAACGAGGCGGGTGAGACCTCGGACACCGCGGCGGTGTTGCCGTGATAGGCGTTCTCGGTGACCACGAAGCCCCGTCCGCCGGTAAAGAGCTTCGCCAGCCGAAGCGCGATGTCGTTGGCTTCGCTTCCGGTGCAGGTGAACACGACATTGGAGAGCGAGGCCGGATAGGTCTCCAGCAGCCGCTCGGCGTATTCGTGGATGTTGTCGTAGAGATAGCGGGTGTTGGTGTTGAGGGTCGCCGCCTGCTTCGCGATGGCCTCGACCACCCGAGGATGGCAATGGCCGACCTGGACCACGTTGTTATAGGTGTCGAGATAGCGGTTGCCGTCGGCGTCGTACATGAAGACGCCTTCGGCCCGGACGATGTGGAGCGGTTCCTGATAGAACAGCACGGAGGACGCGCCGAAGGTCGCCTCGCGCCGTTGGACGAGATCGGCAAGCGCCGGATCGAGGGATCCGCTGTCTTCGGCATCGAAGCGATTGAGCGCCAGAATCTGCTTCGTATCGGGCATTGTCTTCAGCCTCAGCCGTTCTCGGCGAGATAGGTCTCACCGAGAGCGACACTTCCTTCCGTATAGGGCACGCCCATGGACTTGGCGGTCTCCGTTTCCCCATGAGAGGCGATCCAGGCGGTGAGCTGCATTCGCCGGAGCATAACGAACATGGGAAGCGCCGCGGCGATCTCGTCGGAAAGCGGGGCCTGCTTGCGGTAGCCCTCGACCCAGGCCGCCATGAGATCGGGCAGATAGGGCTCGTGCTCCAGGAAACTTACCGCGGCGGCGAAGTCGTAGGCGTACCAGGAGAAGCCGCAATCGTCGAAATCGATCACGCCGAGACGGTCGCCATCGACCAGGAGATTGGCCGGGCGCATGTCGCAATGGATCAGACCGAAGCGGTCCTCGCCGGCCCCGAACGCATCGGTCTGCTTGCGGAGCAGCGCGGCGGTCTTCTCCAGGATCGCATGGCCCTCTTCGGTGAGGCCGGGGGCTGCGGACCACTCGCCCCACAGGGCGCCATCGCCGATGATGGTGTCGAAATTCCAGGTCTTGCGAGTGAAGCCTTCGGGCTTCTGCCATTCCCGAGCATGGGTATGGAGGCGCGCATTGATCTCGCCCAGCTCGCCGTACCACTTCACCAGATCGTCCTCGGCGTCGGGCTCCTTGCCGGACATGAAGGAGAAGGCGGCGATGTAGCGGGTCGCTTCACCGTCTGAGAAGGACGACAGGGGCGACCCGTCCTCGGTCGGGATGGTGCGGGGTGTCTCCACGACGCCGTCTTCCCGCAGGGCCGCGACCCAGGCGAGCTCGGACCGTATCTCCTCCTCGGTATGATAGTCGGGCCGGTGAACGCGGAAGATGGTCTTCTCGCCGTTTCCATCTTCGGCGAGATAGGTCGCGTTCTCGGAAATCTCGAGGAGGGAGACCTTGGCATCCTGCGGCAGACCCCATTGGGGGAGCGATTTGCGCAGGCCGGATTCGAGCCTCTCCAAAAGAGCGTCTTGATAAAGCATAGGCGGGCCGTTTGCTGTTTTTCTACGGTGCTTTCAGCATCGCCGAACCGACGCCCAATGTAAAAGGGGATAGGCGCAGACGCGTCCCAAACCCGCACCGTTCCCCTCGAAAATCCGAGGCTGACGATACGCGCCTGCGGGGCACCTCATCCCGTACCCCCTTCGGGTTACCCCCAGAAGAGGATTGTTGTTTTCCGGGAGATTCTCAGAGTCGAAGAGGTGAGTGAACTTGTCGCACTCGGCCGCCCGGCGAACCGCAAACTGCCTTGTTTCCCGAGGTTTTCGGCGTCCAACCGGGACGGGAGTTCGACGTAAACGACCCAGCGCTTGCGGGAAAGAGACGCCAGAGCCGATGGGCACTCGATCGCCCCGCAGCTCGACAAAACCGACCGTCAAGCCGTCCAAAACAGGAGTGCCGGCCTCCGGCCCAGTGAAAATCGCGCTCCGGGTCCGATAGGGAGGGATCAAGGTGAGGAAACTCGGTAAGGGCGGCATGGACCGCCGTCAATTTCTGTCAACCACGGCCGCAGCAGCTCTCATGGCCAGCGTCTCCATGCCGAAGATTGCCTTCGGCGCGGAGAAGACGGTCAAGATCGGCTTTCTCGCACCGTTGACCGGCGAGGTCGCCGCCTGGGGTAAGCCCGGGCTCGACGGCTGCAAGATCTGGGCTGACTGGGTGAACGCCGATGGCGGCATCAAGGTCGGCGACGAGATGATGAAGGTCGAGTTCGTTTCGTACGACGACGAATACGACCCGAGCAAAGCGCGCGCCGGCGCGGTCAAGCTGATCAAGGAGGACGAGGTCAAGTTCATCATGATGCTTGGCGGCGACCCCTGGCCCGGCGCTTCGCCGGTTGCCGAACGGGAGGAGATGCTCGTCTCCACCCTGCTGCCGAGCGATCTGACGCCCGAAACCACCATGCTGCTTGCGCCGTGCGAGGTGCATCCGATCTACAACGTGACCGGCGTGGAATGGCTCGCGGAGAACAAGCCGGATCTGAAGACCGCGGTGATCTGCGCCCAGGACGACGCGCTCGGCAAGCCTTCAGTGGCGACCTATCTCGCCGCGTTCGAGGCGGCGGGCATCGAGGTGCTCGACGAGCCGATCTTCTTCGACCCGGCGACCACGGACTTCGCGCCGATAATGTCGAAGATGCTGGCGCTGAAGCCGGACATCATCTGCCTCGACACCTGCTACGCCGACTACGTGCATCCGCTGACCGAGCAGGCCTTCCAGCAGGGCTTCAAGGGTCAGATGATCTCGTGCACGGCGGATTTCTACGAGAAGATGGTGGAGAAGACCTCCAAGGAATTCATGGAGGGCTTCATCTTCCAGTTCCCGGATTTCGACGATCCGAAGCTGAACGAGCCCCATGTGAACTTCAAGCGCCCCAACGATTTCTATCAGGAATATCTGAAGCGCTACGGCGCGGGCGAGTGGGGCGCCGTGTCCTGGGAATATGCATCGATCATGGACCTCTGGGCTGACGCCGCGAAGAAGGCGGGCACCACGGAGCCGACCGCCGTGCTGGCCGCCATGAAGGAAGGCGGCGTCGGCAAGCACGCCTTCGGCGAGGCCGACTGGTGGGGCGAAGAGCTGTTCGGCATCGACAACGCGCTGGTCGGTCTTTGGCCGGTCGTCGCCATCCAGGACGGCAAGGCGAAAATCCAGGACTTCAAGTCCATCCCCGACTGGTGGGGCAAACACAGCGAGCTCCTGATCAAGCACATGAAGGCGCTCGGCCAGATGTACTATCAGCGCAGCTGAGGCTGATGACCATTGGCCTCTCCCGCTACCGGCGCACAGACGGATTGCGCCTGGCGCAATCCGGACAGCGGGAGAGGCCGCCACTTCTTCGAATGACATTCTGGTGTTTCGCCGGGCGGCTCTCCGTCCGCCCGGCACAAGACGGAGCTTTACGATGACAGCCGAGCTGTTCTTTCAGACGGTGGTGAACGCAACCTATGCCGCGAGCTACATGGCGCTGATCGCGGTCGGCTTCGTGCTCATCTTCGGCGTCATGGGGGTCATCAACTTCGCCCATGGCGAGCTCTATATGGCGGGCGCCTATACGGTGGTGGCGCTCTACGCCGATATGGGCCTCCCCTTCTTCCTCGCCGTCGTCGTCGGTCTGATCTTCGTGGGCTGTCTCGGCCTGCTCATGGAGGTGGGCCTGTTCAGACCGTTACGGGATAATCCGCTCGGCGGGCTGATCGCATCGATCGGCTTCCTACTCATCCTCCAGACGACCGCCATGCTCGGCTTCGGCGTGCGGATGGAGAACGTGCCGCCCTCCACCCAGGACAAAATCGTCTTTCTCGATGGTGCGGTGCTCACCTATCAGCGTCTCTACGTGATCCTTGCCGCCATCGGACTCTTAGGCGCGCTGTGGATCTTCCTGCGCAAGAGCAAGTTCGGCTGGTCGCTCAGGGCCTGCGCCCAAGACCGGGAAGCGGCCGCGCTGCAGGGCATCTCGATCAACCAGACGGCGCGGATTGCCATGTTCATTGGTGCGGGGCTTGCCGGCGTGGCCGGCGCGCTGACCGCGCCGCTCGTCTCGCCGACGCCCTTCATGGGCCACTCGGTGATCGTGACCGCCTTCATCATCATCATCGTGGGGGGTATCGGGTCCCTGGAGGGGGCGGTGCTCGTCGCCATCCTGTATGGCTTCGTCTACACCTTCGTCACCACGATGTATGACGGGACGCTCGCCAACATCGTGGGGCTCCTGCTCATGCTGGCGGTCCTGATCGTAAAGCCAACCGGACTGTTCGGAGCCAAGGAACGTGCCTAAGCCTGAAACCAAAACCTCCAACAACATCGGCTGGCTTATCGGCTTCGGTGTGCTGGCCGCCGTTCTGATCGTGCTGCCATTTCTCCTGTCGTTCTCGCAGCAGGAGATCTTGGTGATGCTGGTGATCAACGTGCTGCTGGTGTGCAGCTACCGGCTGCTGACCCTGACCGGCGAATGGTCCCTGGCCCATGCGGTGATCATGGGCGTGGGCGCCTACGGCTCCGCCCTGTTCGCCAAGGAGCTCGGGGTGCCGGTGCCGATCGCCATGCTGCTCGGCGCGAGCGTGGCCGGCTTCGTGGCCTTCCTGCTCAGCTTCCCGCTCTTCCGCATGAAGGGGTTCTATTTCCTGATTGGCTCGTTCGCCGCGGGCGAGGTGATCCGGCTGATGTGGAAGTGGAGCGATCTCACCTTCCTGTTCGGCGGACCCAAGGGCATCAAGCGGATCCCGGCCATGCCGGACTTCTTCGGCATCGATTTCTTCGAGCCCGTGAACTACTACTATCTCTGCCTGATCGTGGTGTCGGTCTCGCTCTTCATTCTCTATCGCATCGAGCGCTCGCGCATCGGCCTCACCTTCCACGCCATCCACTGGCAGGACAGGCTGGCGGAATCCGTCGGCGTGAACACGTTCCGCTACCGGATGCTGGCCTTCGTGATCTCTGCGTTCTTCGCGGGCCTCGCCGGTGCGCTCTATGCCCACTATGTGGGGGCGGTCGCACCCAACCGGTTCGATGTGGAGGAGATGGTCTACATTCTCATCTGGGCCATCGTCGGCGGCACGGCGACCTTCTACGGTCCGATCATCGGCGTGGTGACGCTGACCATTATCAACGAGGTGATCCTGCGCGGTCTCGGGGTCGACGAGATGCGGCCGATGCTCTACGGCGCGCTGCTGATCGCCTCCATCCTGTTCCTGCCCGACGGGCTGGAAAGCCTGGTACCGAAGACCAAGGCCTGGCTCGCCGGCCGCAAGGAGCGGCGGGAGGCCACGCGCACCGAAGAGGTGCCTGCGGAGTAGGCTTCGTCCGGGCCTCATGGTTCGAGACGCATTTGCTGCGCAAATGCCCTCACCATGAGGAGCAGCGCAGCAGACTTGAGAGGTTGCTCCTCACCCTAAGGGCGCGCGAAGCGCGCGTCTCGAAGGATGCAGGCCCGGATCCAGAGAGAGAGAGAGAGAGCGTCATTACCGGGCTTAACCCGGCAGTCCATGCCGTTCCTTCTCAACTTTCTCCGTCCTTCCAGTGACCGCTGAGTTCGCTGCGCGCTAACGGCGTGGATGCCCGGATCAAGTCCGGGCATGACGCTGAGTGTGGGGCCGGTCGCTAGCCACACGTTCACTCGTCATCCTGAGGTGCTCGGCGTGCAGCGTCGAGCCTCGAAGGATGAGCGCCGAGTTCCGGCCACGCCTCCTTCGAGGCGCGCTGCGCGCGCACCTCAGGATAACGTGGCACTACGGCCGCGACGATTGCTTGCTTAGCTCAGGAGACGAGAAGCAGGAGGCTGGCACCGAGAAGCTTGCGGGTATCGTTGAGCATGGCCGGCCGCTCGCGCATCCAGGTGGCGAGCATGGTTTCGGCCGGCACTTGCGGAGACGCAGGGTCGCCCGACGCGAGCCTGTCGTTCAGGCGCTGCAGCCGGCCGGTGGACTCCTCGGCGATCTCCTGCCAACGCTGGCGCCAACGTGCGCGATAGGTCTCCCGGTGAAGGGCTTCCATACGAAGATGGAACATGGAGCTTCGCGCCGAACGCGGCGCGGTGAGCTTGGCGATCCAGGGCTGCGAGCCGCGCCAGGTGTTCAGGGCCTTGTCGACAAGCGATTGAAGTGCGGCCGCGTCGCCCTCGATCGCGAGGCAGATACCGTAATTGGCGAGGCTCGTGCCGAGCCGTGGATCGATGGGCTCGAAATTTTCCCGGGCGAGCTGGAGCGCGCGGCCTGCGTGCTCAGCGGCGGTGGCGTAATTATCCCGGCTGAGCGCATCGAGGACCGCGGCTGAGGCCTCTTCCCATTGAAGATCGGCCTCGCGCCAGCCGGCATTGATCATCTCCTGGGTCGACCAGGATTCGGAGAGTGAAGGCATCCGCTCGGCCTTACGCTCCGAGATAGGCGCGCCGGACATGCTCATTGTCGTGCAGCTCCTTAGCGGGGCCCTCCAGGGCGATATTGCCAGTCTCAAGTACATAGGCGAAGCGGGCGAGCTTGAGGGCCAGCTCCGCGTTCTGCTCCACGAGAACGACGGGCACGCCGCGCTCCATGATGTCACGGATGATACTGGCCATCTCGTCGACCATGACGGGGGAAAGTCCCATGGAGGGTTCGTCCAGGATCAGCATCTTGGGCCTGGACATGAGCGCGCGGCCGATGGCGAGCATCTGCTGCTCGCCGCCGGAGAGCGACCGGCCCCACTGGCTGCGGCGTTCCTCCAGACGGGGGAAGCGCCTGAAGACGTCCTTCAGATCCTTCTCGATCTCGGCGTGATCCTTGCGGAGAAATGCGCCGGTGCGCAGATTCTCCTCGACGCTGAGATCGGGGAAGATGCGGCGGCCTTCCGGTACATGGGCGATCCCCAGAGCGACGATCTTTTCCGGCGGCAGCTTGTCGATGCGCTGGCCGTCGAAGACGATCTCTCCCTTGCTGATCCGGGTGAGGCCGGAGATGGCGCGCAAGGTCGTGCTCTTGCCGGCGCCGTTCGCGCCGATGATGGTGACCATGCCCTGATCGGGAATGCCCATGTCGATGCCCTTGAGGGCGGCGACCTTGTTGTAGTGGACGTGAACGTCGCGGAGCTCCAAGAGCATCAGGCTGCGCTCCCCAGATAGGCTTCGATGACATGCGGATTGGCGCGCACTTCCTTGGGGCTGCCGCTGGCCAGTAGCGTGCCGAAATTCATCACGGTGATGTGGTCGCACAGCCCCATCACCGCCTGCATGTCGTGCTCGATCAGGACGATGGTCACGTCCTGCTCGTCTCGTACCCGGTTCACCAGGTCGACCATGCGCTTGGTCTCTTCCGGGTTCATGCCGGTGAAGGGCTCGTCGAGCAGCATCAATTGCGGATCGGCGGCCAGCGCCACGGCGAGGCCTAAGGCCCGCTGGTGACCGTGGGAGAGATTGGCGGTCAGCTCTTCGGCCAGACCGTCCATGCCGAGAAAGGCGAGGATCTCATGCGCCCTCTCGTCGGCCTCCTGCTCCACGGCGCGGTCCGTGCCCAGAACGCGCTGAAGAAAGCTGGCCTTGGCGCTGCGGTGACGGCCGAGGCGGACATTGTCGATCACGCTCAGCTCATGAAACAGGGTCGTGCCCTGGAAGGTGCGGATGAGACCGAGGCTGGCGAGATCGCTTGTCGCCCGGCCCGAGATATCCTCGCCCGCATAGACGATCCGCCCCCTGGAGGGCGGATAGAAGCCGCTGATGACATTGAAGGTGGTGGTCTTGCCGGCACCGTTGGGCCCGATCAGCCCGTGGATTTCGCCCCGTCTGACCTTAAGGCTGAAATCGTCGACGGCGACGATGCCGCCGAAGTTGCGCCCCAGATTGTGCACTTCGAGGATGTGTTGCTCGCTCGTGGTCATCTGCCCGCCCGGCCTTCGGTTGCGATAGATGACCAATATCACGGGCCCCTATCCCGGGGCATTCATCGAAGTTCGTACCTCTTTCGGGTTAGCCGCGAGGGCGCTTCCGGAACGATCCGCGTAGAACCGCGGCGATCGGGCGATGCGGCCTATCCCTAAAGGGATAACCCACCATGGCAATTGGCAGACACGCGAAAATCCCAAGACTCGGTTGAAGGATCGCCATGGTTGCGATCCCCCATCGATTTCCACTGAGGGAGTGCCGTTCGGAGACCATCCTAGACACCGCAAAAATGCGGGCGCGGCACCGAGCGGCAGCAATCTGAACGCAAGCTAATAAGAGAACGATGAGGAGCCGTGTTATGAGCGAGCGCGTATGCGTTATTGGGGCTGGTCCGAGCGGGCTGGCGGCGCTTCGGGCATTTGAGTCTGCGAAGCAGAAGGGTGCGGATGTGCCTGAGATTGTCTGCTTC
>NZ_JBHTJO010000001.1:2435176-2733177 GCF_042676065.1 Methyloligella solikamskensis | reverse complement strand
ATGAGGAGCCGTGTTATGAGCGAGCGCGTATGCGTTATTGGGGCTGGTCCGAGCGGGCTGGCGGCGCTTCGGGCATTTGAGTCTGCGAAGCAGAAGGGTGCGGATGTGCCTGAGATTGTCTGCTTCGAGAAGCAGGACGACTGGGGCGGTCTCTGGAACTACACGTGGCGGACGGGGCTGGACGAGTATGGCGAGCCGGTCCACTGCTCCATGTACCGCTATCTTTGGTCGAACGGCCCGAAGGAGTGTCTGGAGTTCGCCGACTACTCCTTCGAGGAGCATTTTGGGCGGCCGATTCCCTCTTATCCGCCCCGCGCGGTGCTGGCCGATTACATCATGGGCCGGGTGGAGAAGAGCGGCGTGCGGGATTACGTGCGCTTCCGGACGCCTGTGCGCTGGGTCGATTACGATCAGAGTTCGGAGAAGTTCACGGTCACAGTCCAGGATCTGAAGAACGACCACACCTACTCAGAAGAGTTCGATTACGTGGTGGTGGCGAACGGCCACTTCTCCACGCCGAACGTGCCGGACTTCGAAGGCTTGCGGATGTTCCCGGGCCGTGTGCTGCACGCCCACGACTTCCGCGACGCGCTTGAGTTCAAGGGCAAGGACGTTCTGCTGATCGGCGCCTCCTACTCGGCGGAGGATATCGGGGTCCAGTGCCACAAATACGGGGCCAACTCGATCACCTTCTCCTACCGGACGGCACCCATGGGCTTCGACTGGCCGGACGGGTTCGAGGAGAAGCCGCTTCTGCAGAAGGTTGAGGGCAACACGGCCCACTTCGCCGACGGCTCGACCAAGGAGGTCGACGCCATCGTGCTGTGCACGGGCTATAAGAACTACTACCCCTTCCTGCCGGACAGTTTGCGCCTGAAGACCGGGACCCGGCTTTATCCGGAAGGGCTCTACAAGGGCATCTTCTGGCTCTCCAATCCGAAGCTGATGTATATCGGCGCCCAGGATCAGTACTACACCTTCAACATGTTCGACGCGCAGGCCTGGTATGCCCGCGACGTGGTGCTGGGGCGGATCGCTCTTCCGTCCAGGGAAGAGATGACGGCGGACGCCAAGAAGTGGGTCGCCATGGAAGAGGCCTGCGAGAACCCGGAGCAGGATATCGACTTCCAGACGGAGTATGTGCGGGATCTGATCCAGAACACCGACTACCCGTTCCTGGACGTTGACCAGGTGGCCAAGCTCTTCAAGGAGTGGGAGCACCACAAGGAAGAAGGCATCCTGACCTATCGGGACCGGGCCTATCCTTCGGTGATTACGGGGACCATGTCGCCGGTCCATCACACGGTCTGGATGAAGGCCCTGGACGACAGTTTGGAAGCCTTCCTGGATGTGCGGCAAGCGGCGGAGTAGCCCCATAGACAAGCGGCGGAGTAACCGCCTTGTGAGAAGGAGCGGCGGCACCGCCGCTCCTTTGCCAACAGCCTCGAAGACCGGCATCGCTCTGATGAGGCGGGGCGCGAACGGGGGAGCCCGATGGGGCTTGCCGCGTTCCACCACGAGCGACCGAAGCGGCTCCTGGAAGGGGGCCTTGAAGGAGAGCGCTTATGAGCCTGGACAGCGAGACGCGACCGCGCACCCTATCGGAAGCCACGTCTTCCCCCACCACCTCCCATGCGGGCAAGCGCATCCGCCGGACCCGGGTGGCGGGCGGCGGCTGTCTCGCCTTCGGGGTGCGGGAGGGCGACAAGCTCACGGTCATCGACCCGGAGGGCGCCCAGCTCGGGCTGCTTTATGCGCTCTCGGAGACGGAAGGCGGCCAGGCGGTGATCCCGTCCCTGACCCATCTCGATGCGCCCACTTTGGAAGAGGCTCTGGACGAGGCTTTGGAAGGCCGGGCAGCCACCGAGCATGCGTTGGGCTCCCGCAACGTGGACAAGGGGGAGATCCGCGGCAGCCGCCTCTTCGGGCCGGACAGCGCGCCGGGCTCGAAGGTCCAGTTCGAGATCAAGGCGACCGGTCTCTGCGTGCTGGTGGCGCCGGGCAGCGCCATGGCGCCGGACGAGCAGAACACCCCGACCGATCTTCTGATCGAGATCGAGCAGACGACCGACGAGCGCCTCGATGCGCCGCCGCCTTTGGCGGAGCCCAAGATGGATCTCAGGGTCGATGCGGCCACCGCCGCGTCTTACGAGGTGAAGGCCGGGGATTATATCCAGATCGTCGATGTTGAGGGGCGGCAATGCTCCGACTTCCTCGCCTTCGATGCGGAAGCTCTGAAGCGGGGTATCGAGAACGGGCTGGATGCCACCACCACCCATACCTTGATGGGGAGCGCGGCCCCGGGGCCGGGGCTGCATTCGAAGTATTACGACCAGACCCAGAAGCCTCTCGTGGAGGTGATCCAGGACACGGTGGGCCGCCACGACACGTTCATGCTGGCCTGCAACGCCAAGTATTACGAGGATATGGGCTATCCGGGCCATTCCAACTGCACGGACAACTTCAACGCCTGTTTGGAGCCCTACGACGCGATCGCGCCCCGCAAGGGCTGGCCGGCCATCAACTTCTTCTACAACACCTTTGTCGACGACGATGACGGGATCGGCCTGGACGAGCCCTGGTCGCGCCCCGGGGACTACGTGCTCTTACGCGCGCTCACCGACATCGTCTGCGCCTCGTCGTCCTGCGCCGACGATATCGATCCGGCCAATGGCTGGAGCCCCACGGATATCCAGGTGCGCGTCTACGACAAGGAGAACGACTTCCCGAAAGGAAAGGCCCATCGCATGACCCCCGACGCCGAGCCGCGCCTGACGCGGGAGAGCGGCTTCTATCCGCGCTTCGCAGCCCTTACCCGCAAGTTCGAAGATTACCGCGGCTTCTGGCTGCCCACCTGCTTCTCCGACGTGGAGCCCATCGAGGAATACTGGGCCTGCCGGGAGAAGGCGGTGATCATGGACCTCTCGGCCTTGCGCAAGTTCGAGGTGACGGGGCCGGATGCGGAGGAGCTCGTCCATCTGGTCGCCACCCGCAACATCCGCAAGCTGAGCCAGGGTCAGGTGGTCTATACCGCCTTCTGCTACGACCATGGCGGCATGATCGACGACGGGACCGTGTTCCGGCTCTGCCAGAACAACTTCCGGGTCGTGTGCGGCGACGATTATCTCGGCGTCTGGATGCGCCAGGTGGCCGAAGAGCGGGGCCTCAAGGTCTGGGTGCGGTCTTCCACCGACCAGCTCCACAACGTGGCGCTCCAGGGCCCCAGATCCCGGGACATCCTGAAGGAGATCGTGTGGACCCGGCCCGACCAGCCGACCATCGAGGAGCTGAAATGGTTCCGCTTCCTGGTCGGCCGCATCGCCGATCAGCCTGTGGTGATCTCGCGCACCGGCTATACGGGCGAGCTCGGCTATGAGATCTGGTGCCACCCGGACGCAGCCCCTGAAGTGTTCGACGCCATCTGGGAGGCGGGCCAGCCCCACGGGCTTCGCCCCTTCGGCCTCCTGGCGCTCGACATGGTGCGCATCGAGGCGGGCCTCGTCTTCGCCGGCTACGACTTCTGCGATCAGACCGACCCGTTCGAGGCAGGCATCGGCTTCACGGTGCGCAAGGACATGGAGGAGGAGCCCTTCATCGGCTCGGAGGCGCTCGCCCGCCGCAAGGCCAACCCCCAGAAGAAGCTCGTCGGCCTCGATATCGGCAGCAACGAATGCATCCACCACGGCGATCCGATCTACATCGGCCGGGCGCAGATCGGCGAGGTGACGAGCTCGACCCGCTCGCCCATCCTGAAGAAGAACATCGCGCTCGCAAGGATGGACGTGACCAAGAGCGAGCCCGGGACGCAAGTGGAGATCGGCAAGCTCGACGGCCACCAGAAACGCATCCCGGCAACCATCGTCACCCTCTCACACTACGACCCAAAGAAAACCCGCGTCCGGGACGTCGCACCAGAATAACGGAAGAGACACTGAGGGGCGCTAAGACCGCCGGACGGGCGGGGCGCTTGCCGGCAGGTACTGGTAGAGCCAGGTCTCTGTCAGGGTCTCGCCGTCGAGCGACAGGTAAAGCCGCAGCTCCACCGGCTCCTCGCCTTCGACCTCAAGATCGAAGATCGCCCGCCAGCGATCCGTGCCCACCACCTTGATGGCGAACGGGTTGTCGACCGTGCCGCGGGAGGCGTCGACATGCACGTTCAGGTCGAAGCGCTGCTTCAGCTTCGACAGGGGGCCGCCTTCGAAATCGACCACGAACTTCTTCACATTGTCCGGCCGCTCCTGACCGGGGATGCCGCCTTGCCCAAGCCGCGTTGCGACCACCCGGCCGACTTCCGGCGGGTAGGGCTCTTCGGCCACCCAGTGAAGCTTGTATTCGAAGGTGTGGGCGCTGCCCGCGGCGATCGGCTCTGCCGGTTTCCAGTAGGCGGCGATATTGTCGTAGATCTCGTCGTCGGTCGGGATCTCGAGAAGCTGAACTTCGCCCTTGCCCCAGTCGCCGACCGGCTCGATCCAGACCCCCGGCCGCTTCTCGTAGAACGCGCCATCGTCCTGATACTCGGCGAAGTCGCGGTCCCGCTGCAGCAGGCCGAAGCCCTTCGGATTGTCGTCAGTGAAGGTGCTGGTGCGGGTCACCTCCGGATTGTTCAAAGGCCTCCACAAACGCTCGCCGGCGCCGGTCCACATGGCGAGCCCGTCGCTGTCATGCACCTCGGGCCGCCAATCCTTGTTCGGCCGGGGCGTCGTCTCGCCATACCAATACATGCTGGTGAGGGGGGCGATGCCGAGCCGTTCGATATCCTTGCGCACATAGATATTGGCCGTGATGTCCATGACGAAGGTCTCAGGGCCGGAGATCACGAAGCGATAGGCGCCCGTGCAGCTTTCGCTCTCAAGCAGCGCATCGACCACCATGGAGGTGGCGCCGGGCTTCGGCCGGTGCAGCCAGAACCCTGAGAAATGCGGAAACTCTTCCGGCCGCGGCAGGCCGGTATCGATGGCGAGCCCCCGGGCCGACATGCCGTACTGCCCGTCGGGCCCGGCCGAACGGAAATAGCTCGCGCCCAGGAAGGCGAGCCAGTCCGCCTTGCCGCCGGGCTCCATGAGCCGGAAGCCCGCATAGCCGAGATCCTCGGGGAGCTTCTTCCGGACGGCGTCGTCCTTGAAGGTGAAGGCCTCCGGCGTGTAGCCGATATTCTCCTGCTTGCCCCCTTCGACCACATGCATCTCCACCGGCGACTTGAAGTAGCGGCCGAGATGGAAGAGCTGGGTGGAAAACGGCGTGTCGGTCTTCGGCCAGAGCGCCATCTCCGGCTTGAAGGCGATCTTCTGATAGGCGTCGAAATCGACGGTCTCCAGAATGTCGGCCGCCTTCGGGGGCGCATCTTTGTAGGGCTCCGACGCAAGCTTCTCCGCGCGGGCTTTCAGGATCTCGAATGAGTAGGGCTCCGGCTTGCCAAGCGGTAGAGCGGTGCCATGGCGGGGCTCTGGGCTTGCGCCTTGGGCGAACGCGGGCAGGGGCAGGGCCGCCCCTGCAAACAGAGCCGCAATCCCGGCAAGAACGTCGCGCCGGTCCGTCTCGAAAGTTCGCGAAGAGGCCATGATCACTTCCTTAGAAAATTGACGCTTCGAATATGCAGTTGCCCCAAACCCCGCAGGCACCGATTGGTCGAAAAGAAATGCGGCTACCCGGCGATAAGGCTGGTGTCAAGTTGTCGCACTGGGGAGGGTAAGCGCTTTGTTGGAGCGCGGAAGGTGCAGGAGACCTCGCTGGCCGGGGCCGCACTTGTCCACATCGGATTTCGGCAACACGCGGCGCCAAGCGCGCCGCGATGCTAAAACCGAGTCGGAGAAGCCGAACCGACATAGTTTTGGAATTGATATTTTGTTTGAGATTGCGTCTGCGCAGGGGCGACGCGTTTGCGTCCAGCTGCGCCTACTGATTGTTCTTGCAGCTGCACTTCTTTTCGCGGGACCCGCCGCAGCCGACGACAGCAGCGATCTTGCCAAGCAGCTGTCCAATCCCGTCGCCGATCTGATCAGCGTGCCCTTCCAGTACAATTTCGACTGCTGCTTCGGCCCGTCGGATGCGAAGCGCAGCACTCTGAATATCCAGCCCGTGATCCCGACGGGGATCTCGGCGGATTGGAATCTGATTACCCGCACGATTCTGCCGGTACTGGATTTCCAGGCCGCCGCACCCGGTCTCGATAACGAGTTCGGCCTGGGCGATACGCTACAGAGCTTCTTCCTGTCGCCGAAATCCACCAAGAGCGGGATCATCTGGGGCGTGGGCCCCGCGTTCCTCTGGCCGACGGCGACGGACCGCGATCTCGGCACCGACAAATGGGGCGCCGGCCCCACCGTCGTGGTGCTGAAGCAGCAAGCGGGCTGGACCTATGGCGCGCTCGCCAATCAGATCTGGTCCTATGCGGACGCTTCGGGCGGCGAGTACAAGCCGGAGGTCAACCAGGCCTTCCTCCAGCCCTTCCTGACCTATACCTGGAAGGACTCCACGACCCTCGCTCTCAACATGGAGATGACCTTCGACTGGACCGCCAACGAGTCCAGACTTCCGGTCAACCTACTGGTGAGCCACATCTATCATCTCGGCGAGCAGCCTGTGCAGCTCGGGGTCGGCGGGCGTGCCTATCTCGACAGTCCCGACGGCGGACCCGACTGGGGCGTGCGCGCGGTCGCGACCTTCCTGTTTCCGGAGAAGTAGGCGGGCGGAGCCTTTACTGAGTGATGAAGGTGCCCGGCAGCAGGTCCTCGAACCGGTCGCGGACGATCCGGTAGCACTCGCAGGAGACGTTCTCGAGGCCTTTGCGGTCGAGAATGCGTAGAGATCCGCGCTTGGCCTCCAGATAGCCCGCCTGCTGCAGCGTGCCGATGGTCAGCGAGACGCTGGACCGATGCACCGAAAGGATCTCCGCCAGGAACTCCTGGGTCAGCGCCAGCTCATCGCTGTCGCTGCGATCGCGCATCATCAGGATCCAGCGGCAGCAGCGAGCCTCCACCGGATGCATGGCGTTGCAGGCGACGGACTGCATGATCTGGCATTGGAGCGCTTCCATGTAGCAGATCGTGGCCTGCCGGAAGCCCTGGCTCTGCTCGAAGGCGGACTCGAAGGCAGAAGCCGGGCATTGCAGCGCACGCCCCGGCACCTGCGCAACCCATTGGCTGAAGGTCGTGCCGCTGCCGATCGCGGAGAGGCAGCCGGATATTCCCTCCCGACCAATGCTGGCGAGCTCCGGCACGCGCCCGTCGAGAAAGGGTGAAACCAGGGAGATGACCGCGGTCTCGGGAAAATAGACCTGGTCGATCGAATCGCCCGATTCTAAAATGATTTCCCTCACCCCCAGTCGAATGGGTTGAAGATGCGGCTCCAGAAGCTCCAAGGCCGAATCTGAGAGATTTTGGAGTATGCGGTTGGAATACTTGTGGGAGTCACACATCGGACGCTAAGTTCAGTCGAGAATGGCTGTGACTACCACTTTTTCGCAGCTCTGAATGTCGGATTTCCGACAGACCGGCCGTTCGAAACTCAGCATATTCCGCCCATGATGGGTAGGGGTCTACTTGCTCTTCGCGCGGAGTCCCTTGAATGAGTCTGACGTATCCGGATCGCTTCAAGGAGTTGCGATCCGCCGGCGACGCAAAGGGCATTCTGTTCGTCCTGCTGCCGTGGGCCGGCCTCATTCTGGCGGTGACGGCCTTTCTAGCCGAACTTTTCCTTCCGCTGAGGGGCGGTCTTAGCGCCTGCTACGTGCTGGCGGTCCTTACAACGTTCGGCCATTCCAACCGCTACGCCACCCTCGCCATGTGCGGCCTTGCGACCGTGCTGGCGGTCGGCGCATTGCTCGGCACGCTGTTAGGCTCCTGGGGCACAGACGATCCCGCCTGGGTGATCGGCATCAACCGCACCGTCACCGTCGCCGCGATCTGCGCAACCGGCGCTTGCATGCTCGCCTTCGCCCGCGTGGCCGATCGGCTCCGCAAGGTGGAGATCGAGGCCAACGCTCGCCAGGCCTGGCTCGCCCAGACGCTTGCCAGCATTGGCGACGGCGTGATCGCAAGCGACGCGAACGGCCGCGTCGAGTTCATGAACGACGTAGCCGAACGGCTCACGGGCTGGTCCGAGGCCGACGCTGTGGACAGGCCCATCGAGGATGTATTCGATCTTCGCGATGAGGAGAGCGGGCGAGTTGTCGAAAGCCCGATCAGGCGGGCGCTTTCCGCCGGCCACATAGTCGTCCTAACGTCAACCACGATCCTGAAGAACCGCGACGGCCAGACCTCGCCTCTCGATGACAGCGCAGCGCCGATCCGTAATCACAAGGGCGAGATCATCGGCGCGGTCATGGTGTTCCGGGATGTGAGCCAGAGGCGCAGGGACGAACAGCAGATGGAGCTACGGCTGAGCGAGGCGGGCCATCGAATTCGGAATGTCTTCGCCAATGTCCGCGCCCTCATGTCGCTCTGCGAGCGCGATGCCGAATCGCCGGCTGCCCTGGTGTCTTGCGTCGAGGCGCGCATGAGCTGCCTGCTCCGCTCCACGGATCGGCTGATGTATGCGACCGAAGAGGGGAGCTCGGCCCGTGAGATCATCATCGACGAGATCGAACCTTATCTCGACACGGACCGGGAGGATCGGCTGCATTTCGCGGGCGAGGACGCGCTTCTGGACCCCAGCTCATCGGTTTCACTCGGCATGATCGTCCACGAGCTTGCGAACAACGCTTCGAAATATGGAAGTCTCTCGGTCACGAGCGGGAGCGTGTCGCTGCACTGCCGGTGGCAGGATGAGGAGACTTTCGCTATCGACTGGAGGGAGAGCGGCGGGCCTGCCGCGGAGGAGCCCTCCCGGTCCGGCCTCGGCACTCAGATCATCGGCGGCCTCGTGCGCTCCCAATTTGGCGGCACCTGGGAGCCCGAATACGGGGCGGAAGGCTTCGCGTGCCGTCTCGTGCTCCCGATTAGGAACGAGGCAAACGCGGAGTGAGCGGCCCGTCGGCCCGGCATGCCGGGCGGAAAGGCGACTCGCAGTGCACGAACGACGCCCATATACTCGTATATGACACTGAGCTGTGCTTGCTTCGGTGAACTTGCACGAGTGGACCGACCTGTAATGCTCAGTAATTCGGGTGTAGCCGATCCCGTCACGACCCCTGGCGCCGCAATTGATCGATACCCAGCCATCCTCCAAAGACAACGTAGAAAGCGCCTTCCAGACGGACGACGGGCGCATGCTCTTCGATTCGATCGATCGCGGCTTCTGCATCGTCGAGGTGCTGTTCGACGAGGATCAGAGACCTGAGGACTACCGCTTTCTAAAGGTGAATGACGCCTTCGAGGAGCAGACCGGGCTCGTCAGTGCTGTCGGCCGGACTATGCGATCCCTTCGCACGGACCATGAAGACCACTGGTATCGGATCTACGGACAAGTCGCGCTGACGGGGGAGCCGGTACGCTTTCGCGAGCATGCGGAGACGCTCGGCCGTTGGTACGATGTGTACGCCTTCCGCGTCTACGAGCCGGAGCTACGTCAGGTCGCGATACTTTTCGAGGACATCAGCGAGCAGCGTCGCGAGGAAGAAAAGCTGGCGCTGATTTCCGCGGAGTTCGAGCATCGCAGCAAGAACATGCTGACCCTGATCAGAAGCATGGTCCAACTTACCGATGCGGACACGGTGGAGGCGTTCAAGGACAAGATCTACGGGCGGATCGGTGCCCTCGCCAGCGCTCATGACCTTCTTCTCGGGGAGGGTGGCAACAGCGCGAGGCTATCGGGGCTCTTGGACGTGGAGGCAGAGGCCGCCGGCGGCAGGTTGTCATACGAGGGCCCAGATGTGCGGATCGTGGCCCACGCTGTTCAGCCGACCTCAATGGTGTTGCATGAGCTGGCTACGAACGCGACCAAGCACGGCGCCCTGTCGAGTCCCGAGGGCCAGGTCACGGTGACCTGGAGCTGGCAAGCCGACGACTTCGTCATCGAGTGGATCGAAGTCGGCGGTCCGCGCCCCGATCCCGGGCATGAGAGCGGCATGGGGACCAAGATCATAGACCGCAGCGTCACGGGCCAGTTGAGCGGAACGGCGGAATTTGACTGGAACGACGCCGGACTTCGCTGCATCATCCGCGTCCCGGCGAATCTCGCGAAACCTGCCTGACCCTTGCCACCGCCGGGCAGAGCCGCGCGGTCGATGTTCTTCCAAAGCTGGATTTTCCGCACCTGGTTCGCAGCCATGCTGCTGCTGTGGCTCGTGCTATTCGCAAGCCTGACCAGCCTCTCCTTCCTGATCGATAACTGGTTCTACCCCGCCATCATGGTGTTGGGGGCCTTCGTCGCCGGCCTCACGTCGGAAGGGGGCGGTGCCGTCGCCTTTCCCGTGCTGAGCGTCTTTCTCGACATCGACCGCGCCACGGCGCGGGATTTCAGCCTGATGATCCAGAGCGTCGGCATGACCTCGGCAAGCGTCTGGATTCTTTCGCGCAAAGGCGCCGATCTCGCCGCCTACGCACCGGTGCTTTGGTTCGCCCCCGTCTGCCTTGTCGGCTTCGTCTTCGGTATGGTGCTGCTACAGGGGATTCCGACCTTCGTCATCCAGGCGCTGTTCTTGAGCCTGATCACGACCTTCGCTCTGGCTTACGTGTGGAGCCGTCACCGCGGCGAGCGCATGACGCTTCAGGTGCGCAGCCACGCCGATCGGATCTCGCTTGCGGCTGTGCTCTTCCTAGGTGGCATCTGCGCCAGCCTGTTCGGCACCGGCGCGGACATCGTCCTCTACACCCTGCTGGTGACCCGCTTCCGCATGGACGAGAAGGTCGCCACCCATCAGAGCATCATGCTCATGGCCGCGGTCAGCGTGGCGGGTTCCTTCTACCGCGCAGTCTTCGATGCCGGCCTCACCGAGCACCAGGTGCAGACATGGCTCTGTGCCTATCCGGTCGTGCTGATCATGGCGCCGTTCGGAAGCTATGTCCTGACCAGGCTGCGGACCGACTGGATGCTCTGGGGTATCGTCGCGCTCAACGTCTTCCAGCTGGCCTATTTCAACCTAAAGGCGCCCGGCCTGGAGAAAGCCGCACTGTCGGCGGGCTTCTCCGCGATCTTGTTCGCAATCTTCTGGCTCACCCTGGCCCGCATGGCGGCGCCGTCGGTTCGGGAATCGGCCAAACGGTAGAGCGATCACGATTCGATTCGGCAGGACGCCGGCATATGGCGAAAGCTGATCCAACGATTCGTGGTCGGAACAAAAATGCCACCAACTCGGTCTACCCACCGGACTGCCGAGGAGTTTGGGAACGCTGGCGAAGGGGGATAGTCTCACACCATGAACACGAAACCGACTGCTTCAGCGAAGCCGACCCATCGCGGCTTCCTCTCCGATGTCGACGCTATGTTCCTCCGCGCCGCCGAGTTGGTGCCCATGCAGGAGGGGCTGTCGCAAAAGATTCAGGTCTGCAACGAGACCTACATCACCCGCTTCGGCGTCCGCCTGCGCGGGCAAATGTTCACCTTCGAGGGCTGGCGGTCGGTGCATACCAACCACCCGGTTCCGGCCAAGGGCGGCATCCGCTATGCGCCCAATGTGGACCAGGAGGAGGTCGAGGCGCTGGCCGCACTCATGAGCTACAAATGCGCGTTGATGGAGCTGCCTTTCGGCGGGTCCAAAGGCGCGCTGAAGATCGATGTCTCCGAGTGGAGCGAGGCGGAGCTGGAACGCATCACCCGCCGTTTCACCCAGGAACTCGCCCGGCAGAACTTCATCAGCCCGGCTCTCAACGTGCCCGCGCCCGACATGGGCACGTCCGAGCAGACCATGGTCTGGATGGCCAACGAATATCTCCGCATGAACCCGCAGGAAATCAATGCCGTGGCCTGCGTCACCGGCAAGCCCGTGGCGGCGGGCGGCATCGACGGCCGTACCGAGGCGACCGGGCGGGGCGTGCATTACGCGATACGGGAGTTCTTCAACACCGAATGCGAGTTGAACCGGACCGAGCTGCCGAGAGCCCTCAAGGACTGCCGGGTCATCATCCAGGGCTTCGGCAATGTGGGTTATCACGCCGCCAAGTGCCTCACCGAGGACCGCTGCAAGATCGTTGCGGTGATCGAACGCGACGGTGTGATCAAGAACGATGACGGGTTGGATATCGAGGCGCTGAAGGCGCATTTCGATGCCGGTGGCGCGGTGAAGGGCTATTCGGGCGGGAGCTATTCCGAAGATGGCGCCAAGGCCCTGGAAGACCCGTGCGATATTCTTATTCCCGCCGCCCTCGAAAGCGTCATTCACACAGGCAATGCCGAACGGATCCAGGCGAAGCTGATCGTTGAGGCCGCCAACGGCCCGGTGACCTTCGAGGCCGACCGAATCCTCAACGATCGCGGCATCGTCATCATCCCCGATCTCTATGCCAATGCCGGCGGCGTGACGGTGAGCTATTTCGAGTGGGTGAAGAACATCACCCATATGGCGTTCGGGCTGATGCAGCGGCGCCAGCGTGAGCACGAGCAGGCCCGCCTCGTCGAAGGGCTGGAAGAGGCGCTCGGCAAGCGCTTCACCGACGAGCAGAAGGCGAGCTTTGCCACCGGCGGCACCGAGCTCGATCTGGTGCGCTCAGGTCTGGAAGAGAAGATGCGCTCCACATTCGCCAAAATGTCGGAGCTTCGTGAGGAAAATCCCGATATCAGCGATCTCCGCACGGCCGGCTATGTCCTGGCGCTGACTCGCATCAAGGGGTTCTACGAGGCGATCGGCATCTGACCGGCGGCAGCCGACCGGGTTCAGGCCTCGGCTTCGCTTTTTGACGGCAGGAGGAGCTCGACGCGCAAGCCGCCGAGACTGGAGTCCTCCAGTCTGACGTCGCCGCCGTAGAGACGGGCCAGATCGCGCACGATTCCGAGACCCAGCCCGGATCCCGGCATGCGGGAATCCCAGCGCTCGCCGATATTGAACACGACTTCCCGGGCCTCCGGCGGAAGACCGGGACCGTCATCGTCGACCGTCAGCGCCGCGACCGCTCCATCGGTCCAGGCGATCTTGACCGTCGATTTCGCATGCTTGCAGGCATTGTCGACCAGGTTCGCCAGCATCTCGTTGAGATCGGCCGGATCGCAGGCCACGAGCGCTCCTTCCGGCACATCCACATCGATCTGGGTTTCGTTGGCGGCGTAAAG
Source organism: Methyloligella solikamskensis (assembly GCF_042676065.1). NCBI lineage: Bacteria > Pseudomonadati > Pseudomonadota > Alphaproteobacteria > Hyphomicrobiales > Hyphomicrobiaceae > Methyloligella > Methyloligella solikamskensis. Next base: position 2,720,037 of record NZ_JBHTJO010000001.1, on the reverse strand, counting down.
CCGGCCCAAGGCCGAGGCGACCTCCAGGGCTGCCTTCCGCGCTTCGGCCACGACGCCGGGGGTGGAGCGCATGGCCACGGCGCGCGCCCGGGCGATCTGATAATCGATATGGGCCTGCATCTTCCGGCTCTCTTCGAGGATCGTGGAAGACGCCTGGGTTTGGCCCTGGTCCTCCAGGCGATAGGCCTCGTCGGTGATGACCGCGAGCGGCGTCTTCAGACCGTGGGCCATGTTGCCCGCCTGGGTCCGGGCCCGTTGAATGAGATCGGACGTCGAGGCGAGCAGCGTGTTGAGATCGTCGACCAGCGGCACAACCTCGGCCGGAAACTGGCCGCTCATCTGCTTCGCCTTGCCGTGGCGCACATCGAACAGGGCCGTTCGCAACTGACCCAAGGGCTTTAGGGCATAGAGGATCAGAAGCGTGGCGGCGGCGACCAGGGACAGGCCGAAGATGGCAAGCGCAACGGCCAGCGTCAGGTTGAAGCTCGCGACCACCGCATCGAGCTGGCTCTCGTCCGTGCCGATGATGAAGCGGTCGGGGGCGGCGCCCGGATTTTTCCAGACCGTCTTTTCCGCCACGATCAGGGGCCCCGTCGGCCCCTCGATCATATGGGTGTGCACCCCGACATCCTGGCGCGTGTCGTCCGGCAACTGAAGCGGCGGGCCTTCCAGGGATTCCGACCGGGCCAGCACGTCGTCCTCCTTCTGGATCTCCCAATAGAAGCCGGAAAGAGGGACGTCGTAGCGCGGGTCGCTGAGAGGCCGCTGGAGATGGAGGGTGCCGTCTGGGCTGAATTCCGAAAGCCGCTGCAGCTCGGCGAGATGGACGTACAGCTCGTCATGGAATTGCTCTGCGACATGCCGCTTGAAGACAGCCGACAAGGTCACGCCGGCGCCGATCATGCCGATGGCGATCCACAGCGTGGCCGCGGCGATCAATCGTCCCTTGAGGCTGCGCTTCAGCATTCTAGTCCATCCGGTAGCCGAGGCCGCGGATCGTCTTGATGCGGTCCGCCCCCAGCTTTCGCCGGAGCCGGCTGATATAGACTTCGATGGTGTTCGACTCCCGGCTTTCGTCCAGGGTGTAGATCTGGTCGGTCAATTCCGCCTGGGAAACGATCCGGCCGATACGATGCAGGAAATGGGTCAGGATCTTCAATTCGCTGGCCGTGAGCTCCACGGGCTTTCCGTCCACCATGACGCGGTTGGAGCCGGTATCGAGCTCGATCCCGCCATGGGTCAGGATCGCGCTCGCCAAGCCCGAAGAGCGCCGGATCAGCGCCTTCAGGCGTGCGGCGACCTCCGGTACGTGAAATGGCTTCGTCACATAGTCGTCGGCGCCGGCATTCAGGCCGACGATCTTCTCCGCCCATGTGCCGCGTGCGGTGAGGATCAGGACCGGCAGCTTGCTGTCGGCGGAGCGCCAACCTTTCAGCACATCGATCCCTTCCATCTGCGGCAGGCCGAGATCCAGGACCGCGGCCGCATAGGTGCCGTCCAGGCCCATGGTGTAGCCGTCCGGTCCGTTGGCGGCATGCTCCACCGTGAAGCCGGCCTGGGTCAGGCCGTCAATCAGCCGCTGGGCGATATCCTCATCATCCTCGACAAGCAGGATGCGCATTTCGGGCGTCCTCGAGCTTCAATTCGTTAGCTCGTCTAGCACGCGTTAGCTGAAATGAACCTGAAGAGCCCTGTCGTCATGGCCGGACCGCCGTTCAGGTTGGTTTCAGCTCCGTGTTCCAAGAGCTCCTCACACAAGAAATTTGAAAGTGAGAACGGAGCACGCCATGCGCCTGTTGTCTTTGACGAGGGTTCTGATTTTGGCCGCGGCCGCGGTCAGCACCGCCCCGGCTTCGGCCGAGACGAAGACCGTGGCCCTGACGGTAGCGCAGATGCAAAGCCTCGACATCAAGGTGGAGGCCGTGCGCCCGGCGGAGGTCGAGGCGATCGCGGTGCTCCCCGCCACCGTGATCCCGCCTTTGAACTCCCGCCTCGTGGCAACGGCGCCTTTTGCCGGCACCGTGACCCAGGTCCACGTTCTGCCCGGCGAGAAGGTCGATGGCCGGACGCCCGTGGCGACCATCTCCAGCCGCGAGCTGCTGGACGTCCAAGCCCAACTTTCCCAGTCCCAGGCCGAACTTCAGATGGCCGAGGCCATCGCCAAGCGGAAGCGTCTGCTGGCCGACAAAAACCTCCAAAGCCCGCTCCTCGCCATGGAGGCCGAGGCCCAGGTGGCGAAGATCCAAGCGGTCATCGAGCAGCATGAGAAGACACTCTCCTTGAATGGACTCATCTTGGGACGGGACGGCGAGTATTCGATCTCCGTGGCGAAGGACGGCACGGTCGCCGAGGTCAACGCCATGCCGGGCGAAATGATCGACACCATGGACCCGGTCGTGACCGTGGACACGAGCGACCGGCTCTGGGTCGAGGCCCAAATTCCCGCAAGCCTCGTCTCGCAGATCGAGCCGGGCATGGCGATCCAGGTGATCGGCGGCCCCGAAGGCCGCGTCGTATCGGTCGGCTCTGCCCTTCAGGGCATGACGCGATCGGCGCTCCTCTACGCCGAAATTCCTACCAACAGTGGTCTGGTGACCGGCCAGCTTGTGTCGATCCAGCTCCAGCGGCCTGCCGTGACAGGGGCCGTATCGGTGCCGGCCAAGGCCGTGGCTCAGATCGCCGGGAAGAGCGCTGTGTTCGTGCGTTGCGACGACGGCTTCACCATCCAGACGGTGGAGCTCCGCGGCAGGTCGCCTGAAGTTGCCACCATCGTTGGCGACCTGCCGCCGGATGCGGAAGTCGCGGCCAGCGGCCTCCCGCAGCTTGAGCAGATGCTGCAGGGGGACTAAGCGATGTTGAGCCGCCTGATCGAATTCTCTCTGACCCAGCGGGTCTTCATGCTGTTGGTCTACGCGCTCGTCGCGACTGCGGGTATCTATGCCTTCCGCACCATTCCCATCGATGCGTTCCCGGATATCTCACCCGTTCAGGTGAAGATGATCCTGAAAGCGCCCGGCATGACGCCGGAGGAGGTCGAGACCCGCGTCATCACTCCCATCGAGATGGAGCTGCTCGGCATTCCCGGACAGACCATCCTGCGGTCGGCAGCGAAATATGGCGTAGCCGACATCACCCTCGATTTCGAGGAAGGCACGGACATCTATTGGGCCCGCCAGCAGGTGGCGGAACGGCTGGCCGGCGTGCGCGGCGATCTGCCGGCGAGCGTTACCGGCGGTCTCGCGCCCGTATCCACGCCGCTCTCAGACGTCTTCATGTTCACCATCGAAGGCGGCGACCTCTCTTTGGAAGAGCGCCGGAGCCTCCTGGACTGGACCATCCGGCCCGCGCTTCGGACCATTCCGGGCGTGGCGGATGTGAATGCGCTAGGTGGCATGGTCCGCACCTTCGAGGTCACCCCCAATAGCGCGGCCCTCGCCACCGCCGGGCTTGGCGTCTCCGATCTGGCGACTGCCATCGAGGCAAGCAACCGCAATGACGGCGCTGGCCGGCTCAGCGAAGGCGAGAAGGCTCTCGTCGTGCGGTCCGAGGGCGCCATCACCACGCCCAGCGATTTGGAGCAGATCGTCCTGAAGATGGATGGTGACCGCGTGCTTCGTCTCAGCGATGTCGCATCGGTCAAGATCGGCAACCTGACGCGCTACGGCGCCGTAACCGAGGACGGCAAGGGCGAAGCCGTACAGGGGCTGGTGCTGTCCTTACGCGGTGCCGATGCCAGCGCAATCGTCGATTCCGTCCGGTCGATGCTCGAAGACCTTAAGCCGAGCTTCCCGCCGGGCGTTCGGATCGAGATGTTCTACGACCGCTCCGACCTGATCTCCAGCGCGGTCGGCACCGTGGGCAAGGCGCTCATGGAAGCGACCATCCTGGTCGTCATTCTTCTTGTGCTATTCCTCGGCAATCTCCGGGCCGCTTTCGTGGTCGCCGTCACGCTGCCCTTCGCGGCGCTGGTGACCTTCCTCATGATGCGGTGGTTCGGCATGACCGCCAATCTCATGAGCCTTGGCGGCTTGGCAATCGCCATCGGCCTCATCGTCGATGCCGCGGTGGTCGTGGTGGAGAATACCGTCGAGCGCCTTCAGCACGCCAAGCCGGGCGCGCAGGTGCCGAAGCTCCACGAGGTCTATCGGGCCGCGAGTGAGGTCGCCACGCCTGTGAGCGCCGGCATCGTCATCATCTGCCTGGTCTTTCTGCCGCTCCTTTCGCTCACGGGGCTGGAGGGCAAGCTGTTCGGGCCCGTGGCGCTGACCATGATCATGGCGCTCGCCGGTTCGCTGGTCCTCTCCCTGACGCTAATCCCGGTGCTGTCGTCATTCGTCCTCAAATCGGGCGCGCACTCCGATCCGTGGCTGATGCGCATGATGACGCGCGGCTACCGCGTCCTGCTGAAGGGCTGCCTGCGCTTTCCGCTGCCGGTCTATCTGTTCGCCGCGGCCGGCCTCGTGCTGCTCGTCATCGCTTATGGCGCCATCGGCAAGACCTTCATGCCGACCATGGATGAGGGCTCGGTGATCATGCAGGTCACCAAGTATCCTTCGATCAATCTGGACGCGAGCATCGACGGCGATCTGCTTATCGAGCGGGCCTTGAAGGATAAGGTGCCCGAGGTCGAGCGCATCGTTGCCCGTGTGGGCTCCGACGAGCTGGGCCTCGATCCCATGGGGCTCAACGAGACGGACATGTTCCTGGTCCTGAAGCCCAAGGACGAATGGCGCGTGCCCGACAAGACGTGGCTGATCGAACAGCTTCGCACCGCCATGGCCGACCTGCCCGGCTATGAGTTCGCCTTCACCCAGCCTATCGAGATGCGGACCGCGGAGATGCTGACCGGATCGCGGGGTGATTTGGCCATCAAGATCTTCGGCCCCGACCTGGAGACCCTATCCGAGCTGTCGGCAAACATTCAGACGACCCTGCGCAAGGTACCCGGCGCCGCCGAGGTGTCCACGGTTGCCAATGACACCGTCGACTACATGCAGATCGACGTGGACCGGCTGACGGCAGGACGTACGGGCCTCTCCGTCACCCGCCTGCAGGATGAGCTGCGCTCCATCGTCGAAGGCGCCAGGGCGGGAATCGTCGCGGAGCCGGGCCGGCGTACGGACATCGTTATTCGCGGCATGCCCTCGGTCCGGGAGGACCCGAACATCTTCGCCATGACACAGTTCGCGGCCGGCGACGGCGGTCTGGTGCGGGTCGGCGATGTTGCCTCCCTGGAGCGTGTCGCGGGTCCGATCAAGATCAACCGCGAGAACGCGTCGCGCTTCGCCGTCGTGCAAGCCTATGTCACGGGGCGCGACCTGGTCGGCTTCGTCGAGGAGGCCCAGAAGGCCGTCGCAGAGCAGGTTCCGCTCCCTGAAGGCTACCGGCTCGTCTGGGGCGGCCAATTCGAGAACCAGCGCCGAGCCGCCGCTCGCCTGTCCATCGTGATTCCAATCGCGCTGCTTCTCATCTTCGGGGTTCTGTTCGCGACCTTGCGCTCGATCCGGCAATCGCTGCTGATCCTCGCCAACGTGCCCTTCGCAATGGTGGGCGGCATGCTCGCCTTGTGGATGCTCGGCGAATACCTGTCCGTCCCCGCTTCGGTCGGCTTCATCGCGCTCCTCGGCATCGCCGTGCTCAACGGTCTGGTGCTCGTGAGCCACTTCAACGAGCTGCTCGCGGACGGGCTCGCGATCCGTGACGTCGTGTTCGAAGGGGCGGTGCGCCGGCTGCGGCCCGTGATGATGACGGCCAGCATCGCCGCGTTCGGCCTCGTGCCGCTCCTGTTTGCCACCGGTCCGGGTTCCGAGATCCAGAAGCCCCTGGCGATCGTGGTGATCGGCGGGCTCGTCACCTCGACCGCGCTCACGCTCATCCTTCTGCCCATCCTGTTCCGGCGCTTCGGCGTCGCGAAAGCCTCATCACAAACATCCGAGGGAACGCTCGTATGGACCAATCCCTTTGCAAGCTCACATTCGTCTGCCCGCCAGACAGCGCCACTCACATCACCGAATTGATGCTGAGCCTCGATCCGCCGCTCGCAGGTTTCACGACCTGGACGGTCGAGGGCCATGGCTTCGGTTTCGGCGATGCCACGGTCAGCGAACGGGTTCGCGGTCGCGTAAAGCGCAGCATGATCGTGGCTGTCCTGGACCGAAAGGTCGCCGCCGATCTCCTGGACGATATCGCGGCGAAGGGGGCCGTCCCGCATTTGACCTATTGGACCGAACCTGTCGACGGGTTTGGCCAGATGCGGCCGGCCGACCCGCCCGCACAGAGTTCATAGACATCAGAGCGCTAAAGTTTCGGGGGTATCAGCGTATGGGAGATTTGAAAGGATCGACGTCGGTTTTTCGCCTGCGGGTGAGGAGGATGAGCATCGCAGTCCTCGTCATGATCGGCCTTCTCGGGGCCTATCTCGGGATGCTCGAACTGTCGGGCAATTTCCGCAGCGTGATCGATGGCGAGTTCTACCGGTCGGGCCAGCCGAGTGCTGCGGATATCGCCCGGTATCAGAAAGCCCATGGCATCAAGACCATCATCAATCTGCGCGGCAAGAATGTCGGCAGGCGTTGGTACGATGCGGAGGTCGCAGCGTCCGAACGGCTCGGCATCACCCATCTGAATTTCAGGATGTCTTCCAAGCGTGGGCTGTCCCAGGAGCAGGCGGCGGAGCTGATCTCCATGATGGAGAAGGCCGAGAAGCCGCTCCTCATCCATTGCCACTCCGGCGCCGACCGCTCCGGCCTCGCCGCGGCTCTTTACGTCGCGGCGATCGCAAAGCTCGGGGAGATAGAGGCCGAGGATCAACTCTCCCCGACCTACGGCCACGTCCCGCTGCCCTTCCTTAGCGTCTACGCCATGGACGAAGCCTTCGAGGAGCTGGAGCCCTGGCTGGGCTTCCCGGACTCCTGAGGAGGCTCCGTTCGCGGTAGGCCGATGCCCTTGACCAACGCGTAGATCACCGGGATCACCACGAGGGTCAGCACGGTGGAGGAGACCATGCCGCCGATCATCGGCACGGCGATCCGCTGCATGACCTCCGAGCCCGTGCCGTGGCTCCACATGATGGGCAAGAGTCCCGCCATGATGGCCGCCACGGTCATGATCTTCGGCCGGACACGATCGACCGCGCCGGTCTCGATGGCGGCGTAGAGGTCTCCCATCGTGAAAGGCTCGCCCTCTTGCTCCCGTTTCGCCTTCAGCTCCTTCAGGGCACTGTCGAGATAGATCAGCATCACCACGCCGGTCTCCGCCGCGACGCCGGCCAGCGCGATGAAGCCCACAACGACGGCGACGGAGAGGTTGAAGCCGAGCCACCACATCAGCCAGAAACCGCCGACCAGGGCGAAGGGCACCGACAGCATGACGATAAGGGTCTCGGTGAGCCGTCGAAAGTTCAGATAGAGCAGCAGGAAGATGATCAGGAGCGTGAGCGGCACGACGATCTGAAGCCGCTGCTTGGCGCGCTGCATGTATTCGTATTGCCCGCTCCAAGAGACGTAATAGCCGAGGGGAAAATCGACCTGCTCGGACACGGCTTTCTGCGCATCCGCCACGAAGCTACCGATGTCGCGGTCCCGGAAATCCACGAAGATATAGAGCGCGAGCTGAGCATCCTCGGTGCGGATCATGGTCGGCCCCTGAGACAAGCTCACCTTGGCGACTTCGCCCAGCGGCACGGTGCCGCCCGCCGGTGTTGGGATCAGCACCTGGTTCGCGATGGCCGTGGGATCGTTGCGGTAGTTTCGCGGATAGCGGACCGCGACGTTGTAGCGTTCGCGGCCCTCCACGGTGGAGGTCACCGGCTGGGCACCCAGCGCCGTGGCGATCACGTCCTGCACGTCGCCGACCATCAGACCGTAGCGGGCAAGCCGGCTGCGGTCGGGGTCGATGTTGATGTAGTAGCCGCCGATGGCGCGCTCGGCATAGGCGCTCGTGGTGCCGGGCACGGTGCGGATAGCGGCTTCGATCTCCCGCGCAAGACGTTCCATCTCGCCGAGATCTGTGCCGAAGACCTTGACGCCGACCGGTGTGCGGATGCCCGTGGACAGCATGTCGATGCGGGCCTTGATGGGCATGGTCCAGGCGTTGGAGACGCCGGGGAACTGCAGGGAGTCATCCATCTCGGAGATGAGCCCGTCGAGGGTCATCCCGTCGCGCCATTCGCTCTCCGGCTTGAGATTGATGACCGTCTCGAACATCTCCATGGGCGCGGGGTCGGTCGCCGTGGAGGCGCGCCCCGCCTTGCCCCAGACGGAGTCCACCTCCGGGAAGGTCTTGATGATCTTGTTCTGGGTCTGCAACAGCTCGCCCGCCTCGGTCACCGAGATGCCGGGCAGGGTGGTGGGCATATAGAGCAGGGTGCCTTCGTTGAGATTGGGCATGAACTCGCTGCCGAGCTTGGAGGCCGGCCATAGGCTGACCGCGAGCACGGCGATGGCCACCACGATCACGAGGGCCTTGAACCGCAAGGCGAATTCGATCACCGGGCGGTAGATCCAGATCAGGAAGCGGTTCACCGGGTTCTTCCGCTCCGGAATAATCTTGCCGCGCACGAAGATCACCATGAGCGCAGGCACCACCAGCACCGATAAGAGGGCGGCCGCCGCCATGGCGAAGGTCTTGGTGTAGGCGAGCGGCTTGAAGAGCCGGCCTTCCTGGGCTTCGAGGGCGAAAATCGGCAGGAAGGAGACGGTGATGATGAGCAGGCTGAAGAACAGCGCTGGTCCGACCTCCGTCGCGGCCTCGATCAGCACCTCAGTGCGCGGCTTGCCTTCGGGCGCGCGCTCCAGATGCTTCAGCGCATTCTCGATCATGACGATGGCGGCGTCCACCATGGCGCCGATGGCGATGGCGATGCCGCCGAGGCTCATGATGTTCGACGACAGACCCAAGCCCCACATGCAGATATAGGCGATCAGCACGCCGAGCGGCAGCGTGATGATGGCCACCAGCGCGCTGCGCGCATGCATCAGGAAGATGACGCAGATCAGAGCGACGATAATGCTCTCTTCGATGAGCGTGTTCCGCAGATTATCGATGGCGCGGTAGATCAGGTCGGAGCGGTCGTACACGGTCTCCAGGGTGACGCCCTCGGGCAGGCTGGGCGCGACTTCGGCCAAGCGCTCCTTGGCATTCTGGATGACCGACAGGGCGTTCTCGCCGAAGCGCTGCAGGGCGATGCCGGAGACGACCTCGCCTTCGCCGTTCAACTCCGTGAGACCGCGGCGCTCCTCTGGCACGAGCTCGACGCGCGCCACGTCCTTGAGCAGGACCGGCACGCCGGAATCGTTCTTCACGACGATCTCTTCGAGGTCGGACATGTTTTTGATGTAGCCGCGGCCGCGCACCATGTATTCGTGCTCGGCCATCTCCACCGTGCGGCCGCCCACATCGATATTGCTCTCGCGGATGACCTCGCGGATCTTCTCCAGCGGGATGTTCAGAGCCTGCAGTCGTCTTGGATCGACGACCACGCTGTACTGCTTCACGAAGCCGCCGACGCTCGCCACCTCGGCGACGCCTTGCGCCTTGGCCAGTCCGAACCGGACATACCAGTCCTGCAAGGTGCGCAGCTCGGCGAGGCTCTGCTGTTCCCCCTGGACGATGTATTGATAAACCCAGCCGACACCGGTCGCGTCGGGGCCGAGTTCCGGCGTAACGCCGGAAGGCAGGTCCTGGGCGGCGGCGCTCAGATATTCCAGCACGCGGGAGCGCGCCCAATAGATGTCGGTGTCCTCCTCGAAGATCACGTAGACGAACGAGACGCCGAAATAGGAGAAGCCGCGCACCACGCGGGCCTTGGGCACGGTGAGCATGGCCGTGGTGAGCGGATAGGTGACCTGATCCTCCACCACCTGCGGCGCCTGGCCCGGATATTCGGTGAACACGATCACCTGGACGTCGGACAGATCCGGAATGGCGTCCAGCGGCACCTTGGTGACGGCGTAGATGCCGAGGAAGGTGACGAAGATCGTGCCGAGACCGACCAGAAAGACGTTGCGGGCCGACCAGCGAATGATCCTGGCAATCATTGGGTCATTCCCTCTTCGGTCATTTCCTCATCAGCCATTCCCTCGCCGGCCATTCCCTCGACGGGCTTGTCCTGGTCGAAGGTCTGCAGCGCCGCCTTCAGCTTGCTCTCCGAGTCGATGAGGAAGGTGGCGGAGGTCACGACCTCTTCGCCTTCCGAGACGCCTTCCAGGATCTCGACATAGTTCTGACCCCGGCGGCCCAATTTCACTTCACGGGGCTGGAAGCGGCCCCCGCCCTTGGCGATCAGCACCACCGTGCGGGCGCCGCTGTCGATCACGGCATCGTCCGGCACGGCAACGACGTCGGGTGCCTCAGCACCGCGATGAAAGACCACGTCGGCATACATGCCAGGCCGCATATCGCCGTCCGGGTTGGGCAACTCGATGCGGACGGGAACGGTCCGCGTCTGCATGTTCGTCATGTGCGGATAGACGAAGGTGACCTTGCCTTCGTGGGGCTTGTTGGGGAACGCGCGCAGGGTCACGGTGGCCGGCGCGCCTACGGCGACCTCCCCGATATCGGCTTCGGCGACCTCGGCAATGACCCAGACATGGTCGGTATTGGCGATGCGGAACAACTCCTCGCCCGCCTCGACGAATTGCCCTTTCAGGACATCCTTGCTCATCACGTGACCGGTTGCGGGCGCCGGCCAATCGAGGGTTCTCGGGTTCTTCTTCGTCTCGATAACCTCTTCGATGCGGCTCTGGGGCACGTCGAGATTGCGCAGCTTCTGGATAGCGCCTTCGACCTCGCGGTCGGAGCCCGTGCGGCTTCTGCTGCGCAACGACACCAGCAGGTCGACTTGCGCCAGTTGGATCTGCGAGCTGTAGAACCGGAACATCGGTTCGCCGGCCTCGACATGCTGCCCCATGCGGTCGACGAACAGATCTTCGATATAGCCATCGGAACGGACGGTGACGACGGAGATGGTCGACTCGTCATGCTCGACCGTGCCGACGCCGCGCACCTCACGGGAGAGGGCCTTGCGGCCGACTTTCTCGGTCTTCACGCCGCTCCGCTGGATCTTGTCGAGGCTGACCTTGACCGTGTCGCCGCCTTCGGCCTCGTCGGCATAGACGGGGATGTAGTCCATCCCCATGGAGTCTTTCTTGGGCACCGGGGACGTATCCGGCAGGCCCATGGGATTACGGTAATAAAGGATCTCCCGCTCGCCGTCGGCGTCGCTGCTCGCCTCGCCTTTTCCTTTCTCGTCGCTCGCCTCGCCGTGATTGTAATCCTCGTGATCCATGGCATCGCCGCCCATGGAGTCGTGGTCCATGGCATCGCTGTCCATGGACTCGCCGCTCATGGACCCATGGTCCATGGAATCGTGATCCATCCCGGAATGCTCGTCGGCCTTGTGGCCTTCGGCATCGTGATCCATCCCGGCCTGACCGTCCTCGCCTTGATGATCATGCCCGGCGTCATCCGGTTTTTCGTCGCCCTCATCGGCATAGACGGGGATGTAATCCATGCCCATGGAATCCTTCTTGGGCACGGGGGAGGTGTCCGGCGAACCCATAGGGTCACGGTAATAGAGGACCTCACGGCCGTTCTCGCCGTTCTCGGCTTGATCGTGATCGGAGCCGTGGCCCGTATGGTCGTGACCGGAATGCTCGCCGTCGGCGGCATCGTGATCGGCATGGTCGTGACCGGCCGCTTCGGGCGGAGCCTCACCGTGATCGTGCTGCTCCGCCGCGGTGGCGGGCTTCGGTTCGGGCCAATACCCGGAATAGAGCAAACTGCCGCCAAGACCGGCGGCGATGCCGGCAGCCAGCAGCGCCAAGCTGTTCAGACGCTTCATTCTGCGCCTCCAAAAATCCTTGTTGGGGGCCCTGCGTGAGGCAGGGACACGTGCACGCTATCGCCCGCGGCCTAAGCCAGGCGGGTACGGAAAGCGCTCTCTCAAGGATTTAGAGGCGAGGAGGCGGGAAGGGCGGGTTTTCGGAGGTGGATTGCAGGCTGTCGGCCACCAGCTCCTCCCGCAAGGGAAGAAGCGCCGGACGGGGCATATCCGTGGCGCTCACGGTGGCCGCCTGAATTACCGAGCATTTCGCCAGACAAGCGCCGGATTGGTCGCAGTCGCTCTTGACTGGCTTCTCGCAGGGCGTCGCGCTCCCATGACAGCAATCGTCGTGAGAGATGTGATGCTCCATAGCGGCCGACATGCCGGGAGCCCCATGGGTGGTTCCGTGGTCCATGCCGTGGGCCGTCATTTCGGACGACATGCCGGCCATCATCGCGCTCATCGTGTGGGCCGCCGCAGCAGGCGAGGCGGCGAGCGAAAGCGCGATAAGACCGACCAATATGGCGCGAAGCTTCGTCATCGGTGCCGATTATTCGGCTGTCCCTCCTCCGGTCAAGTCAATAAGTCTTGAGGTCATGTCAGTCTCGGCGCGCTTTGCCGTTCTCCGGCGTGCGATCATCGCATGCGCGGCGGTTGGTACGCTGTTCGAGGCGAGGGGATATGTGGCAACCTGTCTGCGCCGGCGCCCACAACCCTGCAATCGAGGAAGACATCATGATGGACATCACCAGAAGACCTTTCGCGGCGATGAGTGCGGACGGTGGGTCCGGCGGCGGCGCGGCGCATGGGGAGCCGACACCGCAGATTGTGAGCTTGCCCGGCGGCGGCAACGCTCCGGCGCTCGGCATGGGATCTTGGCAGCTCGCCGAGGGACGCCACCCGATCGAGCAGGAAAAGGAAGCCCTGCAGACTGGCTTGTCTCTCGGCATGACCTTGATCGACACCGCCGAGATGTATGGCTCCGGCGCATCCGAAGAGATGGTCGGGACTGTCATCGCGGGCCAGCGGGAGAAGGTCTTCCTCGTCTCGAAGGTTCTGCCCACCAATGCTACGCGCGCTGAGGATATCCGCAGCGCCTGCGCCGGCAGCCTGAAGCGCCTGAAGACCGACTTCCTGGACCTCTATCTGCTCCATTGGCGCGGCGGCGTGCGCCAGCTCGATGTCGTGGTGGACGCCTTCGAGTCTTTGAAGGAAGAAGGCAAGATCCGCCGCTGGGGCGTCTCAAATTTCGGCGTCGCGGACATGGAGGAGCTTTTCGGCATCGACGGCGGCGGCGGTTGCGCCACCAATCAGGTGGATTACAGCCTGACCACGCGCGGCATCGAAGCCGACCTCATCCCGTGGAGCGTGCGCGAAGGCGTGCCCATCATGGCCTATTCGCCGCTCGGAACGGGAAGCGGCCATATCCTGGACAATCCGGTTCTGGCGGAAGTTGCGGACCGGCATGGAGTGACGCCTGCGGCGGTCGCCATCGCCTGGACCATGCGCAACGGCGAGACCATCTCCATCCCCGAATCCGGAACGCTGGAGCATATCCGCGAAGATGCCGCCGCCCTTGGCCTGAAGCTAAGCGAAGAGGATCTGGCCGACCTCGACCGCGCCTTTCCAGCGTAGCCGCGTTTCGCAACGCTGGAGCTTCTTTGCATTCAACGCTCGTATCGAGAAATATAACCTTTGAGTTATCCATCTTATATTTATTCCTCGATAAAAAACGAATTACTTAGCCGTTCTCGCACTTCTTCACTATCCAAGCTCTTCCTTCGGCCTATTAAAACTGATTCAGCAAAACCTAGTGCAATCTTGTAGGCCGCTTGATACGGATAGGGCATACCTCTTGACAAAGCATATTCTCGAGCAATTCTGCTTATCTGGGCCTGCTGTATTTCGGATTCTTCATCAGTCTGAGTTGGGTTAGCCATATGGTCTCTAATCAGAGCAACGAATTCTTCGTTTTTCAGGGCTTCCTTCGCATAACGAATGGCCTCATCTGCCGTAATCGTGTATTTTGACTTCTGCGGTGACGACTTTATTTCATCATTGCTCATCACACTCACCTATTGAACCACCTGCACTTCCGACTTTCCCTCGCCTGAGACCGCCACGTAGTGGAGCTCTTCGTTGGGGAAGACGTTGGCCTTGAAGTTCTGGATCATCTCCACGGGCGCACCGAAGGGGGAGATCACCTCGACCACCCAAAGCCGGTCGCCGCAGTTCCATTCCTGCGGGCGGAGCTTGGAGGTGCCGGCGGCAAGCCGCGCCTCGACCTCTTCATTGACGCGTCCCCAGAGCACCACGCCGACCGGCTTGTTCTGTGCGTAGAACAGGCGGAACTGGCGCAGAAGAATGGGCGGCATGACGAACCACTCGAGGTCCGAGATGAAGACCTGCTGGTGTCCCGACCCGCTTAGATTGTGCTATCAAAGATAGTGTCGGGATTCGATAACAATCTTCACGTGTCTTCACCACCGACCGGCGGGAAACGATCGGCTGCGCCTTTTGCGGCAAAAAACGATGATTTGCGTCGCTGGTGCGTTGCCAGACATGCTAGTGGTGGTTGTGCGCACATCAACGCGAGGCACCATGCCCATGCCTTCGAGGCTCCGCTTGCACTCTGAACTAGTCAGGCATGCTAACGGTGACTTTTAGGTTGTTATTGAACAGGAGCGCTCGTAGATAGGGAAAAAATGGTCCATGAGCTCAGTTACGGACCATCCACTCGACAAACAATCCAGTCAAATCAAATATGCTAGTAGTTATTATTGTCGTTAGCTTAATAATCGCAATAATCTTATTCGTGCGAATTTTTACTTGCGCCCTATCAAAGTTTCTGTTTTTCAAATTTGAGCATGAATATATTGATTACTACAAGAAAAGGAATGGACATTCCCCCTCTACGTCAAAGTTATTCTGGAGCGCTCGTGGAGTCTATGACATAGGCTTTTACCTTCGAAAGTTGGAGGATAGAGACTTTAAGGAAAGACTGTTCTTTTCTCAGATGGCGTTGGTAACGACTATAGCAACATTGACATTTTCGTTTTGGTACTTAGTGACGAAATCATAGAACACCTAAAGCTTTAGGGGACACCAAAATGTCAAATGCAGACTACATTATACCCGACTCGATACTGGACCAGATTCCGGGCCTAGTTGACCAGGCTAAACAGTCATGGGCAGATATCAGAGCCGACATGGCAAGCAAGTCTGGCGTACATCAGACTCAGTTTCAGTCAGTTGGTGTTTCTCTGGGTTGGACTATATCTCCCACTGCAGTTTCTCCTTTTTCTGTAACTGGAACTACTACTGTCTTGGTAGACACGAACAATACTCATGTTACGGCACCGTTTTAATCCGGATTGAACGCAAGAACTAGAGGGAGGAAAGAATAGGTCAGCCGCCGTAAACGATCGGTCGCATCTGTTGCTGGCCTATCCAATAGTCACGCGCCAACTCCAATGATGCTTTAGGCTCACCAATACACAAGGCTACGCTATATATATTGCTGTTTGCTGCAGTCTTGTATGCTGCTTATCAAGCTGTATGGATCAATTTATGGATTGGCGAAAGAGCCTACGATAAAAGTTTGGATAACTTATATTTTGAATTTTTGATCCGAAATGGTAGAGGATTGAAAGCAAGTACGGATAATGCTTTTCCGCATTCCGACTATAAATATATCTGCCGTTTTTGATATTTATGGACTTGATTTACTTATTAACGAAGATCAATTTCAAATTGCTGCTGAAAATTTTAGAAATAGATCTTATGCATCAAGTGATTTGGTTTGGCCGATAGTTCTGGTCGGAGACCGGAGCTACAGAATATTTTATATAAACTATTATGAAGAGCCTTACGGTATTGAGTCGGTTCCAAGTTGCTTTGACTTTGAAGACGTAAATATAGAAATCGAAAGCCCAGGGTTCGAAAACGGGCAGAAGAACTCTGGAACCATAACCGTATGGGGCAGCTAGTAGGCATGCTGGCTGATGCGAGGGAGATAGAGCATGTCGGACATGGTGCGCCCACGCATTGAGGGATCCAGACTCGCGCCTCCAATGGGCCAGGACAGGCTCACCGTCGAAGGCCGGCAACGCCGCGCAGGATCCGAATCGGTCGTCGCGGAAAGCGCGAAGTGGTCACCCCATGACACTGGCCCATGAGATTTAACGCATGCTAGCTATGGCTGTGGTGGCATTAGTGCTCTGGCGGCTGAGAACGGCGAGTTCCAATGCGAGTATGCGACTGCCGTCGCTTCTTAACGGCTCAGTTGACGGTTGAAACATGCAGTTATTTGAAATCGTTGATCTGCCTGTTCGGCTAATGGCGGTTCGCAAGTGAGCGCAGAATCAGCACAATCGGAGAAAAGTTGGCGAAGGGTTGCCGGAGTAGGCGTGAAAATTGCCGCTGTTTCTGTGTTTAGCTCCATAGTGATACGGTATTATCCCCTTGACCCAAGTACGCTGATGCCCTATATTACTGGGTATGAGCAAGAGCAAATCACCAGCCTTTTCCGTTCGCGACTTCTTCAAGCGCTTTCCTGATGACGATGCGTGCCTTGAGCACGTGATGGCCGTCCGCTATGGCCTTCGTCATGAGTGCGGCAAGTGCGGCGGTGACGCGACGTTCCATCGGATCACGGGACGTCCCGCTTACGCCTGCGCTCACTGCGGCCATCACATTCACCCGCTGGCAGGCACCATCTTTCAGGACACTCGTACGCCGCTCCAGAGCTGGTTCTACGCGATCTTCCTCTTTGTCACGACGCGCCACGGCGTGTCCGGCAAAGAGCTTCAGCGTACGCTCGGCGTCACCTACAAAACCGCCTGGAGGATCGGCCAACAGATCCGCAAGCTGATGGAGAAGGCGGAAGGCTTCGCCATGCTGCAAGGCCACGTCGAAGCGGATGAGGCCTACGTGGGAGGCAAGCGCTCTGGCGGTAAGCGTGGCCGCGGCGCTCCCGGTAAGACCGTGGTATTCGGCATGGCTGAGCGTGACGGTCGTATCGTCGCCGTCCCGGTCGAGAACGTCCGCAAGGACACGCTGCGCCGTCACGTGCTCAAGAACGTCGAGGAAGGCTCCACCGTCTCGACGGATGAGCTGATGAGCTACGGCTTACTAGAGGGTGATGGCTACAAGCACGGTGTTGTGAAGCACGGCGCTAAGGAGTTCGCCTATTACGACTACCGGCACGGCGCATGGCACCATACCAACACGATTGAGAGCTTCTGGCGGCTGTTCAAGATCAGCGTTCGCTCGACGCACATTCACGTGTCGAGCAAATACATGCAGCGCTATCTCAACGAGTTCGCTTTCCGGTCGAACCACCGGGAGATGCAGAACGCGATGTTCGATCTTCTGATTGCTCGTGTGTGATCAGGGCCTTCAGCGTCCGATCAACATCGGCCCTGTTTGCAGGGCCGATCCCTCTCGCCTCTTCCTGAGAAACGAACTCATCTAATCGGCCGGAACTGAGCGCAGAACGTAAGGTTAATCGTGTACCCGCCATCTTGCCTCGATGCTAGGTGGTGCCTGCAAATCAGTGTAGCATCAAATCGGAGGTCCCGTGAAATGAATGATATGAGCGACCTTCTCGGTGGGTATTACACTGTGCCGGATGCTGCGCGGTTGCTAGAGGTCGCGCCGCAGAAAGTACGGGGCTGGCTGGCTGGCTATCCGAGGACGAAGGCCGACCCGCTTCTAGAGAATGAAGTGGGATGGGCAGAGAAAAGATTTGCCCTGAGCTTCACCAATCTAATGGAGGTCCGGTTTGTCGCCGCGTTCTCCGGCATCGGTGTTCAAACTCGCGCCATCCGTGAGATGCTCACGGAAGCGAAGGAGCTTCTTAAGCATCCTCACCCCTTTGCAACGAACGCGATCTTCAAGACTGACGGGAAAAGAATCTTTGTAGAGGCTGCGGAAGCAACCGAAGATAGGGTTCTTTACGATCTGCAAGCCAAAAACTGGGCGATGCACGAGATTATTGTGCAGTCATTGATTGACGGGGTGGAATACGATCCGCAGGGCGATGCGAAAGCATGGCATCCCCGGAGGTATGAGGCACCAAACGTTATTGTCAGAGCTGCGCAGGCGTTCGGCCAGCCGATAATGGATGAATCCGGCGTCCCCACACGGATACTCTTTGACGCCTTCCTAGCAGAGGGCGAAACAGAAGAGAGTGTATCTCGCTGGTACGGCGTCAACCCAGAAACAGTCAAAGAAGCGGTGCGATTTGAGACGCTTCTCAAGCGAGCGCTGTGAAGGTCGTTCTAGACGAGTGCCTCCCAATTGTGTTGGTGGAAGCTTTTCAAGCCTTCGCTGACAGGCAGATAATTGCTCACGAGATAGTCCACGCTAAACAATACCGGCCAGACGGCGAGAAGGGTGACAAGAACTGGATCATCCGATTCGCCGAAGACGGTGGAGAGGTGGTGATTTCGGGAGATACTCAGATGCGGCAGAAGCCGCACGAGCGCCTAGCCCTCTCCAGGGCCGGTCTAATCACGATTTTTTTTGAGCCTAGGTGGGGAAGGGCCAACTGCTTTGTCAAAGCAGCCATGATGCTCCGGTGGTGGCCAAAGATTGATGAGCACATAGCGACTGCATCAGCAGGTTCCTGCTGGGAAATACCGTATCTGTGGAACTGGAAACCCCTCCGAGATGTCAGCGCCCGTCCAGATCAGGTTCTATAAACTTGGGTCAAGGGGATAATCCCGTATTCTTTTACTATAATTTTCCTGATTGCTTTAGCATGCACTTGTCAAAGATTGTTGGGTCGAGTTCCTCTTTATGTATATATCGTGCCATATCCGGTTTATATGGCATCGATTTATCTTAGATATACTATCGCACCCGAAATCACTTGGTACACCGATCCTCCTGAGGGGAACGTGTATATGAGTCCAGTCGATTTCACCTTGTCTTATACTCCGTACATGTTGCCCGTACTGGTCTTTATGTGGTGGTACGTTAAAAAGCCTGTTCGCACTGGGCAGGAATCGCGACCTCAATCGGCCTGATTTCTCTCCAGAGACTTTGCAGTGGACGCACACCGTGGCGAAGCAAAATTCGGCCACGTCTTGGCCCGAGATTCCTACTCAGCGACGCAGTCGGCACGTCTACTACAAAGATATATCTACGGAATTTTCGTCAGTGACACTGGTCGAGCGCGTAATCTTCGCATTCGTGTGCTCCCCACTCACGGGAGCACTCATGATAGAGGCACTCATGGCCAAAACAGGTTCGTCGTCGAGGTGCGACAGCGCCGGGCACGAGACGAATGGTCGTCGCGGCGAGCGCGCAACAACCTTTGAGAGAGAATGAAACCCTACCAGGTGGGTGGCTGTGCTGCGAGACTGGAGCGAACCGGTCTCCCCGAAAGTTTTCGCTGTTAGCCGCGAAAGTACAGGGAAATTCGCCAATAGCGAGCCGCCCGCGGAGCCGGTGCGCAGCGAAACCACCGTTTTTGGGCTCAGTTCCCTAGTGAGCTAACAGCGAATCTTATATCTCGATCAGGCAAATCGACGAGCCAGGGTGCGCATCCGCGCGCGGAGGATTGATTATTTGGGCAACGTGGGGCCGGCCCGCTGACGACTTCGCCACTCAGCGCGATCTAGTAGAGTCGTTTGGCCTGTCCTCTGAACCTTTCGATCTGGTGATCGGTCCTGACGCGTCTCACACCGTTGCCCGCCGAAGTCGCAGCGAGTTGAGCGCCACAGAAATCGACGAGGCGCTCATTGCGAAGGCAGCGAACATCGGACTGATGAGAATGCCGAAGAAGGGAAACAGAGCGCCTGCGGCAACCGGCACCCCGGCGGTATTGTGAATAAGAGGAAGGAGAGCGGGAAAAGGGGTCCGGCGAATTCCGCCATCTGACCTCTCAGGGCCAGGATGCCGGCCCCGATCATGACGCCGGTTCCCATGGCGATCGCGCCAGGCAGGGTGATGCTGTTCTGGTTGTCTTCGAACATCTTTCTCCGTTCCAAATTCGTCCTTCAGGATCCGCCCCGAGCTGAGAAGTAAAACGCGAAGGATATCTTCAGAAGAAGCGCAATCAGAGTGAACAGTGTCGGAGGTAGCTTCCCGCGATTGAGGGTCAAGAGCCAAGGCCAATCGATGCCCAGTTGGGTCTGGTCGAGTGACGGTCGGGACTTGCCTGAGGAGGTGTGGCAGGAGGTGCACGCCGCCCTTGGGGCAGTCGCCAGCCCATCACTAGAGCCCAGACGTGCTTATCGTGCTGCCGCCTTGCTTTGCATTGAAGTAGGGGTTACCGAAGAAGCTGCGGGTTCCGCTTCTTGCTCAAAGCGCCTCGATCGTCTCCTGTAGCAAGCCGCGCACATTCGTGGCGATCGACCCGAGCTCTGGATTGTCGACGGACTGCATAGAGGCCACTGGGTCGACCGCTGAAACCTCTACAATGCCGTCATCGCGCTGCTGCACGATTACATTGCAGGGGAGCATCGTGCCAATCTTGTCTTCATGTTGAAGCGCCTGATAGGCAAAGTCCGGATTGCACGCCCCGAGGATCGTGTAAGGGCGAAACTCGACGTCGAGCTTCTTTTCTAGCGTGGCCTTGACGTCGATTCTTGTCAGAACACCAAACCCTCTCTCGGCGAGCGATTTGGTTACTGCTTCGATGGCCTCGTCGAATGGCAGGTCGACGTGCTTGCTGAAGTGGTAATTCATTCGAGTCCCCTTGGCTTGAGTCCCCATCTCGGAACCACACACCTCGGACGTAGCAACGGGTTGTTACACCTCGTCAGGTGGCTTCTTAGTGAGGATCTTGCGCCCGGTGAACATTGCCGAAACGATGCTGCCGCCTTCGTGAATTTCGGTGACCACGACAGCGATCAGGTGCAGCGCGACGCCAACTGCGATCAGATAAAAGACAATCTCGTGGGTCTCTACTATAGGACCACGAAGGTCGCGCATTGCCTGGTAGGCCGTCACGTCGATCAGATCCTTCGTGCCTGGCACGAGGGTTCCGGGGTCAACCCCAGGTGCCGCAACCCAATCGGCAACGAGCCCGCCAAAGGGTGGCCAATAGAGATCTGCCCCCGCGAGCACAAGTCCAGTAACCGTCTGAACCAAAAGGAGAAACAACAGCATTGTCACTCCGATGCGCGCAAGAGGATTATGTCCGACATACTGCTCCGGCTCGCCTGTCAAGAAGGAGGCAGCATATGCACGTAAAGCTGCACCGTAGCCTCGTCCGCCGGGCAAAATGGCTTTCCAGCGAGCGTAGCGATTTCCAAAGAATGCCCAGATGAAGCGCCATAGCAAGTTCAGGGCCAGGACATAGCCGAATAGCGCGTGGGTTTCCTTCAAGGTTATTTTGCCCTCTGAAGAGAGGCCCAGCTGTCCGGCGGTGAGGATCACCAATCCGGTTACCAGTAGGCCGAGAACGGCCAGTGCATTGATCCAATGAAACCACCTCGTGGGCGAATCCCAGACAGTGTATCCCCGATACTCGGGCTGGATCGGCGCGTTAACCGGCATTTGGTTCCCTCGATTTGCTGGGGCACGCCGGAGTAGCATAGGCCCGCACCTAGCTTGGATCAATCAGCGTGCGCCATTGATGTGTTGCCGAGCAAAGCATTCAGGCTCTGATCCACCTGCAAATCGGGAGAATCCTGTGCCCCGCGAAACTGCGACCCATTCCAGAAGTAATCGTGAAGCCTGCCACACTGACAGTCTGTCCAACGGGGACCCAGCGGGCCGGAGCCGACGTCCTTCGCGAGACGCGCCCGCCCTGAGTCGACAGCTCCTGGCTTTCGAATGACGGGGACGAACCCTGACCAGCGACGACGTCTAGCCGCGCGGCGCCATGCTCCACTTTCGGGGCTTTGGAGCCACGATAGACGAGCCACAAGATCACACCGCCGATGACGAGCAACCAGAACAACTGACACCCCTCCCGAGCGGCTAATGTATACGTAAGATTGCAGTCAGGAAATATGCGCGGGTGACGTGGTTACCATGATCATGCGCGGCGGACGCGTCAGCAAACTGGGCCACTGAAAGAAGCCACTAGACGTCCCTGCAATCGGCGGGGGTACTCGTCTCCGGCTCTCGCGAGGCAAGACCAGCGCCACGTAGCAGCGCAATTTCGCACGTCTGCGGGGCGGTTTAGGTAGTGCTTGTAGGGAGCAGGAAAAGCCACGACTGAGTGGCTCGGAGCATCAGCTTCGAACCCGAAGAAACCCGGCTCTAGCGAATTCCACAGCATCTCGGATGCGCAAACCGTGACCTCGGGAGTCGCGCGCGAAGAAAACTCCCCTGAATTTCGGCCGGCCGCTGATGCGGCGCTTTCTCATGTCACGGAGTGGGTCTGCGGGCTGCCAGTAAGTGGCGGAACGACGCCCTTTTCGACGGTCAGTCGGCCCAGCGGTTCGGAGAATAGGAGACAGCCAGACTGGGTGGCTGAGAGCATCAGATTCGAACCTAAGGACACGTTTGATGCTCTAGCGATCTGCACAGCATCTCGCATGCGCAAACCGTGACCTCGAAACTCGCCGGTAGAGAAAAGTCGTTCGATATTTGGCTGTTTGCCGGCTGAGAGCTTTCTCTTGTCACGGAGTGCGCCCGCCTACTGGTAAGAAGTGGCGGAACGGCCGGCCTTTCGGCGCCTAGTTAGGGCCGCGACGCGGAGAATGGGAGACAGCCTGACTGGGTGGCTGGGGCGCCAGGATTCGAACCTGGGATCACGAGACCAAAACCCGTTGCCTTACCACTTGGCCACGCCCCAACAATTTTTCGAAGGCGGTTCCGCCTTGCGCCGGCGGCAGAGCCGGCGGGCGACGGTGCGCGCTATGTGAGCATCGCCCGGCGCCTTGCGAAGGCCGGACCATACAGTCTGCGAGAAGCGCCCGCAACGGGGTGAAAACGCTTTCGCACGACCGTCTTACGCCCCCTTTTACGCTTCTGTTCACAGCGCCTTGCAGGGCCACAGGCAACCGTCTATATACGGACGCTTCTCACGGATACGGAGTGTAGCGCAGCCTGGTAGCGCACCTCGTTCGGGACGAGGGGGTCGCAGGTTCAAATCCTGCCACTCCGACCATTGAGATTTCCCGCGCAGATCGATTTGCAATGCCCATGCAGGCCTGGCCGAGGCTATGGCGCGAGCACGCAGCGCCCCAATTAGCCACTGCCGAATAAAACAGAATGCTGCACATATTTTGTGCATCGCTCTGGCGGCATATCTCGAATCCGCACGAAATTCCTTGAAAACTGAGGATCTGCCATCTGGCATCGGTCTTGCTGCACTGTAACGGCAGCTAGGGTTCCGGATGCGCTTCGCGGTGCATCGTCTGGTCCGAGAGCAGCAGCCCGATGGCGCAGATCGGGTACACGGCGGGACAAAAGCCCGGGAGGCCTCTGGATGCGGATAGCATCAGAACGCTTCTCGTTCCCCCGGAGGCCTCCGAACAAAAAGTTTTTTGGAAGCAGTCGGAGGTTGTCATGCAATTCCGGAATATCACGAAATTCTTTGGCGGCGTCGCTCTCGGCGCGGCTCTCATTCTCGGCACGCTCGCACCCAGCGGGGCACAGGCTCAGGAGAAGGACTCCTTCAAGATGGCCTGGTCGATCTATGTCGGCTGGATGCCCTGGGGCTATGCGGCCGATAACGGCATCATCAAGAAGTGGGCCGACAAGTACGACATCACCATCGAGGTGACCCAGTTCAACGACTATATCGAGTCGATCAACCAATACACGGCCGGCGCTTACGACGCGGTGACGCTGACCAATATGGACCTGCTCGCCATCCCGGCGGTGGGCGGTGTCGATACATCCGTCCTCATCATGGGCGACTATTCCGACGGCAACGACACCATCATCCTGAAGGACAAGGACAAGCTGGAGGATATCAAGGGCCAGAACGTCAATCTGGTGGAGCTTTCGGTCTCCCATTACCTGCTGGCCCGCGCGCTTGAGACCGTCGACATGTCCGAACGCGACGTGACCGTGGTGAACACCTCCGACGCCGACATGATCTCGGCATGGAAGACCCCAGATATCAGCGCGGTCGTCACCTGGAACCCGATGTCGGGTCAGATCCTCGAAGAAGAGAACGCACACAACGTGTTCGATTCCTCCCAGATCCCCGGTGAGATCATGGACATGCTCGCCATCAACACGAAGGTGCTGGAAGACAATCCCAAGTTCGCCAAAGCGCTCGTCGGTGCGTGGTACGAGACCATGGAGCTCATGAGCTCGGACACGGATGAAGGGAAAGCCGCGCGCGAAGCCATGGCCAAGGCCTCCGGCACCGATCTTGAGGGCTACGAGTCTCAGCTCAAGACCACCAAGATGTTCTACGACCCGGCGGAAGGCGTCGAGTTCACCAAGAGCGCCGACGCGAAGGAGATCATGGACAATGTCCGCTCCTTCCTGTTCGACCACGGGCTGCTGGGCGAGGGCGCACCGAGCCCCGACGTCGTCGGCATCGAATTTCCGGATGGCAGCATTCTCGGCGACGAGAACAATGTGAAGTTCCGGTTCAACACCGACTACATGCAGATGGCCGCCGACGGGAAGCTCTAAGCGCTTAGCGGCTTTATCCAATGCGTCGACTGATCAACACGAAGGTGGAGCGGGGTCCGGCCCTGGTCCTGGCCCTGCTCCCCTTCGCTCTCGTCATCATCCTCTACGCCATGGGTTCGGCGGAGCGGCTTGCGGAGAATCCGAACGACAAGCTGCTGCCGGGCTGGACGGCCATGCTGGATGCCATCGATCGTATGGCGTTCGAGCCGGACAAGCGCACAGGGGACTATCTCCTGTGGACCGATACCTATGCCAGCCTCGTTCGGCTGTTCGCAGGTGTCGCGAGCGCCACGATCGTCAGCCTTATCCTGGGCATCTGCATCGGCATCCTGCCGGTCGTGCGGGCCACGCTTGCGCCGTTCGTCGCGACCATCGCGATGATCCCGCCGCTCGCTGTGCTGCCGATTCTGTTCATCGTCTTCGGTCTCGGCGAGACGGCGAAGATCGTCCTGATCGCCATCGGCGTCGCCCCGTTCATGACGCGAGATATCGCGCTCCGGGTGGCCGAGCTGCCGAAGGAGGAAATCATCAAGGCCCAGACTTTGGGCGCCAACACTTGGCAGATCATCTTCAGGGTCGTGCTGCCGCAGATCTGGCCGCGGCTGATCGACAGCGTGCGCCTGAGTCTGGGGGCGGCCTGGCTGTTCCTGATCTCCGCCGAAGCCATCGCCTCTCAGAGCGGGCTCGGCTATCGCATCTTTCTGTTGCGCCGGTTCCTGGCGATGGATGTGATCCTGCCCTACGTGGCGTGGATCACGCTTCTCGCCGTCATCATCGACGCAACGCTTCGCCTGATGCAGGGCCGTCTCTTCCCCTGGTTCCAGGGAGGGCGAGGCTAGCCATGAGCATCATTTCAATCCGAGACGTCTGGAAGGAATATCAGGGGCAGGTGGTGCTGGAGCGCATCAACCTGGAGATCGAGCCCGGCTCCTTCAACCTCATCGTCGGCGCCTCGGGCTGCGGCAAGTCCACCCTCCTGCGCATGCTTCTGGGCCAGGAGCAACCGAGCCGCGGCGAGATCCTGCTCGACGGCAAGGTTCTGCCGCCCGAGCCGGGCCCCGACCGGGGCGTGGTCTTCCAGCGCTACTCGGTCTTTCCTCATCTCACCGTGCGGGAGAATGTTGCGCTCGGCCTGGAGTTCATTCAGTCGCCGATCGTCGGGAAGCTGTTCGGCGGCGCGCGCCGCCGCGCCATCGAAAAGGCGGAGCAGTATATCGAGCTGGTGGGGCTGGACGGCTCGGAGGACAAGTATCCTTCGGCGCTTTCCGGCGGGATGCAGCAGCGCCTCGCCATTGCGCAAGCGCTGATCACAAAGCCGAAGGTCCTGCTTCTGGACGAGCCCTTCGGCGCCCTCGATCCCGGCATCCGCGGAGACATGCACGATCTGATCATCCGCATCTGGGAGGAGAGCAAGACGACCATCTTCATGGTCAGCCACGATCTCTCGGAAGCCTTCTATCTCGGCACCCGTCTGGTGACCCTGGACCGCCGGCGCAACCGCCCCGAAGAGCAGGGGCTCTACGGCGCATCCATCACCCACGACATTGCGATCACACGCCGCCGCGAGAACCGTCATCGCGGCATCGAGCTTGCCGAAGGGGACGTGCTGTGAGCCTCGCCCCCTTTTCTTCACCGCCCCGTCAGGGTATAGATTACGCCTTGGCTCGGCCGGGACGACCCGGTCTGCGTAAATGGCGCAAGAGCCCTGTCGGGACGACCCGCAATTCCAAACGCGGAGGAGCCCGACCATGACCGATCAATCCCCCGATAACGCTTCGACCTATGACGCCTTGCGCGCCAAGGGCCGTGCTGCGCCCGCGCGCCGGCGGACCCTGGATGATGCGGAGCTCGCAACGCCTAAGACGCTGAACGACGATCAGATCGTCTATTCGGAGACTCTGGAAGGCGGCGGGCAAACCTCCTTCGTGGTCCGCAAAGGGCAGGTGCTGCGCCTGATCAATCCGGAAGGGCGCGGCAGCCTCTCCATGGTGGCGGTGAATTTCGACCTGCCGGAGGAGCGGCTCAACACGCCCGATACGGCGAAGGTCCAGTGGAATGCCTTCCTCGGCAAATCCATGCTGATCCTGTCCGACATGGGCCGGGCGCTGTTCTCCATCATCGAGGACACCAACGGTCATCACGACCTGATCCTGGGCGGCTCGGCGCCGAAGCCAACGGCCGCGAAGTATGGCGGTGAACCGTTTCTGCGGAACTCGCGCGACAATTTCGAGCTGGCGCTGGCCAAGTTCGGTCTGGGCCGGGAAAGCATCGTGCCCTCCATCGCCTTCTTCGCCGGCGTCGATGTGGCGGAGGACGGGTCCTTGAGCTTCGTCGAAGGCTCCGGCCGGCCGGGCGACTTCATCGATCTCCGGGCGGAGATGAACGTGCTGGTGGCGCTGTCCAACTGCCCCCACCCGCTCAACCCCGACAGCGAGTTCAACCCGCCGCCCATGAGCTTGAGTGTGTGGCAGCAGGATGGGGATCTCCCCCTCGACAACGAGACCGTGGAAGCGGAGCGCGCCTTCGACAATACGCGCAGCTTCATGGCGCAGCTCGGACGGTAAGGAGGCGACAGATGACTGAAGCAATGCCCCGCGATCCATCGACGGCCAAATACGACGTTACCCATCCTGAGCGCATGCCCTGGTGGCACATCGTCAAGAAGGGCGAGGTGCTGCGCATTGTCGATCTGGGCGGCTGCCAGGCTGTCGATACGCTGATCTACGACGCCTACGACCACGAGGATCGCTACGACCATCAGCAGACGATCCTCGCCCAGAAGAACATCTTCATCACCACCGGCACGAAGCTCTATTCGACTGAGGGCGAGCCTCTGATGACGGTGATCGAGGACACCGTCGGCAATCACGACACGCTTGGTGGTGCCTGCAGCGCGGAGAGCAACACCGTGCGCTTCGGCCACGACAAGAAGCACATGCACAATTGCCGCGACAACTTCCTCCACGCGGCAGCCGAGAACGGTATGCACAAGGCCGACATCACCTGCAACATCAACCTGTTCATGAACGTGCCGGTGGAGCCCAACGGCCATCTGGCCATCGTGGACGGGGTCTCCGATCCGGGAAGTCATATTGACCTGAAGGCGGAGCGGGATGTGCTGGTGATGATCTCCAACTGCCCGCAGGTGAACAATCCCTGCAACGGCTACAACCCCACGCCCATCCGGCTCATCGTCTGGGACGAGTAGGGCGGTAGCCGTGTTCAAGAAGGTCCTCATCGCCAACCGCGGCGAGATCGCCTGCCGTATCGTCCGCACTCTACGGCGGATGGGCATCGCATCCGTCGCGGTCTATTCCGAAGCCGATGCCCATGCGCTCCACACCCGCATGGCGGACGAGGCTATCTGCGTCGGCCCGCCGGCCGCATCGGAGAGCTATCTCGACGTCGAGAAGGTACTTGCCGCTTGCCGCGAAACCGGCGCCGATGCGGTGCATCCGGGATACGGCTTCCTGAGCGAGAATGCCGGCTTTGCCGAGGCGCTGGCCAAGGAGGGCATTACCTTCATCGGCCCGTCGCCCGATACGCTCCGGCGCTTCGGCCTGAAGCACGAGGCGCGGGCCATCGCAGCCGAGGCGAACGTGCCGCTCGTGCCGGGCAGCGATCTTCTCAAGTCGCCTGAAGAGGCCAAAGAAGCGGCGAACGAGATCGGCTATCCCATCATGCTCAAGAGCACGGCGGGCGGCGGCGGCATTGGCATGATGCTCTGCAATAGCGATGAGGAGCTGACAAAGAACCTGGAAGCCGTGCGCCGCGTCGGCGCAAACAACTTCGGCGATGCGGACGTCTTCCTGGAGAAGTACATCGCCTCGGCCCGCCATATCGAGGTGCAGATCTTCGGCGATGGAAAGGGCAATGTGATTACGCTCGGCGAGCGCGACTGCTCGCTCCAGCGGCGCAATCAGAAGGTGGTCGAGGAGACGCCGGCGCCCAACCTCTCCGACGCGGTGCGCCAGAGCCTCTATGCGGCCGCCAAGCAGCTCGGCGAGACCGTGAGCTATGCGTCCGCCGGAACGGTGGAATTCATCTACGACGCGAAGACGGAAGAGTTCTACTTCCTGGAGGTGAACACGCGGCTCCAGGTAGAGCATCCGGTGACAGAGCTCGTCACAGGCCTCGACCTCGTCGAGATGATGATCCAACAGGCCGCGGGCGAGCTGCCGCCGCTTGAGACCCTGGAGCGCACGCCGGAAGGCGCGGCCATCGAGGTGCGCGTCTATGCCGAGGATCCTGGCAAGGATTTCCAGCCGAGCGCCGGCGAGATCAGCGAGGCGATCTTCCCCGAGACGATCCGGGTGGATGGCTGGATCGAGCCGGGCACGGATGTTCCGGCCTTCTACGATCCCATGCTCGCCAAGCTGATCGCTTATGGCGAGACCCGAGAGGAAGCTCTCAAGACCCTCCAAGCGGCGCTGGAAGAAACCCGCATCGGCGGCATCCAGACCAACCTGGATTACCTGCGCGGTATCCTCGCCGATCCCAACTTCGATGCGGGCGAGGTGACGACCAAATATCTGGCCGACTTCACCCTGCAATCGCCGCGCATCGACGTCACCGCGCCGGGCGCTCAGACCACCGTGCAGGATTACCCGGGCCGCTTGCGCTACTGGCATATCGGCGTCCCGCCCAGCGGGCCCATGGACGATTTCTCCCATCGGCTGCTCAACCGCGCACTGGGGAATGCCTCGGATGCCGCAACCCTCGAGATCACGGTCAACGGGCCGACCTTGCGCTTCGGCACCGATACGGTGATCGCGTTCGGCGGCGCCGCGATCCCTGCCACCCTCGACGATGAGGACATCGCGCCCTGGCAGCCGGTCGAAGTGAAAGCCGGCCAGACGCTCTCTTTCGGGACCATCACGGATGCCGGACAACGGGCCTATCTCGCCGTGCGCGGCGGCATTGATGTGCCGCCCTATCTCGGCAGCAAATCGACCTTCCGCCTGGGTCAGTTCGGCGGTCACTCGGGCCGCGTCCTGCGCGCCGGCGATGTGCTGCACATTGGTGACGATGTCTCGGGCGAGGAGCCGACTCCCGTTCCCTCAGACCTCCAGCCAGACGTTGTCAATTCCTGGGAGATCGGCGTTCTCTACGGCCCCCACGGCGCCCCGGATTTCTTCACCGAAGGCGACATCGAAACCCTGTTCAGCGAGCCCTACGAGGTCCACTTCAATTCCGACCGGACCGGCGTGCGGCTGATCGGGCCGAAGCCCGAATGGGCCCGGGACGACGGCGGCGAGGCGGGGCTGCACCCCTCTAACATCCACGACAACGCCTATGCGGTCGGCGCCATCGATTTCACCGGCGACATGCCGATCATTCTGGGCCCGGACGGGCCGAGCCTCGGCGGGTTCGTCTGCCCCGCCGTGGTGGCCCGCGCCGAGCTCTGGAAGATCGGTCAGCTTCGCGCCGGCGATACGGTCCGATTCTATCCCATCAGCGAGAGCCACGCCGCGGACCTCTTGAAGGCCCAGGAGCGTGCGGTGGAAACCCTCGGCGCGGTCTCTGCCCCGGCCGTGGCTGCCGGCGGCAGCGCTGAACGTGGCGAGCCGGTGCTCCAGCGCATCGAGGATCAGGAGATCCCGGCCGTCTACCGGCGGACCGGCGACGACAACATTCTCATCGAATACGGCCCGCCGGTGCTCGACATCGCCTTGCGCTTCCGGGTCCACGTGCTGATGCAGGCCATCGCCGATGCGAAGCTTCCCGGCATCATCGATCTGACGCCGGGCGTGCGCTCCCTCCAGGTCCATTTCGATCCGCGGGTCATCGCGCTGCCCGACATGCTGAAGGAGCTGACGGCGCTTGAGGCCTCGCTCCCGCCCATCGACGAGATCACTGTGCCGACCCGGATCGTGCACATGCCGCTCTCCTGGGACGACGAGGCGATCCACCGGATCATCGAGCGCTACCAGGAGCTGGTCCGCCCCGACGCGCCGTGGTGCCCGTCCAATATCGAGTTCATCCGGCGCATCAATGGCCTCTCCTCAATCGAGGAGGTGAAGCGCATCGTCTTCGAAGCCTCGTATCTCGTGCTGGGGCTGGGCGACGTCTATCTCGGTGCGCCGCTCGCCACGCCGCTGGATCCCCGGCACCGGCTGGTGACCACGAAATACAATCCGGCTCGCACCT
The DNA here is from genome assembly GCF_042676065.1 of Methyloligella solikamskensis. Taxonomy (NCBI): domain Bacteria; kingdom Pseudomonadati; phylum Pseudomonadota; class Alphaproteobacteria; order Hyphomicrobiales; family Hyphomicrobiaceae; genus Methyloligella; species Methyloligella solikamskensis. The sequence goes on along the minus strand of NZ_JBHTJO010000001.1, from coordinate 2,689,499 downwards.
GGACCCTCGACAACGTGGTCGGCATCGGCGGCGCCTATATGTGCATCTACGGCATGGAAGGCCCCGGCGGGTATCAGCTCTTCGGGCGTACCGTGCCGGTGTGGCGAACCTATCGCCAGACGGGCGTGTTCGAGCCCGGCAAACCCTGGCTGCTTCGCTTCTTCGATCAGGTGCGCTTCTTCCCCGTCAGCCATGACGAGCTCATGAAGCGGCGGGAGGACATGCGGGCCGGCAAGGCCGAGCTTCAGATCGAGGACGCCGAGTTCAGCCTGGCGGAGCACAGCCGCTTCCTGGACGAGAATGCCGACAGCATCGCCGCATTCCGGGAGCAGCAGCAGACCGCCTTCGCCGAGGAGCGCGAACGCTGGAAAGCGGCAGGCCTCGATACCCATCAGCCAGAGCCGGAGCTCGCCGCGACACCGGATGTCGAAGAGCCGCTGCCCGAAGGCGCCACCGCCGCCTATAGCCCGATGCCCGGCAATGTCTGGGAGGTGAAGGTGGAGGACGGCTCGGAGGTTAAGGAGGGCGACCTTCTGCTGGTCCTGGAATCCATGAAGATGGAAGTGCCGGTTCATGCCGACCGCGATGGCGTGGTACACGAGGTGCGCGCGAAGAAGGGAAGCCCGGCCGCCCAAGGCGAGGTGCTGGTCGTGCTGATGGATAAAGAGTGATGCCGCCCATTTCGATCACAGCCCTGGCCGCGTCCCACCGCTCCGGCGAGGTCGCGCCTGAAGACACACTCCGCGAAGCCTATGAGGCGATAGACGCGCGCGGCGACGACGGCGTTTGGATTGCGCTCACGCCATTGGATGAGGCCCTGGCGCAACTGAAGGTTCATCTCGCCCGGGCGGAAGCCGGCGAGGACCTGCCGCTGCTGGGCGTCCCCTTCGCGGTGAAGGACAATATCGATGTGTCGGGGCTCCCCACCACGGCGGGCTGCCCGGCCTACTCTTACGAGCCTGAGGGGGATGCATTCTGCGTCGCGCGACTGAAGCAGGCGGGCGCGATCCCCATCGGCAAGACGAATATGGATCAGTTCGCGACCGGGCTTTCCGGCACGCGGACGCCCCATACGATCCCTCATTCGGTCTTTAGCGAAGAGCACATTTCCGGCGGCTCGAGCTCCGGTTCGGCGGTCGCCGTTGCGGCCGGTCTGGTGGCGTTCTCCCTCGGCACCGACACGGCAGGCTCGGGCAGGGTGCCCGCCGCCATGAACAACATCGTCGGTGTGAAGCCTTCCCGCGGCCTGATCTCAGGCAGCGGCGCCGTGCCGGCCTGCCAGAGCATCGACTGCATCAGCGTCTTCGCACGCGACATGAGCGATGCCGATCTCGTCCGGCGCATCGCCCAAGGCTACGACGCGGGCGATCCCTTCAGCCGTCGCATGCAGGAGACCGGGCTCGAGGTGGAGCGGCCGGTCATCGGTGTGCCGTCGGAAGAGAGCCGCCTGTTCCATGGCGACGACGAGGCTGCTGCACTCTACGAGAAGGCGGTCGATGCTCTGACCGGCCTCGGCTGGAAGGTCGTCGAGATCGATTACACGCCCCTCGGCGACATCGCCCAGCTTCTCTATGGCGGCCCCTTCGTGGCGGAGCGCTATGCGGCGGTCGGCGCGTTTTGCGACGATCACGAAGACGACGTGCATCCCGTGGTCGGTAAGATCATCCGTGATGCCAAGAGCTGGAGCGCGGCCGATCTCTTCGATGGGCTCGAGACTCTTTCGGCCGCCCGGCGCGAGATGGCCGAACGCTGGGAGAAGATGGATGCCATCCTGCTGCCCACCGCTCCCATCGCGCCCACAATTGTGGATCTGCTCGACGATCCCGTGGCTCTGACGGCGAAGCTCGGCACCTACACCAATTTCGTGAACCTGCTCGATTGCGCCGCCGTCTCGGTGCCGGCCGGCTTCCGCCCCTCAGGCATGCCCTTCGGCGTGACCCTCGTCGGTCCGGCTTTCAGCGACAGTGATCTGGCCTATCTCGGCGACCGGCTGCATCGCGCGCTTCTTCCCGAGACGGGCGCGGACCGCATGACCCTGCCGCCGGAGACGGCACTGGCGCCCAAGAAGCCTGAGGGCTGGATGGAGATCGCCGTGGTCGGCGCCCATCTGAGGGGCCAGCCCCTCAATCACCAGCTCACCGATCTGAAGGGCCGGTTCCTGCGCCAGACCAAGACCGGGCCCAATTACCGGTTCTATGCGTTGGCGAACACCAAGCCTCCGAAGCCGGGCCTCGCCCGCGATACCGCCTTTGAGGGAGAGGGGATTGAGGTCGAAATCTGGGCCGTGCCGCCGGACGGGTTCGCCAATTTCACCTTCGCGATCCCGGCCCCGCTCGGGATCGGAAAGGTCGCGCTCTCCGACGGGACGGACGTGAGCGGCTTCATCTGCGAGCCATCCGGCCTCGACGGTGCGCGCGAGATCACCGAATACGGCGGCTGGCGCAACTACCTGAAAGCGTCCGACGCGTAAGGCGTCTCTCCGGAGCGCCCGCCCACCCGCCACCTCCCATTTCTCTGGACTGCCCTTCACGTAGGGCAGCGCCTCGGCGCGATTTGGCATGAATTGTCAATTACACAGCGCTACCGGCCTGTACTCTCTCTAACAATGACGGAAACAGGTTCAGCAAAAAAGGGCTGGATCGTCGCCGAAGCTTTGTTCGGTCCAAGTTTTCGTGCGTGAAATGAAGCGCGATTGCAAGTCGTCTTGACGGAAGGTCGGGATGTTTACTGCAGGTTGCGCGAAATAAGAGGGATAGTGTCTGTGCTAGGAAAGAAAAATACCGCAAAAGCGGTTTTGGCGAGCGTTTTCATGAGCGTTGTCGGTGTGGCGTCCGCCCACGCCCAAACCCTGAACATGCTGGCCTGGGAAGGCTATGCCGACGACAGCTTCGTGAAGCCGTTCACGGAAGACACGGGCTGCGAGGTCAGCGCCGTCTATGTCGGCTCCAACGACGAGTTCTTCGCCAAGCTGATGGCCGGCGGCGGTCAGTACGATCTGATCTCGCCCTCCAACGACACCACCATGAAGCTCATCGATGCGGGCCTCGTCGATCCCGTCGACATGAGCAAGGTGCCCAATTCGAAGGACTTCTTCCCGGCCTTCGAGTCGCCCGCCTGGCTGACCAAGGACGATGAGATCTACGGCGTGCCATACGCCTGGGGTGTGATCCGCATCCTTGTCGACGCCGATGCGGTCGATAGCCCGCCGGAGAGTCTCGGCTTCCTCTGGGATCCGAAATTCAAGGGCAAGATCGCCATGTGGGACGATATCGAGACCGTCTACACGGCTGGCCGCTATCTCGGCATCGAAGACATCTACGACATGAACGACGAGGAGCTCGCGAAGGTCAAAGAAGCGCTGCTCGAGCTGAAGCCCAACATCCGCAAATATTGGTTCACCACCTCCGAGATGGGCACCTTGATGCAGGGCAAGGAGGTCGTGGCTGGCAATTCCTGGGAAGAAACCCTGGTGAAGCTCAACGAGGAAGGCCGCGACATCATCGATGTCGAGCCCAAGGAAGGCCGCGGCGGCTGGAGCGATAGCTGGATGATCGCCAAGGGCGCCTCGGACAATGAGTGTGTCTACAAATGGCTGGACTACGTGTCCTCGCCGGAGGCTCAGGCCCTCGGCCACAAGGTCACCGGCTTCGGCTATGCCAACACGAAACTGATCGATGAGCTGACGCCGGAGGAGACGGACTCCTTCGAAGCGCTGGGCATGAGCGATCCGGAAACCCTGAAGACCGTGAGCTGGTGGCAGCCGGTCAAGCAGCGGGCGAAGTACCTGGAGATCTGGAACCAGGTCAAAGCGGCCCAATAGGTTTCTCTAGGGTCGAAGGCGAGGCGGACGTCCGGTATCGGCACCCCGCCTTCCTTCGCGCCCGCCCCTCCTTTTCGGCGGAAGCGGCTCATGTCCTATATCGAAATTCGCAAGCTCAGGAAGACCTACGGTGGCGGCAAGCCCGCCATCGACGGCATCGATCTCTCCATCGCTCGGGGTGAGTTTCTTACCCTTCTGGGCTCCTCCGGCTGCGGCAAGACCACGACCTTGCGCTGCATTGCCGGGCTGGAGCGCCCCGATAGCGGCGAGATTCTGCGCGACGGCGCCGACATCACCTACGACCAGCCGGCCGAGCGCGACATGCGCATGGTGTTTCAGGATTACGCCCTGTTCCCCAACCTCACCATCGCCGACAACGTCGCCTTCGCACTTCATCTCAAGCGTCATCGCCACAAATACAACGCCGCCGAGATCAAGCGGCGCGTAGGCGAGTATCTCGATCTCGTCCATCTCGCTGATCACGGCGCGAAGAAGCCCCATCAGCTTTCCGGCGGTCAAAAGCAACGCGCAGCGCTCGCCCGTGCCTTGATCACCGAGCCGGATATCGTGCTCTTCGACGAACCCTTGGGATCGTTGGATGCGAATTTGCGCAAGACCATGCAGGTCGAGATCAAGCGCATCCATCGCCACCTCGGCAAGACCTTCATCTACGTGACCCACGACCAGGAAGAGGCCATGGCCATGAGCGACCGCATCGTCGTCATGAATGGCGGCCGGGTCATGCAGGCCGCCTCGCCGGAGGAGATCTACTCGGCGCCCAACTGCCAGTTCGTCGCGCGCTTCATCGACCGGGCCAACGTGGTTCCCGGCACCGTGCTCAGTGCAGCCGACGGCAAGTCCGAGGTGCAACTCGCAAACGGCCAAACGCTGCGGTGCAGCAGCAATGGCATCGCGCCCGGTGCCGCAGTGGGCGTCATGATGCGCGCCGACCGCATCACCATCGGCGGGAAGCCCACAAACGGCGCCAACGCCCTGAAAGGCGTTCTGGGCGAGCGCCTCTTCCTCGGCGCGAAGCACGAGTTCGTCGTTGAGCTTGGTGGGGAGGCCGGCGAGATCAACGTGTTCCAGCAGGACGTGCCGGACGGCATTGGCGGCGAGATCGAGATGTTCATCTCCCCCGACGACGTCCGGCTGCTTCCGGAGTAGCCCGGTGACCGACCTGGCCTATAACGACAGCTACGTGCCGGAAGAGGGCGAATCCGGCCTCGCGAAAGCCAAGCGCATCGACCGTCGCCGCATGCTCTTCTGGGTGCTGCCGCCGACGCTCTGGTTCTTCGTCTTCATGATCATCCCCTACGGGATGCTCTTCTATTACAGCCTCGGCTCGGTCGACTACGTCACCTTCGTGCCGGGCTTCTCGGCGGACAATTTCATCAAGGTCTTCACTACCGAGCCCTATTTGAGCGTGCTGCTGCGCTCGGCCAAGTTCGGCCTGCTGACGGCGGTCTTCTCCTCCATCATCGGCTATCCGCTGGCCTTCTATCTGGCCTTTCATGCGCCGGACGGTCTGAAACGCTTCGTCTATCTGCTGGTCATTGTGCCGTGGTGGGCCTCCTACCTTGTGAAGGCCTATGCCTGGAAGACCATCCTGGGCACCGGCGGCATCCTCAACAAGCTGCTGATGGGGGCAGGTCTGATCGACGAGCCCCTGAAGATCTTTCTCTACAATCAGTTCAGCGTGACCCTGACCCTGGTCTACATCTTCACGCCCTTCGCGGTCCTGTCGATCTACGCGCAGCTGGAGCGCATCCCCACCTCCCTCATCGATGCGGCTCTGAATGCCGGCGCGACACGGTGGGAGGTCTTCCGCAAGGTGGTGTTTCCGTTGAGCGTGCCGGGCATACTTGCGGGGGCCGTGATCACCTTCTCCCTCGGCTTCGGCGACTTCGTCGCGCCCATCCTGGTGGGCGGCCCGAGCTCGCTGATGATCTCCAACATCGTCATCAATCTTCTGGGCGTGGCCTTCGACTGGCCCATGGCGGCGGCGATCGGGCTGGTCGTCATCACTCTCGGCCTCGCCCTCATCTCGGTCGCTCATTACCTGGAGCACCGGTTCCAGATCAGGCTGTGAGGGAATAGGAGCCATGCGCGCATTCGGAAATAAAGCCCTCGTCCTAGGCCTCGCGCTCGCGGTGCTGCTGTTCCTCTACGCACCGCTCATCACCATGGCGGTGTTCTCCTTCAACGACAGCAACTATACGGGCCTGCCGTTCAATGGCTTCACCCTGGAATGGTACGCCAAGGTGTTCGCCAACCAGCAGGTCATCGATTCCTTATGGGCGTCCGTCTTCGTCGCGGCCGGCGTGGTGGTCTTGAGCGTGACCCTAGGGCTGCCGGCGGCCATTGCGCTCGATCGCTACGACTTTCCGGGCAAGGCCTGGTTCCGCCGCGTCGTCATGCTGCCCATCGTGCTCCCCGGGGTGATCACCGGCGTGGCGCTGCTCAGCTTCTACGTCACCGTCGGCTTCCAGCTCTCGCTCTATACGATCATGCTGGGGCAGGGCACCGCGCTCATCTGCATCACTGCGACGGAAGTGTTCGCACGGCTGCAGCAGGTCGGGCGAAGCCAGAGCGAGGCGGCGATCAATCTTGGCGCCAGCGAGTTCGAGGTGTTCCGGAAGGTGACCCTGCCGAACGTCAAGACGGCGCTCTACGGCGCCATGCTCATCGCGTTCTCCATCTCCTTCGATGAGATCGCCGTGACCTATCTCCTGACCGGGCGCCAGAATACCCTTCCCATGACCTTGTGGTCCCTGCTGCGCCGCGAGGCCACACCGGAGGTCAACGCCATCGCCACCCTGGTCGTCGTGCTCTCGGTGGTGCTCATCGTGCTCGGGATTATCATCTCCCGGACCAAGAACGCCTTGGGTCAGGGCGCGGCCGCCGACACCGGCGAGGCCGCGCTCTAGGCGAAGCGGTGTGAGCAGGACGGAAACGCCTGCTACGCGACTCTCCTGAAAGCTTTAGTGTTGGGTGAAGGGCCAGTTGTCGAGGAGCTGGAACAGCTGCTCCGACTCGTCCGACTTCGCATGCAGGTCCGCCCGGGCGACCTCCCGGAACCGCGCCGGCGTCTCGTCGGCGAGCTTCCTGAAGCTGCGCGCGAATGCGCTGGTCTCGCTATAGCCGAGATGAGCCGAGATTTCAGGGATCGGCAGGTTCGTCAGCGCCAGCATGCATTTGGCGATCTCCACCCGGACCGTATTGCGCAACCCCACATAGTTCACGCCGAGATCCGCGAGGCGCCGCTGGAAGTTCCGCTGGCTCATGCCGAAATCGGCCGCCGCGATATGAATGTCCGTGCTGTCCGACTGGCAGAGCGCCGAGGTGATCCAGGCCTTCACGCTGGTGGCGAAATCCGCATGCAGCGCCTTTCGGTGCAACGTGTCCTCCAGCTCCGCGATCAGACGGCGGTTGAGCACCGGATCGCGATGGGGGCTCGGCGTGTCCAGACAGCTCGCCGGCAACAGGATCGCGTTGTCCCGGCGCTGGAAACGCATCGGGCAGGCGAAAGTCTCGGCATAGAGCGAGGCGTCGTCGCCGGGGGCATGAGCCAGGTCCACGTAGCTCGGCTTCCACCCCTTTCCCAGCACCGCTTCGACCATCGAGCAGAGCGTCGCTTCCGTGAAGTTCGCATCCTGAGCCTTGTGCTTCACGGTGTTGTCGACGATCGAATAGGAGAACCGCGCGATATCGCCATTCACAACAAGCGCGCAGGCTGTGTTGCTCTGAAGCGTCGGGAAATAGCGGATGAATTGGGTGATGCCGTCGCCCAGGCTCGGGGCGGTGAGGAAGACCTTGCTGACCGCGCCCAGCGTGCCGAAATCGAAGCTCTTGCCGAGCCGCGCGCCGAGCACCGGATCGTGCTTGAACTCCGACATCATCTCCAGGATCGAGGTGAAGGAGACGAGCGGCAGAAAATGCGACTGGCCGTAGAGCGAGCTGTTGCCCAGCCCGGCCCGGGCCGAGACTTCCGCAGGGTCGATGCCCCGCGTATCGATCGTCGAAAGGATGCCATCGAGGATGGCACTCGAGATCACGCCTGACGTTTCCATGGCCGAACGTCCCGAAGCATCGTGCCAATATCTCCAAGGGAAATCGCAAGTCTCGTGCCAGAGGGCGATGGGATGAGGACAGGCGGCTCGTGCAAGGTCCGCAAGCCGTTAGAAACCGAGACATTGCGAGCGCGCCTTCATTACGGCCGAGGCCGCTTCGAGCGCTCACCTGACAGTGGCGGACAGCGCATCCTCTCCAAGGATTGAGCAGACCTTGGCGCGAAATCAGGCAGCGGAAGCGGCGAGTCCGCTGCAGGAAATGCGAGCTGTCCGTTGCGTCGCGGGCGCGCCTCCCGTTTGGCATGCAATGTCAATTACAGCGCCCGCACCCTTTCAGATACTTGGCCAAAGATCAGCGGCAGATGGGCCTCGCCGGGACGCGAAGGGCGTGTCCCCCGCGGGGCATCGCTAATGGCGGCTTAGTCCGCGCCGCCTTCCTAAGGCCGCTACTTGCAAGTCGAGAGGGGACAAGCCGATGCTGGAGACATGCTGCAATTCAGATGTGAAGCCGAGCGAGCCGGGGAAGGTGGTGCATCCGCTGCAGCCTCTGACCACGGCGGAGATCGCCAAGGCCGCCGAGATCGTGCAGAAAGCTGCGCCCTACGGCGACGACACCCGCTTCGAGACCATCGAACTGATGGAGCCCGAAAAGAGCGTCGTGCGGGATTTCAAGCCGGGCATGCCCTTCGAGCGCAAGGCGCGGGTCAATGTCTTCAGCGCCGCGAAGGTCGATGTGACGAAGATGATCGTCTCCCTCGACAACGAGGAGGTCCTCTTCTCCGAGCCGCAGCCCGGACGCCGTCCCATGATCCAACTCGAGCAGTTCCTCGCTATCGAGGACATCGTCCGCTCCGATCCCCGCTTCATCGAAGGCTGCAAGAAGCGCGGCATCGACGACATGTCGAAGGTCTGCGTCGACCCGTGGTCGGCCGGCAATTTCGACATCGAAGGCGAGGAGGACCGCCATCTCTGCCACGTCTTCTCCTGGGTGCGGCTGCGCGAGAACGAGAACTTCTACGCCCATCCCATCGAAGGGCTGAATGCGGTCGTCGATCTCATCTCTAGCGAGGTGATCCGTGTCGACGATTACGGCGTCACGCCAATCCCCATGACGGAGGCGAACTACGAGCCGCAGTTTCTTGACGAGCTGAAGCCCAAGCCGAAGCCCATCAACGTGGAGCAGCCCGAAGGGGTGAACTTCAAGTTCGAGGACGGCAAGCTCGTCTGGCGGGACTGGTCGTTGGTGATCGGCTTCAATGCCCGCGAGGCGGTGACCTTGCACGACATCCAGTTCGACGGCCGCCCCGTCATCCATCGCGCCTCGCTGGTGGAGATGACGGTGCCTTACGGCTCGCCGGATAACGGCCATTTCCGCAAGCATGTCTTCGATGTCGGCGAATACGGCATCGGCAAACTCGCCAACTCCCTGGAGCTCGGCTGCGACTGCCTCGGCGTGATCAAATATCTCGACGTCCACATGAACACCATGGACGGCGAGCCCTGGTCGATCCCGAAAGCCATCTGCATCCACGAGGAGGATGCCGGCATTGCCTGGAAGCACACCGATTTCCGCACCGAGCGGGTCGAGGTGCGCCGCGCCGCGAAGCTGGTGATCTCTTCGATCTGCACCGTCGGCAACTACGACTATGGCCTTTACTGGTATCTCCACACCGACGGCCGGGTGGAGTTCGAGGTCAAGGCCACCGGCGTCATCAACACGGTCGCCTGCGTGCCGGGCGAGCCGCCGAAATACGGCCGCGAGGTCATGCCCGGCGTGGTCGGCCAGATCCATCAGCATATCTTTTGCGCCCGGCTCGATATGGCGATCGACGGCGACGAGAACAGCTTCGTCGAGTGCAACACCTACGCCGAGCCGCAAGGACCGCAGAACCCGTGGGGCAATGCCTTCTATGAGGAAGAGACCGTCCTGAAGACGGAGAACGAGGCGGGGCGGCGCATCAACACGCCGACCCAGCGCTACTGGAAGGTCATCAATCCGAACAAGAAGAACTTCACCGGCACGCCGACGGCCTACAAGCTGGAGCCGTCCAGCTGCGTGACACCTTTCGTCTATCCCGACTCCCATTCGGGCAAGCGGGCGAACTTCGTCCAGAACCACGTCTGGTGCACCGCCTTCGATTCCGAAGAGCGCTATCCGGCGGGCGAGTTCATGAACCATTCCGACGGAACCAACGACCTCGGCGAGTTCAGCGCCAAGGGCCGGTCCATCGAGAACACCGACATCGTGCTGTGGCACGTCTTCGGCCTGCATCACTCGGTGCGGATCGAGGATTTCCCGGTGCAGCCCTGCATCTCCGCGGGCTTCATGCTGATGCCGACAGGCTTCTTCGACGGCAACCCGCTGATCAATCTGCCGCCGGACGTGAACGAGGGCAGCTGCAACGCCAAGGTTTAAGGGCAGGGACTGAGCGGAGGGAGGCGGGTCTTCCGAGATCCGTCTCCTGAAGCCACGAAGAGAACCGATGGATAGCATCGCTATTCTGACCGGACTTCTGATCGGCTTTGCCGGCAGCGCTCATTGCGCGGCTATCTGCGGCTGCATCTCCACCTCCCTGCTCATGGCCACGGCGCCGGCAGGTGAGGGCGTCGCCGCGCGGCTTTCCGCCATGACCCTGATCCAGACCGGCCGTGCCCTGAGTTACGTCATCGCCGGGGCTGCCGTGGGCGCGATCGGCGGCGCCTTCGCCCAGCTTGCCGCCCTGGCCGGCGCCCAGGCGTGGCTCCAGGTCGTCGCGGCCATCATGCTGGCCTGGGTCGGGCTCTCGATCATCGGCCTGCTGCCCCGGCGCTTTCAGTTCGACACTTACCTGGCCGGTGCGGCCGCCAGGCTCGCCGGAGCCTCGCGCCTCTTCTATGACGCATCGCCCCTCGTGGCGGGCATGGTCTGGGGCTTCGTCCCCTGCGGCATGGTCTATAACGCGCTGCTCATGGCCATGGCCGGCGGTTCGGCGCAGGCGGGCGCCCAGTTCATGGCTGGCTTCGCCGTCGGCACCATGCCTTCCATCCTCGCCACCACCTTCGGCGCCAGCAGCCTCGCCCGCGCAGGCGGTCTTCTGCAGCACAGGCAATGGCTCCGCATGGCCGTCGGCGGTGGCGTGGTCGCGTTCGCTGCATTCAGCGTCTTCCAGAGCGCCGGAACGGCTTTCTGCGCCGTGAACTGATCGCGGTGCGGGCCGGTCGAGATCGGCGACAATTCCCGAAAAAGCGCGCATTGCCGCGCGCCGAATGCCCCGTCAGATGCTAGATTGCCGGGCATCAGTTTATCGGCCGCGGACCAGCATAGGAGTTCGGCGGCCGGATCACCCTAAGATGGAGTTGAGGCGCGGTCCTTCATCGGCAGAAGCCGAAGCGACCTCCCTTCGGATGTTGAAATGATCAGGACCGATTTCGGCGGCCTTGCGCCGAACCTGCGCGAGCAGCTCAGACCAAAAAAGCACTTCAGATCATGACAACGCGTGCGCTTGAATTGCCGCCGGCGCCCAGCATCGGCGTGGCCACCTTTGCCATGATCGCCTCGGCCGCCTGCTGGGGCCTGGCGACCGTCATGAGCAAGGGCGCGCTGGCGATCCTGCCGCCCTTCTCTCTGCTTACCGTTCAGCTCTGCGCCAGCATCGCGGTGATCTGGGCAATTGTCCTGGGGCTCCAGGGCGTGCCGAAGATCGGCCGCCCCATGCGCATCGCCGCGCTCAACGGGCTGCTCGAGCCGGGCCTCTCCTACGTGGTCGGCATGCAGGGCCTGGCGCTCACCACGGCCGCGAACGCATCCCTCATTGGCGCCACCGAGCCCGTCCTCTCTCTGGCGCTCCTCTTCCTGGTGTTTCGAGAACGGAGCCGCCGCCGCGATATCGTGGCTATCGTCCTGGCGGTGATCGGCGCAGGGCTTGTGACCGCGACCGGCTTCGGGGAAGGGGGTGTCCACACCGCCGGCGATCTGCTGATCGTCTGCTCGACGCTGTTCGCCGCGCTCTATGTGGTGCTCTCCAGCCGGTTGGCCAATCACGCGCCGCCGCTGCTCCTGGCGGGCCTCCAGCAGAGCGTCGGTCTGGTGATCATCCTCACAGTAACCGTGGTCGCGCTTGGGGCCGGATGGGAAAGCCTGCCGGATTGGCCCACGGCCGGCGAATGGCTGTTCGTGGTCTTCTCGGGTTTGGCGCAGCACACGCTGCCCTTCTGGCTCTACCTCTATGCGGTGAGAACCATTCCGGTGCAGAAGGCCGCCCTCTATCTGACGCTCATCCCGGTGTTCGGCGTCAGTGGCGCGGTGGCGTTTTTGGGGGAGCCGATCAGCACGATGCAGATGGCCGGCAGCGCTCTGATCGTCGTCGCCCTGCTGGCGGCGAGCTTCGACCGGAAGATGATCATGAAACGCGATCGGCCACCGCTCTAGGCCCGCGCCTCGCTCGCTTTCTTCTCGGCTTCCTCTTCTTCCTCGTCCCGAACCACGCCTTCGGTCGCGCTGGCGAGCGCAGGTTCTGTGACGGGGGCGAGATTGGCTTCCAGCGCTTCCCGCTCGCGCCGGGCGATGGTGTGCCGCGACACCAGCGAGGCGGCAAGCACGCCGACCGTTACGAGGCCGATCATGATGGTGGAGAGCGCGTTGATCTCCGGATTCACGCCCAGCCGGATCGAGGAGAAGATCTTGATCGGCAGCGTGGTGGAGGAGGGACCGGTCACGAAGGAAGCGATCACCAGATCGTCGAGCGACAGGGTGAAGGAGAGCAGCCAGCCCGAGATCACCGCCGGTGCGATGATCGGCAGGGTCACGGATTTGAAGGCATCGAACGGCGTGCAGCCCAGATCGAGCGCCGCCTCTTCGAGGGACTCGTCGAAGCTCGTCAGGCGCGAGGAAACGACGATGGCCACGTAGCACATGGCGAAGGTCGTATGGGCCAGCACGATGGTGAAGACACCGCGGTCCAGGCCGATTGCGATGAAGAGCAGAAGCAGCGACAGACCGATGATCACGTCAGGCATGACGAGCGGCGCATAGACCATGCCCGAAAACATCGTACGTCCGGGGAAACGCCGCATCCGCACCAGCGTATAGGCCGCCATGGTGCCGAGGATGACCGCCAGGGTGGAGGAGAAGACCGCGACCTTCAGGGTCACCCATGCCGCGTCTAGAAACTGCTCGTCATGCAGCAGCCGGACATACCACTTGGTCGAGAAACCGGCCCAGACGGTCACCAGCTTCGAGGCGTTGAAGCTGTAGATGACCAGGATGACCATGGGCAGGTAGAGGAACGTAAAGCCCAGTGTCAGGGATGTGATGTTGAACCAGCTAAGGGGCCTGTTCATATCCCGGCCTCCTCTTGCTTCTGCTGCACTCGTTGGAACAGCACGATGGGCACCACCAGGAGCAGCAGCAGCACGATGGCCACCGCCGACGCCACCGGCCAGTCGCGATTATTAAAGAACTCATCCCACAGCACCTTGCCGATCATCATGGTGCGCGAGCCGCCGAGCAGCGAGGGAATGACGAATTCGCCATTCACCGGAATGAAGACCAGGAAACAGCCAGCGATGATGCCGTAGCGAGCGAGCGGTACGGTCACCAGCCAGAATGCGGAAAAGCTCGTGCAGCCCAGATCCTCCGCCGCTTCCAGCAAGGACATGTCCATCTTCTCCAGGGTGGAGTAGATCGGCAGGATCATGAACGGCAGATAGGTGTAGACGATGCCGATATAGACCGCCGTGGGCGTGTTCAGGATCTGGAATGGGGAGTCGATAAGCCCCGTCCACATCAGGAAATTGTTGAGTACGCCGTTGGTCGAGAGGATCCCCATCCACGAATAGACGCGGATCAGGAAGGACGTCCAAAACGGCAGGATCACCAGCATCATGAGCGTTGGCCGCCAGGCCGAAGGCGCGCGCGCCATGGCGTAGGCGATGGGAAAGCCGACCAGCAGCGTGAGGAGGGTCGAGATCGTCGCGATGGTGATGGAGGAGACAAACGACTTCCAGTAGAGGCTATCGGTCCACAGGAAGTAGTAGTTCTCCAGATCGAGCTCGGAGAAGAAATCCTTCAGCCCCTGCCATCCCGCCGAGAGATCGAGCGTCGGCGTGTAGGGCGGAATGGCGATCGCCGTGTCCGATAGCGAGATCTTCAGGATGATCAGGAACGGGACGAGGAAAAGGCCGACCAGCCAGGCGTAGGGAATGATGACGATGAGCAGACGGCGGAGGTTCATGATCTGCTACTTCACCAAGACGAGGCCGGCGGTTTTGCTCCAGCTGAGCCAGACCGTGTCTTCCCAGGTGATCTCGCGGTGCTCGATCCGCCGCACATTGGTCATCTGAGCGGATACCATCTGGCCGCAATCAAGACGCACGTGATAGGTCGAGGTGCTGCCCAGATAGGCGATGTCGACCACCGTGCCCTTGACCTTGTTCGGCCTCGGATCGTCCTTGTTCAAGGAGACGCCGATCTTCTCCGGTCGGATCGCGTACGAGACCTTCTGTCCGTCGCTGAAGCCCTCCGTATCGACCGTCGCCTGGATGGGCGGCGACGTTTCCGAGTACTGGATGGCGATCTCTTCGGGGCCCGTAATCTTCACGGTCCCATCGATGATGTTGACCTCGCCGATGAAGTCGGCGACGTAGACCGACTTTGGCGCTTCATAGATCTCGCCGGGCGTTGCGACCTGCAGGACATCGCCCTTGTTCATGACGGCCACCCTGGACGCGACGGTCATCGCCTCTTCCTGATCGTGGGTCACGATCACGAAGGTGGTGCCCGTCTTCTCCTGGATATCCATCAGTTCGAACTGGGTTTCCTGGCGCAGCTTCTTGTCGAGCGCTGCGAGCGGCTCGTCGAGCAGCAGCAGCTTCGGCGCCTTGGCGAGAGAACGGGCGAGCGCCACGCGCTGACGCTGGCCGCCGGAGAGCTGATGCGGCTTGCGCCGGGCGAAGGTGTCGAGCTGGGTCAGCCGCAGCATCTCCTGAACCCGGTCGCCGATGGCGTCCTTTTCCATCTTCGTGCGGCGCAGGCCGAAGGCGATGTTGTCCCAGACGCTGAGATGCGGAAACAGCGCATAGCTCTGGAACATCATGTTCACCGCCCGCTTGTTGGGCGGCACATCGTTGATGCGCTGGCCGTCCAACACGATGAACCCCTCGGTCGGCGTTTCGAAGCCTGCCAGCATCCGCAGCAACGTCGTCTTGCCGCAGCCCGATGCTCCGAGAAGCGCGAAGAACTCCCGCTCGTAGATCGTCAGGTTGAGATTGTTGACGGCGGTAAAGTCGCCGAACCGTTTCGTAACATTCTCAAAGCGGATTAGAGGATTTGCGTCAGGATCTTTCCAAGGCGCGAAGCCTTCAGTCGCAGCATTCTGAGCCATCACCGTCTTCTTTTTTGCAGCCCCACCCCAAATACGAATTGCGCGGGACGAAGGGTCCCGCGCAATTGATGTCTTGCTCTATGTTCCGGACTTCACCCGGGTCCACATCCGCGTCACCACGCGCTGGACCTTCGGGTCGTATGCGGAGACGGTGAAGAGGCTGTCCATCGTCTCCTCGTCGGGATAGATGGCCGGGTCGCCGATCACGTCCTCTTCGAGCAGTTCCTGCGAGGCTTTGTTGCCGTTCGCGTAATAGACGTAGTTGGAGGCGTCGGCCATGTTCTGGGCGTCCATCATGAAGTTGATGAACTTGTGCGCGGCATCCGGATTGGGCGCATCCTTCGGGATGGCCATCTGGTCGAACCACATCAGCGCACCTTCCTTCGGAATGCTGTAGCCGATTTCCACACCGTTATCGGCTTCCGCAGCCCGGTCGCGAGCCTGGAAGACATCGCCCGACCAGCCGAACGCAACGCAGATATTCCCGTTCGCGAGGGCATTGATGTACTCGGAGCTGTGGAACTTGCGGATGTAGGGGCGGACCGCTGCGATCACCGGTTCGGCCTTGGCGATGACCTCGGGATCCTTCGAATTGGGATCCTCGCCGATGTATTTCAGCGCCGCCGGAATGACCTCCGTCGGGGCATCGAGGAACATCACGCCGCATTTGGAGAGCTTCTCCATATTCTCCGGCTTGAAGATCAGGTCGAGGCTGTTGACCGGCGCATCCTCGCCAAGGGCCTCCTTCACCTTCTCGACGTTATAGCCGATGCCGGTGGTGCCCCACATGTAGTTGACGGAATACTTGTTGCCCGGGTCGTAGGGTTCGAGCCGCTCCATCACCACATCCCAGCGATTGTCGGCGTTCGGCAGCTTGGAAAAGTCCAGCGGTTGGAACACCCCCGCCTCAATCTGGCGCTCCAGGAAGGTGGCGGACGGGACAACGACGTCGTAACCCGAGGAGCCTGCGAGCAGCTTGGTTTCAAGCACTTCGTTGCTGTCGAAGACGTCATAGACCAGCTTGATGCCGGTCTCGTCCTCGAACTTCTTCAACAGGGACTCGTCGATGTAGTCCGACCAGTTGTAGACGTGGACTTCTTCGGCAGAAGCGGGCGAGCTGTTGGCGGGAACCATGGCGGCGAATGCCAACAGGCAGGTGCAGATGACCCAGATGTACCTCATGTCGTGCTCTACTCCGTGACTTGGATTTCGAGTTACGCTAAATTATTTGATCAAATTTGGTTTGGCGTGGCAAGACGAAACGGCTGTCGTGCCGCTTCGACGCTGACGGCCGAGGCTAAACCCAGGAAATCAGAGCGGTTATTTCGCAAAATGGCAAGGGCAGTTGGAGGTCGGTAACCTGAAACAGCCGGCACATCTTCGGGTCTACAAGCTCATTCGGGACATGATCCTCTACGGCGAGCTGGCTCCCGGGCAAGCGGTGACCATCCAGGGCCTCACCAATGTTCTGGGTGCCGGGATGACCCCCGTGCGCGAGGCGATCCGCCGTCTCACCAGCGAAGGCGCGCTCGAATTCATGGGCAATCGCCGGGTCTGCGTACCGGTCATGACGGAAGCGAAGCTTGAGGAATTCGCCTTCGCGCGCTTGGCTATCGAGCCGAAGCTGGCGCGTTGGGGGGCCGAGAAGATCGGCGTTAGCAAGGTCTATGAGCTCGACATGATCGACCAGGCCCTGAACTCGGCGATCGAGCACGGCAATGTGCGCGAGTACCTGATCCAGAACTATCGCTTCCACATGGCCATCTATCAGGCATCGGGAAAGCGCGAGCTAATCAACATCGTGGAGCGGCTCTGGCTGAAGACCGGCCCCTCCTTGCGCGTGATGTTCGGTCGCTTCGGCACCTTCAATCTGATCGACATGCACGAGCAGGCGCTGGCCGCGCTGAGGGACAACCGGCCCGACAAGGTCGAGGACGCCATGCGGGAGGATATCCTCCAGGGGATCGACACCATCCGCAGCGGGTTGTTCGAGGGGGATGCGCAAAAGGAGGATTTGATCAAAATTTCTTGACGGGAATTTTTTGATCAGATTTATGCATGGCAACAATCCACAATTGGCGAAGCGGTGCCGGCCGAGCAATATCCCGGCGTTCGGACATGTGTCCGCGCCCTTATCTTTCATGCCTTTATGATGTGTGTGCAGCGTGACCCGCTTTACAAAGCCAGACTGGTTCGACCTACTTCCTGAGACCTTCCATCAATTCCGCGGCGACGAGCGGGTGGAGGAGGTTCAGTGCATCATCCCCGACATGGTGGGGATGTCCCGCGGCAAGGCCATGCCGTCGGAGAAGTTCTCGCCAAACACCATCTACTATCTGCCTGACTCCCTCTTCTATCAGACGATCACCGGCGACTATGTCGAGATCGATCAGATCGAGAACCAGTGGATGGAGAGGGATATCGCGCTGATTCCCGACATGAGCACGGCCTGCGCGGCGGCCTGGGCGGATGATGTGACCCTTCAGGTCATCTGCGATCTGCAGACCCGTGGTGGCGAACCGATCGAGGTCGCCCCCCGCAACGTTCTGAAGCGGGTCGTGGGCCTCTATGAGAAGCGCGGCTGGCGCCCGGTTGTGGCGCCCGAGCTGGAATTCTATCTCACCAAGCCCAATGTCGACCCCAACGAGCCCATCGAACCGCCCATCGGGCGAACCGGACGTGCGGCCTCCGGACGTCAGTCCTTCTCCATGGTCGCCGTCGACGAGTACGGCCCGGTCATCGACACGATCTACGACTTCGCCGAAGCGCAAGGCCTGAACATCGACACGATGATCCAGGAAGGTGGGGCGGGGCAGATCGAGCTGAATCTGCTGCACGGCGATCCGCTCCGGCTGGCCGACGAGGTCTTCTATTTCAAGCGTGCCATCCGCGAGGCCGCCCTGAAGCACAACACCTTCGCCACCTTCATGGCGAAGCCCATGCGCGACGAGCCGGGCTCGGCCATGCACATCCATCAGAGCGTGGTGGACATCAAGACCGGTGCGAACATCTTTTCCGACAAGAAGGGGGAGGTGTCGCCGGAGTTCCTGCACTTCATCGGCGGCTCCCAGAAGCACCTCGTGGAGGTGATGCCGCTGCTCGCGCCCTACGCCAACAGCTATCGCCGCCTGAACGGCCGCATGAGCGCGCCGGACAACGTCGAGTGGTCGAAGGACAATCGCACCACGGGCTTGCGGATTCCGATCTGCGATGCGGAATCCCGCCGCGTCGAGAACAGGATCATCGGCATCGACACGAACCCCTATCTCGCCATCGCCGCCAGCCTGGCGGCCGGTTATCTGGGAATGGTGAACGAGACCGCGCCGACCCCCGAGGCCACCCGTGAGGTCTGGGGTGAAGGCAGCGTGCTGCCCGACGGGCTGGCGGCGGCCCTAGTGGGTTTCGAGGCGGCAAAGGACATCCGGGCCGTTCTCGGCGAGCCGTTCTGCACCGTCTTCGAAGCCATCAAGAACGCCGAGCTCATCGAGTTCCGGCAGGAGATTTCTCCGTGGGAGCGCGAGCATCTGATGCTCAACGTGTAATGAGGGACGGGGCCAAGACCGTGAACACAACCTTGAACTATTCGACCGAGCAGCTGCAGCGCATGGATGCGGCCCATCACCTGCATCCTTTCACCCATGGTAGCGAGCTCGGCGCCAAGGGCGTCCGCATCATCACCGAGGCCGACGGCGTGTTCCTGCGCGACAGCCTGGGTAACGAGATCCTGGACGGGATGGCGGGGCTCTGGTGCGTCGCGATCGGCTACGGGCGCGATGAGCTTGCCGACGTCGCCGCTGCGCAGATGAAGCAGCTTCCCTACTACAACACCTTCTTCCAGACATCCCACGTGCCGGCCATCCGTCTGGCCACGCGTCTCGCCGAGCTGGCGCCGGGTGATCTGAACCATGTCTTCTTCTCAACCTCGGGGTCGGAGGCGAACGACACCAATCTCCGTCTGGTGCGCCATTACTGGGCCGCCAAGGGCAAGCCTGAGAAGCAGACCATCATCGCACGCTGGAACGGCTATCACGGCTCGACCGTGGGCGCGGCCTCCTTCGGCGGCATGAAGCTCATGCACGAGCAGGGCGGTCTTCCCATTCCCGGCATCGTGCATATCAATCAGCCCGACTGGTGGTCCGAAGGCGGCGAAATGAGCCCGGAAGAGTTCGGGTTGGCCCGGGCCCGCGAGCTGGAAGAGAAGATTCTGGAGCTTGGCGAGGACAAGGTCGCGGCCTTCATCGCCGAGCCGATCCAAGGGGCCGGCGGCGTCATCATCCCGCCGGACAGCTACTGGCCCGAGATGAACCGCATCCTGAAGAAGTACGACATCCTCATGATCGCCGACGAGGTGATCTGCGGCTTCGGGCGCACCGGCGAGTGGTTCGGCTTCCAGCACTATGGCATCGACCCGGACATCGTCACCATCGCCAAGGCCTTGTCCTCAGGCTACATGCCCATCGGCGGCTCGCTCGTGAGTGACGAGGTCGCCGCGGTGATCAACGACAGCGGCGAGTTCAATCACGGCTTCACCTATTCCGCCCACCCCGTGGCAGCGGCCGTCGCACTTGAGAATCTGCGCATCCTCTCAGAGGAAGGCATCGTCGACCGGGTCAAGGAGACGACCGGCCCCTACATCAAGGAGAAGTGGGAGGCGCTGGCCGGGCACCCCCTGGTGGGCGAGGCCAAGATCAAGGGGCTGATCGCGTCCATCGCCCTGACGCCGGACAAGGAATCCCGCGCAAAATTCGCCGCCGAAGAAGGCACGGTCGGGCTCCTGTGCCGAGATATGTGCATGGCGAACCAACTGGTGATGCGCGCCGTCGGCGACCGCATGATCATCGCGCCGCCGCTTGTCATCTCGGAGGACGAGATCGACTTGCTGATGGAACGGGTCTGGAAGTCTCTCGATCAAACCTACGACCGCATCCAAAGCGAAGGTCTGCTGCAGGCCGCCTAACAAGCGCTTGCGCAACGCGACCCATGGACATTCTGACCATCAACGACCGTCCGGGAGAGTATCCGGACTCCTACTACGCCGCGACCGCGACGCCGCCCGGCCCGTACCGCCAAGCCGAAGGCGAGATCTCGGCGGATGTCTGTGTGGTCGGCGGCGGCTTCACCGGCCTCTCCAGCGCGCTGCATCTCGCCGAGCAGGGCCTCGATGTCGTTCTGCTGGAAGCGAGCCGTGTCGGGTTCGGTGCCTCGGGCCGGAACGGCGGCCAGCTCAGTGGCGGCCAGCGGGTCGAGCAGCCTGAGCTCGAGAAGGAGTTCGGTTTGGAGAAGGCCAAGATCCTATGGGAGATCGGCCAGGACTCCGTAGCCCTTGCGAAGGGGCTGATCGAGCGCGGCAAGATCGATTGCGGCCTCAAGCCTGGCATCATCCATGCCGACCACCGGGCGCGCTTCACGGATGACACCAAGGCATATGTCGAGCATATGCGCACCATCTACGGTGACGATGAGATCAGCTTCCTCGACAGCCACGCGATCCGCGAAGAAGTCGGCTCGCCGGATTATCACTCCGGTTCCTTGAACATGGGTGCCGTCCATCTCCATCCGCTCCGCTACGCATTCGGCCTGGCGAAGATGGCCGAAGCCGCCGGCGTGCGGATCTTCGAGACGAGCCGCATGACGGGCTTCGATCACGGCGAGACGGTCAAGGTGCGCACGGACGAGGCCGTGGTGAGCGCCAAGCATCTGGTGCTCGGCCTGAACGGCTATCACAACAATATCGAACCGAGCGCCGCGGCGAAGGTGATGCCGATCAACAACTACATCGTGGTCACCGAGCCGCTGGGCGACAACTTCGCCAAGTCCCTCATCAAGAATGACTACGCCGTCGCGGACAGCCGCTTCGTGGTCAATTACTTCCGCCTCACCGAAGACCAGCGCATGCTGTTTGGCGGCGGGGAGACCTACAACTATCGCTTCCCCGAAGATATTGCCGCCACGGTGCGCAAGCCCATGCTGGAGATCTTCCCGCAGCTCGCAGAGACGCGCATCGACTACGCCTGGGGCGGGACGCTGGCCATCACCCGGTCTCGCCTGCCGTATTTCTATCGTGTCGACCGCAACATCCTGTCGGTCTCGGGCTTCTCAGGCCACGGGGTGGGGATGGCGACCATGGCGGGAAAAATTGCCGCCGATGCCATTGCCAATCAGGCCGGCCGCTTCGACATCATGAGTGACATCCCAAACGCGTCCTTCCCCGGAGGACCGGCCATGCGCCTGCCGCTCCTGGCGGTCGCCATGACTTGGTACTCCCTGCGCGACAAACTCTAGGAGGCGCTCCTCTCCGGGAGCGCTATAGCTTTATGACCGATCTCAAGACCGACAAGTTCTATATCGACGGCGCCTGGGTCTCGCCTAAGGGCGGCACGACGGAAGACGTCATCAACCCGGCGAACGAGGAAGTCATCGCGACCATCGCCATGGGGACGGCGGAGGATGTCGACGATGCGGTCGCCGCCGCCAATCGCGCCTTCGCAACCTTTTCCGAGACGAGCCGGGAGGAGCGCATCGCGCTTCTGAAGAAGATCCTGGAAATCTACGAGCGGCGCTACGACGAGATGTCGGCCGTCATCTGCTCAGAGCTCGGCGCGCCCATCGACCTTTGCGACAAGGCCCAGACCGCTGTCGGTGTCGGCCATCTCAAGGCGACCATCGACGCGCTGGAGGCTTTCGAGTTCGAGCACATCAACACCGAGGGCGATCTCATCCGCCGCGAGCCCATCGGCGTCTGCGGCATGATCACGCCGTGGAACTGGCCGATCAATCAGATCGCCCTGAAGGTCTTCCCCGCTATGGCGGTGGGCTGCACCGTGGTCCTGAAGCCGTCGGAGGTGACGCCCCTCAACGCGCTGCTCTTCGCCGAGATTCTCGACGAGGCCGGGGTCCCTCCCGGGGTCTTCAACCTGGTGAACGGCGACGGCCCCACCGTGGGCTCCGCGCTTTCCAAGCATCCGGACATCCAGATGATGTCCTTCACGGGCTCCACGCGCGCCGGCCGCCTGATCACCAAGGATGCGGCAGAGACCGTCAAGCGCGTGACCCTGGAGCTGGGCGGCAAGTCGCCCAACGTCATCCTCGACGATGCCGACCTGGAGAAATCTATCAAGCAGGGGCTCGCGCAATGCTTCATGAACTCCGGTCAGAGCTGCAACGCCCCGACCCGTATGCTCGTCCATGAAAGCCAGTACGCCGATGCCATGGCCAAGGCGGGCGAGATGGCGGAGACCTTCGAAGTCGGCCAACCCACGGAGCGGGGACCCCATATCGGCCCCCTCGTCTCAAAGGTTCAGTTCGATAAGGTCCAGGGACTGATCGAGACGGCCATGGGCGAGGGCGCCAAGCTGCTTGCCGGCGGACCGGGTCTGCCAGGCGGATTCAATCGCGGTTACTTCGTGCGTCCCACCGTGTTCGGCGACGTCACCAACGACATGACCATCGCCCAGGAAGAGGTGTTCGGTCCCGTCCTGGTGATGATCTCATACGGTGACGACGAGGAGGCGATCCAAATCGCCAATGACACGCCCTACGGCCTCTGCGCCTTCGTCCAGTCAGCCGATCCGGAGCGCGCAAAGAAAGTCATGCGCCGTCTGCGTGCCGGCATGGTGCGCATCAACGGCACCGATATCGGCTTCGGCTCGCCCTTCGGCGGCTACAAGATGTCGGGCAACGGCCGCGAAGGCGGCGTGTTCGGCCTCGAAGACTACTGCGAGATCAAAGCCGTCTCGATGCCGTAAGCCGCTACTCAGCCTTCTTCGTTCGCCGGCACTTTGAGCCGGTCGACGGATGCGCGGAAGAAATCGGCGATCTGTTCGGAGAACGCTTCCCGGTCGAGCGGGAGGTCGAAGCTCGCCGCGGCATTCTCCGCGATGTCGTAGGGCAGGGTCGACCCCCGCGCCTCGAGCAGCGCCCGTGAGAATGTCGGCGTGAACTCCGGATGGGGCTGGATGGTCAGGGCCTTGTCGCCGTAGCGCAGCACCGCATAGCGGCAGAACTCCGAATAGCCTTCGACCTCTGCTTCCGGCGGCAGCTCGACGACCTGGTCCTGATGCCAGGCGATCAGCCGGGCCTCCTCGCCACCTTTGAGATGATATTCCGTCGCGCCGACGGACCACCCGCCGTCGAACTTCACGACCTTGCCGCCCAGCGCCTGCGCCACGATCTGATGGCCGAAGCAGATGCCGACCACGGGAATGGAGTCCGCGTAAGCCGCGCGGATGAATTCCTCCAGCGGCGGGATCCAGGGATGGTCCTCATAGGCGCCATGTTTGGAGCCGGTGATCAGCCAGCCATCCGCCTCGTTCGGGCTGTCGGGAAACACGCCGTCGACCACCGGATAGGTTTCGAATTCGAGCCCCTTGTCCGCCAGGAAGGCACGGAAGAGATCGTCGTAGTCGCCCTGGGATCCCCGAATTTCGTCGGGCGTGTGTCCGGTCTCCAGAATGCCGATCTTCATAAGCGTAATCCAATAAGTCAGAGTATTTCGGAATGGGTTGGCGGCGAAGGGCTCCAGCCTATCTGGGGAAAGCGAGGCGTCTCGACAATCCCCCCTGATGCCGCGGCTGGAAGTCCCCGTCAGATTCCGAGCTTGTCCCGGAGCGCATACCACCAGGAGCCCACGGTCGAATAGGGAACCCGGAAGAGCCGCCCGCCGGGGAAGGGCACCCACGGCATTTTGGCGAAGACGTCAAACCGCGAGCGGTCCCCGTCGATCGCCTCGCCAAGGATGCGCCCGAAGAGATGGGAGCCGACCACGCCGTGGCCGCTATAACCTTGCGCGAAATATGTGTTGTCGCCGAGCCGGCCGAGCTGAGGCACCCGGGTGAAGGACAGGGCGAAGTTGCCGCTCCAGGCAAAATCGATCGGAACATCCTTCAACTGCGGAAAGACCTTGAGCATGTTGCTCATCAGCTTCGCTTTGATGTCGCTCGGGTCGGAGCCGCCATAGACCGTGCCGCCACCGAACAAGAGCCGCTTGTCCGCCGATAGGCGGTAGTAGTCCAGAACATAGCGGACGTCCTCGACGCAGGCGTCCGAGGGGATCAGCGAGTGGGCAAGCGCATCCCCCAGCGGCTTTGTTGCCATGATCTGGGTGGAGACCGGCATGACACGCCAGGAGAGCGTCGGCACAACGGAGCCGAGATAGGCATTCCCGCACAGCACCAGTGTATCGCAGGTCACCTTGCCGTCGGGCGTGATGACGACAGGCTTCGGGCCGCTGTCGTCGATGCGGACCGCCGGGGTGTGCTCGTGGATGACGCCGCCGAGGCTCTCAAGGGCTGCCGCCTCGCCCAGCGCGAGGTTGAGGGGATGCATGTGGCCGCCGGACCGGTCGACCACGCCACCCACATAGAGGTCGGAGCGCACATACTCCTGCATCTGCTCCCGGGACAGCAGCTCCTGATGGTGCAGCCCGTAGCTCTCCCAGACCGCGACCCGCTCTTCGAGCTCCTGCATATGCCGCGAATTCAGCGCAGCGAAGACGTTGTCGTCCTTCAGGTCGCAGGCGATCTCGTAACGCTTCACCCGGTCTCGGATGATCTCGCCGCCTTCCTGCACGACGCTGGCGACGAATTTCGCCGTGTCCTCGCCATAGCGTTTCCGGAAGGATTGCAGGCCGGCGTTCAGCCCGTTGACGATCTGACCGCCATTGCGGCCCGAGGCGCCCCAGCCGACTTTTGCGCCTTCCAGGAGACGCACCTGGTAGCCCTTCTCGGCGAGCGTGATAGCGGCAGACAGCCCCGAATAGCCCGCGCCGACCACGCACACTTGCGCGTGCACCTCTTCCTTCAGAGGAGGCCGCTCAGGGGCGGGATTCGCTGAATATGCGTAATAGCTATCCACATATTCGCCGTCGCCGGCATATGTCGTCTGCTTCGCCACTACACGACTTCCAGATAGGTCTGATGTTCGAACTCGGTCACCGTTCGCCGGAAGCGGTGCAGCTCCTGGCGTTTGCAGTCGACGAACATGCGCTGCAGGGTCGGCGAGAAGATATCGATGACATGGGAACCTGCGTTGAACGCCTCGATCGCGGCCCCCCACTCCTGGGCCAGGGGTGGGAGATCGGCGTCGTAGGCGTTGCCGTCGACGGGCGGCGGCGGGGTTAGCTTGCGCTCGATGCCGAGAAGCGCGCCGCCCAGAATGCTTGCGAGCACGAGATAGGGATTGGCGTCCGCACCGGCCACGCGATGTTCGAACCGGCGCGCTTGGGCCGAGCCGCCGGGAATGCGCACCGCCGCGGTCCGGTTCTCGTAGCCCCAGCCGACCGAGGCCGGTGAATGGGTGCCGGGCTGGAAGCGACGGTAGGAGTTTTCGTGGGGCGCGAAGGCGAGCATGCATTCCTGCATGGTCGTCAGCAGTCCGCCCACCGCATGGCGCAGAGTCTCGGAGCCTTCCGCGCTGCCGTCGTCGAACACGTTGGCTCCGTCCGTATCCAGCATGGAGACGTGATAGTGCAGCCCGCTCCCGGAATCGTCGCCATAGGGCTTGGCCATGAAGGTGGCGCCGAAACCGTGCTTGCGCGCGATGGCGCGGACCATGTGCTTGAACAGGATCGCATCGTCCGCCGCTTTGAGGGGATCGGCGATATGCTTCATGCTGACTTCGAACTGCCCGAAGCCGTATTCGGAGATCGTCGTGTCGAGACCGATATCCTGGTTCCCGCAATAGTCGTAGACGTCGTTCAGGAAGCCCTCGAAATGCTGCATCTCGCTGATGGAGATCGCATTGTGGGCATCGAGCCGGTCGCCTGAGACGGGCGAGATCGGCGGCATCGGGCGCGCCCCCGACGGATCGAACAGATAGAACTCGAACTCGCCGGCGACGACAGGGCTGAGACCGGCGGCCTCGTACCGTTCGCAGATCGCCGCCAGCGCCCGGCGCGGATCGCCCAGGAAGGGCGTGCCGTCCTCGTGCGACATCCAGAGAAGCGCCATGGCGCCCGGGCGGCTCATCCAGTCGGCGGCGACCAGCGGCCGGCCCGTATAGGAGCAGACCCCGTCCGCATCGCCCGTCTCGTAGACGAACTGACTGCCCTCGATATCGGCGCCCCAGATATCGACATTCAAGGTGGAGAACGGCATGCGAATGCCACCGGAGAGCAGCTTTGAGCTCTGCTCGGCCGCCATCCATTTGCCCCGCAGCGTTCCGTTCAGATCGCAGAGACAGGCAAAGATCGAGGCGATTTCCGGCCGTTCCGCCAGCCAGGCTTTAGGGTCCGATCCCATATCCTATTGATTTCTTTTTCTTTGTTTTGATAGCTATTCTACATTTGTGATACCATTTTGCCGTGACGTCAACATGGCCGGGCGGATAATTGCGCCGGGGTTCCGTCACCGAAGGATCGCATTGGAGATTTTGTTGATGGCCGACTACCGGGCCGCTTTGGCAGATGTGCAGGTCGACTCGACCCTGACCACCCAGGAACGGAGCTATCTCAAGCTGCGCCACTGCATCATGGTCGGCGCCATTCCGCCGGGCACTCAGTTGACCATGCGCGGTCTTGCGGACGCGCTCGGCATGAGCCCGACCCCGATCCGCGAAACCATCCGGCGGCTCAGCTCCGAGCACGCCATCGAGATTCTCGGCAACCGCCGCATGAAGATCCCGGAGATGACCCTTGAGCGCTTCGAGGATCTCATTGCGCTCCGCGAGATCCTGGAGGCCCATGCTGCCACCCGCGCGCTGCCCTACGTCTCCGATATCGATATCGCGCGGCTCCGGACACTCGACCAGCGCATGGACGAGAAGGTCGATCAGGACGCCGTGGACGATCTCATCGTGCTGAACCAGCAGTTCCACAAGGGACTCTACGAGCTGAACCCGTATCACTCGGCCATGAACTGCATCGAAAGCGTGTGGCTTCAGATGGGGCCGAGCCAGCGTGTGGCGGGCGACAAGATCCGCGACCACTATCTGGTCGATCATCACAAGGTGATCCTGCGGGCGCTCGAAAAGCGCGACGAGACCCTGCTGGTCGATGCGCTGCTGAGGGACATCCGCGCAGGCGCCGCCCTCATCGAGAGCAATCTGCGCGGCGAAGACGCTCTCCTCAGCTCTGTCGCGTAAGACGCGCCTCCCGGAAGCCTCACCCTCCCGTCGGGAAGAGGAACTGCACCTGGAGGCGAAGCTGCCAGTCGGCCGCGCCTTCCGGCGCGATGACGTTGTCGTAGGCGCTGAGGGACATGTTCATGGGCTGGTGGCCGATATTGAACACGCGGCCCACACCGCCGCCGAGCGGCAGCGTCCATTGATCGTCGGACGGCGCGTTCCAGTCCGCGGTGATGATCGGCGCCGAGGTGAGGTACCAGCCGTCCTTGAGGTTGTAGTTCACGAAATACTGGAACAGGAACTGGTTGACTTCCGGCTCGCTCGAATCGCCGGCGAACGACCAGATGTTGTTCACCAGACCGCCGACCACCCATTTGCCCGGGGTCCAGACCACCGCGGCTGTCGGCCCGGCGCCCCACTTGTCCACGCCCAGGCTCGCATCCGTGTTGGTCGGCAGCAGGAAGGTCGGGCCGCCGCCGACCATGAGCTTTGGAGTGACCTCGGTGACGAAGAAGAAGCTCGGGTTGAAATTGCCCAGGCCGAAATCGCTCTCGTCACCTTGATAGACCGGCGGCTGATACACCACCGGTAGGATCCAGCGGGTGACGAGATTCCAGTCGTCGTTCAGCTTGAATGGGATGACAGGCTGGATATTGAGGACGTTCTGCTCGTCCCCGAACGGCCCGACATTGAAGTTGGTGTTGTTCTGGAAGGGGACCGAAATCAGATTGGCGATCGGGTTCTGCGCCTGCTGGGCAAGATTGTTGTCCTGGGCCTGTGCTCCCGAAGCCCCCATTAAGCAGAGCGCGAGAGCCCCCGCCAGCGCACCACGCCACGTGACCATGCCGCTTCTCCCCCTCGATCCGGATGCGTCCGGTCTAAACCGGAAGCGCGGGAATCAAATTGCCCGTCCTCTCCGGCAGTGGAGAAACTTTACCATTGGTTGCAGGGGGTCGGCGCGCCAATGAGGTCGATTTAGCGACAATACACAGCTTATGAACCGTTCGAGCCCCGCGGCTGTTGCTGTGTGATGCAGTGGATATTGCCGCCGCCCAGTAGAATTTCGCGGCCCGGGACCTGCAGTACCTTCCGCCCCGGGAACAGCGCTTCGAGCTGCGCTTTCGCCTTCTCGTCCGCCGGATCGCCGAAGCCCGGCATCACGATGGCCGAGTTGGCGATGTAGAAATTGATGTAGGACGCCGCCAGCCGGTTGCCGGTTTGGCGGGTAATGCTGCCTTCCACGCTTTCAATCCCTGAGCTTTCTTCCTCTGTAATGAACAGAGGGCTCGGCTGGTGGAGCTTATGGATCTCCAGCTTACGGCCCTTCGCGTCCGTCGCCTCGGACAAGCGCTCGAACGCGGCCGCAGAGATCTCGTATTGCGGATCGTCCTTGTCGTCGGTCCATGCCAGCGCGACCACGCCCGGCCGGATGAAGCAGCAGAGATTGTCGACATGGCCGTCGGTCTCGTCCTTATAGACGCCCTTGCCAAGCCAGATGATCTTCTCGATGCCGAGATAGTCCTTGAGCACGTGCTCGATCTGACCCCGGTCCATCTTCGGATTGCGATTGGGGTTCAGCAGACACTCTTCTGTGGTGAGCAGGGTGCCTTCGCCGTCCACATGGATCGAGCCGCCCTCCAAAATCATGGGCGCCGCATACCGGTCGACCTGCTCGATCTCGGCCACCTTCTGGGGCACCAGCTCGTCCTGATCCCAGGGGAAATAGGCGCCTTCGTCGACACCGCCCCAGGCATTGAACTTCCAATCCACCGCGCGGACCTCGCCGTCGGCATTTGTCACGAAGCTCGGGCCGCAATCGCGCATCCAGATATCGTTGTTGGCGATCTCGACGACGCGAATCTCCGGCGGCAGCACCGCGCGCGCATTGAGGAACTGCCGCGGCGAGACGCCCACGGTCACCGGCTCGCTGGTGGCGATGGCCTTCACCACCTCCACGAAGGTTTGCCGGACGGGTAGGGCGCCCAGGCGCCAGACGTCCGGCCGTTCCGGCCAGAGCATCCACGTTCCCGCATGGGGCTCCCACTCGCCTGGCATGCGAAAGCCGTCCGCGGCGGGCGTCGACTGCAGGGTTCTGGTCATCCTGTGCGCTCCTTGGGCTGGCCCTGCCGGAGCCGGATCAAGCTCCGCCGATTGCGGGAGCGATCGAAAGGCATACGGCTATGGGGTGCAGGCTATTGGGGTGGGATAGATCGTTTCGAACTCACCGAGAGTTGGATCAAGAAAATCGAGGCGCGGAGAATAGGCCGTTCCGGCGATGGCGGTCTACTGCGTCATGCGGCCCTCGCTGTTGCAGGCCGGAAGCGGACCTGTCATTGCCTCTGCTTACGAGGCCGAGGCCTGCGAGGCTCGTGCGATGAACCGACCGGAGGACATCTTGGACGACGAAGAGGCAAGCGAAGAAAAAGGCAGAACCCACCGTCTCGCCTTCGAGGATCTCGACTTCCTCCGCAGCGATGAGATGCGGCCCCTGCGGTTGGCGCTGGAGTTCAGCAAGGCCGATCTCGCCCTGCAGAAACAGGGGATCGCCTCGACGGTCGTCGTCTTCGGAAGCCATCGCGTTCTTTCGCCGGAGCAGGCGGAAGAAGCGCTTAAGGCTGCCCAGGACGAGGCAAGCCGGAAGCGGGCAGAGCACAAGAAGCGAATGTCGGTCTGGTACGAAGAGGCGCGCCACTTCGCATTGATCGTCTCAGAACGCGGTGGGGCGCTGGCGATCGAGGGCGACCGCCACAACGTCATCGCCACCGGTGCGGGCCCCGGCATCATGGAAGCCGCAAACCGGGGCGCGGCGGAGGCAGGAGCGCCGACCATCGGCTTCAACATTGCGCTGCCCGAGCCCCAGGAGCCGAACCGCTTCATCACCCCGGAGCTGACCTTCCGCTTCCGCTATTTCGGCATCCGCAAGATGCATTTCGCCATGCGCGCCAATGCGCTCGCGGTCTTCCCCGGCGGCTTCGGGACCCTCGACGAATTGTTCGAGATTCTGACCCTGCGCCAGTCCCACAAATACCCGCCCATGATGCCCGTGATCCTGTTCTGCCGGGACTACTGGCGTTCAATCGTCAATTTCGAGGCGCTGGCCGAGTTCGACATGATCGGAAGCGAGGACGCGAAGCTGTTCGAGTTCGTGGACAGCGCCGAGGAAGCCTGGGAGGTGATGCTCGCCCACGGCGTGTTGGATCGGGCACCGCTGCCCGAGGTCTGATCGCGGCGGAAGGCCTATCGGAAATAGAGACCGATCTTGTCGCCGCCGATCTCGTGTACGTCGACGGGCAGGTCGTAGATATCCTGCAGCACCGCCGGGTCCATGATCTCGTCCGGCGTGCCTTGATAGGCGATCCGGCCATCCCGCATGGCGACGATGTGGTCGGAGTAGCAGGAGGCGAAATTGATGTCGTGCAGCACCAGCACGAAGGTCTTGCCGAACTTCGCCGCCGCCTCTCTGAACAGCCGCATCATCCCCACCGCATGCTTCATGTCGAGATTGTTCAGCGGCTCGTCGAGCAGCACGTAGTCGGTGTCCTGGCAGAGCACCATGGCGATGAAGGCGCGCTGGCGCTGCCCGCCGGAGAGCTCGTCGAGAAACCGGTCCGCCAGGGGTATAAGCTCCAGATAGCCCAGCGCATCGTCGATATGCTTCTTGTCCTCGATGGTGAGCCGCCCCTTCGTGTAGGGGTAGCGGCCGAAGGCGACGAGGTCTGCCACCGTGAGCCGGGCCACGATTTGGTTGTCCTGACGCAGCACCGACAGATGCCGGGCAAGCACGTCGTCCGGCGTCTCCGTGACATCCAGCCCGTCCACGCTCACCTTGCCGCCATCCATGGGCAGCAGCCGGCTGATCATCGAAACGAGCGTCGACTTGCCGGCCCCGTTCGGGCCGATGACCGAGGTGATGCCGCCTGCAGTCAATCGGACGGAGACGTCGTCGACAACGACGCTGTCGCCATAGCGCTTTGAAACATTGGAGACTTCGATCATCGCGCCGATCCTCTAAGCAAGAGCAGGATGAAGACGATACCGCCCAGGAATTCGATCACGATGGGAAGCGCAGTCTCGAACGCGAAGACCTGCTCCAGC
This sequence comes from Methyloligella solikamskensis, assembly GCF_042676065.1. Lineage (NCBI taxonomy): Bacteria > Pseudomonadati > Pseudomonadota > Alphaproteobacteria > Hyphomicrobiales > Hyphomicrobiaceae > Methyloligella > Methyloligella solikamskensis. Next base: position 2,658,090 of record NZ_JBHTJO010000001.1, on the reverse strand, counting down.
ACCGTCTGCCCGCCGGCCAGGAAGATGATCGCGATCAGCGCGGCGGCCGGCAGCAAGTACACATGGCGATGGGTCGGCACAAGCTGATAGGCGAGATTGGAGACCAGCAGACCGAAGAACATGGCCGGTCCGCGGAACGCGGTGGAGCCGACCAGCGCCGTGGAGACCGAGACGAGGATCGCGATCAGGATCAGCATGACCGTCACCGTCCGCTGATAGTTCACTCCGAGATTGACCGCCGTTTCGCGCCCGAGCGCCAGCACATCGAATGTATGCATCAGCCGCCAGCCGACGATGGAGACGGCGATCACCGCGACCGTGGCCACGAGCAAAAGCTGCTCGTTGATGGAATTGAAGCTGGCGAAGATCTGCCCCTGCAGCACGACGAACTCGTTGGGGTCGATGACTCGTTGCAGGAAGGCCGAAAGACTGCGGAACAGGATCCCGAACACCAGCCCCACCAGCATCAGGAGATAGATGCTCCGCACCGGGCCCGAGAACAGCCAGCGGAACAGGGCCACGGCGAAGGTCACCATGATGGCGACCTCGACAAAGAAGAGGAGGCGCGGATCGATGCCCGCCAGCCCCGCAGCCCCCACGAAGTAGACCAGGCAGGTCTGGATCAGTACGTAGAGCGCATCGAAGCCCATCACCGACGGGGTGAGGATGCGGTTCTGGGTGATGGTCTGGAACAGCACCGTGGAAACCGCCACCGAGTAACCGACCAGCACCATGCCGGCGAGCTTGGTGCCGCGGAAGGGCAGGATGAAGTCCCAGCTTCCCTTGGCGCCCACCGTCATGAAGGCGATGCCGCACGCGACTGCGAGTCCGGCCAGCAGAAGCACCACGAGGAGGGGAGAGCGTCGGCGCGGTTCAGGCAAGGCACCGCCCCCGTCGCAAGAGCAGATAGAGGAAGACGGCGCTGCCGACCACGCCGAGAATGGTGCCGACCGGGATCTCGTACGGATAGCGGACGATCCGCCCGATGATGTCGCAGGAGAGCACGAACAGCGCGCCCACCAGACCGATCCACGGAATGGAGCGCCGTGCATTGTCGCCCATGGTGAGGCTCACGATATTCGGCACCACCAGACCGACGAAGGGGATGACGCCAACGGTGGTCGTCACCACGGCGGTGACCATGGAGACGATGGTGAGCCCGAGCGCCATGACGCGGGCGTAGTTCATGCCGAGATTGGTGGTGAAGTTTTCGCCCATGCCGGCCACGGTGAAGCGGTCGGCCGCGTAATAGGCGATGCCCGTGAGCACGAACGAGATCCATAGAAGCTCGTAGCGGCCGCGCAGGACGGTGGAGAAGTCGCCGGTCATCCAGGCGCCCAGTGACTGCAGCAGGTCGAAGCGATAGGCGAGAAACGTCGTCAGCGAGCTGATGATGCCGGCGAGCATGATACCCACCAGCGGTACGATGAAGGGCGAGCGGATTCGGATCTGCTGGATGATGCGCAGGAACAAGGCCGTCCCGGCGATGGCGAAGAGCGTGGCGACGATCATCCGGCCGAAGATCGGCAGGCCGGGCGCAATGATCATCACGGTCAGGATCCCAAGCCCGGCGGACTCCACCGTGCCCGCCGTCGACGGCTCCACGAACCGGTTCCGCGCCAGCATCTGCATGATGTAGCCGGCGACCGCCATGGACATGCCCGCCAGCACCAGCGCGATGGTGCGGGGAATGCGGCTTGCCAACAAGATGAGGAGCGCGTGGCTGTCTTCCTTGCCGGAGACCAGCGCGGCCAACGAAAGATCCTCCACCCCGACGAACAGGCTCAGGATCGCGAGCCCGAACACGGCGAGGATGGCGAGGAGCAGGCGCATCGGGAGGCGAGGCTAACGCGTCTCGGTCAGGGCGGCGGAGACTTCATCCACCTGGTTCTGGAGCGCCGTGAGCCCGCTGCCGATCAGGTACCAGTTCACCGGATCGAGATAGACCACCTGGCCTTTCTTCCAGGCCGTGGTCTGGCGTACCAGCTCGTTGTCCAGAAGCTTGGCGGCGGCCTGGCCGGATTGCTCGATGGCGGCATCCCGGTCGATGACGAACAGCCACTCCGGATCGATCTTGGAGATGAACTCGAACGAGATGGCCTGGCCGTGCACCGCGGGATCAAGGTCGTCGACCGCCGGTAGGATGCCGAACTCGTCGTGGATCATGCCGAAGCGGGAGCCGGGTCCGTAGGCGCTCATATGGCCGCCGGTGGTGAGCACGATCAGGGCGTCGCCGGCTCCTTTCGCGTCTGTCTTCAGTGCCTCTACAGAGGTCTCCAGCGCCGCGATCTTTTCCTTCACCGCGTCCTCCTTGCCGAAGATCTTCCCGAGAGTCTCCGCATGGGCGACTGCGCTTGCGAGATAGTCGTGCTGATCGACTGTGAGATCGATGGTCGGCGCGATGCCGGAAAGATCGCCATAGGCCGCTGTGGAGCGTCCGCCGGTGATGATGAGATCGGGCTCCGCCGCGTTCACCGCCTCGTAGTCGGGCTCGAACAGCGATCCGATCTTCTCATATTTGTCGTCGGCATATTTCGAGAGGTGCCCGGGAAAGAAGCCGCCCGCCACACCGGCCACATCGACCCCGATCGCATCCAGCGTGTCGAGGGAGGCCACGTCGAACACCAGCACCGTCTCGGGTGTGTTCGGCAGGGTCGTCGTGCCCTTCGCGTGCTCCACCGTGATCTTGCCGGCGTGGGCTACGGAAAGCGAGCCGATCAGCAGGGAAACGGCCAGGAGCAGACCGGCTGGAAAATGCCTTGCGATAATGCTCATGGAGGTCTCCTGCGGAAAGTCGGTTGCGAGGTGAGATGCGGCGGGGACGGGCGCGCTACGCCGTCAGGCTTGAAGCAGCGATCCCCGTTGGCCGTCAAGTTTTGGCGCGCAGGCTCCTTGGAGAGACGTTGTACGCGCGCTTGAAGGCGGTCGCGAAATTGGCGGCGCTGCGATAGCCGGCGAGCTGCGCCGCTTCCGCCACGCTGACACCGTCATTCGCCAGGGCATCGCGGGCCTTCTTCAGCCGCCGCCCCCGGATGTGCTCGAAGATCGAGGTGCCGTAGGCCGTGTGGAACAGGCGCTGCAGGGTGCTGATGCTCGCCCCGACTTCCTTGGCGATCTCGTGCAGGCTCATATTCTCCGCATCGCGGGTTTCGAACAAATCGAGGGCGCGCTGCAGCCGCCGCTGATCGCTCGCCCGCAAGGATGCCTTGGGTGCCGCCGACTCTTCCTCGCCGAGTGCCGAAAGGGCGGCGAATAGAATCTCGATCGCTCGGCTCTCCAGATAGAGTTGATGCAGCGCGGGATCGAGCTTGCCGGGCTTCAGAACCTGCTCGGCAAGGGACACGAGCCGCGCCGGGGCCGGCCATTCCGCTCGCGCGCCGTGGTCCTTGATGAAATGGCAAAGCGACGCCCTGGCGGGCAAATCACCGATCGCCGTTTCAATCCATTCCGGTGACACGGTGACGTTCACCTTGCGAACGCGCGTGCCGGTCCGCGACCGCCGCACGAACAGATCCGGCTCGGTGCGATTGAAGAGATAGCAGCGCGGCGCGCCGCCTTCGGGCACGCCGATCACATGATCCTCCCCGCATTGCCGCGCACGCACACTGCCATCCAGAAAGACAGAGACTGTTAGGCCGGCTTGGTGAATCACATGGGTGGTCAGATCCTGCAGCTCGACGGCGTCGCTGGCATGCAGGAAGAGACCCGAGCGTAGCTTCAGCGCCTGGAAGGTGCCCTCCAACGCCGGCACGTCGGGCCCGTCGTCTCGCCCGACCACCTTGAACTCATAGCCGACATGCTTTGAGGCCGCCTCGAGATCTGCGTACCGGATCGCTGATGCTGGGTTGTCTGTCCCCACTGTCTCCCTCGCGCATCGGTTGGCCCAATGGCCTCAAATTATGACTATGAAAGTCATTTTTCGAGCGAAAAAGCCTTTCCTATTGTCGCACAAGGCCTTAATGGCCGCCGCCTCCTGGCGGCAATGATGAAAGCAGTGAGTCGATCAAACCGCTGTGGCTGATCGGCCACAGAGCCTCTCTCAACTGTTCAACTTGGATTTGGCACAAAGATTTCTGCCCGTTTGGGAAAGGTCGGCACATTGAGCGCCTGTCTCCCGATACCCTAGGTTAAAAGTCGACTTTAAACGTCGCAATTAATTTTGGGACCGCAGGGGGATATTCAAAAATGAGTTTTGTAAGGGGGCGCGCTGCGCGTAAGCGCTGCACATCGCTTTTTGCGCTTCTAATGATGTCGACAGCACTCGCCGCTCTGCCGGTGAGCGCGATGGCGCAAGAGACTGGTGCGCAAGATGCTGAGGGGCAACAGCCCGGCGAGAGTGCCGAAACTGCCGGGGAGGCCGAGACCGCGCCGGTTCAGGAAGTTGAGTCCGACGCGACCTCCACCAATCAGATCCTGGACCCCATCGTCGTCGAAGGCGCTGAGCCGCGGCCCGCGCCGGTTCGGCCCTCGCTGCGCCCCACGCTGGCGCCTGCGGCGGTGCCGGCTCCTGTGGAGACGCCCCAGGAGGTCGACGCCGAGATCATCGATTCCGAGGACATCTACGGTATTCCCGGTTATCCGATCACCACGCGTGACACCTATACGGTCGGGGTCGCGACGAACGGGGGACGCGATCCCCAGCCGGTGAAAGATATTCCGCAGTCCCTCAGCATCGTCACCCAAGAGCGCATGGAGGACCAGAACCTCACCACGCTCGACGACGCCATGCGCAACACCACTGGCATGGTGGTGCTGAACAACGACCAGGGCCGGTCCTCCATCTTTTCTCGTGGCTACGAGTTTCAGGACGCCTATGTCGATGGTCTGCCTGCGCCGCTCGCCAGCGTCTACGGCACCGTTCCCGACCTTGCCCCCTATGACCGTATCGAGGTTCTCAAGGGGCCGGCGGGCATGTTCTCTGGCAGCGGCGAGCCGGCCGGCATCCTCAACTTGGTACGTAAGCGCCCCTTCGACGTGCCCGCAATGAGCGCCAGCGCTCTGGTCGGTTCGTGGGACTACTACCGTGGGGAAGTCGATGTCTCCACGCCCATTGGCACCAGCGGGAAGGTCCGGGCGCGGGCGGTCGGCGCCTATACGGATCATGACACGTGGGTCGACAACAACGGGAACGAGGCGTTCGTCGGGTACGGCATCATAGAAGCCGACATCACAAATCGGACCACCCTGTCATTCTCCTACCGGCGTCAGGATCGGGATATCCAGCCGTTCAACGGCTTACCCGCCTATGCCGACGGCACGCTCTTGAATGTCGATCGTTCGACCTTCATCGGCGGAGCCTGGAACACGTTCGATAATGCGACGAACGATTATCACCTCGATGTGCATCATGACTTCGCCGGCGGCGGATATTTCCAAGCCGGCGCGCGCTGGGTCGATACGGATGTCTTCTTCGACTACGCCTATTCGGTCACCCCGGTGGATCCGATCACTGGCGATGTGAACACACGTCAGCTGGCTCGGAACTTCAACGAGGAAACCTTCTCGGCCGACGCCCATGTGAGCCTGCCCTTCCAGGCCATCGGGTTGGAGCAGAACGTGCTGCTCGGGTCCGACTACCGGAAGTATAAGAGCTCCCAGCTCCAGTTCATCAATCAGCCAGCCGGAATCGTGAATGTTTTTGACCCGGACGTCTCAAACGTCGTCCGGGCCCCGATCAACTGGCAGGACCGGACGGATCAGAGCATGGAGCAGACCGGTCTCTACGGCCAGCTTCGCCTCAAGCCGATCGAGCCTCTGATGGTGATCCTCGGCGGCCGCGTGGACTGGTATCAAAGCTCGACCGCCAACGCGGCTCTGCCGTCGGGTCTCGGCAACACCATCGATCTCGATTACGAGGGCGAGACCACGCCTTACGCCGGCGTGATCTTCGATCTCAACGACAACGTCTCCGCCTATGCGAGCTACACGTCGATCTTCCAGCCGCAGACGGAACTCACGGCAGCAGACCAGCCTCTGAAGCCCCGGGTGGGAGATCAGTACGAGATCGGCTTGAAATCGTCGTTCTTCGATGACCGGCTGAACGCTTCGATCGCCCATTTCGACATTCGAGATGAAAACCGGGCGGTTGCAGACCCGTTCAACCCCGGCTCGTCTCTCGCGGTTGGCGAGGTCGAAGTCCAGGGCGTCGAAACCGAGATCTCGGGCTCTCCCATGGACGGGCTGAATCTCTATGCCGGATACACCTATACCCACACCCAATATATTCAGGGCGCGGTCGGCCAGGACGGCGCGACGTTCAGCACCTGGACGCCGAAGCATATCGTCCAGCTCTGGGGTGAGTACAGGTTCCAGAAGGGTACGCTCCAGGACTTCCACGTCGGCGCCGGTGGCCGGTACCTGTCCTCGTTCTTCACCGAGGGCACCATGCCCGGACCGACGGGCGGACCATACCGGTTGGAGCAGGATGGCTATGTCGTTGTCGACACGTCGGTCGGCTACACCTTCAAGAACGACCTCGACCTGACCTTCTCGGTCAACAACCTGTTCGACGAGAAGTACTACGCCCGCCTGGGGTCGCCGATGCTTTTCAATTTCTACGGCGCTCCGAGAAGCTATTGGCTGCGCGCATCCATGGACTTCTAGTCGTTGCCGGGTAGAGACAGAAAGCGGGCGGCGGGGGCTGTGGCCTCCGCCGTCCGCCTTTGAGGAGCGCAGGATTTGAGGGACACTGGAGAAGGGAAGAGGTCGCCCATGCGGTACCTGACAGTCGCGCTGATCCTGTGCGTCGCCGCTCTTCCCCTGCGGAGCCTTGCCGCGGCGGAGACCTATCCGCCGGTCACCCTGGAGGGCACCCAGCAGCGGGACATGACGGCGAGCGGTTCCGGCGAAACTTTCCGGATCTTCATCCGCAAGCCGCAGGTTCAGGCGCCGGAGGGCGGCTATCCGGTGGTCTACGCCATCGGCGCGAACGCCAACTTCCTCACCTTCGTCAATCTCATGCGGACCGGGGCGGAAAACCCGCTCCATCCGAACCTCGAAGCCGCGATAATCGTCGGCATCGGCTTTCCCACCGGGAAGGCCTACGACGTGAAGCGCTGGATCCACGACTTCACCTTGCCGGCCGAATCCTACGACCTGCCGGAGCGGCCCAACGGCAAGCCCTGGCCGCCTATGGGCGGAGCTGACGAGACCCTAGACTTCATAGAGAACGATCTTAAGCCGGCCATCGAGCGGGATTTCGAAGTCGATGCATCGAAGGAGATTCTGTTCGGTCATTCCTTCGGCGGCCTCTTCACACTCCACACGCTCTTCACGCGGCCGGGCCTCTTCGACACCTATCTCGCGGCCAGCCCGTCGGTCTGGTTCAACGAAGGCCAGATCATGGGCGAGCTGGAGAGCTTCGTCTCCGATCCGCCGGAAGATGCAGGAGATAAGCGTCTTGTGGTCGGTGTCGGCGGCCTGGAGAAGTCCGGTTTCGGCAAGATGAAGAAGGAAAAAGGGGCGAGCGCGCAAAGCGAGAGTGCCGAGAGCGAAGAGGCGGCCGGGGACGGCATGATCGCCAATGCCGAAACCGTGGTGGGCGTGCTGCAGAAGCGCCTGCCCGCCCTTAAGACCGAGCTTCGGATCTTCCCGGAGGAGAACCACGGCACGGTTCTGCCCGTCTTCATCATGAAGGTGCTGCCCGACGCCTTACCCGTCGAGAAGCCCCGATCCCGTCCCTGACCCAGAGACCAGTTCATTGATCTAAAGTCAGCCAACTCCAGACCGAGACCAGCCAGCCATGATCAAATCCCAAGCCGTCGTGCAGACTCCGGCGGCCAGCAAATATCTCCAGCAGCTCTGCAAGCATTTCGCCCACAAGGCGCCGGCGACCTTCGACATGACCACCGCGCGGGTGGAGTTTCCGTTCGGGCTCTGCGAGATGGAAGCCAACGAGCGGGAGCTCGCCATCAGCTGCGACTCGCCTGACCAGCCGTCCATGACCAAGATGCAGAATGTGGTCGGCGGACACCTGGAGCGCTTCGCTTGGCGGGAGAAGCTTCAGGTCCAGTGGAACGGCGGCGGCCAATCGGCCGAGTAGCCGGTTCTCTACAGCCCCGCTGAGGCGCGGATATCGGCAGGCGTGGCGCCGCCCGCCCGCAGCACCGAAAGAGACAGATCGCGGTGGCGCTTCGCCAGACGCCGACCATTCTCGTCCCGGATCAGGCGATGGTGGCGGTAGATCGGCGTCGGTGTGCCCGTGAGCGCCTGAAGCAGGCGGTGGATCGGCGTTGACGGGAAGAGATCCTGTCCCCGTGTGACATGGGTAATGCCCTGAAACCCATCGTCCAGCACCACCGCCAGGTGATAGGCGATGGCGCCGTCCTTGCGTCTCAGCACCACATCGCCGACCTGTTCGATCAGCGCATCCGGATCCAGAGGGATCGTACCGCGCTCGCCGTTCGGACCCACGCCGATCTCTTCGAATGTCAGAGAGCGGACTGCCTCATTCCCGCCGAGGAAGTCGATGGCCTTTCCCATATCGAGCCGCAGCGCATGAGGCTGGTCTGAAGGAAGACCCGATTGTCCGCGGCAGGTGCCGGGGTAGGGTGGCCCGTCGGGTGCGCCTTCCTGGGGTGCGCCGGCTGCCGCTTGAATTTCGGCGCGCGTGCAGACGCAAGGGTAGACCAGCCCCTTCGCGATGAGGTCGTCGATCACGGCGCCATGTTCCGCCGCCCGGGTCGACTGATAGAGCACCGGTTCGGGCCAGAAGAAGCCGAGGAAACGCAGATCGTCTTCGATCCCTTGGGCGAACTCAGGCTTGCAGCGCCCGGTGTCGAGGTCGTCCATGCGCAACAGGAACGTGCCGCCTGCCGCTTGAGCCGCCTCCCAGGCGGTCAGGGCCGAAAACGCATGGCCCAGATGCAGCTCTCCCGTGGGAGAGGGGGCGAAACGTTCGACGACGGACGGTGCGGCGGAAGCCATGCACAAGCCGTACGGAAAAGCCGGTGCGCGATCAATTCCCTAAGTTCGCGAGGCGCTCGCGGCTAAGGCGTCAGCCCAGATAGATCTGCAAGGCGATCACCGCGGCATAGACCGCGAGGATCGAGACGCCTTCGAAGCCGATGCCTTTTCGGTCACGCAAGATCAGCCCCATCAGAAGGATCGCCGTCATCACGATGCCTGCCACCAGCAGCAGCGCATCGCGGGAGCCCATGGCGGCGTAGATGGAGCCGTCACGATAGGCCACATCCGAGATGGTCAGGAAGAGGACGTCGAAGGTGTTGCCGCCGACAATGCCGCCCACCGCCAACTGCAGCGCACCGCGGCGGACCGCGGTAATCGTGGTCACCAGCTCCGGCAGGGAGGTGGCGGTCGCCGTCAGCAGAGCCCCGACCACGGTCTGCGAGATGCCGAAATCTTCCGAGATGGCCGCGCCCGTCTTGGCGACCACGTAACCGGCCCCGGCGAGGACCGCGGCAAGCCCGGCGAACTTCAACGCAAGCGGAATCAGCGCCTCCTGCATGGCGTCTTCTTCCGGCTCGTCCGGCTGTGTCTCCGAGGTCTGCTTCGGCTTCCAGCTCGGCCGCGCCTGCAGGGCGACATTGGTGCGGACGCCGAAGATATAGGCGCCGATCAATAAGAAGGAAGCGGGGTGCAGGGCCCAGGCGGTCAGCTGGGGCGTCACGTAGCCTGCAAGCGCAATACCCAGCAGCAGAACCAGCAGCGCCGCCTGAAGCATGTTCTTTTCGTCCGCCGCCGCGTGCTCCAGATTGGCGCGCCGATAGGTGAGGTCGGCGACCACGAGGAAGACGGTCTGGACGCAGATGCCGCCAACCGCGTTCGACACGGCAAGGGGAGCCAGACCGTCGATGGCCGCGGAAACCGATGTCACGACTCCGGAAAGAGAAGTCGCGGCGCCCAGCAGAATCCCGCCGACGACAGCCTCACCCAGCTTCGTCCGGTCGGCCAGCGTGTCGGCGACCCGGGTCATGTAGACACCGGCAACGGCGATCACGAGAGCGGCTAGCGCGAACGCCCCGACTTCAATCACTGGCCACATCCTTTGGGTCGGGATTGGAGAAGAAAGAGAATAGCAGGCTTCTTAGGTCTAAGCCGCCTGGAGCAGGTGACGGGACTCGTCTCCGGCCTGCCACGCCTCCCAATAGGCGCCCCAACGTTTCGTGAGCGCTGAAGGTTTCTCCGCGAAGAGCCGCTGGCCTAAGTGAAAGGTCTGCGACTCCAGAAGAGCCTGCCGCCCCTGGGCGAGGCCGAGATAGGTTTTCATGGCATCCCGGTTGCCGTCGAACAGATCCGGCGCGATATCCTGGAGCACGGCGAGGTCGTGATGGGCGCCGAGAAGATCGGAGAGTCGCTTGGCGGCCGCGCCATACGGCACCATCATCTCCGGCCAGATGTCGCCGAGCAGCCGCGTGTGATACCAGTGATACTTAACGCGCTTGCGCCATTGATGCAGCGCCTCGGGTGTCGGGTCATCCATCGTCTCGGCCATGGCCTTGCGGCCCCGCTTGTAGGTCTTCTCGATGCCGCCTGCGATGGCCTCGAAACCGCGCCCGTCGATTTTCCAGTCGTTTGCGCGGGCCTTTGCATCGCACATGGTCTCGCGGAAACGGGCGAGCTTCTCTTCCAGCGGCAACTCATCGATGGCCTGCTCTTTCCGCTCCAAGAGCTTGCCGCGGATCGCGGCGTAGGCGAACCCATCGACCTCGCTGCCATAGAACTCCATCAGATCGTCATGGGTCTCCAGCGTCGCCTCGGTGTCGCGGACATAGGAAAGCTCGCGGGACGCATCGCGGAAGACGATATTCTCACGCTTGTAATCGTCGAAGCAGGGGCGAACCATGCGGATCAGCCCGCGCAGCTTCTTGCAGCGCTTGCGGACCTGATGGACCGTATCGTTGAAGTTCAGATCGCCGTCGTCGATCTCGGCAATGGCCTTCTCGATCTGGCTCTTCGCCACGCGCCGTGTGTTCTTCTCAACCGATTTTCCGAGCTTGAACGTGTAGGCCAAATGCCGCCTCCTTCTGCGCTCCGCGACCGGAGCATCATCGAAAAAACCATGCAATCCCTAGGAGGTTCCTGCCGCGATGCCCTCCTGCGCCGACAGCATTACCTTTGCCGGCTTCGGATCGGCCCTTAGTCTCATTTCACGACAGCTGTGCAACGGTCGTCGGGAGAACGAGATGGTACGGAATTTATCGCACATGCAAATCATTTGCATCTAGGGAGAGTTTGGGCTATTCCGGTCAGCAAGCAGGAGGGATGCTTTGCTGATGATTGGGGTTTTTCGGTTGGGCGGCCTTCGAGGCGCGTCTGCCGACAGGGGCGAAAGAGCGGGGGCGGGGATCCGTAAAACACGGAAAACACTCGGTCGGCCGGGTTGGCGCATGGCTATGGCCGCCGCGGTCTGCGCCGTCCTGGCCGGCACCGGAGAGGCACGGGGATCCGCCTGTCTGGACGAGGTGACGGCCAGCCCATACGCGCCGCGTCTGCAGGAGTGGCGAACCGCGTGGGCGGAGCGCGGCATTGCCGTGAGCGCGAGCTACGCGGGCGAGGTCTTCGCCAATCTCGCCGGCGGTCTCGAAGAAGCCGTCACCTATGACGGATTACTCGATCTTGCCGTCGATGCCGATCTCGAACGTCTTGCGGGCTGGAAGGGCCTCTGCTTTCACGCCAACGCCTTCCAAATCCATGGGCAAAGCATCACCGCCGAAGGAACCGGCGGGCTTGCGGCTGCCAGTAGCATCGAGGCCGATCCGGCAACGCGCCTGTCGGAAATCTGGCTGGAGCAGAGTCTGTTCAGCGGCCGCGCCTCCGTCCGCTTCGGCCAGTTGGCGGCGGACACTGAGTTCATGACCACGAGCGCGTCGGATTACCTCCTGAACGCAACTTGGGGGTGGCCAACCATCACGGCATTCGACACGCCCGAGGGCGGCCCGGCCTATCCCATGGCGGCTCCTGGCGTGCGTCTGGCCGTCCGGCCGAGCGAGCATTTCGACTTCAAGATCGCCGCTTTCAACGGCAGGGTCGCCGAGGATTGCATCGGCCAGGATCCCCAACTCTGCAATCTGCATGGGGTGGAATTCCCTCTCGGCGATCCGCCGCTTGTCATGGGCGAGATGACGATGCGCTACGAGCTTGGCGACGGCTTGCCCGGTGCCTTCAAACTCGGAAGCTGGCATCATTCTGGCGATGTCTCAGACGTGCGCTTCGATGCCGGAGGAAATCTGATTACGATCACGGGCCGTTCCGGCGCGCCGCTCGACGGCGATTACGGCCTATACGCCCTCCTGCAGCAGACCGTGTGGAAGCCGAAGGGCGCGGAAGGCGATCAGGGCATTACGCTGTTCAGCCGAGTTATGGGAGCGCCTGAGGACCATAACTTCATCGATTTTTATGGTGAGGCGGGTGTGATCTTCGCAGGACTAATACCGGCGCGGCCGGACGATGCTGTCGCTTTCGGCTTCGAGTATACGGAGATATCCGAACGCGCCGTGGCTTCCGAAGTCGTTAGCGGCGCGGAGGCCGGGCGTTCGTATGAATCTCTGGCCGAACTCACCTACACATTGTCGCTCCGCGACGCTTGGACCTTGCAAACGAGCCTGCAATATCTCTGGCGCCCCCGCGGGGGCTATACCTATAGCCATCCCCGGAACCCACAACGCCTTGAGGACTCCCTCGTGATCGGCACCCGTTCCGTCTGGTCTTTTTGAGAGAAGGCGGCGCTTTTGGGGCCTATTGCCCTTTGTGGCTGGAACAAGGTCATTTCGTGTCACCGCGCAATCGCCCTTGCCGTTTTCGCCCCGCTGCGCTTCCATTGAAATTGAGGAAAATAAGAACCTCAAAAAGAGCAACCGGGGGCGTGCTCACGCACGAGAAACTCCCGGTGCAGTTTCCGCAGGGGTAGAGAGTTGGGGGACTTCGGAGGGACGCGATGCGTCTTGCCCTCAAGCTCGAGTCCGATCGGCATGCCTGTAGCCGGCACGCCGTCTCACGATGCCGCCTGCGCCCAGCGATCGCCATAGAGACCGTTCACCCGCGAGACCGCGCCAGGCGCTTCAAGGTATGGCCCGCCGCTTGCGGATCGCCGTATCCGGCGTGGCGGCATCGAACCTCGAGCCATAACGGCCAGCGCGCCGCAGAGTGTATGAGGGAGTCACCTCAATGAGTAACATGCGTCACGACAGGCCGAATTATGGAGCGCCGCCCCGGGGCGGGCCCGGCGACGATTGGGCGAACCCAGGCCAGCAAGACCAACAAGGACAGCAGAGGCCGGATATGGACGCACCTCGCGGATCGGGAGAAGATCTGACCCCCGATGCCATTGCCCGCCATATCGCGCCCGAACCGCCCCGCCATTTGTCTGAGCGGCCCCGCGCCGCGGGCCCTGTCCCGGGTCAGCCGAACCGCGCGGCCAAGCCGAAGCAATCCGGCCTTCTCAGCCTATGGGACCGCAATCCCATCCTGGTCGCCGGTGTCGGCGCCGGTGGCATGGTGCTGTTCAGCCTTCTCGTCGTCGGCGTGGCGAGCCTGTTCAGCTCCGAAGGCCCGATACTTCCCGGCAAGACCATAGAAGGACGGTTTGCAGAAGAGGCCCAAGCGGATCTGGAGAGCATGTCGGCCCCGCCCGCGGAAGCCGCGACGCCGCCGGCGCAACAGACCGCTGCCGTGACTCCCGAACTCAGCACCTCCTCCATGATCGAGATGGAGCCGGCCACGGCCATCCCGCTTCCCATCTCCATCGATCCGGAAAACGCCGTGCCGGCGCGCAGCGCCGTCGCGATCGTCGGCCTGCCTGAAGGCGCTCAACTTTCCGCCGGACGTCCCTACGGCAATGGCGAATGGACTGTCCGGACCGACGAGATCCGTGATCTCGCCATCACCGTGCCGCCGGGCACCTCCGGCAGCCACGATCTGCGGATCGCTCTTGTGGATGCTCAAGGCGGCGTCATCGCCGATGCGAATACCACCCTGGTGATCCAAGGCGGCGCGGCCGCTCAGACCGTGAGCGCGGACGCCGAGCAGAGCACGCAGCCGGACCCCACTTTCACCCAGCAGATGGAGCCGGCCTCAGACCCCGCTGAGACCGCATCGGTGGAACAGGACGCAGCCGCCCCAAGCGAGCAGCCCCAGCCCGCCGCATCCCTCGGCCCGCCTTCCGAGGACGGCGTGGCAGACGCCGCCGACGGCAAGTGGATGGAAGTGACCACCGCGGTGAACATGCGCGCCGAGCCGGACTCCGACGCTCAGACCGTCTCCGTCATGCCCCAAGGCAAGCGGCTCAAGGTCACCGAGGACAAGTTTGGCTGGCTGAGGGTCTCCGATCCGGACGGTGGACAAGGGGGCTGGATCTACAAGCGCTTCCTCAAAGACGCCGAGTAGGCCATAGCCTTGCGCGCGCGACGCCATTTGCCCTTGGCACGCCTTGAGCCTGTGTCTAGCCTCAGGGCCCGAATGAACTGGGGGCGAAATGGGCGAACCACTCCGTAGCATTACCATCGTCGGCGGCGGCACCGCAGGCTGGCTGACGGCAACCTTTCTCAACCGCTACTGCACGGCGAAGGAGGGAAGGCGCGGCCCGAAGATCACCCTGATCGAGTCACCCAACATCCCCATCGTCGGCGTGGGCGAGGCGAGCCTGCCGGGCATGGTCGTGCTGCTCAATCAGCTCGGCGTTTCCGAATCCGAATTTCTCAAGCTCACCGACGCCACCTTCAAGGTTGCCGCCCATTTCATCAACTGGAACCACGACGACAAGGGCCGGCCCACCGAGTTCCTCAATGTCCTGAATGCGCCGGGCCAGATCGACGGCCGGAAGCTGGCGGATTATTTCGTGACCTACGATCCGGCCCATGCCGGCCCCGAGGCGGGCCTGGACTACGTGCGCCTCTTCTCGCCCGCCGTGGAGATCGTTCGCCGCAACCTGGCGCCGCGCCGCCCGGGCGAGCCCGATTTCAGCGGCGAGCTCGGCTACACCTATCACTTCGACGCGACGAAGCTGGCGGGCTTCCTCAAAGACGTCGCCACCGACCGGGGCGTGAACCACATCCTGGACGATGTCGACGAGGTCAATCTCGACGAGCGGGGGTTCGTCAAATCCTTGAGCTTGCGCGAGCATGGCGAGCACCCTGTCGACCTCGTGGTCGACTGCACGGGCTTTCGCGGCTCGATCCTCCAGCAGGCGCTCGGCGAGCCCTATGAATCCTATTCAGATCACCTGCTGAACGACCGCGCCGCCGTGGTCCAGATTCCCCATGAGGACGAGCGGATCATGGCGCCCACGACGCGGGCCACCGGCTTCAAGGCGGGCTGGAACTTCAACATCCCACTCACCACCCGCGTGGGCACCGGCTACATCTATTCCAGCAAGTTCCTCTCCGATGACGAGGCCGTCGACGAGCTGCTGGAATTCTACGGCGACCAGGCCAAGGGCTACGAGCCCCGCATCATCCCCATGCGCACCGGCCGGGTCCGCAACGCGTGGGTGAAGAACTGCGTCGCGTTGGGCCTCTCCTGCGGCTTCATCGAGCCCCTGGAGGCGACGGCCATCTTCATGACAGATCTGGGCGCGCGCTGGCTTCACCACTACCTGCCCACCCAGGACTTCGAGCCCGAGCTCGCCGCGGCCTATAACCGCCAGGTTTCCCAGGTCTATGAGGAGGTGCGGGACTTCGTGCAGGCTCATTATCACCTGAACAACCGGCAGGATTCCGAATACTGGCGCGTGGCTCGGGAGGAGATGAAGCTGTCGGACAGGCTGCAGGAAAATCTCAAAGTCTGGGAGCACACGACCCCCGAGATGATGGATCTCGGGACGTCCTACCTATTCAGCGCGCCGGTCTACACGCTGCTGCTGATCGCCAAGGGGTTCTACAAGAACCGGGATCTCGCCAAGGCGCAGTCGCTGAGCCGTATGGCCTATGAGCGCTATCGGTCGGAAGCACGCAAGGCCCGGCCGAACCAGCTCGAGGGCCTGGTCAGCCAGGCGGAATTCCTGAAGACCGGGGGCAAGGCGCCGGGCGGCCCGCTGGCCCAGCCCTCCATGCCGGACTTCTCGTCCTTCGCGCCCGGCAGCACCAAGATCAAGCTCGGCGGCGCCCCAAAAAACGTGAAAGGCCGTCGCCGTAAGCTGAAGCGGCGGTAGGGGGTTTGGCCGAGCCTCGGGCTACCGAAGCAGATCGGAAAGCGTCTCCTTATCTCCGCTCAGCACGTTCAGGTCCACACCGCCCTCGATGCCGTCGACGAAGCCGGTGAATGTGTACTGCCATAGGAGCCAATCGTCGCTGTGAGGCGGGCGGAAGACCGAGCGGCGCCAGAGCGGACGGTCCGGCAGCGCTTCGCGATAGTCGGCGAGGAAGTCCTCCGGCGCATAGATGATCGCCTCCCGGCCAAGCGCTTTCTCCACCATTCCGAAGAAGTCGTCGACCTCGCGCTTTAGCGCTTCCGGGGTAGGGCGCTCCTTGCAGTTGCCGACATATTCCAGATCGACCGCCGGCGGCAGCATCGAGCCGTCCCTCGGCAGGGTGGCGAGAAAGTTCTCCGCCTGGTCCTTCCCCGGCCGGCACAGCGTGAAGAAGTGATACGCGCCCGTCGCGAGCCTCGCCTCTCTCGCCGCCTTCCAGTTCTCAAGGAACTTGCGATCTTGCCAGTCGCCGCCTTCGGTCGACTTCATATAGGCGAAGGCGACATTATCGGCCGCCACCTTGCCCCAATCGATATCGCCCTGGTGATGAGAGACATCGACACCCCGGACGGGATAGCGGTTGGCGTCAGGTCTATAGGTCAAAAGGTAGATCCCCGCGACGACGGCGATTGCCACGATCAGCACGACGGCGCCGATCAAAATCCGCGCGACAGACAATATCACCGCTCCATGACCGCGAAGACGATGGGCAGGGTCCAGCGCTTTTGGCCGATCATGGGGGTGAGGAGCTTGATCTCCTCGTCGTCCACCGCGATCTCCCAATCGCCGCAGAAATCCCGCTCAAAGCCGTTTAGCTGCATGGCCTGACAGGCCACCGGCCCGCCATCGAGATTGAGCGCGATCGCAAGGTCGAGCGGCGAGTCGGCCAGGAACGTCGCCAGCCTGTTCAGTGAGAAGAAGGCATCCGTCGTGGTGCCGATGATGATCCGGCCGGAGCTGTCCTCGCCCACGAAATTACGGTTGGCGAGCCAGCGATTGTCGCCCTTGGAGCGGCTCTCCCCGTTCCGGTCGACCAGGAGCGGATAGGAAACCATGGCGTCGTCGGCGCCCTCCAGCACCTCCCGCCAGTCGCGGTCCTTCAGATCGACGATGCCCGCTTCCGTGCCCTTGGCGACGAAGGCGCCATGGTCTGCGTCATACTCCTCCGGACCGTAGCGTTTTCCGTCCGCGACGAGCGGCGTGTCCGGCCAGCCGTCCATGGCGAAATAGCTGCCGTTCACGGCCATCACGGCGCCGAGCTCGTCCATCCAGTCGCCGACCTCGTGATCGCCCGGCGGCGAAATGCGCACGATGAGCTTGAAGCGCTCCGGATCGATCCGCGCCAGCAGGAAACTGTCGACTTCCTCGCCGTCCACTAGCACGGGCAGGGTGCCGGCTTCGAAGCCCGGCGCGATCTCTTTCCATTCGAGCTCGCCAGCCGTCCCGCTAGGCGGGTTGTCCTGAAGCGCCAGTCGCATGGCCGGCGAGATGCGCTCGTCGTCCTTGCTGACGGTGACCCACTGGCTGCCGCCGCGCTGCAGCACGACGTTGATGCCGTACCAGCCCCAATACATATAGATGCCGATGAAGACGGCGAGGAAGGCCACCACAAGGCAGCCGAGAACGGACAAGGTGATTTTTGCAGGACGGCTCATGAATATCCGGGGAGTTTTGTGACTCGAAGGTGAGGACCCAATCTTCCCGTGTGAAGCCGTCGAATTCAATTAAAAATTGCGCCAAGTTCCGGACGAAGCGGCCGGAAAATGCGCCGGTTAGCGTCCGGCTGCTGATGTCAGCGGTGGCGATGCGCGAGCGTGAGAGAACGGTGGGGCGCACCCCCCTTGGCTGCACCCCACCACAACTTTAGAGGCCGAACTACTCAGGCATTGCCTGCTTCGGATCGCCGGCATGGGGCGAAGCCTCTTCTCCGCCCATGGAGCTGTCCATCTTCTGCTTCAGCTTCATGCACTTCTTGTTCTGCATCATCTCGTCCTTAGGCATGGCCTGGCACTTTTCCATCATCTTCATGTGCCGCTTGGACATGCCGTCCTTCATGTGATGGTCAGCCAGAGCGGCAGAGCCGGATGCGGTGATGAAGGCGATGCCAAGGGCGAGAGAAAGTGCTTTGGTGATGGAAGTCATACGTATTCCTCCGAGTTTTGGTTTTCGCTATGGGAGGGCCTACGGGGCGCAGATCGCGCCGGATCACCGTGCCTTTGGATCGTCGCAATTCGGAAGAGCAAGCCAGAGACCACGCCAGGGAGGAAACCATGAGCGACTCGATCCCCGATCTCTTCAAGCGCCTGACCCAAGGGCTCTATCTCATCGGCGTGGCGGATGGGGAGGAGCGCAATGCCTTCACCGCCGCCTGGGTGATGCAGGTCTCCTTCGATCCCATGCTTTTGGCGCTGAGCATCAATCCGGAGCACTCCTCTTTCGCGTTACTGGAGAAGGGCGGGGCCTTCAGCGTCAATGTGCTGAAATCCGACCAGCTCGATCTGGCGGAAGCCTACGGCAAGCCCGGCGCCCCGGAAGATTTCGGCGCGCCGGACTGGAGCGCGGGGGAGTTCGGGCTTCCTTTGCGCAACGACGCGCTCGCCTGGTTCGAATGCAAGGCGAAATACATCGCGCCTGCGGGCGACCACAACCTGGTCACCGGCGAGGTGGTTGGCGGCAAGATTCTGGATGCGGACGCAACTCCGCTCACCTATGCCGATACCGGCGATATGGATGGGGCGGCCGCGCTGTTTCCGAAAAGCTTCGGCGGTTGAGGGTCAGGCTCGCGCTTCGGCAGGGATCGCTGCGAGGGTCGCAGCAAGCCGCGCCGCCGGCGAGGAGTGCGGCAGATGCGACGGCAACACGAGCTTCAGCTCCTTGACCAGCTCCACCCCGTCCAGCGGAAGCGCAACCAGACTGGCCCGGGCGACGTCCTCGGTCACAGCGCTCGCCAAGACGAGCGAGATGCCGAGCCCGGCCTTCACGGCCTGCTTGACCGCTTCGGTGCTGCCGAGATTGTCGCCCATGACGATGTCGTCGGCGAGCCGGCCCAACCGGCTGCGGATGAGGGTGCCCGTGCCGGACCCGCGCTCGCCGCCCAACAGCGGAACGCCTTTCAGCCGGCCGATCTCCAGAGCTTCCAACGTGGCCCAGGGATGGTCAGGGGGCACGATCACCACAAGCCTCTCTTGCCGCCAGGGCGTTGCGGTGAAGCCCGGCCGGTCGTCCCACCACTCCATGGCGGCGAGATCCAGAGCGCCCGCGGTCAGCTGCTCGGCAATGTCCGGATTGGTCGCGATGGTCAGCGACACATCGCCAAGCCCTGCTGTGGTCTGGCGAATGCTCTGCAGCGCCTGCGGCAGGAGATAGACCCCGATATTGCCGCTGGCACCAAGCGCGAGCCGCGTCCCCTGCACATGGGCTTTGGCCGACTCGGCGGTGGCGATGAGCCGGCGCGCGTAGTGGACGAAGATCTCGCCGTGGCGGGTGGCCACGCATCCCTTTCGCCGCCGCTCGATCAGGGGAAACCCGAGCGAGACCTCGAGCTGCTTCACATATTGGCTCACGGCCGGTTGCCCGACATCGAGCCGTCTTGCGGCCGCGTGAAAGCTGCCGGTCTGAAGCACGGCAAGGAAGGCGTTGACGTGGACGAGGTTCAGCATGTCTCGGCCTCTCCAACCCTCTGCGCCGGGGAATTCACCGCACCGCGCGGGCTGCGGCCTTCCAGAAAATCGATGATGCTCCGGGCAGCCTCCATCTCGATGGCGTGGCGCACCGAAGAGACGGCCGAGCCCAGATGGGGCGTGAACAAAGTGCGGTCGGCCATCGCCAGCAGGCGAGGCTCGATCTGCCGGGGCCGGTCCTCCCGCGCCCAATCTTCCATCTCGAAGACATCGGCGGCGTAGCCGGCCAGCCGGCCGTTCTCCAGCGCGTCCGCAACGGCGCTCTCGTCGACCAGGCTCCCGCGCGCCGGGTTGATGAGGAAGGCGCCCGGCTTGAGCTGAGCGATGGCGGTTTCATTCATGATGTGAAGGGTTTGGGGCGTCAGGGGCAGGGCGCAGATGACGAAGTTGCTCTCCCGCAGCAGCGGCTCCAGCGCGCTGAACCGGGCACCGAGCTTCCGCTCGTCTTCAGGCGAAAGCGGTGCCTTGTCCCAATAGCTCGCGTCCACCTCGAAGCCCGCCAGGCGCTGCAGAATCGCCTTTCCGATGGCGCCGATCCCGAGCACGCCGACTCGCGATCCGGCGAGCCCGGTCCCGTAGAGGGTCGGCCGCCAACCTTCGAAACCGGACCGTACCTGAGAGTCGCCGGTCATTACATGGCGGGCCAGCCCGATCGTCAGACCGATGGTCAGCTCCGCCGTCGGGACCGTCAGCAGGTCCGGTACGATGGTCACCCAGACGCCGCGAAGGGTGCAGGCCTCGATATCGAAATTGTCGAAGCCCTTCAGCGCGCAGGCCAGGAGCTTGAGTTCGGGCATGGCCCTAAGCTCGGCCGCCCCAATGGAGTCCGGCATGAAGGTCATGAGAGCGTGCGCATCGCTGGCCAGCCGCTCCAGCTCGGCCTGAGGCCAGGGCTCCGGCTCGGCATTCACGACGACCTCGCCATACGCCTCGAGCCTCTCGCGCACATCGGCGTGGATGCGGTTCGTCACGACGATCTTCGCCATCACGCCAGCCTCTGCCGCAGCAGAGCGCCGAGCCCGTCGACCAGGCTGACCATGACCAGCACGACGATCAGCAGTGCGGCGACCTCCTGGTAGTTCATGATCCGCAAGGAGGCCATGAGCTCGAAGCCGATACCGCCGGCACCGACCATGCCGAGCACGGTGGAGGCGCGGAAATTGTATTCCCACCGGTAGATCGAGACGTCGGACATCTGGGGCATCACCTGGGGAAGGATGGCGTGCATCACCACCTGGAAGGGCGATGCGCCGGCCGCCCGCGCCGCCTCGACTGGCGCAGGGTCCACATGCTCGATGCTCTCGGCGAAGAACTTGCCCACCATGCCGATGGAATGAACGCCAAGCGCCAGCACGCCGGGCAGGGCGCCGAAGCCCACCGCGGCCACGAAGACGATGCCCATGATGAGCTCAGGAATGGACCTCAGGCCGTTAAGCAGCGTGCGGACCAGCCGGTAGACGATCGGGTGGGGCGAGGTGTTCCGCGCCGCCAGAAACCCGAGCGGCAGCGAGAACAGAACGGCCAGCGCCGTGCCGGCGATGCTCATGGCGAACGTGTCCGCAAGCGGCTTCCACCAATCCCTCCAGGCTGAGAAATCCGGCGGTAGCATCTCGGTGAATAACGTCCAGAGCGCCGGCAGGCCTTCCGAAAGACGCTCCGCGTCCAGAAGGCCCGTGTAGTAGGCGCTGGCGATCACCACGATCGCGAAGATGGCGCCGCGGCCCGCGGCACCAATCCAGTCCCGGCGCTGGCGCGCCAGAATGTCGTCTTCGTCGAAGCTGGAAAGAGACATGGCAATGGGGCCGGGGACGTGAGCCCCCGGCGCCTTATTCCTTTAGTTGGTCGGGACGTTGCCCAGGATCTGGGAGAGCTCGCGCACCACGTCGTAGTCGGAGTCCTCGACCGGCTTGAAACCCTCCGCCTTGAAGGGCGTAAGGACGGCCTCTTCGTCGAGCTCGTAGAAAGCCGTCTTGATCTTCTCCTTCAGCTCCGGGTCCAGGTTCGACCGCATGGTCCAGGGATATTGCGGGAAGGGCTTGGAGACCTCGAGCACCACGACCTTGTCCTTAGAGACGAGACCGCGATCGACTAGGCTCTTGAAGATCGGCTGGCTGAGGCCGCCGGCCTGGGCATGACCGTTCTGCACCGCCATGGCCACCGCGTCGTGGGATCCGGTGAAGTGCTCCTTGTAGTTCTCGTCCGCCTTGAGCCCGGCCTTCATGAGGATCGATTTGGGGATCAGATGGCTGGAGGTCGAAGCCGTGTCGCCATAGGCCATGTCCTTGCCTTCGACGTCCGCAATCGAGGTGACGCCGGCCTCCTTATTGCCGATCAGAACGGAGTGATAGGTCGTCTCGCCGTCCTTCTCAAACGCGGCGAAGGCCTCGATATCGGATTTGGATTTGGCCAGCGTGTAGGAGAGCGGGCCGAAATAGGCGAGATCCAGCCGGCCGAACCGCATCGCTTCGATCATCGAGGAATAGTCGGTGGTGACCACGAGCTCGATATTCTTGTCGAGCCGGTCTTCCAGATAGGTTTTGAGCGGCTCGTTGTTCTTGATGATGGTCGCCGCGTTCTCGTCGGGCAGCAGCGCGACCTTCAGGGTGTCGGGATCGGCTTCCTGCGCGGTGGCGGGGAGCATCGAAAGCCCGAGCAGGGCGAGGGCGCTGAATGCGAGCGTCGCAAGTCTCATAGCATTGCCTCCATGGCTGGCTGTTGTTCGGATGATTCAGTCGCGTCGGAATCGGCGTGCCGTTCCGTTGCTTTCGCAGGGGCGGTCTTCGGACCGGTCCCGTAGATCTGGTCGATCATTCTCTCGTTGAGCTGGGCGGCGGTCGTGTCGGCGACGATGGTGCCTTCCGACATGCCGACGATCCTGTCGGCGAAGCGCCGCGCCAGCTCGACCTGATGCAGGCTGACCACAGCGGTGATGCCGTCCTTGGCGCAGATATCCCGCAAGCTCTCGAGCACCTTGGCGGCCGTGGCCGGATCGAGGCTGGCGACGGGCTCGTCGGCTAGGATGAGATGGGGCTGTTGGCAGAGCGCCCGGGCCACGCCGACCCGCTGCTGCTGACCGCCGGAAAGCTCGTCTACCCGGGTGAGGGTCTTTTCGAGGAGTCCCACCCGGTCGATGGCACGGAGCGCGATCTGCTGATCGGCGCGGGGCAGGGGCAGAAGCGTGCGCCATGACGAGTGATGGCCGAGCCGGCCCGTGAGCACGTTCTTGAGCACGCTCAGCCGGCCGATTAGGTGGTGGTTTTGGAAGATCATGCCGGTACGCCGGCGATGGGCCTGCAGCGCCTGCGGGCTAGAGATGTCGCCGAAGGCGGCCGTCAGCACACGGCCCTTCGTCGGTCGCACCAACCCGTTTAGACAACGAAGCAGGGTAGATTTCCCGGCCCCCGACTGGCCGAGCAGAACGATGAACTCGCCCTTGCCGAATCCGGTCGTGCAGTTCCTCAAGGCTCTGACGCCATTGGGATATTGAACGCTTATCTCGTCCAGACGAACCATCATGATCTGTAATCGAGCTGCCTCGATGATTGCGAATTCAGATCATTCGTTCGTAGGCGCCGCCCATGACAGGGCCGTATCGCGTCGGTGACAGTTGGGTGAAATCTCGTGGTGCGGCGTGCGCAAAAGCGCAGCCATCAGCGCAGCGCCCGGCGGAATTCCCGCATGTTCGGCAGGCGCTCGAAAACAGCACCTGGACGCATTGGTTCTTTCTAAGCGCGGGCTTCCAGGATCATGTTGAACGGCGTCTCGGCCGCGCGGCGTACGCTTGCGAAGCCCGCTTCGGTCAGCACCTCGGTCAGCCGCTTCTCGCCCGCCTGGGCGCCGAGCGCGGCCCCCACCTCCTGGTTCAGCGAAGCCGGCACGCAGATATTCGTCGAGAAGGCGTAATAGATCCGGCCCACGGGATTGAGGTTCTCCGCCAGCGTGTCGCCGGCCAGAGGCTCCACGATCATCAGCGTTCCGCCGGGCTTCAGCGTCTTGCGGATATGGGAGGCCACGCCCACGGGATCGCCCATGTCATGTAGCGCGTCGAACACTGTCACTAGATCGTAGCCGCTGCCTTCGAAATCCTGCGCCTGGCCGACCTCGAAGCTCAGATTGCTCTGGCCGTTCGCGTGGGATTTGGCGTGCTCGATCGAGGGGGCGTGAAAATCGATGCCGGTGAACTCCGATTTCGGGAAGGCTTCCGCCATCACGGCAGTCGAGACACCGTGGCCGCAACCGACATCGGCGACCTTGCCGCCCGCTTTGAGCGTATCCACCACGCCGTCCAGCGCCGGTAGCCAGTCATTGACCAGATGGGCCTTGTAGCCGGGGCGGAAGAAGCGCTCGGTGCCGCAGAACAGGCACTCGCTGTGATCGCCCCAGCCGATACCGCTTCCGTATTTGAAGGCTTCTACCAGCTTCGGTTCGTCGGCGAAGACCGCCGCCAGGGAATAGAACCCGCCGGTCATGTTCACCGGGCTGTCGGGATCGGCGAGGATGGCGGCCTGCTCTGGTGTCATGGAGAAATCGCCGGTTTCTGCATCGTAGTCCACGTAGCCCGACGCCGCCTGGCAGGCGAGCCATTCGCGGATATAGCGCTCGTTCGTGCCCGTCTCGTCGGCAAGCTCCTGGGGGCTGAACGGTCCGCCTTCGGCGAGCGCCGCATAGAGCCCGAGCTTGTCGCCGATCAGAACCAGCGCGGCGGTTGCGGCCGCCCCCAGCTCCTGCACCATCGTGTGGAGCAGGGGCTCCAGTTTTTCCATGTTGAGGGTCATCATGCTGCTCCTTGCGTGGAACCCGAGAAACAACCTCGAGTGGTGAATACTACGCCGGAGTTCGGTCCGCGTGACGCCAAAAAGAGGCATAAAAAAAAGGCCGGCCCGTTTCCGGACCGGCCCTTCTCGGGTGCTTTGATCTTGCGCCTTAGTTGCCCGTGGGCATGGGAATGTTCACCCCATCCTTCTCAAGCTGCTTCCGGACCCAATCGAAGCGCTGATACCCGGAGAGGGTGATCGGGCCCGTATAGGTCTCGCTCTGCATCTTGCGGGGCGGATACTCGACATAGGTCTTCATAAGCTTCGCGAGCTCCTCGTTGCCGAGCACCGCCGCCCAGCTCTGCTCGGTGAAGTTGGTCATGAAGATGTCGTAGCGCTCTTGCGGGTCGGCCCGCAGGTCGTAGAGCTGCGGGATCGTTGCCACGTACTTCTCCGCGCCCTTCCAGCCGAGATTGGTGTCGACCGAAAGTCCGCCGGTCTGCTGACCGTCGTCGCCGCGCATGTTGAACACGAACTTGTACTGCTGGTAGCGGATCGCGCCCGGCGAAAGCTCGTTCTCGGTGAAGTAGAACCACTGGTCCCGAGGCGCTTCGCCCGACCCGGTCCAAACCGGCGTCATGTCGTAGCTGTCGAAGATGATCGGCTTGCCGTCCCGGTCCTCTTTCGGCAGCTCGGTACCGGCGACCGAGGCGAACGTGGCCATGAGGTCGAGACCGCCGGAGATGTCGTCGCTGACCACACCTTCCGCGACCTTGCCGGGCCAGCGCACGATGGCCGGCACGCGGTTGCCGCCTTCACGAACGGTACCCTTGGTGCCGCGGAACGGCGTGTAGCCGGCGTCGGGATAGACATCCTGCCAGGCGCCGTTATCGACCGTGTAGAAGACGATGGTGTTCTCCGCCATGCCGAGCTCGTCGAGCTTCTTCAGCAGCCGGCCGACCCGGGTATCCAGCTCGTAGACCGAATCCGAATATTTCGATTTCGAGATCGACTTATGCTCGAACTCCGGTGCCGGCATGTTCGGCTGGTGGTTCTTCATGAAGTTGACGTTGATGAAGAAAGGCTTGTCGGATTTTGCCGCGTCCTCGAGAAATTCGGTGGCCGCTTCTTCTACATAGGCGTCGAGATAGGGGATGCCCACCACGCCTTCCTCCGGCGTATCGACATACTCGCCGTTCACCGAAAAGACCTGCTTGGCCGGTTCGCCCGCATTGCCGGACATCGCCCCCTTGGTCACCTTCTGGAACATCTCACGCACTTTGGGATCCATGGCCGGGAACCACTTCGGATCGCCATAGGTGTAGGCGTTCAGGTGATACAGGAAGGCGTATTTCATCTTGTCGTAGCCTTGCGCGTTCGGTAGCGCGTAGTCTGCTTCGCCAAGATGCCACTTGCCCGTGAAGTAGGTGTCGTAGCCGGCCTTCTTGAGAACCGAGCCCAGGGTCCATTCCGCTGCCGGCAAGCCGCCGCCCTGGCCCTGGAAGGCCACGGTGGTCATGCCGGACCGGTTGGGAATGCGGCCCGTCTGGATCGCGGCGCGGCCAGGCGTGCAGCTCGGCTGGCCATAGAAATTGGTGAAGGTCATGCCTTCTTCGGCCAGCTTGTCGAAATTCGGGGTCTGCATCCCCCGCGCCTTGCCGCCGAGATAGGGGCCGAGATCGCCCCAGCCCGTGTCGTCGGAGACGATCAGCAGGATGTTCGGCCGATCGCTCTTGGTCTCGGTCGTCGTTTCGGCTGTTTCCTTCTTGGTGGGATCTGCCGGGGTTTCCGACTGGGCGTAGGCCGCCCCGGAAAACGCCATCACTGTCATCGACAGCGTGACGCACAGATATCGCTTCAATGGGCCACTCATGCCTGCTTCCTCCTACGAAGCTGTTCGAAAAATTATGCCGGGCCTCACCGTGCTACGGTTTAGGCTCCGGCGGGAAGATCTCTTTCCAGTCGGTCTTCATATCGACGACCGTCCAGCCTTCCTTCGGCGCCAGGTCGAGCCCCTTGTCGAGGCGTCCGAACTGGGTATCCCGGTCATAGGCGTATTCCCGTTCCGCATCTGTGTGGTGCACGATCAGGCCGAAGCGGGGGCCGTCGCCCGCCGTGGTCCATTCGAGCATCTGTAGATCGCCGTCGGAGTTGCCGAAGGCAGCAATAGGCCGCTGGCCTATATGCTGATTGATACCGACAGGCTTGCCCGGCCCGTCGTCGACGAAGTTCATCTCAGGCAGCCGAAAAAGCTCCGGCTTGCCGTCCTTGTCCTGGAATTCCGTCTTGATGCTGGAGCCCACCACCTGGTCGGGCGGCACCCCATAGACCCGATCCGTCCAGGGGCGCATGAACTCGATGCCGCCGCCCGAGACGATGAAGGTCTTGAAACCGTTGTCGCGGAGATAGTCGAGCAGCTCCAGCATCGGCTGGTAGGCGAGCTCGGTGTAAGGCTTCTTGAAGCGGGGATGCTTTGCCGTGGCGATCCACTTTTCGACGATCGCCTCGAACTCCGCCGGTGTCATGCCGGCATGGGTCGCCATGATGATCTCGACAAGCCCCTTCTTTCCGTAGGAGGCAAGGGTCTTCATGTCGCCTTCGAGCGCGGCCTTGAAGGGCTGCTGCTCTTTCCATTCCGGATGCTCCGGCGCCAGCTCTTTCACCCTGTCCATGGCGAAGACGAACTGGGTATAGGCCGGATGCTCGACCCATAAAGTCCCGTCATTGTCGAACACGGCGATCCGGTCGTCGGGCGCGACATAGTCCGCGCCGTCTTCCTCCGTCACCTTCTCGACGAAGCTTTCAATGGCTTGTTTGCTGGGACCGTCGTTCCATGAGGGAAGTGGATCCGCCTGGGCGAAGGCGGACGAGGCAATCGCCACCGCAATGGCTGCCAGCGCAATGACGCGCGCAGTGGACCCCATAGGACGCCCTCCCTAGGCGCTCTTTATTGTGGTCAGCCTACTCCTGCCGTATGACAGAGAAGCGATCATCTGATGGGATTGGTTCACAAATTCGGAAAATGGTTCTTCTGCTTTGAATCATGAGGTTACAAGGCTGCACGCGGCCCTCACGGTCCTGGAGCAGCGGGGGTGGTTCGCCCAGCGGAACGCAGCAGTCCGGAAGCGGCTCGGTTCGATTGCGAAGCTCCGCCATTTCGAGGCGAACGCGGCCGTATACCGGGCCGGGGACGCGCCGAGCGGGGTGTTTGGGCTGGTCCGCGGTTCGCTGAACTGTTCGTTCCCCCGCAGCGATGGCGAGGATTACGTCATGCACCGGGCCGGCGCCGGATTCTGGTTCGGTGATCTAGCGCTTTTGTCGGACCGCCCGCGCCTCGTGTCCCTCTACGCCGCCGAGCAGACCACCCTCGTTCATCTGCCGATCCACGAACTGAGCAAGATGCTGCGTGAGGATCCCGCTCTCTATGCGGATTTCTATCAGCTCACCTACGAGAACTTCGAGTCCACCTTCAAGATCGTCACCAACCTGTCCATGGCGTCGGCCACCAAACGGGTTGCCGACAAGCTGCTCTTCGAACTGAACGGTTGGCCGGACCAAGACGGTTGGCTGCCGATTTCCCAAGCCGATCTGGCACGCATGACGGCCATCTCCGTGCCGACCCTGCAGCGCGTGGTCAAACGTTTCGCAAACGAGGGGCTGATCGAGAAAAGCTATGGCCGGATCAAGGTGACCGACCGCGAAGGGCTCCTGGGCATCTGCCAGCAGGATGAAGCGTAGGGCTTTACGCCGGCTACAGCCTAAGGCTCGCCGACATAGGAGAGCCGCGCGAAGACCGGGAAGTGATCCGACCCGATATGGGGCAACACCTCGATCTCCTTGGTTGCGAACTCGTGGGTATGGAACAGGTGGTCCAGCGGCCAGCGGGCGAACCAGTAATCGGCGTGGAAGGTCGCATAAAGTCCGCGCCCGCGGCGCGGATCCTGTGAGCTCGAAATCCGCTGGAAGCTCGACGTGGTGCGTGACCAGGCGACGTCGTTGAGGTCGCCGGCCACCACGGAAGCTTCGCCGTCGTCGCGCATCTCCCGGGCCACGATCAGCAGTTCGGCATCCCGGTCTTCAGCGTCCTGCACCGGCCCGGGCGGCTCCGGGTGGAGCCCGTAGAACCAGAAGCTGTTCCCCGGCTCCAGGCTCAGCTTGGCCCTCAGCGACGGGATCTCCTTACGGACCAAGTGGCGTATCTCGCACGCCTCGAGGGGCAATCGCGTCATGAACAGGAGCCCGTAGCCATTGTCCTGGGGCAGGGCGGTGACGTGCGGATAGCGATCGGCGATCGGCTGGAGCTGGTCCTTCCACCAATCGTCGATCTCCACGATGAAGGCGATGTCCGGATCGTACTGTTTGAGGAGCGTGACGAGGGTATCGGCGTTGCGATTCTCCCGCCGCACATTGGCCATCAGCAGCGAGAGCTTACGGGTTTCCGGCTTCGCCGGCGGACGCGTGGGAGGTGGCAGAAGCGGCATGTAAGGCCAGATGCGCAAGGCCTGCAGCACGAGGGCGGGGATTAGCAGTACGGCCGCGATCCAGAAGAGCGGATCCTGCCAGCTGGTCGTCAGCGCAAGTCCCGCAAGCGCGACGGCCCCGCCGATGAGCAATTGCGGCCGCGGAAAATCGCAGATACGGACGATTCCGGCATGAGTCGGGATCAGAGGCAGATAACTGCCCACGATTACGATCGCCGCCAGAATGAAAAAAGCTACTGACAGTGCTGCCACTGTCTAAGCCCCCATGAATTTCGATCGGCAAATTTGGGTCAGTACAATTCAGTTCGGTCGCAGAGAATGCATCTAACGGAGAAGCGTGTCTCTCCGACGACGGAAGCAATATCGATACGCCGAGCGGGGAAGACCTGCAGGGAGAAAGTTCTCCATGCAGGTCCTCTGCACCCGCTTCGCAGCGGCGGCGCTACACGCGTCTAGCTGCGTTCTTTGGCGATGGCGCCCCAGATGAACAGCACGATGATCGCTCCGACGGTCGCGCCGATAAGACCGGCGGAATCCTCCGCATTATACCAGCCGATGAACTGGCCGAGATAGGTCGCGACGAACGCGCCGGCAATGCCGAGCAGGGTAGTCAGGATGAAGCCCTGAGGCTCGTTGTCCCCCGGCATGATGAATTTGGCGATGACGCCAGCAATGAAGCCGATCAGAATGATCCAAAGAATATAGAGCATAGCTCCCCTCTCAAGTTGCCTGCTCTAGCAACGTGCACGCCCCATTGCGGTTCCGCCGGTCCGAACCGTTCTCCACAG
Source organism: Methyloligella solikamskensis (assembly GCF_042676065.1). Classification (NCBI taxonomy): domain Bacteria; kingdom Pseudomonadati; phylum Pseudomonadota; class Alphaproteobacteria; order Hyphomicrobiales; family Hyphomicrobiaceae; genus Methyloligella; species Methyloligella solikamskensis. The sequence continues at coordinate 2,628,243 of NZ_JBHTJO010000001.1, read as the reverse complement.
CGCTGTCGGACGCGGAAGCCTATCGTCGGGCCTGGATCAGCCGCAGGATGATCAGGAAAACCAGCGCCCCCAGAAACGCCGCGACGATGTCCCGAAGCGAAATGGAGACGGAATCGAGCCCCGGCCAGATATTGAAGAACCGGAACACCGCGCCGCCGATCAACGCGCCGACAAGTCCGAGGCCGAGATTCATCCAGCGTCCGAGCCCGCTGAGCTTGCCTGTGATGGCAAACCCGGCCAGCGAGCCGGCGAGCGCCCCGACGATAAGCCAAACTATGATTTGAACGATGGTAGCAGTCATGCTTCAGCCCTCCCTTGAAGACATGCTCCCCATGGGAAGGCTCGCTCAACGAGCGGGCGAGTACAAGCTTTTTCGCCGGGTCCGGATCGGCCCCTGAAGCATGCGCTAGTGGCTGTGCTCGTAGTCTTCCCGGAGCAACTTGCGCGCCAGCTTACCGTTGGCGCTCTTCGGCAGAGCGTCCAGGCGCACATAGATCCGCGGCACCTTATAGGCGGCGAGCTTCTCAGACGCGTAGGCCTGCAACGCGTCCTGATCGATCTCGCCAGAGGAAACATAGAAGGCGGCGATGACCGTCGTATCGGCCTTGACCTCCACCTCGGCGGCCGCGCTCTCGGCGATATCGGGATGGGCGTTCAGCACGGACTCGATCTCGATGGGCGAGACGCGGATGCCGCCCGCATTGATCATGTCGTCGGTCCGGCCGAGATAGGTGACCGCGCCGTCCTTGGCGAGACTCACATGGTCGCCGGTCAGGAACCATTCGCCGGAGAAGCGCTCCGCCGTCTCTTCCGCCTCGCCCCAATAGCCCAGCATCAAACCGGGGTCTCGCCGGGAGACGGCGAGCACGCCCGGTTCGCCGAAGTTGACTGGTCCGTCTTCGCCAAGCACCGCCACGCGGCGCCCTTTCTGCGGATAGCCGAGCGTGCCGGTCGGCGCCGGATGGGCTGGCGAGCTGGAGACGAAGGTGGAGCATTCCGACATGCCGAACGCTTCGTGGATCGGGGTGCCGGTCGCCTCTTCCCAATGGCTCCGGATTCCGTCGGGCATCTTCTCGCCGGCCGAAAGTCCGTGGCGGAGCGCGGGCAGGGCGGGAAGCGGTGTGCGCAGAAGCTTGCGATAGACGCCCGGCGCGGCAGCGAACAGCGTCGCTTCATGGTCTTTCATGAGCGCGCCGAGCTGATCAGGCGTCACCCCGCTATCGAGGATGAGCGCCGTCGCGCCACGGGTCCAGGGGTCGAGCAGCCCCGTTCCCAGCGTATAGGTCCAGTTGAACGCGCCTGCATGGAGCAGCCGGTCGCTCTCTTCCAAGCCGTACCAGCCCTCCCACATCATCCGCCGCGCCCAGATCGCGCGATGCGCATGGGTCACGGCGCGGGGCTGACCAGACGTGCCGGATGTGTAGATGATGTAGCCGGGCCGTTCCGGATCGCCCATGGCGTATTCCGCCGGCTCAAGCCCATTCATCTCGGTCAGCGCCTCGGCGGGAAGCACAGGGCAGGGCGCGTTCTCCGGAACCGCAACGCCGTCTTCCGCGACGATCAGTTTCGGCGCCACTTCCGTGATGATCTTGGCGACTTCCGACGCCGTGAGCTGGGCCGAGGTCGGCACGGGAATGATGTCGGCGGCGAGCGCGGCCAGGAAAGTCAGCGGAAACTCCACGCTGTTGCCCAGCCGCATGAGTAGGCGGTCGCCCGGCTGCAACCCTTCGGCCACGAAGCCCCGCGCCGTTCCCAGGACCGCGGCCTCGAGACGCTGATAGCTCCATCGGTCGGCAGCGGATGGAGAGATCACCGCAAGCGCGGTTTTATCGCCGAGATCTCGCGCGTGATGCAGCACATACGCTGCGAGATTGAAGGGCGCGGGGCAGGGCGGCGGCGCGCCCCGGTCGAAGATGGCATCCATGCCGCGCCTGCTAAGCCGTCCCGGCCCGTCTGGCAAGGGGCGAGGCTACGCCGCTCGATCCACCTCAGTCGCGCGAGGCGGCTACGCCTCCCGGAAGGTCCGCTCGATCTGGTCCTGCAGCGGCTTCAGCAGGAAGGAGAGAACCGTGCGGGGTTCGGTCTTCATGAACACCTCCACCGGCATGCCCGGCACCAGCTTCAAGTCGCCGAGCTTTTCGAGGCTCTTGGGATCGATCGTCACCCGTGCCAGGAAGTACTGCCGCCCCGTGGCCTTGTCCGTGGAGAGGTCCGCACCGATGCGGCTGATCTCACCGTCCACTTCGGGCGTCGTGCGCTGATTGAATCCAGAGAAATGCAGCACCGCCCGCTGCCCCGGCCGGAGCTGATCGATGTCGTTGGGCGAGACCTTGGCCTCGACGATCAGGTCGTCGTCCCGCGGCACAATCAGCATCAGCGGCTCGCCGGCCGACACCACGCCGCCCACCGTGTGAACCTCGAGTTCATGCACGATGCCGTTCTGGGGCGACCGGATGTCGACGCGCTTCAGCTGGTCTTCCGCGGCCACCTTGCGCTCCGCCAGCTCCGACAGACTTGCGCGGATCTCCGCGAGCTGCTGGGCGACCTCGCTGCGCATCTCCTCATCCACCTGGATGATCTGCAGCTTCACCTCGGCGATCTTGCCCTTGGCTTGGGCGATGGACGCAATCAGCTGGCCGCGCTCGCCCGCGAGACGGGCAGCATCCCGCTCCAGCGCCGTCACGCGATTGAGCTGAACCAGCTTCTTGTCCCAGAGCGTGCGGACCGCGCCGAGCTCCTTTTCCAGAAGCGCCATCTCGCTCTTCTTGGCCTCGGCCTGCTCGGTCAGGCCGGAAATCTCTTCGTTCAGCTGGGCGATACGCTCTTGTAGTTGGGCCTTGCGGCCTTCCCGCGCGTTCTTGCGCAGCTCGAACAGCTTGCGTTCGCCCGTCATGAGCTTCTTCACCGTCGGATCGTCCCGCCGCACCATGAGCTCGTCGGCGAAGTCGAGGTTGTCCGCCCCGGTCTTCTCCGCCTCGAGCCGGGCCTCGCGCGCCAGGAACTCATCGATCGACTTGGCGACGATGGCGAGATTGGACCGCGTCTGAGTCTCGTCGAGCCGCACCAGAACTTGGCCGGCCTCGACCTTGTCGCCCTCGCGCACCAGCAGCTCCCCCACCACGCCGCCGGTCGGGTGTTGAACCTTCTTCACGCTGGAATCGACTTCCAGAACGCCGGGCGCAATGACCGCACCGGAAATTTCCGTGACCACCGCCCACGCGCCGAGCCCGCCCACGAGCAGGAGCGTGCAGGCAAGGCCGAGCAGCATATGCCGCCGGAGTGCCGCCTTGGTTTGATGTGTCTGGTTCGCCGCCATGGAGTCTTACCTGTTGATTCTTGCCTGTTAGGCTGCCTCGGTCGCGCTTCGGACCAGTCCGCGCAGCGTCTTCTCCTTGGGGCCGAAACGCTCGATCCGCCCCTCGACCAGCAAGAGAACGAGATTTGTGGCCGCCAGCGCGCTCGGTCGATGGGCCACGACCACGGCGATTCCGCCGCGCTCGCGCACGCTTGCGATGGCCGTGGTCAAAGCTTGGTCGCCCGCCTCGTCGAGATTGGCGTTCGGCTCGTCCAGCACCACCAGGAACGGATCGCCGTAGAGCGCGCGCGCTAACGCCACCCGTTGCCGCTGACCAGCGGAAAGTGCTTCGCCGCTCTCGCCGATGATCGTGTCGTAGCCGGCCGGCAGGGACAGGATCAGCTCATGGACGCCGGCGGATTTCGCCGCGCTCAGGATCGCGTCGGGGCTGGCTTCGGGATCGAACCGCGAGATGTTTTCCGCAACCGTGCCGTCGAAAAGCTCAACGCCCTGGGGCAGGTAGCCGATATGGCGCCCGAGATCTTCGGCCGACCAATTGTCGAGGGCCGCGCCGTCCAGGCTGATCCGCCCCCGCAGGGCCGGCCAGACACCCACCAGGGTGCGCGCAAGCGTCGACTTGCCGGCGCCGCTCGGGCCGATGATGCCCAGCGCATCGCCGGCCTTCAGAGCGAAGGTCGCATCTCTGAGAACGATGCGCGGCGAAGCGGGCGGGGTGGTCGAGACGCCTTCGACGGCCAAGATCTCTTCCGGCCGCGGCAGCGCAAGCGGTGCCTGCCTGGCGGGGATCATGGTCAACATCTGCTCCAGGCTCTTCCAGCTCTGGCGCGCGCCCACGAAGCTCCGCCAGTTGGCGACCGCAAGCTCGACCGGGGCCAGCGCGCGGGAGACCAGAATGGAGCTCGCGATGATCACGCCGGCGCTCGCCTGCTCGTGGATCACGAGATAGGCGCCGAGGCCCAAGATTACCGATTGGATTAGAAGCCGCAGCGCGCGCGACAGGGTGCTGAGCCCGCTCGCCACGTCGTAGGCGCGGCGCTGATGCTCCAGATAGCCGGCATTGACCTCCGACCACCGGTCGTTAAGGCGATCCGCCATTCCCATGGCGTGCACGGCTTCAGCGTTCCGTCGCGTTGCTTCCAGAAGCCCGTTGCGCGAAGCGGCAAGCTCCGCGGCGGCGGCGGTCGGCCTGCGGGTCATGTACTCCGCCAGTATCGTGATCACGAAGAGGACGGCACCGCCGGCAAGAGCCGCAATGCCGATCAGCGGATGAAACAGGAAGCAAAGCGCGAGATAGACCGGGATCCATGGCAGATCGAACATGGCGGTCGGTCCGCCTCCGGAGAGGAACGAGCGGATCTGATCGAGATCGCGAACGGGACGCAGACCGTCGCCCTGGCCGCGCGCGAAGAACGGCAGCTTGGCGATGATTGAATAGACCCTGGAGGAAAGGCTTTCATCGAGATGGGTGCCGATGCGGCTCATCAGCCGCCCCCGGATTCCTTCGAGGATCGCCTGGAAGGCGTAGAGGATGATGACGAGGATGGCGAAGCCCACCAGCGTCTCGACGCTGCGGCTCGGCAGAACCCTATCGTAGACCTGCAGCATGAACAGCGGCCCGGTCAGCATGAGCACGTTGATCAATGCACTGAACAGGCCGACCGAAACGAATGCTGCGCGGCACTGGGAAAGAGCTTGGGCAAGCTCAGAGCGCTCAACGGGAGCGTCTACGTCTTGGAAACCTGCTTTTTTAACCACTTGTGCGTCCAGACCTCACTCATGCAACCACCGGTTGTCGGGTCCTCCCAACCTGAGCAACCGATCACTTAGAGCATGAGCTAATCAGACAAGCTCTTAAAAAGGCTCGAAAATTTCTAGTTAAAGCTTTGTCGAATAAGCCTTTTTCAGATTTAGGAAAATTGTCTGAGAAGCCCGGGCAAAAGGCCGGGAAATGGCGGCAGAGCTTAATAAATGCTGCGGTGCACTATCGAAGCGGCTCGCGGCTCCGGTCGGTCATGACGAAAGCGCCGACCGCGGCGATCGCTGCGCCGAACATCAAGAACCAAGCCGGCGCGAGCAGATCTCCCGTCGTGCCGACCAGTCCAGTCGCCACCATGGGCGCCGTTCCGCCGGCGATCCCGATGCCGATATTGAAGGAGACCGAATAGCCGCTCATGCGGAACGCGCTGGGGAACAGCTCCACCAGCATGGCAGGCGCGGTGCCCATAACCAGGGCCAGCATGATGCCGAAGAGGATCTGCGCCGCGGCGAAGCCCCAGATTCCGCCGGCGGCCGCCAGGCTGAAGCAGGCGATGGCCGCGACCGCCTCGGCGAGGAACACGCCAACCAGAAGGCTGCGTCGGCGGATCAGGTGATCCGTTGCAAGTCCCGCCAGGGGCACGACCACCAGCGCCGCCGCCTGGGCGAGGGTGTTGAACTGCAGCGCCGTGGCCTCCGGAATGCCACCGAACTCGCTGGCATAGACCGGGAAGAACACCATGGTGAGATAGTTCACGATACCGTAGCCGGAGGTGAACACGATGGCCGCGATCATGGCGCCCGGCGCCTTCGTGACCGCCTGCATCAGGGGCAGGGGGTCGTCGAGGCTGGGCTTCGGCGGCTTATGCCCATCCTCTTCCATGTGTTGGCGGAGGAAGTACCCGCCGAGCGCAATGACGCCGCCGAGCAGGAAGGCCAGGCGCCACGCCCAGCTTGAGAGCTGCTCCGGCGTGGCGAAGGTCACGATGAGGGCGCTGACGCCCGCGGCGAGCAGCATGCCCAATGTCGATCCGAAATTCGCAAAGCTTCCGGCGAAGCCGCGGCGGTGCTGGGGGGCCGTCTCCACCAGATAGCTCACCGAGCCCGTGAACTCGCCGCCAACCGAGAAGCCCTGCACCAGCCGCAACAGGAGCAGAAGGATCGGTGCCGCGATGCCGAGGGTCTCGTAGCCGGGCAAAAGCGCGATGCCCGTGGTCGCAAGCCCCATGAGAACCACGGAGAAGATCAGCACGAAGCGCCGGCCGAGCCGGTCGCCGAGATCACCCAGCACGAGCCCGCCGATGGGCCGCATGGCGAAGCCCACGGCGAACAGCCCGTAAGCGCCGATCAGCCCGGCGATCCGGTCCTCTGCCGGGAAGAAGATGGTGGCGAGCACGGGTGCGAGCAGCCCGTAGATGCCGAAATCGTACCACTCCAGAAGATTGCCGCCGGCGCCTGCGCCAAGGGCTGCAAGGGATAGCTGCTTCTCATGCGCCTGCTGCGATGCATCGCTGGCGCTCTGCTGGGCTTCGCTCATCTGGCTCCCGGCGCTCCGACCTTCCAATTCCCTACTACCACGCTTCGCCGGTGCGGCGCAGGCCCCGCACGACAAGCGGGACGCGGAACTTCACCAGACGGCAATCGGTTTTACGCGGCAGGCAACAAGACGGAGGAGGATCATGAGCGATACCAAGATCACCATCCAGCACGACACGATTCAGAGATGGGCCGAGGAGCGCGGCGGACGTCCTGCGACAGTGTCCGACACAGGCAAGGGCGGTGAGGCCGGCATTCTGCGTCTCGATTTCGAGCCCGACGACGCGCCTGGCCTGGAACGAATCTCCTGGGAGGAGTTCTTCGACAAGTTCGAGAAGGAACGTCTCGTCATGATGTATCAGGAGAAGACCGAGGACGGCTCCATCAGCCGCTTCCACAAATTCGTCGAGCGCGAGACGGCCCAGACCGACTAGGCCGTGCGCGTCGTTGGCTGACGCGCATCACGCGAACGTCGCGATCCACTTGTCGTAAAGGCGGTCGGTTAGCGCATGCATCCTGGCGCAGCGGCCTTCGATGTCCTTTCGGATCTCGTCGGCGCTTTGCACGGTGTCCGAAATCTCGTCGATATCGTCCCCATAGACCTGCAGCCAGGTTTTCAGGAGCTGGGGCGTGGCCTCCACATGGGCCACGGTGCCCACGATGGTGTCGCCGATGGCGAAGGCTTGGTCGGGACAGAAATCCGTCGAATAAAGCGAATCGGCGCCCTCGGGCAGGGTGAAAGCGTCGTGATGCCAGATCAGGATCTCCGGATCCTCCAAGTCGCCGAACCAGGCTCTTGCGGCGTCGGAGTCCGCGAGGCTGACCCTGTGCCAGCCGATCTCCTTCTGGGACATCGGCTCGATCTTCCCGCCGAACGCAGCGCTGATGAGCTGAGAGCCGAAGCAGTGGCCGAGGATCGGCACATCCGCCTCCGCCGCCTTGCGGATCAGGGCGATCTCGTCACGCATCCAGTCTGCATCCTCGGTCAGGCTGTTTGTGCAGCCCAGAAAGGCGAGCGCCGAAACATCGTCTGTCTGCTGTGGCACCGGCCGGCCTTCGTCTAGCGCGACGACTTCATAAGGGATGCCTCGGCGCTCCAGCGTGTCGGTCAGATGGCCGGCCTCGACCCAGTCTTGATGACGGATGATGCGGACAGGTTTCATCCCCTCCCTCTCCAATAAGCGAAAATGCGGTGATGGCCGGCGGATCGACCGGCGAAATGTTCAAAAGCAAAGTGTTCAGAAGCGCGCCCGTGATACGGCTGTCAGTGGGACAAAACCATATGGCGATCGGTCCCAGGGCCTGCAATTTAGCCGAAAGAGGTACCCCTTCGCGCTAGGAGGCCGCCTCTGTCTTGGGGCCGTCCTCTGCCACGAGCTTGAACAGGGTGACGTCGATGGAGCCGGTTTTGAATCCCGTCTCGCAATAGACGAGATAGTACTCCCAAAGCCGCCGGAAGCGTTCGTCGAAGCCCAGAGTCTTGAGCCGTGGCCATGCGGCGCGGAACCGCTTGCGCCATTCGGCGAGGGTCCGGGCGTAGCTCATGCCGAAGGATTGCTGCTGCACAAGCTGCAGACCGGCCCTCGCAGCCTCACGGGTCACGATGGAGACCGTCGGAAGCATCCCGCCGGGAAAGATGTGCTGCTGAATGAAGTCCGGGTAGCGCCGGTAATCTTCGAAGCGGTCCTCCTCGATGGTGATCGCCTGAAGCACCGCGATGCCCTGGTCGCGCAGAGACTCGCGGACTTTCCGGAAATAGGTGGGCCAGTAACGCTCACCCACTGCCTCCAGCATCTCGATGGAGACCACCCGGTCGTGGCGGCCTTCGTGATCCCTATAGTCTTCCAGCCGCAGATCCACCGCGTCATGGCCGGCGAGACGCTCCCGCCCATAGGCGAGTTGCTCCTTCGAAAGCGTGATGCCGGTGATCCCGCAACCGGCCTCGGCGAGCTTCTGGGCCAAGGAGCCCCAGCCGCAGCCGATCTCCAGCACGTCTTCACCGCCTGCAAGATCGAGAAGCTGAATGACGCGCGCGAGCTTCGCCTCCTGGGCGTCTTCAAGGGTCTCCGTGCCGGTGCGGTAGAAGCCTGAAGAGTAGGTCATCCCCTCGTCGAGCCAGCTCTCGTAGAACGCATTCCCGAGATCGTAATGGGCGCTGATATTCCGGCGGCTTCCCCGGCGGGTATTGGCCCGGGCGAGATGGGCCAGCTTGTGCTGGAGATGGGCAAGCACCGCGCTGCTGCGCCGCCGGCGGAGAACCTCCTCGTTTCGGATGCAAAGCTCCAGAAGCGCGCCGAGATCCGAGGTCGACCAGTCGCCGTCGAGATAGCCCGCCGTGAAGCCCGGCTCCCCGGCCAGCATGCGCCGCAGGCCCCGCCAGCGATGGATCACGATATCGGCCTGCAGGGAATCGCCCCTGCGGCCGCGCAGGATCGTATCGCCGCTCGGCAGCACCAGCCGCAGGCCGCCGATCTCGAAGCGCGGCAGCACCCGGTCGAAGAAGGCGCGCACGGCCCGCGTGGAAAGCGGACGCCGGCGTGGTTCGTCGGAAGCGAATTGGGAAACGTCAGAGTTCATCGAGGCAGATCCGTCCTCTTATAAATGTCGCGGGATGTCACTGGGAAAAGCTCACTGGATGTTCAGGTGGGGCAGGGCGGGGGCGTAGGCCGATTCCCTTCGCGAAGAGCTTCAGCGCATGCCAATGGATTGCGCCGATCACCTTCAGGGTAAGCAGCGGATGGGTGACGAGGAGGCGAAGCAAGACGCTGTCGCGCAGAGCCATCTCGTGACCATGCATCGATGCGGTCAGCATGGGCCCATCCCCATCCGACGCCACGATGTTGAGACCCACATGGTCCTCCGGCATCCGCGCCCGGAAGCGGTAGTCGAGATCCATGTCGAGGAAGGGCGAGACGTAGAAGCCTTTCGAGCAGCTCTGCGCCACCACGCCGTCAGCCTCCTCCGTCACGGGCATCAGATAGCTGTGCCGCTCGCCGAACGTATTGCTGACCTCGTAGAGGATCGCGGTCACCCGGTCGCCGGCATCGAAGACATAGTAGAGGCTCAAGGGATTGAAGCCGTAGCCGAGAATGCGGGGCATGGTCAGCAGCGAGACCCGCACGCCGTCTGTCTCCAGCCCGGCCTCGGCCAGATGGTCCAGCACCTGGGCCTTCAAATCCCGTCCGCTGCCGTCCCCATAGTCCGCATCCCGCAGGCTCAAGGCATTGAAACCATTGTGAGAGAAGAGCTTGAGACGCGCAGACACCGCTTCGATCTCGTCGAGATCGAGCAGCATCCAGAATACGCGGTAGCGCAAACTGTGAGCACGGGGACGAAGCCGCCGATGGGCCACCCAGCCGGCATAGAGTTTCGAGCGCATGGGAGGGAAACGCATGGTCACGCCGCAAGCTCCGTCCGGTCCGTTTCGGCATGATGCGGATCGACAATAATGCGCCCGGACTCGTCCGGCACGTCCCAGGGGCGTCGGAGACCGCCGAGCTGCTCCGCAACGGCCAGCCCCGCCTGCAGCCCATCCTCATGGAAGCCCGCGCCGAAATAGGCGCCGCAGAACCAGAGCCGCCGCCGGCCCTGCAAAGACCAGAGCGCGCGTTGGGCGTTGAGCGCGGAGGTATCGAAGATCGGGTGCTCGAAAGTCTGCCGGTGCCAGACCTTGTCCGGCTCATGTTCTGGGTTCAGGCTGACGAAGAAGGGCTGACGCGTGTCGAGCTGCTGCAGGCGGTTCATCCAGTAGGTGACCATGGTCGGCGCGTCACCGGCCGCGTTCCTGCGCCCGATGTGATTCCAGGCCGCCCAGGCCGCCGGCCGCCGCGGCATCGCGCTGGGATCGGAATGAAGCACCGCCTCGTTCCGGCTGTAGCGGAACGCGCTCAAGCAGCGGCGCTCTTCCTCCGACGGTGGGGCCAGCATTCCCAGCGCCTGATCTGCATGGGCCGCGACCACCACGTGATCGTGGCGCACCACCGCGCCCGTCTCGTCCTCAAGCTGCACGGACGCGCCGTCGCTCATGATCCGCGCGATGGGCGTCCCGAGCCGCAGGGTTGCGTTCGACTTCGCGATGAGCCTCTCCACATAGACTTTGGAGCCGCCCACGACGCTGCGCCATTGGGGCCGATCGCGAAAGCGCAGCAGCCCGTGATTGTGGAAGAACCGGATGAAGGAGGCGGCTGGATAGTCGGCCATGCTGCGCCCCGATGCGGACCAGATCGCCGAGCCCATGGGAATCAGATGATCGTCCCGGAACGCTTCGCCGTAGCCGCCGCGGTCGAGATAATCGCCAAGGGGCATTTCCGGCGGGAGCTCGTCGAGGTCCCGCGGCCCCTCCGCGTAGAACCGCCGGAGGTCGCGCAGCATGGACCAGAAGCGCGGCCCGATCAGGTTTCGCCGCTGGGCGAATAGCCCGCTCAAGCCACTCCCGGAATATTCCAGCGCACCATCGTCGAGCGAAACGGAGAACGACATCTCGGTCGGTTGCGTTGGTACTTCCAGCAATCGGAAGAGCGCGGTGAGATTGGGATAGGTATGCTCGTTATAGACGATGAACCCGGTGTCGACGGGCGTCTCGGCGCCGTTGTGGTCGACCGTCACCGTGTGGCTGTGGCCGCCCGGCCGCCTCTCGCTCTCATAGAGCGTGACGCGATGGCGCTGAGACAGCAGCCAAGCGGCAGCGAGTCCCGAGATCCCCGTACCGATCACCCCGATATCCAGCGGCGCTTCTGATGTATCCTGCAACAATGGATAAACCTTGCGAGATCGGTTGCCGGGCGGAAGGGCGCGATGCGGCCTATCTTCCGATAAAGTCTGCTAGCTACGCCATGCCGGCGGGCTTGGATCACCGGGAAGTGATCCGACGCATGAAGACGGACGTAACGAGCTTCAGGAATTCGGTGCAGCCCGGCTGCGCAGCGGCTGTGAACAGGCGCGTTCCTGAGGAGCGTCGAAGAGGTGCAACAGCTCCTGGGATGCGGAACGCAAATGCAGGGTGAGGGCGGAGCGGTGGCCGAGCCGGATCCGGCAGAGCTGATCACAGCAATTGCCAGCCGGAAGGATAGGGAGGCATTCGTCTCTCTGTTCGAATTCTACGCGCCCCGCATCAAGGGCTTCCTGATGCGCGGTGGAACGTCGGAAGAGCTCGCCGAGGATATCGCTCAGGAGACCCTTCTCGTGGTGTGGCGGAAAGCAGAAACCTACAAGCCGGAAAAAGCCGGCGCCTCGACCTGGATATTCACCATCGCGCGCAATCTCCGCATCGATCGGTCGCGCCGCGATGCCAGGAAGAGAGGCCATATCCTTTACGAGGCCGTCGAGCCTGACGGGCCGGAACGCCCGGACGACGTGCTGGAGAGCGTCCAGGACGAGGACCGCGTGCGCGATGCCCTTCAGGTCCTGCCGGCGGATCAGCTGCGCGTCCTGCAGCTTTCCTTCTTCGACGGCCGCAGCCACAGCGAGATCGCCGATGAGCTGGAGATCCCGCTCGGAACCGTGAAATCCCGTGTCCGCCTTGCCATGGCTCGGCTTCGCGAAACTCTCGGAGAGGGCGTATGACGATCGAACATCACCCGTCCGATGAGACCCTTGCCGCCTTCGTGGGCGGAACCTTGGACGAGCCCAGCCGCCTGGTCGTGGCAAGCCATCTCCGGCTTTGCGATAGCTGCCGGTCGACCCTACGGATGCTCCAGACGGCAGGCGGTGTGCTGCTTGATAAGATCGCGCCCGTGCCGTTGGGGGAGGGCAGCCTTCAGGCCGCTCTCGCCAAGCTTGATGAGGCGCCCCCGGCCAGCCCGGTAACCAACGAGGCATCTTCTGAAGAACCGGATCTTCCCGATGCCATCGCGCCGATCTTCCAAGGTGTTCCCCTCGGCAAATGGCGGTCCCTCGGCATCGGCCTGAAGATGCGCGCCATCGAGGTGGAAAGCCCCGCCGATACGCGGCTCTTCATGCTGAAGGCGGAGCCCGGCATCAAGCTTCCCCACCATCGGCACACGGGGCGGGAATGGACCTGCGTTCTGCAGGGCGCCTTCCGCCACGAGCATGGCCGCTACGGCGCCGGCGATTTCGATGAGGCCGACGACTCTGTCGAGCATCACCCCGTGGTGGAGGAGGGCGAGCGCTGCATCTGCATCGTCGCCATGCAGGGCGGCATCGAGCTGCAAGGTTGGCTCGGCCGGCTGCTCCAGCCCCTCGTGCGCTTCTGATGCGCTCCCCCTCCGAGAACGAGACGAGGCTGGGGAGATGAGCTTCGTTCAGGTCATCCTCGCCGCGATTGTCCTCGCGCTCGTTCTGGCGGCCGTCATGTCGATCGCCTGGGTCCTGTGGCGGCGCACAGGCAACGCAGGCTGGGTCGATACGGCCTGGACCTTCGGTCTGGGCCTCGCCGGCATCGGCAGCGCCCTCGCGGCAATGGCCGCAGGCGACGGCTCGCTCGCCCGCCAACTCATGATCGTCGCGCTTATTGCCATCTGGTCCCTGCGGCTGGGGAGCCACATCGCCGTGCGAACCAGCGGCATCAAGGACGATCCCCGCTACGCCAAGCTCGCCGAGAGCTGGGGCGAGGACGCGCCGCGGCGCATGTTCTGGCTTTTGCAGATGCAGGCCTATGCCAGCCTGCCGCTCGCCCTCTCCATGTTTCTCGCCGCCTGGAATCCGTTGCCCGAGCTGCGCTTCCAGGATCTCCTGGCCGCGGTCGTTTTCGGTATTGCCATCGGTGGAGAGGCGCTGGCCGATGCCCAGCTTAAGGCGTTCAAGCGCGATCCCGCCAACAAGGGCGAGATCTGCGATACCGGACTTTGGAGCTGGTCTCGCCATCCGAACTATTTCTTCCAGTGGCTCGGCTGGTGGGCGTACCCGCTCTTCGCCATCGACGGGTTCGCAGATTATCCGTGGGGCTGGTTAGCGCTGCTCGGCCCCGCCTTCATGTACTGGCTGCTGGTCTACGTCTCAGGCATTCCGCCCCTGGAAGAGCACATGCTCGAGTCCCGGGGCCGGCAATTCCGCGCCTATCAGAACCGGGTCAGCGCCTTCTTTCCTCTGCCGCCAAAAGGAAGCGCATCATGAGCAGGCTCAGCGACGCGGCGCTCTATCTCGGCGAAAGGCTGCCCTGGCCGGACTCGTTGACTCGGGCGGTTATCGCGAGCCGGGTCTCGGACACAGGCCAGAAGCTTCTTGAAGCGGGCCGGATGTCAGATAGCGAATTTGCCGACGCCATGGCGGGCTATCCGATAGCCGAGCATGCCGATGCGGCCAACGAGCAGCATTACGAGTTGCCGGCGGCTTTCTTCGAGCAGGTTCTGGGGCCGCAGCGGAAATATTCCTGCTGCTATTATGAGACGCCGGAGGCCAGCCTCGCCGAGGCCGAAGAAAGCGCGCTACGCGAGACCGCCCACCACGCCGATCTCGCCGACGGCCAGACCATTCTTGAGCTCGGCTGTGGCTGGGGGTCGCTTACCCTTTGGATGGCGCGCCATTATCCCAACGCGAAGATCCTCGCGGTCTCCAATTCCGCCTCCCAGCGCGCCTTCATCGCGGGCGAGGCCCAGCGAGAAGGGCTGGCCAATCTCGAGGTCCGGACCGCCGACATGAACGTGTTCGAGACCGACCAGCGGTTCGACCGCGTCGTTTCCATCGAGATGTTCGAGCACATGGCCAACTGGCGCGCGCTCCTTGCCAAGGCGCGGGACTGGCTGCGCCCGGACGGCAGGCTCTTCATCCACGTCTTCACCCATAAGAGCGCGCCCTACCGCTTCGAGGTGGGAGACACGTCGGACTGGATCGCCCAGCACTTCTTTACCGGTGGCATCATGCCGAGCCACAAGCTGATCGCGTCCTTTCCCGATCTCTTCGAGCTCGAAGCCGATTGGCGGTGGGATGGGGAGCATTACGCCCAGACGGCGCGGGACTGGCTGAAGAACTATGACGCCAATCGCCAGGCCATCGCAGAGATCCTGAAACCAGTCTATGGCGGCCAGGCCAAGCTCTGGGAACGCCGCTGGCGCCTCTTCTTTCTGGCGACGGAAGGCTTGTTCGGCCACCGCTCGGGCGCCTGGGGCGTCAGCCACTATCGGCTCGCCCCCTCAGGCCAAACCCGCGGCTAAGACGAAGACGAGCCGCTCAGATCCAGCACGTTGGCGACGATGTAGTAGGTCGCGATCGACGCCACCGCCGAAGCAAAGGCGCCATAGGCGATATCGACCACTGTCACTTCGGTGCTCCACTCCCGCATGACGGCGTGGTTCGTCAAATCGTAGGTCCCGTAGCAGAGCGCCCCGAGCAAGGCGCCATAGGCCAGCGCCGTGATAGGGGAAGAGTCCCGCAAGGCGGGTACGATGGCGAAGGTCGCCAATCCGACCGGGAAGAAGAGATAGAAGACGACGGCGGGCAAGAGCCGGACGCTGGAGGCCAGCATGTCGCCGAGCATGGGCTTATAGAACACGCTGCCCATGAGGCTGAGCCACGCGACATCGACGATCCCGAATACGATCAAAGCCCCGAAATAGGCGGCAGCCCACTGCATCATCACCTCTTTTCCTTCTGCACCGGCGCACCGGTGTTTTCCGCTCAATCGGAGAACTACGCATGGGGAGTGCCGTCGGTTCACCAGCCGGCGGATAAGAAAGATGTGATCGCCACTTTGGCTGCGACCGATTGCGTGGTCAGGCCCAGTCCGATTCGATTCATTGAAGTTTTCGCGTGCCTTATGAATACGGGCATGCCGAATCGGGGGATATTTTGGGACGTCTGACAGGTTTCTCTTCGCCGCGCGGCCGGTTTCCTGGGCGTGCGGTTCCGGCTCTTGCTGTGTCCGCGGGGCTATTCTGCGCCCCGGCGGCCCTCGCCGATGGCGTTTCCGAGCACCGGAAAACCGTGGCGCTGGGCGGTGCAGGCATCGTGAAGCCGAAATACGAAGGCTCCGACGAGCACGAGTGGCTCGGGATCCCGATCATCATCCCGAAGCTCTCTCCCGTGGACGACTCCAAGCCTTCGCTCTTCAAGCAGGTCCGTCAGCGCATCGAGTTCCACGGCCTCGACGACATCCGGATTCGCGCCATCGGCGGCGACCTCTTCGAGGCCGGCCTCGTCACGGGCTGGATGACCGAGCGAGAGCAGAATGACGGCGATCTCCTGCGCGGCTGGGGCGATATCGACGGCGGCCTTGTGCTCGGCGGCTACGCAGGCGTCAATATCGGCGAGTTCGAGTTCGATGCCGCGATCCTGGACCGGGTCACCGGCGATGCTGGTGGTCCGGAGTTCCGCTTCGGCGTGCAGACCGAGCGGGAGGTCACCGAAAAGATCACCCTCGTCACGCGTCTGGGCACCACGGTCGCCAGCTCCGATTATATGCAGACCTATTTCGGCGTAACGCCCTCCCAGGCCGCGCGCTCAGAAGCTGGCCTGCAGAGCTACGATCCCGATGCCGGCTTCAAGGATGTCTATGTCGAGCTGGGTGCGGAATACGATTTCAGCGAGCGCTGGCTCATGAAGGGCGGCGTCCGCTACGGCCGCCTGGTCGGCGACGCGGCTGACAGCCCCGTGGTCGAGACGCCAGATCAGCTCTCCGGCATCTTCGGCGTCGCCTATCGCTTCAATCTCCCGAATTGATCAGCGAGAAAGCCGGGCGAGGCAAGGGCCTTAGGGCGGAAGAGCCGCAGGCGAAAAAACCCCGCGCCGGTTGCCACGCTTTTGCAGCGAGTTAGAGTAGCCAAGCGAAGGCCATCGTCAGCATCGTAGGGTATCAGTGCCCCCCACGAAGTCTGCCCCCACACCGAAGACGAGCACCACCCCGTCGCATCCGGGAAGCTGGCATGCGATAGCGGCCGATGAGGTGCTTGGAGCCCTTGCGAGCAGCCCTCGCGGGCTTGCCTCGACGGAAGCGTCGGAGCGATTGGCCCGTCACGGCCCCAACCGCCTGCCCCAGGGCAAGCAGCGCAGCGCGTTCGTCCGCTTCCTGGCACAGTTCCACAACCTCCTGATCTATGTTCTGCTCGCCGCCGGCATCATGGCGGCGGCCATCGGCCACGGGCCAGACGCCATCGTCATCTTCGGCGTGGTGCTCCTCAACGCAGTGATCGGCTACGTTCAGGAAGGCCGGGCGGAGCGGGCGCTGGATGCCATCCGGCGGATGATCGATCCGCGCGCCTCGGTCATGCGCGACGGGCGCCGCATGACCGTGCCGGCCGAAGATGTCGTCCCCGGCGACATCGTCATCCTGGAGCCGGGCGACCGGGTGCCCGCCGATCTGCGTCTGATCTCCGCCCGCAATCTCAAGGCCGACGAAGCCGCCATCACCGGCGAATCCGTGCCCGTCGACAAGACCGTCGATCCGGTCGAACAGGACGCGCCTCTTGGCGATCGCTTCTCCATGGCCTTTTCCGGCACCTTCGTTGCCGCGGGCCACGGCATGGGCGTCGTGACCGAGACGGGCGCCGCCACCGAGCTCGGCCGCATCAGCAGCATGATCGGCGCCGTGGAACAGCTCACCACCCCGCTGGTCCGCCAGATGAATGCCTTCGCCCGGCAGATCACCATCGCGGTGCTCGGCGTCTCGGCCTTGGTCTTCGCCTATGCGGTTCTGGTCCGCTCCTACACCCTGGATGAAGGCTTCATGGCCGTGGTCGGCCTGGCGGTTGCCGCCATCCCCGAAGGCCTGCCTGCGGTGATGACCATCGCGCTCGCCGTCGGCGTCCAGCGCATGGCCCGCCGGCGCGCCATCATCCGGCGTCTGCCCGCAGTGGAGACCCTAGGCTCCGTCTCGATCATCTGCTCCGACAAGACCGGCACCCTGACTCGCAACGAGATGACGGTGAAATCCGTCTTCACGGGCGAGGGCGCGGTCACGGTTTCCGGCGCCGGCTACGAGCCTGTCGGAGACTTCGAGCGCGGCGGCAAGCTGATCGACCCGCCTGCCGACGCGGTCCTGCCTCAGCTCGCCCGGGCGGGCCTGCTCTGCAACGACGCCCACCTGACTCAGAAGGACGAGACGTGGACCGTCGACGGGGATCCCATGGAAGGCGCGCTCGTCTGCTTCGCCCGCAAGGCGGGGCTGGATGCAGCGGACCTCCGGGAGACCTCGAAGCGTCTCGACGAGATCCCCTTCGATGCCCGTCACCGTTACATGGCAACCCTGCACAAGGACGAAGGTGCGGCCCCGGTCGTCTATGTGAAGGGTGCTCCGGAGCGCATCCTTGCCATGTGCGACAAGGTCGCCGGCGCGGACAGCGAACCATACGATGCGAGCATCTGGCACGAGCGCATCGAGCAGCTCGCAGCCCAGGGCCAGCGCGTCATCGCTATCGCCTGCCGGACCTTGCCTGAGGGCGCCCGCACGCTCCGGTCGCCCGATGTGGAGCGCGGCCTGACCCTGCTTGGCCTGGTGGGTCTGATCGATCCGCCGCGGAAGGAAGCCATGGCGGCGGTCGCCGAATGCCGGGCTGCCGGCATCCGCGTGAAGATGATCACCGGCGATCACAAGGCCACCGCGCTCGCCATTGCCGGCCAGCTCGGCCTGGCCGAGCACCCCGAGGTCATTACCGGCCAGGAGCTCGACGCGCTGGAAGCGGAGGATTTCGATGCCCGGGCCCAGGCCGCCACGGTCTTCGCCCGCGCCAGCCCCGAGCACAAGCTGCGGCTCGTCGAGGCGCTTCAGGCGGACGGCTCGGTCATCGCCATGACCGGCGACGGGGTGAACGACGCCCCGGCTCTGAAGCGCGCCGATGTGGGCGTCGCCATGGGCGACAAGGGCACCGAAGCCGCGAAGGAAGCGGCCGAGATGGTGCTCACCGACGACAATTTCGCCTCCATCGTCGCCGCGGTGCGCGAAGGCCGCACGGTCTACGACAACCTCACCAAGGTGATCGCCTGGACTCTGCCGACCAATGGCGGCGAGGCCTTCACCATCATCCTGGCCATTCTCTTCGGCCTTACCTTGCCCGTGACGCCGGTCCAGATCCTCTGGATCAACATGGTCACCGCGGTCGCCCTCGGCCTCACGCTCGCCTTCGAGCCGACCGAGCCCAACGCCATGAGCCGGCCTGCGCGCCCGCCGGGCCAAGGGCTGATCTCCAGGCGGCTTCTCTGGCGCATCCTCTTCGTTTCAGCTCTCATGGTGGCCGGCGGCTTCGGCCTCTACGCCTGGGCCAACGAGCGCGGCCTGCCCGTGGAGGAGGGCCGCACCATGGTCGTCAACGCCATCGTCGCCATGGAGATCTTCTATCTCTTCAGCGTGCGCTACGTGCACGGGCCGTCCACCACGTGGCAGGGCGTGCTGGGGACCCGCGCGGTGCTGATCGGGGTCGCCGTGGTCGTGTTGGCCCAGCTGGCCTTCACCTATATCCCGTTCATGCAGACGCTTTTCGACAGCCGCCCGCTGGCGGTCTCCGATCTCGCCATCATTACAGCCATCGGCGTCGCGCTGCTGTTGATCGTGGAGATCGAGAAGCGCGTCGCTGCGCGCCTCATGCCGATCAGGAAACCGAAATGGATGCGGCGCTACGGCCGGCCCCGCCCGCCCCGCGGTTGATGCAGCGAGACCCGCGACCCAAGTGAATTGGTACGGAGTTTTGCGTGTGATGTCGCAACTCCGATATCCTACCAGCCTAGAAGAACCGCCGGCCGTCGGCGCTGGCCAACAACAAGGGAGAGAAAGCCGTCATGAAGCAGGATGTCGCGAGCACCAATCCGCTGCTCAAGGCGAAGGAGCTGGGCCAAAGCATCTGGCTCGACTATATCCGCCGGGGCATGATCGAGGACGGCGCGCTCGCCCGCCTGATCGAGGAGGACGGCCTGGGCGGCATCACCTCCAACCCGGTGATCTTTGAGAAGGCCATCAGCCATTCGGAGGATTATCAGTCGGCCATCGACGAGCTGCGCAGCCAGTCGGCCGATGTCGCCGCGCTGTATGACGCGCTGGTGCTGAAGGACATCGCCGACGCTGCCGATCTCTTCCGGCCCGCCTTCGACAAGAGCAACGGATGGGAAGGCTATGTCAGTCATGAGGTCTCGCCGCTCCTCGCTCTAGAGACCGAAGGCACCGTGGAAGAAGCCCGCCGCCTCTGGGCGCGGCTCGACCGGCCGAACGTCTTCATCAAGGTCCCGGGGACCCAGCCCGGCCTGAAGGCGATCGAGATGCTGACCGCCGA
This sequence comes from Methyloligella solikamskensis, assembly GCF_042676065.1. Taxonomy (NCBI): domain Bacteria; kingdom Pseudomonadati; phylum Pseudomonadota; class Alphaproteobacteria; order Hyphomicrobiales; family Hyphomicrobiaceae; genus Methyloligella; species Methyloligella solikamskensis. Next base: position 2,608,488 of record NZ_JBHTJO010000001.1, on the reverse strand, counting down.
AGGCATCAACGTGAACGTCACGTTGCTCTTCAGCGTGGAGCGCTACGAGGCCGTGGCCGACGCCTATATGAGCGGGCTGGAGCAGCGGTTCGATAAGGGCAAGCCGGTCTCCGGCATTGCCTCCGTGGCGAGCTTCTTCCTGAGTCGTATCGATGCCATGGTCGATCCGCAGCTCGACGAGATCGGCTCAGACGAGGCGAAGGCTCTGAAGGGCAAGACGGCGGAGTCCCTCGCCAAGCTCGCCTATCAAAGCTATCGCCGCATGATCGAGTCGGACCGCTGGCAGCGCCTCGCGAAAGAGGGCGCCGCGCCCCAGCGGTTGCTCTGGGCCAGCACCCAGCCGAAGGACCCGGCCTATCCGGACACCAAATATGTCGATCCGCTGATCGGTCCCGATACCGTCTCCACGCTTCCCGTCGAGACTCTCGATGCCTATCGCGATCACGGCGATCCAGCCACGCGCCTGGAAGACGATCTCGATGCGGCCCGCGCTCTTCCGGACAAGCTGAAGCAGCTCGGCATCGATATCGACGAGGTGAGCGCGAAGCTGGAAGAGGAGGGCATCGACAAGTTCGTGAAGCCCTTCGATGCGCTCATGCAGGCGCTTGAAGCGAAGCTGAAAGGCTAGCTGCCGGCAGCATCCCGCAACGCGGCCGCATCGTCCTCCGGCGAGGACGAGTTCACGGGCAAATAGGTCCCGAGCTCAAACCCGCCGGGGGTGGAAAGCCGGGGCGCGATCCGTAAGCACCAATACTGCAATTCCGGCTCGGCATCGTGGGGCAGCGACGTCTCGAACACCCAGTTGTAGTCGAGCGGTCCGATCACCGTCTTGAGCCGCCGCAGCGCCGATTGCAGCATCGCGGCGAGTGCTGCGCGCTCCGGCGCGGTCGCTTCGGCGAACGACGCCTGATGCCGTCGCGGCAGGATGAGAAGCTCGAAAGGGCCCGACGCGGCAAACGGCACCAGCAGCACGAAATCTTCCGTCCCCTCGATGATCCGGGTGCCGTCTTCCAGCTCGTTCCGAAGATACCGCGCCGTAGCGTTCTCGCCGTGCCGTTCGAACGCCGCCCGAAGCCAGCGTGAAGTGGCATCCGTCTTCGGCGGCACGGCGTCGAGGCTCATGATCTGGGTATGAGCATGCTGGCGGGAGGCGCCGGCGGTTGGCCCGAAATTCCGGAACAGCACGACCGACTTCGTGCCCGGCTTCGCGGCGAGCTCGCAGAACTGATCGTGATAGGCACCTACCACGAGCTCCGCCTGCTCCGGCGTCACCCGGTCGAGATCGAGATCGTGGCGCGGCGTCTCGACGATCACCCGGTGCTCGCCATAGGCCGCACTCTGCGCCCCCGCTTCCGATGACGCGCTCACCGCCGGATATTTGTTGGGCACCACGCGGACGGCCCATCCGGGCGTTTCGTCTCGCGCAACTTCTGCGATGATGGACGGGAGCTTGTCCTCGTTGCCGGGGCAGAAAGGGCAATCGGGATCGAAAGCGGGGAGGGGCGTCTCATCCTCGCCACGCCAATCCATCGGACGATGCTTGCGCCCGCTGGCGATCAGCACCCGCTGACCTGTGCATGGGTCCTGGCGGATCTCGCTCAACTGTCCCGCTCCCGGAGCAGCCGCGCGTAGATCACGGATGACCCCGCAAGGTGAACTTCGCCTGGAAAGAGCCGATCAGGTCGAGCCACTCTTCGAACAGGCGCGTCAGCAGGAACTTCTCCCGCACGGTCTCCCGGGCCGCATCGCCGAGCCTCTGGCGCAGCTCCTCGTCCTGCACCAGCGCCACGATTCGCGACGCCGCCTGCTCAATGCTGTCGACGAGATAGCCGTTCTCGCCATCGACGATCTGATAGCGGATCCCGCCGACATTGCCGCCGATCACGGCCGTACCTTTCCACATGGCTTCCGAGACCGTGAGGCCGAACCCTTCCCGCAGAGATTTCTGCAGCACCACGGCTGCCCGCCGCTGCAGCGCATTCACCAGGGCGGTGTCCTGGGCGGAGAGCACGATGATCCGCTCCTCCTCGCACTCGCAGATCGCCTCGAAGACCTCCTGGCCTTCCGGGTCGTCGGTGGCGACATTACCGACCAGCACGAGCGTGGCGTCGACTTCTTTCTGCGCGATCTTAAACGCCTTGATCACCCCTTGGGGGTCTTTCCATTTGTCGAAGCGGGAGACCTGCACGACCAGAGGCAGATCCGTCGGGATGTCGTAATGGGCGAGCCGCTCGTCGATCTCCGCATCGCTCATATCCTCGTTCACGGAAGAGAACGGATTGATCGCCGGCATGATGAAGCGCTGGGGTGTGGTTAGCTTCTGCGCATATTCGGGAAGCGACATCACCACCGCATCGTACTGCTCGATGAAGGGGCTGAGATAGTCCCACAGCTCCGGGTTGGGATTGGTCATGTCGAGATGACAGCGCCAGATCCAGGGCGACTGCTTGCGGTAATGCCGGATCAGGGGCAGGGGCTGCGGGTCGTGGACGATCACCACGTCGTGGTCGAGATGCATTCGCGCGGCATTCTCGAACACGACCTCCTCATAGATCTTCTTCTTCAGCGGCGTCAGCTCGATCTCGTCGCCCTGGAGCGCGTTGTGCATCTTCTTCGTGGTGCTGAAGAAGTCGGGCCGTCCCTCGATCACCCGCCAGCCGGTCTGGATGCCGGCGGCGTTCATCATCAAGGTGAGAGAGGACAGGATCTGCGCGACGCCGCCGCCGTAGTAGGTGGAGTTGACGTTGATCAGATGCAGATCGCGTAAGGCATACGCCTTGCTCAGGATGCGAGTTACCGCTTCCGGGCCGATCAGATCCTCGTAATCCTCCACCGAAGGAAGCCGGAAGACCGGCTTCTCCTCATCGATCCCGATGACCGTATCGTCCATAATTCGTCCTCGTCTGCTTTGGGTCGCTGGCGCTTACGCTTCGAGCCATTCTGTCGCGGCCGCCTTGTCGGATGGCGCGAAGGGCTTCATCGCCCCCGGCATCATGAAGCTGAAGAAGCGCACGGCGTTGGCGATCCAATCGTGATCGGTCACCACGGCCACGCGCTCCCAATGGACATAGTTCTTCATGCCCACGCTGAAATCCTCGAACGCGGCGCCCGCGTCGATGCCTTTGAGATCGGAGCCGATCTCAGCATAGAGGCGGATCTTGCCGTACTCCTTCAGGCACTTCTCGACGGCCGGCACCAGAACCTTTTCATAGTCCTCCGCCGAGATTTCGCCGCGATAGGCGACGGCGACGATATTGTCGGGAAATCCTTCCAGCATCTCGATCATGGGGTAGCCTCCTCCATCTAAGCGGCCGGCCATTTCCAGTCGCGAATCTCCGGCATGTCCTGACCGTGCTCCACGATATAGCGGCGGTGATCGGCGAGCTTGTCCTTCATCGCCTGGCGAAGCTGGGCGGCGCTCTCGGCGAGCCCTGGCACCCGGTCGATCACATCGATGAAGAGATCGAACCGGTCGATCCCGTTCAGCACCGCCATGTCGAACGGCGTCGTCGTGGTGCCTTCCTCGATATAGCCGCGCACATGCAGCTTGCCGTGATTAGTGCGCCGATAAGTCAGCCGGTGAATGAGCCACGGATAGCCGTGATAGTTGAAGATGATCGGTTTGTCGGGCGTGAACAGCGCATCGAAATCCGCATCCGACAGCCCGTGGGGGTGCACGTAGTCCGGCTGCAGGCGCATCAGGTCCACCACGTTCACGACCCGGACCTTGAGATCGGGAAGATGCTCCCGCAGCAGGCTCACCGCGGCCAGCGTCTCAATGGTCGGCACATCGCCCGCGCAAGCCATCACCACATCGGGCTCCGCCCCGCGGTCATTGCTGGCGAAGGACCAGATGCCGGCGCCTTCCTGGCAGTGGCGGATGGCATCGTCCATGGAGAGCCATTGAGGCTCCGGCTGCTTGCCAGCCACGATTACGTTCACCGTGTTGGTGGTGCGCAGGCAGTGGTCGAGAGTGCAAAGAAGCGTATTGCCGTCCGGCGGCAGATAGACACGGATCACGTCCGCCTTCTTGTTCACCACATGATCGATGAAGCCCGGGTCCTGGTGGCTGAAGCCGTTGTGGTCCTGCCGCCAGACATGGGAGGTCAGCAGGTAGTTGAGCGACGAGATCGGCCGCCGCCACGGCACCTCCTTCGACACCTTCAACCATTTGGCGTGCTGGTTGAGCATCGAATCGATGATGTGAATGAAGGCCTCGTAGCAGGAGAAGAGGCCGTGGCGTCCGGTCAGCAAATAGCCTTCCAGCCAGCCCTCGCAGGTATGCTCGCTCAGGATCTCCATCACCCGTCCGTCGGGCGACAGGTGATCGTCCGTGGGTAGCGTTTCCGCATCCCAGCTCCGGTCCGTCACGTCGAATACCGCAGCCAGACGGTTCGAGGCCGTCTCGTCGGGACCGAAGAGCCGGAAGTTTCGTGCGTCCGCGCTGAGCCGCATGACCTCGCGCAGATAGTCGCCGCCCGCCCGGGTCGCCTCGCCCAGAGCCCCGCCGGGTTCTGAGACGGGTAGGGCGAAGTCCCGATAGTCCGGCAGCTTCAGATCGACCCGCAGCTTCCCGCCATTGCCATGGGGGTTCGCGCCCATGCGCTTCGTGCCCTCAGGCGCCAGCGCGGCGAGGTTGTCCCGCAACCGGCCTTGCTCGTCGAACAACTCGTCCGGGCGATAGCTCTCGAGCCACTTCTGCAGAATCTCCAGATGCTCGGGGTTCTCGCGCACCTTGGCGAGCGGCACCTGATGGGAGCGCCACGTTCCTTCCGTGGGAAGCCCGTCGACCTCCTTTGGTCCGGTCCAGCCCTTCGGCGTCTCCAGGACGATCATCGGCCAGTGCGGCCGTTCATTCTTTCCGCCCTCGCGGGCTGCGGTCTGGATAGCGCGGATCTCGTTGGTAATCTCGTCGAGCGTGGCGGCCATCTGCTGGTGCACGTCCGCCGGATCGTCGCCCGAGACGAAATAGGGCTGATAGCCGTAACCGCGCATCAGTTCGGTCAGCTCCTCCCGGCCGATCCGGGCGAGCACCGTCGGGTTGGCGATCTTGTAGCCGTTGAGATGCAGGATCGGCAGCACCGCCCCGTCCGTCGCGGGGTTCAGGAACTTGTTGCCATGCCAGGCCGTGGCCAGCGGTCCGGTCTCCGCCTCGCCGTCGCCCACAACGCAAGCGACGATCAGATCGGGATTATCGAACGCCGCCCCGAAGGCGTGGGAGAGGGAATAGCCGAGCTCGCCGCCTTCGTGGATCGAGCCGGGCGTCTCCGCCGCCGTGTGGCTGGGAATGCCGCCGGGGAAGGAGAACTGGCGGACCAGCTTCCGCATGCCGTCCTCGTTCCTCGTGATGTCGGGAAAGAGCTCGCTATAGCTTCCTTCCAGATAGGTGTTGGCGACAATTGCCGGCGCGCCGTGGCCCGGCCCCGTCACGAACAGCACGTCGAGATCCTTCGCCCGGATCACCCGGTTCAGATGGGCGTAGATGAGATTGAGCCCGGGCGAGGTGCCCCAGTGGCCGAGCAGCCGCGGCTTGATGTCCTCCGGCGTCAGAGGCGTGCGCAGCAGCGGGTTGTCGAGCAGGTAGATCTGCCCGACGGAAAGATAGTTCGCCGCGCGCCAATAGGCGTCGATGGCCTGAAGCTCGTCCTGGGAAAGCGGAGTTTGGGGCAGTGATTCTGTCATCGGCAACTCAGTCTTCTGTGTTTCCGGTTGGGCAGGTCGTGGAGGTGGTCCTCCGTTAGCATAGGACTTATGCCGGGCGGCGCGAGGTGGAAGGGCGCGTCATATCGGGGCGGCAATGAAATGCTCTTCGACGATCGCCGAGCCTGGCCCGAAAATCTGACGGTCATGAGTCCGATCCAACAAGTCAGAGATCAGAGCCTGACCCAAGAGCACGAAGATTTCTTGTCATTAATCGTCCGATCGTGAGCGTCCCGCTTTGCCCGGTCTTAACCCTAGCAGCGGGTCGTCAGACGCAATCCTCGCACTGGCTTTCCATCTCAACTATGGGAACGCTTTCCCGGCCAGCGGGTTAGCAATGTTGATGACACCGACCATGAGATACACCGCCGTCACCGGCATCGCTGTTCTCGTCGCCATGGCGTTTGCCGTCTTCGGCTTGAACTTGGCAGGCCAGACCTTCGCTGGGCCATCAGACACCGGCGGTGGCGAATCCGTGGGGGCCGCGACGGAAGATCCCGACATCAGCGAGCCGACCTCCGCCTTGCTCGGCAGAAGCGAGAAAGTGGTGAACCCTGCTGCCCATGGGGACGACGCCCAGAAGCTCAGCCAGGCCAGAAAGGACTGGGTCGAGGTTGTCGACGCCGTGAACATGCGCGCCGGCCCTTCCAGCTCCAACCGCGTGATCGAGGTGCAGCTCGCCGGCTCCCAACTCCAGATGGGTGACCGCGACGGCGGTTGGATCCAGGTGATCGAGCCTGACTCCGGCGCCCAAGGGTGGGTCTTCGAGAAATACGTGAAGCGCATCAACCCCGCCTCTCTCCGCGCCAATCCGGGAACGACCACGCGTATTCAGTAGTCTTCGGCGCGGGGGCGCGAGTTAAGGGGTGAGGATGAAGACCTCCGAGAGATTGATCGCGGGTGGACGCTTTTTGGCTGGATGCCTGTCCGCTCTCGTCACGGGGATGCTGGTCATCGGCGCCCTGATCGGTGTGCCCTACCTGACCCTGACGCCGCTGCTCGACGATTTCTCTCTCGCAGCCCTTGATCCGCCCAGCGACCGGACCCTCGTCCTTTTGGATAAGCAGGGACACCAATTCGCCCGACGAGGGGGCTGTGTCGCCGAGCCCGTCAAATACGCCGAACTTCCGCAGCATTTCGTCGACGCGCTGGTCTCCATGGAGGACCGGCGCTTCTTTATGCATCCGGGCATCGATCCGATCGGGCTGGCCCGCGCCGCTCAGGCCAACCGCGCCGCCGGCCATATCGTCCAGGGCGGCAGCACCCTGACCCAGCAGCTCATCAAGAACGCCTATCTCTCCAGCGAGCGCACCTTCGAACGCAAGGAGAAGGAAGCATGGATGGCGCTGTCTCTGGAGCTGCGCCTCTCCAAGCAAGAGATCCTGGAGCGCTACCTCTCCAGCGCCTATTTCGGCGAGGGGTGCTTCGGCCTGCGCGCCGCCGCCGAGCGCTATTTCCATACCCCGGTGGACAAGCTGACCCTGCCGCAATCGGCCTATCTCGTGGCGCTTCTGAAGTCGCCCAGCGCCTTTCGCCAGAACCCCGATAGGGCGAAGGAACGGGCGAATCTCGTGCTGGAAGCCATGGTCGAGAACGACAAGCTCGACCTTCAGAAGCGCGACAAGCTCAAGACCGTCCTGCCGGATATCGAATCCAGCCCGTCCGACGGCAGCTATTACGCCGATTGGCTCGCCGGCACCGTCCGTCTGCCCAAGGACGGCAACTACGCCCCCTTGCCGGTCCACACCTCGTTCGATCCGAAGCTTCAGGATATGGCGGAGCAAGCCATCGACTCGGTGCTCTCCAAGCAAGGCGCACAGCGCAAGGCGAGCCAGGCCGCCATGGTGGTCATGCGCACCGATGGCCGGGTTCTGGCCATGGTGGGCGGCCGGAACTACGACGAAAGCCAGTTCAACCGTGCGGTTCAGGCGCAGCGCCAGCCGGGGTCGGCCTTCAAACTCTTCGTCTATCTGGCAGGCTTGCGGGCCGGGTTGAAGCCGAACAGCACCCTGGTCGACCAGCCCATCAAGATCGGCGACTACGAGCCGAAGAATTTCGGCCGCCGCTATCGCGGGCCGGTCTCCATGCGCCAGGCGTTCGCATCCTCCATCAACACGGTCGCCGTGCAGATCTCCGAAGCCGTGGGCCGGAAACCCGTCATCGAAGCGGCCCGGGATCTCGGCATCACCTCGGAGCTTCATGTCACGCCCAGCCTCGCGCTCGGCGTCTACGAGGTGAATCTCCTGGAGCTGACCTCGGCCTATGCGGCGGCCGCGTCGGGCGCATATCCGGTGAAGCCCTGGAGCATCACCGGCTTCGAGGAGACCGAAGACCGTGTCCTTCCGCCGGACGGCTCCGGCGCCTGGGAGCTTGAGAAGCGCACGCCGCTCAGGAAGCTCCTGCGCGCCAACGTCACCAGCGGGTCCGGTCACGGTGCGCAGCTTTCCATCCTGGCCTACGGCAAGACGGGCACCAGCCAGGACTTCCGCGACGCCTGGTTCGTCGGCTTCGCCGGCAATCTCGTCGTCGGTGTCTGGGTGGGCAACGACGATTTCTCGAAGATGAAGGGCGTGACGGGCGGCAGCCTGCCGGCGCAGATCTGGGCCACCTTCATGCGCGATGCGATGGAGAAGGACGACGGCTTCGAGCGCAAGCTACCCCATATCGCCGCATTCCCGGCCAGGCCGCCCCAGAAGGACAAATCCGTCGAGCTCGCCTCCGACGTGCTGAGCGATGAGCGCTCCGGCCGTGATCGCCGCGGCCGCGACGGGTTCAGCTTCTTCGAGCGCGATCGACGCGAGAGGCGTGGACGGGATCGGGATCGCGACCGGGGCCGCCGCGGCATTTTTGGCGGTATCTTCCGTTAGAGGAGGATCTTCCGCCGGCAAAGCTTGCCAAGGCGACGGACGAGGCGCAGAAAGCCGCTGCCGCCGACAGTCGTTCGAGTCCTTGGCCTTTACAGCGTCATCTTGTTGGCCGATGCAGAGCGTCCCTCCCGGATGCCATGTCCGGCACATGTGCGGCAGATTTCCTTAGTACCCTTGCGAATCCCGGCTCCGAACACAAGCTGAGGGTGGCAAGCGAGAAAGTCCGATGAAACAAGCCTCTAGCGACGGGGTCGAGACGGCACCGGCCGTCACGCCTGCCGCATCCTCCAATCCGGCAGCGGAAAAGCCTTCGAAGCCCGGCATGGGGTTCGCTGAGTTCGTCGCCCTCATGGCGGCGCTCATGGCGACCAATGCGCTTTCCATTGACGCCATGCTGCCGGTTCTCGGCGAGATCGGTCATGCGCTGCATATCGGCTCCGAGAACGACCGCCAATGGGTCGTGACCGCCTATCTGCTCGGCTTCGGTGGTGCCCAGCTCATCTACGGGCCGCTTGCCGACCGCTTCGGCCGCAAGTCCATGCTCATGGCCGGACTCGCCATCTATGTGGTCTTCAGCGCCGCGACTGCGTTCGCCGGTTCGCTCTGGATGATGATTCTCGTCCGCTTCCTGCAAGGCTGCGGCGCCGCCGGCACCCGCGTGCTGTCCATCACCATCATCCGCGACTGCTATTCGGGCCGCCATATGGCCCGCGTCATGTCGCTCGCCTTCATCGTGTTTCTGGCGGCGCCCATTCTCGCCCCGTCCATCGGCCAGGCCATCGCCTTCTTCGCGCCCTGGCAGTGGATCTTCGTCGCGCTGGCCCTGTTCGGCGTGGTCGTGGCCATCTGGACCTGGATGCGGCTGAAGGAGACGCTTCATCCGGCGGACCGCATCCCGATCTCGCCCAAGGGCATCGGTCGCGCGCTCGAGACCGTGGTCACGGACCGCATGGCGCTCGGCTATACTCTGGCCATGGCGCTGATGCTGGGCGCCCTGTTCAGCTTCATCAACTCCGCTCAGCAGGTCTTCGCCGAAGCCCTGAACGCGCCCGATCTCTTCGTCATCATCTTTGCCCTGGCTGCCGGCGGCATGGCGGTCTCGTCCTTCGTGAACTCGCGCATCGTCGAGCAGATGGGCACGCGGCGCGTCTCCCATGTCGCGCTGATCGGCTTCATCGTGATTGCTGCGATCCACGGCGTGGTCGCCTGGAACGGCCATGAGAATGTCTGGACCTTCGCCGCCCTTCAGGCGGGGCTGATGTTCTGCTTCGGCCTGATTGGGCCCAACTTTAACTCCATGGCCATGGAGCCGTTGGGCCATATCGCGGGCACAGGCTCCGCTGTGGTCGGCTTTACCACCACCGTCGGCGGCGCGGTGATCGGCTTCATCGTCGGACAGCAATTCGACGGCACCCTCGTGCCGCTCACCCTGGGCTTCCTGGGCTGCGGAATCGCCGCACTGGTGCTGGTCTTCATTACGGAGCAGGGGCGCCTTTTCCAGCCGCGCACCGCCGATCCGGAAGACGCAACCACTGCGGGTTCGTAAGACGGCGGCATCGTAAGTAAGTCCGCACCGGTTGCTTGTGCTGCGCGCGATGGTCTCGTAAGTCTCATCTATGAGCTTGGACCTTGATCCCGTGAATTTTGCCGAGACCGGCCAGGGGTGGGACGACGTCATGGACGCCGCGGTCCAATTTCGGCGCTATCTTCATCGCCACCCCGAATTGAGCTGGCAGGAGACTGAGACGGCCAACGCGATCCGCGCCGCCCTGGATCAGCTCGGCATCGCCTGGCGCGCCTGTGCCAAGACCGGCACGGTTGCCACAATCGCTGCGGCCAAGCCCGGCCGTCACGTGGCGCTGCGCGGCGATATCGATGCGCTTCCCATCTTCGAGAAGAGCGGCCGGGGCTGGAGCTCCACCCGCGATGGCGTCATGCACGCCTGCGGCCATGACGGTCACACCGCGACCTTGATGGCTGCCGCCGTCTGGCTGAAACGTCATGAGGATGCACTGCCCGGACCTGTCAGCCTGCTATTCCAGCCGGCGGAGGAGGGCGGCCACGGCGCCCGCGAGATGATCGCCGACGGCGCGCTTAAAGGGGTCGACGCCGTCTTCGGCTGGCATAACTGGCCGGCCATTCCCTTCGGCAAGGCCGTCTGTCCCGAAGGCCCCGTCATGGCCGGCAACGGCACGTTCCGGATCAATGTGACGGGCGTGGGCGGTCATGCGAGCCAGCCCGAAGCCTGCCGCGATCCCGTGCTCGCAGCTGCCGCCATCACCCTTGCCCTGCAGCAGGTGGTGAGCCGCCGCATTCGGCCCCAGCATCCCGCCGTGCTCAGCGTCACCTCAATCGAAGCGCCCAGCCTGCAGACCGTCATTCCGGAGACCGCCACCATCGGCGGCAGCATCCGCATTGCCCGGGCCGAAGACCGCGCCGTGATCAACGGCCTGATCGACGACATCGCCCGCGACACGGCCAAGGCCTATGGCGTAGAGGCCGAGGTCGAGATCTTTCCCCGCTACGAGGCGACGGTAAACCATCCCGAAGCATCGGCAGAAATGCGCGGCGCGCTTGCCGACGAGCTCGGGCCCGACTGGCACGACTCGCAGATCCCGGTTCCCATCATGGCGTCGGAAGATTTCAGCTATTTTCTCGGCGAGGTTCCGGGCGCCTTCGCGCTGATCGGCGCCGATGACGGCGAGGACCACGATTCGCCTTGTCACAGCCCGCTCTACGACTTCAACGATAGGTTGATTCCTGTCGCCGCCCGCTGTTTCGCGCGCCTGGCCGGCGCGCCGCTGCCGAACGCCGCAACTGTTCAGCATAAGGAACAATCTGCGCCCGAGGCGCTTCAAGACTAGGCTGCCAACGGAAGGGGAGATCAAGAATGCAGGCAAACGACATGGAAGTGTTCGAGCAGTGGGAGTCCGAGGTCCGCGGCTATTGCCGTATCTACCCGACGGTCTTCAAGTCGGCCTCCAACGCGCGCCAGGTCGACGAGGCCGGCAAGTCGTACATCGACTTCTTCGCCGGCGCCGGCGTGCTGAACTTCGGGCACAACAACGAGCGCATGAAGAAGGCGATCATCGAGTTTCTGAACGACGACGGCATCGCCCATAACCTCGACATGTCGACCTCGACGAAGCGCGATTTCATGGAGGCCTTCATCGAGACCATCCAGAAGCCGCGCGACTGGAACTACAAGATGCAGTTCACCGGCCCGACCGGCACCAATGCCGTCGAAGCCGCGCTGAAGCTTGCCCGCCGCGTTACCGGCCGCACCACCGTGATCGCCTTCACCCATGGCTTCCACGGCATGACCCTGGGCTCGCTCGCCTGCACCGCAAACTCCTATTTCCGCAACGCCGCCGGTGTGCCCCTCGACCATGTGCAGCGCTTCCCCTTCGGAAAGTCGCTCCAGGAGATGTCGGCGATCTACTCCGATCCGTCTTCGGGCTATGAGCCGCCGGCCGCCGTTCTCGTCGAGCCGATCCAGGCCGAGGGCGGTGTCAACGTCGCGACCAAGGAATGGCTGCAGGAACTGCAGGCTTTCGCCCAGAGCCGCGGCGCGCTGTTCATTCTCGACGACATCCAGGCCGGCTGCGGCCGCACCGGCTCCTATTTCAGCTTCGACGGCATGGGTCTCGACCCCGATATCATCACTCTTGCCAAAGGCATCGGCGGCTTCGGTACGCCGCTCGCCATGAACCTGGTGAAGCCGGAGCACGACAAGCACTGGAGCCCCGGCGAGCACACCGGCACCTTCCGCGGCCAGGGCATCTCCTTCGTCGCCGGCCGCGAGGCCATGCGCTATTTCGAGGATGACAGCTTCCTCAACGATGTGAAGCGCAAGGGCGAGATGATGGAAGAGCGCCTGAACAAGATCGCCTCCGCCCACGGCGAGGGCTTCGAGGTGCGCGGCCGCGGCATGATGCAGGGCCTCGACACCAAGGATGGCGCGGTCGCCAAGGAGATCATCGGCCGCTGCTTCAAGGCCGGTCTTCTCGTCGGCGGTTGCGGACCCGCCGGCCGGGTGATCAAGCTCATTCCGCCGCTCACCATCCCTGATGCGGATCTCGAGGAAGGTCTCGATATTCTGGAGAAATCCACCCAGTCGCTTGCGGAGGCAGCATGAGAGAACGCGATGACATGACCTTCCCGCCGGAGGAGTATCAGCGCAGGCTGAACATGCTCCGCGAGCGTATGGAAGAGCGTCTGCTCGATGCGGTGATCATCACCGATCCTGAGAACATCATGTATCTCACGGATTATCAGACCACCGGCTACTCCTTCTTCCAGGCGCTGGTCGTGCCGCTTGCGGGCGATTGCTACATGGTCACCCGCAAGCTGGAGGAGTCCAACGTCTACGCCCGCACCTGGGTGGATAAGACACGGCCCTACGCCGATAACGGCGACGCCATACAGAGCCTGGTGGAGAGCCTGCGCGATGCGGGGCTCGCCTATTCCACCGTGGGGTATGAGCGGAACAGCTACTTCTTCCCCGCCTATCAGCAGGACCGCGTCCGCACCGCCTTCACCGACGGCAAGCTGATGGATTGCTTCGGCATCGTGGAGGAAGGGCGCATCCGCAAGAGCCACGCCGAGATCGAGGTGATGAAGAAGGCGGCCATCGCCACGGAGGCCGGCATGAAGGCCGGTATCGAGGCCTGTGCCCCCGGCGTCACCGAAAACGAGATCGGCGCCGCCATTTCTCATGCCATGTTCGAGGCCGGCGGCGAACCGCCGGCGGTCATGCCCTATGTGGTGTCCGGACCGCGCTCCATGATCGGTCATGCGACGTGGGAAGGGCGCACCGTCAAGCCGGGCGAGCACGTCTTCATGGAGGTGGGCGGCTGCTACCGGCGCTATCACACCGCCATGATGCGCACCGTTGTGCTCGGCGATCTGACGCCCTCCATGGAGAGTGCCCAGCGCTGCATGATGGAGGCCTTGCGGGAGGTCGAGAGCGCGATCCGTCCCGGTCTCACCGTGTCCGACGCCGACAACATCGTGCGCGATATCATCACCAGCGCCGATCACGGCGGCGATCTCATCACCCGGTCTGGCTATTCCATCGGCATTGCCTTTCCGCCCAGCTGGGACGAGGGCTACATCCTGAGCCTGATGCAAGGCGATTCCCGTACCCTGAAGGAAGGCATGACCTTCCACATCATTCCCTGGGTCTGGGGTGTCGACCGCGACAAGACCGTGGGCATCTCCGACACGATTCACGTGACGGCGGATGGGTGCGAGTCCTTCTTCACCCTGGCGCGCGAGTTCGTCACGAAGAGCGATACCAGGCTGCATGCCGTGGAAGGCGGCGACGAGTCCTCCGACGAGGACAGCGACGCGGCGATAGGCTAGGGCAGGGCCCAGGCGAAGCAGTGCCAGGCTTAGGCAGGGAAACAACCGGAGACATTTGATGCTGACAGCGATCGATCCGGCCACCGCGAAGGTGGTCCGGGAGGTGACGCCTGATTCCGACGCCGACGTAGAAGCAAAGCTCGCCGCGGCGCGGAAAGCTTATGAGAGTTGGCGCGAGAAAACCTTCGAGGAGCGCGGTAAGCTTCTGAAGGCGGTCGCCGCCCATATGCGCGCCCATGTCGATGAGCTGGCGCCGCTGATGACCGAGGAGATGGGCAAGCCCATCAAGGAGGCCCGCGCCGAGGTCGAGAAGGCTGCCTGGTGCGCAGAGCATTACGCGGATTTCGCCGAAGCTTATCTCGCCCCCATCACCCTCGGCTCCGACGCGACCAACAGCTACGTCCAGCACCTGCCGCTCGGCACCGTGCTGGGCATCCTGCCGTGGAACGCGCCGTTCTGGCTGGCCTTCCGCTTCTGCGCGCCAGCCCTCATGGCCGGCAATACCTGCCTCATGAAGCACGATCCTCACGTGCCGGGTTGCTCTGCGGCGATTGCGAAGGTGTTCAAAGAGGTCGGCGCGCCGGACGGCGTATTCGACAGCCTCCTGCTCGAGACCCCAGCCGTGGAGAAGGTGATCCGGGACAAGCGTATCCAGGCCGTCTCTTTCACAGGTTCGACCCGGGGCGGATCGGCCGTGGCCTCTATCGCGGCGTCCGAGATCAAGCCGGCCGTGCTGGAGCTCGGCGGCTCCGACCCCTCCATCGTGCTGGCCGATGCCGATCTCGACAAGGCGGCGGACATTCTCAAGATCTCCCGCATCATCAATGCGGGCCAGAGCTGCATCGCGGCCAAGCGCATCATCGTCGAGGCGCCCGTCTATGATGAGTTCATCGGGAAGCTGAAGGACCGCCTCGCGGCTCTGAAGGTCGGCGATCCGGCGAAAGAGGAGACTGATATCGGTCCCATCGCGCGCAAGGATCTGCTCGACGAGCTGGCCCGTCAGGTGAAGACCACCATCGACGAGGGCGCGACCTGCGTGCTCGGCGGCGAGCCGATCCAGGGCGACGGATACTTCTATCCTGTCACCCTGCTCACGGATGTGAAGCCCGGCATGTGCGCCTTCGTGGAGGAGACCTTCGGTCCGGTTGCCGTGGTGATCCGCGCCGACGACGAAGAGCATGCGCTCCAGATGGCCAACGACACCGAGTACGGCCTCGCGGCCAGTGTCTGGTCCACGGCTAAACGGGGCGAGGCGCTCGCCAAGCGCATCGAAGCGGGGCAGGTCGCCGTGAACGGTATCGTGAAGACCGACCCGCGGCTGCCTTCGGGCGGCATCAAGCGCTCCGGCTACGGACGCGAGCTCGGCCCCCACGGTATCCATGCCTTCGTGAACGCTCAGCAGGTCTGGGTGGGACCGGTAAAAAGCTGAATCAAAAGCGGTCGAGGCAAGGCTAGTCCTTTGAAACCTTGGCCTCTTTCGACCTCAGCTTGAACTTCCAATTCTCCATGGGCGTGCCGTCCAGCTTCAGCCGGCTCGCCATGTAGTAGAGCCGCTTTGTGGCCGGCATATCAGGTGCCGTCTCGAACCGCTCCTTCAGCCAATGAGGCGGAACGGACTGGTAGTAGAGGGTCGCGCGAACCGTCAGATCGTCCGCGTCGACACCCTCCGGCAGTTCAATCTCGTAGCGCACCCGGTCGAGACCCTTGCCACTGCGATAGTCCTCGTCCCGGACCGCATCCTTGCCCGGATGGGTCGCGTGGATGAAATCCTTCAGCTCCGAATACTGTTCGGGGAGGGGCCCCTTCTCCTGCCAGCCGAAGGGCAGAAGCCGGTTGTCCTTCACGTGGTCCGCCCGGTGCACGAAGCTCGTGGTGAAGTCGCCTGCCGCGTTCTGCAGCAGCTCCTCATAGACCTGCACCTGATCCTGGGAATCGATCACCTCGTGATGGTGCTGGTAGCGCGGCGCGCCCGTCTCGTCCTCTTCAAAGAACTCGGTGGGGAGCACTTCGCCGTTCTCGTCCACCAGCACGCCGACCGCGTTGGTGCGGCCGGAGCCCCAGATGACCCGCTCCCGGCCCTCGCTCCCGTCGATCACCAACAGCTCAAGGAAGGCACGCCGTAGCCCCACCCCGGTTGGGAAACGGTGGCCCGTCTTGTTCACCACCTCCACCTCTGCGATCAGCTTGCCGTCTTCGCCGAGCCTAGTCGTGACGTCGAGATCGGCGGTCCGCTCCCGCGCTTGCGCCGCGACCTCTTCCAGCGCCAGCTTCAGCCCGTCGGCCCCGGTCATATAGTCCTTGGTCCGCACGCCCAGCACATCGTTGTTCTGCCGGAAGATCTCCATGAGGATGCCGTTCAGCCCCTGGAGCCGGTGGCGCTTGAAGCCTTCCTCCCGGAAGCGCACGCGGATCTCCTCCACCGGCGGCATATGCTCCGCTTCCGGATAGGTCTCGTCCTGAATGGCCGCGATGCGCGTCTTGATCTGGGGCACGTCCACGGTGCCGTCCGCCGATTTGAAATGGCTCGGCATATGGCAGCCCTGGCAGCTTTGAGCCTTCTCCGGTGTCGGATTGGCGGAGGGGTACTCGTTCTGATAGCCGCTGTTCAGCCACTCCAGATAGGTCGCTTGCTCGATGGAGTGCTTGAAATCTTTGAACATTTCCGCCGGCACGCCGACGTCGAGATCGTCGGCGCGGTGCTTGTCCAGCGGCATGTCCACATTGGGCAGGGTGACGTGGTGGCAGGACCCGCAAAGCCGTGAGCTTTGGATGTAGCCGTCATGCTTGGGCGTGATGCCGAGTGCGTTCTTCATAGGCAGCGTGACGATCTCGTCGTCCTTGAACGGCCCGTAGATCTCGTCCGGCGCGCCGGTCTCGAACCGGCCAGTGGTGTTGTGGGTGAGGTAGCTCTTCAACTCCGACATGCCCTCGACCACCTCGCTCCGCTTCGCGCGATGACAGGTCCCGCAGCTGATCCCGTCCCGGGCCAGGGCGCCGTATTTGGAATAAGGGTTATCGGTATCCTTCGAGGTGAGGAAAAGGTAGTCGCGCTTGAACAGCGGATCGAGGCCGTGCTTCGGCGCATCCTCCTTCAACTGCCGCTGCCCCATGGCGCCGTGGCAGCTGAAGCAGAGGTTCTGCAGATGCGCGATATGCTCTTCGGGCGCCTCGCCATCTTTGCCGAACTCTTCCGTCAGCATCGCGATCTCGCTGTCGAGCTGGGCGTGAAAGATCGGGTCGCGCCCAGCGAGCCCCATGGGCGACCAGCGCCATTCGCCGTAAGGGGAGACGTTGTAGCCCTCGCCATACTTGGGGCCCGTCTGGAAGAACATGACTGGGCCCGCCGCCGTGCCCTGGTTGCCGTTGATGCCGCCATGGCAACCCATGCACTGGTCCGAACTCACGAAACCCGGACCGTCGCTTCCGGGATGCGCCACCACCCGGTCGTGGGTCTCGGATGGGAAGCGCTGCACATCCTCGAAGCCCGGATCTTCGACTTGCGGATAGGCTTTCAGAAAAGCGGGGTCTGGCGTCGCGGGCTCGAACCCGGGATGGTGCTCGGCGATCGCATCCTTGTCGCTCGGATCGGGCAGATGCCGATAGGCCGGCTCGACCTCGGTGTCGTCAATCTCTTCCGTCTCTTCCTCGGCTTCCATATGCGGCTGCCAGGGCTTCGCAGACGCATGATGATCCCGCCAAGAATCGTCCACCCGGAAGCGCAAGGGGTCGCCGGGAAAGCCCTTGATGTTTCTGAGGCTTGAGAAGGTGCCGTAATCCGCCGCCGACGCATGGCAGCGCAGGCAATATTGACCGAAGCCGGATTCCCGGTACTTGAACGGGTATTCGTGGGCGTGGGGGCTGCTCTCACCCTTCCGCGGGTTGGACCAGTACCACCCGTCATGAGCGCCCGCCGAATCCCGCACCATGATGGTCCAGGATTTCAGCTTCTCGACGACTTGAGTTTCGTCCATCCCCTCGTAGCGGGCGGCCGGCGGTTCGAACATCTCCTTGACGATGAAGGCGCCGTCCTCCGGCGGGCCGTCCCGGTCGCCGAGCAGCCACTGCATCATCTTCGGCGAGTAATAGACCCGCACCGCCGGATGAGTGCCGAAATAGACGTTGTTCACGTAAGGGCCGGTGTCCCGGACGAGATTGTCGTCCATGGATTTGTCGACGCACCAGCCGAGCTTTTCGTAAGCTCGGTCGTTCAGGAACGTGAACAGCTTCCGCTGATAGGTCTCAGGCTCCGTCTGGCTGGGCAGCGGGAGGTCGGGCTGCTTGGCGTCTGCGCAATAAGCGGGAAGCTGGGCGGAAGAAGGGGCGGGCGTGCTGGCGAGCGGAACCGCGTATGCGGCAAAGGCCAGCGGAACGGCGAGCAGCGCCGATGGCCAAATCCATCGAAAAAGTGAGGGCTTCTTAGCCGAACGCCGCGGCGCGCACTCATCCGTTTCGCCATCCATCACAGATGCGCCCGTCCCAACAAAACCTTTTCCACCCTACCGCAGGGGGAGTTTACCCAAGCTCTGCACGCCCGCCAGCGTTTTCATTTTTATAGAAAACGCGGAAACTGCATGCGAGAGGGCGGCAGCCGATTGTCCAAACCTCCAACCTCCAGTAATTTCAATGACGAGCGTAGGGCCGGTGGGAGGGATTATGAAGGGCACCAACCCCTTGAAGAACGCGGGCAGCCGGGCCAAGGACTGGTGGTCCGAGCAGCGCGGCTTCTCAAATCTCATCGTGATTCCAGCCATTTGGGCCATCGTCTCCATGCTGGTGACCGGCGTGATTTACGGCGGCTGGGATGTCGGCCGTTATATCTACGAGTTCCTGCCGACGGATATGCCTGAGCCCTTCAGCGAGGACCGGCTCGGCATCCTGGTGGCGCGGCTCGATAACGATCCCGACGGCGAATACACCTTGCGTGTCCGTACCGCCCTGGAGCAGCAGCTTCCCATGACGGCGACGGGCGAGGCGGCGGTCGAGGTTGATCTCTACCCCAAGACTCTGACCCTTCCGGCCGAAGGGCGGCTCTCCCAGAACATCGCCAACGCTACGAATGAGGGGCGCACCTGGCTGGAGGCGCAGAACGCCGAGCTTCTGATCTGGGGCCGGGCGGTGCCGACGGAGAAGCAGATCGAGCTTCGCATCCTGACTCGCCAGCCGGCGGAAGGGGGCGGCCAGGCACAGCCCGAGGTCTATCCCTTGCGCATCCCAAGCGAGTTCTCCGACCGGCTCGGCGCGACGCTCGCCGGTGTCGTGGCGGGCGCCGGTTACAAGGCCTGGAACCAGCGCGGCAAATATCTCACGCCCGAGCAGCGCGAGGCCATGCTCGCCTGGATGGACCGCCTGAAGAGTTTGCGCGGCGATCTTCCCGATGCCCTCGATGCCAAGAGCCGCGAGCGTATCCGGGAGAAGATCGAGACGGCCTATCTCCAGATCGGCGCGGCGCTTGTGGCCGACAGCAAGAACGATGAGGGTATCGCCATCGTCGAGGAGCTGTTCGGGGACGACTCCAACCCGGAGAGCTGGCCGTCCGGACAGGTTCTGCTCGTGGCCGAGATGATGGCCGATTATTTCGAGACGCTGGCCGTTCAGGGGGTGCCCCTGCCGCCGGAGACCGTGGAGAGCCTGCTCCAGACGTCGAACGAGCTTTTCGCCTTGATTGAGCAGCTCTACGGGCTGGGCGAGATCAGCGAGAACGAGTTCCTCTATTTCGCCGGCAATCTGCAGAAGCTGGACGGTCATCTGACCGCGAAGCTGGACCGCGCAGAAGACGCGCGGGATCATTTCAAGCGCGCCGACCGGCTCTTCAACTCGCTCATGGAGCAGAAGGACGCGCCGGAAGACCCGCTCTCCGTCGCGCGCATCAAGAGCTATCTCGGCAGCATCGAGCTGAGCTTGGCGTCCCTGTCCTCAGGCGATGAGGTCTCCAAGCATCTGGACGCGGCGATCACCGATTTCGGCCAGGCGCTGAACCTGCTGGATGCCGAGACGGCGCCCCGTGAGGTCGTGCGTGTGCGCACGCTGCTCTCCGTCGCCTACAACAACCGCTGGCGGGACAGCTACGACGCCCGCGCCCTCTATGCGAGCGCCGAGACCCTGGAGCCCGTCGTTCCCATTCTGCGGGAGCATCAGCGGACCGAGGAGCTGGCCGGCATCGCGCCGCAGATCGCCATCCTCTATGGGCTCCATGCGGTGATCGCAGGCGGTGAATCCTCCGCCGAGAAAGCGCTCGCCGCGGCCGACAGCTTCGCGAAAGAGGCGGGCGCCGATCAGATCCCGGTAAAGGCCCAGACCACCTTCGTCGAATGCTTGTCCTATCTGGGCGAGGGCCGCGCCATGGCGGCCGACGGCGATGCGCTGTCTGAAAAGGTCGAGACCCTGGAAAAGGCCTCCGACCGCTGCGAGGCCGCCGCAACCTTGTACGAGCAGCTCGGCAACGCGTTCAGCTGGATGAACGCCAAGTCGCTCTCCTCCAGCGCACTTCGGACGGCGGCCCATGCGAAAGACGATGTGGCCCTGGCCGTGGCCGCGCTGGCCTGCGCAGACGATGCGGCGGAGAAGACGGACGGTATCGACAATCCGATCCTCGCCAACCAGAACGCCTATTCGAAAGGCTCCGCGCTCCGGGAGGTCGGCCGCCTGAAGAAGAATGCCGGGCAGCTCGAAGAGTCCGTCGAGATGCTCCGTGACGCCCGCGACAAGCTCATTGAGCGCAATGCGAGCGTGGCCGATCGCCTGCCTATCGAACTACAGCTCGGCGATTCTCTGGTGACCCTTGCCGCCCTCAACAAGGATGGCGGCAAGAACCTGGAAGACGGGATCGAGATGCTGGACGAGACCCGCGATGCCTTCGCCGCGGGCGGGGCGGCCTTGATGCTGAAGGACGCCACCCAGGCCTTGAAGGAGGCCAAGCAGTTCCAGGCCGAGATGAGCGTGAACTAGGTTAGGCGCGAGCGCCGCCGATTACCCGGTCACCCATCACCAAATTGCGATCAGCAGGGTCAGCGGCGTCAGCAGATCCCACCAGAAGATGGGGCCCGCATTGTTGATGGCGAAGTTCGCCTCCGAGAACATGTCCTTCAGATGGGTCGCCGCCGCACTCCACAGAAAGCCGGCGGATACGAAGAAGATCGCCCAGGCGGCCGGCCCGCCCAGCATTGAGGCGGCGATGGCGCCGAGCCCGATGCCGAGATTGGCGCCTGCGATCTCGAGCTGGAACGGGCTTGCGTCCCAGCCGATGGAATCGGCCACCCGCTGCCGCATCATGGAATGGGCGAACGCTGCCCACAGGCTCTGAATGCCGAGCGACAGGAATAGGATCCATTGGGCGAGGGGAGGCAGGCTCTGATCGGCAAAGCCGAGCGGCGTGCCGGTGAGCCCCAAGATGAGCGCTGCCGTATAGAGCAGCATCGGAATCGCCGCGATCATGTAGGACATTTGGAAAAGCCCCCAAAGCCGAATCTGTGAAGCCGGGAGCGTAATCCCGCAAACGCGCTACTTCCAGCGTTCCAGCCAGGCCTGGAACATCAGAACGTCCCAAAGCTCCGCCTGCCAGTTCTTCTTGCCGGAAAGATGCTGCTGCCATTTCCGGCGGATCGGCTCGGGCTTGAAGAAGCCTTCCGATTTCAACCGGCTCTCGTCCAGTAGGGCTTCCGCCCAATCCCGAAGCGGTCCGCGCAGCCACTTATCGATGGGCACGGAGAAACCGGATTTCGGCCGCTCGACCATGTGAGCCGGCACATAGCGGTCCAGCAGCTGGCGCAGGATCCATTTGCTGCGCCCGCGGCGGATCTTCATGGATTTCGGAAGCGACCAGGCGAAGGCGACGACCCGGTGGTCGAGCAGGGGCACGCGCACCTCTAAAGAGACTGCCATTGAGGCCCGGTCCACTTTGGTCAGGATGTCGTCGGGCAGATAGCTCATCATGTCGAGATACTGCATTTGCTCGACAGCGTCGGGCACCAAAGCCTGTGCCTCCTCCGCATCGTAGGGGATCGGCGTCTGCGCCGCCCCGATCACCATGGTCGACGGGTCTTCCCAGTGCCCCGTCACGTTCCGGTAGAAGGTCTCCGGCGTGCCGGTCAGCGCATCGGACAGCTTGTGCATCTTGTCGCCGAGCTGGCGCGGCCGCTGGCGCGCCGGGATAGCGCGCGCAAGCGCATCCCAGGACGCGGGCGGCAGGGCCCGCAGCACGCGGGCCTCCACATTGCGCAAGCCGCCCGGCTGGCCGAACAGCAGCCGTCCGAACCGTGCCGCCGCCAGATAGCGCGTATAGCCGCCGAACAGCTCGTCGCCCCCGTCGCCCGAAAGCGCGACCGTGACCGACTGGCGGGTCAGCTTGGAAATCAGATAGGTCGGGATCTGCGAAGCGTCGGCGAACGGCTCGTCATAAATCTCCGGCAACTTCGGCACCACGTTGAGCGCCTCTTCCGGGCTGACATAGAGCTCCGTGTGATCGGTGCCGAGATGCTGCGCCACCTGCTTGGCGTGATGCGCCTCGTCGTAATCGTCTTCGCCGAAGCCGACGGAGAAGGTTTTGACCGGCGTCGTGGACTGGGCCTGCATCAGCGCTGTCACCAGCGAGCTGTCGATGCCGCCGGACAAAAACGCCCCCAGCGGTACGTCGGCGATCATTCGCCGGCCCACGGCGTCGCGCAGCAGCGCATCCAGCGCATCTTCCGCTTCCTCGGCGTCGCCTTCGAACGGCTGGTCCAGCCCTTCCTCCACAACGTCGGCGAGGGTCCAGTAGCTCTCAAGCTTCGGCTCCTGCTTGGGCCGCAGGATCAGCATCTTGCCGGGTGCCAGCTTCTGCACGCCGCGATAGATCGTCTTGGGCTGGGCGATATAACCCTGGCGCAGGAAGCCCGCGAGCGCCCCGTGATTGATCTCCACCCGGAAGGTTGGGTGGGCGCGCAGCGCCTTGAGCTCGGAGGCGAACAGGATGCCCTTGCCCGTATCGGTCCAGTAGAGCGGTTTGATGCCCAGCCGGTCCCGCGAGAGGATCAGCACCCGCTCGGTCCGGTCCCAGACGGCGAAGGCGAACATGCCGATGAGCTTCTTCAGGGTCGGCTCGATCCCCCAAGCATCGAAGCCCGCCAGGATCACTTCCGTGTCGGACGTGCCCCGGAAGCTCTGGCCCTCTTGGGAGAGCGTCTCGCGCAGATCGCCGAAATTATAGATCTCGCCGTTATAGACGATGACGTAACGCCCCGAGCCGGAGGTCATGGGCTGGGCGCCAGTCTCGGAAAGATCGATGATGGAGAGGCGCCGGTGGCCAAGCGCCAGACCGCTCTCCTCGTCAAGCCAGTGATCGCCCGCATCGGGGCCGCGATGGAGCAGCACCTCCGTCATCGCCAGCACGCCGGTGGCAAGGTCGTCGGACGAGGCTTTGGTTCCGGTCAAGATCCCGGCAATTCCACACATGGGCGAAAAGCTCTTCTGCTTATCTGGCTATTGGCCGCCGGGGCAGGTGCCATCCGCGCGGTCGCCGGTTGAGCGTCTCGTTTGATCCGTAGTCTTAAACGTTTGATCCACTGCCTTGTGATCCGCTGACTTGGCGCGGAGCTGCAAGCGCTTTCTGGCTCAGCCCACAGGCAAAGCGTTCGGCATTGGCTTACCGGGTCTCCAGCCTGGGGCGTTCCCAGTCTGCCCCGTTCAGATGACGGATGCTCGGTCGCTTTATCTCTATGTTGGAAGTTGCCCCCAAACGGGAACGGACCGTGCCGGATCGCAAAGTCGATGACAAGCCGAAATTCCGCGGCCGATTGGTCGGCTCCCGGCTCCAAGCGCGCTGACAGAGATCTGCTAATTAATTGGGCAATTTTCTTCCCTTTGCACAGACATACGGCGGCGGGTGTGCCCCAAAGGCGCCTTATTTCGGATGGTGGACCGAGGGGACTCGGCGGTCCTTTGCCACCCTGACTCCGCGCGCTTCTTCAACGATTTCAGGCCTCTGGCGAAATTCCTAAGCGGAATTTTTATTTCTTGGCACGAAACCTGCTTAACCGGTCGTTAGCCTTTTGCTGCGGGTTCAACGGAGGGATTCTGAATGGAAGAGCAAGCAATTGAGGGCCTAGAGGCCCTACCATTTCTGAAACTGTTTACGGCGGAAGCCTATTACTACATCACCGGCGTGCTGATGCTTCTCATCCACGTCGGCTTCTTGGCCTACGAAGGCGGTGTGGCACGGTCCAAGAACTTCTTGGCCACGATGCTGAAGAACCTGATGACGGTTCCGATCGTCGGTATCACCTTCTTCTTCTTTGGCTTTTGGGTCTACAACGCCTTCCCACTATTTCCGGTCACCGGTCCGCTATTCGGACCCTGGACGGATCCCGGCTCCTTGAGCGGAGTCGCGTCCGATGCCTATGGCCTGGTGGTTGGCTCCTACCCCTGGTCCGAAGCGCTCACCCCGACCAAGTCGGACGAGCTCACGGGCGTCTTCTGGATGGTCTTCGCACTGTTTGCCATGACCACGGCCTCGATTCTGTCGGGCGCGGTGATCGAGCGCATTCAGATGGGCGGCTACTACATCCTCGCCATCGTGCTCGGCAGCTTCTGCTGGGTAGTCGCGGCGGCTTGGGGCTGGAACTACTACGGCTGGTGGACCACCGAGTGGGGCTGGCATGACTTCGGCTGCGCCGTCGTCGTGCATGGCGTCTCCGGTATGTTCGCGCTTGGCGTGCTGATCAATCTCGGGCCGCGTATCGGCAAGTACATTGACGGCAAGCCGCAGCCGATCCTGCCGCACAATATCTCGCTGACCCTTATCGGGCTGTTCCTGATCTTCATCGGCTTCTTCTTCTTCCTGGCCGACTGCGTGATCTTCCTGCCCGATTACACCGGTCTGACGACCATCTATGGCGGTCCCACGACCCTGGCGACCTTGGCAATGAACGTGACGCTGGCGCTCTCCGCCGGTCTGATCGGTGCCTACGTGTCGTCCAAGGCGGATCCCTTCCTGACCATCTCCGGTGGTCTGGCGGGCATCATCACCGTGGCCGGCGGGATCGACCTGTACCATCCGGCGCTCGTGATCGTGTTGGCCTTCTCCGGTGCTTGGCTCATGCCGAAGTTCGTTGCCTTCGTGGAAAACATGGGCATCGACGACGTGGTCGGCGCCGTGTCGGTTCACGGTCTGGTCGGCATGATCGGCGGTATTCTGCCGGGCATCTTCGCTGCTGGATACATCCAGCAGGCCGGTCAGCCTCCGATCAACCTCCTGGGCCAGCTTGGCGGCACCTTCATCGGCGCCATCCTGCTGGGCTTCGTTCCGGGCTACCTCGTCAGCCTGCTCCTGAAAGCAATGGGGCTGCTGCGTGTCTCGCCTGAGTTCGAAGAGGAAGGTCTCGACCTTAAAGAGCTGGGCGTTAACGCCTATCCGGAACAAACCTTCGCAGCGCCTGCGAAGAGCTAAAGGAGACGGAAAATGGGTTCACCTTTTGAAGATGCCGAGGGCTACGTGAATGCTGAGGGCGCGTTTCACAGCTTTGCCAATAGCCCGACGCTCGCAACGATCTGCCTGATCTTGAGCGTGGTTATCGCACTCTGGTTCCTCTACCGGTCGTTTACCCTCCACTAGTAGAGTGACTTGGCCGGCGCGTTCCGAAAGGGGCGCGCCGGTCTCCTTTTGGGGACCGCGTTCGTAAAGCTTAGGCGGTCCCTTCTTTTTGGAATATTTTGGCCTAGGCTGCTGTGCCAATTTTCCAAGCGGCAATAAGACCGCCTCGTTCGGCCACGCGCCACGCAGCCCTTTTCGAAGGTCCAGCCCGGCGCTCGAATCGCCTCTATCTGCTACAATCTTCAGTTGCCGCGATAGACATGACGGATGTCGGTTTTGTACCAATTGAATCTAGGGTAGGGGCGAGCGGGGAAAGGCATGCCGGAAAGAAAAAAAGCAAGCAAACTCAAGCCACAAAATCAGCCTGAGGAAACGCGGCCAGCGCGCCGGGTTCTCCATCCGAACACCATTGCCGGTGCCGGAGCCGAATTCGGCACTTTCGGCGAGGTGGAGGACGATGTGCTCCATACCGGATCGTCGGCCCCGCGGGGCGCCTCGACCCGGTCTCTCGCCAAGGCCATCGGCCTTCAGGTGCGCACGCTCCGCCGCAAGCTCGACCTCACGGGCGCCGAGCTCGCCGACCAGGCCGGCATCTCCGCCGGCATGCTGTCGAAAATCGAAAACGGCGCCGTCTCAGCCTCCATCGAGAGCCTGGAGGCGCTCTCCCGGGCGCTCAACGTGCCCATCACGTCGTTCTTCCAGAGCTACGAGGATCAGCGGGACTGCTCCTATGTTCCGGCCGGAAGCGGCGTGGCGATCGAGCGCCGCGGCACCAAGGCCGGCCACCAGTATCACCTGCTCGGCCACTCCATCTCCGGCGACATCGTCGTGGAGCCCTATCTCATCACCCTGACCGAGGAAGCAGAGCCCTACAGCCTCTTCCAGCATGTCGGCGTGGAGTTCATCTATCAGTTAACGGGGAAATCCCTCTACCGCCACGCGGACAAGATTTACACGCTCTCACCCGGCGACGCTTTATTCTTTGATTCCACGGCCTTACACGGCCCCGAAGAGCTTCTCGAACTCCCCATGACCTACCTTTCGATCATCATTTATCCGCGCCAGCCGACTTAACGAACTTTCCTAGTAGGAAAAAAATATTCCTGACAGTTGACAGGTGGGGAGGCGCCCCATAGGTTTGCGTCATCGCCTCATGCCGAGGCACGCAACCCCTATTTTTGAGAGTGCTCATACCTACCCATGTGTGGAATCGTCGGTCTTTTTCTGAAGAATCGCGCTCTTGAGCCTCAGCTTGGCGGCCTGACCGCAACCATGCTGGGGACGATGTGCGATCGCGGCCCCGACAGCGCTGGCTTCGCCATTTATGGCTCCGGCGACGAGGGCCATATCAAATTAACCGTGCGCTCTTCGGAGCCCGATTACGACTTCAACAAGCTTGCCGAGACGGTGTCTCACGACATCGAATCCCATGTCTCGCCCGAGCTTCACGGCAACCACGCCGTGATGACCGTTGCGGCGGATCATGCGGCTGCAGCCGAGGAGGCCATCGAGCGTCTCGGCGGCGAAGGCATCGAGGTCTTCGGCCGCGGCACGCGGATGGAGATCTTCAAGGATATCGGCCGTCCCAATAAGGTCGCCGATCGCTTTCATCTGGAGCAGATGACGGGCAGCCATGCCGTGGGTCACACCCGCATGGCCACCGAGTCGGCCGTGAACGCAGCCGGCGCCCATCCGTTCTCCACCGGCATCGATCAGTGCCTGGTCCATAACGGCTCGCTCTCCAACTACAACGCTCTGCGCCGCGAGCTGAAGCGCAAGGGCATGGAGTTTCAGACCCAGAACGACACCGAGGTCGCTTCCGTCTATCTGACCTGGCGGATGCAGCAGGGCGCCAGCCTGGGGGAGGCCCTGGAAAGCTCCCTGAACGATCTCGACGGCTTCTACACCTTCGTCGTCGGCACCGAGAACGGCTTCGGCGTGCTGCGCGATCCCATCGCCTGCAAGCCGGCGGTTCTCGCCGAGACCGACGACTACGTCGCCTTCGGGTCCGAATATCGCGCTCTTGCCGCTCTGCCCGGCATCGAGGATGCCAAGGTCTGGGAGCCGGAGCCCGCAACCGTATATTTCTGGGAGCGGAGCTAATGGAAACCGTTGATCTGGAACAGACGCCGCTTCGCGAGCTGAATCAGAAGCTGCACGACCTCCAGGGCTCTTCCGAGAAGGCCGAGTTCAAGGTCCTCAATCCGCGCGGTAAGCACGCGGTCGCCTCGGGCATCGATGCGCCGATCTCCGTCGAGATCGACGGTTCGGTCGGCTACTACTGCGGCAGCATGAACAAGCAGGCCGAAGTCGTCGTGAACGGCAGCGCCGGCGTCGGCCTCGCCGAGAACATCATGTCCGGCAAGATCCATGTGAAGGGCGATGCCTCGTCTTCGGCTGCGGCCACGGGCATCGGCGGCATGGTCGTTATCGACGGCAATGCATCGTCCCGCTGCGGCATCTCAAACCGGGGCGTCGACATCGTCGTCAAAGGCAATGTTGGCCACATGTCAGCCTTCATGGCCCAGGCCGGCAATCTCGTCGTGCTGGGTGATGCGGGCGATGCCTTCGGGGACTCCATCTACGAAGCGAAGCTCTTCGTGCGCGGCAGCGTCAAAAGCCTCGGTGCCGACTGCATCGAGAAGAAGCTCCGCGACAAGGACAAGGAGCTCCTGCGCAAGATTCTGGACGAGGCGGGGATCGGCGACGAGGTCGATGTCTCCGAGTTCAAACGCTACGGCTCTGCCCGTCAGCTCTACAATTTCAAGATCGATAATTTGGAGGCGTACTAATGAGTGGTGAGGGACGCTGGGTCCATTCGCCGCCGCGGCCGTCGGCGACGTTTGACGAGTATGCGATTGCCGAGATTCAGCGCGCGGCTGCGACCGGCATCTATGACATTCGCGGTGCCGGCGCGAAGCGGAAGGTCCCGCATTTCGACGACCTCCTCTTCCTCGGCGCGTCCATGACGCGTTATCCGCTGGAAGGCTACCGGGAGAAATGCTCCACCGAGGTGACCCTTGGCACCCGCTACGCCAAGAAGCCGATCGAACTGAAGATTCCGATCACCATCGCCGGCATGAGCTTCGGCTCCCTGTCGGGACCGGCCAAGGAGGCCCTGGGCCGCGGCGCCAATGCCGTGGGCACCTCGACCACCACGGGCGACGGCGGCATGACACCCGAAGAGCGCGGTCATTCCAAGACCCTCGTCTACCAGGTTCTGCCCTCCCGCTACGGCATGAACCCCGACGATCTCCGCAAGGCCGACGCGCTTGAAGTCGTCGTCGGCCAGGGCGCCAAGCCCGGCGGCGGCGGTATGCTGCTCGGCCAGAAGATCTCCGATCGCGTCGCCGAGATGCGCACCCTGCCGAAAGGCATCGACCAGCGCTCGGCCTGCCGCCACCCGGACTGGACCGGCTGCGACGACCTCGAGATCAAGATCGGCGAGCTGCGTGAGCTCACCGACTGGCAGGTCCCGATCTACGTCAAAGTCGGTGCGTCACGCCCCTATTACGACACGGCTCTGGCCGTGAAGGCGGGCGCCGACGTCGTCGTCCTCGACGGCATGCAGGGCGGCACCGCGGCGACCCAGGAGGTCTTCATCGAGCATATCGGCATCCCGATCCTCGCCGCGATCCGTCCGGCGGTTCAGGCACTGCAGGATCTCGACATGCACCGCAAGGTTCAGTTGA
This sequence comes from Methyloligella solikamskensis, assembly GCF_042676065.1. Lineage (NCBI taxonomy): Bacteria > Pseudomonadati > Pseudomonadota > Alphaproteobacteria > Hyphomicrobiales > Hyphomicrobiaceae > Methyloligella > Methyloligella solikamskensis. Next base: position 2,579,299 of record NZ_JBHTJO010000001.1, on the reverse strand, counting down.
TCGTGTCCGGCGGCATTCGGACGGGCGCCGACGTGGCCAAGGCCCTCGCGCTCGGTGCGGACGCGGTCTCCATCGGCTGTGCGGCCCTGATCGCCCTTGGCGACAACTCTCCGCATCTCGCCGAAGAGTACGCCAAGCTCGGCACCAAGCCCGGCTGCTACGACGACTGGCACGAGGGCAGGGACCCGGCCGGCATCACCACCCAGGACCCGGAGCTCTACAAGCGCTTCGATCCGGTCGAAGGCGGTCGCCGTCTGGCCAACTATCTCTCGGTCCTGACGCTCGAGGCCCAGACCATCGCCCGGGCAAACGGCAAGAATCACGTCAATCATCTGGAGCCGGAAGATCTCGTCGCGCTCAGCGTCGAGGCGGCTGCGATGGCACAAGTGCCGCTTGCCGGCACCAACTGGATCCCCGGCAAATCGGGCGACCAATTCTAGGGAACAAGTAGAGTAGGAGAGGAAACATCAGCCATGGCCACTGATCTCGCTACATTCGCCAAAGAGCGAGGCGTGAAATACTTTTTGATCAGCTTCGTTGATCTATTCGGAGTAATGCGGGCCAAGCTGGTGCCTGCCGAAGCCATCACCATGATCTCTGAAGATGGCGCCGGTTTCGCAGGGTTCGCCTCCTGGCTCAACATGACCCCGGCCCATTCCGACATGATCGCCATGCCGGATCCGGAAAGCGTCATCCAGCTGCCTTGGAAGCCCGAGGTGGCCTGGGTGGCCGGCGACCTGATGATGGACGGCGAGCTCGTCGAGCAGGGGCCGAGGAACACCCTTAAGCGGATGATTGCGGAGGCCGATAAGCGAGGCTTCCAGATGAAAAGCGGGGTGGAATGCGAATTCCACCTCATCAGCCCCGATGGCGAGGAGCTAGCCGACGAGCGCGACCAGCAGGCCAAGCCCTGCTACGACACCCAGGCCCTGATGCGCCGCTACGACGTCATCAGCGAGATCTGCGATTGTATGCTCGAGCTCGGCTGGGGCGCGTATCAGAACGACCACGAGGATGCCAACGGCCAGTTCGAGATGAACTGGGGTTTCGATGACGCCCTCGTCACCGCCGACCGCCATGTCTTCTTCAAATACATGACGAAGTCGATCTGCGAGAAACACGGCCTGCGCGCGACCTTCATGCCGAAGCCGTTCTCGCACCTGACCGGCAACGGCTGCCACATGCATGTGTCGCTGTGGTCGAAGGAAGACGGAAAGAACCTGTTCGATGACGACAACGACGAACTCGGTCTCTCCGAGCTCGGCTATCAGTTCATCGCCGGTCTGATGGAAGAAGCGCCCGCGATGGCCGCCATCACCAACCCGACCGTGAACTCCTATAAGCGCATCAATGCGCCGCGCACCTCGTCCGGCGCGACCTGGTCGCCTAATTCGGTCACCTATACCGGAAACAACCGGACCCACATGATCCGTATTCCGGGCGGCGGCCGCTTCGAGTTCCGTCTCGCCGACGGTGCGGTGAATCCGTACTCCTTCGGTGCGGCGGTTCTGGCGGCCGGTCTCGACGGCATCGACAACAAGCGCGATCCCGGCAAGCGGCTCGACATCGACATGTACGAGCTGGGCCACACTGTCACTGACTGCAAGCGCTTGCCGCTGAACATGCTCGACGCCCTGCGCGAGCTGGAGAAGTCGGAAGTCCTGCGCGAACGTCTCGGCGAAGAGTTCATCTCCTCCTTCCTCAAGCTGAAGAAGCAAGAGTGGAACGATTTCTCCAAGTCGCTGACCGATTGGGAGCGGAAGAACACGCTGGATTGCTAGCGGGCGTGTGCCGCAACGGTTGAGAACGAACTCGGCCGCTTTCCCCAAACCGCCTCATGCGCACAGGAGGCGGAGCGGGGAGAGCGGCCGATTTTTTTTACCTAGTACCTGCTAGGTTGTAGGAACACACTCGGCGAGATCCGGGACCGACAAAAGACGCAAACGCGTCGCGCGCTCTAGATCCGATTGCCGAAAATGATACTCGGCATACGGTCGATTCTTCGCCATCCCCCAGCCAAGACACGAGAGTTTTGCCAGTTCGATCTGTGCATTGGGGTCGCCCACATCGGCTAGCTTGCGGTAAATCTTGGCAGCTTCACGGTAGTTCAGATGGGCTAACCTCGGCTTCTTAGCTCTGAAGGCCGAAAAACCTCTAGACTTATAAGTCTGGCCTGCGGCGAGTTCCGCCGAGTTATCCTCCTGCCAGGAAATCCGGTAAAGCCCATTCGCACCAGCTAAAAGAAAGTACAAAAAGACTGTGGTTGCCCCTTGCACGAGCCAATTAATGAACTGTGCCTTTGCCCGGGCGACGAAGGGCTTAACTAGGTTAGTGTGCCACCATTTCCACATGAGGAACCTCCGACATTTCTCGTTCGAGGCGGTCTAGTTGTTCGTCACTGGGCTGTTCTTTGAAATCGGGTGGAGCAAGCGGGGAGTAACGCTGCTCAGTCTCCACAGTCCGGCAACCCGCTGCAAATAGGCAGCAGGTAGCGACTATTACCAGAATGAATCCCCCTCGCATCCGAACCCCCTGTGTCGGACCACCCCGCAAATGGAACGATCTAAGAACGATTCGGGGGTGCGGTGCAGCCAATAATCAACAGACATGATGGAGCCGAGGCAAAAATCCAGAGCTTTCACGAAGTCTCGTCTTGGTCGGCGTAGGGCTAGTCCCGATAGCTCTTGCTCGACGTGCCCGAGCGCGACGGCAGATGCTCGATGGCGATGCGCATCAGCTCCGACAGGGACTTCACCCCGAGCTTGGCCTTAAGCTGCCCGCAGGTGTTGGCGACGGTCTTGTAGCTGACATGCAGCTCCTCGGCGATTTCCGAGTAGGGCTTACCTTCCGCGATGAGGGAGAGGATCTGCAGCTCCCGCACGCTGATGGCGCGCAACGGATTCGACGCGCTCCCCTTCGCCTCAAGGAACGCCACCTCGGACGCGATGTCGTGGCCGAGATAGGGCAGCCCTTCCTTCACCCGGTCGAAGGCCTTCAGGATCTCCTCCGACGGCGTGTCCTTAAGGATATAGCCGTTCGCCCCGATCTTGAGTGCGCGGCTCACGATGAAGGGGTCGTTATGCATGCTGAAGACGAGGATCGGCGTGCGCCGGTCGTGCAGCCTAAGGCGCCGGATGAAGGAGAGTCCGCCCAGCGCGCCCGTGCGCATGGCGAGATCGACGATGATCACGTCGGGCTTTTTGGCGCGATAGAGACGGAAGCCCTCGGCCAGAGTCTGGCTGCCGAGAATGCCTTTGACGCCCGCGAACTTCAGAAGCTTCTTGGTGCCTTCCAGAACGATCGGATGGTCGTCGATGATCAGAACTTGGGTCATTGGTGCATTTCGATTTCTGGTTGATTTTGTTGAGCCGAACCGTGCGAAACCTGGAGCGGCACGAGCACCTTCAGGGTCGTGCCTTGGGAGGGCGCGGTCTGCACCGCGCAATTGCCGCCGAGCGCATGGATGCGTTCGCGCATCACCGTCATGCCGAAGCCGACAGGCGTGTCGGCGGAGATACCCTGCCCATCGTCGGAGATCGTGAGCTGCGCCGTGCGGGGCAGGTCCTTCCCGCCGCGGGACGGCCCGCCGTCTTTCTCAGTGAGGATCACCTGAACCAGCTCCGCCCGCCCGTGGCGGATGGCGTTGGTCACGCCTTCCTGGACGCAGCGGTAGAGCGCCAGGTCGATCTTCTCGCCGTAGCTTCTTGCGTCCACATTGATCGCGTGGTCGATCTCCACATCGGGGAAGCGCTGGGCGAGCTCGTTGACGAGATCCGTGATGGCGTCGGCGATGGGAATCTTGCCGAGCGCGATGGGACGCAGTTTCTTCAGAAGCACCCGGTTCATGGCCTTCAGATGCTCGGTAATCTTGAGGATCTCCGAGACGTGGCTCTTGATCTCACTTGTGCGCTTGTCCTTCCGCTTGCCGGCCAGCTGCTCGATGGAAAAGGCGTTGGCCGTGATGCCGAACAGGCAGGGGCTCGCCTCGTCATGCAGCTCGCTCGCCACCTCGCGTCGCTCGTCCTCCTGCACCGTGATGAGCTGCTCGTAGAGCCGGGCATTCTCCGCCCGGGCCCGGCCCAGCGTCTCGGCTAGGAAGTTGAAGCGGTCGGCGAGCGCCGCCAGCTCCACGACGCGCGGCCGGGGCAGGCGGGTCGCGTATTGTCCGTCCTCGAGCTGCGACATGCCCCGGGCGATGGAGGCCAGCGGCCCGAGCATCCGCCCGAGCAGAATGTAGAAGACCAGCAGCATGGCGGCGTCGAGCAGCAGCCAGAGCAGGAACAGGCTGGAGACGTCTTCCCAGACCTCCGCGATCTCGTCCTCCGGTGCGCCCTGGATCACCACGGTCCCGAGATCCCAGACCTTACCGGCCTGCTCGGGGCGTTCGGTCACCATCAGATGCCCGCTGACCGGATCGGTCTGGATCACGTTGAGAGCGCTGGTCTCGATCTCCGGCGTCACCAGCGCTTCGAACCAGGCCGGCGGCGCGGCCTCTTCGTCGTGCGAGGGTAACGGCGCCGGCGCTCCCCCCGTCATGGGCGTCAGATCGCCGGCGGCGTTCGCCATATAGATGCGCACATGGCGGAGCTGGGCGAGCTGCAGCCGCTCCGAAAGCTGGGTCACCTTCTGGGACAGAAGCCCGTAGCGCCCGTCCGGCTCCACGCTGCGGATGGTCGCCTGCACGAACTGCTTGGCGAGCTCCATGGAGGCGGAGACCTCCACCTTCGTGGCGTGACGCGCATTATAGATCGTGACGATGCCGGCGATCGCGAGCGCGCAGAGATTGATCGCGCCGATGGCGACCAGCAGCTGCGTTCGTATCGTCCGCCCGTACCAGAGCGTTTGCCAGCCCATCTTGAGCACTTGCATCACCTTGTCATGTAGCTGTGCGGGGGCCGCCCCCTTTCGAGGCCCGGCCCGGCGCTGTCAGTCCGCTGCGCGTCAGTCCTTCACATCGAGGAGCTCGACATCGAAGATGAGCGTGGCGTTCGGGGGGATCGCATCGCCCGCACCGCTCTCGCCATAGGCAAGCTCCGGCGGGATGATCAGGGTGCGCTTGCCGCCTTCCTTCATGCTGGCGACGCCCTCATCCCAGCCCTCGATCACCTGGCCTTTGCCGAGTGTGAAGGAGAAGGGCTCGCCCCGGTCCACGGAGCTGTCGAACTTGCGCGCCTTGGTGCCGCGCTCGTAGAGCCAGCCCGTGTAGTGCACGACGACCGTTTGCCCGGGCCGCGGCTGCGGGCCCGTACCCACCGTGATGTCGCCCACGCCCAGACCGGAGTCCGTGTAATAGGTCTGTGGTGAAGCAAGCGCCTGAGCGAGACTCAGGCATGCCGCCAGAACAGCGGCGAGGGCGAGGGGCAGAAAACGGTTCACGTGAAGAGCTCGAGTCATTGCTGGGGGTCCTCCTTGGCTTCCTCTTTGATCTTCTGGAGCGCCTCCTCGTGGCTGAGCCCGGATTTGCGGAGGTGGAAGTAGGCCTGCGCGATCTGGCCGAAACCCTGACCGGCGGTGTCCGATTCACCGACATCGGTGAAGGTCACGATCAGATCGACCGCATCCTCATGCTCCCAGCCGGCCTCATCGATCATCTGCTCCAACTGGACCGCACGATTCGCCGTCATCCGATAAGGCGTGCCGAAGACGCCCTTGGCGTCTTGCAACCTCTTGTGCAGCTCCTTCACCCGGGGATCGTCCAACTCGACGTCGTAACCAGCCTCGCGACTCGCTAGCCATCGGGCGGGCGAGATCTTGTCGTGCACGGTCAGCCAGCCCTTCTGGGCGAGCTCCTTGTTTTGCGTGGTTTCGGTCGGGATCTCCTCTGCCTGTTCAGGCGCGGAGACATCGTCGCCGCAGGCGCTAAGAATCCCCGCCAGCCCGAGGGCTGTTGCGAGGCCGGCGGCGCGCGACAAGCGGCCGAGCAAGGCTACGGTCTGAGCCATGTAGCCGGGGCGTGCAGATGCCGTTGCGGCAATCGGTAGCGGAGAAAACGCAGCCACGAGGGTCGTCTTTCAATTTAGAGGCGTTATTCTCGGCGACCTCAGCGAAGCGCGATAAGCGGCTGGGATCATTGCGAGAAGAGTCCCGCCAAGTGTGCCACTTCCTGGCTTGCAGGTGGGTCTCAATCCCATTGCCATTCTTTCCCGCCACGCTGATCTTTCCTCCCGCCTTTCGTTAGAAGTTATCCAGACCCGAGCGATCACTTTGTCCGCCGCGGTTTGAGAACTCGTCCTGCTTCGAGTCTAGGAACCCTCCCAAAGACGGAAGCGCGACCCTCCCCCTACGATGCCCACATCGCCGAAAAGGCTTTCCGTCGTCCCCATAGATGGCGGCGCCTTTGCGAAAGGTCCGGGCCAATCCGGACTGCGATAGGCGCAAGGCATCAGCTCCATCCAAGAGTGCTGTCCGGCGCCGAATGAGAGGCGGAGAGAGGCTGTTGCGGCGCTCTTTTGGAGTGGCGCATGCGGCCTTCAACTCCGCACCCGTTGGGAGCGAAAACGCGAGGGTTCAGCATATGAACGGACTTAAACGTTTCGGCACGATTGCGTCAGCGTCATGCGTCGCACTTGCCGTTGGCTTCCTCGGATCATCCGCAGCCGTTGCGAACGACAAGCTCATCGAGCTGTCGAAAGACAACGCCAACTACGTGATGCCGGGGAAGGACTACACCGCTGATAATTACAGCGAGATGGACCAGATCAACACCGAGAACGTCAAAGACCTCCGGGTCTCCTGGACGTTCTCGACCGGTCTGTTGAATGGTCATGAGGGCACGCCGCTTGTCGTGGACGGCGTGATGTACATCAACTCGGCTTTCCCGAATAACGTCTATGCCCTGGACCTCGACAACCCGGGCAAGATCAAGTGGCAGTACAAGCCGAAGCAGGATCCGGCAGCCCGTTCCGTGGCTTGCTGCGACCTGGTCAACCGTGGCCTGGCCTACTTCCCGGGCGGCGGTGACACGCCTCCGCTGATCATCAGCAATCAGCTCGACGGTAACGTCGTCGCGCTGAAGGCTGAGGACGGCAGCCTGTACTGGAAGGTGGAGAATTCCGACATCAAGGTCGGTTCGACCCTGACCGTTGCGCCTTACGTCGTTAAGGACCTGGTCATCGTCGGTTCCTCGGGCGCCGAGCTCGGCGTTCGCGGTTATGCCACTGCCTATAGCGCCCACGACGGCGGCCAGGTGTGGCGCATGTATGCCACCGGTCCCGACGAGGACATCGGCATCGGCGACGACTTCAACAGCGCCAACCCGCAGTATGGTCAGAAGGGCCTCGGCCTGGCGACCTGGGAAGGCGATGCCTGGAAGATCGGCGGCGGCACCAACTGGGGTTGGTATGCCTACGATCCGGACCTGAATCTCATTTACTACGGCTCGGGCAACCCGTCGCCGTGGAACGAGACCATGCGTCCGGGCGACAACAAGTGGACCATGACCATCATGGCCCGCGATGCCGACTCCGGCGAGCTGAAGTTCGGCTACCAGAAGACCCCGCATGACGAGTGGGACTACGCTGGCGTGAACGTCATCATGCTCAGCGATCAGAAGATCGATGGCGAGGACAAGAAGCTCCTGACCCATCCGGATCGTAACGGCATCATCTACACCCTGGACCGCACCAACGGTGACCTGGTTCGGGCTGACTTCCTGGATGACACCGTGAACGTCTGGACCCATGTCGACATGGAGACGGGCATCCCGGTTCGCGATCCTGAGTATGGCACCCGCATGGACCACAAGGGCACCGACATCTGCCCGTCGGCCATGGGTTATCATGACCAGGCTCACGACTCCTACGACCCGGAGAAGGAGCTCTTCTACCTGGCCATCAACCACATCTGCATGGACTGGGAGCCCTTCATGCTTCCGTATCGTGCCGGCCAGTTCTTCGTCGGTGCGACCCTGTCGATGTACCCCGGCCCGAAGGGCGACCGTCAGAACTACCTGGGTCTTGGCCAGGTGAAGGCCTACGACGCCGACAGCAGCACCTATAAGTGGTCCGTCATGGAGCGCTTCGCTGCTTGGGGCGGCACCATGGCCACCGCTGGCGATCTGGTCTTCTACGGCACGCTCGACGGCTACTTCAAAGCCCGCAACAGCGAGACGGGTGAGCTTCTGTGGAAGTTCAAGATGCCGTCTGGCGCCATCGGCTACCCGATGACCTACGAGCACGACGGCACGCAGTATGTCGGCATCTACTACGGTGTTGGCGGCTGGCCGGGCGTTGGTCTGGTCTTCGACCTCGATGACCCGACTGCTGGTCTGGGTGCTGTGGGTGCGTTCCGCGAGCTGCAGAACTGGACCCAACAGGGTGGCGGTCTGCTGGTCTTCTCCCTCGATGGGAAGGGCCCGTACGACGATCCGACCCTGGATGAGTACTCGACCGATGTCATTCGGAACTAGCTAGGCGATTTCCGTCCCGCCGGTCCTGCCGGCGGGACGGATCCCCTGCGCAATCCGAAGGCCCCCCAGGAAAATCCCATGAAAGAGAGAAGCACCATGGAATTCATCAAACACACCTCGAGGCTGGCGCCCGCGCTTGTGGCTGCCGCCTTCATCGCCGGCCTGGCCACCTCAGGTCACGCCGCTGACGACACCGCCAAGAAAGAGGCTGAGAAGGCCGCGAGCAGCGATGTGCTGCGGGTCTGCGCCTCCAGCACCGAAGCGCCTTATTCCACCGAGGACGAGGACGGCTTCGAGAACAAGATCGCCAAGATCGTCGCCGACGAGATGGGCCGCGACGTCGAGTTCGTCTGGATGGACCGTCCGGCGATCTATCTCGTGCGCGACATGCTCAACGAGAAGAAGTGCGACGTGGTGATCGGTCTCGACGACGGCGATCCGCGCGTCCTGACCACTGAGCCGTATTACCGCACGTCCTATGTCTTCGTGCAGCCGGCCGATTCCGATCTGGAGATCGACTCCTTCGACAGCAAGGACCTCTACGAGGCCCATCCGATCGGCTTCGATCCGGGCGGACCCGTGGAGACCATGCTGAAGAAGGTCGGACTCTATAACCGGAACTTCAACTACCACCGGTCCCTGACCAACTTCAAAAGCCGGCGCAACGCCTATGTCCGCATCAATCCGACGACGTTCATCACGGATCTGAAGAGCGGCAAGGCCGACGTCGCCATCGTCTTCGCACCTGAGATCGCGCGCTACGTCACCAATGACGACGCGGTGAAGATGACGCCGGTGCCGGACGAGAACTACCGCGTCGACGGCGAGCCGGTGCCGTTCCACTTCAGCCAGGCCATGGGCGTCCGCAAAGGCGACGAGGAGCTTCTGAAGGAGCTCAACGCGGCACTGGAGAAGAGCCGCCCGCAGATCCAGGCCGTGCTGGAGGAGGAGGGGATTCCGCTTCAGGAAATTCCAGAGAAGAAGAAGCCGGAATCCAAATCGTAAGGAGAGGCGTTTTGGGGGACGCCTCAGGGAGCAATTCAAAAGAAAACAACAGGTTGAGAATGAGAGCTTTGAAAGTATTGGCCTTGTCGGCCGCCCTGGTTTCCATGCCGCTCATCGCGGCTGCGGAGCTGACCTTCAACCACACGATCACGGGCGAGGCCCTGGATCTGAGCGACGCGGAAGGAGCGGATACGCCAGCTGCCCAGCACTTCCTCGAGACGGGCGAGAACCTCTACACCGAGGTCCCCAACTGTCTTGCAGAGGGTGAGCAGACCTTCCTCGCCTCATGCTCCGGCTGTCACGGCCATGTGGGCGAAGGCAAGATCGGACCGGGCCTCAACGACGACTACTACACCTATCCGAAGAACAAGACCGACAAGGGTCTGTTCGAGACCATGTGGGGCGGCGCGCGCTCCATGATGGGCCCGCACTCGGATCTCGGTGTGGACGAGTCCCTGAAGGTGATCGCCTGGATCCGGCACTTCTACAAGGACGACCCCGCGGAAGCCACGTGGCTTACCGAGGAGCAGAAAGCGAACTTTGAGCCTTATGACGCCGAGCATCCGACCAGCGTCGAGGCCACAGGAGAATGCAAGGTTCCCGAGGGCAAGTCGTAACGGCCTGACGCTGGGTGTTGCGATTGTCCCGGAGAAAAAGGCGGACCAATCCGCCAAGCAGCGAAGAGTGACTACGGAGGAACTGACCCATGACTGCCAAGACGAAACTGACCGGCGTGGTGCTGGCTGCCGCCGCCGCGCTGACCATGTCCACCGCCGGGGCGCTTGCCTATGACGGCACCAACTGCAAGGCGCCCGGCAACTGCTGGGAGCCGAAGCCGGGCTATCCGGAAAAGGTGGAGGGCTCGAAATACGATCCCAAGCACGACCCGAAGGAGCTTGCCAAGCAGAGCAACTCCATCACCGAGATGGAAGAGCGCAACGCCAAGCGTACCGCGCACTTCAAGGAGACCGGTGAGTGGGTCTACGACGTCTCGAAACTCGATTAGCTCTGTCCGCTTCTCCCAGAGCTAACCCTCGATTTCGAGGCCTCGGCCTCTGATTGAGGGGTGGGGTGCAGCCTCGGCTGCACCCTCTTCAACTTAAGAACCGCCGCGCGGGCAGCGATAGGGAGCGTTGAACGCGAACGGTGGAATGAGGGGAAGAGATGTCGTCGGGACCGTCCGGAACGCCCGCGCCTGGGAGCAGCCAGGCGCGCAACAAGCAGACAAAAGATAGCGCCATCGACCTAAACGTCTGGCGCGATAAAGCTCAAGACTTCGAAAGCGAGATCGCAGGCGCCATCGTTGGCCAGAGCCGCGTGATCCGGCTTTTGACCATTGCGATCTTCGCCCGCGGCCACGTGCTGCTGGAAGGCGATGTCGGCGTCGGCAAGACCACCTTGCTCCGCGCCGTGGCGCGCGGCCTGGGCGGCGCGTTCGAGCGCGTCGAGGGCACCATCGATCTGATGCCCGCCGATCTGATCTACTACACCTATCTCGGTGAGGATGGGCGGCCGCGGGTCGATCCCGGCCCTGTGCTGCGCCATGGCAGCGACCTCGCCATCTTCTTCTTCAACGAGATCAACCGCGCGCGGCCCCAGGTGCATTCTCTGCTCCTGCGTTTGATGGCCGAGCGGAGCGTCACCGCCTTCAATCGCGAATACTCCTTTCCCTATCTCCAGGTCTTCGCCGACAGGAACCGCATCGAGCGCGAAGAGACCTTCGAGCTGCCGGCTGCGGCCCGCGACCGCTTCTTCATGGAGATCAACATGGAGCTGCCGGACGACCGCGAGGTTCGCCGGGAGCTCGCCTTTCAGACGCGCTTCCATGACGTCGATAGCCTCATCCAGACCGTCGCGCCCGACATCCTGGATTTCGAATCCATGGATCAAGTCGCCCGCACCATTCAGGAGAGCGTCACCACCAGCGAGGCGCTGGAGCGCTATGCGCTGGATCTCTGGCAGGCCCTGCGCGATCCCATCTCCGTCGGAATCGACCTGGAAGGCGTCGATATGGCCCGCCTCGTCCAGGGCGGTGCCAGCCCGCGCGGCATGAGCTATCTGCTCCGCGCCGCCCGCGTGGCCGCCTGGCTCAACGGGCGCGACATGGTCGTGCCTGAGGATCTGCGCGAGGTGTTCCCCGAATCCATGGGCCACCGCGTCTTCCTCGATCCGATCTACGAGCTCCGGCGCGAGGACATCATCCGCCGCTTCTTCGCCGCCGTGTTCGACACGGTGCCGGCGCCATGAAAGTCGCGCGATGAAGGAAGCGCTGCCGCAAGAGCCAACCGCGCGGCAATCGGTCGATCTGCCTTATCGGTTGGCGTGGCGTAGTTCCGCCGTCCGGATCGGAGCCCATCGTGGCACCATCGAAGGCGCCGGCGGTCTGCTGCGGGACTACGTCTCGCTGCTCCGCTCGCCCGATCCGCGCCGCATCGATCTGCGCCATTCCATGCGCGATCCCTTCGGCAATCTCTATGTGAAGCGGTTCGAGCAAAAGAGCGCCATCACGCTCTATGCCCTGGTCGATCTGTCGGGCTCCATGGGCTTCGTAGGCGACAGCCGGAAGATGCAAGCCGTGGCCGATATCTGCGGCGCACTCGCTGCCTCGTCCCGGCGCATCGGCGACTCCTTCGGCTTGATCGGCTGCGATGGCCATATCGTGCCGGACCTCTTTATGCCGGCGACCCGGTCCCGCGCAGGCGAATCGGAAATGATCCGCGGGCTTCGCTCCTATCAGCCCTCCGGCAAGCATGTGGACGGTCTGTTCGAGGCCGCGAACTATCTCTCGGGCAAGCGCAAGCTCGTCTTCCTCATCTCAGATTTCTATCTTCCGACCGGGATGATCGAGCGGCTCTTCGAGGCGCTGGCCGGACACGACGTCGTGCCCATCGTCCTGCGCGATGCCAAGGAGACGGAAGACTTCCCCGCCTGGGGCCTCGTCACCTTGCAGGATCTGGAATCGGGCCGCCGCCGGCTTCTCGCCATGCGGCCCTCCTTGCGCGAAAAGCTCATCGCCGAAGCCGCCCAGCAGCGCGAGACCATCGGACGTATCGCGCGCCGTTATGGCCGCCCGCCCTGCGAGCTGCAGACCCCGGTCGATTGGGAGCACTTCACCGACTACCTGATGGGGGAGGCGGCATGAGGAGGCTCTGCGGACTCGCCCTGGCTCTCGGCATTCTCGCTATCGCCTGCATCGGGCCGGCCGATCCCGGCCGCGCCCAGGAAGAGGTGGGCATCTCCGGCGTGGTGCATGCTATTCGGGCCAGCCAGCCCCGCGACTTCGGCTATTTCCCAGGCGACATCATCACCCGGGAGATCTACGTCGCCGTCGATAAGGGCTATCACCTGCAGGATGCCTCCGTGCCGCCGGAAGGCCCGCTGAACTATTGGCTCGATCTCCGCACCGTGAAGGTGAAGACGGAAGAGAGCGGGGCCGAACGGCGCTATCTGATCACCCTCACATATCAGACCTTCTACGTGCCTCTGGAGGTGAAGCGGCGGGACCTGCCGGGCTTCACCCTGCAATTCGCCGCGGAGAAGGGTGCGGGTGAGACCGCGGACGACGAGGTTGGCGACGAGCAGGCCGGAGATGAGCAGGCCATGGCGACCGCGCACATCCCGTCATGGTCGTTCCTCATGTCCCCTCTGCGGGAGATCCAGACCCAAGAGCCGCCCGAAGGCCCGGTGGGCTTCCTGAAGCCAGACCGCGCGCCAAAGCCCCTGAATGTGGAGCGTCTGGCGCTCTTCTTCGCCCTCTCCGGCTTCGCCGTCGCGCTCTTTGCCGTGCTGCTGGCTCACCACTACGCATGGGGGCCTTTCCGCAGCCGTCCGTCCCGGCCCTTCACGGTGGCCGCCCGCCAGATCAACGCGCAGAAGCGTGGCGGCGCCGATGCCGATCACTATCGGGCATCACTTCTCGCCCTGCACCGGGCCTTCGATACGACGGCCGGTCATCGCGTCTTCGCCGAGGACGTGCCCGCCTTCCTCGATAAGCATCCGGCCTTCGGCAAATACGCCTCCGAGATCGAGCGCTTCTACGAGGCTTCCCGGCAGGCCTTCTTCAAGGGCGATACCCAAGCCGCCAGCGCCGTCATGCCCTTAGTCGATATCGCCAGCCTGGCGGGCAAGCTCGGCGCCATGGAGCGGAGAAGCTGAGCCATGGATCTCGCTTTCTCAAATCCGTCGCTGCTCTGGCTTCTGCCTCTAGCGCTCCTGCCGTTCGTGTTCGGCGCCCAGACGGCGGAAAGCTATCCATCCCTCCGCGTGATCGACCGGGACCCGCTCTCGACCGCCATCGGGATCGGTCTGCGGGCCATCGGCGCAATCGCCATCGCAGCCCTGATCTTGGGGCTCGCCGGTCTCCACAGGCTCGGCGAGAGTATCGAGCGGCTGGGGGAGGGGGCACAGATCATGCTCCTCTTCGACCGCTCCTCCAGCATGGACAACACCTTCGCCGGTAGCGTGCCGACGGGTGAGGATTTTTCCAAATCCACCGCCGCCAAGACTTTCCTGAAGGACTTCGTCCAGAAGCGCGATCACGACCGCATCGGCATCGCGGCCTTCTCCACCTCGCCCATGTTCGTGCTGCCGCTCTCCGACCATAAGTCGGCGACGCTCGCCGCCATCGACGCCATCGACCTGCCGGGCCTTGCCTACACGGATGTCGCCCGCGGCCTCGCCATGGCGCTGTCGATGCACGAGGAGGACATCGAGAGCAACGTGGACAATATCGGCGGCAGCCGGGCCATCGTGCTGGTGTCCGACGGCGCTGCCGTCATCGACCGGAAAGTGCAGGAGCAGCTCCGCGCCGCCTTCACCAAGCGCCCGGTCAATCTCTACTGGATCTTCCTGCGCACCGAAGGCCATAGCGGCCCGTTCGACGAGCCGGGGCCGAACGATCAGGACACGGCCTACGCCATGCCCGAGCGCCACCTGCATCTCTTCTTCGAGAGCCTGAACATTCCGTACCAGGCTTTCGAGGCGGAGAACCCGGCGGCCGTTGAGGAGGCGACGGCGGCCATCGACCGGCTGGAGCGCGGGCCCATCCGCTATTCGGAGCGCATTCCCCAGAAGGATTTGTCGGGCCTCGCCTATCTGGTCGCCGCCATCGCGATGCTTCTGCTGCTCATCGCCAAGCTCGCCGAGGCGCGGCTCGCAGCGCCCGCCGCTTCGGCCCGCCATCTCTATGGAGGACAAAGCTGATGGCTCAAGAGTCCGGCAGACAAGAACCCCGCGCGCGCACTGCTCCGCCCCATGATGCCGGGCATGAGCCAGAGTCCGCCTTGCCCCATTGGGTGCCGGAAGCAGGTGCCTTACGCGGACCGCTGCTCTGGCTGCTGCTCGTCGCCAGTATCGGGGCGTGCGTCTATACCGGCTGGCTCTGGACGTCGGCGCGCCAGACCAACGCCGATATCGTCACGCTTCTGAACGGCGACAATGTCGAGGTCGATCTCACCAAGGCGCCGTCCCGTCTGCTCGCGGCCCGCGGCTACTATCTCCTGACCCGCGACCGCATGGCCGAAGCTCAGCCGGTACTCGATCAGGCGAGCTTCCGCGCTCGAGATGCCGACCGCGCCGGTCTTCTCTACAACATGGCCAACACGCGCATGCGCCATGCCTACGACTTCATCGATCGCGGCACCTTCGCCAAGGCGATCTCGCTGGTGAACCTCGCCAAGGACGAATACCGCCGGGCGCTTCAACTCCAGCCCGACGCGTGGGATGCGCGGTTCAATTTCGCCGTCGCCATGCGTCTGGTGCGGGATCTCCCACAAGCGCAAGCCCCGGCCGACGATGAAGGCGAGAAGCCCGAGACGCGTCTCTGGATGGAGCTGCCGGGCGTGCCCAAGGGGGCGCCATGAGCTGGCTTCGCAACCGCCCCGCCTTTCGCGATCTGCGCTTCTGGCTGATCGCCGCAGCGCTGGCGATCCTGCTCGCAGGCCTGTTGCTGCCCAAGGTCAGGCTCGACCGCGAAGCCTATGACATCATGGCCTTTGTCGACATTTCGATGAGCATGAACACGCGGGATGTGCAGCTTCGCGGCGAGACCGTAAGGCGTATGGACGCCATCAAGACGGTGCTTCCCGAATTCATCGCCGGCCTCCCGTGCCAGTCCCGCTTTGGCCTCGGTATCTTCGCCGAGCGCCGCGTCTTCGTGCTCTTCGACCCCATGGAGGTCTGCGAGAACTTCGCCTCCATCGACGCCTCCATCGAAAGCATCGACTGGCGCATGGCGTGGGATGCCGACAGCTACATCACCAAGGGCGTCCACCGGGCCATCGATCTGGCCGGCCGGCTCGATGCGAGCCTCATGTTCATGACCGACGGCCACGAGGCGCCGCCGCTGCCCTATACGGGCATGGATCCCTTCGAGGGCAAGCCCGGCGAGGTCAGAGGCATCCTGGTCGGTGTCGGCGGACGCGAGCTGACGCCCATTCCGAAATTCGACGACGAGGGAAATGAGGTCGGCGTCTACGGACCCGACGACGTGCTCCAGGAATCCCGTTTCGGCATGGCGCCGCCCACGGCCAAGGAGCGGCCGGGCTACCACCCCCGCAACAATCCCTTCGGCGACATGAAGGAGGGGAACGAGCATCTCGGTCAGCTCAAGGAAGAGCACCTGAAGGCGATCGCCGCCCAGACCGGCCTCGACTACGCGCAGATGACGAACGCCAGCAGCCTCGTCGCGGAAGTCGAGCGCGCAGCCCAGCCGCGCGAGGTCGTCGTCGCCACCGATATTCGGCCGTACCCGGCGGCCGCAGCGCTTGTCTTGCTGGTTCTTCTCTACGGGGCCGTGCCCCTGAAGGAGAGGCTCTCCCGCAGGACCCCGGCCGCGAGCGGCCACAGCTTCAACATCATCCCCAAAATCAGAACGAAAGAAGGATTCGCATGCTTGTAAGAAACCTCATTCTCGGCGCTGCGGCGCTTCTTGTTGCTTCTGCCGCGCCGGCACTCGCCCATGGTCCGACGCCCAAGAAGGCCGAGCAGACCATCACCATCGAGGCGACCCCCGACGAAGTCTGGGCCGTGGCGAAGGAGTTCGGCGGCATGGCCGACTGGCATCCCATGGTGGAGAAGGTGGAGACCACCGACGGTACGCGCACCGTGACCCTCAAGGACGGCGGCACCCTGGTCGACAGCCTCGACGACACGAACGAAGAGGAGATGAGCTACTCCTATCGCCTCGACACGCCGGATATCGAAAACTTCCCGGTCAGCTTCTATTCCGCGACCCTGGATGTGAACGAAGCCGACGGCGGTAGCGAGGTCAGCTGGATCGGCCGCTTCTATCGCGCCGACACCGGAAACTTCCCGTCCGAATCCCAGAACGACGAAGCCGCTATTGCCGCCATGAACGAGTTCCTTAAAACCGGGCTCGAAGGGTTGAAGGCGAAAGTCGAAGGGGGCGAATAAGACCTATGGTGTTTTCCGGCATCCAGATGGTGGCGCGGGTAGGTGTGCTGATCGGCTGCCTTTCGGTCTTGAACGCCAGTGTTGAAGCGCGTGAGGCGGAAGCGGCCCATCCGCTGCTCTACGTCACCAATCAGGATGCCGGCACCGTCTCCGTCGTCGATACGGAAACCGACGATATCGTCGACACGTTCGAGGTGGCCCCGGGCCCTGCGGTCATCGCTGCGGCCCCTGACGGCAAGCGCCTGTTCATCAGCCATCCCGACGAAGGCAAGATCACCGTGCTTGAAGGCGCAGGTCTACGGTCGCCCCGGATCTGCGAAGTGAAGGGCGAACCCTTCGGGATCGCCGCGACCGCCGACGGCCGCCTCTACGTGAGTGACTGGAACAGGGACCTGCTCACGGTTCTCGACGCCGACACCTGCACCAAGGAAGCGGAGATCCCGACCGGAAAATCGCCCGCCCATCTCGTGGCGCCCGCCGGCGGAAGGCGAATTTTCGTCGCCAACCGGGAAGGGGACAGTGTCAGCGTCATCGATACGGACCGGCTTTCGGTGATCGCCAATGTCGCGGTTGGCAAGTCACCGTTTGCGCTCGCAGCCTCGCCCCGAGGCGACCGGCTCTACGTCGCCAATGTGAAAAGCTCAGACGTCACCGTGCTCAACACCGGCGGGCTGCAACAGGTGGCGACCGTCAGGACCGGCAAGATGCCCTACGGCGTGGCCGTGACGCCCGACGGCAACAAAGCCCTCGTGGCCAACCAGCAGTCTGGCACCGTCGACTTTCTCGATTCCGAGATCCTGGAGGTCGTCCAGCGAGTCACTGTCGGGCGCTATCCCGAGAGCGTCGCCATCCTGCCCGACGGCCGGAAGACCTACATCATCAACTGGTTCTCCGGCGATATATCGGTGCTCAATACGGAGACCGGCGAGGAGTTCACCCGCATCGATATAGGCGATGGTGCCCGCAGCCTCGCCGTCGTCGCACCCGGCCGGGACGCCACCGCGCGGACGAATTGAGCTTTTTAGACGGAACGGCGCGCGGGATAAATCGGCAAGCAAGTTGAGAAGAGTTCTCCTCAGGCTTTGGAAAGCATCACCCCGGTCGCTTCCGCTACGCTTTCTCTCACGACCGGAGGACTTGCATGCCTCGGCGTGCTGTCCGGCAGGCGCGCCTGAATACGCGCCATGCGTCCCGAACGGGCGCAGACCGACCCGAACAAAAGAAAGCGATTCCAATGCTTAAGATGCGCTTCTTCGGCCGCGCGGCGTCTCTCGTTCTGGTGGCCGGCCTCATCGGCGCAGCCCCGTCCGGCGACGAAGCGGCCACGCCGCAAGCGGGTAAGGATGGCGGCAAGCCCCGCAGCGAATACGCCATCACCTATCTCACCAAGGACTACAAGGAGCCGATCCCGCTCTCGCTCATGGACAAGGAGATCGAGGACAAGGGCGTGGCGGGTGCCCGGGTCGCTATCGAGGAGAACAACCGCACCGGTGGCTTCCTCGGTCAGCATTTCACCTTGAAGGAAGAGGTGCTGCCCCGCGATGCCGACATTGCCGCGGAAGCTAAGCCGCTGCTGGCATCGGGGCAGAATCTGATCATCGCCGACCTGGAGCCCCAAGACCTGCTGGCGCTTTCGGACGTGCCGGGCGCGAAGGACGCGCTGATCCTCAATATCCGCTCCAGCGACGACGATCTGCGCCAGAAATCCTGCCGCCCCAACGTCTTCCATATTCTGCCCAGCAACGCCATGCGGGCCGACGCTCTTGCGCAATATCTGATCTGGAAGAAGTGGGACAAGTGGTTCCTCCTGAAGGGCACCACGCCATCTGACATCGCCTACGCCAAGGCGGTGAAGCGGGCTGCGCGGCGCTTCGGCGGCGATATCGTCGAGGAGCGTGCCTACAAGTTCGAGGCCGGCAACAAGCGCGCCGATTCAGGCCATCAGCAGATCCAGACTCAGATGCCCGCGGCGACCCAGGCCGCCGCCGAGCACGACGTGGTCTGGGTGGCCGACACGGTCGAGGGTTTCGGCGAATACCTCCCGTATCGCGTTTACGATCCGCGCCCCGTCGTTGGCACTCAAGGGCTCACCGCCACCGCCTGGCACCGGTCTTATGAGGAGTATGCCGGTACCCAGCTCCAGCAGCGCTTTGAGCGCGCAGCAGGTCGCAACATGACCGAGCGGGACTACGCGGGCTGGCTTGCCGTCCGCGCCCTCGGTGAGGCGGCCCTACGCTCCCACGAGACCGACGCGCCGGGCTTGCGGAAGTATCTTCTGTCCGATGCCTTCACGGTCGCGGGCTTCAAGGGGAAGGGGCTCTCCTTCCGCCCCTGGAACAACCAGCTCCGCCAGCCTCTGCTGATCGCAGCCCCCCGGGCGCTGGTCTCCACTTCGCCCCAGGAGGGCTTCCTCCATCCCCGGCACCTCGCCGATACCCTGGGCTATGACGAGCCGGAATCGAAATGCGAGATGGATACCCTGGCGGGCCGGATGTAGCGCCCGGTCAGGAACCGTCCCGGCAAAAAAAGAGGCCGCCCCAATCCGCGAACGGACTGGGGAACGGCCCCGGTAGAATCTTGGGAGAGAATGGCGGCTTCAAAGACCGCCTTCGCAAGGGTGGAGCCTATTCGGCGTCCGTGCCGTCCTTGGGCTTGATCCAACCCTTGTTGCAGCCTGCCTTGAACTCGTCGGCCGAGATGTCGCCGCTGCCATCGGTGTCGACCATCTCGTAGTTCACGACGAAATCCACGGCCTTGTCCTTGGACAGGGTGTCGCCGTCGCGCTCGGTCATGTCCCAGACAGCCTGGCACTTGTCGGAATCGAGCACTTTGCCCGGACGGCCGGACGGGTCGCCATCATCGGCGGCCAGAGCCGCACCGCTGGCCAGCATCAGAGCCGTTGCCGCTACGATCGCTACTTTCATGGGGGTCTCCTCCTAGAGAATCGCAATCCTGCCCTTTCCGAGCAGAATTACCCGGGCAGAATTGCCGGTTGCACCCGGGAACTTGCACCCGCAGACGTAAAAAATCGCCGAAAATCGAAATGGAAATGCCGCTTAGTTGTGCAATTCTTTTTACCAAGACGCTCTTCGCAAAAGAAAACCGGCGGCATCACCCGCCGTGAGAGGCGGGAGACGCGCCGGCTGTTCAGGTCATCGGCTCTCAATTACGAAACAATAGATTCATCGAGCCGAGGTTCGTGAGCGGACCAATTACTCGCCGCCCTCGTAGTTCGGGTCACCCGGATTCACGGGCGCCTCGGAGTCCGTGTCGCCCTCGATAGGCTGAACGTCGCCCTTGGCCTGGATCCAGCCCTTCGAGCAGCCCTTCATGAACTCGTCCTGGCTGATCGATTTGTCGTTGTTGGTGTCGACCATTTCGTAGTTCAGGACGAAGGGCTCGGCCTTACCCTTGGACAGGGTATCGCCGTCGCGCTCGGTCATGCTCCAGACTTCCTTGCACTGGTCCTCGCTGAGAACGGCACCCGGACGGCCGGAGGGATCCTCGGCCATGGCCGTGCCTGCCGCACTCATTACGAGAGCTGCTGCAGCAAAAGTAGCAAGTCGCATAGCATTTCCTCCTTTCCCGATTGGATCGTTTCTACCCAGATTCAATGAATTGGCAGCGCCCGATGTTCCTGTTGCAGGACGCCGTTGCGGAGCCAATCCCAAGCGATACGGACGCCACAAAGGCGTTGCGTTCGACAGATCGGGCAGGCTTTCGAGGAGGCGAAACGGGTTGAGAGCAAGCTTCAGGCCGTTAGGGGGCGGGAAGATTTGGCAACGAGTTTAGCAAACCTGCCATTGCTTTTTTCCGCCCATGCGTCATCCAGTGTACTTAAGGCTCAGTTTGCGCGGTCGGTCCCGCTGACCTGTGAAAGTTAAGCATTAACGGGCCTCTGGCATTGCGAATGCCCGAGGTCCTGCAAGTAAAACCGACCCGCCGGAAGGAAAACGGGATATCCGCCGGGGAAACCCCGGAAGTCCCTTTTGCAAAGGACTGGTAGAAGCGTGTTGCAGCGGTTTTTGCAGAGAGCCTGGTACGACCGTCCGGTCCGGACCCAGCTCCTCGTTGCCGTGGGTGTGATCAATCTGATCGCGGCCCTGATCGCTGGTGCCGTTTCCATCCTCAACACCCGCACGGCCACCAAGGTCGAGATCGAGGCCTCCCTCGATGTGGCCCAACGCCTGGTCGCCGCGACCGTCCGGGATCTTGCCGCCCAAGGCCGTCTCGACGAGCTGCGCGATCAGCTCCCCGTCCAGCTTAAGCATCTGCGCCATGTCCGCATCATGTTCATCGATTCCATGGGGCACTTCACCGAGGTCGCCCCGCAGGATAGCCAGCGGCTGCTCTTCGACGAGGAGAGGGCGCCGGAATGGTATGCTGAGCTGGTGCGCCCGCGGCTCGTGAACCGCGCCGTTCGCGTGGTCACCACCGACAGCATGAACCCCGTTGTGATCGTCGGCGAGCCGGCGGATGAGATCGCCGAGGCCTGGTCGGACTTCTCCGCCCTGGTGATGATCTGGCTCGGCCTGGAGCTGCTGATCCTGGTTCTGCTCTACATCGTGCTTGGCCGGCTGTTGAAGCCGCTCGCCAATCTTTCCCACGGCATGGCCAATCTGGAGAGCGGCGACTACGCCACCCGCCTGCCGCTGCCGAAGGTGCGCGAGCTCGCCGTCATCACCCATAGTTTCAATACCTTGGCCGGCGCTCTGGATGTCGCTCAGGAGGAGAACAGCAATCTCTACCGCCAGCTCATCTCCGTGCAGGAGAGCGAGCGCCGGGAGATCGCCAACGAGCTGCACGACGAGGCGGGGCCCTGCCTGTTCGGCATCACCGCCAACGCCTCCTCCCTGAAGCGCATGCAGGGGCCTGACGAAAAGTCGACCCACGAGATCTCCCGGCGGGCCGGCGAGATCCTATCCATCGCCGAACGGCTGAAGCAGTTGAACCGTGGCCTCATCAAGCGGCTGCGGCCGGGCCCGCTGGGGCAGGTAAAGCTCTCCGACCTTCTGGAGGAGCTCATCGCCAGCCATCAGCGCAGCCACCCCGAGACCGATATCAATGCCAATATCGGCGAGCTTGCCCCCAGCTACGGCGAGCAGACCGACCTCACCATCTATCGCTGCATCCAGGAAGGCGTCACCAACGCCATCCGCCACGGCCGCGCCGAGCGCATCTTCATTGATCTCGGCGAGGCGCAAGGGAAGCCCAACGGCAGCGAGCCGGGAGCGCCGCTGCTCCGCTTGAGCCTGCGCGACAACGGCGAGGGCATGGCGCCAGCGACGCCGAAAGGCTTCGGCCTGACCACTATGAACGAACGGGTCCGCGCCTTGGAGGGAACCTGCGAGATCGTGAGCAGCCGCAGCCGCGGCACCAGGCTCCTGATCGAGATCCCGCTCAAGGGCGAACCCGAACCGAAAGCTAAAACATCTGAGCTCGTTGGAGGACTGTCGTGACACGCGTGCTTATCATCGATGATCATCCCATCGTCTTGCAGGGCTGCCGGCAGCTCCTGGAAGATTCCGGCGTGTCCGAGATCACCCAGGCCCAGAGCCTGGCGGACGGTTTCCGCCTCTACCGCAATCAGAAGCCGGACGTGCTGATCGTCGACCTCGCCATGCGGACCGGGGCCCTAGGCGGGCTCTCCTTCATCCGCCGCCTGCGCCTGCACGACACCACCACGCCGATCCTGGTCTTCACCATGCATTCCGACCCCGTCATCGTGAGCCGTGCTCTCGAGGTCGGCGCCACGGGTTACGTGCTGAAGGACACCTCTTCGGAAGAGGTGCTCAAGGCCTTCCAGAAGGTGCGTGAGAACAAGCCCTATATCAGCCACGACCTCGCCTCCGAGGTCGCTTTCATGGAGGCGCGCGGCACCTCCAATCCGCTGAAGAAGATGACCGTCCGCGAGCTTCAGACCCTGGCTCTGGTGGCCGAGGGCAAGCCCTATGGCGTCATCGCCGAGCAGCTCCACGTCAGCTACAAGACCGTCGCCAACACCTGCACGCAGCTCAAGGCGAAGCTCGGCGTGCGCACGCTGGCGGAACTCATGCGGATCGCCATCCAGCACATGCCGTCCAGCTCGGCCAAGCCGCCGAAAGCCTGGTCCTAAGCCTCCGAGTCGGCCGACCTAAGCGCGTACATCGATTGAACTCCTCAATCAGCCGATTGCAAACCTTGGTAGTTTGATCAGAAGCTTAACCGCGCCGCATCATCGCCCGTGGTATGCCAAAAGCGGTACTCCGGGCGCCCCACAAAACTCAAATGATTCAGTCGCTTGGGCTCGTGGCCCTCGATGAAATCCGTCGCACTTCGCGCGCCTAAAATGTTGCAGCGCAATAGCAAATTGTCCCGGAGGGGGTGCGACGGAACGGCACTTTTCACTTGCAAAGGGGAAACAATTGGCAATGATGAGGGTGCAGCTTGCCAATGAGTGTTGCGCCCAATTTCCACTTTTGAATTGGACAAAATCACTCTGCGGCGGAAAGCTGCAGTCCTCGTGAGGTGTCACAAAGTGATGTCGTCATCAGCGGGCCCAAGAAGCAATCGGCGCGTTCGATCTGATAAGCGCTTTCGGGCAACCTCAGCCAATTCTCGGAACTCGGTCGGGCCTGGTTCCCCCGTTAGGGCATAAAGCCAAAAAGGGCCCTCAGGGCCGACCACAGCGAACTCAGCAAAATTCTCTGAACTGAGTAGCTTAGGGAGAGGAGACAGAGATGAAGTATGGAAAATATGGTCTGGTACTGGGAGGCGTCGTCGCGATGATGATGGCTTTCTCAGGTCAGGCTATGGCAGTCGATACCGATGCCGAGCAGCTGGAAAGGATGAAGGACCCCGATCAGTGGCCTGCCCCTGGTCGTGACTTCGCCCTGACCCGCCACAGCGAGCTGAGCGACATCAGCACCGACAATGTCGACAACCTCCAGATGATCTGGAACCAGTCGACCGGTGCTCTGCGCGGTCACGAAGGTCAGCCTCTCGTGATCAAGGATGTTGGCGGTAAGCCGATGATGTTCTTCATCAGCGGTTGCCCGTCGATGGCCAACTGTAACGTGGTGCAGGCTCTGGATCTTTCCGATCCGGATCACCCGAAGCAGATCTGGCACTACGTCAAGACGACGGATCGTGACGAATCCGCTATCCCGCGGGCTTGCTGCGACACCGTCAACCGCGGCGGTTCCTACGCCGACGGTAAATTCGTCTATGGCACCCTGGACGGCTGGCTGATCGCGCTTGACGCACAGACCGGTAAGGAAGTCTGGGTGGTCAAGAGCGCATGGCCCGAGCGTGGTGAGACCATCACCCCGGCTCCGCTGATTGCCGACGGTAAGGTGATCATCGGCTTCGGTGGTGACGAGTTCGCTGCCCGCGGTCGTATCACTGCTTACAATCTTGAAGATGGTAAGCAGGCTTGGCTCTGCCATTCGACGGGTACCGATGATCAGGTTTGCCTTGATGAGAACACCAACAAGGACAACCCGCATTACGGTGTTGCCGGCCATGACCTTGGCATCAAGACCTTCCCGGGCGACGACTACAAGCTCGGCGGTGGTGCTGCCTGGGGTTGGTACTCCTACGATCCGGACCTGAAGCTGGTGTACTACTCCACCGGTAACCCCGGTCTGTGGAGCCCGCAGTATCGTTGCCCTGACAAGACCCACGAAGAGTGCAACTCGACCAATCCGGACGAGCTCGGCGAGGGTGTTGGCAAGTTCGACAACAAGTGGTCGATGACCATCTTCGCACGTCACGTCGAAGACGGTCGGGCTGTCTGGGCTTACCAGATGACCCCGTTCGACCAGTGGGACTATGACGGCATCAACGAAAACTTCCTGACCGACATGGAAATCGACGGTAAGGAAGTTAAGGCCCTGACCCACTTCGATCGTAACGGCTTTGCCTATGTGATGGATCGCACGAACGGTGACCTGCTTCGGGCTCACAAGTATGTGACCACCAACTGGGCCGAGAAGATCGACATGGAGACCGGTCGTCCGATCAAGGTCCGCGAGCATTCTCCGCTCGAGGTTGGCCGTAACGTTCAGTCTTGCCCGTCTGCCATGGGTGGTAAGGACCAGCAGCCTGGTTCTGTCGATCCCAAGGAGCCGAACATCTTCTACATGCCCACCAACAACTGGTGCATGGAGCTTGAGCCTCAGGAGCGCACGCACACGAACCAGGGCACTGTCTACGTGTTCGCGAACGTGTACATGTATCCTGAGAAGCCTGGCGTGACCGGCAAGATCAAGAAGTTCGACGCGCTGTCGGGCGAGACTGTCTGGGAGATTCCGGACCAGTATCCGAACTGGAGCGGCACCATGGTTACCGACGGTGGCCTGATGTTCTACGGTTCGCTGGGCGGTGACTTCCGCGCTGTCGACCGTGACTCCGGTAAGGTCGTGTGGAGCCGCAAGCTGGGTTCCGGCATCATCGGCAACCCGATCACCTACAAGGTGGACGGCAAGCAGTATGTGTCGGTCTTCTCCGGCATCGGTGGCTGGATCGGCCTGCCTGTGACCGCTGGTCTGGACCTGAACGACAAGTTCGGTGCCATCGGCGCCACGGCCATGACAAAAGCTGCCAACCTGGACAAGATTCCCCAGGGTGGTTCGCTCAACACCTTCCGCGTCTTCGAGTAATCGAAGCTAACGCTTAAGGTTGCGGCGCCCGGTGTCCTTGTGGCATCGGGCGCCACTTCTTATTTAAGCCTTATGTTGATCGGTGAGCCCCGCGATTGCGTAGAAGCATTGACGCGGGTTTTCTGCCGGACCGTCTTCTGAGCATCTCATAGGACCTTCTTCGGCAGGCTCGCCCAACCAACGGCAGTGAGTGAGCATCCCATGGCCCTAAGAAGATCCCTCGCCTCAAGAAGATCCCCCACTTCAAGAAGCCCCTTCGCCCTTCTGTTTGCGAGCGCCTTGTGCCTCGGCGCCCTGGCTTCT
Source organism: Methyloligella solikamskensis (assembly GCF_042676065.1). Classification (NCBI taxonomy): domain Bacteria; kingdom Pseudomonadati; phylum Pseudomonadota; class Alphaproteobacteria; order Hyphomicrobiales; family Hyphomicrobiaceae; genus Methyloligella; species Methyloligella solikamskensis. The sequence goes on along the minus strand of NZ_JBHTJO010000001.1, from coordinate 2,553,529 downwards.
CAGCCGGCTGCCGCCCAAGAGCCCTTGGCCCGTCAGCTGGACAAGACCTACGAAGAGCTTAGCCCCGCCGAACGGATTGCCACCCGCGCCGCTGCGAAGGCCGCCTACAAGAACAAGCGGCTAAAAGAGATTCACGTCTGCGCCGACCCCGGCAACATGCCTCTTTCAAACATCCAGAAAGAGGGCTTTCAGAACAAGATCATCGAGATTCTGGGCGAGGCGCTTGGCGCCGATATCAGGTACCACTGGCGCCCCTTCATCGAGCGCGGCCTGACCCGCGAGACCTTCAGCCAGCGCATGTGCGATGTCATGCTCGACATCCCCGCCGACTACGACCGGTTGCTCACCACCGAGCCGCTCTACCGGTCCGCTTATGTGCTGGTCTGGCCGACCAAGGAGGGTCTCGAGCTCACCGGCCTCGACGATCCGAAGCTCAAGGATCTTAAGATCGGCGTTTTCCAGACCTCAGCCATCCGTCAGGCGCTGAACAAGCGCGGCATCCACGAAAACGTGGTCAAGCAGGTCCAGAGCCACGATGCCGATCTCGTTCCCGAGCATCAGCCCTGGTACATCATTCAGCGCGCCATCGACGGCGATGTAGACGTCGCGGGCGTGTGGGGACCCTTCGCCGGTTGGGTGAAGACCATCAAGGGGGAGGATGTCCAGATCGAGCCTATCAATCTCGACGACGACACCGTTCCGCTCGAGTTCTCGCTGGCGCTGGGCGTCCGCGAGACCGATGTGCTCCTGAAATACATGCTCGACTTCGCCCTCGACGATAAGAAGGGCGAGATCGAGGAGGTGCTCCGGGAATACGGCGTGCCGCTGGTGCAGTGCAGCCGCTGCTATATCGCCGGCGATCTGCCGTCTCACGGCACCTACACCCAGATTCCCCAGTCTGAATTCAAGGCCCATCCCGAGCTCGCCTCGGAAGACCAGCGCGTCACCGAAGAGAAGCTGAAGCGTTGGCTCGAAGAAGGTGCCGATCCAACCCAGGAGCTGTTCAACGCGGTGACGGCCAACGATGCCGACCGCATTCGCTTCCTGGTGGAGCAGGGCGCCGAGATCGACGCTCTAAACAATCAAGGCAGTGCGCCGATCCACATGGCGGCGAGCTCCAAGAGCCCGGAAACCGTGGAGCTTCTTCTGGAGCTCGGCGCGGATCCCGATCAGGCCGACGATGTCGGTATGACGCCGTTGCTGTACGCGATCATCCGGGATGACGTGAAATCGTCGGAAGTCCTGATCGAAGGCGGCGCCGATCTTAACAAGCGCAGCGCCGAAGGCTATACGCCGCTCGCTCTGGCGATCGAGGAGCAGCGTTACGAGACCGCCAAGCTGTTGCTCGACGCGGGCGCCGAATTCGACATCGCCGTGGGAGATGAAGAGCTGACGCCGCTGATGATCACCGCGGCCAAGCAGCGCGCCGCGGAAGGCTCCATGTTCGTGCCCGGCAGCACCCGGCCCATCGATCTGGCCCGCGATCTGATCAAGAAGGGCGCCGATGTGAATGCCAAGTCGAAGGCAGGAACCACGCCGCTGATGATCGCCGCGGCCCGCGACAATGCCCCGGTGATCGGTCTGCTGCTGAACTCCGGCGCCGACATCGATGCGGAGAACAGCATGGGCCAGACGGCGCTCGATATTGCCAAGCTCAACGATGCCCAGGCGGCCGAGCAGGCCATCACCGTGCTGGGCCGTGCCCTGCAGAAGCGGGCGCAGAGCAACTCCAAGGATGAGGAGACGTCCAAGCAGTAGCTGCTGGATTTCAGTCTCGTCAGAAGACCATCTTGGCAAAGGCCGCGCAGACTATGCGCGGCCTTTTTTGTGAAGTGTTGCGACAGTCTCTTCGAAGACTAAGCAGCGCTCGAACATCGCTGATCAGAATTGCGTGTGAATTGGTGAAGTCATTGTGATCGTCCGGAGGATGATGGGGAAGACGGCGCGTGTAGAATGCCGGGCCTCACGCGCGTCCCGGACGGCTTGTTGGTCAGAAAGTCGCAGGCAAAGACGCTGAGATGTAGGCTATGAGTGAATGGTCAACTGGGCTCATCTCGGTTTGGGTCCGAAGCGGAGGCTTGCATGCTCCATGATACTTCAAGCCTATCGGGCAATCGGCGGGAGATTATCCGCCCCTGTCCGATCCGGGCCCTGCCGGCAATGCCGGGGAAGTTCATGGAAGAATCCGTGCTTCTCGAGCGCGGATGCGGTTCTGCCCGCCGAGGCACTGTAGAAGGTACCGCAGGCCGGCAATTCGCTCATAGGTTTGACGACGGCGTTTACGCCCGGTTTCCCCATCCCCGAAAATGTAGAAATGGTAACCGTTTCGCGCGGTTTTCTGCCATTCTACAGGCGGTTAGCCTTTTGGGTTGGGGGCGCCATATGGTATGGAACGTCTAGGTCGTCTTTCCCGGCACAAGACGGGAAAGGTTCGGTGGAATTGGGAAAATCTCCCACCCGCCTAACAACAACGAACTAGACCAGATGAGGAAACGTAACTGTGCGCAAATTGATTATCGGATTGGCTGCGCTCGCGATCTGCGTGTTGGGCGTGGCGAGCGTGAATATGGAATCGAAGGCTGCCGGTGCGGACTGGACCATGTCGCCGGTGAAAGCCGTGGAGCGTTATAAGGAAAAGGGCTCCCTCCATAGCCCCTACGAAAAAGACTATGAGAAATATGCCGAAGAGGGCCACCAGCTTTACATGGGCCTGAGCTGCAACGGCTGCCATGGCGGCGGCGGTGGCGGTGGCATGTGCCCGCCCCTGACCAATTCCGTTTGGGTCTACGGCAGCGATGACGACACCCTGTTCCGTCTCGTGACGGAGGGAAGCGCCGGTCTCCAGGAGCATTACGATATGAAGCGTGTGGGCTCCGAGAATGTGGTTGGCCCCATGCCCGCCATGGGCTCCTCCATCAAGACCGCGGACGATCTCTGGAAGATCATCGCCTGGATCCGGAGCATCAACCCGTCCTCCATCCCGGGCGGTAAATCCAACGTTCCGCCTCCGCCCACCTTCGACTAAAGACGCGTGGGTGATTGTGGGTCTCGCATCATGCTGAGAGCGTACAATCGCAGAAGCTTTGAGATCGCCAAGCGCGCCCTGTGCTTGGCGATCTTCCTCGCTTTGGGCGGCGCCACGCTGGCGGCCGCTCAAGATGAGGAGACGACCACGCCTGCACCGCCCCATCAGCTCCCCGATCCGTCCGCTCTGCAAAAGGGCAAGGGGATCGAGGCCGAGGGCATGGATCCCAAGGCAAAAGCCGAGCAGGCGGACAAGGACACCAAGGCCAAGGCCGCCGAAAAAACCTACGACATCGTCTATCTCGGTAAGAAGTATGCTGAGCCGCCGCCCCTGACGATCGCCGAGCCGATCATCACCGATAAGGGTATCCAGGGCGCGCGCGTCGGCATCGACGACACCAACCGTACCGGCCGCTTCACCGGCCAGAAGTTCAATCTCACTGAAGCCATCGTACCCGGCGACGGCGACGTGGTCGCCAAGGCCAAGGAGCTTCTGAAGGACGGCGACCGCATGATCGTCGCGGATTTGGAAGCCGACGATCTCCTGAAAGTGGCCGACCTGCCGGAGGCCAAGGGCTCCATCATTCTGAATATTCGCGACAGTGCCGACCGGCTTCGCCAGAAGGACTGCCGCTTCAACACGATGCACATCATCCCGAGCTGGGCCATGCGCGCCGACGCTCTGGGGCAATATCTCATCCTGAAGCAGTGGCCGAGCTGGTTCCTCATCAAGGGTAAGGCACCCGAGGACGAGCAATTCGCCGAAGCGACCAAGCGCACCGCAAAGCGCTATGGCGGCAAGATCGTCGAAGAGCGGGTCTATCAGTTCGACACCGGCTCCCGCCGGCTCGATTCCGGCCATCAGCAGGTTCAGAGCCAGATGCCCATCGCCACGCGCGGCGCGCCGAATCACGACGTGATCTGGGTCTCCGACACCCAGGATGGGTTCGGTGAGTATCTACTGTTCCGCAGCTACGACCCAAAGCCGGTCGTGGGCACCCAAGGTCTGCGTCCCGTGGCCTGGGATGACGCGTATACCGAATATGGCGGCATGGCTTTCCAGCGCGCCCTGAACGACAAGGCCGACCGGAACGCCGTGGAGCGCGATTACACCGCCTGGCTTGCCGTCCGGGCCCTGGGCGAGGCGGCCGTGCGCTCGGCCAAGACCGACGTGCAGGAGCTGCGCGATGTTCTTCTCAGCGACGAATACAAGGTGGCTGGCTTCAAGGGCGAGGCCATGAACTTCCGCTCCTGGAACCACCAGCTCCGCCAGCCGATCCTGCTGGCCGGTGGCCGGACCGTGGTCACCATCTCGCCCCAAGAGGGCTTCCTGCATCCGAACTATCTCACCGACACGCTTGGATATGACGAGCGCGAATCCCTATGTGAGTTCGAGCAGAACTAGGGTTCCGCCCGTATTTCGGGTATCAAACCGAGGACGGCCACCGTCGTAAAAAGAACATCCGGATAAGAAGACCCGAACAAGGAGCATCCGGAAAAGAAGCATCCGCAAAGGAACATCCGCAAGGGAGTGGAGATGAAACGCCTGATCACCGCAGCCGCCGCTGCCGCTCTGTCGCTGAGCATTGCGACCCCCGCTTTCGCGACGACCATTTTCGTCTCGAACGAGAAGGACAACACCGTCACCGTCGTCGATGCGGAAACCCTCAAACCGATCGCGACCGTGCCGACCCATCGCCGCCCCCGGGGCATCATCAAGAACCCGAAGAATGACGAGCTCTACGTGGCGGCCGGCGACGGCGACACCATCGATGTGATCGACGTCAAATCCCTCAAGATCATCCACACCCTGAATTCCGGCCCGGATCCGGAGCTCATGTCCACTGACTCCTCCGGCAAGATCCTCTACATCGCCAATGAGGACGACTCTCTCGCCACTATCATGGACACCGAGACCGGCGAGGTGCTCGCCGAGGTTCCGGTGGGCGTGGAGCCCGAAGGCGTGGGCGTGAGCCCCGACGACAAATACACGGCGATCACGTCCGAAAGCACGTCGATGGCGCATATCATCGACAACGCCACCAATGAGCTGATCGCCAATATCCTGGTCGACACCCGCCCGCGCGAGGCGAAGTTTACTGCCGACGGTAGCGAACTTTGGGTGTCCTCCGAGGTTGGCGGCACGATCTCCGTCATCGACACGTCCGACTGGACCATCAAGGAAGTCATCCGCTTCGACGTCGAAGGCGTGCGGCCCGAGCTGCTCCAGCCCGTGGGCATGGACTTCGTCCAGGATGGCAAGAAGCTCTACACCGTGCTGGGGCCGGCGAACCGTCTCGCGGTTATCGATACGGAAACCTACGAGGTCGAAGACTACATCCTCGTGGGCCAGCGGCCCTGGCATGGTGAGCTGTCGCCCGACGGCAAGACCTATTATGTCGCCAACGGCCTCACCAACGACCTGACGGTCATCGACGTGGACAGCCAAAAAGCGGTGAAGTCCGTGCCGGTCGGCCGGCTGCCGTGGGGCGTCGCCGTCTGGGAAGGCGAGCCCACGGAAGAGGCCCTGAAGGCCAACCCGCCTCAGACCAAATAGGCAATCAGGGCAGGCGCGCCTTCCGGTTCAGCTCTTGTCTGGCTGGGGCGCGCCGCCTGTTGTTGCCGGGTCGAAGGCAATCGATTTCACGATCCCATAGACTTTGCGGCCCGGCTCGAGCTTCAGCTTGTCCACCGAATAGCGGGTGAGGCGCGCGACCAGCGTCGCCTCTCCACAATGGATGCTGATCTCGACGATCGGCCCATGGGCCTGACCGATCTCCTTCACAGTGCCCGGCAGCACGTTGAGCGCGCTCAAACCCGATGGGCGCCGCGTGGCAATCATCACGTCGCGCGCCCGGATCAGCGCGCGGACAGCAGCGCCTTCCGGCTTTCCCATGAGGGGAACGCGAAGCTCGCCGGCGCCGGTCTTCAGGGTCGTCAGCCCCGCTTCGCTGTCGTGCGCGGCGACCGTGCCCTCCAGCACCGCCGCCGTATCCCGCTCTTCCGAGAGGCCGAGATCGAGCCGGCTCAGCATCTCCTGGGCCTGGCCCTGGCCGGTCACCTTACCGGCTTCCACCAAAACCAGGGTCGTGGCGAGGCGCGCCACCTCGGCGACCGAATGGCTCACATAGATGATCGGCACGCCTGCCTCGTCCCGCAGCCGCTCCAGATAGGGCATCACCTCCTGCTTGCGCGCCTCGTCCAGAGAGGCGAGGGGCTCGTCTAGGAGGAGAAGGCGCGGATGGGCCAGCAGGGCCCGGCCGATGGCGACCCGTTGCTTCTCGCCGCCGGATAGCGCCCCTACGCCGCGTTTGAGCAGCGGCCTCAGGCCGAGCAGGGCGCAGACCTCGCCTAAGCTGGTGCGGGACTTTCCGCGCGCGAAGTAGAACCCGTAGAGCAGGTTCTGCCGGACCGTGAGATGGGGGAACAGCCGCGCGTCCTGAAACACATAGCCGATCCGCCGCTTGTGGGGCGGCAGATGAATGCTCTGCTCCGTGTCGCTCAGCACGTCGCCATTCACCACGACCCGCTCATGGGGCAGACGCCTTAAGCCAGCGATGACGTTGACGATGGTGGTCTTGCCGGCCCCGGAATGGCCGAACAGGGCGGTCAGGCGCCCGTCGCTCTCGAAGGCCGCATCGAGGGCCAGATCGCCGATCTTCCCGCGCGCTTCGAACTCGATGCTCATGACGCCTTCACCCGCCGGCTGACGGCGCGCGCTATCCACTCGGAAAGCAACAGCGCGGTGATGGAGATCGCCGCCGAGATCAGGGTCAGGCGCAGCGCCGCCGCCTCGCCGCCAGGCACCTGGGTCAGCGTATAGATCAGCGTCGGTAGGGTCTGGGTCTCGCCCGGAATGTTGGAGACGAAGGTGATGGTCGCACCGAACTCGCCCATGGCCCGGGCGAAGCAGAGAATGGCGCCGGCGATGATGCCGGGCGCGATCAGGGGCAGGGTCACGGTGAGGAAGGCGAAGATGCGGTTTGCGCCCAGCGTGCCGGCGGCCTCTTCAAGCCCCCGGTCCATGGCCTCCGCCGAGAGCTGGATTGCACGCACCATGAGGGGAAAGCCCATGACACCCGCAGCCAGGGCCGCGCCCGTCCATCGGAAGGCGAAGACGAGGCCGAGATTATCGGCGAGCCATGCGCCCACCGCCCCTTGGCGCCCGAACAGCAGCAGAAGCGCATAGCCGGTCACCACCGGTGGCAGCACCAGAGGCAGCAGCACGAGCGCGCCCAGCAGGGACCGCCCGAGGAAACGGCATCGGGAAAGCACGAGCGCGACGAGAACGGCCAGAGGAAGCGCCACGAGCGTTGCCCAGCTCGCAACCTTCAGGCTTAAGCCGATCGCGGTCAGCTCTTGAGGAGTGAGATCGAGCACGGCGGCACTCTATAGGATCGGCGTGAGGAAAGCGTGCGCTCCCTGCGCGGAGAAGGCGCCGGCCTAACCGGGGTCTTCGCGCCCGCCGCTGGGATCGGCCGTCGCCGTGGTCGGCATATAGTCGGGATCGGCTTCGTGGTCGCGCAGCAGCTCGATTGCCTTCAGGGCAGGGCCCTCAAGGCCCTCGCCGCCGGTCTTCTCGAAATGCTTGATGATCTGCCGGCGCATCCGCGGGTCCCAGAAAAGACGCAGATGATCGGCGATCTCTTCGGCCGGGTCGGCGTCCCGCTGATACTTGAAGTAGTCCTTGATCTGGTTCGCCATATAGACGAGCCGATCGACAGTGCTATGCGACATCGCTTGTACGTTCCCCTTGGACGCGGTCCCGATGGGTGAACACCTCGAAACCGTCTTTTCTTGCAATCGCGATCAATGTGATGCCCGCCGCTTCCGCCATGCGGATGGCGAGTGCCGTCGGCGCAGAGACGGCGGCAATTACGGGCGCGCCGATGGCGGCCGCTTTCTGCACCATCTCCACCGAAACCCGGCTGGTGAGCACGACGATACCGTCCGACGCATCCCGGCCGTCGCGGATCAGGGCGCCGGCGAGCTTGTCGAGGGCGTTGTGCCGGCCGACATCCTCGCGCACCGGACCGATACCGGAATCGGGCGACCAGAAGCCGGCGGCATGCACCGCGCGCGTCTCGTGATTGAGGGTTTGCAGAGGCCCCATGGCCTCCACCGCCTGCATGATTTGCTGGAAGCTGTAGACACGGCCCTTGCCGACCGCTGGCGGCGCCTTCAGCGCCTCGGTCAGGCTCTCGATGCCGCAAAGCCCGCACCCCGTGGGGCCGACATGGCTGCGGCGGCGCTCGGCGAAGCCGGTGCCGGCTTCCGCGTTCAGCCACATGCGAAGTTCGATGGTCGGAATACCGTCGACCTCGCTCTCCACCACTTCGAGCTCTTTTATGGCGTCGGGCCTGGCCACCCCTTCGGTGAAACTCAGACCGTAGGCGAAATCTTCCAGGTCAGAGGGCGTCGCCATCATCACCGCATAGGTCGCGGCATCGTAGGTGAAGGCGACGGCCGTTTCCTCAGGCACAGCGCGGGCCCCTTCTGAGGAGCCCGCCTGCCGCCAAACGCTGCGAGGAACTCTTGCGACCGGAGAGGCCACTTGCGAGACCTCCTGCCTATTCGGCTGCAACGACCTCGGGAGTCTCGGCGATCCGCCGCGATTTGCGGGTGAACTCCTCGTACTCCTCCTGCCACTCGCTGGGCCCGTTGGACGGCATGACCTGTACCGCCGTCACCTTGTATTCGGGGCAGTTCGTTGCCCAGTCCGAATACTCCGTGGTGACCACGTTGGCCTGCGTCTTCGGGTGGTGGAAGGTCGTGTAGACCACGCCCGGGGCCATACGCTCGGAGATCTTCGCCCGAAGCGTCGTGGCGCCCGACCGGCTCTGCAGCTTCACCCAGTCCTGATCGCGGACACCGCGCTGCTCGGCATCGTGCGGATGGATCTCCAGCACGTCCTCCTCATGCCATTCGGAGTTCGCCGTGCGGCGGGTCTGTGCGCCCACATTGTACTGGGTGAGGATACGGCCCGTGGTGAGCAGTAGCGGGAAGCGGGGACCGCTCTTCTCGTCCGTCGGCACGTATTCGGTGATGACGAACTTGCCGCGGCCGCGCACGAACTCGTCGATATGCATGACCGGGGTACCCTCCGGCGCCTTGTCGTTGCAAGGCCACTGGATCGAGCCTTCCTTGTCCAGCTTGTCGAAGCTGACATTGGCGAAGGTCGGGGTCAGCGCCGCGATCTCGTCCATGATCTCCGAAGGATGGCTGTAGTTCATGGGATAATCCATGGCGTTGGCGAGCATCTGGGTGATCTCCCAGTCCTCATAGCCGTTCTTCGGGGCCATCACCTTGCGCACCGGCTGAATGCGGCGCTCGGCGTTGGTGAAGGTGCCGTTTTTCTCCAGGAAGGTGGAGCCCGGCAGGAAGACATGGGCGTAGTTTGCCGTCTCGATCAGGAAGAGATCCTGCACGACGACGCATTCCATGGACGAAAGCCCGGCCACCATGTGCTTGGTATCGGGGTCGGACTGCAGAATGTCCTCGCCCTGGATGTACATGCCCTTGAAGCTGCCTTCGATGGCGGCATCCATCATGTTCGGGATGCGCAGGCCCGGCTCCTTGTCGATGGGCTTGCCCCAAAGCTCCTCGAACAGCTCGCGCACATGGTCGTTCGACACATGACGGTAGCCGGGAAGCTCGTGAGGGAAGGAGCCCATGTCGCAGGAGCCCTGCACGTTGTTCTGACCGCGCAAGGGGTTCACGCCAACGCCCTCGCGGCCGATATTACCGGTCGCCATGGCGAGGTTGGCGATGGCCATCACCGTCGTGGAGCCCTGGCTGTGCTCCGTAACGCCCAAGCCATAGTAGATCGCCGCGTTGCCGCCCGTGGCATAGAGACGGGCCGCGCCGCGCACGGTCTCGGCCGGAACGCCGGTGTACTGCTCCATGTTCTCAGGGCTGTTGCGATCCTCGGCCACGAAGCTCGCCCACTCCTGGAAATCCTCCCAGTCGCAGCGCTCGCGCACGAAGCTCTCGTTCACCAGCCCCTCGGTCACGACCACATGGGCCATGGAGGTGAGCAGGGCGACGTTGGTGCCCGGCTTCAGCTGCAGATGCTGGTCGGCCTTCACATGAGGGCTCTCGACCAGATCGATCTTGCGCGGATCGGCGACAATCAGCTTGGCGCCCTCGCGCAGACGCTTCTTCATGCGCGAAGCGAACACCGGATGGCCGTCCGTCGGGTTGGCGCCGATCACCATCACGACGTCGGAATATTCTACCGAGTCGAAATCCTGGGTGCCGGCAGACGTGCCGAAGGTCGTCTTCAAACCGTAGCCGGTCGGCGAATGGCAGACCCGGGCGCAGGTATCGACATTGTTGTTGCCGAAGGCCGCGCGCACCAGCTTCTGGACCAGATAGGTCTCCTCATTAGTGCAGCGGGAAGACGTGATGCCGCCCACGGCGCCCTTGCCGTATTTCTCCTGAATGCCCTTGAACTTGTTGGCGGCGAATTGGATCGCCTCTTCCCAGGAGCACTCCTGCCACGGATCGGTGACCTTCTCGCGGATCATCGGCTTGGTGATGCGGTCCTTGTGGCTCGCATAGCCCCAGGCGAAGCGGCCCTTCACGCAGGAATGTCCGCGGTTTGCCTTGCCGTCCTTGTAGGGAAGCATGCGGACGACTTCCTCGCCGCGCATCTCCGCCTTGAAGGCGCAGCCCACGCCGCAATAGGCGCAGGTGGTGACCACCGAATGCTCCGGCGTGCCGATCTCGATGACCGATTTCTCGTTCAGCGTCGCCGTCGGGCAGGCCTGCACGCAGGCGCCGCAGGAGACGCATTCGGAATCCATGAAGGGCTCTTCCATGCTGGCCGAAACCCGGCTGTCGAAGCCGCGGCCGGCGATGGTGAGCGCGAACGTGCCCTGAACTTCCTCACAGGCCCGCACGCAGCGCGAGCAGACGATGCACTTGGAAGGCTCGTAGGTGAAATAGGGGTTGGATTCGTCGACACCCGAATTGGGGTGCTTCTTGCCGTCATAGCCGTAGCGCACATCGCGCAGGCCGACCGCGCCGGCCTGATCCTGAAGCTCGCAATCGCCATTGGCGGAGCAGGTCAGGCAGTCCAGCGGATGTTCGGAGATGTAGAGCTCCATCACGCCCTTGCGCAGGCGCTTCAGCCGGTCGGTCTGGGTATGCACGACCATGCCCGGCGCCACTTCGGTGGTACAGGACGCCGGCGTGCCCGCCTTGCCCTCGATCTCCACCAGGCAGAGCCGGCAGGAGCCGAAAGACTCCAGCATGTCGGAAGCGCAAAGCTTGGGGATTTCCGTCCCCATCTCCATCGCCGCGCGCATGATGGAGGTTCCCGCCGGTACCGATAGCTCGACGCCGTCGATCGTCAGCGTCACCATCTCTTCCGATTTCGAGCGGGGGGTGCCGTAATCGGTTTCCTGAATCAGCGACATGTGTGCGTCCTCACCTCAAATCCCAAAGATCTCATCTCAGTCTGGGTTGTCTCTCGTCTCTACTCGGCGGCTTCCAGGCGCGACGGATCGGCGCCGAAATCCTCCGGAAAATGTGTCAATGCGCTCATCACTGGGTAGGGGGTAAACCCGCCAAGGGCGCAAAGTGATCCAAATTTCATCGTGTTGCAGAGATCCTCCAGCACGATCAGGTTGGCCGCCCGGTCGTCGTTCGCCACGATCTTGTCCATCAGCTCCATCCCGCGGGAGGAACCGATCCGGCAAGGCGTGCACTTGCCGCAAGATTCGATGGCGCAGAACTCCATCGCGAAACGGGCCATCTTCGCCATATCCACCGTGTCATCGAATACGACGACGCCGCCATGTCCGATCAGTCCGTCCTTGGCGGCGAATTCCTCGTAGCCGAACGGCGTGTCGAACAGTTCCGGCGGGAAATAGGCGCCCAGCGGGCCGCCCACCTGGACCGCGCGCACCGGTCGTCCCGAACGCGTGCCGCCGCCGATCTCGTTGACGAGCTCGCCCAGGCTCACGCCGAAGGCCGTCTCGTAGACGCCGCCATATTTGATGTTGCCGGCGAGCTGGATCGGCAGAGTTCCGCGGGATTTGCCCTCGCCGAACTCCTGATAATACTCCGCGCCGTCGGCGAGAATGTGCGGTACCGCGCCCAGCGACAGCACGTTGTTGATCACCGTCGGTTTGCCGAACAGGCCGATATGGGCCGGCAGCGGCGGCTTGGCGCGAACTTCGCCGCGCTTGCCTTCCAGGCTGTCCAGCAGCGAAGTCTCCTCGCCGCAGACATAGGCGCCGGCGCCCACGCGCACTTCCATGTCGTAGGAGTAGGGCGAGCCGAGAATGTTATCGCCCAGGGTGCCTTCTTCTCGCGCCTTCTCAATAGCCGCGTTCATGGCCTCGATGGCGTGGGGATATTCGGAGCGGATGTAGATGTAACCCTTGGTGGCGCCCACCGCGATGCCGGAGATCGTCATGCCCTCAATGAGCATGAAGGGATCGCCTTCCATGAGCATCCGGTCGGCGAAGGTGCCGCTATCGCCCTCGTCGGCGTTGCAGACGATGTATTTCTGCGGGGCGGAGGCCTGGTTCACGGTCCGCCACTTGATGCCGGTGGGGAAGCCCGCACCGCCGCGGCCGCGCAGGCCCGACTTGGTGACTGCCTCCACGATGGCTTCCGGCCCCATCTCGATGGCCTTCTTCAGGCCGACATAGCCGCCGGTGGCCTTGTAATCCTCGATCGAGCGCGGATCGACAATGCCAACCCGCTGGAAGGTCAGGCGAGTCTGACTCTTGAAGAAGGGGATTTCCTCTACAAGCCCGAGACTCTTGTCGTGATCGCCGCCTTCGAGAAAGTTTGCATCGAACAGCCCGTCGACATCGCTCTCCTCGATCGGGCCGTAGCCGATCCGACCTTCCGGCCGCTCGACTTCGACCAGCGGCTCAAGCCAGAACATGCCGCGGGAGCCGGGACGTACGATCTCGATATCGAGACCCTTTTCCTCGGCCTTGTCGGCGATCTTGCGGGCCACCTCTTCGGCGCCCAGCGCCAGCGCGCCCGCATCGCGGGAAATGAAAAGCTTCACGCTCATCGCTCGGCCTCCGCGCAGAGGGCATCCGTCTTCTCTTCGTCGAGAAGGGCGTAAACCTTGTCGTCCAGCATTGCGGTGGGGGAGCTATGGCAGAGGCCGAGGCAATAGACGGCGTCCACAGTTACCCGGCGGTCTGTCGTCGTGCCGCCCAGCTCCACGCCGAGACGCTTTTCGATCTGGTCGGCGATGGCGTCGCCGCCGGCCGCCTGGCAGGATTCCGCCCGGCAAACCTTCAGGACTCGCCGGCCCGGAACCTCTTTCCGGAAATCGTGGTAAAAGGTCACAGTGCCATGAACTTCGGCCCGTGACAGATTCAAAGCTTCAGCGATCATCACCACAGCTGCGTCCGGTATATGGCCGAACACCTCCTGCATATCGTGCAGGATGGGCAATGTCGCTCCTTCGCGCGCCTTGTGCTTATCGATTATTTCGGCGGCGCGGTCAGCTTCGAATGGCTCATAATTGTGCATGCCGCTTTGCTCCCTAGAACTCATCCAAAAGATGGCGATAAACCCCTTTAGAATCAACAAAGAGACCCTATCGGCCGATAGGATTTGCCTATCGTTTTGATACGGCGGTGTCATGCCGGCGCGACAAGTGCCCAACGAATAAGCAATTGAAATAATAGAGAGATTCTAGGAACTGAAGGGCTCTGAACAGAGGCCCAGCCCGTCCTGCCGGGGGTGCGACAGGGGCAGGGGTACCTCCAAATTTCTCAAGAATATTTTTTCGGCCCGCGGCCTTAGGAGCTCTTCGCCGTCGGCGGCGGTGCGAGGTCGTTCAGCATGGGTGCCAATTGCTGCGCCTCCTGTACGAGCGCGTTGATCAGCGGGGTCATGGGATCGCGCTGGGGCACCACCAGACCGATGCTGTGAGAGACCTCCGGCTCCACGATGGGGATCGCCTGCATGGTCGCCGTTAAGCCCATGACTTGCGCCAATTTTGCCGGCATGACGCTGGCCCACTGACCGGTCCGCACATGGGCGAACAGGGCCACCATGGAATCCGATTCCAGGGTCGGCACGGTTTGGGTGCCCGACGCGCTCAGCAGGCCGTCGATGATTCGGCGGTGCTGCATGTCCGGAGTGAGCAGGCAAAGCGGGATCTGGCCGGCTTCCTCCCAGGTGACCGAGGAGCGGCCGGCAAGCGGGTGGTCCGCCGCCAGCAGGAGCCGGTAATGCTCGTCATAGAGCGGCACAGCCTTCACCCGCCCGAGCGGCTCGTTGTCGAGATAGGTGAGCCCCGCATCGATCTCCAGATTCTCCAGCATCCCCAGCACCTCCATGGAGGTCCGGGTCAGCACGGTGAAGCTGACATTCGGATGGCGCGACCTGTAGGGCGTCGTGATCATGGCCACCATGGCAAGGGCCGTGGGGATCGCCGCGATCCGAATATGGCCCGTAAGCCCATGTTTCAGCGACTCGATCTCCTGGCGCATGGCGCGCGTGTCGCCGACGATCCGCCGCGCCCAGTCGAGCACGCGCTCGCCCTCAGGGGTCAGCCCCTGGAAGCGCGAGCCGCGCTGCACGAGAAGCACGCCAAGCACCTCCTCGAGCTGCTTGATGCCGGCAGACAGGGTCGGCTGGCTGACGCCGCAGGCTTCCGCCGCCCGACCGAAATGCCGCTCCCGGGCCAGGGCGATAATAAATTCCAGTTTGTCGATCATGCCGCCTCGAAAGGCCTCCTCTCACCGCGTGCGTCCCCAAGCGCATTTGAATTCTGATCTCTGCGGCCATCCCCTTCAATAGACAAAGCATTTCCGTTAAAGCAGACGCGTTGCGCGATGACGACACATCGGCGCGGGTTTGCCCTCATCATCGGGTCATAGATGCGACCGAGACGAGAGCGGACCTTGAGGTTAGCTGAAGGCGTTGCATTGCGGATGCGTGCGCAGGCGAGGGGATGAGAGTTTGCAGGATTCGATCGATACCGCGGCCACCCGCGCCATCGTTGCCGATATCGGCGGCACCAATGCGCGCTTCGCCGTCGCCGATCTCACGACGCTTAAGCTTTCCGATTTTCAGAGCTTCTCATGCGCCGAGCATGAAAGCATCGTCGAGGCGGCGACCGGCTACGCCAAGTCGCTTGCCAATCCGCCCAAGAAGGCGGCGCTTGCAGTCGCGGCTCCCGTCACCGGCGAGACCGTCGATTTCACCAACTCGCCCTGGAGCTTCGAGCGCAAGGCGCTGGCGAAGGCCATGGGGCTCGACGGGCTGCTGGTGCTGAACGACTTTCAGGCGCTGGCCATGTCGCTCCCCTATATCGCCGACGAAGACCTCACCCAGATCGGCGGTGTCGCGCCGGTGGAAAAGGCCACCAAGCTGGTGCTCGGTCCCGGAACGGGTCTCGGCACGGCCGGCCTCGTCTGGTCGGAAGCGGGCTGGATCGCCGTGCCGGGCGAGGGAGGCCATATCAATCTGGCGCCGGTCCATCTCGGCCACATCTCGCTCTTGAACCGCATGATGAGCGACCGCGAGCATCTCTCGGCCGAGCGCGTCATCTCGGGACTCGGTATCTGCGATCTCTACCAGTGTGTCGCGGCCGAACGCGGCCAGGAGGCGGAGGATCTGGACGCGCCTGAGATCGTGGAGCGGGCGAAGGCGGGCAGCGATCCTGTCGCCGTGGAGACCCTGGAGCACTTCGTGGCCTGGCTCGGCAGCTTCGCAGGCGACGCAGCCCTCATGCTGGGCGCTCGGGGCGGCGTCTATCTCGGTGGCGGCATCCCCATGCGCATCCTCGACATTCTGAAGAAGGGCGAATTCCGCAGTCACTTCGAAGCCAAGGGGCGGATGCGCGAAGCGTTCCTGTCTTCGATCCCAATCTACGTCATCGGCGCGAAAGCACCGGCGCTTCAGGGCGCGGCGGCAGCACTCCGTGAAGCCATCCGCCGGGGCGACGAGGCCCTGATCGGCGTCGCCTAGCGCGCTTTCACCACCGCCTCGGCCACTGCAGCAATGGCCGCTTCCCGCTTTTCGATCTCCGCCTCGCTGTCGGTCAGATAGACCGCGATGAAAACCGGCTTGCCGTTGGGCGGCCAGGCCACGCCGACATCGTTGGTGGAGCCGCGTGGCCCCGTGCCCGTCTTGTCGCCGACCTGCCAGTCTTTCGGCAGCCCCGCCCGGATTCGCCTGTCGCCTGTGTGATTATGCACCAGCCAGCCAATCAGCCTCCGGCGCGATCCGTCGGAGAGGGCGTCACCCCGAACGAGACTGTCGAGCGTGTGGACCATGGCGTTCGGCGTGGTCGTGTCCCGCTTGTCGCCGGGCGGCACGTTGTTGAGCGCGAGCTCGTAGCGGTCGAGCCGGGTCTTGTCGTCCCCGAGGGACTGGGCGAACTCCGTGACGGCTTGCGGACCGCCGAGACGCTTCAGAACAAGATTGGCGGCCGGGTTGTCGCTCCAGGTCACGATGGCATCGCAGAGCGCACCGAGGGTCATTTTCTCGCCGATCTGCTTCTCGGTGACCGGTGCGTATTCCAGCATCTCGTCCTCGGTCACCAGGAATGTCTCGTCGAGAGACGCCTTGCCCTCGTCCACCTGTTTCAGCACCGCCGCGGCGGCGAGAAACTTGAACGTGCTGCACATGGGAAACCGCTCATCGCCGCGATGGCTAGCCCGCATGCCTGATCCGCTATCGTAGACGGAAACGCCGAGGCGGCAGCCGGTTTGCTTTTCGATTCCAGCGAATTGTGAGGTGAGTCCCTCATCGGATGAGAGGGCGAAAGTGGCGGCGCGGGCGACACCTGGCACGGCGAGGAGCGAGAGCGCGGCGGCGCCTTGGACGAAGGTACGGCGAGTGATCATGGCGCTCGTCTAGAGCAGGAAAGCGACCGAAAAGCGTCCGGCCGCTTTCCTTGTTGCGCTAGACCGGGAACGGCTCGTTGCACTGTTCGCCGGCCGCCTTCTGCTCTTCCAGAAGGGCTGAGAACTCCGGAATACCGAACGTGGCGACCACCTCCCGGTTCTCGTCGAGGATCTCGTAGACCACATCCTTCACATTGCGGTTGGAGAAGAAGGCGATGACGTCCTGATCGCCGCCGCCTTCCGTGTGGCTCTCGCCGGGCCCGGCGGAGACATAGCTGCCAACGGGCCGGATCTCCTTCAGCTCGCCGTTGGCGCGATAGATCCGGAGCTCGCCCTGCAGGATCAGAGTCCGGTAGGGCACCATGTGATTATGCAACGCGATCTTCGAGTTGGCGTCGAACTTGAACAGCAGATCGACCGTGCCGTTCTCGGCGTCGACCTCGCAGATGTGGTAGGCGAGGTGATCGATACCGTCGATGGTCCGCCAATTGATGTGAGTGTCGTCGAACGCCTTGGTGGGCATTGCATCCTCCTTTTCGGGTTATCGTTTCCTGCCGGCCCGGGGCATTCTTCTTTGGGCAATTTCCCATCGGCAGCGATGGGGAGGGACGGTAGAATTCCCGACGGAATGCACTTGCCATTTGGTGCCAAAAGATCGGCGCCAGCCGGATGCGAGGGGAAGCAGCGATGCGCAGCTACGCGCTCACCAAGGCCAGCACGGTCGGGCCGATCGCCGATATTGTCGCGGCGTCCGGCGGCTCCATCGTGAGCGTCTTTCAGAAGGCGGAGCTGCCCCTCACCCTGCTTGAGCAACCCCATCGCCTGATCCTGCTGCGCGATCAGTTCCGGCTGCTCGAGACGGCGGCGCGGAGCATCGGCGATCACAGCCTGGCGGTCCGCCTTTCGACGGAAGCCGGTATTCCGGGCCTCGGCGCCTATGGCGCGCACCTCATCACCTTGCCGACCCTTGGCGATGCGATCCTCGAAAGCAGCCGTTCGCTGGCTAGCCTCCT
Organism: Methyloligella solikamskensis; assembly: GCF_042676065.1. Taxonomy (NCBI): domain Bacteria; kingdom Pseudomonadati; phylum Pseudomonadota; class Alphaproteobacteria; order Hyphomicrobiales; family Hyphomicrobiaceae; genus Methyloligella; species Methyloligella solikamskensis. The sequence continues at coordinate 2,535,648 of NZ_JBHTJO010000001.1, read as the reverse complement.
GCAGGGCGCGACCACCATCGCGCTGACCGTGGAAGGGCGATGGGCCAAGTGGACCTATTGCGTGACGAAGAATCTGGGCTTGGGTCAGCAGAAGAACGAGATGCTGGCCATCGGCTACATGATCGCGCTGCTTCGCTACTTCGCCGGGCCGAAATGGACGCCCCATCGGGTGGAGGTGGCGGGCCGGTTCGACGGCCGCCGGCAGATCGAGGATGTCGTTGCGGGCGATGTCGTCAGCGGTGATCGGGCTGCCGTCGTCTTCCCGGCCGGGCTGCTGGAGCTGCCCAATCCGCGTCCACCCCAAGATCGCGAGCCGGACTATCCGGCCGTTCCGCCCGAGACGGAGCTCGCTGCGGTGGTCCGGCATATCCTGCTGCTGCAGCTCGACCAGGGCGATGCGGGCATCGACAGGGTGGCCGGCAGGCTCGGCCTTTCACGCCGGACCTTGCAGCGCCGTCTTTCGGAGCAGGGGATGAGCTTCGAAGCGCTGGCCCAGCGAACCTTGCTGGACGAGGCGCGGGACCGGCTGAGGGAGGTGAACGTACCGATCACCGAGATCGCCTATGAGCTCGGCTATTCGGACCCTGCCCATTTCACCCGAGCCTTCCGGCGCTGGACGGGCGAGTCGCCGCTTAGCTGGCGGCGCCGCCTGACCCAATAGGCTGTAGAGGGAGAGCCGGTCGGGTTACTTAAACTCGACCTTGACGATCTCGTAGGACTTGCCGCCGCCCGGGGTGGAGACCTCCACCACATCGCCCTTGTGCTTGTTCAGAAGCGCGCGCGCGATCGGAGAGCCGATGGAGATCTTGCCCTCCTTCACGTTCGCCTCGATCTCGCCGACGATCCGGTACTTCACCTTCTGCTCGGTATCCTCGTCGATCAGCGTGACAGTCGCGCCGAACATCACCTGATTGCCGGAAAGCTTGGAGACGTCGATCACCTCGGCGCGGGAGAGCTTGTCCTCGAGGTCGGCGACGCGCGCCTCGGTCATGCCCTGTTGTTCCTTCGCCGCGTGATATTCGGCGTTCTCCGACAGGTCGCCATGCTCGCGCGCCTCGGCGATCGCTTTGATGATACGCGGGCGTTCGACGGTCTTCAGGTGCTTGATTTCAGCCTCAAGCGCCTCGAAGCCCTCCGCGGTCATCGGCACCTTTTCCATCGTCAGCTAGCTCCTCGGCATTTTCCGGAACCACCGGATATCGGTCTTCAAATTAAAGTCACAAAAGAAACCCTTCGCCAACAACGCGGCGAATGAAAGCGCAAATCAAATCGAGAATAGAAGCGCTTATCAGGTACGCGCAGCGGTGAAGCTTTGCAGCGGCCTCACCTCCAAGCTTCCGGCTCGGAGCGCCTTGATCGCTTCAGTCGCGGCTAAAGCGCCAGCAAGCGTTGTATAATAAGGGATATGGTAGAGCAAGGCCGTCCGGCGGATGGAGAAGCTGTCGGCCAGCGCCTTCATGCCTTCGGTGGTATTGAACACCATGTCCACCTCGCCATTGGCGATGGCGTCCACGATATGGGGCCGCCCCTCCAGCACCTTGTTCACCCGCTCGCACGGAATTCCCTGCTCGTCGAGGAAGCGCCGCGTACCGCGAGTGGCCAGGATGGTGAAGCCCATCTCGGCCAGCTCCCGCGCCGGCGCCACCATGCCCGCCTTGTCGGCATCCTTCACCGAGATGAAGACCGTGCCGGACAGCGGTAGCTTGCTGCCCCCGCCGAGCTGGCTCTTGGCGAAGGCGATGCCGTAATCCTTGTCGATACCCATCACCTCGCCGGTGGAGCGCATCTCCGGCCCCAGCACGGGGTCGACGCCTGGGAAGCGGGCAAACGGGAAGACCGCCTCTTTCACCGCGATATGGTCGAGATCGCGCTTGGCGAGATCGAACTCCGAGAGCTTCCTGCCGGACATCACCTGGGCTGCGATGGCCGCGATCGGTCGGCCGATCACCTTGGCGACGAACGGCACCGTGCGACTCGCCCGCGGGTTCACCTCCAGGATGTAGATCTCGCCGTCCTGGATGGCGTACTGGACGTTCATCAGCCCGACCACCTGCAGCGCCTTGGCGAGCTGCTTGGTCTGCTTTTCAATCTCGGCGATCGCCTCGTCGGACAACGAGTGGGGCGGCAGCGAGCACGCGCTGTCGCCGGAATGGACGCCCGCCTGCTCGATATGCTCCATCACGCCGCAGATGAAGACGTCTTCGCCGTCGCACAGCGCATCCACGTCGACCTCGATGGCGTCGCGCAGATAGCTGTCGATCAGGACCGGGCTCTTGCCGGAAACCACCACGGCCTGGGTGATGTAGCGCTCAAGCTGGGCTTCTTCGAAGACGATCTCCATGGCGCGCCCGCCCAGCACATAGGACGGCCGGACGATCAGCGGGAACCCGATTGACCGTGCGATATCCATGGCTTCCTGCTGGGAGCGCGCGATACCGTTGATCGGCTGGCGCAGGCCCAGCTTCTGGATCAGCGCCTGGAAGCGGTCGCGGTCCTCGGCCAGATCGATGGCGTCCGGCGCCGTGCCGAGGATCGGCACGTCGGCCGCCTCTAAGGCTGCTGCGAGTTTCAGCGGCGTCTGGCCGCCGAACTGCACGATCACGCCTTTGACGCTGCCGTTCTCCTGCTCCTTGCGGATAATCTCGATCACGTCCTCTTCCGTCAGCGGCTCGAAATAGAGCCGGTCGGAGGTGTCGTAATCGGTAGAGACCGTCTCGGGATTGCAGTTGACCATGATGGTCTCGTAGCCGCTCGCCGAGAGCGAGAAGGCGGCGTGACAGCAGCAATAGTCGAACTCGATGCCCTGGCCGATGCGGTTCGGTCCGCCGCCGAGAATGATGATCTTCTCCTTGTCCGACGGCCGCGCCTCGCAGGCACGCTCGCCGGCGAAATCCGCTTCGTAGGTCGAGTACATGTAAGCGGTGGGGGAGGCGAACTCCGCCGCGCAGGTGTCGATGCGCTTATAGACCGGGTGCACGTCGAGATCGCGCCGGTGCTTGGAGACGTCCTCCACAGGCATGCCGGTCAGGGTCGCAAGCCGCTCGTCAGAGAAGCCCATGGCCTTCAGCTTGCGCATCTGCGGGCCGTTATCGGGCAGGCCGTGAGTGCGCACCCGTTCCTCCCAATGGAGGATGTCCTGGATCTGTCCCAAGAACCACGGGTCGATCTTGCAGAACTCGTAGACCAGCTCCTGGTCGAAGCCGAGCCGCATGGCTTGCGCCACCTTGAGCAGCCGATCCGGCGTTGGCGTGCCGAGCGCCGCCCGGATCACGTTGCTGTCGTCGCCCTGGCCGAGCCCTTCGAAGTGATACTCGTCGAGGCCCGTGAGCCCCGTCTCCATGGAGCGAAGCGCCTTCTGCAGGCTCTCCGGGAAGCTTCGGCCGATGGCCATGGCCTCACCGACCGACTTCATGGAGGTGGTGAGCACCGGATCGGAGCCGGGGAACTTCTCGAACGCGAAGCGCGGAATCTTGGTGACCACGTAATCGATGGTCGGCTCAAAGGAGGCCGGCGTCGCCCCACCCGTGATGTCGTTGGCGAGCTCGTCGAGGGTGTAGCCGACGGCGAGCTTGGCGGCGACCTTCGCGATGGGAAAGCCGGTGGCCTTCGAGGCCAACGCCGAAGAGCGCGACACCCGCGGGTTCATCTCGATGATGACCAGCCGTCCGTCTTCCGGATTCACGGCGAACTGCACGTTGGACCCGCCGGTCTCCACCCCGATCTCGCGCAACACCGCCAGCGAGGCGTTCCGCATGATCTGGTATTCGCGGTCGGTCAGGGTCAGGGCAGGGGCGACGGTGATGGAATCGCCCGTATGCACGCCCATGGGATCGATGTTCTCGATGGAGCAGATGATGATGCAGTTGTCGTCCTTATCCCGGACGACCTCCATCTCGTACTCCTTCCACCCGAGAACCGATTCCTCGATCAGCACCTCCGAGGTGGGAGAGGCGTCGAGGCCGCGCTCCACGATCTCGATGAACTCGTCGCGGTTATAGGCGATGCCGCCGCCAGTGCCGCCGAGCGTGAAGGAGGGGCGGATGATGGTCGGCAGGCCGATCTCGGATAGCGCTTCCAGCGCCTCGATCATTCCCTTGTCGCGATAGCGCCGCTTGCGCTCGCTTTCGCCTTGCGCCCAATCCTTCTCGAACGCGGCGATCGCGTCGTCCTTCTCCGCCTCGCTCATGTCCGAGGCGGCGATCTTGTCGAGCGCCGCCTGGCGCTTCTGCTTGTCGGCGCGCTTCAGGTCCGTGGCCGTCGCCAGGAGCGAGCGGGGCGACTGCAGGCCGATCCGCGACATCGCCTCGCGGAACATTTCCCGGTCTTCCGCCTTGTCGATGGCTTCCGCATTGGCGCCGATCATCTCCACGCCGTACTTCTTGAGAACGCCGGAATTCTGCAGCGAGAGCGCCGTGTTCAGTGCCGTCTGCCCGCCCATGGTGGGGAGCAGGGCGTCGGGGCGCTCCTTCTCGATGATCTTGGCGACGAAAGCGGGCGTGATCGGCTCCACATAGGTGGCGTCCGACACGTCCGGATCGGTCATGATGGTGGCTGGGTTCGAGTTCACCAGGATGACCCGATAGCCCTCTTCTTTCAGGGCTTTGCAGGCTTGGGTACCGGAATAGTCGAACTCGCAGGCCTGGCCGATGACGATGGGTCCAGCCCCGATCACCAGGATGGACTTTATGTCTTCGCGTTTGGGCATAGGGCTCTAAGCGTGCTTGTGCCGGCCGGCTCTTGTCGCGCCGAACGCTGTGAGCCGGATGTGACAGCCTTATAGATGAGGGCTAGGAGCGCTCTTTAGACCAGATTCAAACTGCAGGAAAGGACCGAAGGCGCCGCATCCCCGGAAATAACTGCTTGTGTAAACGCAAGACTCCCCGAAACCTTGTCAGCACTGTGGTGTTATCGCTCCGGGACATGTTCGCACGGCAAGACAAAACACCCTTCTGGCTCGAGCTTCTGATGCTCGTTGGCGCCGTCACGCTGGTGAATCAGCTTGCCCGGGTTGCCGGCATCGGCGCTGCTCCGAAAAACAGGGTTTCCGACGAAAAGGCACAGGCCGAGCCGAACCGCGTGCTGCCCGAAGACGGGCAGGCTGGAGACGGGCAGGCTGAAGACGGCAAGAAATCCGCTTCGGAAGACGGCGACGAGGAAGGCGCCTTCAAGATTCGGCCGTCCGAAGAGCCGGAGCACGTTCATGCCGCGCGCGCCAAGGAAGACAATCGCGGGCGCAAGGCGCCGAGCCCCTTCCATATGCCCTTCCAGGGATGGAGAGACGTCTTCTGGCGCGTCGTGGGCCAGATCGGCGACGACCGGGTTCTCGCTGTGGCCGCCGGCGTCGTCTTCTACATGCTGCTGGCGCTGTTTCCTGCGCTCGCCGCGTTCGTTTCGATCTACGGTCTGACGGCAAGCCCCGACACCATCACCGAGCACATCAACACCATCGCCGCCGTGGTGCCCGAAGGCGGGCTGGACATCATCCAGGATCAGATCAGCCGTCTGACGGACAGCCGCAACGCCAGCCTGAGCTTCGGTTTCCTCTTCGGCTTGGGACTTGCGCTCTGGAGCGCCAATGCCGGCATTAAGGCGGTCATGGACGCCCTGAACGTCGTCTATGACGAGAAGGAGAAGCGCAGCTTCATCAAGCTGAACCTGATCTCCTTCGCCTTCACCCTCGGCGCTCTCGCCTTCATGATCGCCGCCATCAACGCCATCGTGATCCTGCCGCTCGTGCTTTCCTGGGTCGGATTCGAAAGCTATGCCGGGCAGCTGATCTCCATCCTCCGCTGGCCGGCCCTTGTGGTGATCGTCCTTGTTTGGCTGGCGCTGCTCTACCGCTACGGCCCCTCGCGGGCGAGTCCCCAATGGCGCTGGCTCAGCGTCGGCAGCCTGTTCGCCGCGCTCGCTTGGCTGGGTGGCTCGGCGCTATTCTCCTGGTACCTGTCGAACTTCGCCAACTACGACGCCACCTATGGCTCGCTCGGCGCCGCCATCGGTCTGATGATGTGGCTTTGGCTCTCCATCATCATCATTTTGCTGGGTGCGGAGATCAACGCGGAGATCGAGCACCAGACCGCAAGGGACACAACCACCCGGCCCGAGAAGCCGATGGGAGATCGCGGCGCTGTGATGGCCGATACGGTCGGCGCCAACGCCGAGAGCTAGGAGCTGTCCTTCGCGCCGTCCATCATCTCCACGAAGCGCGTGAAGAGGTAGTGGCTGTCCTGGGGGCCGGGGGAGGCTTCCGGGTGATACTGCACCGAGAAAACCGGCCGGTCCTTCAGCTTCAGCCCGCAGTTGGAGCCGTCGAAGAGGGAGACATGGGTCTCCTCGATCTCGTCGGAGAAGCTTTCCCGGTCCACGGTGAAGCCGTGGTTCATGGAGGTGATCTCGACCTTGCCGGTCAGATAATCCTTCACCGGATGGTTCGCGCCGTGATGGCCCTGGCGCATGTGGGACGTCTTACCGCCGAGCGCCAGCCCCAGCATCTGATGGCCGAGGCAGATGCCGAAGACCGGCTTGCCTGAGTCCACCAGCTTCTTGATCTCCGGCACGGCGTATTCTCCGGTGGCTGCCGGATCGCCGGGCCCGTTTGAGAGGAAGATCCCGTCCGGGTTCCGCTCCAGGATCTCCTCGGCGCTCGTGGTGGCGGAGACCACGGTCACCTTGCAGCCGGCCGCCGCCAGCTCACGCAGGATATTCCGCTTCAGCCCGTAATCGATGGCGACCACGTGATGGCGCGGTGGCTCTTTCCGGGTGAAACCTTCGTTCCACTCCCAGGCGCCTTCCTCCCACGTATAGGTCTGGGCGGTGCTGACATCCTTTGCGAGATCGAGCCCGACCATGCCGCCCCATTCGGCGGCCTGGCGCTTCAGTGCCTCGCGGTCGAAATCGCCGTCCGGCGCGTGGGTGATCACCGCGTTGGGCATGCCCTTCTCGCGGGTCAGCGCGGTCAGCGCGCGGGTGTCGACGCCGGTGATGGCGATGATGCCGCGCGCCTTCAGCCACTCGTTGAAGTGCTGCGCCGAGCGATAATTCGACGGCTCCGTGATCGGCGCCCGGAGCACGCAGCCCTGCACGCCGGAGGCGGCGGCGAGGTTCGCGGTCTCGATGTCTTCCGGGTTCGCGCCGACATTGCCGATATGGGGGAAGGTGAAGGTGATGATCTGGCCGGTATAGGAGGGGTCCGTCAGGATCTCCTGATACCCGGTCATCGCCGTGTTGAAGCAGACCTCGCCGACGGCGACGCCCGTGGCGCCGGCGCCCATCCCTTCGATGACCGTTCCGTCTGCCAGAACCAGAAGGGCGGTCGGCCCCTGATCGTCCCAGCCGGGAACGGCGGTGGGCGCGCCTGCGTCCCTCGCTTTGCTCTCGATATCGCTCATGGAATGTCGACTCTCATCCGTGCAAGTCTTGGGAGGAGAAATCGTCCATGCGGGCCTCCGGTGCAAGCCCCGAATCTCGCGCCACTCAAGCGCCGGCGGACGCGCCGGTCGCGGTTCAACGCACCGACCGTCCATGCGGACTAAAATAGCGCAATGAGTCCAGTGTGTTAGAGCCGCAAAAGAAGTTGCGCGAGAATCCCGCGTCAGATAGCCTCTGGCCCATCTTTCCCCAAGCTTCCGGCCACTCCCATGCGCGACGAGATCAATTCCGCTCTGAAAGACGCCCTCAAGGCCCAGGACAAGCGGCGCCTCTCGACCCTTCGCATGGTTTCCGCCGCGGTCAAGGATAGGGACATCGCCGCCCGCGGCGAGGGGAAGGAGCAGGCGACCGATGCGGAAATCCTCGCCACCCTCACCAAGATGGTGAAGCAGCGGGAGGAGTCTCGGAAAGTCTATGCGGAAGCCGGCCGTGATGAGCTCGCCGCGCAAGAAGCGGAAGAGATCGAGATCATCAACGAGTTCCTGCCCAAGCAGCTTTCCGATGCGGAGATGGAGAAGGCCATCGACGAGGCCATCGCCGCCACCGGGGCGGACTCCATCAAGGACATGGGGAAGGTCATGGGCGAGCTGAAAGGCAAATATGCCGGCCAGATGGATTTCGCCAAGGCCGGCTCGGCCGTCAAAGCCAAGCTGGGCTAAGGCTTCTCGTTCAACAAATTCGTCATTGCCGGGCTTGACCCGGCAATCCAGGCCGTTCCCTCTCAGCGAGCGCCGGAGTTCCCAGTAGGGCGCGCAGTTTGCTGCGCCGTAACGGCGTGGATGCTCGGATCAAGTCCGGGCATGACGATGGGTAAAGTGCCGAGTCCGGCCCCTAATGCCCGGTATGCAGCCGGTTCGCTGAATAGACCCCGATCAGCACGAGGATGAGCCCAAGCCCCACCGCCAGCGGGTCGTGGGGCCAGCGAACGACGATCAGGACTCCGATCAGCACTGGCGAAAGAGCGAAGGCGAAATCGGCCGCCGATAGGCGGCGCGGCGACTTCCAGAGGAGATAGCCGATCAGGGCGATCGCAAGGACGATGATGACGATGGCGGCAATAAGCATGGCGAGTGGCAAGTCCGGGACACGGTAAGCGTGCCCCCGGATTTAGGACACTCGGGCGTAAAAATCCCGTTCATTTTTTGGTAACCCGCAAATGTTTGGCGGCTCCGTTCCGCGCTCCTGCCATACATTCATGCTCTGTTCTGACGGTGAATAACGGGTAGAAGACGCCTAAACCCTTGGATTTCCGCGCTTCTCATCTGTTAGCTGGCCGAAAGAGGCCGAATCAGGAACATGCGTTTTACCGATTCTTTCTTGGATGACATTCGCTCCCGCCTGCCCGTTTCGCAGGTGGTGGGTCGGCGCGTGAACTTGAAACGACGCGGGCGGGAGTTCGTTGGCCTCAGCCCCTTCAACAAGGAGAAGACGCCCTCCTTCACGGTCAACGACCAAAAGGGCTTCTATCACTGCTTCTCCTCCGGCAATCACGGCGACATCTTCCGCTTCCTCATGGAGACGGAAGGGTTGAGCTTCCCGGAAGCCGTCGAGCGCCTGGCGAGCGAGGCGGGCGTCCCCATGCCCAAGCCCGATCCCCAGTTCGAGAAGGCGGAGAAAGAGCGGCTCTCCCTGATCGACGCCATGGAGGCGGCAGCCGCCCTGTTCGAGAAGCAGTTCGTGCAATCGGAAGGCCGCCATGCGCGGAACTACGCCAAGGGGCGTGGCCTCTCCGACAAGACGATCCAGGACTACCGCATCGGCTTCGCGCCGGGCTCCCGCGACTTCCTGAAGAACGCGCTCATCGGCAAGGGCTTCACCGAGACCCAGCTTCTTGAGGCGGGGCTCCTGATCAAGCCGGATGACGGGCGCGCCTCCTATGACCGCTTCCGCAATCGGCTGATGATCCCCATTCCAGATTCCCGCGGCCAGGTCATCGCGTTCGGCGCCCGGACCCTGGAGGAGGGTGGCCAGCCGAAATATCTGAACTCGCCGGAAACCAAGCTCTTCGACAAGGGCTCATCCGTCTTCAATTTCGCCCGCGCCCGCGGGCCGGCTCATGAGAAACGCGAGATCATCGTGGTCGAAGGCTATATGGACGCCATCGCCCTGGACCAGGCGGGATTTCCCAATGTGGTCGCGACGCTTGGCACCGCCTTCACCGAGCGCCAGATGCAGCTTCTGTGGCAGCTCGCGCCGGAGCCCGTCATCTGCTTCGACGGCGACCAGGCGGGCGAGGGGGCCGCTGCCCGCGCCATCGACCGCATGCTGCCCGTCCTCAAAGAGGGCCATTCCTTCCGCTTCGCCTTTCTGCCCGAAGGCAACGACCCCGACGATCTTGTGAAGGCGGAGGGGCCGGAAGCCTTCGCCGCCTGCCTCGCCGGGGCTAAGCCCCTGATCGAGATCGTCTGGCACCGGGAGATCTCCGCGCAAGCCCTCGACACGCCGGAGCGCAAGGCGGCGCTCGAAGCGCGCCTGGAGCGGCTTCTGGAAAGCATCGGCAACGGACGGGTGCGTGAGCATTACCGCCGCGAGATCAAATCGCGCCTGGCCCAGCTCTGGGCAGCCCAGCGGCCACAAAACCCGCGCTTCAATGATCGGCCGGCCGCGCGGTCGAATGTGCCGGCCCGCACAGGCTTCGGCCGCGCGCCCCGGCCGCTGCCCGATCAGGTGCGCCGTATCCGGGATTTGCCGACATCCCCCCGCGGCTTCGCCATCACCATCATCCTGTCGCTCCTCAACCATCCCTGGCTGCTGGAGCGTTTCGGCGAGGAGATCGCGTCTCTTGAGCTGCGCGCCGCACCCTTTGCCGCGCTTCTGGACGAGCTCGCCGAGATCATCCTGGCGGAGCCCGAGGTGACGCCGGACGGACTGGCCGACGCCTTGCGCGACAGCCGCCACGCCAAGCTGTTCGACCGCATTGCCAAGGAGAGCGCCTTCAGCCGCATCACCTTCCTGCAGCCCGATACGGAAGACGAGGAGGTGGAGGAGCAATTCCGCGATCTTCTGTTCCGCTGGCGGGCCCTGCCGACCCTGAAGAAGGAGCTGATGGAGATCGCGCCTTACCTCTCCGAAGCGAGCGATGCGGAGTTCGAGCAGTTCGTCATGCTCCAGGAGCAGGTGGCCAATGACGGCGTGGCCGAGGCCCATGAGGATGCGGGCGACCGGGAGGCCAAGGAACGCCTGGCGGAAACCATCGCCCGGGTGCGCCGGGAGCGCATCGGCCTCAACCGGGGCCGGCGCCCGTGACGTGTGTATTCCAGTGGCGTGCTGCGCCGCCCGCGCCCGCCGCAGCACAGCGCGAAGAAAGCGCCGCTAAAGCGATGAAATCCTTTGAGCGAAGGGATGTGGGCGAGGGGGATTTGCCACAGGCTGCGACTTTCGTGTCTGCGGCCTTGACTCTGCCCCTTTCCCTCGCCAATTGCATAGCTGAGAATCGCCAGGGACAGCGCTTGGGGTGGGAAATGGCGCGTGAACCCTGGCTTCGGCAGCGAGCTGCTCGACCGGACGTGCGATCGGACTTGTCTTTGCAAACGCGCGTTGGTTCCCGTCATGGCGTTATTCCGGAAGGCGAACCCCCGCCTGCGTGGCGAGACGGATGCGAGTGGGAGCGCCGTGGTGCACGTGGCCCGACGGCCGGTGAGGAGCATATGGATGCGACCCGGAGGCAAAAAGCCGGAGGCCGGCCGCCATGCTTAATTGCCGGTTAACGCGAAGCAGTTAGGGCGAGGGATTCGTGCCGGCGAACGGTGAGTGAGCCGGCGGGGCGAAAGACGCCCGAGACCGCGATAGATCAAGACCGGGCACGCGCGCACCCGGCGCTTTGGAGTTATTGAATGGCAACCAAGACAGCTGAAGCCCAGACCCAGGATCAAACCGCAGGCGAAGGGCAGGACGGTCCCGTCCTCGATATGTCCGATGCCGCGGTCAAGAAGCTGATCAAGACCGCCAAGCAGCGCGGCTTCGTCACCTATGACGAGCTAAACGAGGTTCTGCCTTCCGAAGAAGTCTCCTCCGAGCAGATCGAGGACACCATGTCGATGCTGTCCGACATGGGCATCAACGTGATCGATTCCGACGAGGCCGAGGAGCAGGAAGCCGAAGGCGAAGGCGGCGCGGTTGCCAAGGTCCAGGCCGTCGCCAAGAGCGAGACCACCACCAAAGAGCCGACCGACCGCACCGACGATCCCGTGCGCATGTATCTGCGCGAGATGGGCTCCGTGGAGCTGCTCTCCCGAGAGGGCGAGATTGCCATCGCCAAGCGGATCGAGGCCGGCCGCGAAGCCATGATCGCAGGGCTCTGCGAAAGCCCGCTTACCTTCCAGGCCATCATTATTTGGCGCGACGAGCTGAACGAAGGAAAGATTCTGCTCCGCGACATCATCGATCTGGAAGCCACCTATGCCGGCCCCGACGCCAAGCCGACCCCGGCCGGCGAGGGCGAGAGTGAAGGCGAAGAGGGCGAGGACACCGAGGCCAAAAAGTCCGACGAGAAATCCGACGACGACGAGGACAGCGAAGACTCCGATTCCGACAGCGACTCCGACGATTACGACGACGATGACGACATGGAGAACAACATGTCTCTCGCCGCCATGGAGGCCGAGCTGAAGCCTCAGGTCGTGGAGACCTTCGACACCGTCGCCACCAACTACAAGAAGCTCCGCAAGCTGCAGGACCAGCTCGTCGAGAAGGCCATGAAGAACGAGCAGCTCTCCTCTTCCCAGGAGAAGCGCTATAAGGCCCTGAAGGACGAGATCGTCGCCGAGATCAAATCGCTCTCGCTGAACGCCAACCGTATCGAGAGCCTGGTCGAGACCCTCTACGACATCAACAAGAAGCTCATGGGTTATGAGGGGCGCTTGCTGCGCCTCGCCGAGAGCTATCGCGTCGACCGCGGCGACTTCCTGGAGGAGTATCGCGGCAACGAGCTCGACCCCAACTGGCTGCGCCGGGTGGGCCGCCTGAAGAAGCGCGGCTGGTCAGATTTCGTGCGCGACGAGAAGGGCCTCATCAAGGACATCCGCACCGAGATCCAGACCCTGGCCGCCGAGACCGGGCTTCAGATCGGCGAGTTCCGCCGCATCGTGTCCATCGTGCAGAAGGGCGAGCGCGAGGCGCGCATCGCCAAGAAGGAGATGGTCGAGGCGAACCTCCGACTGGTGATCTCCATCGCCAAGAAATATACCAACCGCGGCCTGCAATTCCTTGATTTGATTCAGGAAGGCAATATCGGCCTGATGAAGGCGGTCGATAAGTTCGAATACCGCCGCGGCTATAAGTTCTCCACCTATGCTACCTGGTGGATCCGCCAGGCCATAACCCGGTCCATCGCCGACCAGGCCCGCACCATCCGTATCCCGGTGCATATGATCGAGACGATCAACAAGATCGTCCGCACCTCGCGCCAGATGCTGCATGAGATCGGCCGTGAGCCGACCCCGGAAGAGCTGGCCGAGAAGCTGGCCATGCCGCTGGAGAAGGTGCGCAAGGTTCTCAAGATCGCCAAGGAGCCGATCTCCCTGGAGACGCCCATCGGCGATGAGGAAGACTCCTATCTCGGCGATTTTATCGAGGACAAGAACGCGGTGCTCCCCATCGACGCCGCCATCCAGTCCAACCTCCGCGAGACGACCACCCGGGTGCTGGCATCGCTCACGCCGCGCGAGGAGCGCGTGCTGCGCATGCGCTTCGGCATCGGCATGAACACCGACCACACCCTGGAAGAGGTCGGCCAGCAGTTCTCCGTGACCCGCGAGCGTATCCGCCAGATCGAGGCCAAGGCGCTTCGCAAGCTGAAGCACCCGAGCCGCTCGCGGAAGCTGCGCTCCTTCCTGGACAACTAGCAGGCTGCATGGGGCGGCGGTTACGCCGCCACCTCCACCGGTCCTGACAGGACGCGCGCGGCGATCGTAAGATCGGCGACGAAGCGGGCGTATTCGCGAGTCCTCTCCTCGGGCGGAAGCCGGAGCAGATAGGACGGGTGCACGGTCAGGAGCACGCGAGCCTGGCCGCTCTCAAAGATCTGGCCTCGCTCCTTGGTCACCGACACTTGCCGGCCGAACAGGGAAAGCCCGGCGGTCCCGCCCAGCGCCACGATCAGCCGTGGACGCAGTTCCGCGATCTCCGCATCCAGCCACCAGCGGCAGGCCGAGACCTCGCTGGCATTGGGACTCTTATGGATGCGCCGCTTGCCGCGCGGCTCGTATTTGAAATGCTTCACCGCGTTGGTGACGTAGGCTTCTTCGCGGACGATCCCCGCATCCTTTAGCGCCCGGTCCAGCAACTGGCCCGCAGGCCCCACGAAGGGACGGCCGGCTAGATCCTCCCGGTCGCCCGGCTGCTCACCCACCAGCATAAGCGCGGCATCCTTCGGTCCTTCGCCGAACACGGTCTGGGTGGCGCCGGAATGAAGCGGGCAGCGTGTACACGCGCTGGCCGAGTGCTTGATCGCCTCTAGCGACGCGAGCGGCGGCTGAGCCTCTTCAGCGAAGGCCCGCCGTTCTGCGATGCGCTCCGCGAAACGCGGCGCGGCCGAAGGCCTGCTCTCCAGCATCCTCTGCTCCCGGGCGCCGGCCTCGCGGATCATGTCTTGGATCTGCGCGGCCTCGGGCAGGTTGCGCCAGTAATGCTTCGGCATCTCGGCCCTCATGGCATCCACCCTCAGCCGGGCCGGATTGAAGGTCGTCCGGTAGTAGGTCTTCCAGAGGTCGCCGCTCTCTTCGTTCACCGGCTGGGGCTTGCGCGGTGCGTCGACTGCTGGCCCGAAGCGCAACGTCTCGCGATCCCAGCTTGCCGTGCCGATCGGCGTCTCGATCCGCCAGCGCATGCCGGCAAACCGGTCTCGGAAGAAGGGCGCCGACCGGCGGAGGGTGAAGTATTTCGGCTCGAAGAACGCGACATGGAGCGTGCCCATATTGTCCTGGGTCTCAGCGAAGCGGACGAAGGCATGGGTCTTATGGATGTCTCGCCGCACCGCCTTGGCGTAGCCCTGAAGCCGCGAAACTGCCGGATCGCTCGCACGCGACAGCAATCCGGCCTCTCCATGCTTCAGCCGCCAGAGCACCTCATAGAGAAGATCGTAGCGGTCGGCCGCTCTGTGCAGGATGGCGAGCTGCATCAGCTCCCGATAGCCCGGCGGCACCGTGAGCGGCTCTGCCTTAGCGTCGGGCAGGGACCCGAGCAAGCTGGCTTGCCCATTGGCGCTGAAACTCACCTTCTCCGGCGAGAGGTTGAGAGACAGCGCGCGCCGGACAGCATCGCGGAATGGCGCATCGTCGGCGGAAAGATCGGCAGGGAGACTTACGAGATACATGTGGGTCGTCCTTACAAGCTCAACAAAGCGAGATCACAAAAGCGGAAGCTGAACGGGTTGCGGCGCGAGACGGTCGCGCAAGAAGGCATGATCGAGTGACGCGCCGGGATGCCAGTCCAGAGCACAGAGGAACGGCCGCGCGCGCTTTATCGAAGCCGTCAGCCGCGCCACATCGTCGAGCCGCAAACGCCCCGACCGGCGCGAGGCGACGATCCGCTGCACCGCCTTGGTGCCCAGCCCGGGCACGCGCAGCAGCTCTTCCTTGGAGGCGCTGTTCACATCAACGGGGAACCTGTCCCGGTTCTGCAATGCCCAGGCAAGCTTGGGGTCGATGGCGAGGTCCAGCATGCCGTGGGGCATGGACCCGCGGAGCTCGTCCACGCCGAACCCGTAGAAGCGGAGCAGCCAATCGGACTGGTAGAGCCGATGCTCCCGCAGGATGGGCGCGGGCGTAGAGGGCAGGGCGGCGCTCGCGTGTCCCGTCGGGCTGAAGGCTGAGTAATAGACGCGCCGCAGCTTGTAGGAGGCGTAGAGGGAAGAGCTCGCGGTCAGGATGTCCGCATCGGACGTGTTGTCCGCGCCCACGATTACTTGCGTGCTCTGGCCGGCCGGCGCGAAGCGATGCGGCTTTGCCCGCCCGCGACCTTTCCGGAATGCCGCGCGATCCTCGGCCGCCGCGTCGATCCGCATCCGCGTCGCTGCCATCCCGACCCGGATCTCGCGGCCAGACTTCTCCGGCGCCAGCCGCGTCAGGGAAGGCTCGGTCGGCAGCTCCACATTCATCGAAAGCCGGTCCGCGTATCGCCCGGCGTCTGCGATCAGCGCCTCGTCGGCGCCGGGAATGGTCTTCAGATGGATATAGCCGCGAAAGCCGTGCGCCTCGCGCAAACTCCGCGCCACACGGATCAGATCCTCCATGGTCTCTTCGGCCGAGCGCGCGATGCCGGAGGAGAGGAACAGCCCCTCGATGCAGTTCTGCCGGTAGAGGTCGAGGGTGACGCGAACCACCTCGTCGACGGTGAAGCGCGCCCGCGCCACGTCCGAAGAGCGGCGGCTCACGCAGTAGGCGCAATCGTAGATGCAGAAATTCGTGAGCAGGATCTTCAGCAGCGAGACGCAGCGCCCGTCCGGCGTATAGGCGTGGCAGATCCCGGCGCCGGTGACCGAGCCGATCCCGCCGCCCCGCGCATTGCGCTTGGCACCCCCTGACGACGCGCAGGACGCGTCATACTTCGCCGCATCGGCGAGGATCTCTAGCTTCTGAAGAACCGAAAGCGCCATCCCCACAGCATATGTTCATGTTTTGTTCTTGTCAAGGTAGCGCCTGCTGGGATTTGACCGGACCAGTCCCTTTGGGAACGTTGCTCTAAGCAGCAGAAAACAGGTCGCCCTGATTGGTCTCGTCAGAGGGTTCTTCCTCTAAGCGTAGTTCAATCCTGGAGCCTGATAGTCGGAGCGTCAGAACAAGCGGCTGCCCATCTAGTTCGAAGTTTGCGGATGCGTATCCTTGCTTCGATACCAAAGCCGCTATGGGGACTGACGCGAAACTGCCTGTTTCCTCCACCCGCAAGAACTCGTGGAGTTTAATTTCCCGAGGATCCAGCTGTGCATCGGCTTGGGGTTTTGGCAGAGAGGTCTCGAGCAACACTCTCCTTTCCTGAAACCCGCCTCGTGTTTCCCGTTTGCGGTCTGCAGCCTGATTGACTTTTTCCCACTCGGCACCAGCTTGAAATGCCAAGCCGCGGACAACCTCCAGCAGGTCAGAAAGCTCCTCGACCTGAGAGTCTTTGTCTGATGATTGGAGTAATTCTTGACCTTCCTCCACGAGCTTCGCGAAGAGTCCGGGCAAAGCGTCGTCGGATGCCAAACGTGCTTCGGAGACATGCTCTCCGCCAGCCTTAATGCCCACAGGCACTCTATCTCGAACCAGTTTGCCAAAAACCCGACGTCCCCGTGTGCGGAAGTATTTTGAGTAGGGTTCTGCTAGCACGACTGGAACGCCCCCATTCGATAGCCGATAGTATGTATGGCTAAGAAGCGATCCCTGGAGCTCGACTGGTAGTTTGCGAGCTTGGGCTATCCTTATGACCTCATCGAGAAATGCGTCATCGCGAATTAATGGCGCCTCAGGGTCCAACCTAATCATTACATCTCCCTGTGGGAGGGTCGCTAAATCGTCCTGTTTTGATACCGGTACGGGCCTGTATCGGCGAGCGGAGCGTGGTGCTTGCTGAGCCTTTTCACGAGCACGATACCAAGGCAGGTTTGCATCGACGCCGTACGCGTTTGGAATGCCGACGAACCACATTATCTGCGCATCTTGCCCCAACTTTTCAGCAATGCTGGCTGTGCGAAGGCCGATCTCGATGGCCTCCTCATGCGATAGCACTTGGCTACGTCCCTTCAGCCTCAAAACCTCCGTATAACGCCAGGTTCCGTCCGGCGCCTCGCAAAGGAAGCGTGGTTTGAATCGAATCTTTTGCGAAATGACCCGACCACGCCGGATATCGACCTGGAAGGAGTCGTGAGGCAGGACCTGAAGCCCGTCCGGCAGACCCCAGAGCGCGTCTACGTATGCGATCGGCGTACCCGGGTCGAAGTACGCCCAAGCGGCCGCCCTAGCCGGCAAGAAAGCATGTAAGATTACTGCAAGACCCGATAGTGATCCGAAGCGCTCGGAGAGGAGGGGAAGGGTATCTCTTAGCCAGGCGACAGCAAGTCGCCCATCTACTGTGTCTGTACGAGGCAGGTTGAGAATCCCACTGTCAGTGCGATCAAGATCAGTACGTAAGACCGCACGACCAGCCGTTAGCTCGTCAATCTCTGTTTCCAAGAGTGGCCCCGACGTAGCTAGCGCCTGCTGTAATTGCTCGGCCGTAGCAAAATAAAGGCGCGGCCCAGATCGTGTTGTTCCAAAATCGAAATCTTCAAGGTTCTTCAATTTTGGCCATGATGTACGGTCACCTGGTGTGAACGCCTTAAAGATTTTGGACGCCGTTGATATAGGCCGAAGCCCTTCCGCAACCATTGTCGCGTCTGCCGGATCTTTGCCTTGATCCGTTTCTTCCCATTCGAGATCCAATTGCACAATCCACAGGGCACCGGAGCTAACGATCCACTCCATGTGACACCTCGGGATAATCTTAGAGTTTATCCACTGTGCAACTGAGCGAAGCGACTGATGGGGGATTCCTCGAACACCGCGGATCGACTTGAGGTCGTCAATTGGTGGCGCGAACTTAGAGTTGAGCCCTTCAGGAGCGCCCCACACCGGGCTGAAAGTCTCATACTTCCACTGATTTCGTGTTGGGCTGATGCGACGTTCGTTCGATAAATGTCCCGCACTATCAACCTTTAGGTGCTTCTGGAGTATGAGGGCGATCTCGTCCTGACTATGCTTTCCGGCATGTGAGAAAACCTCAGAGGCGGCAGAGATCACGTCGCTGGTCGTTGTACTTGCTGGGAGCGCAATACTCAGATAGCGGCCGCGTTCTCCTATAGATTCTCGGACCGCGCTTGATCGGATCATGAAGCCGTCGGGAGAGATCTGCCGGTGAGCGTCAAGCCACTCGTCAATTTCGCGTAGTAACTCCGGCCCGCAGTGACTTCCGTTCCGCCAAGCTGCGTGAACCAGAATTGGTAAGCACAGAAAAGGCGGACACCAAGCTTCCGGCACTTGCACCAATCCCGCAGCCTTAGCGCCGAATCTAGTCGCAATACTTTGGAATTCCGAAAACGTTCTGATCTGCGTGGTCTTCTGAGCGAGTGTGTGCTGCCTCATTGGGTCGGTTATTCGGGCGTTGGGTCAGTACGGCCAAACACGCTATCTGCTAGCTTTTTCAGCCAGGCGAGAGCGCTATCTGAAAAATATCCGAAGACAAATCCGAAGCCCATCGCGAAAAATACATTTCCTAGCGACTCACCTCTGATCAAGAAAACTATATTTGAGAAAATAACAAACGCGAGGAAGGTCGACACCAATCCTGAAATCACAGGAACGATTATACGCCAGAGCACCCGATCTTGGTTCCAAATATTGTTTGCAACAGAGTGGTATAACCACTTCAACGTAAAAGTTATTCCGCCAATAGAACCAGATAAACCCACCGCGATCCAAACCAGCATTCCTTCCGGAATTGCGCTCTCAAGCCAGACAATCCTGTGCTCAGCGCTTTCAGCTGCTAACGAGCATCCGATAAAGAATAAAAGGGTTATCGCTGCGAAGAGCATCAAAAGAAGATAAGCTAATTCACTGCAGATTTGGCACCATGCGCCACCTGAATATCTTGATCTCCAGTCGCCTACTGGACGACCATCAGTCGGATCGTCCAACTGGTCGGGGGGCCGGCTCATGGCGCAAAACGGGACGCCGTCTCGTCCACCCTCGAGAGAGCCGGGTGCTTCTTGTAGTCCCATAATTCCGGGACTCCTAGAGCCTTAGCGATCAGACGGCGAAACCATTGAGATTGTGGATGGGAGGGTGATCCTACAGCGACTCGATCATCAGCAGATCGAATGTAGAGATAGTCCACGTCCTGCCATTTCTTGATAGATTGGTCTCGGCTCAACTCTTGCCACACGACCTCTGATTGCGACAGCGCCAATCTATAGAGATCAAAATCTAAAGCTATCAGATGCAGATGGGCCTGCTCGACTCCGCAAGCCAATCGGCTACCTCGAGCGCCACCATGTTCGAATCGGAATACTTGTTGGTTGAAACCAGATAGCTTCTTGCTGAGGCGACCAACAAAGTTTCTTAGTTCAACCTGCTCAGTGTCAGTGAGACAAGCCATTGAGGGAACTGGGCGACGTGGCACAACCAAGAGCCACCCTACGACCAACGCCCCAATCGTAGGCAAAGCTATGAAATTCTCGCTTTCATCTAATACTATGTCGTGACTTGGCCTAACGTGATGCGCCGATGGGTGAGTAAGCCATAGAAATCTACTCGTTCCATGCTTCGATGAACTAAAGCGCATTTGGGGCTGGCCGTTCTCTACATTGCCTACACATACCGCCGCCACAAACGACGCGGTAGAATCTCACCATTATATCGGTCCCGCTCCTCGATCCAAATGGCTTTTCCTTGGTCGTGCTGTCTTGAGATCAGAGGCTCCTTGGCCATGGCTCGACAAGAGTTGCAGCGCTTAGAGCCCGTCGAATCCCCGGAACCATCCGTCCCCTCCAGGACTTCGCATCACACCAAGTTTTGATCCTGAGGAGGAGACGATGATGAGACTTTCCATATTTGCGGCTCTGTTGCTCGCGTTCGGCACGCTGGTGGCGTTGCCGGGGCATTCCGAGGCGCGGATCTTCGAGCGCTTCGGCAAGAACACGGCGAACGCCGCCGAGGGCGTCGGGCGCGGAACGGCCCGGGCCGGGCGCGGTGTGGCGCGCGGCGCTGAAACCGCCGGCCGCGGCGTCGGGCGTGGTGCGGCGAGAGCCGGACGCGGCATCGGCGGCGGCTTCAAGTGCGCGGTGACCTTCGGCCGCCGCTGCTAACCGCTAATGATGGAATGCCCGGCATAAGCTTAAGACCGGTTCCGTAAGGCGGAGCCCGGTTGGCCGGGCATCTTCCCTTTCAAGACTTCCCCTCTCAAGAGGAGAAGCTCCCGAACCACCGCGCCGCTTCCGCGTTTCCTCAACCACAAGCGGCCGGGGCTGGCTGCTGAGCGCAAACAACTCGGGGGGCTCCCATGTTCGAAGATCCGCTGTTTTGGCTGTTTGTCGGGCCGGGGCTCCTGCTCGGGCTCTATGCGCAGGCGCGCATCAAGAGCAACGTCGCCAAGTATTCCCAAGTGAAGACGCCGAGCGGGATCACGGGGGCGGAGGTCGCCCGCCGCCTGCTCGATGCGAAGGGGCTGCAGGATGTGCGGATCGAGCCGGTCGAGGGCGAGCTTTCGGACCATTACGATCCGCGCAACAAGGTGCTGCGCCTGAGCCAGAAGGTCTTCTACACGCCGTCCATCGCCGCCGCCGGCATCGCCGCTCATGAGGCGGGCCACGCGGTGCAGGACGCGAAAGACTATTTCCCCATGGAGGCGCGCACCTATGTGGTGCCCCTGGTGCAGATCGCGTCCAAGATCGCGCCCTGGCTGTTCGTTGCCGGGCTTGTGCTGGGCATGAACTGGCTCACCTGGGCGGGCGTGATCCTGTTCGGCTCGTCCTTCTTCTTCGCGCTTCTGACCCTGCCCGTGGAGTTCAACGCCAGCGCCCGGGCCAAGGAGCTTCTGGCGCGCCAGGGGATCTTAGGCCCGGAGGAGATCGAAAGCGTCGATAAGGTGCTGGACGCCGCCGCCTGGACCTATGTGTCCGCGGCCGTCTCCGCCGTCGGCGTCTGGCTGTTCTATATCTTCATGCTGTTCTCGCGGGGCGCGGGAGCCTCCGCGCGGCGGTGAGGGGGCGAACTCCCTCTCCCCTGTGGGGAGAGGGTTGGGGTGAGGGGGGCGAACCTCTCCGCTTCTTTATCCCCCTCACCCGAGCACAGCGTGCTCGACCTCTCCCCGGCGGGGAGAGGTGACAACTGGCGCCGTCCAGTGCGGGGGTGACGACCGAAAGTGCAGCGCGCGCCTTGCGCTCTTCTCGCTTACCCCGTCATGCCCAGCTTTTCGCGGAGCCGGTCGATCTCTGCGGTCGCGTCCGCTTCCGTCATATCCTCGCGATAAGTGTCCGGCTCGTTCGCCTCTTCCGCGATGGCTTTGAGATAGCTCGCTTGCGCCCCGGTCATGGGGTGATTGCCCTTGCCCCATTGTTGCGTGTCGTGATCCGCATTGTTGGGGTTCTTGCGGTGCAGCTTCGGGTTCAGCTCGGTCAGCTTTTCGTCGCCGGCCATGGGTCTCCTCCCTTTCTGGTTCGTTCGATTTGTTGAGGATCGAACGGGGAGGGCGCAGGCAGAGTTCCCGCTGAGGTTGGCGCTAGCGCCATTGCCCAACGTTCCTCCTCATCCTGAGGGCGGCCGAAGGCCGTGTCTCGAAGGATGTGGCCTCATGGTTCGAGACCCGCTCCGCTTCGCTCGCGCCCTCACCATGAGGAGCGACACCGAACTCCACGCCTCACTCAGTCCTCATCCCCGCGCGCCAGGCGCCTCTTGCGGCCGAGCCAGCTCCGCACCCCGGCAATCGCCGCCCCGGCGCCCGCAAAGCCCAGGCCCCAGGCAAGCTGGGGGGTGCCGACCGCCCAGTCCGGCGGCGGGTAGGGCCAGGTCCACACGAGAAAGACGAAGACGATGAAACCGACGATGGCGCCTTCGGCCGCGTCGATGCCGATCTCGTAAAGGGCGGCCAGGAAGCGGAGCGCGGTGGGGAAGAAGCGGAATGGGGCGGGGGACAGGTGCTTACCCATTGATAAGAACGATGGTAAAAAGGGCGGAGCATTTGCCGCCAAATCAACACGTTGGCGATGCATAAGGGGCTTTATGTGTATGGCGTTAGGCCCGGATTTCCCGCGGCCGCCCCTATATTTACGACATGAGTTTGAGGGAGGATATCCTATGCGTACTCTACTTCTTTCGACGGTGATGGTCGCCGCTTTTGCCATTCCGGCCCATGCCCAGGAAGCCAAGCCCGTGCAGGGCACCGTTCAGGGTGCCACCACGGCCGGCACAGGCGTCGCCAAGGGCGCAGGCCAGGCCGGCGCTGGTGCCGCTAGCGGCGCCATGGAGACCGGCAAGGGCGTTGCCAAAGGCGCCGGCGAAGTCGGCCGCGGCGTGGTCGGCGGTGCCGGTGAGGTCGGCGGCGGCGTGTCCCGCGGCGTCGGTGAGATGGGCGCAGGGCTGAAGGAAGGCCCGGCCGGCACGGCCAAGGGTGTCGTGAAAGGCACCGGCGAGATGGGCAAGGGCGTCGTTAAGGGCGGTGCGCAGGTCGGCAAGGGCGTCGCCAGTGGCGCCATGAATGCCGGCAAAGGCGTTGCCACCGGCGCCGGCAAGGTCGGCTCCGGCGTCGTCAAAGGCGGCGGCACGGTGCTCAAGGAGACCGGCAAGGGCGTCGGCTGCGTGGTCACCCTCGGCAACAAGTGCTGAGCTAGCCGCCTCGAGCTTCGCGAAGCGCTCTAAGGATGGCGCTGTAAATCGCGACAGACATCGGATGCCCGGGCGCGCAACCGTCTGGGCATTCGCACGTTTCGCACCTGCGAAGGAACCGCGCATTTTCGGGAAAAACGATCCCGCCTCTTGCCCGAATGCCACCTTCCAGCTACACGATTACCCCGAATTCTTACGACCACCCTGAGGGCCGGAGGAGGCGCGCGCGTCTCCGAGGGAGGGCGGCATACCATCCGGTCCGAAATCGATCCTTCCGAAGGATCGGCAACCGATCCAATCGGATCGAACGACGTATCGAACCCGTCCTTCAGGAGGCCGGGCGACATATCCAGCCGGGCCATAACGGGCCGGCGACGACTCCAGCCGGTGCGTTCGCGGACCGGACCAAATATCCAAGACGCTATCTAAGTTGAGGTGTTCCGATGACTGAGATTTATCCCCCGCTTGAAATTCCCGAAACGCTCGCCGCCGGCCCCGGGCCGGGCAACACCGACCCCCGCGTGCTTGAGCGCTTCGCCAAGACGGGTGTCGCCGACCACATGCAGGCAGACGTGCTGCGCGGCATGAAGGAAGCGAAGTTCATGCTTCGCGAGCTTTGGGGCACCAAGAACGTCTATACCTATGGCGTTGCCGGCACCGGTTGGACCGGCCTGGACTGCATGCAGAGCCTCATCCTGCCGGGTGACAAGGTCGTCTGCTTCGTCAACGGCACCTTCTCCAGCATCGACGATCTGACCATCCGCATGAAGGCCTCTTCCCTGGAAGACCTTTCGGCCAACTCGTTGGATCCCAAGCCGGCCAATGTGATCACCATCACGGTGCCCCACGGCGAATCCGTCACCGGCGAGATCGTCGAGAAGGCTCTGGCCGAGCATAAGCCCATGTGGGCGTTCATGGCGCACTGGGAGACCGGTTCGGGCCGCATCAACGACATCCAGGGCTTCTCCGACGCCTGCGAAAAGCATGACGTGATGGGTCTGGTCGACGCCGTGTCGTCCCTCGGCGTGGCCGACTTCAACATCGACGACTATCCGGGCGTTGCCGCCTGGGCGTCTTGTCCGCAGAAGGGTGTGCTCTCCCTGCCGCTGACCTATGCGCCGGTGTCCTTCACCGACAAGGCCATCGATGTCGTCAAGAAGCGCGGCTGCTACACCTTCGTGAACCACCCGATCCTCGATGCGCGCCATTGGGGCATCATCGACGGCAAGGATGTCGAGAACCCGGTCTATCACCAGACCCATTCCTGCTACGCCGTGGCTGCGTTCCACGAGGCCCTGCGCATCATCCTCGCCTACGGCAAGGCCGCCAAGGCCGACTCCTACGCCTATCACGAGAAGGCGCTTCGCGAGGCCGTCGAGGCCATGGGCTGCAAGGTGACCTCCAACATGACCAGCCTGGTCGTGTGCAGCCTGCCGGACAGCATGCAGGGCAAGGAGAAGGAGCTGGTGCAGGGCGCCCGCGCCGAAGGTTTCGGCATTTGGCCGACCCTGTCGGAGCCGGTCCAGATCCGTATCGGTATCCTGAACCAGCTGTCGGAAGAGCAGATCACCGAGATCGTCAGCCGCTTCGCCGACCGGATGCTCGAGATGGGCGCCGACTTCGACAAGCCCAAGGTGATGGCCGGTCTGCAGTCCTACTACGCCAAGAAGGCTGCGTAGGCTTTGGCAGCTTAGCTTGAACGGATAGAGGACGGGCGGCGGGTCCGGCTCCCAAGGGGAGAATGAGATGGATCAGAAACGCCGCCTGCCTCAGACATCGAAGCGGTCAGGGCGTGTCCTTTGCGGGCTCGCCCTGGCCGTTTTTTTATTGGGGGCCGCCGCCGTGCCGGCGTCCGCGGAAACTCCGCCCGATTTCACCGAGCTCAACCGTCAGATCCCCGGGCTCGCGCAAGCAGGCGAGGCGGCCGAGGCATTAGCCCTGGCCAGGAAATACGTGGCTGAGGCCCGCACGGCTTCCGGTGAGGACAGCGCCGAATACGCGACCGCCGTCACATGGCTCGCCTGGATGCTCCGCCGGGAGCAGAACTACGACAAGGCCGCACCGCTCCTGGAGCGGGCGCTCACCATCCGCGAGCGTGTCTTCGGGCCCGATCATGCCCTGGTCGCCACCAGCCTGCACAATCTCGCCGGCGTCTATTTCGATCAGGGCCGGGAGGATGAGGCGAACGCGCTGATCGTCCGCGCCGAGACCATCAAGGCAGAGGTGGATGGCGTCGGCGACCTGGAGATGATGCCCCGGCGCATCGCCGAGCTCAGCCAGGCCGGCAAGCCTGGCGAAGCTCTCGATCTCGCCCAGCGCTACGTGACCCTCACCAAGGAACGCTACGGCCCGGACCAGCCCCCGATCGTCCCGGCGCTGCTGGAGCTCGCCTTCCTCTATGAGACCCAGGGCAGGATCGACCAGGCAGAAGCGCTGCTGAAGGAAGGCCTCGCCATCCGGGAGAAGGCGTTCGGCGAGAACAGCCTGGAGTCGGCCGAAAGCTTGGATCAGCTCGCCCGGCTCTATCAGACCAACGGCCGGGAGGACGAGGCCGAAGCGCTTCTGAAGCAGTCCCTCGCCATCCGCCGGGCCGCCCTGGAGGAAACCGACGATCTGGTGATCGAAAGCCTCTACGCGCTGGCCGGCCTATATGAGGAGCAGGGGCTGCGCGCCAACGCCGAGAAGCTCTATGCAGAGGCGGAGGCCCTGCAAACCAAGCGGACGGGCGAGGCCGCCTTCAGTGTCGAACACCCGTCCTACGCCGTGGTGCGGGTCTATTACGCGACCGACCGCAAACGGACCGGTGACGAAGATCCGGCCGAGGCCTATGGCGGCGATCGCGGGCCCCTCACTTATGGCGTGGCGGAGGTCTCCATCCCCCGCGACCACCGCATGGGGGAGGTGGAGCGGCCCTCCATCTGGCGTCTGGAATGGTGCGAGGATCCGGAGCGCTTCGTCGTGCTCCTCTCCCTGGACGAGAAGGACAAGAAAGCCTTCTTCAAGGACGTTCAGGAGCGGGTGAAGAGCTCAAGGCGAAAGTCCGCTTTCATCTTCGTCCACGGCTACAACGTCGCCTTCGTCGACGCCACGCGCCGGACCGCCCAAATGGCCTACGATCTCGGCTTCGGCGGCGCGCCCGTGCTTTATAGCTGGCCGTCCCAGGCGAGCTATTCGAGCTACAAGGTGGACGAGACCAATGCGGAATGGTCGCGCCACGACTTCCAGAATTTCCTGAAGGATTTCGCGAAGCGCTCGGGCGCCGATGACATCTATCTCATCGCCCATAGCATGGGGACGCGGGTGCTGACCGGCGCCCTGAAGGAGCTGTTCCTGGAAGAGCCCAAGCTTCGCGAGAAGTTCGACGAGATCATCCTCGCCGCCCCCGATATCGATGCCGACACCTTCAGCAGGGATATCGCGCCCAAGATCCTGGCCGGTGAGCGCCGGGCCACGCTTTACGCCTCCTCCGGCGACTATGCCCTGATGGCCTCCAAGAGCTTCGCCGGTTATCGGCGGGCCGGCGACACGGCAGGCGGCATCACGCTTGCGCCGGGCGTCGATACCATCGATGCCAGCGCCACCAGCACCGACTTCGTCGGCCACAGCTACTACGCCGATTCCGTATCCGTGCTGGGCGATCTGCGAGATCTGATCATGCGGAAGAAGCGGGCCGAGGAGCGCAAGCGCCTCTCGCCCGTCGAGATCGATGCCGGCCGCTACTGGACCTTCGAGGAAGAAGCGGCGAGCCCCTAGCGGTCGTTGAAGCCGGTGCAGAACCAGGTGTTGAACGCCCCGAGGCAGTTCTTCTCCTCCTGGCGCGTCAGCACCCGCACATAGCGGGCGACCACCAGATCCTTCTCGTCCACCTGCATCTGGGAGCGCAGCAGCCGCACGCAGGCATCCACATCCACCGTGCACCCCAACCGCATCACCAGCCCCACGACGCCGCCATCCTGCTGCTTCGTCTGGAGCGCCTTCGCGACCTCCGAGCGCAGCTCCGTGTTCAGGTGCTGGTCGAAGCTTTCCAACGACGGCTTGGTCATCAGCGCGGCGACGGCCGCAATGGCGATCAGGAGGATCCCGCCCATGCTGTAAAGCGTGGTGCCCTTAGCTGCGGCGCGGCTGGTCTGCATGGAATGTCCCTCAAAATGGTGCGAAGCGCGCGCATCATAGCGGCGGGTTTTGACGGAGCAATGGCCATATGTGGGGGAGGGGCAGTGGGCGCATGAGTGGCCTCATACTCCTTTGTCATTGCCCGGCTCGACCGGGCAATCCAGTAACCACCGCCGGTCGTGATCGGCACGACAGGGGATACTGGATCCCTGCGTTCGCAGGGATGACAGCAGAGAATGGCGCACGACCTCGCCCGCTCACCTTCGTCATTGCCGGGCAACCGGGCTCCGCTTGCGGACCCGGTCGTAAACTTGACCCGGCAATCCAGGGCGGCTGGCGCGGTGGTTGCAGCCCCTGGATGCCCGGATCAAGTCCGGGCATGACGTGGGAATAGGTCTCTAACCCCCGTCGATCTGGCGGCCCACGATCGCGATGGTCTGCTGATAGACGCTTGCCGCGTTCCAGCCCTGGATCGCCGAATAGTTCGGCTGCCCCGGCTGATAGCCCGCGCCCGGCCGCCAGCCATGGCCTCGCAGGAAGTTGGCGGTCGAGGCGAGCGCATCGGCCCGGTTGTTCAGGTCCACGCGCCCGTCGCCGTTCCCGTCCACCCCGTAGCGGACGATATTGGCCGGCAGAAACTGGGTATGGCCCACCTCGCCATGCATGGCGCCCCGCTGGGACGGGCTCAGCCAGCCGCGGTCGATCAGCTGCAGGGCTGCCATCAGATGCGGCTCGAAGAAGTCCGGCCGCCGGCAGTCGTAAGCCAGCGTCGCCACGGCAGACAGCGTGTTCTGGTTGCCCATATAGCCGCCGAAGGCCGTCTCCAGCCCCCAGATGGCGATCAGCGGCCCCGCGGGCACGCCGTAGCGCTGCTCGATGGCCGCGAAAAGCTGGGCGTTCTGGGCCTTCTTGGACCGCCCCTGGGCTGCGATGGTCGCCGCCCCGCGCTTTTGCATGAACTGGTCCAGCGAAAGCTTGAAGGAGTGCTGGCCCCGGTCGGCCTTGATCGTCCCATAGGAGTATTGGGTGGCCATCAGGGCCTGGATGCCCCGCCGGCCGATCCCGCGCTGCTGCGCCTCGGCCGCAAACTGCCGCTTCCAGGTCTCAAACCCGGCGGCCGTGTTCCCGCACTGGGCGGCCTTAGCCGCGCTGCCGAAACCCACCACGCACAAAGCGAGCAGACACAAGCCCAGCGCGCCCGCAAAACCATTCCATCCACGCATTTTCTGCAGATCCCTCAGATCACACACGCATAACTGGAGAGGAGCCTACCACCGAAAGATTGAGGGAATGTGGCTGAGAAGTCAGTTCCCCGCTACAGTTGTGAGGCAGCCAAATACCACACGTATAGGGCGCGATCAGCCTATCCCGCGACGCACCCGGAGGGGTTATGTCAAAACCATCGATTTCGAGTTTCTTGGAACGGGGGCTTTTACCTGAAAATATGCCGCCGATCTTCCAGTCAAAAGACGTAGCACAGTCTATAACGAGGCAGGCAGATACCTGGTGAACAGAAAGTGCGTCGGGCACCACGCTCCTTATGATGCTAGTAAAAGAGGTGGAACAAGAAGGTTATTTGGAATTCCGCATCCGGTATATATTCACGATCAATCGTTTTTTATAGAAAAACATTGGAACGATATAGAAAAAATATTTGAATCGGCTGAAGGATCTCAGTCTAAACCCGAATTTAAGGAAACGGGATCCAGAGCTTTGCAGATTACTCCACACTCGGAACTGCCCAGGATCCGCTTGTCCGCTTTCTCAAGATTTAAATATTGTGTAGTTACGGACGTATCAAGATTCTATCCATCAGTTTATACGCACAGTATACCGTGGGCGATAAATGGTTACGAAGCTTCGAAGGAAGATCGAGGTGCAAATTCCTCAGAAGTATATGGAAACCGGCTTGATTACATACTGCGTCAATCGCAGGGACAACAGACCTTGGGATTGGCTGTCGGTCCCGACACATCAAGAGTAATCGGAGAGATAATTCTATCCGCTGTCGACAAGTTATTTCTGTCGTTGTCTCCGAGATCAATATACGTCCGGCATGTCGATGATTACTGGATCGGAGGGACGAGCTTTGAAGAATGCGAAGATAGGCTGGCAAAACTGCGCACGGCACTCAGGTACTACAATTTAGATATTAATGAGTCTAAGACTAGAATTATAGAATTCAACAAGATTCTGGCAGATTCGGGTATGCTAGAAGTTGAGAGGGCGCTGAAGAAGGCGTTACTGGGTAATGCATCATCTTCCGATCTTGTCGCTACATTCGGCCAGATTATTGAGATAGCCCTTAAAGATAACGATGACGGAATAATAAAACACGCGATTAGGATAATAGACAGGCTAAAAAGCTGGACCTACAATTGGGATGTTCTAGAACACTTTTTGGCCCACTGCGCCATTCAGTTCCCCCATTCGTTCGATTACGTTGCCCGTGTGATCGCCTGGAGGGGGCGGAGAGGCGACAAGTTGGATCGCAGGCTTTGGCGGGATGTTATCCGTTCCGTTTCCTATCAATCAGCTTCTCTGAGCCGAGATTCGGAGGTTGCTTGGTCTCTATGGCTCGCTAAAGAGTTGGATGTCAGGATTACTAAGAAAATTAGCGATCTGATTGTGAAAAATAACAGCCCAGTAGTTCTTGGGTTGCTGTTACATATGGGTCGCCACGGTTTGATTTCTGATGACGATGTTGCCAACAAGCTATTGGGCCGCTTGGAGGGCAGCCACAGTCGAAACGAGTTTTGGCCGCTTGCGCTTGAACTTCGGCATCTAGACCTCATGGAGCCGTGGGAAATTAATGAAATTGGGACGGCTCAGTCAAAGATCTTCCAAGAGCAGAGAAGTTTGCTGCGTTGGGATGCAAGGCCGAGTGTCTTCGAGGAGACTGAAGATAACGAGCCTGATTACGCGATTGAAGACTTCGCATTTGATTATGAGACGGATGATTTCGATTTTTGGTTTGATGAAGATGACGACGACATCTGAGATTTGTTCTGCTTCGAGCCTTTCCCTGAACTTGCGATCTGTTCTCATAAGGGACGTGTGCCTGGGGATTTCGCCTTCAGCGTGAGGTTAGGGGCGGCGCCTGAGGTCAGACGCGCGCGAAAGCGGCGAGAGCCGAACGCGCGCGGGTGTAACGAACCTGCCTCGGGGGTCCGGTACGTCACCACCAGGGCAACGCATTTCAAGTTGCGCGACGCGCAAGCGCGTCCGCGATGGGCCTTCGTTTGCCGACGGCCGGGCGAGGGTCGGCGCGTGGGTGCGCCCCACACGCCTTGGTCATTGCCGGGCTTGACCCGGCAATCCAGTGCTGCTTGTTCTGAACTCTTCGCCCCTGGATGCCCGGATCAAGTCCGGGCATGACGGCGGAGGTTGGGACGGGCGCCGCGCCGTGCCGCAAACCGCAGCCTGCTCCCTGTCCCCTCGGGGGAGAGGGTTGGGGTGAGGGGGAGAACAGGAGAAAGGCGCGCCCGCCTACTTCTTCTTGGTTCCGGTCACCACCTTGCCGCGGGATTCGATGGTGGAGGGGATGGGGGCCGCGGTGGTCTTGGCCTTCTCCTGCTTCGGCTTCTTCTTCTCGCGATTGCTTCTCTGCTGGCCCTTGGCCATGGCGGTCTCCTGGGGGTTGGGGCGGCTCCACGGCCCTCGATGAGGACCGGCGGGCTCGTGCCGAATCCCATGCGCCTATCGGCGGGGAAAAGCGAGCGAATTTGTGTGCCGCTTTGGGCTTTCTGTTCTGAGTGTCATTGCCCGGCTTGACCGGGCAATCCAGTAACCACCGGCCGTTCGCTATTTCGACCACAGAGGATACTGGATCCCTGCTTTCGCAGGGATGACGGCCGAAGGTGGGGCAGGGCACAGGTTTCGCGGCAGACCGCAGCCTGCTCTCTCCCCGCCGGGGAAGCCTCCCAACAAAAAAACGGGCCTCCGAGGAGGCCCGCTTTCGTCTCGTCTCGTAGATGCGCGGCGGTTAGCGGCGGAAGAAGCCGCCCCGGCGCTCCCGGCGATTGCCGAACAACCCGCGGGATTCGTATTCCTGATAGTAGCCCGGACCCGCATAGCGACGATCCTGATAGGCGTCGTCATAGAAGCGCCGGCGGTCCTGGCGCTGATCGGTAAAGGTCTGGCCCGGCCCGATATCGCCGGTGATGCTCACCGTCGTGTTGGCCATGCCTTCGTCCTTCACCAGCTGATAGAGCACCGCCGCATGCTTGG
The DNA here is from genome assembly GCF_042676065.1 of Methyloligella solikamskensis. NCBI lineage: Bacteria > Pseudomonadati > Pseudomonadota > Alphaproteobacteria > Hyphomicrobiales > Hyphomicrobiaceae > Methyloligella > Methyloligella solikamskensis. The sequence goes on along the minus strand of NZ_JBHTJO010000001.1, from coordinate 2,504,548 downwards.
GCAGCAGCCGGACGCAGCCATGGCTCGCGGCCTGGCCCATATAGCGGGCATCCATGGTGCCGTGGATCGCGTGACCCTGCTTGGTGAAGAAGATGGAGTAGGGCATCGGCGCGTCGTCATACTGACGCGAGAAGTGATCCTCCTCCATGCGGAAGGGGGTGAAACTGCCCGAGGGCGTGTCGTAGCCCTGCAGGCCCGTGGAGACGTCCCAGCGATAGCGGGGCTGGCCGTCCACATAGACGTCCATCTTCTGGGTCGTCTTGTCGATATTGATGCGTACATTGGCGTGCGCCGGGCCGGAAACCGCCAGCATCAGCGCGAGCGCGACGCCCAAAACGAGCAGCGAAACGGGATTGAAAAGCTTGTTCAGCGCAGCGCGAAAATTCGAATAAGCCATTTGAAGCCAACCACTTGAACCTTGGGGGAAAGACGGTAACGACCATATAGGCAATTCGTTGCGGTTTGCTTGCCGCCGCGGTCGATTTGTCTCAAGCCCCGTTGCATTCTGGCATCATCTGCCGACAGCGTTAATGGTTTCAAAGATCCGATGAACCCTCGCTGAACGGCTTTGCCGCCGGCGCGTTACCCTTACGAAGCGGCGATTTGAAAGCCGAAATGTGGCGCGCGGCGGCTGCGTTTCAAGGCGCGATTTTTCAGAGGCGGAATTGCAGAACGCGAGATCGGAGGTTTGGCGATGAAAACCAAGGTGGGCGATTGGCTGAAGGGCAAGGAGATCTCCTACGGTACGCCCGAGGAGTTCAAGATCCGCAAAGAGGGCGGCGAGCCGCCGGACGTGCCCGATAGCGGCGCAGCCCCCAAAGGCGCCACCCAGAATATCCGCGCTGAGAACAAGGACGCCGAGGAGATCTTGTCGAACCGGACCCAAGGCACGGCCGAGGCCGGCACCGGCGACATGCCCGACGAAGCCCATCCCGGGCCCGTGCGCCCTTCGACGGATCAGCCGTCCACGGAAGCGGCCATCAAGACGCTGATCCAGGACTGGGACGACCAGAACAACCGCGACGACCAGAGCTATCGGAAGACCGAGAAGCGCGAGCTTCCCGACAAGGATACGCCGCCGAAGCTCCACGGCGAACGCATGCCCAAGGATGCCGAGCAGGTCACGCCCTCAGACCGCGGCGAGGACGATCACTGAGCGGCGGTGACGCCCACGACCTTCGTCATGCCCGGGTTGATCCGGGATGACGGCCGTGATGTGTGGCGCACCCTGCGCGAACCGGGGAATTGAAAGACACTCAAGGTTGTGGTCGGCTGTCTCTTCGACGTGAGGGACAGTGTGTATGCGTATCTGCGCCTTGCTATGTCTTGCGATGTTGCTCGCTCCGACGAGCGCGCAAGCCGTGACGTGCAAAGAGTTCTCCAGCTGCGAAGAAGCGGTCCATGCCTGGTGCACTGGCGCCCATCCGCGCGCCGATGGCGATAACGACGGCATCCCGTGCGAGAATGTCTGTCCGACCCGGGCGATCGTGATGGCAATCCAGGCCTCGATTGGCTGCTCCCGTTAGGCCTCGCGCCCACCCTCATTGCATGGCGCCGTCTTCTGCCCTATAGGCCGGGGCTCAAGCGGCAGACGAAGTCTTGGGGTATCCACGTGTTTCTGACCATGTTGAAAGCCAAGCTCCACCGGGCGAGCGTCACGGAGTCCGATCTCAACTACGAAGGCTCCATCGGCATCGACCGGGATTTTCTGGATGCGGCCGGGATCCTGCCCCACGAGCAGGTGGATGTGCTCAACATCAATACCGGCGCGCGCTTCACGACCTATGCTATCGAGGCGCCCCGCGGTTCCGGCAAGATCGGGGTGAACGGGGCCGGCGCCCGCCTGGTCCAGAAGGACGACAAGGTCATCATCGTCGCCTATTGCCAGATCCCGGCGGAAGAGGCCCGTAACTACAAGCCCACCGTCGTGCTGTTCGACGAGGGCAACCAGATCGCCAGCGTCAGCTAGGACGATCTCCCAACCTTCTCCATCGGCATGCCCGGACATGATCCGGGCATCCACGCCGTTACGGCTCAGCGGAAACGGAGTTCATTGGAGGGGCAGGGCATTAGCTGGATGGGAACGGCATGGATTGCCGGGTCGAGCCCGGCAATGACGGGCCTGTGACTGGAGCGCGCGCAGCAGCTCCAATCACTCATACCGCAGCGCGTCGATGGGATTGAGCCGCGACGCATTCCGCGCCGGGTAGTAGCCAAAGAACACGCCCACGAATCCCGCAGACAGAAGCGCGATCACCGCGAGGCTGGGCGAGATCGCGACTGGGAACTGGCCCCACACAGACAGAGCGAGCGCCCCCGCACCGCCGCTGGCGAGCCCGATCAGCCCGCCGGTCACGCATAGTGTCACCGCCTCGATCAGGAACTGCACCAGGATGTCACGCCGCCGCGCGCCGACCGCCATGCGCAGGCCGATCTCCCGCGTCCGCTCGGTCACCGAGACCAGCATGATGTTCATGATGCCGATGCCGCCGACCACGAGAGAGATAGCGGCCGTGGCGCCGAGCAGCACGCTCAGGATCGCCTGCATCTCGCTGCGGGTGCGGATGAACTCCGCCATGTCGATGATGCGGAAATCGTCCGCTTCCCCCGGGCGTACCCGGCGCGTCTGGCGGAGCAGCCGCTCCAGATCCGCCTGGCCGTATTCCATGTCCTCTTCGCTCTGAAACTGCACCATCATCATCTCGACATTGTCGGGCACGGTTTCGTCGCCGCCGACCACCCGCCGCCGCGCCGTCGATAACGGCATCAGCGCGATATCGTCCTGGTCGCGGCCCCAGCCGGACTGGCCCTTCTCGGTCAGCACGCCGATCACCGTGAAGGGCACGTTCTTGATGCGGATGCGCTCGCCGACCACGTCGGAGGTACCGAACAACTCCTTCGCAAGCGTCTGGCCGAGGATGGTGACCTTGGCGGCCGACTGCTCGTCGGCGGGCGTGAAGTTCCGGCCCGCCAGCAGCGGCCAGTTACGCACGGAGATATAGTCCTCGTTCACCCCCTGGATGCTGCTGGTCCAGTTCTTCGCGCCGGCCACCACGCTGGCCGAGCCGTTCAGCATGGAGGCGACGCCCGCCACACCGGGCACGCCCCGGCGGATCGCTTGCGCATCACGCTCAGACAGGGCCAGCGCCGTGCCCGCACCGCCCCGCCGTCCGCCGCTCCGGGTGGAGCCGGGGAAGACGATCAGCACATTGGTGCCCAGCGACTGGATGCGCTCTTCGATGGCTTGCGACGCGCCGGTGGCGATGGAGATCATCACGATCACCGAGGCGACGCCGATGATGACGCCGAGCATGGCAAGGAAGCTGCGCAGCGCATTGGCGCGGAGTGCGATGAGCGCCACTTTCAGGGAGGCGAAGAGGCTCATGACCGGTCCTCCACCACGCGCCCGTCCTGGAAGGTGATCTGCCGCTTCGCCCGGGCCGCAATGTCGAGCTCGTGGGTGACAACGATCACCGTGATGCCGCTCTCGTTCAGGCTTTCGAACAGCGAGATGATCTCTTCGGTGGTCTTGGAATCCAGCGCGCCCGTGGGCTCGTCTGCGAGCAAGATCTTCGGCTCGTTCACCAGGGCGCGGGCGATGGCTACACGCTGTTGCTGCCCGCCGGAAAGCGCCGAGGGCTCGTGGTTTGCACGCTCCGCCAGCCCGACCCGCTCCAGGCTCGCCCGAGCCCGCGCCTTCGCGTCGCCCGCATCGTGCGCATAGAGCAGGGGCAGCGCCACGTTATCCAGGGCGGAGGTCCGGGGCAGGAGATTGAAGGTCTGGAAGACGAAGCCGATCTTCTCGTTTCTATACTGAGCCAAGGCATTGGAATTCAGCCTGCCGAGGTCGTCGCCCTCTACCGTGAGCGTCCCGCTGGTCGGCTGGTCGAGCGCGCCGATCAGATTCATCAGCGTCGACTTGCCGGAGCCGGACTGACCGGTCACGGCGAGATATTCGCCCGCCGCGATCTCCAGGGTCACGTCCTGCAGGGCGTGCACTTCACTTCCGCCCATCACATAGGTCTTGCAGAGATCCCGCGCGACGATCTGCGCCGCGCCTGCGGTTTTCGCGCTCGTCCGGCGGCGCGACGTCGTGCGCCGCTGCGCCCTCTTTCGCGGCGCCGCCTCGTTCATTCGCTGCTCTCGCGCACCCGGATCACGACGTCGGTGCCGGCCTCAAGCCCTTCCTGCACCTCCGTGTCGGTGGCGTCCGCCAGGCCGAGCCGCACGTCGCGGGGCACGAGCTTGCCGTTCTCGTAGAGCCACACCGTGCCGCGCCGGCCGTGAGCCTGCCGCTGACCCATCTCGAACTGGCGGTACTCCTCTGCCGAAAGCTGGGTGCGCAGCACATTGTTACGACGGAGCCGGTTGCGCTCGTCCTCTTCGCCGCGGGACGGCACGCCGAGCCCGGGCTGCTCCTCCGAACTCCGCTCGAATTCCGCCGCCAGTGCATCACGGATGCGCGCAATCCGCTCCTCGCTCAGATCGAGATACTCTTTCAGCTGCCGGATCGTCTTCTGCTGTTCCGGATCGCTTCCGCCGGACGTTTCCGTGGAGGTGTCGTCGCTTTGCTGCACCAGGGCCTCCGCGGCGCCGCGCGGCTCGAACCGCAAGGCCTGGCTCGGCACGGTGACCACGTCGTCATGCTCGCCAGTGACGATGGAGACATTGGCCGTCATGCCCGGCAGCAGCTTTCCCTCGCGGTTCGCAGCCGTGATGATCACCGTATAGGTGACGACATTCTCAAGATCGGTGGGCGCAAGACGGATCTGGTCGACCTTGCCCGGAAAGGTCTCGAACGGGTAGGCGTCGACGGAGAAGCTCACCGTATCGCCCGCCGTGACCTGTCCGATATCGGCCTCGTCCACCTCCGCCTCGATCTGCACCTGGGACAGATCCTGGGCGATGATGAAGAGCTCCGGCGCGGTGAAGCTCGCCGCCACGGTCTGGCCGACCTCAACCGCCTTTTCGATTACCACCCCGTCGATGGGGGAGCGGATATAGGTGCGCGCGAGATCGACCTCGGCGTTCTCCAGGGTCGCCTCCTTCTGATCGACGGTCGCGCTGGCGTTCTCCACATTGGCCTTGGCGATGGCGAGATCGGCTTCCGCGGCGGCCTGGGCGGCAACCGCCTCGTCCAGGGTGGCTTGCGAGCTCGCACCGCGCTCCACCAGCTTCTTCGCCCGGTCGAGATCGAGATTCGCTTTGATGAGATTCGCTTCGGCCTTTTCGACCTCCGCGCCTTGCAGGGCGACATTGGCCTTGGCGATGGCGACGGCCGCGCGCTCCTCCTTCACCTTGGTCTCGAAGGTCGACGGCTCGATCCTGGCCAGCACGTCGCCGGCCTTCACCTTGTCGCTGTAATCGACATTGATGCTGCCGATATTGCCGGAAAGCTGGGAGCCTATATTGACCGTCACCAGCGGCGTCACCGTGCCGGTCGTGGAGACCGCCCGGCGGATATCGCCGCGCTTCGCCGGCGCGGTCTGCACCTCGAAGCCGTTCTGCGATTGGCCCTGCCAATAGTAATAGCCACCGCCGCCGGCGATCAGAATCGCCAGCAGGATCAGAGCAAGCCGCATCGGAAATCCCAGTCAGAAATCAAACCCATCCATCCCCGGCTTATCATGAAGCCGGAGGCGCGGAGTCTTACAAAACGTCCAGGAAAAGGCGAGGGGGCCTATAGGCCGAACGGGTAAGTCTCTTCCGGCCCGTGCTCGGCGTGGGGCCGGGCGGTGACGGCTTGGGTCTCGGCGAACCAGATCCACGCGTCGAACTGGTTGGAGAGCTCCGCCTCGAAATAATGGGAGAGCCGCTCGCTTTCCGGCCGGTAGATCACGCCGATGGCGCGCTCCAGCAGCGGCTCGGCGAGAGCGGTGCGAATCTCCTCCCGCTGCCCGGGCCCCGTTTCCAGCAGAAAGGCGGCAATGTCGGTGGCCCGCGAGACGCCTTCGAAGGAATCGTCCCGGGCCGCGCGCACCCGCTTGACCTCCATGGGCGCGTCCCAGTCCGACGCCGCCGCCACAGTGCCGCGATCTGTGCCGAAGCCGATCAGCCCGACCTGATCGCCGAAGCGTTGCCGCGCCAACTGGCCGATATTGTGCTCACCGCGCACCTGGCCCATCTCGGTCGCGCGCGCATCCCCGATATGGGAGTTGTGGGCCCAGACGACCGCCTTGGAGCCGGGCCCGCGATGCTCCAGCAGACGTTCCAGCGTGTCGAACATATGCTGATCGCGGAGATTCCAGGAGAGCGCCCCGCCGTAATAGATGGTCCGGTAATACTCCTCGGCGCCTGCCACGATGTGGGCGTTCTGGGCGGCGCTGAAGAAGGCCTCGCCGTCGTCATGCAGATAGTCCAGCCGCTTGGCCAACAGGTCCTGCAGGGCCTGGCCCACCGCCCGTTCGCAAGCCTCGTAGCCGCGGGAGATGGCCATGCGGCCATAGCGGGCCGGTTCTGCCCGCCAGGGCGCCAGGCAGCTATAGCGTTCGCGCGCAATCCTACCGGCTTCCGGGTCCACCCGGTCGAGATAGTCTAGCACCGCGCCGATCGAGGTGGCGAGGCTGTAGATGTCGAGCCCGTAGAAGCCGCAACGCCGCTCAGGCCCACGGATCTCGGCGTTCACCGCCGCAAGGCGTTTCAGAAGCGCCTCGACTTCGGCGTTGCGCCACATCCAGGTGGGGAAGCGTGAGAAGGGCCGCTCGGGCAGGCGGGGACGGGGGAGGCCTTGGATCACGGCGTTGTAGACAGCAGCGTCAGGCCAATCGGCTTCGACAGCGACGATATTGAACCCATGCTGCCGCACCAGCCGTTCGGTGATCGCTGCGCGCGCCTGATAGAATTCGGACGTGCCATGGGTTGCCTCGCCAAGCATGACGATGCGCCTGTCGGCGAAGCGATCGACCATGCGAGCAAGTTCGTCCAGCTCGGCGAAGGGCTCCGCCGCCTCCGACATCAGCTGGCTGGGCCCGCGCTTTTCAAGAGTCCTGCGCGCCTGGATCGGCGCGGCGAGGGGACCCGGCTGAGAGTCCATCTCGGTTGCGTCGTCGGCATTCTGGTCGGGCCAGCCTTCCTCCCCGATCAACGGCACGAAGGCGACGCCGCCGAAGCTTTCCTCTTCGAACGTGTCGTCCTCGTTGCGGGTGACCCGGATCAGCTCCTGCATGCGGCCTGTGCCGACGGGAAGCACCAGCCGCCCGCCCGGCGCCAATTGCCGCTTCAAGGCTTCGGGCACGCGGGGGCCGCCGGCGGAGACGATGATGGCGTCGAACGGCTCTTCTTCGGCGAACCCCTTGGTGCCGTCGCCACAGATGATCTCGACATTGTCGTAGCCGAGCCGCGCGATGCGCGACCGCGCCAGGTTGGCCAGCTCCTCATGACGCTCGATGGCATAGACCTGGGCTGCGATGCGCCCGAACACGGCGGCCGCGAAGCCGGACCCCGCGCCGACCTCCAGGACCTTGTCCGTGGGCTCGAGCGTGGCGAGCTCCGCCATGCGGGCGACGATGTATGGCTGGGAGATGGTCTGGCCCGCCTCGATGGGCAGAGCCGAATCCTCATAGGCGAACTCTTCCAGCTCGCCCGAGACGAAAGCTTCCCGCGGCACCTCACCCATGGCCGCGATCACCAGGGGATCGCGGATACCACGGGCGCGCAGATGCCGCTCCACCATGAAAGCACGGTGTTCGGCATGGCGCGGATTTGTTTGTGGCGGTGCCATCTCGACTGAAGACCAGTTGGTCGGCCAGACCGGCCCGTAAGGCCGGTCTACAACTCTCATCTATCGATCTTGGGCCCCTGGGCGACGGTTGCAAGAGGCATGTTGTACCAGCCAGCTTGCGCCCGTCTGCTGCTCCAGCGCCCAGATCACTCCAGTTCCCAGATCACTCCAGTTCCCAAGTGACGTTGAGCTGGATGGATGTCGCCGTCGTGCCGCCTTCGATTGGGGCCGGCGCGGCATCGGCCGCTTCCATACGCATGGCGCTCCGCTTCGGCATGGGGCCGTAATCGTTCTCAGAGATCGACATCACCTTGCCGAGCTTGGCGCCCGCAGCCTTCGCATAGAGCTCCGCCTTGGCGATCGCCGCCTTCATGGCCTGCTTGCGGGCTTCGTTCTTCTGCTCGGTCGGGTCGTCCAGCCCGAAGCTGATATCGTCGATCTTGTTGGCGCCGAGGCTCACAAGCTCGTCCAGGATCGTGCCGAGCTTACCAACCTCCCGCACCGTGAGATGCACCTGGTTCACCACCTCATAGCCGGTGAGCTTGCGCGTGGTCCGGCCTTCCTCGGGCTTGTGGTGGGTCTGGTAGACGGGCTGGACGCTGAAGGTGCTGGTCTGAAGATCCTTCGGCGCGACGCCGTTCTTCTTCATCGCCGCGACCACCTTGGTCATCCGCTCGGTGTTCTCTTTGAGGGCCGCCTTGGCCGTCTTGCCCTCGCTTACCACGCCGGCGGTGATCTCCACGAGATCGGGGGCGGATTCCACAACGCCTTCGGCGGTGATGCTGATGGTGCGCGGCTGCTCCTTATCGTCCGCCATGGCCGGCGATGCCAAAAGACTGCCGAGGGTCAGGACAAGGGCTGCGGTCAGCGCCGCAAAACGCGTGGGGCTGGAGTTCGAATGGAACGGGATCATGAGAGTTCTCCTTGGGGTGTCTCGGCGGGCGCAACATGCAGTGGCGCCCCCCTTAGCGCAATCGCTCGGACAGAAGTTTGGCATTTCGAAAATATTCGCGAACGTTTCGAACTCTGCTATGACGCGACAGCCCGGAGATTCCTTGGCGGTTACGGTGTTAGCCGCATGGCTGTCGAGCCGAAAGGGGGCACGGGGGCCCGTAGCTCAATTGGTTAGAGCCGACGGCTCATAACCGTCTGGTTGGAGGTTCGAGTCCTCCCGGGCCCACCAAACCTTTTCAGTGGCTTATGTCGCATTTGACGGGAAGAAGTGCGATGCCTACCTTCGAAAGGCCTTAAGTTCGACCTTAAGAGGAATCCGGCTCATGGACGAAGATGAAAGGGCAATTCGGCTATGGAATGTTAAGCGCGGCCCCTGCGTCGGCCACCTGTGCATCATCGAAGACAAAGAATACCGCATCGCCAAGATCGCGGATGGCATCGCAGTGTTCGCTGATCGCCAAGCGCACAGGAACCGATTCAGACTCGATAAAAACGGCGACATGCACTTCTTAGACCAGCCCGCAGCTAGGCCTACGGTGAGCATCGACTCGTTGGAGTTTCTGCAGGGGGCGGTGCCGATGAGGCCTGCTATCCTGCCGAGTGAGAAGCAGGACTTGGTGAGGAGCCCGCGCTTCAAAGTGAAGTAATTTTTGGGCGCCCTTCCGACTGACTATAGGTGGCGCCGCAGTCATGCCCCCCAAGCCGTGTTCGCGGAGCGTACAATTTCCCCTGCTTGATGGCTTCCCGGCGGCAGAATTTGGACGGTTGCTTCGTCCTTTGAGAGTTCGACCAGCCTTTGCCTGTGAAGATCCCGCAAAAGCTTTTTGAAGTAGGTTGGATTCTGATAGCCAGTCCACTTAAGCAATTCTGCTGTGCTCGTTTCCAGGGGTGACGTCGCGAGTAATACCAAAACCTGTGATCTCAGATTCATTTTTGGGTCGAGGACCCGCCGCATGTTGGTGCCCTCCCACACAAGCGGGATCCTTCGCTCTACCAAGCCGTCTACAACCTGCTGGGCCTGCTGAGTAGTCAGGCTGTGATATACGCGGACTAGCTCGCTCATCACCCAGTTTGAGCTGGTCAGGACAAAGGTCGCATCCATATGATTGGGATCAACATCCCCTCCGGTGTGCCCCACGCCCCGGTTGTTGCGAACTTCGTACAGGGCCGGCAACAGCCTCGGGATTAGGATTTGGAAGCTTCGAGGCGCGTCTGCGTTCTGTTCCAACCTTCGGCAGGCGCCAACGAAGTCGGGCGGCTTGGTGGGCTGTGACGCATAGGTTCCCCCGGAATACCCATCTAATATTGTGTAGACGATTTCGCTGAAGTGGCCTCCGCTCAGCTCAGATGGTTTCCACCTATGCTCCACGTAGTTTTGGACGATTGACTCGTACTCAGTCAGTAACGGGTTCCGCAGACCGTCGGGGATCACGGAAAGGGCATCGTCAGGGCTCATTGCTCTTCGCCCAGCGAGTCCCAACCTTCTGGAGTGATAAAGAAGCCGTCCTTGGTTTTCTCGCAGAGCCCCTTCTTGACATTCTTGTTGAGGCAGTCAGAAGCGTTGGCTAGCCGCTTCTGCTGGTTGTCAGTCAAAGCCTTCGCTACGCTAGACGTTGTGAGGTTTTCAGATCCACGCTTCTGAAGCCAGGCAGCAGTCGCCAAGAACCGCAGGATCTGATTGGAGTCTGCCCCCTTGGCTCTGATGTAGCTTGCGAGTGAGGGCGTGCTTCCAGATGACCGTGCGGCGGGTGAGGGACCAGAAGGCTCTTCCGCATCCACTCTTGCTGTTTTGCCAATTTGTTCAGCCGCCTTCAGGAGCTTCGCAACCTGCTCGCCGAGCCACTCCTCATCACCCTCACCAGAGAACCTCAGATCTCCAACGTTGATTTCAACCTTTGCCTGCCTTCTCGGCTCGTCTTTGTCCGTTGTCATTACCCACCTCACAGATCGTGCTATCGGATAGCACGGCTAGCACGATTCGCACTGGGGTGGTAGTCCGATGTTCCACACTCTGGAACAAACACGGTTCCGCGTCATACCTGTTCGACTATGCCTCCTAACGAGACCGCGGGTCCGGGGCGATGCCTGTGCGCCCCGGGTGCCGCGGCCTCTGGGAGGTGGCGCGCCTAGCCAGAGAAGAACCACGCGCGCCCGGAGCCCGGCAGGAGTGGGACCGGGCCATGGGACGGGAGGGGACCGCGCCCGCGACTGACGCCGAAGGACGGACACGGCCCTCTCCCAAGAGCTGTTGCTGCGGGCCGAAGACGGCGATCCTAACCCGCTGCGCCAGCTTCCGAGGACCAGGCCGTGGAAAAGGCGGCTAGGCCCTCAAGGTCATACGTTACGCCTCCTGGTAGCGCCTGTAGGCGGCCGGGTGCTTGGCTCGGGCGATGGTCATCGCCTGCGTACGGCTCACCTTCCGCTCGTCCATGATGCCATCGACCAGAAGATCGAAGTCCTCCTTCGCCTTCGATACTTCTGCGGGGCGGCTCGCCTCGGCCTGCGCCTTCTGGAAGGCATCGCGGCCGTCCTGATTGTACTTCTGGAGCAGGTCGGGTCGCTCGCGGGCGACCTTCTTCATCGCCTCGGTCCGTCCGCCGGACAGGATCGCAGCCAGCTGCTCGACGGCCTGCTCGAAGCTGTCGAAGTGCGCCACGTCGTCCTTGCCGTCCGCGATCGGGGCAGCGGGCTCGTCGCCTTCATCGCGCTTCATGATGGCCATGGTGGCGTGCTGCTGGGCGGGGCGATCGACGGCGGATAGCTCGTCGATGGTGAACTCGCGCATGATGCGCTTCCTTCGCTGAGGTAGTGGCATGGGTGGTCTCCTTTCTATCCAGGGAAGTCGAAGCCGCGCAGCGACGGGCGGAGGTTCATCTCTCGCTCCGCCAGGTGGCGGGCGCGCAGCGCGTCGTGGCGCTTCCGCCTGGCGCGCCGGTGGTCACCGGCCGCGGCGGCTCGCTCGGCCTCGTGCCAGTTCTGAGCCGCGATCTCGCGGGTGCGTGCGCGGCGGTACGCGCGCTCCCTGTCAGTGAGCGAGGCACCTTCGCGGTTGTGGGTAATCGGGTGGTCGGCGTCGTGGGCGAGCTCCGCGCGGAGGTGGGCCAGCTCGTCGAGCTCGCGGCGGAGCTCCTGCTCCTCGAAGGACCGGACCGCTGAGGTCGACTTTGAGGCTCCGGCGAGCTTCGCCTTAAGCGCCTTCCGGTGCTGATCGACGGCCCGCAGCTCGTCCTTCACGGCCTGCCTGTCGAGCGCTTCGAAGTCGGGCTTGGGCTTCTTGGCGCGCTGGGCTGCGGCCTCCACGGCGGCGGCCTTCTTCTCGCGCATCCGAGCGGTAAGTCGCTCTCTCAAAGTCGTCTGGGGTAGAAGCATCAGTCATCTCCTTCTGTCTGGGCTCGGCCGCCATCACGGCGGTCGTCTGGGGGCCAGCTGGCCTAGGCGGTGGACCGCCTTCTCCTGATCGTCCTCCTGGGTTCGTGGCCGTCGTCGTTCTCGCCCGCGGTCTCCCAGGGCGGCGAGAAGTGGCCGCCGGTGGCGACGAAGGCGTCACCGTGGATGCGCGTACCGCCGCGAAACACCTGCCCACCGTAGGTAGAGACTCGCGGCCTCCTAGCGGCGGCGGTCGTAATAGTGAAGACGAGACCAGCGACGGCATTGGCTACGTCGTCGTGGGCGCCGGGGGCGTGGTCGATGCTGTCTCGCCCGCCGCGGGCCGTGCGCCGCTCAAGGGCACTGAGCTGGCTGGCGAGGCGGTCGTGATCGAGCAGATCGACGCGGCCGCTGTTCATCGGCGCCAGCATCTCGCGGTAGAGATCGGACTTCGGCTTCGCGGCTGCGCGATAGGTGATGCCGCGCTTGGCAAACTGCTCGCGCGGCCACTCTCCGGCGTATCGGTCACCCGTGAGGGTCCGAGCGCGGTAGGCCCTCAGGAGCTCGCTGAACTCCTCCACGACCGAGCTGGGTGAGAAGGGTGGGCGAACCTCCCGGACGCAGTCGAGCACGGCCCTGTCCCCCTCGCGGTGGCCTATGGCCATCGTCATGCTGTCGGCCGAACCGCCGCTGGGATCGACGAAGGCTTGGTAGGTCTGGTTGCTCAGCGGTGCACGCTCCCGAACGCCTCGGCTGGTGCACGCGTCGACAACGTCTCGGCTGATGAAGGTCTCGACGTCCGACCGGAAGTTCGCGCCATACTCTGCGGCCGCGCTGGCGGGATCGTCCGCATACGCCGCGTCGATCACCGACTGGGGAACGCGCGGGTTCATGCGCCGCGTGTCCGCCTGCCAGACGAGCACGGGACCGTCCTTCCCGAAGTGCCTTCGGTGGGTGCTCCACAGCGCTCCGCGCCTGGCGTAGGGGCTGGAGGCAGCGAGCAGCATGGCGCCCGGTACCGTGCTCATGGCGGGTCTCAGGGCGGCGATCACCTCTGCGTCGGGATTGGCGGATGTCTCGTCTCGCCAGAACGCCACCTCGTCGAGCAGCGCGGCCACGACCGTATAGCCGCGCACCGTGCGGAACGAGGCGGTCTGGATCTCGACCGTCACGCCGCAGGACAAGTCCACGGCCTCCTGCCGCTCCGCCTGGATCGTACCGGCGAGCATCGCCGTGCTCTTCAGCAGGCCCATCACGTAGCCGAAGATCACGCGGGCCTGCTTTCGGTCGGCGGCGATGACCATGACGGTCGCGCGCTCGCCCGCCGTGAGGTGCGGGCGCCAGTCCCGGAAGCAGGCGAGGAAGACCGCGATGGTTGCCAGGACGAAGCTCTTGCCGCCGCGCCTGCCGACTACCAGCCACGCCTCGGCGACCTGATCGCTGGGCGCGCTGGCGCGGCCCGTGCACTCGCGAAAGATGGCCCGCTCCTCAGACGTCATCTCCAGACCGAACAAAGCCGCCACGAAGGCTCGCCACGCTTCCCAGCTTTCGGCGTCGGCGAAGTGCCTGCCGAACACCTCGGGGTCGTCTATGGCCTGGAGGATGTTCACGGCTACGCGGCCTCCCCTTCGGCTTCGGCGTGCCGGCGAGCGTAGCTCAGGGGATCGGGCGTCACGTCTCGGGCCTGCCGACCTTCGTGGAGGCCGACGCTCTCGATCAGGCGGCGAAGCGCCCCGGCCGTACGCTGGTAGGTCTCAATCTGCCCAGGGTGCGGCAGGTCTCCGTCATCGTGTGTCTTAGCGAACTTCGCCTCCATGAACTCCAGCTCCACCTGGAGCAGGCTCGCCCTGCGGATGATCGCCCGCTGTCCCTCGGAGAGCGCATCGTCGCCGCCAAGGTCGCTGGAGTAGGCGGCGATCAAGTCCCGGAAGCGGCGCGCCCAGCTCGACCGGCCGTCAACGTACTCGCACAGCGCAGAGCCGTTGGTGATCCGGCTGCGGTTGGTCAGTGAGATACTTGAGACCCGGCGACGTCGCGGGCGCGTCTTTTCGTCCTTTGTAAGGTCGGTTTTAAGGCCGTTACTCAATACTTGCTCCTACGGTCAGCCACGCGAAAGGCGCTGTAAGCATTGAATATAGCCGGTTCTCAGGCCAGGGTAAAGGGTTAGGCCGAACGGTCATAAACCGTCTGGTCATCTAATCGGTCTGCTGTATTGGTGCTCTGAGTTTTTGCCGGGAAGGGGGGGTGACGTGGGGCGTGCCACGTCACCTAATTTGGGTGGGACCGCGTAGGGTAGGGGCCGCGGTAGTCAGAATCCTCGCCGTTCGCGGAACTTATCCTGGTTCTTCTGGACAGCGTCTCTCCACGCACCAGATGCGCGCCAGTCTGCCACGCTCACGTACCTCTCCGTCTCAAATTCCACCGTCCCGTCAGGCCAGCGGAGGGCGATGGTTGCTTTATCCCTTCCGGCATAGAGATATCCGGTGACGGTGAGAGGCTCGACGCTGTAAGCGGATAGCTCATCCTTTTCCGTCATGTCTCGGGCGGAAATGCGCCAGGCGACGATGGGCTCGTCGAACTCCTGGCCACACCACCCGACGAGTGAAAATCCGGGCTCTGCTGAAATCCAGTTGCTACTCATACTATCTATCCTTCTGTCCCTGCTTGTCGTGGTGGTCTTCGGTCTTGACCAGCGTTAGTAGCCTCCTGCCTTCTTCGGGTCTTACCGGTATTCCCCGATTCTCAATCCTCATCCCCTCGAATACTTTAAAGTGCTCCGGGAAATCGCGCCGCCTCGCCGCAATCAGCTCCTCCACGTCGTCCAGCAGCAACTCGATCTCGTCGTAGGCGACACGCTCGTCGCGGCTCATCCAGGGGTGGCTGGTGCGCGGATGGATGGTCTCCAACTTGCGGCGGGTCTTCTCCAGCTTCGCCAGCTCGGGGAAGATGTTCTTTTCCTTGAAGACGCTATTTTCGTTCGTCATCGAATTGTCTCTCCTGTGCTATTACTGGAAATCCTGGGTCCTCAGTCGTTGACCCGCGTTACCCGCAACGCCCCTCGGGCGCCTGGGGACTTCTTACCGGCGCGCGGCGGTAAGCTTCCTTCGCGAACGCTTCGGTCTGGTTTCGGTATTGTCGGCGACGAGGCGGAGGTGGCGGCGCTGCGTACTGCACCCCCTGATGGGTTCGCCGTCGACGAACGCCCTCCAGTCGGTCGAGGTCACGCCGCCCTCGCTTAGGAAGACTGCGAAGGCCTCTCGGACCCGGTCGTGCTTCTCACGGCGGATGGTGACGCTCAGGAGCCGCAGGGCTTCCGTTAGACCGGCACGGGCGGATTCGATCCGCGCCAGGTCGTCGGCTACGCGGTTCGCTTCTCCGCGGGTCAGCTTGGGTGCGGGGCGTCGTCTAGCAACCACGGGCTCGTCTCCCTCTCCAACTGCGTCTGCCTTGGCTGGAACGCTCCGCTTCCGCGTCAGCCTTCTCCTGGGCCAGATCCTCCCGCAGCTCTTCGAGTAACTCTCTGGGGGTGGCGTCGGGAATCGCCCGAGCAAGCTGGAGCAACCTCTCGACACTGAGGTCAGGATCGTCCTCAACGATCTTCCTTACCTGGGAGGGAGACAGCTCGTCGTCGTCGGCTGGGACCATCCGCTCGATCATGTCGAAGTACCCCTGATCCCCGCGACCGTCGTCGCGCTTCTCAGACCGGCGCCGCCTCGGGCGCGCGCGGATTCATATCCCCTATTAGTAGGGGATTCGGGCGGCAGCGCTGCCGCCCCTATTGGACCCAGATTGCCGCCCCCCTCGGACCCAGATTGCCGCCCCCCAGGGGCGGCGTGGCTGCCGCCCCTGCTAGTCGCATCATCCATCATCAGCCTGTAGCGATTAGTCTCAGAACCGCCTTCCGAGCGCAGCGTCTCGATTACGCCCGCCTCCTCCAGGGTGCGGAGCGCGCGCTGGGCCGTTCGCCGGTCCACGTCGGTCATCCCAGCGAGTCTCTTTATGCTGGGGAAGACTTCGACCACCCCAGTCTCAGCGAAGCGCTCCGCAGAGTCGGTCATCGTCGCGTAGTCCGTCAGGCACCACGCCAGGAGCCTGGCCCCGGCGGGTATCTTTGAGTTGGCGCGGACGAACTCCGTCCACTTGTGCAGGAACTTGCCCAGGTCGCGCTTCTCGGCACGGCTGAGAGGGATCGTACCAGCATCCCGTGCTGCGCTAGGCATCGGCTGCTGCCTGCAGGTGAGCTTCGTGCGCGAGGATGTCGGCGCCGCGCCAGCGCGTGGTGGCAGGGCCGAGCTTTATCGGTTTGGGTATTCGCCCCCAGCGGGCCCACCGCCAAACTGAGATCGGGTGAACGCCCCAGCGCGCAGCAATCTGATCCGCGGTATAAAAGTAATCCGGCAGGACCTCAGGGGCCTCAGTCGTACTCATTCGGCTAGCTCCAGCTATTGCTTGCTAGCCAAACCATACCGGCGAGCCACGCGCGTTCCCTAGCGGGTGCACCGCCTCGTAAATCAGCGTGGATTGTTAGGCTGTTCTACGTTCGGCTTCGGCGCTTGCCGACGCGTCCCTCTTTGCGCGCATCTGTGCGTGCTGCCTTGATTAGGCGCTCGGCCTTTGACCACTCGTCCCGAGCGTTCTTGATGCGCTTTTCGAACCGCTTCAGGTTCTCAGCCGTTTGCTTCAGTTGCGGAGTGATCATCAGGAACCGTTCGGTGGTCGCCTTCTTGAGCGCACCCAAAGCTACACCTTCATTGCGCAGCTCGTCCGCGCGCGCCTCTATCCACTCGACGTCATCCCACTTGCTGGCTCCCCATCCGGGTGAGCCACGACGTGGGTAGCGAATTTTCTGGGCGACTTTGACGACGAATTCGCGGCCGTACTTGCCAATGAGCCGCGCCAGTTCTCTCTTGTCGCGCGGCGACAATTCTATGCCGTCATCGGCCATCAGATTGCCGCCCGCCGCGGACCATTGAAGGCTACGACCTTGGACGGCTCGAGGGGAGGTGTCGGCGCGGGCTGGGTGATCTCACCGAGCCGCACAGCCCAGGCGATCATCGCCTGACGAATCTCGGGTAGGTACTTGTGCTGATCGTACACTCTCTGCAGTCCGGTGCGGCCGTGCCCGATCGCCATCTCCGCGACGTGATCGTCTACTTGGAGTGCCGCAAGGTTCGTTCGCACAACGCGCCGCAGGTCGTGAAGCACCCATCGCTCCGGCGTGACACTTCTCGGGTCGTCGCCGCGCTGCTTTGCCATCGCCCGCAGGGTCCTCACAATGCTTGCATCAAGCGCACGCTTGGCCTTCGAGTGGCCGTTGATAGGGACGGTCCCGGTGGTAGTGAACAAGAAGTCGCAATCGGCGAAACGAGGCAGATCAGCCAGGATCTGGCAGGCGTCGTCGCTAAGCGGCACAAGGTGTTCCAACTTTGACTTGAACCGCGCCGCTGGAATGGTGAGCAACTTCGTCTCGTCTTTGATGCGCGTCCAGTCGATCTGCGCGCCCTTCTTTCCAGCATCGCGGATCACGCTCCTCAGCTGAGGATGCAGCTCCGACCACCGCGCTCTGCCGAGCTCGTTAACCCGCAGGCCGGTCAGAAGGAGGAGCCGGTAGAAGTCACCATAAGGATGGCCGATGCGCCCAGCCGCCCGCCACAGGGCGAACACCTCGTCCTCACTTAGAATGCGGTCGCGTGGACTGATCCCCGCATCTTTGAAGAGCAGACGCTTGTCCAGCGAGGCGCAGGGACTCGCTTCGATAAGTTCCTCGTGGACTGCCGCCTTGAAGATGCCGACTGTGTGCGTCCAGGCATTCTTCGCCTCGTAGGGCGCCCGCATCCTGAGCGCGGTAATCAGCTCGCGGACGTCGCGCGGCGTGATGCTGCGGAGGGGGCGGTCTCCCCAGATAGAAATGAGATTGCGTCGTATCTCGCGCGCGTCAGTCTTAGCCCGGCGATTGCCAGAGCGCTCTGTGATGAACTGTTCGGCGAAGTCACCGAACGTGCGCGCGGCGAGTTCCTCAGCACGACGTCTGGCGTCGGCGTCGGCGCGCTCCTCCTCCGCCTTGGCGAAGGGATCTACACCGGACTTCGCCAGAGCGTAGAACTCCTGCGCCTTCTCGCGTGCATCGGCCAGGCTCATCGCCGGGTAGTGCCCGAGGCGCCTGCGCGATTGGGTCTTCTGACCCGGCCAGACGAGTTGCATTACCCAGACCCGCTTGGCACTGGGCAGGACCTTCAGCCCGAGCCCCGTCGCCGCACCGTCCCAGATAATCCCCGGACGCGTCGCCTTCCGCACGACCGCGTCGGTCAAGATCTTCGCCATACCCGCCCCATCAGTGTTGACCTTAAAACGGCCTTACCTTAGCGGCTTTTCGCGGCTAGCGCTAGCTAGGGTACGCTTGGCGGACGTCGGAGTTTGTATACGTATAACAGACGCTTGCTGGGAGAATTGGCTTCTCTCGGCTAGCGATCGCTTGCCGAGGGCGGACGCCTCATAACCGTCTGGTTGGAGGTTCGAGTCCTCCCGGGCCCACCACTTTCTCCCAGGTTTTTCCCAGCGCAGTGGCTCACGCATGAGACGATCCGATTCTCCTGCTTTGCCCGGTTCGAGAGCGATCGCGACAGATAGTTCGAAGAGGAAACGTCGAGAGAGCAATGCTCTTGATCGTGATATGACTTATCGTTGGCCCATCGCCGATTTACCACTTGCTTGGCTGAAGGAAATTAAGCGCCGCTTCTCTTCGTCCCAAAGTACGAGCCGCACAGCTTTGAGGCTTTGAAGCAGGGTAAGGCGACCGGCATTCCGAAGCTCGGGATGGTCCCGAAGCACCTCCGGCAGGCGGTAGTATGGCGTCCGGCTCGACAAGTGATGCACATGATGCACCCCGATATTGGCGGTGAACCAGCGCAGGACGCCCGGTAGATCGTAATGCGAACTGCCATGCAGCGCCGCCTCATGCACAGACCACCCTTCCTCGTGCTCCCAAAGAGTATCCTCAAACTGATGCTGGACGTAGAAGAGCCAGACCCCGATTGAGGCGGCGAGAAGCGTGATTGGCAGCTGCACGAGCAGGAATGGACCGGCGCCTACCAGCCAGATGAGCGCTGCGACCAGAATTGCGATCGCCGCATTCGTCGACATTGCGCTTGCCCAAGGCCCCCAACCGTTGCGCATCAGCCCCATCGGCAACCGGTGGCGCAGAATGAACAGATATGCCGGCCCCAGACCAAACATCACGATCGGGTGTCGGTACAGGCGGTAAAGGAGCTGACGCCATGGCGTCAGAGCCCGAAACTCATCGACGGTGAGCGTGTCGATGTCGCCGATACCGCGACGGTCGAGATTGCCGGAACTGGCATGATGCAGTGCGTGGCTTCGCCGCCAGAAGCCGTAAGGCGTCAGCGTCACGACGCCGATGGTGCGGCCGACCCAATCATTGGCGACACGCCGACGGAAGAATGAACCGTGGCCGCAATCATGTTGAATCATGAAGAGACGAACGAGAAAGCCTGCCGCGGGAACGGAGAGAAGTAGACCGATCCAATAGCCGGCGTCCAGCACAGCCCACATGAGAGTCCAAAGCAGCACAAAAGGCACCGCCGTAATAACCAGTTCGAACGCGCTACGCGCGTTGTTCGGTTCCCTGTAGGCAGCAAGATCTCGTATCAATGCACGAGAATCGAGCGTGGTGTCAGCGTTGGGATTTTCGGTCATCTACGGCCTCTCTAGCTGGCTCGGTACGCAAGTCACGGGCCATCGGGATCATATGCCGTGGTCGTGGAGGATGGCGCCCTCCGCGAACGAGAGCCACCTGGACTTCCGCAACCACCTGAGGGCGCGGCAGGGAGGGAAGTGATCTTAAGGGGCAGGCGAGATCGCGGCAGTCGCGATGACAATATTAGGCACCATGTCGTTCAACGTCTGAGCACTTTTGCACACGCGCGACTCCGTCCAGGTTGGGGAGCCACACGCGCATCGAGCCCGAAACTTTTGATCTTTCTTGCGATCTGGCGGTTCACATACATACGACGTCCTTCTTGATTCAGGACAGTCGAGAGACCCGTTACAGGAAGGACCTGCCGTGACGACGGAGCCGCAGCCGAAATTCGATCCGAAAGTGTTTCTCGCCCGCGTCGGAAAGGGCCGGAGCGTCGGCAACTACAATGCGGGCCAGGTCGTCTTTTCGCAGGGTGAGCCAGCGGACGCGGTCTTTTACATCCAGAAGGGCAAGGTGAAAGCGACCGTCGTATCAGAACAGGGCAAAGAAGCCGTCGTTGCCATGCTGGGCAGGAACGAATTCTTCGGCGAGGGATGCCTGGCCGGACAGGTAAAGCGCATATCGACAGTCGAGGTTATAACGCCTGCCATCATCTCGCGGTTGGAGAAGGCGGCGATCCTCCGCGTTATGCAGGAGGAGCCGGCATTTTCTGAACTGTTCATCGCTCATCTTCTGACCAGGGCCGTTCGGGTCGAAGCGGACCTGGTCGACCAGCTGTTCAATTCGAGTGAGAAGCGACTTGCCCGGCTGCTCCTGCTGCTGGCGAATTTCGGTAAGGATGAACAGCCGGAACCGATGATTGCGAAGATCAGCCAGGAGACACTCGCGCAAATGATCGGAACGACGCGGTCGCGTGTGAGCTTCTTCATGAACAAATTCCGGAAACTTGGCTTTATCTCCTACAACGGCGGAATCGAAGTCCACAGCTCGCTGTTGAACGCTGTCCTGCACGATCAGCCGCACATCGAGCCCTGAACACCGCACCTTTGCGACGTGATCAATTCTGCTCAGCCGGCATCCCGGCACGAGCGTACCATCATGTCATGGAAGGCTCCCCCATCAGTCTCGGACGGTCACGCTCCCCCGCACACCTGAGGGGACGGCATGGGGCTTGTTGCTGGAGAGTTCAAATGAATACGCAATACCGGCCTGCGCCCCCAATCAGGCCATATCGCCATCTTGCGCCGAGCATCGGTTCTCCCTGGAATGGGATGAAAAGAGCAGCGTTGGCTGAGGCTGTTATGGAAACGATCCGCCACCCTCTGCTGGTCCTCGACAAAGAATTGCGCGTGGTCAAAGCAAATCGTGCGTTCCGCCGCATGTTCGTCGTCGATCGGCGGGAGGTTCAAGGTCGATCATTCTACGCGTTGGATGGTGGGCGGTGGAATATCCCCAAGCTGACATTCCTGCTTACGAATCTCTTGGCGAAAGAGGTCTGCGAAGTTGAAGCAGACGTCCCGGGGATCGGACGCCGCACACTGCTGCTGAATGCGCGCAAGCTGTTGGACGAGAGCAACGACCGCACGCTGGTGCTCCTAACGATCGAAGACATCAGTGGGCGTTGCGCCGATGAACGGCAGACGGCGGAGCTGCTACGTCAGAATGAGACCCTTGTTCGGGAGATGCAGCACCGTATCGCCAACAGCCTCCAGATCATCGCCAGCATCCTTCTCATGAAGGCGCGCGCGGTGCAGTCGGAGGAGGCGCGAATGCACCTCGAGGATACTCATCAGCGGATCATGTCGGTGGCGGCCGTACAGCAGCAACTCGGCATCGGACGGCGCGGAGAACAGATCGAGCTCCCCTCCTATTTGTCGCGGCTTTGCGAGACGCTAGCCGCCTCGTTGATCGGCGCCAGTCGTCCCATTTCGATCCGGGCTGACGTCGACGAGACCACAGTACCGTCCGCCACCGCGGTCAGCATCGGTCTCATTGTGACCGAATTGGTGATCAACGCCCTCAAGCATGCGTTTAATCCCGATACTGCGGCCGGCCTGATCGTTGTCACCTATGAGGTCGCCGAACCGGGCTGGCGGCTTACAGTTGCCGACAATGGGATGGGGAACTCAGCGAGTCCCCATAACAATGCAAAGCCCGGACTGGGCACAGGCATCGTCAGGGCGCTCGCCAAACAGCTTGAAGGACGCGCGGAGGTCTCGATGGGGTCAAGCGGCACGTCGGTCTCGATCGCCCACGAGTCCTTCAAGTCGGCGCTGGCTTAGCCTCGCACTGCGCAGCCATAGGCCCTCACCATTCAGTTAGCGAGAACCACGCGTTGGAGCGTGCTTCCAGAAAAGAACGTGGCGGCGCTTTGAGGCGCCGGCCGCAGAAGGAACGCATCATGTTAAATCTGATGAACCCATTCGCGTATATGGGAGGAGGATGCAGCGACGCAATTGATCGCCTTTCGAAGCTAGACGAATTTGGAACAAATCCGGGATTCCTGCGGGCTTGGACCTACATACCGAAAGGCTTGCCTGTGGGCGCGCCCCTTGTGATCGTGCTGCACGGCTGCAAGCAGACGGCGCAGGATTATGATCGCGGCTCAGGCTGGTCCGATCTTGCCGATAGGCATGGATTTGCGTTGCTGTTTCCCGAGCAGCGGCACTCGAACAATTGGTCTCTTGCTTTTAACTGGTTCGAGCCACGCGACAGCCGCCGAGACTCCGGCGAACCCCTGTCGATTCGGCAGATGGTCGAACAGGTGGTAGCCGATCATGGCATCGACTTGCACCGCATCTTTATCACGGGCTTGTCGGCAGGCGGGGCCATGACCTCCGTCATGCTTGCGACCTATCCGGAAGTCTTTGCCGGCGGTGCAATTATCGCGGGGTTGCCATACGGGTGCGCCAGTACCATTCCAGCTGCTTTTCGTCGAATGCGCGGCCAAGGAGGACCGACAGGGCGACAACTTGCGGTACGCCTGCGCGACGCCTCCGAGCATGATGGACCCTGGCCGACGATCTCGATTTGGCACGGCAGCGGCGACGACACAGTCGATCCGTCGAACGTCGAAGCTATCATCCGCCAGTGGCGCACGCTTCTCAAGCTTGGACGGATGCCGAGCCGCACTCACCTCGTCGATGGCTACCCTCGGCGGGTATGGAGCGACTCCAAGGGTCAAGACCTAATGGAGGAATATAGCATCATCGGGATGGGCCACGGCACACCGCTCGACACGGGTGGCCGCGACGGCTGCGGCAGAAGTGGCGACTACATGCTGGATGTGCATATCTCCTCTACGGGCCACATTGCATCCTTTTGGGGGTTGAGCTCTTCCGAGCGTGAGATCTGAGGCGGATTGTTACCGGTTTTGCGCAAGGGCCGGGCCGGTTCGGAAAAGAGGCAGGCGATGCCGAAGCGTCTTTAAAGGGAGAGGGCGAGGTGCGCCGACGCACCGGCCAGCCAACGCCAGTAAACTTTCTTCTTCGTAACGCTTCGCGTTGCGATCTCAGGTGGCGCGAGGACGAATGGTGATCAGAAGCAACACTCCCATTGTGGCCGCGACTGCGGAGGCAGACAAGATACCGAGCTTTGCCGCTTGGAGCGTTTCAGGAGCGTAGGCAAGGCCTGCAATGAATAGCGACATCGTAAAGCCGATCCCGGTCAGACAGGCCCCGGCCGTCAGCAATCTCCAGCTCAGGCTGGTTGGCCGGAGCGCAATACCGAGTCGAGCCGCGATCCAGGTGAACATGAGAACGCCTGATGGCTTTCCAACGACCAGCCCCGCAAAAATTGCATAGATGACAGGCTGCGTAATCTCTGCCCCAGCGAACGGCACCCCAGCGTTGGCGAGAGCGAAGAGAGGCATCACGACAAGCCCCACCCATGGGTGGAGCATCAATTCGAGGCGCTCGAGAGGAGACAAGGATTCAGTTGCCGCGACGCCCGCTCGCTGAAGATCACGACGCTCTAGCGTGTTTCCGCTCCAGTGCTCACCGACTGGGTAGGAGAGCACCCGTTCAAATGCGGCGCGCAGCCGAACGTCGCTTACCCAAACCCGAGTTGGGGTCATCAGACCGAGGATGACGCCGGTTAGCGTGGCGTGGATTCCCGATCCATCGAAGCAAAGCCAGATCACTGCCCCGAGGAAAAAGTAGATCGGAATATTCCGAATTCCCAGCCATGCAATCCCTGCGACTGTAGCGAGCCCCAGCGCCGCGAGCCCTAGAGCGCTCCAGTTCAAAGCTGCGCCATAGATCACCGCGACAATCAAAATTGCCCCTACATCGTCGAAGATCGCTAAAGACAATAGGAAAAGGCGAAGACTTGGCGAGATACGGGAGCCAAAGAGCGCCAGACATCCCATGACGAACGCTGTGTCGGTGGCCATCACGGTTCCCCAGCCATGGGCCCCGGGTTCACCGCTCATCAGCAAGAGATAGATGCCCGCGGGAAAAACCATGCCACCCAGCGCACCGGCGAACGGTAGCGCTGCCATGCGAAGATTCCGCAGTTCACCCAGAATGAGCTCCCTCTTGAGCTCAAGGGCCACCACAAAAAAGAAGAACGTCATCAACCCGTCGTTGATCCAGTGCCGCAGCGAACGACTGAAATCCAGTGGGCCAAGATGAAGGCCGATTGAGGTTTCCCAGAATCCTAGATATGGCTCGGACAGCGGTGAATTAGCGAGGATAAGCGCTAAGACGGTCGCCACGAGCAACAGGACACCGGCGGCCGCTTCAATCCTGACGAATTGGGCAAATGGCGTGGTAAAGCGATCTGCAATCTCGGTTGGCAAGTGATCGCTCTGCGCCACTAAGGGCCTCCTTCTCCAAATTTATGTGTCGCTCGGGTCGTGAAGGTGGCCGGGCTGAGTTGGCCGTGCTCAGGTCGATTGCGTCACGGAATTAGTCTCATATCCTAAAGGTCGCAGGTTCAAAACCTGGCCTCATCGACTTGCTGTGCGTCCGCTACCGGTTTTTGTGGGATCGAAATTGCTCCTCGATCACTCCCATCGCCCGCAATAGCCGGTTCGCAGTTTCTCCGCTTGGCTCCACCACTTCCCAAGTTTCTCCCCAGCATGCATAAGCGCGGCTGCGATTAGGACCGCCAGTTACACTCCGTAACAATCCGGAAATCGAAGGGACACGCGGGTAGGCGACCTTTGCGGCATTCGATTTGTCGGATTCGCAAATGCTTCATTCGCTCCTGCGCCTTCTTCTGACCGTGGCGGTGCTCTTCGCCGTGCCGGTCCTCGTGGGGTCTGTCTTCGTCGGACCGGTCTTGGCCCACGAGGGACATGTCCACGACGAGCCCAAGCCTTTGATGGTTCCCGTGGCGCCGCGGGTCGTTGCCATGACGCCCCAGTTCGAGCTGGTGGGTGTGCTCTCGGCGCCGGGGGAGTTGATCGTCTTCCTCAGCACGTTCGACACCAGCGCGCCGGTAACCGGCGCGAGTCTTTCCGTCTCAGGCGATGGGGGCGTTGTCGAAGCGAAGTCGGACAGCGAAGGGGTCTTCGTCGCCGAGGCGCCCTGGCTGACCGCCTCACCGCCGGCGGATTTGATCTTCTCACTCGCCTTGGAAGATGGCAGACAGGATCTGCTGACCGGCCAGCTTGCGCCGAGTGGCGAGGAAGCTGCGGAGAACGAGCCGGGTGGCACGGGATTGGCCGAAGGGTTCAGCGTTTTCTCCGTTCTCGTTCTGGCCGTGCTCGCCTTCGTTGCAGGCGTCGTCGCCACGTCTTTCTTCCGTCAGAACGAAGAGGCGAGCGGCGAGCCGGAAGACGCGTCCGCCGCCGACACGAAAGTCGAGCGGGAGGAGAAGAAGCCGTCCCGCGTCACAACCCTGCGGCGCTCCGCAGGCGTGATCCTCCTTTGCATCGGCGCCGTCGCCTTTCCAAGAGCTGAGGCGTTCGCCGTGGAAGAGCCGATAGATGCGTTGCCGGCTCTTCCGGCGGGCATGGCGATGGATCAGCCCCAGCGCCTTTCCGATGGCAGCATCTTCTTCCCCAAGCCGACCCAGCATCTGCTGTCCCTGCGCACGGAGATCGTCACCGAACAAAAGATTGCCCGGACCCGAGAACTCTCCGGCCTGGTCACGGTGCCGCTCGGCAATCGCGGGCGGGTGCAGGCCTCGCGTCCGGGCCGCTTCGAGCCCGCCGACGGCGATATCTATGTCGGCATGGAGGTAAAGAAGGGGCAGATCCTCGGCCATATCGACGCCTATATCGAGGCCGCCGACCGCGCCAATCTGCGCAGTCAGATCGCTGAGACGGAAGCCCGGATCGAAAAGAACCGCACCATCCTGGGCCGCTTCGAGAGCATTCCCAACGCGGTCCCCAAGGTGAAGGTGGATGAGGTTCGCGGCGAGCTTCAGGCGCTCATCGAGCGCCGCAAAGAGCTGGTGCCGGGCCTCACGGTGAAAGAACCGTTGGTCGCGCCGATCGATGGCATCGTCTCGATCGCGGATGTGGCGGCGGGCCAGATGGTGGAGGCCCGTGACACGCTATTCGAGATTGTCGATCCCAGCGCGCTCCGGATCGAAGCGGTTGCCTCGGAAAGCGGCCCCATCGGCAAGATCCGATCGGCCACCGCCGTGATCGAGGGGTTCGAACCGCTGAAGCTGAAATATCTGGGGCAGGGGCCGGCCCTGAAACAGCACTCCCGCTTGCTCACCTTCCAGATCGTGCAGCCGGGCCAGGATCTTGCCGCAGGCATGACCGCTCACGTCATCCTCACCCTCGGCGAGGAGCGCCGAGGGGTAGCGGTGCCGAGCTCGGCGGTCACGCGGGATGCGGCCGGGCTGCCGGCTGTCTGGGTCAAGACGGCGCCCGAGGTGTTCCAGTCGCGCGTGGTCAATACAATGCCGCTGGACGGCGAGCATCTGCTGATCACCGCTGGGCTGAGACCCAAGGATCGCATCGTGACCTCCGGCGCTAATCTCTTGAGCCAGGTGCGATAGGCGGCGGCGATGTTCAGGCTCCTCGTCTCAACAAGCCTTCACAATCGGCTCGTCGTTTTAGCCTGCGCCCTGGTGCTGATCGTCGCCGGTATTCAGACTTTGCGCGGGCTGCCGGTTGACGTCTTCCCGGATCTCAATCGCCCGACCGTAACCCTCATGACGGAATCCGAAGGGTTGGCGCCGGAAGAGGTCGAGACTCTGGTGACCTTCCCCATCGAAACCGCCATGAGCGGTATCTCGGGCGTATCCAGGGTGCGCTCGGTCTCGGCGCCCGGCCTCTCCATCGTCTATGTGGAGTTCGCCTGGGGTACCGACATTTACCGGAATCGCCAGCAGGTGAGCGAGCGGCTGAGCGTCGTAAGCAGCGATCTCCCGGCCGGGATCCAGCCGCAGATGGCGCCGATAACCTCCATCATGGGCGAGATCATGCTGATCGCTTTGAAGAGCGATACGGCGAGCCCCATGGAGCTGCGGGAGATTGCCGACTGGGTGCTGCGCCCGCAGCTGATCGCGATCTCCGGCGTGGCCCAAGTGATTCCCATTGGCGGCGAGGTGCGCCAGTACCGGGTCACCCTCGATCCGAACCGGATGAACCTACTGAACGTCACCCAGGAAGAGGTCGAGACCGCGGTCCAGAAGTTCAGCCGAAACAGGCCCGGCGGCTTCGTCGATCAGCATGGCAGCGAGTTCCTGATCCGTAATCTGGCGCGCACCACCGATCTTGAGGATCTCCGCTCCCTAGCCGTCGGGTTTCGCGACGACGTGCCGGTCCTTCTATCTCAGGTCGCGAAAGCCGATTACGCGCCGCGGCCGAAGCGCGGTGAGGGCGGCTATATGGGGAGCCCCGCGGTCATTCTCTCCGTCCAGAAGCAGCCGAACGCGGACACGCTGGCGCTGACTGAAGAAATCGAGAAATCTCTCAAAGGCTTCCGCGAGTCCGGTCCAGAAGGCCTGTCCGTCGATGTCCTGTTTCGCCAGGCCGACTTCATCGAGGCTTCGGTCACTAATGTGCAGCAGGTGCTGATCGAGGCGATGATCGTGGTCGCCGTGGTGCTGTTCGCGTTCCTGCTCAACTGGCGGGCCACGGCAATTTCGCTCACCGCCATCCCGATCTCGATCTTCGCGACGCTGATCGTCTTCCAGTTCTTCGGCCTCACCATCAACACCATGACCCTGGGCGGGCTGGCAATTGCCGTCGGCGAGCTGGTGGACGACGCCGTCGTCGACGTGGAGAACGTGTTCCGCCGCCTGAGGGAGAACGCCGCCAAGTCGAAGCCACGTCCGGTAATCTCGGTCATCGCGGCAGCGTCTCAGGAAGTGCGTTCAGGCATCGTCTACGCCACGGCGATCATCGTATTGGTCTTCGTGCCGCTTTTCGCGCTGTCGGGAATCGAAGGGCGTCTCTTCGCGCCTCTGGGCGTCGCTTATATCGTCTCGATCCTGGCGAGCCTGATTACATCGATCACGCTGACCCCGGTGCTCTGCTACTACCTGCTGCCCAGCAGCGCCTCCCAAGCCCATCGCGATACTGCGCTGGTGCGGGGGCTGAAATGGGCCAATACCCGGGTCCTCGACTGGGGTTTCAAGAACCAGGCTATCGTCATCCTGAGTGTTCTGTCCCTGCTGGTCGTCACAGCGGCCTCCGCCTTCTATCTGCCGCGCGCCTTCCTGCCGCCCTTCAACGAGGGAACGCTGACGATCTCGCTGATTTTCAAGCCGGGGATCTCCTTAGAGGAATCCCATCGCGCCGGGATGATCGCAGAGCGCCTGATCCTTCAGGTCCCGGAGGTGAAGACGGTCGGCCGGCGGACGGGCCGTGCCGAGCTCGACGAACACGCCGAAGGCGTTCATTCGGCGGAGATCGACGTCGATATGAAGCAGTCGGATCGTGACCGGGAAGCGGTGGTCGCCGAGATCCGTGAGCGTCTCGCGGTGCTGCCGGCCAGCGTCAATATCGGTCAGCCCATCTCCCACCGGCTAGACCATATGCTCTCCGGCATCCGGGCGCAGATCGCCCTGAAGATCTATGGGGAGGATCTGCAGACCCTTAGAAATCTCGCCGCCCAGTTCCAGGCGAAGATCGGTGAGGTACCCGGCATCGTAGATCTCCAGACGGAGCGCCAGGTCCAAATTCCGCAGCTTCGCGTGGAGGTCGATCATGCGGCGGCCAAGGCACACGGCATCCCGAGCTCGAAGATCACCGAGACGCTGGCCACGCTGTTGAATGGCCGCGTCATGTCCCAGGTAGTCGATGGCAATCGTCGCTATGACGTGGTGCTGCGTGTCGGGGAGGAAGACCGCACCACGGAAGGCGTCCGCCAGCTCAAGATCGAGACGCCATCCGGTCCCATCCCGGTCTCGACCCTTGCCGATGTGCGCGAGGCGGAAGGGCCCAACCAGATCCTGCGGGAAAACACCCGCCGGCGCATCGCCGTGCTGGCCAACGCGGGCACCGACGACATGTCCCGCGTTGTCGGCGATATCCGCGACGTGATCGATGGGATGGACCTGCCGGAAGGCTATTACGTCTCTCTCGAAGGCACGTTCCAGGCACAGGAAGACGCCTCCCGCACAATCCTGCTGCTGTCGCTCATCTCGCTGGGCACGATCTTCGCGGTGCTCTACAGCCGCTATCGTTCGCCGGTGCTGGCGCTCATCGTCATGGGCAACGTGCCGCTCGCCCTGATCGGTAGCGTCATCGCGCTGTGGATCGCAGGGCAGCCGCTCTCCGTCGCCTCGATGATCGGCTTCATCACCCTGGCCGGCATCAGCTCCCGCAACGGCATCCTCAAGATCAGCCACTACATCAATCTCGTGCTGAGCGGCGAGGAGCGCTTTGACCGCAAGATGATTCTGCGCGGCAGCCTGGAGCGGCTTGTGCCCGTCATGATGACGGCGCTTTCGGCCGGCTTTGCGCTGCTGCCACTGATGATTGGGGCAGGCGAACCGGGCAAGGAGATCCTGCATCCCGTCGCCATCACCATCTTCGGCGGCCTCGTCAGCGCCACGCTGCTGGACAGCCTGCTCACCCCCATCCTGTTCTTCCGCTTCGGCGAGCCTGCGATCAAGCGGCTCAGTGAAGCGCGGGAAACCGCCGCCATACCGGAGGCGGAACAGCCATCTTACTAGCCACCGAAACCACCGAAGGGAGACTTGGAATGCTCAAATATATCGCCGTTATTCTCGCGCTGCTCGGCACCTCGCCGGCTCTCGCCCACTCCGAAAGCGAAGTCCACCCGGGACCCCATGGCGGCCACATCATCGACGCCGGCGGCGGTGTGCAGCACTGGGAATTGGTAGCCGATCACGACGCCCTGGTTCTCTATGTGACCGACGGGGAAGAGAAGCCGGTCTCGACCGAGGGCGGCGCCGCTCAAGGCACGGTCCTCGCGGACGGCAAGACCAGCCAGGTCAACTTCGAGCCGTCGGGCGAGAATACCCTCACGGCCGAGGGCGATTTCGGCCATCATCACGACATGGTAGTCATCGTGAAGACGAAGGATGTGGGCGGCGAGAGCCTCCAGGCGCGTCTCACCCCCTTGCACTGATCGCGGTCAACAGATGAGAAAGCCGGAGCCTGATCGTGCCGAAATCTGAGCACCAGGAACCTGGCACGGCCTCGGAAGCGGGAGAGCATACAGCGCTGGCGCAAGCTCACGTCTTGCTCTGCGATGACGATATCGAGCTGCGCCAGCTGCTGACCGATTTCCTGACGAGCAACGGGTATCGCGTTACTGCGCTTCCGGACGGGCGGGAGGTGGCGCGCCGAGTACAGGCCGGCGATGTCGATCTCCTGATCCTCGATCTGATGCTGCCGGGTACGGATGGGCTCACCATTTGCCGGGAGCTGCGGACGGTTTCCACCGTTCCCATTCTCATGCTGACGGCAAAGGGCTCCGAACTCGACCGTATTCTCGGCCTGGAGATGGGCGCCGACGATTACATCAGCAAACCCTTCAGCCCGCCTGAGCTGCTGGCGCGCGTGAAGGCGCTCATTCGCCGGTCCCGGATGCAGGGTGACAGTGCCGCGAAGCTGGGCCGCGTTCTCGGTTTCGAAGGATGGCGGCTCGATACGCTCCGCCGGGAGCTCCGCAATCCCGACGGTGTGATCATCGATCTCTCGGCCGGCGAATACGACCTTCTCGCAACCTTTCTCGAAGCGCCCCAGCGGGTGCTGGATCGCGACTATCTTCTGGAAGCAAGCCGGAGCCGCACCGCGGCGGGGTTCGACCGGAGCATCGACGTTCAGGTCAGCCGGCTGCGGCGGAAGATCGACGCGCCCGATGCGGAAGAGAGCTTCATCAAGACCGTGCGCGGGGCCGGCTATATGTTTCTCGCCTCCGTGACCCGGTCATGAGGTTCCTGTTCGATACGATCACGGGCCGCACGATCCTGGTTCTCGTGCTCGGCCTGGGCGGGAGCTTGCTCCTCGCTCAATACCTCTACCAGGTGACAAGCGAGCGCGAGCTTCGGGCCGCCAATGCTGATCGGATCGCAGACCGGCTCCTCGTGCTCGCCGAGACGATAAAGTCGGTGCCGGCGGACGAACGCGACGCTGCGGCTCATCGCTTGTCGGGAGGCCCGCTCGAGCTGCATTGGAGCGAGACGCCGCTCGCCAATCCCGGCGGGGATCTGGACGCGCCGGCGGAAAGGTTGCGCTCGACGTTGCTCCGACGGGCGCCGGAGCTTCAAGAGTCCGGCCTGGTCTTCGGAACGAGCCGCTCCATCCAGAACCAGCATGGCGAGACGAAGCCTGCGGATGCGCATCACGTGACCCTGATCTCCATGGCGCTGCAGGATGGCAGCTGGCTGAACGCAACCTTGGCCCAGGTGAGACAAGCCCGGCTTACCTCACCGAGCGTGCTGGTCTCGACGGCGATCGGCGCTATCGGGGTGCTGCTTGTCGCCATCCTCATTGGCCGCTGGCTGACCCGTCCGTTGAATCGGCTGGCCAGAGGGGCGCGCGCCGCATTTATCGAAGGACGCCCGACCCAGCTTCCCGAAGTGGGCACGACTGAGGTCCGCACGCTGGCAACGGCGATGAACGAGATGCATGGGCGTATCCAGCGCATGATGACCGAGCGGACCCAGATGCTGGCCGCCATCAGCCACGACTTGCGCACGCCGCTGACGCGCATGCGTCTCAGGACCAACGGCACGCCCGATCAGACCGATCTGGCGGCGGTCAATCGCGATCTCGACGAGATGGAGGCGATGATCGATGCGACCCTCGATTTTCTCCGTGAGGATGCCGCGAGTGAACGGACCGAACCGGTCGATCTTTCAGCGATTCTCCAGACCATTGCGAACGATGCGCAGGACGAAGGTCGGCCCGTCGAAATCAATGCGCCCCACGGTCTCGTTATAGAGGGCCGCCATCTGGCTCTGAAGCGGGCCTTCTCCAATCTCATCGAAAATGCCGTCAAATACGGCGACGTCGCGAAGGTGCACGCCTCACGGATTCCAGGTGCTTGCCAGATCCTTATTCGGGACGAGGGGCCGGGGATTGCGGAGGAAGATCTGGAGCGCGTCTTCGAGCCCTTCTATCGCGTCGACCAAGCCCGCCAGCGGGTGAAGGGAGGTTATGGTCTCGGCCTCACGGCGGCCCGCTCGATCATCCGAAAGCATGGTGGCGAGATCAGCATCGCAAACGGCCCCCACGGCGGGCTTGAGGTCCGCGTGACGCTGCCGGTGGACTGTTAAGTCAAGGCGCCTGTTGCGCCATCTGCCTCACTGCCACTTGGCTTCAGCCCTGCACCACACAGTCCGATTGACCTCTGAGTTCAACCTCCAAAGTCACCAAAAGCCGGTTCGCACTTTCTCCGCTCGGCTCTCCACCACTTTCTCCCGCGGTCTTCCCAACGCACTCTGAGCCCGGCGTCCGGCCCCTGACAGGGCGGCGATGTTACACCGATGCGTGACGTCACCCTGGGGCGTGCAACACGCTTTGCGCGGCCTCTCGGAGCGTCGCGACGGGTTGTAGTCCTCGAAAAAAGACAAAGTCATAACAAAAGCTTAACGGCGCTTCCTGCGCCTTTCTGCGACATTCTGACAGGACTGGCACGCTCCTTGCGCTTACAGGCGCCACCAGAGCCGTGCCGGAAGAAATCCAACCATAAACCGGCTCTCGGCGGTCGCCATCGCGGCCGAGGGGATGGGCTCGAACGAACCGGCCTTCGGGCACTTACGAGACCGAAACGTGACGATCTATTTTGGGGGATTAAAGGGAATGTCTAACACGAGGATTTGGAGGCCGAAGATCTCGGCGGGTTTGAAAGCGGGGATCTACGCACTCGTCGCCGCAGGCTTCATGTGGGCCGGAAGTCCGGCACAGGCACAGACGACATTCGATGTGATCGGACCGAAGGAATACGACCTGCCGGTCGACTTCGATCCGTTCAACGTGTTCGTGCAATACGCCTACGTCCAGGACAACGATTATGTGTGGGACCGCAACGGCAACAAGGTTGCCGGCGACGGATCGCAGGTGATCTCCGGCCTGTCCAAATACGTCCACTTCTGGACGCCGAACTTCAGCAACAAGGTCGGCATGGCGTTTGAGATCATCCAGCCAGAGGTCGCGATCCGCAATCGCGGAGCCGCAGACCCGAATGGCCGTCATGTCAGCGGCTTCGGCGACACGATCACCGGCTTCGCCACCTGGTTCAAGCCGACGCCTGAATCCACGCTTGGTGTCCAGTCCTTCGTGCAGATCCCGTGGGGCGACAAGGATGTCAGCGACACCAACTGGAAGAACCTCACCAGCCTGCTTTGGTACACGCCTCTGATCGGCAAGTTCGATTGGACCGGCGATGCGGGCTTTGTCTGGCAGTCTACCAAGGACAACGGCGTGACGCCGGGCACGACCTTCCACACCAACAACCGCTTCGGTTATCAGCTGTTCGATTGGTTCGAGCCCTTCGTCGGCCTCGACTACGAGCACACCAACGCGTTCGACACGGTGCCCGAGGCTTGGACCTTGGATGGCGGCCTCGGCTTCATGGTCAGCTACTACGAAAACCACTCCCTGACCCTGCGCTACTCCAAGAGCCTGGAAGGAGAGAACCACTCGTACAATGACAGCTGGAACCTGAGATACATCTACCTCTGGTAGAGGACCGGTCGACCCTTGCCCGGAGCCGGGAGCGCACATCCGGTTCTGGGCAAGGGAGGCTGGCTTCGCCGTAGAGCGATGCTCCAGCCCGCGAAATCCAATCGCACATCGAAACGCCTGCAACGAACCGCGCCGCCACGAAAGAAGCGGCGCCAACAAATCTCCGGCGACTCCGAAAAATCGATCTTCAAACAGGAGCGTCGGCCGCACTCGAAAAATCTAGGGAGGCAGAAATGTCCTTGGTGCACGAAGGGACCAATCAGTATCAGAATTTCATCGACGGCCGCTTCACCGACGGCGCCGGCGGGACGATCGACGTCCTAAACCCGGCCACCGAGGAAGTGCTGGCGAGCGTTCCCAATAGCTCCGCCGCCATCGTCGACGAGGCCGTCGAGGCCGCCCGCCGTGCCCAGCCGGCGTGGGAGAAGCTCCCGGCGATCGAACGCGCAGGCCATCTGCGGGCCATCGCTGCACGACTGCGCGAGCATGTCGAAGAGCTTGCTCAGGTCATTACCCGGGAGCAGGGCAAGATCCTGCCGCTCGCCCGCGTGGAGGTGAACTTCACCGCCGACTATATGGACTACATGGCCGAATGGGCGCGCCGCATCGAAGGCGAGATCATTCCCAGCGACCAGACCGGCGAGAGCATCTTCCTGATGCGCAAGGCCATCGGGGTCGTGGCCGGCATCCTGCCGTGGAACTTCCCGTTCTTTCTTATTGCCCGGAAGATGGCGCCGGCCCTGGTGACCGGCAACACCGTTGTCATCAAGTCGAGCGAGGAGACGCCGATCAACGCCTTCGCCTTCGCGAAGTTCGTCGCCGAGAGCGATCTGCCCGCCGGCGTCTTCAACCTGGTCAGCGGCACTGGCGCCGATACCGGTGCGCCGCTCGCCTCCCACAGCGACGTCGGCATGGTGAGCTTCACCGGCAGCGTCGCCACGGGTACGCGCATCATGGAAGCCGCGGCCAAGAATCTCAGCCGCGTCAATCTCGAGCTCGGCGGCAAGGCGCCGGCCATCGTTCTGGCGGATGCCGATCTCGATCTGGCTGCCAAGGCCATCTACGACTCTCGGGTGATCAATACGGGCCAGGTCTGCAACTGCGCCGAGCGCGTCTATGTCCAGAAGGATGTGGCCGATGCCTTCATCGATCGCATCTCCGCGCTCATGCGCGGCACGCGCTACGGCGATCCCATGGCAGATGAGGATCTGCAGATGGGACCGCTGGTCAACGAGGTGGGCCTCACCAAGGTCGCCGAGATGGTCAACACCGCGAGCCGGGAAGGGGCCGAGGTGATCACCGGCGGCGCCATTGCCGACCGGGGACGCGGCTTCCATTACGAGCCAACCGTCCTGGCGAACTGCACGTCCGACATGGAGATCATGCGCAAGGAGATCTTCGGCCCCGTGCTGCCCATCCAGACGGTCGACAGCGCCGAAGAGGCCGTGGCTCTGGCCAACGACTCCGAATACGGGCTGACCTCGTCTCTCTACACCAACGACCTGAACACGGCCTTCCGTGTGGTTCGCGACCTGCAATACGGCGAGACCTACATCAATCGCGAGAACTTCGAGGCGATGCAGGGCTTCCACGCCGGCCGGCGCAAATCCGGCATCGGTGGCGCAGACGGCAAGCACGGTCTCTACGAATACACCGAAACCCAAGTCGTCTACCTCAAGCACGGCTAGGTAGACGGTGCGGGGCGGCCGCAACCGCGGCTGTCCCGCACATTCGTGTGACGGGCTTCCCCGATGTGACACGGCGAAGTGTCACCCAGTGTGAAATCAGCCGCTCAGAAGCACGATTTAAGGGCAAAGACTTCAGATAACCCTATGATTCACCACGATGAACGTCATTGGCACGCGAATTGCTAAATAAGCGTCATAAAGACGCTCGCGACAAGGTCGCACCCCGGTAAGTAGGCCCTCGGCCTGTGCTATCCGGGAGCCTTCGTAGAGCACCGGAGCCGGCGTGTTGGGACACGGCCGATGGCCCCGGGAATAAGAGTTGGAGGAAACGTACGGTGAGTGAGAAGAGAAAGGCTGCGGACCGGACTCCGCAAAGCCACGAAGACGAAGCCCCCATCAATTGCGGCCGGCGGAACTTGATGCTCGGCGCGTTGACCTTGGCGGTTGCTCCGCTTGGCGCCTCGCGTGTCGCAGCCTCGACCGACGCGAACAGCATCCTGCCGCAGATCGGTGACACGCTTGTATACCTGACCGGCGGGACGAAGGACGAAGTTATCGATCCGGCCGATATCAAGGTCGGCGAGCCGCCGAAGCTTGCATATCCCATGGACCCGAAGACCAAAGAGGTCCGCAACGGTTCTCGTCTGAACCTGCTGCTGGTGGCGCGCCTGCCTGCCGATGACGTGGAGAAGGACACCGAGTCCTTGGCGGCAGACGAGATCGTCGCCTATTCGGCGGTGTGCACCCACAACGGCTGCGTGATTTCCGACATCAACGAGACCGAACACGAATTCGTCTGCAATTGCCATGGATCGACTTTCGATGCGGGCAATCGCGGCGCGATTGTCGAAGGGCCGGCAACCCGACGACTGGCCATCCTTCCTCTGAAAGAGGGGGCTGGCGAACTAACGGTGGCTGCTGACTTTATCGGTCGGCTGGGGCCACCGCGATAGCGCGAGAAGGGGGCGTAGAGACCTCTCCGCAAAACAACGGAAACGCCAAGGAGAAACCTGATGAGAACGCTGACCTATGCAGCATTACTTGCTGTGGCGATGGTCCCGGCGGCACACGCCGCAGACGGGCCGGGGGAATACAAGCCCGTCACAGACGAACGGCTCGCCAATCCCGAGCCGGAAAACTGGCTCATGACGAAGGGCAACTACGCGGGCTGGAGCTACACGCCTCTCGAGCAGATCACGACCGAGAACGTCTCCAAGCTTCGTCCCGTTTGGTCCGCAGCCACGGGCAAGGACAAGGGCCATGAGGCTCCTGCCATCGTCAACGGCCGCTACATGTACGTCGCGACGCCGGAAAATCAGGTGCTGGCATTCGACTCCAAGACCGGCCGGACCCTGTGGCGTTACACGCGCGAGATGCCCGAAGGCTTCGGCGCGCTTCATATGACCAATCGCGGTGTCGCGCTTTGGGGCGACAAGGTCTATGTCGCCAGCATCGACTGCATGCTCCAGGCTCTGGATGCCAAGACCGGCGAGCTGGTCTGGGAATCTGAAGTCTGCGACTGGCAGACCGAGAGTGCCTACATCACCTCCGCACCGCTGGTCGTGAAGGGCCAGGTCATCGTCGGCCCGTCCGGCGGCGAGTTCGGTGTGCGCGGCTTCATCAAGGCCTTCGACGCCGAGACCGGCAAGGAACTCTGGACCACCTACAGTGTGCCCGGACCGGGCGAGCCGGGTCACGACACCTGGCCCCAGGACGGCAAGTGGAAAGACGCCTGGAAAGACGGCGGCGGCACCATGTGGATGCCGGGCAACTACGACGTCAAAAACGACGTCATCTACTGGGGTGTCGGCAACGGCGCGCCTTGGCCTGGCGATCAGCGCCCCGGCGACAACCTCTATCTGACGTCGGTTCTGTCCATCAATCCGGACGACGGCAAGATCGCTGGCCACTTCCAGTATCACTGGAACGACTCTTGGGACTGGGCGGCCATGAACGCACCGTCTCTCGTCGAGTTCGAGAAAGACGGCAAGAAGGTCTCTGGCCTGATTTCGGCCCAGCGTAACGGTTACCTCTACTGGCTCGACCGTGCTGAGGACGGCGAAATCACGTTCGACCATGCCGTTCCGTACGTGCACAACAACGTGTTCGAGAAGCTCGATCCGAAGACCGGGCGTCCGACCTACAACGAAGAAGCCAAGGTTGGCACCGGCAAGACGGCCACATACTGCCCGAGCCTTTGGGGCGGCAAGGACTGGTTCTACCAGGCCTACAACCCGAAGACCCAGATGCTCTACATCCCGTTCAACGACAACCACTGCATGACCCTGACCGGTCTGGTTCAGCCGATCATTCCCGGCCAGTGGTCCGCGGGCGTGGACATCAACAAGCTCGACCTGAAAGCCGACAAGGACTTCCCGTATATCGGCGGCGTCCAGGCTTGGAACGTCAACGACCGGAAAGAGGTCTGGAAAGAGACCTATGCCGGATCGTGGAACTTCGGTTCGATCCTGACCACCGCGGGCGATCTGATCTTCGTCGGCGGCACCAACGATCGGATGTTCCGCGCTTACGATGCGAAGTCCGGCGACCTGCTGTGGGAGTTCCCGACCCCGTCGGGCATCATTTCGCCCCCCAGCAGCTTTGAAATCGACGGCAAGCAGTACATCGCCGTTGTGTCCGGCTATGGCGTCGACGCTCAGTGGATCCAGGGCAAGATGGCCAAGCAGGCCGGCTGGGAAGAGTCGGTTCCTGAAGGCGGTTCCGTCTGGGTGTTCGCACTTCCCGACGAAAAATAATACCTCGTATCTTCGCTCAACCTCTGCCTCCCCGGCGGCTCTCGCCGGGGAGGTTTTTTTTGTGTCTGCGGTCGCTCAGTTGGAAGGCAGACAGTAGAAAGCGGCCGACGCGCGCAGTTCGGCACGCGCGGCTATTGCCGGGTGTCGAGCTTGGAGAAGCGAAGATGGAAGTGGGAGCGCGGGCCCTTATTCAGGGCGCTCGATATTCTGGCGCTTGAGCCACCGGTAGAGCGTCTGGCGGCTGACATTGAGCTCGCTGGCGGCGTCGGAAACGCACCAATCGTTGCGCATCAGCACGTCCTCCAGATCGTCCGCGGCAGGCGCCGTGGTCCTGGGAGCCTCGCACTTCTTCTCAGGCCCCGTCTTGAGCCAGTGCGGAAGGCGCTCCGGCGCGATTTCGGCCTCGTTCGTGCAGGCGAGGGCATAGCGCATGGCAAGCCGCAGCTCGCGCATATTGCCGGGCCAGGTCTGGGCGAGAAGGATCTCCAGAGCCTCGTCGGACAGGCGAGGCGGTGCGTCGAATTCCATCTGGGCGGCTTCGATCGCCAAAGCTCCCAGAATGACGTCCGCCCGGTCGGCGCGGTCGCGAAGCGGCGGAAGGTTCAGGCGGATGCCCGCCAGCCGGTAATAGAGGTCCTGGCGAAACCGACCATCGGCCGCCATCTCAGCGAGGTCCCGGTGGGTGGCGCAGATGACGTTGAAATCGACCTTGATCGGCTTGGCGGTGCCCAGCGGCACAACCTCGCCCTCCGCAAGCACGCGCAGCAGCCGCGTCTGCAGGGTCAGGGGCATGTCGCCGATCTCGTCCAAGAACAGCGTACCCCCATTGGCCTCCGCGATGCGGCCCGTCCGGCCGCCCCGGCGCGCACCGGTGAAGGTGCCGGCCTCGTAGCCGAACAGCTCGCTTTCGATGAGGTTCTCAGGAATCGACGAGCAGTCGATGACGACGAAGGGACCGTTCGCCCGGCGCCCGGCCTCGTGAATGCCGCGCGCGAACTCCTCCTTGCCGGTTCCGGTCTCGCCGTGCAGCAGGATCGGCAGGCGCTTGTCCACCAGCTTCCGGACGGTCTGGACATTGTTGCCCATGACGGGATCGCGGCCGGCCAGGGTGTCGAGATCCAGTCCGCCGTTCTTACCCAGGGTAGGGCGCTTCACGGCAAGGGCCTGGGACGATGGCTTGGCCGGCTTGCCGAGGCTCCGCCGGCGTTTCGGCGTGATCATGCTGGCAAAGCAGGGCTGCCCGGTATCCTTCACATGCGCAATACCGATCCGCTCGACGAAGGCGTCGGCGTTCTCGCCAGGGGGCGGGCTGGCGTCCTGCCATGTGATTTCCAGGAATCCGGAGAGCGGATTGCCGATGATGCGCTGGCGGTCCAGCATTGGCGAGCCAGGGCGGTGCCCGTCATATATTTCCAGCGGGCATCCATCGTCGCCTAAGGCAAGCATCAGACCGACGCCTTCCTCGGCGCGGGCCAGCCCCGCCTCCACGCGCAGGATCGTCCGGTCTCGGTTCCGCTCCAGGAAATAGCTGCGCTCGATATGCCGGGTGGTCCGCATCACCAAATCGAGAATGAAGAACTGCATCTCGTGGGGAAGGTCGGCGATAGATGACGCATCCAGGGCTGCGATGATTTCTCCATCGGAGCCGAAGATCGGGGCGGCGGTGCAGGTGAGCCCCTCGTAGCTCGGAAAGAAGTGCTGATCCCGGTGGATGGTGACCGGCGAGCGCGTCGCAAGCGAGGTGCCGATGCCGTTGGTTCCGGCGAAATCCTCGCCCCACAGCGCGCCGGTGCACACACCCATGCGCCGCATTGCCTTGTCCGGCGGAGAGTCGCCCAGGACGTCCAGCGCAATGCCGTTCGGATCGGAGAGCATGACGACGTAAGGCGAGGAGGAGAGGCGCCCCAGCAGGCGCTCGATATGCGGGCGCGCGACATGGGTCAGAAGATCGAGCGGATCCGCAGCGCTGCGATACTCGACCGCCGTGACGATCTCAGGCCCCTTGTGGCGGCTCCGATCGAGCTTGTACTCGCTGACGCACCGTTCCCAGGAGGTCTCGATGAGGTGAGCGCATTGGCTCCTCAAGCCTTCTTCCTGCAGCGATGCATCGCCAAAATTGCTGAAGCAGGCGAGATCTCGCGATTTCACCAGCTCATCCTGCTTCGTGCCTGTTTCATTCATGTCGCCCCTCCCTGGATTCTAATTGGTTTGATTTGGGCGTTTGGTTGTTATCGCGCGACGTAATCCTCCCGATCGACGCGCAGGAGCGATGCCTGCAGACGCAAGCTGTCCCGACGGATCGCCTTCACATTCTCGTATGTAAAACGCACATGCTCCGCCGCGGCGCGCTCGGCCGATTCCGCATCGCCTGATAGCACAGCCTCGGCGATGGCCAGATGCTGGGCGAGCAGCTGGGGACGCACGGAGCGGCGCTGATAGAGCTGCTGGCGGCTGTAGAAGATGTTGTTTCGCAGGAGCTCGACCAGAGCCCGCATGAAATGGAGCAGCACGGCGTTGTGAGCGGCGTCGTAGATCAGTAGATGCAGATCGACATCGGCCTGGGCCTCCTGCTCGGGATCCTCGAGCGCGTGGGCCTCCTTCATCCGCGCGATGCAAGCCTCGATCGCCTCACGGTCGACCTCCGAAGCCCGGAGCGCCGCATAGCGCGCGGCTTGCGGCTCCATCATCTCCCGGAATTCGAAATAGTCTTCCGTGACCTCGACATTGTTCTCCATGAGCGAGGCGAGGGGCTTGAGCAGCGGCGTCAGGAACTCCGCCACGAAGGTGCCGGTCTTGGAGCGGGTCAGGAGACCGCGATCCACCAGCCGCTCGATCGCATCGCGCAAGGAGGGCCGTGAGACGTCGAGCTTCTCTGCCAGCTCGCGCTCGGGCGTAAGGCGTTCGCCGGGGCGCAGCACGCCCTGCAGGACGAGCTTCTCGATGTGATCGGCGATCGCCTCGGCGATCTTCGGCTGCCTTATCGGTTCCATCTCACGATCATCCCAACCATTCATGCGCCAAGGCAACCCTAAGATTTCACGGTCAATCCTTGGCTTGAATATGACTATGGTGTTACAGACTGGACCAGCGATCAAGCTTGGTCTACTTTTTTTACCAGAGCTGCGCTGCTCCAAACGTAGCGGGCGCGCCGGTGATGGCCCGGCTTTTCGTATCTATTCGTCGACAGGCTGTGCGGCCGCCGGGAGTCGAAGCCATGGTGCAATCTGGAAGCAGCTCGAAGGGGCAGGGCACGTCGCCCGAAAGCGCAGGGGAGAGGCTTGCAGAAGGGCCTCATGTCGGCCTGTTCGTCACCTGCATCGTCGATCTGTTTCGGCCCAATGTCGGATTCGCTTCCGTCAAGCTACTCCAGGATGCGGGCTGCCGCGTCACCGTTCCGCCCCAGCAGGTCTGCTGCGGCCAGCCGGCCTATAACAGCGGCGACGACGAAGGCGCCCGGCGCATCGCCAAGCAGGTGATCGCGGCGTTTTCCGAATTCGACTACGTGGTGGGACCGTCCGGGTCCTGCATGGCGACCATCTGCAAGGACTATCCGGAGATGTTCGCGCACGATGCGGAATGGAAGGCGCCGGCGCAGAATCTCGCCGCGCGCAGCCACGAGCTCCTGTCCTTCCTCACCGATGTGCTCGGCGCCACCCCGGCCCCTGCCACCTATCAGGGCCGTGCGGCCTATCACGACAGCTGTTCTGGCTTGCGTAAACTCGGCGTCAAGGACCAGCCCCGCGAGCTTCTCTCTCATGTGGAAGGGTTGAGCCTCGCCGAGATCCAGGACAGCGAAACCTGCTGCGGCTTCGGCGGCACGTTCTGCGTCAAGTATCCGGAGATCTCCACCCACATGGTCTCCGACAAGGTCGCCAATGTGGAGGCGAGCGGGGCCGACACGGTGCTCGGTGGCGATCTTGGCTGCCTGTTCAATATCGCCGGGCGTTTGAAGCGTCTGGAAAAGCCCACCAAGGTGTTTCATGCCGCCGAAGTCCTGGCCGGCATGACCGACATTCCTGCGATCGGGGAGCCGGAGCAGACATGATGCAGGTGGAGAGCAGCCGGTTTCGCGAACGCGCCTCGGAAGCGCTTCTCGACCCCAGCCTTCGCGCAGCGTCCGAAGGTCTGAAACGCGGCTTCGTCGCCGCCCGGGCCAAGCGCGTCGCGGAACTTCCCGAATACGCTGCCATGCGGGACGCCGCCCGGGATATTCGGACCCATACGCTTGCGAATCTCGACTTCTATCTGGAACGCTACGAGAGTGCCGTGAAGGCCCAAGGCGGCCATGTCCACTGGGCGGCGGATGCCGACGAGGCTTGCGCGATCATCCGCGATATCTGCCGGGATGCGAACGCCAAGGTCGTCACCAAGGGCAAGTCCATGGTGTCGGAGGAGATCGGTCTCAACGCCGTGCTCGAGGCAGAAGGCTGCGAGGTTCTGGAGACCGATGCGGGCGAATACATTGTGCAGCTCGCCCACGAGGCGCCGAGCCACATCGTGACGCCCACGATTCATAAGACGGTGGAGGAGATCGCCGACCTGTTCTACGAGCGCCATCGCGTCTACGGCTTCGACAAGCGGGAGACGGATGCGGCGGCGCTGATCGCCCAGGTGCGCCACGTCATGCGGCAGAAATATTTCGCCGCCGATGTGAGCCTGACGGGCGCCAATTTTCTGGTCGCGGAAACCGGCTCCAACGTCATCGTCACCAATGAAGGCAATGGCGACCTCGCCTCCATGCTCGCGCCCGTCCATGTGGTGACGGTGGGGATCGAGAAGATCGTGCCGACCTTGAACGATGTCAGCGTCCTGCTCCGCATGCTGGGGCGCAGCGCGCTCGGCATGGAGACCACGGCCTACACCACCTTCATGACGGGGCCGAAGCGCGCTGGCGACCTCGACGGGCCGGAAGAGTATCACGTAGTGCTGATCGACAACGGCCGGACGAAGATGCTGGAGAGCGAGTTCCGGCCCATGCTGCGCTGCATCCGCTGCGGCGCCTGCATGAATCATTGCCCGGTCTATCACTCGGCGGGCGGCCATGCGTATGGGTGGGTCTATCCCGGACCCATGGGGTCTGTCTTGACTCCGATGATCGCCGGGCTGGAGGAGGCGGGCGATCTGCCCAACGCCTGCACCCTGAACGGACGCTGCCAGCAGGTCTGCCCCGTCGACATTCCGCTCCCCGATCTTTTGCGCCGGCTGCGCCACGAACAGTG
Source organism: Methyloligella solikamskensis (assembly GCF_042676065.1). NCBI lineage: Bacteria > Pseudomonadati > Pseudomonadota > Alphaproteobacteria > Hyphomicrobiales > Hyphomicrobiaceae > Methyloligella > Methyloligella solikamskensis. Next base: position 2,461,051 of record NZ_JBHTJO010000001.1, on the reverse strand, counting down.
GGAGGCGGGGTTCACCAAACAGACCGTCCGGTGGGGCATCGGGCTCTGGGCCTGGCTTGCGGCCCGCCCGCGCCTCTATCACGGACTGACCCGGCTGGGCGTGAAGATGCTCGGTCTGCTCGGACACAAGCGCGGACGCTTCCGCCATTTGCCGTTCGCCGGCGGATGGACCGCAACCCGGGATTTCCCGGCTCCGGAATCCGAGACCTTCCTCGCAGCCTGGTCGAACCAGACGAAGCGGTCGTGAGCGAGCGGTCCCGCGACCATATCCTCTCCCGCATCCGCAACGCCGTCGGGGAGGGCAGTGCGGACCGGGCCTCCCGCGCCGAGCTGGAAGGGCGGCTCGCATCGCCCCAATCCGGTCCGCTTCCGGCGCTCGACGACGATGGCGTCTCCCGCTTCATCGCGAAGGCGGAAGGAAACGGACTGACCGTCGAGCCCATCGTCTCTTTGGATCTTCTGGTGCCGGCCGTCGGACGCGTGATGAGCGATGCGGGCGTATCGACCGATATCAGCATCGCGCCAGCTCTCGCCGACCTTCCATGGCCTGAGCCTTGGCTCGCCAATATCGGCGCCGGCCGCTTCGAAGAGCATATCAGCGTGACCCTCGCCGCCGCCGGCATCGCCGAGACGGGAAGCGTGATCTTCCGGTCAGGTCCGGATAGCCCGGCCACTTTGAACTTCTTGCCCGACATCCATGTGGTCGTGCTGCGGACCGCCGATATCGTCACCTATCCGGAAGAGGCTTGGCAGCGCTTCCGAGACGAGTCGAACGGATGGCCCCGCGCCATGAACGTCATCGCCGGCCCGTCCCGGACGGCCGATGTCGGCGGCATCATCGTCCGCCCCGCCCACGGCCCGAAGGCCGTCCATCTGCTTCTCGTCGGCAACGACTGAGCCAAGCCGGGCGGCCCCGATCCCAACCGCTCTCGAAGCCTGCGCGTCCGGCCCTTTCCGGCTTGTCACCCCCGTATCGCCGCGGTGTCACACCTCAAGGGTGGCGGACAGCCCTTTCGTTGGAGCCCCAATCGCGCGGCTTCACGAGGGATTCAAATAAGTCAATGATTTCAATGCATTGCGAAGTATTTCACCAATCCGTTTTGAGCCGCGGAGAGCGTGGCACGCTTTGTGCTTTACCACCCCTAACAGGCCAAGCCCCCTCAAGGGAGCACGCCTGACCGAGGGGGAACGCACCAGCGCCGGTAAGACCGAAAAGGCACCGAGGGCATGCAGGACATCGCGAAAGATTCCATCGCCGAAGAGACGCAAGGCTCCGAGGACGAGCGGGAAGAGCTGCAGGAATGGACGGATGCGATTTCGTCCGTCCTCAAGTTCGAAGGCGTCGACCGGGCCGATGCGCTGTTGAGCGGCACGGTGGAGACGGCCCGCCAGCGCGGTGCTCATCTGCCCTTCGCCGCGCGGAGCGCCTACGTCAACTCGATCTCTCCGGAACAGGAGCCGACCCATCCGGGCGACCCGGAGATCGAGCGGCGCATCCATGCCGCCATCCGCTGGAACGCCGCCATCATGGTGCTGCGTGCCAATAAGGAGTCGTCGGAGCTCGGCGGTCATATCGCGAGCTATCAGTCGGCGGCGACCCTCTACGATACTGGTTTCGATCATTTCTGGCATGCGCCGTCGAAAGACCATGGCGGCGATCTCATCTTCCTTCAGGGCCATTCCTCTCCCGGGATCTACGCCCGCGCCTTTCTCGAAGGAAGATTGACCGAGGAGCAGCTTGAGAACTTCCGCCAGGAGGTGGATGGCAAGGGCGTCTCGTCCTACCCCCACCCCTGGCTCATGCCGGAGTTCTGGCAGTTCCCGACCGTGTCCATGGGGCTCGGTCCAATCATGGCCATCTATCAGGCCAGATTTCTGAAGTACCTGCACGCCCACGGCTTGGCGGACTCCGAGAACCGTCACGTCTGGGCGTTCTGCGGCGACGGGGAGATGGACGAGCCTGAAAGTCTCGGTGCCATCTCCCTGGCGGGCCGCGAGGCCCTGGACAATCTGATCTTCGTGGTGAACTGCAATTTGCAGCGCCTCGATGGGCCGGTGCGTGGCAACGGCAAGATCGTCCAGGAGCTGGAAGGCAATTTCCGCGGCGCAGGATGGAACGTCCTCAAGGTGCTGTGGGGCACCAGCTGGGACGAGCTCCTGACCCGCGACCACACCGGCAAGCTCCATCAGCTGATGGAGGAATGCGTCGACGGCGAGTACCAGGACTTCAAGTCCAAGGACGGCGCCTATATCCGCGACAATTTCTTCGGCCGGTATCCGGAGACCGCTGCCATGGTCGCCGACTGGTCCGACGAGAAGATCTGGCGCCTGACCCGCGGCGGTCACGACCCAAAGAAGGTCTATGCCGCCTACAAGGCCGCCGTGGAGCATACGGGCCAGCCGACTGTAATCCTCGCCAAGACCGTCAAGGGCTACGGCATGGGGGAGGCGGGCGAAGCCCAGATGATCACCCATCAGCAGAAGAAGATGGGGAAAGAGGCGCTGCGCCATTTCCGCGACCGCTTCAAGGTGCCGGCGAGCGACGAGGACATCGAGACCCTGTCCTATATCCGCTTCGCCGAGGACTCCGAGGAGATGCGCTACCTGCGCGCCAGGCGCGAGGCGCTGGGTGGTCCCCTGCCGGCCCGGCGCACAAAGACCGAGTCTCTGGAGGTGCCGCCCCTGAGCCTGTTCGAAGGCCAGCTCAAGGGCTCCGGCGACCGCGAGATCTCCACCACCATGAGCTTCGTGCGCATCCTCTCCAGCCTGCTGCGCGACAAGACCCTGGGCCCGCGCGTGGTGCCCATCGTGCCCGACGAAAGCCGCACCTTCGGCATGGAAGGCATGTTCCGCCAGTTCGGCATCTTCAGCCAGGTGGGGCAGCTCTACCGGCCGTCCGATGCCGGCGAGCTCATGTTCTACAAGGAAGACCGCAAGGGGCGCATGCTCCAGGAGGGGATCAACGAGGCGGGCGCCATGTCGTCCTGGATCGCTGCGGCGACCAGCTATTCGACTTCCGACGTCGCCATGATCCCGTTCTACATCTTCTATTCGATGTTCGGCTTCCAGCGTGTCGGAGACCTGGCCTGGGCGGCCGGCGACAGCCGCGCCCGGGGCTTCCTGCTCGGCGGCACCTCAGGCCGCACCACCTTGAACGGCGAGGGCCTGCAGCACGAGGACGGCCACAGCCACCTCATCGCCGCCACCATCCCAAACTGCGTCTCCTACGATCCGACCTTCGGCTACGAGGTCGCGGTGATCGTGCGCGACGGTCTCCGGCGCATGGTGGAGGAGCAGGAGGACGTCTATTTCTACCTCACCCTCCTCAACGAGAACTATCAGCACCCGCCCATGCCCGACAGTGCAGAAGAGGGCATCATCAAGGGCATCTACCGGCTCAAGGCCGGCCGGAAGAGGGGACCTCTCAACGTCCAGCTCTTAGGGTCAGGCGCGATCCTGCGCGAGGTGATCGCCGCCGCCGATCTCCTGAAGGAGGAGTTCGGCGTTGCCGCCGATGTCTGGAGCGTCACCAGCTTCACCGAGCTTGCCCGCGAGGCACAAGCGGTCGATCGCTGGAACCTGCTTCATCCCAAGGAGCGAGAGCGCACGCCCTTCGTGACCGAAGAGCTGTCCAAGGGACGAGGTCCGGTGATCGCCGCCACCGATTACATGAAGGCTTATGCCGAGCAGATCCGCGCCTATGTCCCCGGCGCCTATCGGGTGCTGGGAACCGACGGGTTCGGCCGCTCCGACTTCCGCCGCAAGCTGCGCTTCCACTTCGAGGTCGACCGGCATTTTGTTGTCGCAGCCGCACTCAGCGCCTTGGCGCGCGAGGACAAGATCCCGCGCAAGACCGTCGAGGAAGCGCTTTCCCGCTACGGCATCGACTCCGACAAGCCCAATCCGGTGACGGTGTAGCGACGCACGCATCCGCGCTCCCGTTCCGACCATCCGACAGAGGTTCACGGTCAAATGATCGAAGTGAAAGTTCCGGATATCGGCGATTTCGCCGACGTCCCTGTGGTCGAAATTCTGGTCTCGCCCGGCGATGTGGTGGCGCCGGAAGACCCGTTGATCACGCTGGAATCCGACAAAGCGACGATGGAAGTTCCCGCCCCCTCCGCAGGGAAGGTAGTCGAGCTCCTCGTCAAGATTGGCGACTCGGTGAGCGAGGGGGCTCCCATCCTGACCCTCGACGCCGTCGCTGAAGCCGAAGGGGGAGCGCCGTCCGAACCTGCTCAAGACTCTGCCGACGTCAATCGGAACGCGCCGGACGAGAATGACGAGCAGGAATCGGATGCGCGGGCGGCTGCCTCCCGACCCGACATGGCGGCTCCCCCTTCGGCCCCTTCTCCCGAGACATCTGCCGAGAGCGCTCCGCCGGAAGTCGCGCCCATTCCAGGCGAGGTGCATGCGAGTCCGACCGTGCGCCGGATTGCCCGGGAGCTCGACATCGATCTCACCCAGCTCAAGGGCACGGGCGAGAAAGGCCGCATCACCAAGGATGATGTGAAGCGCGCACTCGCCGGCGATGCGGCCGCGGCCGGGCAGGGCACCGGCATCCCGAAAGTGCCGCCCCAGGATTTCGCGAAATTCGGTCCCACCGAGACCGTGCCGCTCTCCCGGCTGAAACGGCTCTCGGGGCCGCATCTGCACCGGGCGTGGCTCAACGTCCCCCATGTGACCCACACGGACGAGGCGGACATCACCGCCCTCGACGCCTATCGCAAGGAGCTGGACGCTGAAGCCCGCGAGAAGGGTTATCGCGTCACCATGCTCTCCTTCCTTCTCATGGCGAGCGCTGTCGCCCTGAAGGAATTCCCCCATTTCAACGCGTCGCTCTCTCCAGACGAGGACGCGCTGATCCTCAAACGCTACTTCAATGTCGGCGTGGCCGTAGACACGCCGGAGGGGTTGGTGGTGCCCGTGATCAAGGATGTCGACCGTAAGCGCATCTTTGAGCTGAGCGAGGAGCTGTCCGATGTTTCCCAACGCATGCGGGACGGCAAGATCGCTCCGGCTGACATTCAGGGCGCCACCTTCTCCATTTCTAGCCTGGGCGGTATCGGCGGCACCAACTTCACGCCCATCGTGAGCGCACCGGAGGTCGCCATCCTCGGTGTGGTCCGCGCTCAGATGAAGCCGATCTGGAACGGCGAGGACTTCGAGCCGCGCCTCATGCTGCCGCTCTGCCTGTCTTACGACCATCGCGTCATCGACGGCGCCGATGCGGCCCGCTTCACCAAGCGCCTCACCGAGCTGCTCGGCGATATCCGCCAGCTCATTCTCTGACCGCAGTCTCCAGTCCCGCACGCTCACCCATGACCGACACCGACGATATCGAAACGGAGATCCTCGTTCTGGGCGCAGGCCCCGGTGGCTATTCGGCTGCCTTCCGCGCGGCGGATCTTGGCAAGTCCGTGACCTTGGTCGAGCGGTCGCCGATGCTCGGCGGAGTCTGTCTTAATGTCGGCTGCATCCCGTCTAAGGCGCTGCTTCATGCCGCGAAGGTCATCGAGGACGCCGAAGCCATGGCCGAGCACGGGCTGGGCTTCGCCGCGCCGCAGATCGAGCTTGAGAAACTGCGGAGCTGGAAAGAGTCGGTCGTAGAGAAGCTCACCGGCGGGCTCATGGCGCTCGCCAAGCAGCGCAAGGTGAAGGTGGTGCACGGTGCCGGCCGCTTCGCCGGGTCGCGCGAGCTTGAGGTGGCGGGCGAGGGCGGCACGTCGCGCATTCGCTTCGAGCAGGCTATCATTGCCGCTGGCTCCAGCCCCGCGACGCTGCCCTTCATTCCTGTGGACGAGCCGCGCATCCTCGATTCCACCGGCGCGCTTGAGATCGCCGATGTCCCGGAGCGGCTGCTGGTGATCGGCGGCGGCATCATCGGCCTGGAGATGGCGACCGTCTATCATGCCCTCGGCAGTCAGGTGACCATCGTCGAGGTCATGGACCAGCTCATTCCCGGGGCCGATGCCGATCTCGTGGCTCCGCTGATGAAGCGCATCAAGGAACGCTACGCGGCGATCTATCTGGAGACCAAGGTCACCGCGATCGAGACAGGCGAAACGCTCACCGTCCGTTTCGACGGCAAGGGCGCCCCGGACATTGATCAGTTCGACAAGGTATTGGTGGCCGTCGGGCGCACGCCCAATAGCGGCGCTTTGAACCTCGAAGCGGCCGGCATCGCACCCGATGAGCGGGGACTGATCCCCGTCGATGCGCAGCTTCGCACAGCGACGCCCAACATCTTCGCCATCGGCGATATCGTCGGCCAGCCCATGCTGGCTCATAAGGCCGTGCATGAGGGCAAGATCGCCGCGGAAGTGGCGGCAGGAAAGAAAGCCGCCTTAGATGCGCGGGTCATCCCGTCCGTGGCCTATACGGATCCTGAGGTCGCCTGGGTGGGGCTCACCGAGAACGAAGCGAAAGCCAAGGGCATCGCCTACGAGAAGGCGAAATTCCCCTGGGCCGCGTCGGGTCGCGCGCTGTCGCTCGGGCGTGACGAGGGGATGACGAAGACCCTGTTCGACCCCGAAACCGATCGCATCCTGGGCTGTGGGATCGTTGGCACCAATGCGGGCGATCTAATCGCCGAAGCGACGCTCGCCATCGAGATGGGCGCCGACGCCATCGACATCGCCGCCACCATCCACCCCCATCCGACCCTGTCGGAAACCTTCGCCTTCGCGGCGGAGATGTTCGACGGCACCATCACCGATCTCATGCCGCCCAAGCGCCGCACCCGCTGACGAGGAGGCGATGGGCACTTCTGCCGGGTGCCCCGCGACCCATCGAGTCGTTGCGTTGCACGGCAGGGGCGCCGCCACAAAAAAGGGGTGAGCAAAACACTCACCCCTCAAAGCCAATCCTCGAAAATCAAGACGCTTATTTCATCTCCGGGAAGGCGAACTCGGCGCCCTTAGAGATGCTGTCGGGCCAGCGCTGCATGGCGGCCTTGTGGCGAGTGTAGAAGCGCACGCCTTCGGGACCGTAGATATGCTGGTCGCCGAACAGGCTCCGCTTCCAGCCGCCGAACGAGTTGAACGCCATGGGCACCGGCAGCGGCACGTTGATGCCCACCATGCCGACGTTGATATTGTGGGTGAACTCCCGGGCCACCCCGCCATCGGCGGTGAAGATGGCGACGCCGTTGCCGTACTCGTTGGCCTCGATGACCTCCACGGCGGTCGCAAGGTCTGGCACGCGGACCACGCATAGCACGGGGCCGAAGATCTCTTCCTTGTAGATGGTCATCTCCGGCGTCACGCGATCAAACAGAGTGCCGCCGCAGAAGAAACCGTCCTCATAGCCTTCGACCGTCTGCCCGCGGCCGTCGACCACGAGCTCGGCCTTCTCCTCCACGCCCTTGGCGATGAGGCTCTCGATGCGCTCCTTCGCGGCGCCGGTGATCACCGGGCCCATCTCCGCGCCATCGACATTGCCTTCGGCGATCTTGATGTCGCGGATGCGCGGGGCGAGCTTCTCGATCAGCTTGTCGCCCGTGTCGCCGACGGCCACCGCAACGGAGATCGCCATGCAGCGCTCACCGGCCGAGCCGTAGGCCGCGCCCATCAGCGCATCGCAGCACTTGTCGAGATCGGCATCGGGCATGACGACCATGTGGTTCTTCGCACCGCCCAGCGCCTGCACGCGCTTCCCGTGGGACGTGCCGGTCGCGTAGATGTATTCGGCCACCGGCGTGGAGCCGACGAAGCTGACGGCGTCGACATCGTCGTGCGTCAGAAGACCGTCCACGGCGACCTTGTCGCCCTGAAGCACGTTGAACACGCCTTTCGGCAAACCGGCCTCGGCGAGCAGGTCCGCAAGGACCAAGCTCGGCGAGGGGTCGCGCTCGGAGGGCTTGAGCACGAAGGTATTACCGGCGGCCAGCGCGATCGGGATCATCCAGAGCGGCACCATGGCCGGGAAGTTGAATGGGGTGATGCCCGCGCAGACGCCGAGCGGCTGACGGATCGACCAGGCATCGATGCCGCGGGAGACCTGCTCGGTGTACTCGCCTTTCAGGAGCTGCGGCATGCCCGTGGAGAACTCCACCACATCGATACCGCGCGCCACTTCGCCCAGCGCATCGGCGAGCACCTTGCCGTGCTCGCGCACGATATGCTCGGCCAGCGTGGTGCGGTGCTCCTGCAGCAGATTGAGGAAGCGGAACATGACCCGGGCGCGTGAAACAGGCGGCACCTGGGACCAGGCGGGGAAGGCGGCCTTGGCCGCCGCGACGGCGTCGTCGATCTCTTTCTCGCCGGCCATGTCGACCTGGCCTACGGCCTTGCCGAGCGCCGGGTTGAACACATCGGCCGTGCGGTCCGACGACGACTTGATCCGCTCGCCATTGATGTAATGGGTGACCCGGTAGCCGGGGGCGTCGTCCGCAGCGTTGTCCGTCGGGCGGACCTCGTCCTGCACTGACATTGCAAATCTCCTCATTGGCATTGCGGGCGCACATCGGATGCACCCGTCTATTGGCCTGCGTTGCTCAAAAATCGCGTCGAGCGTCAGGCGTCGGGGCTCGTGACGCTGGCGATCGCGTCGCCAAGCGTTGCGCACATGACGCGCAGTTCGTCCTCGGTCGAGATGAAGGGCGGTGCCATGGCGATGGTGTCGCCGGTGAAGCGCACCAGCATCCCGGTCTGAAGCGCACGCTCGAAGACCCGCATGGCCCGCAGTCCCGGTTTTCCCTCGAAGGGCTCCAGATCGACCGCCGCCGCGAGTCCGAAATTGCGGATGTCGCAGACCCCGTCCGCGCCTTTCAGCTCGTGCACCGCGCCTTCCAGCACGGGCGCCAGTTCGGCGGCCCGTGGGATAAGCCCGTCGCGCTCCATGACGTCGAGGGTCGCATGACCCGCCGCGGCCGCCATGGGATGACCCGAATAGGTGTAGCCGTGATAGAGCTCCACCGCCTCTTCCGGACCGGACATGTAGGCGTCGTAAATCTCGTCGGCGACGATCACGCCGCCCATGGGGATGACGCCGTTGGTGACCGCCTTGGCGAAGGTCATCATGTCGGGCACCACATCCAGGCGCTGGGACGCGAAATTCGCGCCGAGCCGGCCGAACCCGGTGATTACCTCGTCGAAGATCAGCAGGATGCCGTGCTTGGTGCAGATCTCCCGCAGACGCTCCAGATAGCCGACCGGCGGCACCACCACGCCGGCCGAGCCCTGCATGGGCTCCACGATCACCGCGGCGATGGTCGAGGCATCGTGCAGCGCCACGAGCCGCTCCAGATCCTCCGCCAGATGAGCACCCCATTCGGGCTGCCCATGGGTGAACGCCATCTGCGCGCGGTCGTAGGTGTGGGGAAGGTGATCGACGCCGTGCAGCATGAGCGGTGCGAACATCTTGCGGTTCGCCGTCATGCCGCCGACGGAGATGCCGCCCATCCCGACGCCGTGATAGCCGCGCTCGCGGCCGATGATGCGGGTCCGGTGGGCCTCGCCCTTCATGCGGTGATAGCCGACGGCGATCTTGAGCGCCGTGTCGACCGACTCCGAGCCGGAATTGGCGAAGAAGACATGGTCAAGACCGGCCGGCGCCATATCCGCAACCCGTGCCGCGAAGCTGAGCGTCGTCGGATTGCTCATCTGAAACGCCGTCGCGTAGTCCAAAGTCTCGGCCTGGCGCTTGACGCTCTCGGCGATTTCCGGATTGGCGTGGCCAAGCGGACAGCACCACAGGCCCGACAGACAGTCGAACACGCGGCGTCCGTCCGCCAGGGTGTAATAGGCGCCCTCGGCGGAGGCGATGATGCGCGGGTTCCGCTTGAAATACCGGTTCGGCGTGAATGGCAGCCAGTAATTCTCCAGGCCGTCCCTGTTGCTGGAAGCTGGGATCTGTTCGTTCAAGACATCACTCCATAAATCAGGCGGCTTGGATCAGGCGGCCAGCGGTTTCAGTGCCATCATTGGCGCCACATAGGGATGATTGAGAGCCAGCGAGACAGGCTCGTTGGTCACCATCCCGTCATGCACGTTCAGGCCGTTCAAAAGATGCGGGTCGGCCTTCAAGGCCTCCAGCCCGCCATCCGCCAGCGCAAGCACGAAGGGAAGCGTCACGTTGTTCAGGGCATAGGTCGAGGTGCGCGGCACCGCGCCCGGCATGTTGGCGACGCAGTAATGGACGACCTCGCCGACCCGATAGCTGGGATCGTCATGGGTGGTCGGCCGCGAGGTATCGCAGCAACCGCCCTGATCGATGGAGATGTCCACGATCACCGAGCCGGGCTTCATGTTGTCGATGATGTCCCGGGTGATCAGCTTGGGCGCGGCGGCACCCGGCAGCAGCACACCGCCAATCACCAGATCGGCCGTGGTGCAATGCTCCTCCAGCGCTTCCCGGGTGGAGTAGAGCGTGTTGAGCTGGCTTCCGAACTGCCGCCAAAGGTTCCGCAGCACGTCCACGTCGCGGTCCATGCACCACACCTCGGCGCCCAGTCCGAGCGCCATCTGTATCGCATGGGTCCCGGCAACGCCGCCGCCGACCACCAGCACCTTCGCGCGCTCCACGCCGGGCACGCCGCCGAGCAGCGTGCCGCTTCCGCCATGGGCCTTCTCGAGGAAATGCGCGCCGGCCTGAATGGAGAGGCGCCCTGCCACCTCGGACATGGGCGCGAGCAGGGGCAGGGTGCCCTTGGCCGACGTCACCGTCTCATAGGCGATGCAGGTGGCGCCGCTGGCGATCAGGTCGTTGGTCTGATCCGGATCGGGCGCCAGATGCAGATAGGTAAAGAGGATCTGCCCGGGCCGGAGCATCTTGCGCTCCACGGCCTGAGGCTCCTTCACCTTCACGACCATGTCCGCTTCGCCGAAGACCTCTTCGGCGGTCGAAACGATCCGCGCGCCGGCCGCTTCGTAATGCTCGTCGGCCGCGCCGATGCCCGCGCCGGCGCCCGTCTCGATGAGCACCTTGTGGCCGCGGTCGGTCAGCTCCCGCACATTGGCGGGCACCAGGCCCACCCGGTACTCCTGGACTTTGATCTCTTTTGGAACGCCGATGATCATCTCCGGCCGCCTCTTTCTTAGCTATCTGCAACCTGTCCTTACTGCAGCAATGAACTGCAGCACGCAGGAACACTAATCTTAGGAGCAGACATAACCAATACAGTAAGCCAGTACAGATCGACGATTTGCAGCAAACTGTACCGGTCTATATCATGCGATGTATCGGGGCAGAGGAGTGGGTTCCCATGAGCGACGTCGCGACGAACAAGACGGAAAAGCAGAGCCAATCGGCACCGGCCCAAGAGATTGGACGCGCACGTCTCGGCCATGGACTGCCGCCGGTGTTCGTTGACATCGACCGGAACAGCGATCATCCGCTCGTGGAGCAGATCTGCAGCCAGATCGAAGAGGCGGCCGAGCGCGGCACGCTGGCGGCTGGAACGAAGCTTCCGTCGGTACGCAAACTCGCCAAGCAACTGGGCGTGAGCGCGTTTACCGCGGCCTCCGCGTACGAACTGCTCACCACCCGGCACGTGGTCGCGGCGCGCCGTGGCGCCGGGTACTTTGTGCTACAGCATGGGCGCACGATGCCCGTCCCGGTGCGTCCCATGAAGGCCACCACCGTCAGCGATTCCTGGCTAAGCTCCGATGTGTTCACCCACGGGCGTCGGCTGGCATCGCCGGGCTGCGGATGGTTGCCCTCCGCCTGGTATTCGCAAAAGAGCGTGGTTGGCGATGCCTTGCGGCGCGTTGCGCGGTCGAAGACCGACCATCTCGTCAATTACGGGCATCCTGCGGGGTTCGACCGGCTGCGCCAGCATATTGCGCGTGAGCTGAGCGAGCGCTCCCTGACCGTTTCGCCAAATCAGATCGTGCTGACCCATGGGGTGACCCATGCGATTGATTTGGTGGTGCGGACCTGCCTCCGGCCCGGCGACGCGGTGCTGGTTGAGAATCCGGGTTATGCGAATTTCAACAATCTGGCCTCACGCCATGGCTGCAAGTTGCTGCCTGTGAACCGTGGCGCCGATGGTCTCGACCTCGAAACCGCAGCGGAACTGGCCGAAACCTATCGGCCGAAGGCGATGTTCGTCACCACCGTGCAGCAAAATCCGCTCGGCACGACCCTGCGCCCGACGGATGCCTTTCGACTTCTTTCGCTCGCGGAGCAATTCGATTTTCTGGTGATCGAAGACGATATCGCACGCAAATTCGGCACGGAATACGACCCATGGCTCGCCGCCATGGACGGCCTGTCCCGTGTGATATCGGTCAACGGCTATTCCAAAACGATCGCGCCTTCATTGCGGTCCGGTTACCTGGCCTGCAACGAAACTCTGGCGAATGAGATCCTTCAGACGAAGATGCTGACCGGCCTCACCACTTCGGAGATTACCGAGCGCATCGTGTTGGAGGTGCTTTCGGATCCGGACCATCGACGGTCGGTGGATCAGATATCTACCCGTCTGACCCAAGCGCGGGAAGCCTACAAGCTCGTTCTGGAGAATGCCGGGCTGAAGTTGCTGACCGAACCCGATGGCGGAATGTTTTTGACAGCCGGCTGGCAGGTGACACCGACAGAGACCTGCAATGCTCGGCGCATCGCAGAAGACGCTCTAAGGGAAGATACGGTCCTTGCGCCGGGAGATTTCTTCTGCGTTTCGCCGCCCGAGTCGATCTGGTTTCGCTTCAACGTCGCTCATCAGGACACCGAGCCCTTGCAGGCCTTCCTGCGCGAGGTGCCGAAACGCTACGGATTCGGAACTTGAATGGACAGAGAGACTTGCCGGTGATCGGGCGAGCGGGAAGATCTGAATCGGGTGGCCTATCGCGCGGCTCTAGCCGACCGCCTTGCCGTTCGCCCGCTGGGCCGCCATCCAGATGGAGAGGTCTTCCAAGATGGCGCCGAAATGGATCTCCGGAATCTTCAGGGCCGCGGCGATCTCCTGCAGGGTCTTGCGCTCCGCGCCAGCGATTTCGCCGTCGGCCAGAAGCACCAGATAGGCACAGCGGACGATCTCTTCCTTGCTGTGCTCGTCGAGGCTTTTTCCCGCTCGGGCGAGGTCGGTGTAGAAGTCGTCGCCGACTCCCTTTTCGGCCATGCGCTTGATCTCGTCCGTCTCGACATCTTCCTTGGCATGGTCTCTATAGAGCCGCTGGATCAGGTCGATCTCGTCCAGGTCCAGATTTCCATCCGCCTTGGCCATGGCGACCATGGTCTTCAAAATCCATTCGCTGCCGAGCCTGAGCGCCGTATCCGTCATCTCGATCTCCGTGCTTCTGATCGACTCGCCTCACTTGGGGAGGCAGAGTGCGGTTCCCAAGACCCTATTATTGGGTCCAACGACCCTCTTGTTTGTTTTCTCCCGGTTGAGAGGCTTTTTGTAGGTCAATGCCGCCCCTCAAAGTCTTGTTCCTCGCAGATACGCGACCTGGACATTATCACCTATCGGAAGGCGTTATTGCGGCGTTAAAGCGGCTTCGCGACGTCCAGGTGACCCGCATCGAGATTCGGCGCAAATGGATCGTGCCGACCCGCTGGTTGCGCGCCCGCATCCACGCCAAGAGCTTCTTTCCGCCCCGCATGCTGCGCATGGCCTATCGCATCGAGGCCGAGGAACTACCGCAAGCCGATCTCGTCATCTCCGCCGGCGGCGAGACCCTGATGCCCAATATCTGCGTGAGCCGGTATCTGGACCGGCCGAGCATCTTCTGCGGGTCCCTTCGCGATCTCGACGCGAAGGAATTTAGCCTCGTCATCTCGTCCTATGAGCGCGACGCCGATGCGCCCCGCCACATGGTGACCCTGAAGCCATCACCCATGGACCCCGACAGCCTCGGCCGCTCCGATGAAGTCATCCAGTTCGGCCCGGACCGCACGCCCAAGCTGGCGGCGCTCCTGATCGGCGGCAATGCTGCCTCGTTCCGGTTCGGACGCGGGGAGTGGAAGGATCTCATCGCGCGCATCGGAGAGATCTCGCAACGCTGGGGCACGCGCTGGATGATCTCCACCTCCCGCCGCACCCCCGACTACGTGGCGGACATGCTGGCCGACTTCGCCAAGGACGAACGGGCCGTCGAGCGCTTCGTCGATTTCCGCACGGCCGGCCCGAGCACGCTGCCTGACATCTTCTCCCGCGCCGAAATCGTGCTTTGCACGGCCGATTCCAGCTCCATGGTCTCGGAAGCCATCTCCGCGCGCCTTCCCGTGGTGGGGCTCACGCCGAAAGCCTCCCACCTGCCGGAGGATGAAAGCGCCTATCGCGACCTACTCGTGCACCGGAACTGGTACCGCGTCCTGCCCATCGCCGAGCTGACGCCGGAGCGGCTGGCGTCGAACCTCGCGGAGATCACGCCTATCGAAGAGAACCCCCTCGATGCCCTGGCCGCGAAGCTGAAAGAGCGCCTGCCGGAGCTGCTTTCCGGCTGAGCGTCGAACAGGGCTGGATTCGGGCGCGCGACCTCGTTAGAGAGTGCGGCGAGGCATATCTCTTTTCCTATTCATTCTTAGAAAGACGAGCTGGCGACCCATGGCCAACCCGCAATACGTCTATGTCATCAAGGATCTCGCCAAGGCTTATCCCGGCGGCAAGAAGGTCCTGAACGACATCACCCTGTCTTTCCTCCCCGGCGCCAAGATCGGCGTGGTCGGCCCCAACGGCGCGGGCAAGTCGACGCTGTTGAAGATCATGGCGGGTGAGGAGAAGGAGTTCATGGGCGAGGCCTGGGCGGCCGACGGAATCAATGTCGGCTATCTGCCCCAGGAGCCCCAGCTCGACGACTCCAAGGACGTCATGGGCAACGTCATGGAGGGCGTCGGAGAGAAGAAGGCGAAGCTCGACCGCTACAACGAGCTCGCCATGAACTATTCCGACGAGACGGCCGAGGAGATGGCCGAGCTTCAAGACGAGATCGACAGCAACGATCTGTGGGATCTCGATTCCCAGGTGGAGCAGGCCATGGATGCGCTGCGCTGCCCGCCGGGCGATGCGGATGTCTCCAAGCTCTCCGGCGGTGAGCGCCGCCGCGTGGCACTCTGCCGGCTGCTGCTGTCGAAGCCCGATATTCTGCTGCTCGACGAGCCCACCAACCATCTCGACGCCGAGACCGTCGCCTGGCTGGAGCACTTCCTCCAGGAGTATCCCGGCACCGTCGTCATGGTGACACATGACCGCTACTTCCTCGACAACATCACCGATTGGACGCTGGAGCTCGATCGGGGCGAGGGCGTGCCCTACAAGGGCAACTACTCCGAATGGCTTGAGCAGAAGCAGAAGCGCGCCCAGGTGGAGGGCCGCCAGGACGAGGCCAAGCAACGCGCCATGGCCCGCGAGCTGGAATGGATCCGCTCAAGCCCCAAGGCCCGCCAGGCGAAGTCCAAGGCCCGTATCCGCGCCTATGAGGATCTCGTCGCCGAAGCCGGCAAGGAAAGCCAAGGCAACGCTCAGATCCAGATCCCGCCAGGCCCGCGCCTCGGCAGCGTAGTGATCGAGGCCGACGACGTCACGAAAGCCTACGGCGACCGGCTGCTGGTGGACGACCTCACCTTCAAGCTACCCCCCGGCGGTATTGTCGGCGTCATCGGCCCCAACGGCGCGGGCAAGACGACACTGTTCCGAATGATCGTTGGCGAGGAAAAGCCGGACGAGGGCGAGATCCGCGTCGGCGAGACCGTGAAGCTCGGCTATGTCGATCAGTCCCGCGACGACCTCGACGGGAAGAAGACCGTCTGGGAGGAGATTTCCGACGGCAATGACATGATCGAGCTGGGCAAGCGCGAGGTCCCGAGCCGTGCCTATGTCGGCTGGTTCAACTTCAAGGGACCGGATCAGCAGAAGCGCGTCGGCCAGCTTTCCGGCGGTGAGCGCAATCGCGTGCACCTGGCAAAGATGCTGAAGTCGGGCGCCAACCTGATCCTGCTCGATGAGCCCACCAACGATCTCGACGTGGAGACCCTGGGCTCGCTGGAAGCCGCTCTGGAAGACTTCCCCGGCTGCGCCGTGATCATCAGCCATGATCGCTTCTTCCTCGACCGCATGGCGACCCACATCCTCTCCTTCGAAGGCGACAGCCACGTGGAGTGGTTCGAGGGCAACTTCGCCGAGTACGAGGAAGACAAGAAGCGCCGCCTGGGCGACGATTCCATTGTCCCGAAGCGCATCAAGTACAAGAAACTGACCCGGAACTAGGGGCAGGGCTTCACGCTCCGCATCCACATAGAACGTCATGGCCGGGCTTGTCCCGGCCATCCACGTTTAAGGCTGCATTTGCAGATCCAGTAACCCCTGGCTGTGCGAACAGGGCAGGGCAGTGGTTACTGGATTGCCCGGTCGAGCCGGGCAATGACACGGTGATGTCGCGCACCGTCGCCGCACGAAGAAATCCCCCTTGTCCCGCTTCGCCAAAAGGCATAAAGATATCTTTATGTCAGATGCAGCCGACAAGACGTTGAGTCTGGAGCCCGCGCTCTCTGCCCTTAGGGCGGCGGGGGAATCCACGCGTCTGCGCATTCTGGCGCTGCTGTCGGGGCGCGAGCTCAACGTCAAGGATCTGACTCAGATTCTTGGCCAGAGCCAGCCCAGGCTCAGCCGTCACTTGAAGCTTTTGTCGGAAGCCGGGCTGATCGAACGCTTCCGCGAAGGGAGCTGGGTCTTCTTCCGTCTGGCCGAAGGCTCAGCCGAGGCGCGCCTCGCCGCCTCCATCGTTGCGGGGCTCGATTCCGACGATTCCGTGCTCCAGCTCGATGCCGCTCGAGCCACCGCCGTCCAGAAGGCGCGCGCCGAAGCCGCTCAGAACTACTTCAAGGCCCACGCCAGGGAATGGGACCGCATCCGCAGCCTCCATGTTGCCGAGGCCCAGGTCGAGCAGGCCATGATGGATGCGCTGGGCCAGGGCCCCTTCGACCTGCTGGTCGATCTCGGCACCGGCACGGGCCGCATCCTGGAGCTCTTCGCGCGCCAAGCGGATCGCGCCCTCGGCTTCGATGTCAGCCACGAGATGCTGTCCTATGCCCGCATGAAGCTGGAAGGGGCGGGGCTCGCCCACGCCCAAGTCCGCCATGGCGATCTGTTTCATCTGCCGCTGGCCGATGGCGAGGCCGATGCGGTCGTGCTGCACCAGGTGCTTCACTTCCTGGAGGAGCCGGCCGTCGCCATCGCCGAGGCCGCCCGGGTGCTTGAGCCCGGTGGCAAGCTTCTGATCGTGGATTTCGCACCCCATGAGCTGGAGTTTCTGCGCGAGGAGCAGGCGCATCGCCGCCTTGGGCTCGCCTCGGATCAGATCGGCCGCTGGTGCGACGAGGCCGGGCTCGATCTGAAGACTCATCGGGATCTTGCGCCGGGCGAGGCGGGTGACGAGAGCAAGCTTACCGTTTCCCTGTGGCTCGCCGAGAAATCGCAAGCCGCAGCGTCCGAAGAAAAGTCGAAATCAGCTGCCAAAGACGGCACTGCGTCATCGGTCGAGGAGGCCGCCGCGTAATGCTTCACCGCGATCATCACAGAAGCCGCGCCCTGTGCGACGGCGACATCAACGTCTCGTTCGAGTTCTTCCCGCCCAAGACGGAGAAGATGGAGAAGACCCTGTGGTCGTCCATTGGCACCCTCTGCCCACTTCATCCGAACTTTGTCTCGGTCACCTATGGTGCCGGCGGATCCACCCGCGAACGTACCCATTCCACCATCGAGCGCGTGCTGAACGAGACGGATCTGAAACCCGCCGCCCATCTCACCTGCGTCGGCACCAAGAAGGAAGAGATCGACGAGATCATCCGCGATTACTGGGAGATCGGCGTGCGCCACATGGTGGCGCTTCGCGGCGACGCCCCCGACGGCGTGGGTGCGCCTTATGAGCCGACCCCCGGCGGATATGTGAACGCGGCGGATCTGGTGGCCGGCATCAAGAGAATCGCCCCCTTCGAGGTCCATGTCGCCGCCTATCCGGAGAAGCATCCCCAATCGCCCACTGTCGAGGCGGATATCGACAATCTCCAGGCCAAGATCGACGCTGGCGCCGACGCGGCCATCACCCAGTTCTTCTTCGATAACGAGGTCTTCTACCGTTACATGGAGAAGGTGCGCGCTCGCGGCATCACCATCCCCATCACGCCGGGCATCATCCCGATTCACAATTTCAAGCAGGTCGCCAACTTCGCCACCCGGTCGGGCACCTACGTGCCCGAATGGCTGGGCCAGCGCTTCGAGGGGCTGGAGAACCATCCGGTGACCCAGAACCTCGTCGCCGCCGCGGTGGCCGCCGAGCAGGTGCTGGAGCTGGTTGACCAGGGCATCACCGATTTCCACTTCTACACCCTCAATCGGGCCGAGCTGGTCTATGCCATCTGTCACCTGCTGGGCCTGCGGCCGACGGCGGCCGAACAAGAAAAACAAGCGGAGGTAGTCTCGTGACCCGCGAAGAACGCATCGCCTATCTGAAGTCCGAGGTGAAGAAGCGCATCCTCATCCTCGATGGCGGCATGGGAACCATGATCCAGAGCTACAAGCTCTCCGAGGAAGAGTATCGCGGCGAGCGGTTCGCCGATCACCCCCACGACCTGAAGGGCAACAACGATCTGCTGGTGATCACCCAGCCGGAGATCATCAAGGAGATCTATGCCGGCTATATGGAGGCGGGCGCCGACATCATCGGCACCAACACCTTCAACGCCCAGGCCATCAGCCAGGCGGATTATCACCTTGAGGACATTTCCAAGGAGATGAATGTCGTGGCCGCGCAGGTCGCCCGCGAGGCCGCCGACGCCATGACCGAGAAGACGCCGGACAAGCCGCGCCTGGTGGCGGGCGCCATCGGCCCGACCAACCGCACCGCGTCCATCTCGCCGGACGTGAACGATCCCGGCTATCGCAACACCTCCTTCGATGCGTTGGTCGAGGCCTATTCGGATCAGGTGCGCGGGCTAATCGAGGGCGGCGTGGACATGATCCTCATCGAGACGGTGTTCGATACGCTGAATGCCAAGGCGGCCGGCTTCGCCGTGGAGCAGGTCTTCGACGAGACGGGTGTGAAGCTGCCGCTGATGATCTCCGGCACCATCACCGATCTGTCGGGCCGCAACCTCTCCGGCCAGACGCCGGAAGCCTTCTGGTATTCCATGCGCCACCTGGAGCCGTTCTCCATCGGGCTCAACTGCTCCTTCGGCGCCGAGCAGCTTCGCCCGGCCGTGGCCGATATCGCGCACGTGGCCGACGCCTATGTCAGCGCCTACCCCAACGCAGGGCTCCCCAATGAGATGGGCGAGTACGACCAGTCGCCCGAGATGATGGGAGATCTGCTGGAAGGGTGGGCCAAGCACGGTATGCTGAACCTCGTCGGCGGCTGCTGCGGCACCACGCCGGAGCACATCAAGGCCATCGCCGATGCGGTCGAGGGCTTCGCGCCCCGAAAGATGCCGGAGCCCGAGCACAAGCTGCGCCTGTCGGGACTGGAACCCTTCGTGGCGGGGTAGGGGGATCCTGCAAGTTCAGCACTTACCGCGATGCCCTCTCCCCTCGGGGAGAGGGTTGGGTGAGGGGGATGGAAACGAAGCTCACGTCTACTGCCAAACGGCTACGCAGAGAGATGACTGCGGCGGAGACGAAGTTGTGGTTCGAACTGCGGGACCGTCGCTTCAAGGGCGTGAAGTTCCGGCGCCAGGTACCAGTTGGGCCTTATATCGCTGACTTCATGAGCAAAGAGCTCCGCTTGATTATCGAGGTTGATGGGGGACAACACGCCGAACTGACCAAGCGAGCCGATGAAGAGCGAACTCAGCATCTGGAAGAGCAGCGATTCTCTGTCGTCCGGATTTGGAATAACGAAGTGCTGGAGAACATTGAAGGTGTGATGCATGCCCTGGGTGAGGTTATTGATTGTTCCCCCTCACCCGGCGCTTCGCGCCACCCTCTCCCCGACGGGGAGAGGGACTCCGGCGACGCCTAAAGAGTGAGTAATGACCAATAACGCCGCAACGAATTTCATCATGATCGGCGAGCGGACCAATGTGACGGGGTCCGCCAAGTTCCGGAAGCTGATCGAGGCCGACGATTATCCGGCAGCGCTCGAGGTCGCGCGACAGCAGGTCGAGAACGGCGCCGCCATCATCGACATCAACATGGATGAGGGCATGCTGGATTCGGAGAAGGCCATGCAGACCTTCCTGAATCTGATTGCGGCCGAGCCGGATATCTCCCGCGTGCCGGTGATGATCGACTCCTCCAAATGGTCGGTGATCGAGACCGGGCTGAAATGCGCCCAAGGCAAATCCATCGTGAATTCCATCTCCATGAAGGAGGGCGTCGAGCCGTTCCTGGCGCAGGCGCGGAAGGTGCGCCGCTATGGTGCCGCCGTCGTGGTCATGGCCTTCGACGAGGAGGGTCAGGCCGATACGATTGAGCGCAAGTTCGAGATCTGCAAGCGTGCTTATGAGCTGCTGACGAAGGAGGTGGGCTTCCCGCCGGAAGACATCATCTTCGATCCCAACATTTTCGCCGTCGCCACCGGCATCGAGGAGCACGCCGAATACGGCATCGCCTTCATCGAGGCCACGCGTCTGATCAAGGAAAACCTGCCTTACGCCCATGTGTCGGGCGGCGTCTCCAACTTGTCGTTTTCCTTCCGGGGCAACGAGCAGGTGCGCGAGGCCATGCACTCGGTGTTCCTCTATCACGCCATTCAGGCGGGCATGGATATGGGCATCGTCAATGCCGGCCAGCTCGCCGTCTATGACGATATCGAGCCGGAGCTTCGCGAGCTGGTCGAGGACGTGATCCTCAACCGCCGCGACGACGCGACCGACCGACTGCTGGAAGCGGCCGAGCGCTACAAGGGCGGGGCGTCGGCCGGCAAGGAGAAGGATCTCTCCTGGCGTGAGAAGCCAGTCGAGGAGCGCCTCACCCATGCCCTGGTGAACGGCATCGCGACTTACGTGGAAGAAGACACCGAAGAGGCCCGCCAGAAGGCGGAGCGTCCTCTCCATGTCATCGAAGGCCCGCTCATGGCCGGCATGAACGTGGTCGGCGACCTGTTCGGCGCCGGCAAGATGTTCCTGCCCCAGGTGGTGAAGTCGGCCCGCGTCATGAAGAAGGCCGTGGCCTATCTCATGCCCTACATGGAGAAGGAGAAGGAGGAGCTCGGCCTCACCCAAGGGGATGCGGCCGGCAAGGTGCTGCTCGCCACCGTCAAGGGCGACGTGCACGACATCGGCAAGAACATCGTCGGCGTGGTTCTTCAGTGCAACAATTACGAGGTGATCGATCTCGGCGTCATGGTGCCCTCCCAGACGATCCTGGACCGGGCCCGTGAAGAGAAGGTCGACATCATCGGCCTCTCCGGCCTTATCACGCCATCGCTCGACGAAATGTGCCACGTCGCGGCCGAGTTGGAGCGGGAAGGCTTTGACATGCCGCTGCTGATCGGCGGGGCGACCACAAGCCGTGTCCATACGGCGGTGAAGATCAGCCCGAACTATAGCCGCAGCCAAGCGATCTACGTGACCGATGCGAGCCGCGCCGTCGGTGTGGTCTCCAGCCTGATGAGCCCGGAGGAGCGCAAGAACACAATCGCGCGTGTCCGCGAGGACTACATCAAGATGGCGGAATCCCACGCCCGCGGTCAGGAGCAGAAGAAGCGCGCCTCCATTGCGCAAGCCCGCGGCAACGCCCCCAAGATCGATTGGTCCGGCTACACGCCGCCCAAACCCAGCTTCCTCGGAACGAAGGTCTTCAAGAACTACGACCTCGCCGATCTGGCCCGCTATATCGACTGGACGCCGTTCTTCCAGGCCTGGGAGATGAAGGGCCAGTATCCGCAAATCCTTCAAAGCGAGAAGTACGGCGAAGCGGCGCGCAACCTGTTCGAGGATGCGCAAGCCATGCTGAAGCAGATGATCGCCGAGAACTGGGTCTCCGCCCATGCTGTCGTCGGTTTCTGGCCGGCCGCCGCCCGCGGCGACGACATCGTGCTCTATAAGGACGACGAGCGTACCGACGAGCTGACGACCTTCCATTCGCTGCGCCAGCAGATGTCCAAGGAGTCGAGCAAGCCGAATTTGGCGCTCTCCGATTTCGTCGCGCCAGAAGGCGAGGCGCCGGACTATATCGGCGGCTTCGCCGTCACGGCAGGCATCGGTGAGGAGGAGGTCGCCCACCGGTTCGAACTGGCCAATGACGACTACTCAAAGATCATGGTGAAGGCCCTGGCCGACCGGCTGGCGGAAGCCTTCGCCGAAGCCATGCACGAGAAGGTGCGCAAGGAGCTTTGGGGCTATGCGCCCGATGAGAAGCTCAGCAACGAAGCGCTGATCGCCGAGGAGTATTGGGGCATCCGCCCGGCGCCGGGCTATCCAGCCCAGCCCGACCACACGGAGAAGGGTACGCTGTTCGACCTGCTGAACGCGGAGGAGGAGATCGGCCTACATCTCACTGAGAGCTACGCCATGTGGCCGGGCGCTGCCGTCTCCGGCATCTACTTCTCCCATCCTGAAAGCCGCTATTTCGGCGTGGGCAAGATCGGCCGGGATCAGATCGAGGATTACGCCGCCCGCAAGGGCTGGACGGTCGAGGAGGCCGAGCGCTGGCTCGCGCCGATCCTCAACTACGATCCAGCGAAGATCGCGCAAGAAGCCGACGCGGCGTAAGAGTCAGCCGGCCTGCTGCTGCTCAAGGAGCGCTAGCAGGTCGTCACCCTCTGACCAGTGACGCGCGGCCCAGCCGGCGTCGCGGGCGGCGACGACATTCGCCTCGGAATCGTCCACGAGAAGGATCTTGTCTGGGTCGGCACCGCTACGTTCCGAAGCGGCATCGAAGAAGGCACGCTCCGGCTTTCGCGCCGCGACCGCGGCCGAGTAGACCATGCCGTCGACGTGATCGCGTAATGCCAGCTGTTCCATCAGATGGCGGGCCCGCAGATGCTCCTGGTTGGTCGCCAGGAAGATGCGCCAGCCCTCGTCACGCAGTGTATCGCATGCTGCCAGAACGGATTCATCCAGCCGCGCATCTTTCTCAAACCAATACGCGATGAAGCGTTCCGCGCTGACGGAGGGCGACAGGACAGGGAGGCAGGCCGCGAGCACCTCGAGCAGATCCTTCCGCCCGATTACGATGTCTGTCCAATGGGGCGCGAAGAACTTTTCCTGCAGCAGAGCGGGCTCGATCCCGAGGTCGCGCCCGATATCGGTCGCCCAGGGTTTCCCGTCCTCGGGGCGGCCATTCACCACCACCCCGTCGACGTCGAGCATCAGACACCGCGTCACGATCCGCTCCCACTTCGGCCCCAAATCTCGGCGGCCTTGTTCGCATAGCGGGCAGGGGCAGGCCAGTACCGCAACGGACTATGGAAGATGGGCAAAAAAAATGGCCTCTCGCTACCTTGCGAGAGACCCACTGATCCGGCATCGGGGCTTTTGGTTTAGCGCCCCGGCCTAGATGTCCCCAACCTTAAACGATTCCGATGATAACAGCGGCCAGAAAGCCAAACGAACCCAGCGCCGTTATCGCCGTAAGGGCTTGTGTCAGTTCCATCGGAAGCCTCCTTTTCCGCTGGTCGTCCCATCGGACGAAACAACAGTTTACGTAGAGGTAGACGCATTCGCCAAGCATCTTATGTGCTGCGCCGCACAATCAGACAGAGTTCGGCGCAAGGCTTGGTGAGCAGATTAACGCAGACCGAGACCGGCGGTTTCATCCATTTGCGAATTTATTTTCGCTGGACCGAAACCCCTTAGAAACGGCCGTTTTTCGGCTCTGGAAAGTCTGTGGAAAACGCAGCATGCCTTTCGCAGTGCGAAAAGCTCCCCTCGACTCTGATACGTTTTCGACGGCTAGCCTCTACCCCTGGTACGGGTTTTGTTGGGTTTGGCGTTCCGCTCCAGGAACTCGATCATCAGCGAAGCGACGTCCTTGCCGCTGGCGTTTTCCAGGCCCTCGATGCCCGGCGACGAGTTCAGCTCCATGACCATCGGCCCGTGCTCGGAGCGCAGCATATCGACGCCGCAGACATTGAGCCCCAGGGTTTTGGCCGCGCGCACGGCGGTCGCCCGCTCTTGCGGCGTGATCTTGATCGCCGAGGCATGGCCGCCCCGGTGCAGGTTGGAGCGGAACTCGCCCGGAGGGCCCTGACGCTTCATGGCGGCGACGACCTTCTCGCCGATCACCAGGGCGCGGATATCCATGCCGCCCGCCTTCACGTATTCTTGGACCAGGATGTTCACCTTGGCGCCCTGGAACGCCTCGATCACAGACTTGGCCGACTGCATGGTCTCACCCAGCACCACGCCGATGCCTTGGGTGCCTTCGATCAGCTTGATCACCACCGGGGGGCCGCCCACCAGCTTGATAACGTCCTCCGCCTGCTTCGGATCGTTGGTGTAGGCGGTGCTCGGCAGGCCGATCCCCTTGCGCGCCAAAAGCTGCATGCAGCGCAGCTTGTCGCGCGAGCGGCCGATGGCGACGGATTCGTTCATGGGGTAGATGCCCATCACCTCGAACTGGCGCAGCACCGCAAGACCGTAGGCCGTGACCGAGGCGCCGATACGCGGGATGACCGCATCGAACTCTTCCAGCGGATGCTGCAGCCGGTGATAGAGCATCGGCCGCCCTGAGCTGATATTGATCGAGACGCGCAGCGTATTGATGATCTCGATCTCGTGACCGCGCGCCTCGGCGGCCTCCACGATCCTCTTGTGGCTGTAAAGGTTCGCGTTCCGCGCCAGAAGTGCGATTTTCATCGAAGGCCTCGTGGAAGTGGGGTGAGTGGGTTAATCGGAGGGCGGTTTCGAGCGCGGTCTCCGGCGCGGCGGAACAAGGTCGGCACTTGCCAGGAACGAGCGCGCCGGGTCAATGAGCACACCATGTTTGAGCGCGGTTCGACCGAGCAGCATCCGGAACCCCATTTGGTCCCGGTTGGTGAGTGTCAACTCGATCGGCCAGCTCCCCGTTCCAAGGGTAAGTGTCGTCCTGATGACATAGCGGTTCGTCACGTGGCCGCCGGAGCTCTTCACTTGTCGGCGGTCGACCACCGGCGCTTCGCAGGTGACGGCGCCCTGTTTGCTGCGCTGCTCCGGATGGAGCTCAAACCGCAGCCAGATCTGACCGTCCCGCTGGAACGGCTCCATCTTCCAGGCGTGGATCGCGCTGGTCCGCGCGCCGGTGTCGATCTTCGCTTTGACCATGGGAACGCCCAGCTCGGGCAGACCGACCCACTCCCGCCAGCCGATATGCAGGGCCGGCGTCGGCGCGCCCCGCTTGCGGCGGCGCCGTGTGGGTTGCTCCGGGGAGGCCGGAGGCTGGATAGGTTTCGTCAAGTGCGACTGACCTCGCAAAACGTCAGGGACTGAACACCAGCACAAGATAACAGGCGAACATCAACAGATGCACCAGCCCTTGCAACACCGTGGTCCGCACGCCGCCGAAGGTGAGCGCCGCAAGCCCGAGGGTCAGTACCAGGAGTACCGTCTCCAGCCCGGTGAGGCCGAGATGGATATCCGTGTTGGCGATCAGCCCCACGACGAGCACTGCCGGGATGGTCAACCCGAGGGTTGCGAGGGAGGAGCCGAGGCAGACATTGACCGAGCGCTGCAGCTTGTTGTTCGCCGCGGCGCGCATGGCGGTCAGCCCTTCCGGCGTCAGCACGATCAAGGCCACCACAATACCGCCCAGCGCGTCCGGAAGATCGTTCTTCTCGATTCCGAAATCGATGATCACGGCGAGATACTCGGCGAGGATTACGATGGGCAGCAGGGTAACCAGCAGCATGGGGATGTGAAACAGCAGCCCGTGAGACTCCGATTCCCGGATCACCGGCGCCAGCGCATCCTCCTCGGCGTCCTCCGGCACGGGCTGGGCGAAGAAGGCTTGGTGCCGCGTCGTCTGGATGGCCAGGAAGACCGTGTAGAAAGCCGCGGCGATTGCCGCGAAGATCATCG
>NZ_JBHTJO010000001.1:2428911-2434989 GCF_042676065.1 Methyloligella solikamskensis | reverse complement strand
TGATAGCGCAGCCCGCCGATCAGCAGCGCCCCGCCGATCATACCGTTCAGCACCAGCATCAGCGTGGCGAACATGGTGTCCCGGGCAAGCGTCGGATTGCTGTCCCCGTGCAACATGATGGTGACCAGCAGCGTCACCTCGATCACCGTCACCGCGACGGTCAGTACCAGGGTGCCATAAGGTTCGCCAAGAATGACCGCGATCGCCTCCGCGTGCCGCAGCACACCGAAGGCGCACCAGATCATCACGGCGAACAGGCCAAGGAAGACCGCCGAGGTGAACGCCAGGTTGGAGAGGTCGCCGAAGAGGAAATCCTGAAACAGCACGACCAGGACGACAGTCGCGAGCCCCACCGCTGCCGGACCGCCCTGGGTTATGGATGCGGCCAGCGAGTCGGAGAAGGAATCCTTCTCCGGTGCTTTCTCTTTCTTTGCCATGGGGTCCCCCGAATCGCTTCTTTCAGCCCCGCATCTCTTGCATAACGGCTCTTTCAAACGATGAACAATCCAGGCCGTTGGTTTCTGCCGACTTTACGGGGAAGGGCGCCGCCCCTGCGCAAGCGGCTGGCGAAGCCTAACGGCTTCAAGTAAAAGCCATTCACATGGCACCTCCTGATCGCGGACGCGGCTATCATCACGGCAATCTGAGGCAGGTCCTGCTCGATGCGGCGCGAAAGCTGATCGAGCAGCACGGGCCTCTCGGCTTCAGCTTGGCGGAGGCGGCGCGCCTTGCCGGCGTGAGTCCCGCCGCGCCCTATCGCCATTTCCGGGATCGCGATGCGCTGCTTTCGGAGGTCGCCCGCACAGGCTTCGAACGCTTTGCCGCCCAGCTCGAGATCGCCTGGGACAACGGACGGCCGACGCCGCTCCAGGCCTTTGAAAATCTCGGCCGCGCCTATCTCACCTTCGCGCGCAAAGAGCCGGCCGCCTACGCGGTGATGTTTCAGACGGTCGGCGAGAACGGTAAGGAGCTGGAGGACATCCCGGCTGCCGATGCCGCTTTCAATATTCTCCAGAAGGCCACCGCTGAGCTCTGCAAGAACCTGCCGGCCGGAGAGCGCCCGCCGCTCCGCCTCGTCTCGCTCCATATCTGGGCGCTCGCCCATGGGGTCGCGACGCTGCTCTCTGAGGCCCGCGGCGAGCACAAAAAGCTGCCTGTGAGCCCCGAGGAGGTGCTCGAAAGCGGTCTACTTATCTATCTGAAAGGACTCGGTGTTCTGGGGGAGGGGAGCCCCGGCGGCACGGCTTAGGCGCCGCTAAGAGCTACGGCGCTACTTCGCCGCCTGGATCGATTGGAGTACCCGGCCCCAGGCCGCCTTGTTCCCGTTGAACGCGTTGCGGTCCACATTGCCGCGAATGCCCGGCACGCTGCCCGTCGTGGTGAACTGCCAGAACGACCACTTCCGCCCGGGATAGATCTTGTGAGGTTCGGCTGCCGTGGAGCGGACCCAAAAGGGATAGACGTCGAGCTCGCCATGCAGCACGTCCGGGTAGAAACCCGGGTCGGTATAGATCACCGGCCGCATCCCCGTATGCACCTCCATGGCGCGCAGGATGATGCGGATTTTCTCCAGCGCCTTCTGCTTGGAGATCTTGTGGGGGCAGGTCTTCGAATGACCGTTCCACTCCAGATCCAGCACCGGGGGCAGGGCGTCCGGATCGTTCGGCACGTTCAGCATGAACCACAGGGCCTGCTCGTGAGCCGGGCGGCACCAATAAACGAAGTGATAGGCGCCGCGCGGGATACCCGCCCGCTTCGCCCCATACCAGTTCTGCAAGAATTTCGGGTCGAGATGGTCGCCGCCCTCGGTCGCCTTGATATAGGCGAAGTCGATTCCGGCCTGGCGCACCTGGTTCCAATCAATGTCGCCCTGCCACTGGGACACGTCGATGCCCTGCACCGGCATCTGGTGGGCGCGGGAGACGGCGCGATGCGGATCGTTGTCGCCCAGACGTGCGATCGCGGGCGCCGCAATAAGGGCGCTCATCAGAAGCACGATGCCTGCAATTGCGGCCGCGCGGGCTTTTGAGGCGAAAATCGTCACGATTTTAACGCTCTAGACCTTTGGAAATTCCCCGTAGCCACTATCTAAGGGGAACGAGGTTTACAATCTCTTTGCAACCGCGCGTGAGCGGCACGGTAAATCCGCACCTCGCCATTCGATGCGCTCTTGACTTGCGGCCCTGCCGTACCATCTAATGTAAATGTGAATAACATTCACACTGAGAGAAGGGTCCCCAATGCACGTTATTGAGACTTTGGACGGCTATGGCCGGGCTGGCTGGATCACCTTGATGGTGGTCAGCTTCATCCTGTTTTGGCCGGTCGGCCTCGGCGTCCTGGCATTTCTGATTTGGAGCGGAAGAATGGGCAATTTTGGTGGCGACGCATGGCGCAACGATATGCAGCGTGAGGTGAAAACCTGGGGGTGCGGCGCCAAGCGCTGGGCACGCCGGGCCAATCATTTCCGTCCCACTGGCAATGCCGCGTTCGACGAGTATCGCGAAGAGACGCTGAAGAAGCTGGAGGACGAGGCGGAAGAGTTCCGCGCATTCCTCACCCGTCTGCGCGAAGCCCGCGACAAGGCGGAGTTCGACCAGTTCATGGCCGAGCGCAATCGCGGCGGTTCGGAGCCGAACCCGGCCAGCTAGTCTGGCGGCTTCCGAAAGCCAAGACATGAGAGGCAACTCGGCGAAAGGCGTGATGCTTAGGCATCGCGCCTTTTGTTTTTTCGGCTAAGCTTGCGGCCAACGCGTTTTCAGGGAGGGGTTCTATGCGTTTGCCATTTGCACTTACCGTCGCCGCCGTCTGCCTTTTCGCCAGCCCGGCTTTCGCCGACAGATGCCTCAAGGCAGGAGACGATGAAACGTTGATCGGCGTCATCTCAGCCGGTGAATTCGAAGATGCCGCCGGCCGGCCCGAGTCGGCTTTGATCCTGAACCTCGAAGCGCCCGAATGTCTCACGGGCGACGATGAGAACGATCAGATCGATACGGCCATGACCGTCCATATCTTCGGCGCGGACGACCAGATGCACGAGCAGCTACAGGGCGCGGTGGGCAAGGAAGTGCTTGTGCTCGGAACGCCCTTCGGTGCCATGACCGTCCATCATCACGCACCGATCGTTATGGAGGTGACGGCGGTCCAGACGCCCTGAACTCAGGCTTTCCCGAACCCGCCGCCGGTCGGCGTCTTGATGACGATCGCCTCGCCGGGCGCAAGCACCGTCTGATCGCAGGCCCGTAAGGATTCGAAATCGCCGGAGTTTCGCCGGACAGAATTCGCACCCGTTTCGCCCGGCGCGCCGCCATCCGTGCCAAAGGGCGGCACGGTCCGCGCGCCCGACAGAATCGCGCAATCCATCTCCTCCAGGAAGCGGATCACCCGTTTCGTGCCGTCGCCGGCACTATGTTTGCCGGCGCCGCCCGAGCCGCGGCGGATGGAGAACTCTTCCAGCAACACCGGATAGCGCAGCTCCAGCACTTCCGGATCGGTGAGCCGTGAGTTTGTCATATGGGTCTGCACCGCGGCCGCCCCGTTGAAGTCTGGCCCCGCCGGCGCGCCGGAGCAGATCGTCTCGTAATACTGATAGCGCCCGTTGCCGAAGGTGAGGTTGTTCATGGTGCCCTGGGCCGAGCCGAGCACCCCCAGCGCCCCATAGAGGCAATTCACGATCTGCTGGCTGGTCTCCACATTGCCGGCCACCACCGCGGCCGGATGAACCGGCTTCAGCATGGAGCCGTCGGGCACGATGATCTCAATGGGACGAAGGCAGCCGGAGTTGAGCGGGATATCGTCGTCCACCAGGGTGCGGAAGACATAGAGCACGGCGGCGCGGGTGATGGGCTCCGGCGCGTTGAAATTGTCGTTCCGCTGTTCGCTCGTGCCTGTGAAGTCGACGGCGGCGCGCCGCGCCTCCTTGTCCACCGAGATGGCGACCTTGATGGTGCTGCCCTGATCGGTCTGGACGGAGAACTCGCCGGGCTCCAGCTTGGCGATGACCTGCTCGACGCTTTGCGCGGCATTGTCCTGCACATGGCCCATATAGGCCTCGACCACGTCGAGCCCGAACTGGCCGACCAGCTTCCGGAGCTCCTGCACGCCTTTCTCATTCGCGGCAACTTGCGCCTTCAGGTCGGCGATATTCTGCTCAGGGTTCCGCGCCGGGTAGCAAGCCTCGGTCAGCAGGCGATGCACGTCCTCCTCCAGGAACGCCCCGTCCGCCACTAGCTTGAACGGGTCGACATAAACCCCTTCCTCCTCGATGGTCGTGGCATTGGGGCTCATGGAGCCTGGTGCGATGCCGCCCACGTCGGAATGGTGGCCGCGGCTCGCCACGTAGAACAAGATCGCCTCGCCCGCTTCATCGAAGACCGGTGTGACCACCGTGATGTCGGGAAGGTGGGTGCCGCCATTGTAAGGCGCGTTCAGCATGGTGACGTCGCCGGGCTTGAGCTGATCGCCCAGCTCGCGGATCACCGTCTCCACGCTCCGGTCCATGGAGCCGAGATGAACCGGGATATGGGGCGCGTTTGCCACCAGCCCGCCGTCCGCGTCGAAGATCGCGCAGGAGAAGTCGAGCCGCTCTTTGATGTTCACCGAGCGCGCCGTGTTCTGCAGCGCATAGCCCATCTGCTCTGCGACCGAGGTGAAGAGGTTGTTGAACACCTCCAGCATCACCGGATCGGCTTCCGTGCCGACATCTTCGCCGCCGCTCTCCGCGATCTTGGTCAGCAGCAGATGATCCTTCTCCGTGAGTATCGCCTGCCAGCCGGGCTCGACCACGACGGTCTGATGGTCCTCGATTATCAGGGCAGGACCGGGCAGCGACTGACCGGGCTTGAGCTGTTCGCGGGCATAGACCGGGGTGTCGTGCCACTCGCCGCCGGAGAAGACGGAGGTGGTCGTCTCGGGCTCTGCGAGCGCCTTATCCGTCACGGTTCGGCTCGGCTCGTCGCGCTTGGCGCCGCCGCCTTCCGCTTCCACCTCGATCGCCTCGATCTCGATGGCTTTTTCGGGGCTGACGAAGCCGAACCGCATGCGATGGGCCGCCTCGAACCCCTGAATCAGTTTCTCAAGGACCCCGTCTTCAGCCCCTGAAATGATTCCGCTTTTGGTATCTTCGGATGGCGCTGGCGCCTCGACCTCCAGGGAGCTGTCCGTTCCGAGGTATCTGAGCTGCAGCTTGTAGGTGACGCGCACATTCTCGGAAGCCAGACCTTGCTCTAGGAGCTCCTCCACGGCCTCGTCCCTGAGGTCGCCGGCGATCTCGTAGGCCTTGCGCAAACCGTCCGCGTCGAGCGCTTCCAGCACCGCATGGGTGCGGTCGGCGCGCACCTCCGCCAGGCCGATGCCGTAGGCCGAGAGCAGGCCAGAGAAGGGGTGGATCAGCACCGCCTCGATACCGAGGGCATCGGCTACCAGGCAGCCATGCTGCCCGCCCGCGCCGCCGAAGCAGTTGAGCAGATAGTTGCTGACATCGTGGCCGCGCTGGACCGAGATGGTCTTGATGGCGTTCGCCATGTTCTCCACCCCGATGCGGATGAAGCCGTCGGCGATGCTCTCAGGAGATCGCTCGTCGCCGACCTTGTCCGCAAGCGCGGAGAAGGCCTCGCGCACCGAACCAGCGTCCAGAGCCTCGTCCTGGCCGGGACCGAAGATCTTCGGAAAGTAGTCGGGCAGCAGCTTGCCGGTCATCACGTTCGCATCGGTGATGGTCAGCGGCCCGCCCCGGCGATAAGAGGCCGGTCCCGGATCGGCGCCGGCGGAGTCCGGTCCCACCCGGAAGCGCGCGCCGTCGTAAGCGAGGATCGAGCCGCCGCCGGCCGCCACCGTATGCACCAGCATCATCGGTGCACGGACGCGGACCCCGGCGACTTCGCTGTCGAAGCTCCGCTCGTAGGCGCCGTCGTAGTGGCAGACATCGGTGGAGGTGCCGCCCATGTCGAAACCGATCACCTGGTCGTAGCCGGCGATTCTGGCCGTCTCCACTGCGCCTATCACCCCGCCCGCCGGACCGGAGAGGATCGCGTCCTTGCCCTGAAACAGCCCCGCGGAGGTCAGCCCGCCGGAAGATTG
>NZ_JBHTJO010000001.1:2092827-2428758 GCF_042676065.1 Methyloligella solikamskensis | reverse complement strand
GGGGTGAGGGGGGACGGATCCGGTCTTTTTCTCCCCCTCACCCGGATGCTGCGCATCCGACCTCTCCCCGGCGGGGAGAGGTGAAGGAGCCGTGCCAACCGGCTTGGCATCCAGCGCATCAGCGACCTGCGCCACGTAGCGGCGGAGCAGGGGAGAGAGATAGGCGTCGACAACCGCCGTGTCGCCGCGGCCAACCAGCTTCACCAGAGGGCTGACATTGTGGCTGGCGGAGATTTGGGCGAACCCCATCTCCCGGGCGAGATCCGCCGCCTGCCGCTCATGCGCGGGATGGGCATAGGAATGCATGAAGAGAATAGCGACGGCGTTGATGCCGTCCGCTTTCGCCGCTTCGAGCGCCTCCCGCGTCGCATCCATGTCGAGCGGGGTTTCCACCGTGCCGTCGGCCCGGACGCGTTCGGGCAGGGCGGCCACGCTCGCATACAGCATCGACGGCTTCTCGATATTCAGGGCGAAGATCTTGGGCCGCGCCTGATAGCCGATCTCCAGCGCATCGGCGAAGCCCTCGCTGGTGAGTAGCAGAACCTGGTCGCCCTTCCGCTCGAGCAGCGCGTTGGTGGCGACCGTGGTCCCCATCTTCACGCTCTCGATGTTTCCGGTGGCAAGCGGTTCGTCACGCGACACGCCTATGATATCGGCGATGCCGGCGATCGCGGCATCCTTATAGGCTTCGGGGTTCTCCGACAGCAGCTTCGCGGTGACCAGCGATCCGTCGGGCCTCCGCGCCACGATATCGGTGAAGGTGCCGCCCCGGTCGATGAAGAACTGCCATTTGCCGCGCGATGTCATCGGTCTGAGTTAAACAGCTCGCGCTGCGATGCAAAGCCGCAATGCTGAATTTTGCGCATCGATCCGGGCCTCGCGCCCGGCATGCCCCGCGACATTCTGGCAGCAGGGGCTCAATTGACTTATAGTCAATAGGAGCATAAGCATGGGGCTTCAACCCTAGCCAGTGAAGGAGAGAGACGATGTTGGCACTCAACGACGCGATCTATCTCGGCCTGTCCGCCGTGGTGATGTGTTGGGTCGGGAATCATCTCTTCCACAGCTGGAGCAACCTGCTTGCGGAAAGGCTCCGGGAGCGGCGTCTGGTTGCGGATGATATCAGCCGGCAATTCGTGACACGCCTATTGCTGTTTTCCGCCAGCTTCGCGCTGATCATGATCGGCTATGGCAGCAGAAGCGAAGCTTTCAGAGACCTACTCGTCGGCTCGCTGAGCAAGGTCGGTATGCTTCTGGCCCTGATGGGCATCCTCCAATATTTCGTGCTGGAGGAGATCAAGAAATACGGTCGCGAGAAACCGCAGCTGCCGGGGACCCAAAGCCAAACGGATTGGGGCTCTGGTTCCCCATAGCCGATAAGACTTGAAGTGCAGCCTGCGGATCATTCCGCAGGCGGCTTTTCATCAAGCGATCCGTTTGCAGCCCTTCGCATATTGCTTCCAGCGCCGCACATAGACATCGGCGCCCCGCGCAATCATCTCCCGGGTCTTGGCATCCGCCTCGCGGATCTGCTTTGCCGGTGCGCCGAGGATCACCGAATTGTCCGGAAACTCCTTGCCTTCGGTGACCAGCGCGCCGGCGCCCACCAGGCAATTCTTGCCTATTCTAGCGCCGTTCAGGACGATTGCCCCCATACCGATCAAGCTGTTGTCGCCGATGGTGCAGCCATGCAGCACGACGTTATGGCCGATCACGCAGTCCTTCCCGATGGTGACGGGGAAACCCGGGTCCGTATGCACCGTGGAATTGTCCTGGATCTGCGAGCGTTCGCCGATCTCGATCCACTCATTGTCGCCGCGCAGCACCGAGCCCCACCAGATGCTGGTGTCGGATTTCATGCGGATCTTGCCCACCGCGGTCGCCGTCTCAGCCACCCAGTAGAGGCCGTCTTCGGGGAATTCGGGGCTGATGCCGTCGAGCTCGTAGATCGCCATGAATGCTCCTGTGCCGTGCTTGGAAACGTCAGCCGGTTCTAGCCCAAATGAGGGGGGAGTCGCGAGAGGGCTTGTAAGCTTCGACCGCCCTCGGTAAGACCCAGCGGATATATTTCTTCCGTAATGGCTGGCCAAAGCACATGAGCACCAAAGCTGATACCCCTGAGCATCCGCTCGCCAAGCGCGGCAGCAACAACCCGCTGGCGATCTTCATCACCGCGCTCAGCGCCGCCATCTGCCTGGCCATCTCCTTCGGCCTGGTGTTCGAGGCCTTCGCCGTGGCCGCCGGCGGCCTGTTCGATTTCGGCGAGACCTATCTCTGGGTCACCGGCGTGGTGATCGGCGCCATTACCCTGTGGCTTTTCGTGTGGTGCCTGGTGCGCGCGCTCCATGTCGAGCGGCGCTTGCGGGCAGGTCTGGACGTCGATCAGCCGACCTTTGCAATTTTCGGCAATTCCGGCCGAGGAACGCCTGCCACGTCTCAGGAGTAGTCCCCTTGAGAGGCCTGCGCCCGGCGGCAAAAACGTCGGTGCGATGACAGGCAAAAAGCCTTATGCTTCAGCCCAGTTGTGCTTGAGCGAACGTTTCTTGGGGGAGACCCATGTCTATTTGGGGGAAATTGGCCGGCGCGGCAGCGGGGCTGGCCATCGGCGGACCCATCGGCGCCCTTTTGGGCGGCGTCGCGGGCCATTTCGCGATCGACCGCGAGGACCAGGAAACCCCGGCTGAAAACCAGGTCGCCTTCACCGTCGGCGTGATCGCGCTTGGCGCCAAGATGGCCAAGGCCGATGGCGTCGTGACCATGGATGAGGTCACCGCCTTCAAGGAGGTCTTCAAGGTGCCCGAGGGTGAGATGCGCAACGTGGCGCGCGTCTTCAATCTCGCCAAACAGGATGTCTCAGGCTACGAGGCCTATGCCGAGCAGCTCGCGTCCATGTTCAAGGGCAACCAGAAGCTCCTGGAAGACGTGCTGGAAGGGCTCTTCCACATCGCCAAGGCCGACGATTCCGTCCATCCGCGGGAGGAGAACTTCCTGCGCCAGGTGGCCAAGCGCTTCGGCTTCTCCGACAGCCATTTCGATTATATCCGGGCTCGCCACGTGGTGGCCGAGCGGCGCAACCCGTACGAGGTTCTGGGCGTCGATCCAAGCATCGGCAACGATGCGCTGAAGGCCCATTACCGCAAGCTCGTCGCGGACAACCATCCCGACAAGCTGCTGGCCCGCGGCGTGCCGCCGGAGTTCATCAACATCGCCACCGAGAAGCTCGCGGCGATCAACGAATCCTACGATGCCATCGCCAAAGAGCGGCGCATCTAGCTTGGCTTTCCGCTTGCCAGGATATGGAAGGGCAGGGCGTCCATGACGGCTGCGCCCGACAGCCCGCTCGCCGAATGGCGCGCCTCGCCCAATGTCGAGCCGCGCCGCGAAGGCCGCACGCCCGACATGCTCATCCTGCATTACACGGGCATGGCGAGCGCCCAGGAGGCGCTGGACTGGCTGACGACGGAAGAGTCCAAGGTTTCAGCCCATTATCTCGTCGATGAGAATGGCCGGATCACCCAGATGGTGCCGGAGGAGATGCGCGCTTGGCACGCGGGCCAGAGCCTCTGGGCCGGCGAGACCGACCTCAATTCCTGCTCCATCGGCATCGAGATCCACAACACCGGCCATCCCGCCAAGGGTGAGGAGGGCGAGCTGCCCGCCTATCCGGAAGTCCAGATGCAGGCCGTCGAAGCTCTTTGCCGCGATATCCTCACCCGCCACGCAATTCCGCCGACCCGGGTGCTCGCCCATTCCGATATCGCGCCGACCCGTAAGAAGGACCCGGGCGAGACCTTCGACTGGGGCAGGCTCCATGCGGCCGGCATCGGCCATTGGGTCGAGCCCGCGGCAATCGGCGACGATCTGGGCATGGAGACCGGCGACGAAGGCGCGCGCGTCCAGGAGCTTCAGGAAGCGCTCAGCGCTTATGGCTACGGGCTCGAGATCACCAGCACCTACGGCCGCGGGCTCGAAAATGTCGTGAGCGCGTTCCAGCGCCATTTCCGCCCCGAGCGAATTGACGGCCGGGCCGACAACTCGACCATCGAGACCCTCCAGCGGCTGCTGGAAACCGCGCCGAAAGCGTAAGCGCGGCGTCTCGCCGGGCGAGCTGCTGCAAACTTGAAAAAGGGGAAGGGGAGGCAAGGACCCGCCGACTTGGGAGGGGGCGGAGGCGGGCCCTTGCCGAGAAAGCGGCTTGGGGGTTGCCGCTCATCAACTTGTACGGGGGAGCCTCGAGACTGGATCTCCGGGAAGACCCTATTCGAGGGTTTGGTAGTATTTCTCTGCCCGGGCGATATTCGGCTCGGGCGTTTCCATGAATTTCGCCTTGGCTTCCTCGCTGCCGAAGCAATAGCGCATGCCGCCGATCTCTTCGTAGATTGCGCAATCGGTCTGGATTGTCTTCTCGCTAGCCAGGCCCATGGCGCACATGGCGTCGTATTTATACATCGAGGCCGTAGCCAGGAGCGTCGAGCCGAGCAGCAGCGCGGCGCCGATCGCCGAGGTTATGTAGGCTTTGATCATTTACGCCTCCGGTCGATCCGAAATTGCCCAATTTATTGAGCCGACATTAGCCGTGCCAGGCGGCGAAGGCTTTTCACATCACCCCAACAATTTGTGATCGGTTCAAAAGCCCCGGCTGGCCTGGCTTCAGCGGCGCTTAACTTGACGGAAACGCGGCGTACGCCCTTATTAGACGTGTCAGAAAGCCGGATGGCCGCTCCGCCTCGTGAGTATTTTGTCGGGCGGAGAGGAAAGTCCGGGCTCCATGGAAAGCACGGTGCCGGATAACCTCCGGCGGGGGCGACCCCAGGGAAAGTGCCACAGAAAGCAAACCGCCCTTCGAAGCGCTCCGGAAGGAGTGCGAAGAAGGGTAAGGGTGAAAGGGTGCGGTAAGAGCGCACCGCGCGCGCCGGCAACGGCCGCGGCACGGTAAACCCCACCGGGAGCAAGACCAAATAGGGGCGGCGTGAACGGTTTGCCGTTCAGGTCCGCTTCCAGACCAGCCGCCCGGGTTGGTTGCTCGAGGCGTGCCGCAAGGCACGTCCCAGATGAATGGCCATCGCCGCGAAAGCGGTACAGAACCCGGCTTATAGGCTTCCTGACATGATAAGGCCGGCGCGAGGGCAATTCCCTCCGCCGGCCGCCAATTTCTCACAGCACAGCATGAGCGAACCGCTCGACCGGCAAACAAAAAAAGGCCGGCGGGGAGGTGAATCCCGCACCGGCCAAATCTCTAGAGGTTGTGGGCCGAAGGCCTGAGCCGCGACTCTGCCTTCAGGCCACCTCCAGAGCGCGCGCTTTATAGTTTCTACGCCGCTGCCTTCACTTCGGATTTTGCGAGGTCGAAGCGGTCGGCGTTCATCACTTTGGTCCAGGCCGCCACGAAGTCGCGCACGAACTTCTCCTTGGCATCTTCCTGGCCGTAGACCTCGGCCAGCGCCCGCAGTTGCGAGTTCGAGCCGAAGATGAGGTCGGCCCGGGTCGCGGTCCATTTTATGGCGCCCGTCGCCCGGTCGCGGCCTTCGAAGGTGTCTTCATCCTCGTCCGTCGGCTTCCACTCCGTGGCCATGTCGAGGACGTTGACGAAGAAGTCGTTGCTCAGGGTCTCGGGCCGGTCGGTGAAAACGCCATGCTGGGCAGAGCCGTAATTGGCTTTCAGCGCCCGCATGCCGCCGACCAGAACCGTCATCTCCGGGGCGGTGAGGCCGAGGAGCTGGGCCTTGTCGATCAGCAGCTCTTCCGTCGAGACCGTGTACTTGGCCTTCTGGTAGTTCCGGAAGCCGTCCGCCATGGGCTCAAGCACGTCGAACGATTCCGCGTCCGTCTGCTCTTCCGTGGCGTCCATGCGGCCCGGGGCGAAGGGAACGGTGACGTTGTAGCCGCCCTTCTTCGCGGCCTCTTCGACGCCCACGCAGCCGCCGAGCACGATCAGATCGGCGAGGGAGACTTTCTTGCCGCCGGAAGCGGAGGCGTTGAAGTCCTGCTGAATGCCCTCGTAGATCTCCAGCACCTTGGCGAGTTCTGCCGGTTCGTTGACCTCCCAATCCTTCTGGGGGGCGAGACGGATCCGCGCGCCGTTCGCGCCGCCACGCTTGTCGGAGCCGCGGAAG
This sequence comes from Methyloligella solikamskensis, assembly GCF_042676065.1. Taxonomy (NCBI): domain Bacteria; kingdom Pseudomonadati; phylum Pseudomonadota; class Alphaproteobacteria; order Hyphomicrobiales; family Hyphomicrobiaceae; genus Methyloligella; species Methyloligella solikamskensis. Next base: position 2,422,645 of record NZ_JBHTJO010000001.1, on the reverse strand, counting down.
GTCGAAGCCGAGGCCCACGCCGTCTTCGTCAGCTGCGCGATGGACAGGCCGGAATCCAGGATCTTCGCCTTAAGCGCAGCGATGTCCGTATCGTCGATCAGCGGATGATCGACTTCCGGGATCGGGTCTTGCCAGATGAAATCCTCTTCCGGCACTTCAGGCCCGAGATAGCGGGATTTCGGTCCCATGTCGCGATGGGTCAGCTTGAACCAGGCCCGGGCGAAGGCGTCCGCGAACTCTTCCGGGTTGGCATGGAAGTGACGCGAGATCTTCTCGTAGTCCGGGTCCATCTTCATGGCCATGTCGGCCGTGGACATCATGAGCGGTACGCGCTTGCTGGGATCGGAAGCGTCGGGCGCCATGTCCTCTTCCTTCAGATCCTTCGCGTGCCACTGCCACGCGCCGGCAGGACTCTGACCGAGCTCCCACTCGTAGCCGAACAGAAGGTCGAAATAGCCCATGTCCCACTTGGTCGGGTTGGTCGTCCACGCGCCTTCCAGGCCGCTCGTGATGGTGTCGCTGCCGATGCCGCTCTTCCACGTGGAGAGCCAGCCGAAGCCCATGGCTTCGATGCCTTCCGCTTCCGGCTCGGGACCGACCTGGTCCACCGGACCCGCGCCATGGGTCTTGCCGAAGGTGTGGCCGCCGGCGGTGAGCGCGACGGTCTCGTAATCGTTCATGGCCATGCGGGCGAAGGTCTCGCGGATGTCCTTGGCCGAGGCCAGGGGATCGGGCTGCCCGTCGGGGCCCTCCGGGTTCACGTAGATGAGGCCCATCTGCACGGCTGCGAGCGGGTTCTCCAGCTCGCGATCTTCCGAATAGCGCGCCTGGGCATGGTCGGAGTTGGCAAGCCACTCGTCCTCGGCGCCCCAATAGATGTCCTCTTCCGGCTCGTAGATATCCTCGCGGCCGCCGGCGAACCCGGTGGTCTTGCCGCCCATGGATTCGATGGCGCAATTGCCCGCCAGGATGAACAGGTCGGCCCAGGAAAGCTTGTTGCCGTATTTCTGCTTGATCGGCCAAAGCAGACGGCGCGCCTTGTCCAGATTGCCGTTATCAGGCCAGCTGTTCAGCGGCGCGAAACGCTGGGTGCCCGAACCGCCGCCGCCGCGGCCGTCCGCCGTGCGGTAGGTGCCGGCGCTGTGCCAGGCCATGCGGATGAAGAGACCGCCGTAATGACCAAAATCGGCCGGCCACCAAGCCTGGCTGTCGGTCATCAGCGCGTAAAGATCTTCCTTCACGGCCTGCAGATCGAGGGTCTTGAATGCTTCGGCGTAATTGAAATCCGCACCGAGAGGATCGGTCTTCGCCGAGTTCTGGCTGAGGATCTTCAGGTTCAGCTGGTTCGGCCACCAATCGCGGTTCGAGCGCATGCCGATATTCGTAATCCCATGCGCGACCGGGCAACCGCCCGCTTTGTCGACTTTCGCGTCCATCATACTCTCCCGTGTTAGCTATCGAGTGGTCTTTTACCCGCGCTTTGAGTTGGCAATGTGCGCGCCGGGCCTGATAAGTGCAAATTGCTTTTACCCTCAGTATTGATAAGCTGAGCTTATGATAACTCTACGACAGCTTCGCTATCTGCGCGCCCTCGCTCAGCACGGCCATTTCGGCCGGGCGGCCGATGCCTGCGCAGTCTCCCAGCCGGCGCTCAGCATGCAGATCAAGGAGCTGGAGAAGGAGCTGGGCGTAGCGCTGGTGGAGCGCAGCCATCGCGATTTCCGGCTGACCGGGGAGGGGCGGGAGGTCGCCCGGCGCGCGGAAGATATCCTGCTCCAGGTGCGCGATCTCACCGATTATGCAGCCGAGCGCAGAAGCGACCTCGGCACGAGCCTCACCCTGGGCGTGATCCCAACTGTCGGGCCGTATTTCCTCCCCGGCGTCCTGCCGCGCCTGCAGCGGCAATATCCGAAGCTGGAACTGCGCCTTCACGAGACGCGCACCGAGACCCTGGTGGAGGGTTTGCTCGGCGGCGATCTCGATGCGGCGATTCTCGCTCTGCCGGTTCCCGATCCGCAGCTTGAGAGCATGCCGCTCTTCGAGGACCGGTTTCTCTATGTGACCGGCGACGAGACGGAGCCCCGCCGCGCGGTCCGGCTTGAGGATCTGCAGGCCGAGCAGCTGCTTCTTCTGGAGGAGGGGCACTGCCTGCGCGACCAGGCCCTTGCCCTGTGCAGTGCCGCCCAGCCGGCGGCCATGCGCCGTTTCGGCGCCACCAGTCTCGCCACCTTGCTGCAGATGGTCGCCAGCGGCTACGGCACGACCCTGGTGCCGGAGATCGCCGTGCAGGCGGAGGTGAAGCCCCAATCGGGGCTCAAGATGATCCGCTTCAAGGCGCCCGAGCCCTCCCGCACCATCGGGCTGACCTGGCGGGCGAGCTCGCCCCGCAAGCCACAGATGCGCAAGCTCGGCAAATTGATGAAGGAGACTTGGGCGGCCTATGGCGCAACTCCGGCGAAGGCGCCGGTTGCGGTCTAGCGCTTCACCGAGCTCGAGGGCTCGCTGAGGGAAGCCTGGTTCCGCCCGTCCAGGAAGTCGTCCAGAATCTGCAGGGTCTGCTCCGGCTGCTCCTCCTGGGGAATGTGGCCGCAGGATTTCACGAGCTGGAAGTCGGAGTTGGGCATGTTCCGCCGCAGCTTCAGCCCGATATCCATGGGCACGATCTTATCGTGGTCGCACCACATGATCAGGGTCGGCAGCTGGATGGTGTTGTAGCGGGCGGCGATCTCGTCGAGATCCGGCGGCACGATCTGCCGCGCGCTATGGATCACCGCATACTTCCCCGCCGCTGTTCGCAAGGGCGCCGTATAGGCCTCCAGGGTCTCGTCGGTGATCTTGCTCTCATCGTAATAGGCGAGCTTCAGCGCCACCGAGACCTGCATGCTGGCGGGCACCATCCGAACGCTTAAGTGGGACAGGCCGGGCACGCCAAGCAGCTTGAAGAAGACTGGGATCTTCTGAGGATAGGCGATCGTGTCGATCAGCACGAGCTTGGAGATGCGCCCCTTCAGCCGGCCGTCCGCCTGGAGCGCGAGCGCTAGCGCCACGCCCCCGCCGAAGGAATGGCCGACCAAGGTGACGTCGCGCAGATCCTCCCGCTCCATCAGCTCCGCCAGGAGCTCCGCCTGGTCCATGGCCGAGTAGCGCTCGTCGTAAGGCTTGTCCGACTGGCCGAAGCCCTTCATGTCGACGGCGATCACCCGGTGCTTGCGGGCGAGGCCGGGCATGATGTGCTGCCAGGTATAGGTGCTGGAGCCGAAGCCGTGGATCAGCAGCACCGGGGAGCCCGTGCCGGTATCGCTGTAATAGAGGCGGACAGGGGAGTCCGGCGGGCCGAGCCGCGCATAGCCGCCCCCATTTGGCGAAGCGTCAGCCATGTCGCAAGCCATGCCGCAAACCGCCGTCACCATGAAAGCGACGACGACCCATCGGAACATGCCTGAATACGGTTTGGGCGTGCTCACCTGCCAAAGTCCAATCGCCGATGACGATCCCGTCTGCTGAAAGGCCGTAGCGCGTCGTGGCGCGACCTTTCGAATCTCGATGACTGACCGTGTCCCGGTCAGCAGCGGTCCTCAATACCCCCGTTCGCCTCATCCCGACAAATCATTTGGCCCGAACCATGGCGGTGGCCATCCCGGAACGCCCGCAGGAGGGGCGCATTGACCCCGCAAGAATCCGCGCTTTACCCATGCTTAACCATTGACCCCCATGAAATCCCATGCTATCCCATAAATGCCCGTTCGGTACTGAGGTTGGGAGGGGCCGGCAGCATCCTTCAGGCCACGAGGAATGCGCTGCTCCTCCCAGCTCTCAATCTCGAGAAACGGGTAGCCCACCTCGGCTCAGTTCGAAGTTCTGAAGTCACCGCGTCGCTGAGGACCAAGAGGGGGAGATGGACAGTTTTGTTTCGTCCTTCACCAATCGGATCGACAGCAAGGGACGTGTCTCCGTTCCGGCCTCTTTCCGAACGATCCTCGCCCAAGAGGGCTTCGACGGAATCTATTGCTATCCATCGCTTGACCGGCCCGCGCTCGATGGCGGCGGTCAGCGATTGGTCGACCAGATCGACAGGCTTATCGGCGAGCTCGCGCCGTATTCCGACGAGCACGATTACCTCGCGACCGCCCTTTACGGCACCAGCGACAAGCTTTCAGTCGATGGGGACGGCCGCACCATCATACCGGAGCGTCTGCGCAAGCATGCCGGTATCGAGGACATGGTCACCTTTGTAGGCATGGGCCCGAAGTTCCAGATGTGGGAGCCGGGCCGGTTCGAAGAGTACATGGCGGAGTCGCAGCGGCAAGCGCGCGATCTGCGGACTTTACTCGGCGCGGGACGGAAAGACGGCGGACCTGCGAGTACACGGGAATGATGGCGGGCCACGGCGAGGGAGCCGTTGGCGGACCGGCCCGCCACATTCCCGTGATGCTTTCGGAGGTGATCGAAAACCTCCATCCCACCAGCGGTGAGACGATCATCGACGGCACGTTCGGGGCCGGCGGCTACACCCGCGCAATCCTGGAGGCCGCCGACTGCAACGTCGTCGCCATCGACCGCGACCCCCGCGCCATCGCAGGCGGGGAAGCCCTCGCGGAAGAATTTCCAGACAAGCTCAAGCTCACCCTCGGCCGTTTCGCCGAGATGGAGCAAATCGCAGAAGCGCTTGATATCGAGGCCGTAAACGGGATCGTCCTCGACCTCGGCGTTTCCTCCATGCAGCTCGACGAGGCGGAGCGCGGCTTCTCCTTCATGCAGGACGGACCGCTGGACATGCGGATGGGCGCATCGGGCCCCACCGCCGCCGAGATCGTCAATGAGCGGCCCGAGAAAGAAATCGCCGACATCCTGTTTCAGCTGGGCGAGGAGCGCCGCTCCCGCGCGATCGCCAAGGCCATCGTGGCCGCGCGCGCCGAGGCACCCATCGAACGCACCGGACAGCTTGCCGATCTCGTGGAGAAGGTGCTGGGCCGCAAGCGGGACGAGGCGAAGCACCCCGCGACCCGCACGTTTCAAGCCCTGCGCCTCTATCTCAATGCGGAGCTTGCCGAGCTTGCCGAGGGGCTTTCGGCGGCCGAACGGCTGCTGGCGCCGGGCGGCCGGCTCGTAGTGGTGACGTTCCATTCCCTGGAGGACCGAATCGCAAAACGATTCTTCGCCAGCCGAAGCAAGCCGGAGCCGAAGGGCTCGCGCCATATGCCCGATTCCGGCGAGCGCGGTCCGGCGCCAAGCTTCGAGCTGCCGAGCCGCAAGCCCATCGGCCCGTCCAAGCAGGAAATCCAAGGAAATCCGCGGTCCCGCTCTGCGCGGCTCAGAGCCGGGATCCGCACCGAAGCCCCGGCCCACCGGAGCGATCTTGCCGCACTTGGCCTGCCCGCTCTCGCAACACCTGCTTAAGGGCTTGGCTGTAGGCTCGGTTAAAATTCGTCTCGAATTGTTTCGTTGGTTCGTTCGATGCTGCGTTTCGTCAATATCTGTCTTCTGCTCGGCCTCGTGGCCCTCGCCTACGTAATCTACGAGGTGAAGTACGAGGCGCGTGCTCTCGATCACGACATCGCCGTGCTGCACAACCAGATCGACGAGGAGCGCGATTCCATCGCCGTTCTCCGCGCTGAATGGAGCCTGCTGAACCGGCCTGCGCGCATCGAGCGCCTGGCCAAGAAGTTTCTCAATCTGCATGCGGCCAACCCGCGCCAGCTGCTCACCCTGGACACGGTCGCCCAGGCCGAGTTCGACCGGAAGCTGACCGTCTCCTCACCAGAGGACGAGGGCGCGCCGGTTGAGCCGGGCGACGATGTGCCGGACTACGTGAAGCTGCTGCAGAACACAGACGACGAATAGGGAAGAGCGCTGGACATGACGACCAAGGCCGAGACGCCCAACGCGGCCGACACGCCGGAAGGGGCCGAAAAGCCGAACGCGGCGACCGCGCGCGCCGAGCGGGCTTATATCGCCCGCAGCCGCCGCCGGTTCCAGCTGATCTGCCTCGGCTTCGTGATCGGCTTCCTGCTCGTGGGCGGCCGGCTGGTCTCCATGGGCATGAACTTCCAGGTCGCCCCCGATCCCGCCTTCTACGACACCACCACCACGGTGCACCGGCCGGACCTTCTGGACCGAAAGGGCCAGCTCCTCGCCACCGACATCAAGGGCGCGACCCTGTTCGCTGACCCTCTCCGTGTGATCGATTCCGACGAGCTGGTGGAGAAGGTCTCCACCGTGCTGCCCGACATCAAGGCGGCCGATATCCGCAAGCGCATCAACAAGGGCGGCCGCTTCGTCAGCATCCGCCGCGAGCTGACCCCGAGCCAGCAGGCGGAGATCCATGCTCTCGGCGTGCCGGGGCTAGGCTTCATCGAGGAATACCGCCGCGTCTATCCGGTCGGCGCCACGGCCTCCCACGTCGTAGGCTTCGTGGATATCGACAATAACGGCCTGGCCGGCATGGAGCGTTTCGTCGATCAGAACCCGCAGCTTTCCTTCCTCAATCCGGAAACGGCGGCCGGCGAGGAGACCATCTCGCTCTCCCTCGATCTCGGCGTTCAGCATGTGCTCCACGAGGAGCTTCAGAACGCGATCGACACCTACAAGGCGAAGGCCGCCGCCGGCGTCGTCATGGATGTCTATTCCGGCGAGGTGGTCGGGCTCGCCTCGCTTCCCGATTACGATCCCAATCACCGCGAGCAGGCCCTGGACAAGGACCGCCACGACCGGGTGACGGCGGGCGTCTATGAGCTCGGCTCTATCTTCAAGCTGATCACCGTGGCCGCCGGCCTCGACACGGGCGTCTGCTCGGTCAACTCGGTCTACGACGCGACCCACGCCATCAAGATCGGCCGCTTCTCCATCGGCGACTTCCACGGCCTCCACCGTCCGATCACCGTGGAGGAGGTGTTCACCCATTCCTCCAATATCGGCGCGGCCAAGATCGCCGTCGATGTGGGCGTCGACCGCCACAAGGCGTTCCTGCGCAAGCTGGGGCTGCTGGATTCGACTGCGACTGAGCTGGGCGAGACCGCGGCGCCCCTGGTGCCCAAGCACTGGAAGAAGCTCAACACCATGACAATCGCCTTCGGTCACGGTCTGTCGGTCACGCCGCTGCAGTTCGCAGCCGCCGCCGTTCCCATCGTCAACGGTGGCATCAAGGTCCAGCCGACCTTCCTGCCGCGCTCCCGGGCGGAAGGGATGGCGAGCGGCACCCGCGTGCTTCAGCAAAGCACCAGCGACCAGATGGTCCGCCTCATGCGCCTCAATGCCATGGAAGGCACCGGCAAGCAGTCCAACGCCGAAGGCTATCGCGTCGGCGGCAAGACCGGTACGGCGGAGAAGGTGGTCAACGGACGTTATGCCCGCTCCGCCTTGCTCAACTCTTTTGTCGCCACATTTCCGGCAGACGCTCCCGAATATGTCGTGCTGGTCATGCTGGACGAGCCGCAGAAGGTCGAAGCGAGCAAGTTCCTCCACACGGCGGGCGCCAATGCCGCGCCGACCGTTGGCAGGGTCATCGCCCGCATCGCGCCGATCCTCGGCGTGGAGCCCAATCTGGACCTGGAAAAGGCTGCTGCGTCCTTGCCCAGGCGGCGGTTTGACGATCCCGTGGTGGCCTCCTATTAGAGCGGAAGGCCAGCCGTCCGGCTGGGGTAGCGCGTAACCGGCGAAAGCCGGCAGTGTGGCGGGTCGGGAACGACCCGAATTAGCGCATGGGGCGAATTCCGTGATGAAGCTTGGCGAGTTGATCGGGCCCGAAGCGGCCTTGGCCGAAGACGTGGCCGGCATCTCGATCACCGGCCTGTCTGCGGATAGCCGCGACATTCAGTCGGGCTACCTCTTTGCGGCATTGCCGGGCGTGAAAGCCGACGGGACCAAGTTCATCGGCGAAGCGGTCGCCAAAGGGGCCTCGGCAGTCGTGGCGCCGCAAGGGACGGAGGCCGACGATGTCGGCGTGCCCGTTATCGAAGTGCCCGAGCCCCGCCATACGCTCTCGATCGCGGCGGCCCGCTTTTTCGGCGCCCAGCCCGAAACCTCCGTCGCTGTCACCGGCACCAACGGCAAGACGTCCGTCGCGTCCTTCGTGCGCCAGCTTTGGTCGCGCCGCGGGCTGAACGCTGCGAGCGTCGGCACCATCGGCGTGATCGCGCCCAAGAGCACGACCATCCTCAATCACACCACGCCGGACCCCATCGAGCTCCACCGTATCCTGGCGGAACTGGCGGGCGAGGGCGTCACCCATCTCGCTATCGAAGCCTCAAGCCATGGCCTCCAGCAGCACCGGCTGGACGGGCTGAAGCTGAAGGCGGGCGGCTTCACCAACATCACCCGCGACCATCTCGATTATCACCACAATTTCGAGGATTACCTGGCCCAGAAGCTCCGTCTTTTCCGGGAGTTGCTCCAGCCGGGTGACACGGCGGTGGTGGATATCGGCTCCGAAGCAGCGGAGCGCGTGGCCGCCGAATGCATCGCCCGGGGCTTGAATCTCATCTCCGTCGGCAAGCGCGGCAAGACCCTGCGCCTGCTCGAAGCGGTGCCTGATGGCTTCTCCCAGACCCTGAAGGTTCTCTACGAAGGCGAGACCTACGAGGTGCGCCTGCCGCTGGTCGGCGATTTCCAGGCCTCCAATGCGTTCGTGGCGGCCGGTCTCGTCATGGCGACCGGCGCGACCTTCGAAGAGGTCCTCCCCATGCTGGCGGAGCTGGAGGGCGCCAAGGGCCGTCTCGACCTTGCCGGCACCACCGATGACGGCGCGCCCATCTTTATCGACTACGCCCATACGCCCGACGCGCTTGCCAAGGCGATCGCGGCGCTCCGCCCTTACGTACGTCACCGGCTGCTGGTGGTGTTCGGCTGCGGCGGCGACCGCGATCGCGGCAAGCGGCCCCAGATGGGCGCCGTCGCCACTAAGCTTGCCGACCAGGTCTATGTTACCGACGACAATCCCCGCAGCGAGGAGGCGGCCGATATCCGCCGGGCCATCCTGTCCCATGCGCCGGGCGCCATCGAGATCGGCGACCGGACCCAAGCCATCGACGAGGCGATCGCTCATCTGCAAGCGGGCGATGTGCTGCTGGTGGCGGGGAAGGGCCACGAGACCGGCCAGATCGTCGGCAACCAGATCATTCCGTATTCCGATCACGACGCGGTGGCCGCAGCCCTAAAGGCGGGCGAGGGGCACGCGCGTGGCTGAGCCGCTTTGGACCGTCGGAGAGATCGCGAAAGCGATCGGAGGCGAGACGTATCAAGACGGAGCGACCGCCGTGACCGGCGTCTCCATCGACACCCGTACGCTCCAGCCCGCCGAATGTTTCGTCGCCATCAAGGGCGTCTCGCTCGACGGCCACAAGTTCGTGCCAGCCGCCTTCGAGGCGGGAGCGGCCTGCGCCATTGTCGATCGTGACTATGAGGACGACGATCCCCGCCTGATCCGCGTCGGCGACCCGTTCGAGGCGCTACAGGATCTGGGCCGCGCCGCGCGGGCTCGCGCCACGAAGACCAAGATCATCGCCGTCACGGGAAGCGCCGGAAAGACCGGCACCAAGGAGGCGCTGCGTCTGGCCCTCGCCCCCAGCGGTTCGGTGCATGCCTCGGCCAAGTCCTACAACAACCATTGGGGTGTGCCGCTGACCCTGGCCAATATGCGTAAGGACACCGCCTTCGGCGTGTTCGAGGCGGGCATGAATCATGCGGGCGAACTCACGCCCTTAAGCCGAATGATTCGGCCCCACATCGCCATCATCACCACCATCGCACCGGTCCATCTCGGCCATTTCGCCTCTGTGGAAGAGATTGCCGATGCCAAGGCGGAGATCTTCCAAGGGCTAGAGCCCGGTGGCGTCGCGATCCTCAATAGGGACAATGAATTTTTCGGCCGCCTTGCGACGGCGGCGAAAGCCAAGGATGCGAAGATCGTCAGCTTCGGCGAGGCGGAAGGCTCAGACATTCGCCTTCTCGATGTCTCGCTCACCCCGGAGGGCTCGGCGGTCGAGGCTGATCTCAGCGGGACGAAACTGTCCTACCGCCTCGGTGCGCCGGGCCGTCATCTGGTGCAGAATTCCCTGGCGGTGCTGGCCGCTGCCCAGGCCGCCGGCGCGGACCTGAAAGAGGCCGCCGCGGCGCTCCTGCAATGGCGGGCCCAGGCGGGCCGCGGCGAATGGCAGGTCTTCGAGGGCGCGAGGGGCAAGGTCGCTGTCGTCGACGAGGCCTACAACGCCAATCCCGCCTCCATGCGCGCGGCACTTGAGACCCTCGGCCTAGTCCCCCGGGACGTTTACTGCCGCCGGATCGTCGTCCTGGGCGACATGCTGGAGCTTGGCGAGGGAGCCGAAGAATTCCACCGGGGATTGGCACAGTTTATAGACGCCGCCGGGATCGATAGTGTCTTTGCATGCGGGGAACTCATGCCTGCGCTTATTGACGCCTTGCCTGACGGGAAGAAAGGCGGCTATGCCAGCGCTGCGGGAGAGCTCACGCCGCTCGTTCTGGATGCAGTCCGGCCGGGCGATATCGTGATGGTGAAAGGCTCCTTCGGGGCCAAGCTTGCACCGCTGGTGACGGAGCTGAAGCGGCATTTGGAGGACGGCGCACTGAACTGAGGCGCCGATTGGGGGATCGAAGATGCTGACCTGGTTGTTCGCGCTCTCTGACGAGCTGAGCATCTTCAATGTCTTCCGTTACATCACCTTCCGGACAGGCGCGGCGATGCTCACCGCGCTTCTGCTCGTCTTCCTGTTCGGTCCGGCCATCATCCGCTCCCTGCGCATCCGCCAAGGCAAGGGCCAGCCCATCCGCACCGAGGGCCCGGCCAATCATCTTCTGGAGAAGCAGGGCACGCCCACCATGGGCGGGCTGATGATCCTGTTCGGCGCGACCGCCTCGATCCTGCTCTGGTGCGATCTGGCCAATGCTTACGTCTGGGTGGTGCTCCTACTGACCCTCGTTTATGGCGGTGTCGGCCTCTATGACGACTATCTCAAGGTCACCCGCCAGACGACCGCCGGCTTCCGCGGCCGCATCAAGCTGGTGATCGAAGGCATCGCCGCCCTCCTGGCTGCCGGCGCCATCTCCTATCTGGCCGAGCCGTCCCTGACCAACGAGGTGGCGATTCCCTTCCTGAAGGATGTCACCGTCGATCTCGGCTGGCTCTACATCCCCTTCGGTGCCTTCATCATCGTCGGTGCGGGCAACGCGGTGAACCTGACCGACGGGCTCGATGGGCTCGCCATCGTGCCGGTGATGATCGCTTCGGCCACCTTCGGCTTCATTGCCTATCTGGTCGGTAACGCCGTCTTCGCCGAATACCTGCAGATCCATTTCGTGCTGGGGAGCGGCGAACTCGCCGTGCTCTGCGGTGCGCTTGTGGGCGCGGGACTCGGCTTCCTGTGGTTCAACGCGCCGCCCGCTCAGATCTTCATGGGCGATACCGGCTCTCTTGCGCTGGGCGGCGCCATCGGCACCGTCGCCGTGGCCATCAAGCACGAGATCGTGCTGGCCGTCGTCGGCGGTCTCTTCGTCCTGGAAGCGGTCTCCGTGATCGTCCAGGTGACCTCCTACAAATTGACCGGCCACCGGGTCTTCCGCATGGCCCCCCTCCATCACCACTTCGAGCAGAAGGGCTGGAAGGAATCGACCATCGTGATCCGGTTCTGGATTATCGCCGTCGTGCTGGCCATGGCGGGTCTCGCGACGCTCAAATTGCGTTAGGGTCGAACAATGATTCCCATCGATGTCTTCACGGGCCGCGATGTCGCGGTCTTCGGTCTCGGCATGAGCGGCATCGCCGCCGCCAAGGCCTTGAGCGCGGGCGGGGCCCATGTCTTCGCCTGGGACGACGCACCGGAAAAACGCTGGAAGGCGGACGAGGAGAATGTCCAGTGCGGCGACCTATCGACCTCCGACTGGTCGCGTTTCGCAGCCCTTGTCCTTTCGCCTGGCGTGCCGCTGACCCATCCCTCGCCCCACTGGATCGTGATGAAGGCCCAAGAGGCCGGCGTCGAGATCATCGGCGACACGGAGCTCTTCTTCCGCCAGCGCGAAGCCGAAGGAAGCAAGGCCAAGACCATCGTCGTCACCGGCACCAACGGCAAATCCACCACCACGGCCTTGACCGCCCATCTGCTGCGCGAGTCGGGCCGGAACGTGCAGGAGGGCGGCAATATCGGCCGCGCCGTGCTCGACCTGGAGCCCTTCGCGGACGATGCGATCTACGTGCTGGAGATGTCCTCCTTCCAGATCGATCTCACGCCCTCGCTTCATCCTAATGCGGCGGCGCTTCTCAACATCACACCGGACCATCTCGACCGTCATGGCAGCCTGGAGCACTACGCCGCCATTAAGGCGCGGGTGTTTGCGAAGATGGGCGAGGGCGACACCGCCGTGATCGGCGTGGACGATCCCGAATGCCGCAAGATTGCCGACGGCCTGGCAGGCCCCTACGAGGTGAAGCGGATAAGCGTGGAGCACGAGGTCGAGGAGGGCGTCTTCGCCGAAGGCGCGGAGCTGTTCGAGATCGGCAACGGCAAGCGTGGCGACGAGGTGAGCATCGACGGTATCTCGGCGCTTCGCGGCACCCATAACTGGCAGAACGCCGCCGCGGCTTATGCGCTGGTGCGCAGCCAGGGGCTGACCTTGCAGGAGGTGGAGCTGGGCTTCCGGACCTTCCCGGGTCTGTCCCACCGCATGCAGCTCGTGGGCAAGCTGGGGCGCATCCTCTTCGTTAACGATTCCAAGGCAACCAATGCCGATGCTGCCGGCAAGGCGCTCGCGGCCTTCGACAACATCTATTGGATCGCCGGCGGCCGGGCGAAGGAAGGCGGGCTGAAGGGGCTCGAGCCCTTCTTCCAGAAGATCAACAAGGTCTATCTGATCGGCGAAGCGGCAGAAGACTTCGACAAGGCCCTGGGCGACGATCTGGAGCACACCATTTCCGGCACCCTGGAAGAGGCCGTGAAGCAGGCGACCGAGGATGCGGTGGCTGCCGCAAATCCGCACGAATCGGTGGTTCTCCTGTCGCCGGCCTGCGCCTCCTACGACCAGTTCGATAATTTCGAGAAGCGGGGCGAGGCCTTCATCGACGCCGTCCTCGCCATCGACGACGTCATCCCCGCCGACGGGAACGGAGATGCGCCCGAATGAGGCTTGCCCGTGCCGACCGCAGCGTGCTGAGCGACTGGTGGTTCACTGTCGACCGCCTGATGTTCTTCGGCATGCTGTTGTTGATGGCGGCGGGGCTTCTGCTCTCCTTCGCAGCCAGCCCGCCCATGGCGGCGCGCTACGACCTCGAGCCGTTCTACTTCGTGCGCCGCCACGCCATGATGATCCCGCCCGCCGTGATCGTCATGTTCGCCGCCTCGACCCTGTCGCCCAAGATGATCCGGCGCACCAGCCTGGTGATCTTCCTCATCGGCATCGTCATGATGCTGCTGACTCTCTGGGTCGGTTCCGAGGTGAAGGGCGCCCAGCGTTGGCTACAGATCGGCTCCTTCTCCATCCAGCCGACAGAGTTCGTGAAGCCCGCCTTCGTGGTGCTGGTGGCCTGGCTCTTCCATGAGCACCAGACCCGCCGCGACGTGCCGGGCATCGAGCTCGCCGTCTTCTTCTACATCGTGCTGGCGACGCTGCTCGTGCTCCAGCCCGACTTCGGCCAGACGCTTCTCGTCACCCTCGTCTGGGGCGGGTTGTTCTTCATGGCCGGCATGGATCTCGTCTGGATCGTGGCGCTCGCCATCGTCGCCATCGCAGGGTTGACCGCGAGCTACTTCCTGGTGCCCCACGTGGCCTCCCGTATCGACCGCTTCCTCGATCCCCAGTCTGGCGACACCTATCAGACCGACCGGGCCATCGAGTCCTTCCTGCAAGGCGGCTGGTTCGGCCGCGGTCCGGGGGAGGGCACCATCAAGACTGTGCTCCCCGACGCCCATACGGACTTCATCTTTGCTGTCGCGGCGGAGGAATACGGCATCGTCGCCTGCATCGTGCTGGTCGCCATGTTCGCCTTCATCGTGCTGCGCGGCTTCGCCAAGGCGGCTCACGAGCCCGATGGCTTTATCCGTCTCGCCATCGCAGGTCTGGTGATGCTTTTCGGCTTCCAGACCCTCATCAATCTGTCCGTGAATGTCGGCCTGCTGCCGGCCAAGGGCATGACCTTGCCGTTCATCTCCCATGGCGGCACCTCCATGCTCTCCATGGGCCTCACGGCGGGCTTCATTCTTGGCCTGACCCGCAAGCGTCCCAAGGCGGCCCAGCGAATCGCCCGCGACCGGAGCAACCATGCGCCGGAGAACGACGTGCGGGAGCAGGCGGCGTGAGTGCGGAGTCTGTCGAGGAGCGCCCCATTCTTCTGGCCGCCGGCGGCACGGGCGGGCATCTCTTCCCGGCTGCGGCCTTGGCCGAGGAGCTGAAGACGAGGGGGTATCCGGTCGAACTCGCCACGGATCTGCGCACGGAGAAATACGCGATCGATTTTCCCGCCCGTGCAATCCATCAGTTGCCGTCGGCCACGCTACGCAGCCGCAACCCGTTCGGCATTGCGAAGACCTTCGCGACCCTCGGCATAGGGTATTTCGAGGGCCTCGCCATGCTCCGCCGGGTGAACCCCCTCGCTGTAATTGGCTTCGGCGGCTACCCCACATTGCCGCCGGTCATCGCTGCGCGAACCCTCGGCATCCCGACCGCCGTGCATGAGCAGAACGCCGTTATGGGCCGCGCCAACCGGCTTCTCTCCAAGATCACAAGCAGGGTCGCGCTCACCGTCTCGCCCACCAAGAAGATGAGCGAGGACGCCGTCGCCAAATCCACCGTGACGGGGACGCCGGTCCGCAGTGCCGTGCTTGCCTATCGCGACCAGCCCTACGACCCGCCGACCAAGGACGGCAGGCTTCTGCTCCTCATCTTCGGCGGCAGCCAGGGCGCCCATTTCTTCTCCGAGGTGTTTCCGGCGGCCCTCCCGCTTCTGCCCGAAGCCATGCGGGACCGGCTGACCATCGTGCAGCAGACCCGGGAGGAGGACATGGAGGCGACGCGGGCGGCCTATGAGAAGGCCGGAATCGCCGTCCATCTCGCGCCGTTCTTCCGGGATCTGCCGGAGCGCATCGCCAACGCCCACCTCGTCTGCTCCCGCTCCGGTGCCTCGACCGTCAATGAGATGATGGCCATCGGCCGGCCCGCCATCTTCGTGCCGCTGCCCCATGCTCTTGACAACGATCAGTTTGAGAATGCTACTCGGCTCGCCGAAAAAGGCGGTGGCTGGTGCTTTCCCCAAAGCGAGCTGACGCCGGAGCGCCTGGCGGCCGAGCTGGAAAGCCTGTTCGACGATCCGGATCGCCTCGCGGCCGCCGCGGCGACGGCACACGAAGCGGCGATGGTGGATGCGGTGACACGGCTCGCCGATTTCGCCGAAGAGCTCGCCGCCGCGGAGCACCACGCGAAGGCTTGACAAGCCTCATCCGAATGAAGGGATACGACTGACGCCATGCGTTTGCCTCCGCCGGAGAAGACCGGCCTCTTCCATATCGTCGGCATCGGCGGCATCGGCATGAGCGCCATCGCCGAGGTGATGCACACCCGCGGCTACCGGGTTCAGGGCAGCGACCTGAAGGACAGCGCCAACCTGGAGCGTCTGCGGTCGAAGAACATCCGCTGCCTTATCGGACACGATCCGGAGAACGTGAAGGGGATCGGCTATCTGGTGATCTCCAGCGCCGTGAAGCCGGGCAACCCGGAATTCGAGGCGGCGAAGGAGCAGGGCATCCCGATCATCCGCCGCGCCGAGATGTTGGCCGAGCTGATGCGCGACCGGGCGACCGTCTCCGTCACCGGCAGCCACGGCAAGACCACCACCACGGCGATGATCGCCGACCTTCTGAACGATGGCGGTCTCGACCCGACGGTGATCGCCGGCGGCATCATCAACGACTGGGGCACCAATGCCCGCATCGGCGAAGGCGAATGGATGATCGTCGAGGCGGACGAATCCGACGGCACCTTCGTGAAGCTGCCGACACAGATCGGCGTGGTCACAAATATCGATCCCGAGCACATGGACTACTGGGAGACCACCGACCGTCTCCATGCCGCCTTCGAGCAGTTCATCGACGCGATCCCGTTCTACGGTCTCGTCGTCGCGGGCATCGACCACCCGGTGGTGCGCGCAATGCTGGCCCGCCTCGGCGGCGCGGCCAACGGGCGTCGCGTGCTGACCTACGGCGTCTCCCGGGAGTCCGATATCCGCATGACGGACTTGCGCACCGAAGGCCACGGCATGGTGTTCGACGTGGAGCTGGGGCGCGAGGTGCGCGGCGGCCCGAACCGCTATCCGGACGTGAAGCTTCCGGCGCTCGGTCACTACAACGCCCTGAATGCGCTCGCCGCCATCGGCGTCGGCATCGAGACCGGCTTGAGCGAAGCTCAGATCCGCGAGAGCCTCGCGAATTTCTCAGGCGTGAAGCGCCGCTTCTCCCTCGTCGGCGAATGGAACGGCATCCATTTCTACGACGACTACGCCCACCACCCGGTGGAGATCTCGGCCGTCTTGCGCGCCGCCCGCTCCGCCGATGCTGGCCGCGTCATCGCCATCATGCAGCCCCACCGCTATACGCGGCTGCAGAACCTGTTCAACGAGTTTTCCGCCTGCCTGGACGACGCCCACACGGCCATCATCACGCCGGTTTATTCGGCGGGCGAAGCGCCGATCCCCGGCATCGATCAGGACGAGTTCGTGGCGAGCCTCCGCCGCCACGGCCACGCTCACGTGATCCCTGTCGAAGACGAGGAGAGCCTGACGGCGGCCATCGCCGAGCAGGCCAAGCCCGGCGACATGGTTGTGGGCCTCGGTGCGGGCACCATCTCCGAATGGATGGCGAACCTGCCCGGACGCCTGGCCGGAAAAGAGGACAAGTCGTGAGCGAGACAGCCACCAGCGGTCTCGCCTCCGAGATCACGGAAGCCATGCCCGAGCTGCGCGGCCGGCTGAAGCCGGAAGCCACTCTGGCGGAACTGACCTGGTTCCGCGTCGGCGGCCCGGCGGAGGTGCTGTTCACGCCCGCCGACGAAGCCGATCTCGCCTATTTCCTGAAACACCTGCCGGCCGACGTGCCTGTCACCATGGTGGGGCTCGGCTCAAACCTCCTGGTCCGCGATGGCGGCATAAGGGGCGTCGTTATCCGTCTCGGCAAGGGCTTCGGCACCATCGCCCTGGAGGGCTCCGACCGCCTGCGCGCAGGCACCGCCGTTCCGGACGTGAAGCTCGCTCGCGCCGCCGCCGATGCATCCATCGCCGGTCTTGCCTTCTATCGCGGCATCCCGGGCTCGCTTGGCGGCGCGCTCCGCATGAACGCCGGCGCCCATGGCAGCGAGACCAAGGACGTGCTGGTGGAAGCGCGGGCGGTGGACCGGCAGGGCGACATCCACACCCTCTCCGTCGCCGATCTCGACTACACCTACCGCCATTGCGGCGCGCCCGAAGATCTCATCTTCACCGAAGGCCTCTTTCAGGGGCGTCCCGGCGAGCAGGCCGCGATCCAGGCCGAGATGAACGAGATCGCCGACTACCGGGAAGAGGTGCAGCCCATCAAGAGCCGCACCGGCGGCAGCACCTTCAAGAACCCGCCCGGCCACAAATCCTGGCAGCTCATCGATGCTGCCGGCTGCAGGGGCCTGGAGGTCGGAAAAGCCAAGGTTTCCGAGCTCCACTGCAACTTCCTCATCAACGAGGGCGGGGCCACCGCGGACGACCTGGAGACTCTGGGCGAGACCGTTCGCGCCCGGGTGAAGGAGATGAGCGGCGTCGATCTCGACTGGGAGATCAAGCGTCTGGGCGCCAGGAAATAAAAATTTCGCCCCTTTCGGCCCCTTAAGTCACCGTATCCGTTGTCAGATTCCCGCCTCTGGCGTAGACCGGAGGGGGAGGTGATTCGCTTATTGATTCGGCGTCGATAAGCAAATTGGCGATGGGGGATATCCACAATTGAGCGAAGGCGGGGCCCATAAAGCAACCCATGTTGCGGTTTTGATGGGTGGCATGTCCGCGGAGCGGGAGATTTCTCTGCGTTCCGGCGACGCCTGCGCCAAGGCCCTCGAGGAAGAGGGCTATCGCGTCACCAAGATCGATGCGGGGCGCGATGTCGCAAGCCGTCTCGTCGAAGTCGCCCCCGATGTCTGCTTCAACGCGCTGCACGGCCGTTTCGGCGAAGATGGCTGCGTCCAGGGTATCCTCGAGACCCTGCAGATCCCTTACACCCATTCCGGCGTGCTCGCCTCGGCCCTTGCCATGCACAAGGAGCGCGCCAAGGCGTCCCTGAAGGCCGGCGGCGTTCCCGTCGCCGAAAGCCTCGTGCTGCCCCGTCTGGAGGCGGCTGAGGGGCACCCCATGAAGCCGCCCTACGTCATCAAGCCCGTTAACGAGGGCTCCAGCGTCGGCGTCTACATCGTGCGCGAGGATCAGGAGCATCCGCCCCAGGAGCTTTTCAGCGAAGAATGGGGCCATGGCGATGAGGTGATGATCGAGCGTTTCATCCCCGGCCGCGAGCTCACCTGCGCCGTGATGGGCGACGAGCCGCTGGACGTGATCGAGATCTGCCCGGCCGACAAATCGGTGTTCTACGACTACGAGGCGAAATACGCCGCAGGAGGCTCCGATCACGTCCTGCCCGCTAAACTTTTACCAAATGTTTACCAGCTGGTGCGGAAGCTGTCGGTAGCGGCTCATCGGGCACTGGGCTGCCGAGGGGTAAGCCGCTCGGACTTCCGTTACGACGATTCTACGGGAGGGTCCGGGGGCCTCATCTGTCTAGAAGTTAATACCCAACCGGGAATGACATCCACGTCGCTCGTGCCCGAGCTGGCGGCGTATAGCGGGCGCTCATTCGGAGAGCTTGTCCGCTGGATCGTGGAGGACGCGTCGTGCAATCGCTGAACTTCTGGCCCCTGCGGCCACGACAGAAAGGCGAGACCCAAGCCGACCCGCTGTTTCAGCGGGCGATCGTGCCGCCGCGTGGCCGTAGCCTCACCACCATCCGTGTGCCCAATTCCCGCGAGGTCCGCAAAGTCGCCTCGCGCCGTCTGCGCCGCATCGAGCTGGCGTCGAGCCGCAAGCAGCGCCCCTGGCGCCTCTTCGCCCTTGTCTTCATGGGGCTGAGCGCGACCTACGGGCTGTGGTCTGGCGGCCAGGTTCAGAAGCTCTACGAGCAGGCCGAGAACGGCGTCGGCGCCATGGCCGTTGCGGCCGGGCTCGGTGCCCAGCGCATCGTCCTGGAAGGCCAGCGGCATGCCTCCGACGCGGAGATCGCCGGTGCCCTCGGTGCGAACTCCAACACCATCCTCCTCGGCTTCGACACCGCCGCCGCCAAGGAGCGACTGGAGCAGGTGCCGTGGGTGAAGCATGCTCAGGTCATGCGGCTTCTGCCGTCGACCCTGAAGGTCGTCATCGAGGAGCGCACGCCCTTCGCCATCTGGCAGAACAAGGGCAAGACCTACGTGGTGGATTCCGAAGGCGCCGTCCTGGCTCCGGCGGTGCCGGACGCCTATCCGGCTCTGCCCATCGTGGTGGGCGAGGGGGCGGCCAAGAACGCGTCCGAGCTGTTCGCCACCCTGGACATGTTCTCTAACCTCGACGAGCAGCTGCTCGCGGCTATCCGGGTTGGCGACCGCCGCTGGAATCTGAAACTCATCTCTGGGCTCGATGTGATGCTGCCGGACGACAATATCGGCCAGGCACTCACCGCCCTCACAGACCTGGACGATCGGCGCGGGATTTTGAACCGCAACATCGCCAGCGTCGATCTCCGCTTGGGCGACCGGGTGACCGTTCGCCTTCACGAAGCTCCGCGGATCCCGGCTGGAGGGCCACCCAGCCAGGATCCCGAACTGCCGACGGCAAGCACGAGCGCTGCGCCGCCGAAGGGAAGCACTTAACGCAAAACTGACTGGAAATAGGGACACGGCCTGATTGCGATCGGGCCATTTTGGATCAGGTAAGACTTGGATGCGGCATCCAATCATAAATAGGGGAAGGCGACCGCGCATCGTGACCGTGCTCGATCTGGGCACGAGCAAGATCGCGTGTCTGATCGCCAAGGCGAAGCCCGCCCCCGATTGGCTGGAAACCAACGAGCCCATGCAGTTCGAGCTGCTGGGCTTCGGTCATCATCGTGCCGAAGGGCTGAAAGGTGGGCTGATCGTCCATCTCGACAGCGCCGAGCACTGCATCCGCTCCGCCGTCGACGAGGCAGAGCGCATGGCCGGCGTCACCGTCGAGGACGTGCACATCGCCGTAACTTGCGGCCGCCTGAAGAGCGACAGCTTCTCCGCCTCCGTCGCGCTGCCCAACGGCGTGGTCCGCGAAGACGACATCATGCGCATCCTGGCCGGTGCCCGTCAGTATGCCGGCCGCGACGGCCGCACGGTCCTGCACGGCCTGCCCACCAGCTACGGCCTGGACGACAATGCCGGCATTCACGATCCCGTCGGCATGTGCGGCGAGCGGCTGAAGATCGATATCCATACGGTCACCGCCGACGACGTCGCCATGCGGAACCTGATGCTGTGCGTGGAGCGGTGCCATCTCAACATCGCCACCCTGGTCGCGGCGCCGTACGCGAGCGCGCTCTCCGTCATCACCCATGACGAGGCGAAGCTCGGCGTGGCCTGCCTCGACCTCGGCGCCGGCACCACGACGCTTTCCGTCTTCGCCGATGACCACCTGGTTCACGTCGATGCCATCGCGATGGGCGGCTACGGCATGACCACTGACATTGCACGCTCGCTCTCGACGCCCATCGAGCATGCCGAGCGCCTCAAGACGCTCCACGGCAGCGTCTTCGCAACCGAATCCGACGAATGCGAGATCATCACGTACCCGTCCGTCGGAGACGTTCACAATCGCAATCTCAATCAGATCACCAAGGGCGAATTGTCAGTCATGATTCGCCCGCGCATAGAAGAGATTCTGGATCAAATGCGGCGGCGCCTCGCGTCCAACGGACATGCATCCGAAGCCGCCCAGCACATCGTTCTGACCGGCGGCGGAAGCCAGCTGACGGGTTTGAGCGAGCTCGCTTCGAACATGTTTGGCCGTCCCGTGCGCCTTGGCCGTCCGCGCAAGCTGACCGGCGCGCCGGAGACCGGCGGCGGCCCCGATTTTTCTGCGGCAACTGGACTTCTGTTCCAGTGGGCGCGGGATGATGACCGGCTGGCAAGCCGGGCAGAGCAGCGTTTTCTCGGTACCGGTACAGGGTACTTCGCCTGGGTAAGCGAATGGATCCGAGACAACTTTTAACGAGGTCACACTTAACGGCTCTTGCGCGAAAGGGCTTCAGTCGCTTCGGAAGGAGCCAGAGATGACAGACACACCTCACACCGGAGAGGATCGGAACCGCGACATGACCATCAATCTCAGAGTCCCAGATACGACGGAACTCAAGCCGCGCATCACCGTGTTCGGTATCGGTGGTGCCGGCGGCAATGCCGTCAACAACATGATCGCCAAGGGTGTGCAGGGCGTCGAATTCGTCGTCGCCAACACGGACGCCCAGGCACTCACCAGCTCGGCAGCCGAGCGCCGCATTCAGATGGGCGCCAATGTCACCGAGGGCTTGGGCGCAGGCTCTAAGCCTGAGATCGGCTCCGCAGCCGCCGAAGAGGCCATGGCCGACATCAAGGCCCATCTCTCCGGCTCCCACATGGTGTTCATCACCGCCGGCATGGGCGGCGGCACCGGCACCGGTGCAGCGCCCGTGATTGCCCGCGCCTCCCGCGAGGAGGGCATCCTGACCGTCGGTGTGGTCACCAAGCCGTTCCAGTTCGAAGGCGTGCGCCGCATGCGCTCCGCCGAGCAGGGCATCAAGGATCTGGAGCAGTATGTCGACACGCTGCTGGTGATCCCGAACCAGAACCTGTTCCGCATCGCCAACGAGAAGACCACCTTCGCCGATGCCTTCGCCATGGCCGACGATGTGCTGCGCTCCGGCGTGTCTTGCATCACCGACCTGATGGTGAAGGAAGGCCTGATCAATCTCGACTTCGCCGACGTTCGCGCCATCATGGCCGGCATGGGCAAGGCGATGATGGGCACCGGCGAGAGCGAGGGCGAGCGCCGCGCGGTGGATGCCGCCGAGCAGGCGATCTCCAACCCGCTGCTGGACGACGTCTCCATGCGCGGTGCCAACGGCCTGCTGGTCTCCATCACCGGTGGCAACGACCTCACCCTGTTCGAGGTGGACGAGGCGGCCAGCCGCATCCGCGCGGAAGCCGACGAGGAAGCCAACATCATCGTTGGCGCCACCTTCGACGATCAGCTCGACGGCCGCATCCGCGTCTCCGTGGTGGCGACCGGTCTCGGTCCCGTCGAGATGGAGGAAGCGATCTCCGAGGTGCTGGAGGACAAGCCCACCCTCACCGAGCGTCTGGCCGGTCTTGGCAACACGCCGAGCACCTTCCACCCCGCGGAGCAGCAGAAGCCGGCCGCGCCGCAGCCCCAGGCGGAGAAGAAAGAGGCTTCCGAGCCTCCGGTCTGGCAGGCTCCCGGCAACGTCACCATCGAGCGCCGTCCGGCCCCGGCTCAGCCCAAGCAGGAGACGGGCCAGCAGAAGCCGGCCGCGCCGCAGCCGCAGTTCCGGCCCGCACCGCCGGCCTCCGGCCCGCGGAACCTCCGCCGCATGCCCAATGTGGAGGAGTTCCCCATGGTCGCTCAGAAGGAGCTGAAAGCCCGCTCCGGCGAGGATCCGGCGCAAGGCCTCGAGGCTCACAAGCGGAAAGTCGGCTTCCTGGAGCGTCTTGCTGGCGTCGGCCGCGGCCTTGCCGGCAGCGACGAGGAAGAGGGCGGCGAGAAGATGGAGCCCGATTTTGGCGGCGAAGAGCCCCGGACGAAAGCCCCGGAACACGAGGCCGCCCAGATGGAGCGCCCGCAAGGGGAGCGTCAGCAAGCCGAGCGTCCTCAGGCCAAGGCCCCGGTGACCCCGATGCCCCAGCGCGAGGAGCAGGCCCAGCGCCCGCAACCGCGTCCGGCAGCGGAGAATCGCCCCGAGCCTGAGTCGCATGATTCTGACGATGAGCTTGAGATTCCCGCATTCCTGCGCCGTCAGGCCAACTGACGGCTGCGGGATCTGCGCTAATTGTAACGAAGGAGTTTGAGGGGAGAGAGAAAAAGGCTTATCGATCAATGTGTTACATGGTTACCGGACTGGTAACACATTGAAAGAAAGCGTGATTTGTAGCCCACCCACGCGCCCCGTATGGTTTCCACTAGAGAGATCGGTTGACCCAATAAGCGCAAAGCTGAGGTCACCGATCGAGGGGCAGGGGACGGCCCCGGACCTGGAAACAGAGGTAACATCTGCGGGGGATCATGAAGGGGTTCATTGGGGCTAAGCAAACCACGCTAGCCAACGAAGTTTCGCTGACCGGCATCGGCGTCCATAGCGGCGCACCGGTTTCTCTCCTCCTTATTCCCGCCGATAGCGACACCGGCATCCGCTTCCTCATCTCCGACGGAGATGCCGAGGGCAGTGAGATCATCGCCCATCAGCGTATGATCACCGGCGTTACCCTCTGCACCATCCTGAGCGACGGCAATGGCGCCTCTGTGGCGACGGTCGAGCATCTGATGGCAGCGCTTCGGGGCATGGGCGTCGACAATGTCATCGTCGAGATCGACAACGGCGAAGTGCCGATCATGGACGGCAGCGCCGCCCGCTTCGTGGAGGCCATCGACGAGGTCGGCCTCAAGGAGCTGAACGCACCCCGCCGTTTCCTCAAGGTCCTGAAGCCGATCCGTGTCCAGGATGGCGCGGCCTCCGGCGAGCTGGTTCCCCATAACGGTTTCCGCCTCGACATCCAGATCGATTTCGAGAACTGCTTCATCGGCCATCAGCGCCTGGAGCTGGATCTCAACCCCGGCGCATTCCGCCGCGAGCTGGCCCGCGCCCGCACCTTCGGCTTCATGAAGGATGTGGAGCGGCTCTGGGCCTCCGGCATGGCGCTCGGCGCATCTCTTGAGAATACCGTCGCCATCGGCGACGACCGCATCATCAATCGCGAAGGCCTGCGCTACGAGAACGAGTTCGTGCGCCACAAGGCTCTGGACGCCGTGGGCGACCTCGCCCTCGTCGGCGCGCCGATCCTGGGGGCTTACCGCTCCGTGCGCGGCGGCCACCGTCTAAACAGCCTGGTGCTGGAGGCTCTGCTGGCCGATCCGGATGCGTGGACCATGGTCGATGCCCCGCGGCATCACGAGGTCCGCCACGCCGAGCTCAGCCCGCAGCTCGCGGCCGCGAATTTCGCAGCAGAATAAGCTAAACGTCAGTAGCCCGACGCCAAGCATCTCGGTGGAGCCCAAAAGCGCCATCGAGATTGCTTGCGTAATGGCCCGCGGAATCTGCTATGGAAGGTCCGGAAAAAGGGACTTGATCTTAGGCTCCGGGCAAAAAAACACCATAATGCGCCGCTTGGGTAAGCTTCTCGGCGTCTTTTGGCGGTCCCGGACCGTTATGGTTCACCCTTCGTAAAAGCGAACGCGCCAAAATTCGCAGGAGATTCGATGCAGTTTTTGGTCGGGGGGATATCGGCTTTGCGATGTGACCTGCTCTCAGCCCGGGCGTTGAGGCCACTTGGTGCGGGCGTGCTGCTCGTGGCTGCCTCCGTCATGCTGGCAGGCTGCGGTGGCGGCCTGAATCCGTTCAAAAGTAAGAAGGCCGAACAGCCGGTCGGCGATTCCCGTCCGCCCGAAGTGATCTACGGCGAAGCCGAGACCCTGCTGAACGAGCAGGACTGGAAGGACGCGGCGAAGAAATACGAAGACGTCGACGTCAACCACCCGTATTCCACCGAGGCCCGCCGCGCCATCGTGATGTCGGCGTATGCCTACTACAAGAACGGCAAATATCCGGAAGCGATCTCTGCCGGTAAGCGGTACCTGACCCTGCATCCGGGCACCGACGAGGCCCCGCTCGCCCAGAACATCATCGCCATGGCCTATTACGATCAGGTCCTGGATCCGAAGCGCGATCAGACCAATGCGCGCGAATCCCTGAATGCCTACGAGACCCTGGTTCAGCGCTATCCCACCTCGCGCTATTCGGCAGAGGCTCGCAATCGAATCCTCATTTTGCGCAACCTGCTGGCCGCCAACTCCATGACCATCGGGCGCTACTATCTGCGCGACCACGACTATCTGGCCGCCATCAACCGCTTCCGCGACGTGGTGACCGAGTATCAGCAGACCGAGCAGGTTGAAGAGGCCTTGATGCGCCTCACGGAAGCCTATCTGGCGCTCGGCATCGTGAATGAGGCGGAGACCGCCGCCGCCGTTCTCGGCCACAACTTCCCCAACAGCAAATGGTACCAGAAGTCCTATTCGCTGCTGCAGAAGGCGGGACGTAGCCCACACGAGCATGCTGGCTCTTGGATCACCCAGACCTTCCGGGGTGAAGGCAACCCGGCCTAACGCCAAGCCATGCTGACCTCCCTGTCGATCCGCGACATTGTTCTGATCGACAAGCTCGACCTTGTCTTTGGCGAGGGGCTTTCGGTCCTCACCGGTGAAACCGGCGCGGGCAAATCCATCCTTCTCGACGCGTTCACCCTGGCCATTGGTGGCCGGGGCGATGCCGCGCTCGTGCGCAAAGGCGCCTCTCAGGGGCAGGTTACCGCCGTCTTCGAGCCGGTGCCTGGCCATCCCGTGCTGGACCTCCTTGAGGAGAACGAGATCGCCCAGGAAGGCACCTTGATCCTGCGCCGCGTCCAAAACAGCGACGGCCGGACCCGCGCCTTCCTCAACGACCAGACCGTGAGCATCCAGCTCCTGAAGCAGGTGGGGCAGTTGCTGGTGGAGATCCACGGCCAGCACGACGACCGCGCCCTGATCGATCAGAGCGGCCACCGCGACCTCGTCGATGCCTATGCGGGCCTCACCGGAGACGTCGCAGAGCTGGGAAAGCGATGGGACACCTGGAAGGCCGCCGAGCACGCCCTTGAAGAGCATGCCCGCGAGATCGAGACCATCCGTGCCAATGCCGATTTCGTCTCCCACGCTTTGGAGGAGCTCCGCGCTCTCGACCCGCAGCAAGGCGAGGAGGAGAGCCTCGCCGATCGCCGCGCGCTCATGATGAACGCGGAGAAGATCGCCGGTGAGCTGAACGAGGCCCTGGATGCTCTGGAAGGCGAGGGGACGGCCCAGGCCCGGATTGCCGCGGCGCTCCGCCGGATCGAACGCCAGGCCGACAGCGCCAGCGCGCTCCTGACCCCCGTGGCCGAGGCGCTGGAAAAGGTGATGCTGGAGACGGAGAACGCCCGCAACACCATTGAGCACAGCCTGGCCGAGGCTGCCTTCGAGCCGGAAGAGCTGGAGCAGGCGGAAGAACGCCTCTTCGCGCTTCGGGCGCTTGCCCGCAAGCACAAGGTCATGGTGGACGATCTCCCGGCCCTCACCGAGAAGCTGGAGGAGGAGCTGGAGAATCTGGAGCAGGGCGAAAGCCGGCTCGAAGCTCTGAATCAAGATGTGGCGAAAGCCCGCGAAGCGTTTGAAACCAAAGCGGTTGCGGTCAGCGATGCCCGCCAGGACGCCGCCGCCAAGCTGGACGAGGCCATCGTCGCCGAGCTTGGGCCCCTGAAGCTGGAGAAGGCGCGCTTCATCACCAAAATCGAGCGCCTTCCCCTTGAACAGGGCGGTCCCAGCGGCATCGACCGGGTCGCCTTCCACGTCCAGACCAACCCGGGCACCGAGCCGGGTCCGATGATGAAGGTGGCGTCCGGCGGCGAGCTGGCCCGCTTCATCCTGGCCCTGAAGGTGGTGCTTGCCTCTCGCGGTTCAGCACCCACTTTGGTCTTCGACGAGATCGATACGGGCGTCGGCGGCGCGACCGCGGCCGCCATCGGCGAGCGCCTGGCACGCCTCGCCGATCAGGTGCAGGTTCTCGTCGTGACCCATGCGCCCCAGGTCGCCGCCCAGGCTCACGGTCATCTGCGCATCGCCAAGGAATCCGTCGACGGCGATCAGGGCGAGGCGGTCGCGACCCGGGTCGTCCATCTGGAAGGGGCCCATCGCCGCGAAGAGATCGCCCGCATGCTGGCCGGCCAGGAGATTACCGACGAGGCCCGCGCGGCCGCCGAGCGGCTCATGAGCCACCGCGCGGGCGAGCGGGCATGATTGCGAGACCATGAGCGCCAAGAAGAAGAACGAAGGAACGAGCGGCGATGAGCTCGCGCGCCTCGCGCCGGAAGATCTCACCGAGGACCAGGCGGCCGAGGAGCTGAAGCGGCTCGCCGAAGAGATCGCCCGCAACGACAGCCTCTACTATCAGGAAGACGCGCCGGAGATCTCCGATGCGGCCTACGACGAGCTTCGTCTCCGCAACGAAGCGATCGAGGCGCTGTTCCCCCAACTTGTCCGCTCCGACAGCCCGTCTTTGCGGGTGGGCGCCGCCCCGTCCGCGGCCTTCAGCAAGGTTCGCCACACGGTGCCGATGCTGTCGCTCTCCAATGTCTTCGACGATGAAGGCGTGGCGGAGTTCGTCGCCCGCATCCGCCGCTTTCTCAATCTCGATGAGGACCGGCCGCTGGAATTTACCGCCGAGCCCAAGATCGACGGTCTCTCCATCAGCCTGACCTATCGGGACGGGAAGCTGCATCAGGCCGCGACCCGGGGCGACGGCTATGAGGGCGAGGACGTCACCGCAAATGTGCGCACGGTCTCCGATATTCCCCAAACCGTCGACGCTGAGGATTTTCCCGATCCGTTCGAGGTCCGCGGCGAGATCTATATGAGCAAGTCCGCCTTCCGGAAGCTCAACGAGGAGCAGGAGAAAAAGGGCGACCGGCTCTTCGCCAATCCGCGCAACGCCGCCGCCGGCTCCCTGCGCCAGCTCGACTCCAAGGTCACCGCCAGCCGGCCGCTCGCCTTCTTCGCCTATGCCTGGGGAGAGGTCGCCTCGCTTCCCGCCGACACCCAATGGGGCGTCTACGAGGCCATGAAGCGCTGGGGCTTTCCGGTGAACCCCCTCATGCGCCTGGCCGAAGACCTGGAAGCGATGCTCGCCACCTATCATCACGTGGAGGGCGAGCGTGCCGATCTCGACTACGATATCGACGGCATCGTCTACAAGGTGGACTCCCTGGCGCTTCAGGAGCGGCTCGGCTTCGTCTCCCGTTCGCCCCGCTGGGCCGTGGCCCAGAAATTCCCCGCCGAGCAGGCGACGACAATCTTGCGCGAGATCGACATCCAGGTCGGCCGCACTGGCGCGCTGACTCCGGTCGCCAAGCTGGAGCCGGTCACCGTCGGCGGCGTGGTGGTGCAGAACGCCACTCTCCACAACGAGGATTACATTGCCGGCATCGGCGCAAAGGGCGAGAAGATCCGCGAGGGGCGCGATATCCGCGAAGGCGACACGATCATCGTGCAGCGGGCCGGCGACGTGATCCCCCAGGTGGTCGACGTCGTGCTAGCCAAACGGCCCAAGGATTCGAAACCATACAATTTTCCGACAGCTTGCCCCGCCTGCGGCAGCCACGCCGTGCGCGAGGTCAACGAGAAGACGGGCAAGCGCGACGCCGTCCGCCGCTGCACCGGCGGGCTGATCTGCCCGGCCCAGCGGGTGGAGCGCCTGAAGCATTTCGTCTCCCGCAATGCCTTCGACATCGAAGGCCTCGGCGAGAAGAACATCCAGACCTTCTATGACCAGGGCCTGATCCAGTCGCCGCCCGACATCTTCACGCTAAGGCAGCGGAATGAGCGGAGCCAGACGAAGCTCCAGGACCGGGAAGGCTGGGGCGAAACCTCCGTCGCCAATCTCTTCGAGGCCATCGACGAACGCCGCAAGATCCCGCTCGACCGCTTCATCTTCGCGCTTGGCATCCGCCATGTGGGCGAGATCACCGCGCGGCTCCTGGCCCGGAGCTACGGCGATATCGACAGCTTCATGACCGCCATGAAGGAAATCGCCGCCGATAAGGAGGGCGAGGCCTTCGCCGAGCTGGACAATATCGAAGGGATCGGCACGACGGTCGCCGATGCGATCACCGAGTTCTTCGCCGAGCCTCACAATGTCGAGGTGGTCGAGGAGCTGCTGAAATATGTGGAGCCGCAAGCCCTGGAGCAGCGGGATACCTCATCACCCATCGCCGGAAAACGCGTGGTCTTCACCGGCTCCCTGGAGCAGATGACCCGCTCCGAAGCCAAGGCCACGGCGGAACGGCTCGGCGCGAAGGTCTCCGGCTCCGTGTCGAAGAACACCGACATCGTCGTGGCCGGACCTGGCGCGGGCTCGAAATTGAAGGATGCCGAAAAGTTCGGCGTCGACGTGCTCTCGGAAGACGACTGGCTGAAGCTGATCGGCAGCGCCTGAGGCCAAACATCTCTTCGTCATGCCCGCGTCAAACCCGGCGATGACGATCATGGGAAGCCGTCATCCTGAGGCGGCCGCAAAGCGGCCCTCGAAGGATGGGGCCCGTCTGCTTCGAGGCAGCGCTAGCGCACTGCACCTCAGCATGACGGTCCAGGGAACCTCACCCGTACCGGATCTTCATCCCCAGGATCGCCAGCGCCAGGGAAAGCGTGATCGTGTTGGCGATCATCATCGGCCAGTTCCAAATCATGATGCCGAAGGTGAGCCAGGCGGCGACACCGCTCGCAAACGTGATGTACATCCACAGCGAGATCGCGCGGGTCTCCTTGTGCCGGATGATGTGCAGCGCCTGGGGTACGAAGGCGAGAGTGGTCAGGGTCGCGGCGATCGCCGACACCAGATTGGCCCAGAAATCGAACACTATTGCAGCGCCGCCGTCGCTTTCGCGAGCCAGCTTTTCGCGGCCTCGTCGAGCAGCGGCTCCAGGGTCTCGCGCACGCGGGCGTGATAGGCGTTGAGCCAGGCCAGCTCCTCGGAGTTGAGCAGCATCGGCTCGACCAGCCGGAAATTGTAGGGCGCCAGCGTCAGGGTCTCGAACCCCATCATCTCCCGCTCGCCCCCTTCGATGGCCTCAGGCTCCGTCACCAGGATCAGGTTCTCGATCCGGATGCCGTATTCGCCCTCTCGATAATAGCCGGGTTCGTTGGAAAGGATCATGCCGGGCTTTAGCTCCACCGAGCCCGTCCGCGACAGGCGCTGGGGCCCTTCATGGACGGAAAGGAAGCTGCCCACGCCGTGTCCCGTGCCGTGGTCGTAGTCGAGCCCAGCCTGCCAGAGCGGCAACCGCGCCAGCGGATCGAGATCCTGGCCGCGCGTCTTCTCCGGAAAGCGGGCCTTCGAGACAGCGATATGCCCCTTCAGCACCAGAGTGTAGTGGCGGCGCATCTCCGGCGTCGGCTGGCCGATGGCGACCGTGCGGGTGATATCCGTCGTGCCGTCTTCGTATTGCGCGCCGGAATCGATCAGATAGAGGCTCTCCGGCTCCAGCTTCCGCGCCGTCGCCGCCATGGGCCGGTAATGCACCACCGCCCCGTTGGGTCCGGCGGCCGAAATGCTGTCGAAACTGATTTCTTTCAGCTCACCCGTATCGGCCCGGAATGACTCGAGTTTCCCGGCTGCCTGGACCTCGTCGATCTCCCCGCTCTCAGCCGTCTCGTCGAGCCAGGCCAGGAAGCGGACCACGGCCGCCCCGTCGCGTAAGTGAGCCGCGCGAGCGCCGGCGATCTCGGCTTCGGTCTTCACCGCCTTGGCCGCGACGCAGGGATCGGTGCGATGGAGCACCTCGGCGCCCGCATCCTTCAGGGTGTTCTCGAACCGCGCCGGCGTGGTCGAAGGATCGAGCTTCACCTTCGCCTTCTGAGTCCCCAACGCCTCGAGCCGCGCATCGAGCTCCGCCGGGGGCAGGAACTCCACCGTGTCGGCGAGCGCGCCGCGAACATTGTCGCCAAGCTTGCTGGGATCGATGAAGAGCGTCGGGCGGCCTTCGACCGGCACGATGGCGCTCGCGATCACCACCGGCAGATGCTTGATGTCCGAGCCGCGGATGTTGAACAGCCAGGCGACGGAATCGAGCATGGTGACGAGCAGAGCGTCCGCCTTGGCGTGGGTCAGGCTCTCCTGAACCTCCGCAATCTTCTCCGCCGCGGTCTTGCCGGAAAAGGCGATGCCATGGGGATAGGCCGGACCGGCAGGCGGGGCAGGGCGGTCGGTCCACAGCGTATCAATTGGGTTGGCCCCAAGCGGTTTTAGCGTGATGCCCGACTCTTCCAGCGTCTTCGACAGACGCGCGATCTCGTTCACCGTATGGAGGTTGACGTCGTAACCGACCGCGTCGCCCTCGTTCAGATGTTCGGCGATCCAGTGAGAAGGGCGATGGCCCGGCACCTGCAGGATCTCGAAGAGTGCGGTATCGACCTGGGCGCGGGCCTGCAGCGTGTAGCGCCCGTCGACGAAGAGGACGGCCTTGTCCTCAGCCACGATGGCCGTGCCCGCCGAGCCCGAAAAGCCGGTGAGCCAGTGCAGCCGTTCCGCATGGGCCGGCAGGAACTCGTTTTGGTGCTCGTCGCTATGGGGCACGAGAAACGCCTGCACGCCGTTCTCGGCTATGGCAGCGCGAAGCGCCGTCACTCTGGCCGCGGTATCGCCCTTGGGCGCGAGGTCTTCGAAGTCTTGAAACATGGCGGCTATGTAAGCCGGACACGCCGGGCGATCAATCGAAGACCGGAATCGCGGGCCGCCGTTGCAGCACCAGGATCGCCCACCCGTCCAGCAGGATGCGCTTCTTTAGGACGAAACCGAAATTCCGGTAGCAGGCCTCAACGCTCGCCGCCTGATCTTCCGTGATGCCCGACAGCACCGCCAAACCGCCCGGCGCCGTGTGCTTGGCAAAGCCCTCGACGAGATCCAGCAGGATCGATTTCAGAAGGTTGCCGAAGACGAGATCGGCCCTCAGCCCAACGAGGGCCGGATGCTCGAAGCCGTGGCAGGCATAGAACCCGATATGCGGTGTCCCGTTCAGCAACGCATTCTCTTCGGCGACCCCGACCGCCGCCGCGTCGTTGTCCGTGGCAATGACCTGGCTTTGCGAGAAACGCGCGGCCGCGATGGCAAGCAGGCCGCTCCCCGTGCCGATATCCAGCACGCGCTTCGGCCGATACCGTTTCAGGATCCCATCAAGCGCGATCAGGCAGCCTTTCGTGCTGGCGTGGTGCGCCGTTCCAAAGGCTATGGAGGCATCGATCTCGATAGCGCCGCGGGACGGGGCCACCGCCTCATGGCTGCCATGCACCGTGAAGCGCCCGGCGCGGACCTTGCCGCGCTTGCCTTGGGAGATCGTGACCCAATCCGCGTCGGCAATATCCTCCACCTGAATCGGCCCGATCTCCGCGCCGTCGGCCGCCGCATCCACCATGGTCTCGATCAGCCCGATATCCGGCGTCTCCGTGTAATGGGCGAAGACCTCGGCACTCGCCGGACCCGTCTCGAAATGGCCGACCGCATCGGGGGCGGGCCAGGTCTCCTCCAATGCTGCGGCGATCCGCGCTGCGGCCTCCAGCGGGACGGGAATAGTGACAGATCGACGGATTGGGTCTGATTGGATAGCGTGGGTCATCTCACCGAATTTTCGCGGGGGACCTGGCGGGCACGCCAGCTCCGGACCTCGCGGTTAGCCTAAGGGGGCGGGCGGCGCAATGACTGTATCTCCGGACGAGGGCCGATCTGTGCCCAGTGGCGAGCCGAAGCTGGAGCGGAGCATCGGTCCGTGGCAGATGGCGCTCTATGGCCTCGGCAGCATGCTGGGCGCCGGCATCTACGGTCTGATCGGCAAGGCGGCCGGCCAGGTGGGCAATGCCGTCTGGCTCGCCTTTCTCGTCGCCTTCGTCGCCGCGCTGCTCACGGGCCTCTCCTACGCCTCGCTCGGATCGCGCTACCCCAGAGCTGGTGGCGCGGCCTACATCGCCCATCGCGCCTTCTCCTGGCCGCTGCTGAGCTTCACCGTGGGGCTCGCCCTCGTCTGCTCCGGCCTCACCTCCGTGGCCACTCAGTCCCGGGTCTTCGCGGCCAATCTCGCGACGCTCCTGGGGTGGGAAAGTCTTCCCTTGAGCGTGCTCGCCCTCGGCTTCCTGCTCGTGCTGGCCGCCATCGTATTTCGCGGCATCAAGGAATCCATGTGGGTCAACGTCGTATGCACCCTGGTGGAGGCGACCGGCCTGATCATCGTCATCGCCGTCGGCGTCTCCTACTGGGGCAGCGTCGATTATATGGAAACCCCGCAGGTCCCGGGCGCGGACACCCAATGGCTCCTCGTCCTCCAGGGCGCAATCCTCACCTTCTTCGCCTTCATCGGCTATGAGGACACCCTCAATGTCGCCGAGGAGGTGAAGGATCCAGGGCGGAACGTGCCCCTTGGTATCATCCTGGCCATGACCGCCGCGGCGATCATCTATGTCGCCGTGGCCATTACCGCGGTGTCGGTGGTGCCTTGGCCGGAGCTCGCGGAGGCGCCGGGACCGATTACCGAGGTGGTGCATCGGGCAGCCCCGCTTCTGCCGCCGATTCTCTTCACCGCTATCACCCTCTTCGCCGTCGCCAACACCGCGCTGGTGAACTACGTCACCGCCTCGCGCCTCCTCTTCGGCATGGCGCGCCAAGGGCTCCTGCCGCGGGCCTTGAGCAAGGTGCATCTGGAGCGGCGCACGCCCCATGTCGCAATCCTCACCCTGTTGATCATCGTCGTGCCGCTTGCTCTGGCGGGCACGATCTCCGATCTCGCCGCCGCCACCGTGCTGCTGCTGTTGACCATATTTGCCGTGGCGAACGCAGCACTCATAGTCCTGAAACGGCGCCCGGGCGAGCCGAAGGGCCGCTTCGAAGTCCCCACGATCGTGCCCGTGCTGGGGCTCATCACCTGTTTCGTGCTGGTGGCCGTGCGCGTCACGACGGGGGATCTCAAAGCACCCGCGGTGGCCGGTGCGCTGCTTATCGGCATCGTGGCGCTCTACGCGATCCTGCGGCCGGAGGCCGTACCCGCCGAGGAGATGCCGGAGCCGGAAGCCTAAGCCTAGAGCGCCTCGAAGGCGGGCTTAGCCTTTTCGACTCGCTCCATGCAGCCCGGGTCCATCAGCCCGTCCCACAACCCATCGAGATGGGCGCGGGCATCCTCCGGCGCCATGGTCGTGAGCTCGCCGTCCTCGTCCTCGCTCACGAGTCCGTCCTCTTCGAGCCGGCGCAGCGCATCCGCCAGATCGAAGGTCACCGAGACCCCGCAGCGCTCTTTCAGGAACGTCTGGATATCGTTCGCGACAGCGTCGAGATCGTCCCGCGAGACCGCTTCCCGCCGGGCCAGAAAGACATAGAGCAGCATGTCCTCCTTGGTGTCTTCCTCTTCCGCCCGGTCGGCGATCAGGGTCAGCGCGCCGCGATTATTGGCGAGGGTGCAGAAATAGAGGTTCTGGGCCAGCACCATCATGTAGCGGTTGCGCGTGTTGAAGAAGCCCATCACCTGCCGAAAGACCACGCCCGATAGTCCGGCGAGCGCGATGGAGAGCGTGATCGGGTTGGTGGCGACGAGAAGCTTGCTGGCGGAGCCCGCGACGCCCGCCACCGTGCCTCCGCCCGCTGTGACGAAGAGCTTCAGCTTGTCGAAGGGGCGGAAGGAGATCTTCGTGTTGGGAAACAGCATCTCCACATCGACCTTGGGGATGCGTTTGAACAGCTTCAGATAGATGTGGCTGCTGGTGACGCCCACGGGCAGCTGGCTGCGGATCTTGCGCACCTTCTTCTCAGCTTTCCCATAGTCGATCCCGTCTTGATCCATCAGCTCTTTGGCGCGGGCCTCGACGGGTTTCAGCTTGAGCAGCAGGAAGAGGCGCTGGAACAGCGGCTCGTTGAATTGCTCCTTGCGCAAGTAAAGCAGCCAGGGATTGCGCGCCTCGCGCACCCGTTCCGCCGTGCCGCGGTAATAGATCAGCACATCGTCGAAGGCGGTGAGGTCCACGTTGAGATGGAGCCCGTAAGGCGTCTTCGCGTCGAGAAGCTTCTGGATATCCTCTTCTCGCAGGCGACGGTAATTGGCGCTTTCCAGCAGGGCCTGGACGCCATCGATGAAGCGGCGATGGGCGGCCGACTTCTCCGTCTCCGTCACATCGGCGAGACAGGTCGTGTCGCCGTCGGGCAGGAAGGGCAGGTAGTCTTCCAGAAGATGCAGTAGCCGCGTCCGGTACTGGTTATGACGCCAGGAGGCCAGGCAGTGCAGCGCGTGGGTGAAGGGGCGGACATCCGCGCCGTCGTCCTTGAGGTATTTTAGCAGGCTGGCGCGAAGATATTTCCGCGTGAGCGGAATGAAATGGCCCGGCGGCTCGATAGTGCCGGGAGGATCGGCGGCAGGAGGAGACGCCTCCGCCGCCGGGCCTTGAGACCGGCCGTTAGGTTTGGTCGTCGACATCCGCGCCAGGGGCGTTTTTCTGAATCGACTCGATGGCCTTCATGGCGGAGGCTTTTGCCTTGTAGCCCTCGGATCCGAACATCACCTCGCCGTTGGACGCCTTGAAGCGAAACCGCGTCTCGCCCTTCTTGTCCGTGTAAACCTCGAATTTGTAAGCCATGCTGAAACCCCCGTGACGGCAATCAAATGTGCAAAATCTATCGATGAATCGCGACCCGCATGTGACGGGCCGTCGCACGCGATCTTAGCCGACCGGGTGGCGGTCGCAACGTGAGGGCGAAAGAAATTCCTACGGCGAGCTGGTTCTAGGGGACATAGCCGAGCTTGCGCGCCGCCTCGGTGATGAAGCCGAGATTGGGGTAGAGCGCGCTGGCCACGCTCCGCTTGTTACGCTGCAGGACGGCCAGGGTCGGGGGCAGGCCCTGCTGGGCGGAGATCACCCCCATGAAGGAAAGCGTACCGTCCGCCCCCTTTACGAAGAGCGCGCCGCCGCTATCGCCGGGGAACACCAGGGACTCCATGCACCA
This sequence comes from Methyloligella solikamskensis, assembly GCF_042676065.1. Taxonomy (NCBI): domain Bacteria; kingdom Pseudomonadati; phylum Pseudomonadota; class Alphaproteobacteria; order Hyphomicrobiales; family Hyphomicrobiaceae; genus Methyloligella; species Methyloligella solikamskensis. The sequence continues at coordinate 2,386,793 of NZ_JBHTJO010000001.1, read as the reverse complement.
GACGGCCGGCGGGACATCGTCCCCGGCCGCGGGCGACAGGGAAGGATGCTTGGGCCGCGTGTAGCGGTTTCGGAAGCACTCCACGCTTTGCTTGATGACCACGGGCTGGTAGCGCCGGATACCGGCATTGTCGCAGCCGCGCATGGGCTCGCAATGGTCGGCCCCGAAGGCGACGATTACGCCGTGCCCGTCCAGGGGTCCGAGCGCGTCTGCGTCATCGGTCTGAGGGCTTGGCCGGTCGTCGGCGTGATACTGAGCCGCCTCGGCGGCAGCCGCCGTGCGGGCAAGCTGCATCAGCCCCGGCGGAAGCCCCACGGCGACCGGCTCCGCGGTCACGATCACCGCCACGTCATGCAGGAATCTGTCTCCGGCATTGGAATTCCGGATCACCCGGCGCCAGTCCGGCGATACGTCGACATCCGTGACGCGGTATTCGCGCGCCTCGCCGTGGCGGGTCACCGAGACGGTCAGCGCATCGGCGGCGGCATATTCATCGACATAGACGAGACCGCCACGCCAATAGACTTTCTTCTGAACGCAATGGGCGGCCGTCACCACGATGCGGGGGTAGAGCACCGTGCCGGAGCACATCAGCTTACCGTCCCGCTTGATCTCGACAACGAAGGGGAAGCGGTCGCTGCTATCCGTCGTGGCGTCGGAAAGGGCGGACGCGGGCGATACGGCAAGCATGCCGGGCGTCGCCGCCAGCAGGCAGAACAGGCTTCCGAGGATCAGGCTGCGCATCACGGCCTCCTGTCAGTTGGAACCAGTATTCTAGCCTAGATTGCAAGAATGTCCCGGCCAATCGTGACGCAGTGCACAATGATGTATGAACGCTGTGGCCCGGGAGCGTGAACGCACTCAGCGGGCCGCCCCTCAGGTGCGCTCCACGAAGCTGTCGACCACCTTCTTGCGGCCGGCCTTCTCGAAATCGACCGTGAGCTTGTTGCCGTCGATGGACGCGATACGGCCATAGCCGAACTTCTGATGGAAGACCCGCATGCCGGTGTTGAACCCGCTGCCTTCGGCCGTGCTGGCCGCCACCAGGGTGCCTTCGATGGTCAGCGGCTCGCGCCGCCGCTGGGGACTGGCCGTATCGGGCCGATTGCGTTGCGCCCGCTGCCAGCCCGGCGTCTCGTAGAACCCGCCGGCGAAAACGGTTTCCACCGTGTCGAACCGGCTGGCGCCGTAGCCGCCATAGCCCGTGTCCTCCACCACGTCGACATGGTTCACGGGCAGCTCGTCGATGAAGCGGGACGGGATCGCCGATTGCCACGTGCCGTGGGTGCGCCGGTTCTGGGCGAAGGTGATCTTCGCGCGGCTCCGCGCCCGGGTTAGCCCCACATGGCCGAGCCGGCGCTCTTCTTCGAGGCCGGAGCGGCCGGATTCATCGAGGCTCCGCTGATGAGGGCACAGCCCTTCTTCCCAGCCGGGCAGAAACACGGTGTCGAACTCCAGCCCCTTGGCGCTGTGGAGCGTCATCAGATTGACCCGGTCCTCGGTCTCCTCCGTCTCCCGGTCCATCACGAGCGTGACGTGCTCCATGAAGCCGGCAAGGGTCTCGAACTCGTCCATGAAGCGGATGAGCTCTTTGAGGTTGTCGAGGCGCGTATGAGCCTGGGGGCTCTTCTCGTTCTGCCACATGGCCGTGTAACCGGACTCGTCCAGGATCAGCTCGGCGAGATCCGTGTGCTTCATGCCGTCGATCAGCCCGCGCCAGCGGTCGAAGGAGGCGATTAGCCCGGAGAGCGACTTGCGCGCCCGCGCCGTCAGCTCTTCCGTTTCCACGATCATCCGCGCGGCTTGCGTCAGGGGCACGCCGCGGGCCCGTGCCAGCTGACGCACAGCCTTCACGCTGGAATCGCCTAAGCCCCGCCGGGGCACGTTGACGATCCGCTCGAACTTGATGTCGTTGGCCGGGTTCAGGGTGACGGCGAGATAAGCGATGGCATCGCGGATCTCCTGGCGCTCGTAGAAGCGCGGACCGCCGATGACCCGGTAGGGGAGCCCGAGATTGAGGAAGCGCTCTTCGAAGGCGCGCATCTGAAAGCTCGCCCGCACCAGGATCGCGATCTCGTTCAGCGCATGGCCCTGACGCTGCAGCTGCTCGATATCCTCGCCGATGACGCGGGCTTCTTCCTCGTCGTCCCAGCAGCCCTGCAGGCTCACCTTCTCGCCGGACTGCTCTTCCGTGTGCAGCGTCTTGCCGAGCCGCCCCTCGTTATGGGCGATCAGGCCTGAGGCCGCGCCGAGGATATGGCTCGTGGAGCGATAGTTTCGCTCCAGGCGGATCACCTTGGCGCCGGGGAAGTCCTGCTCGAAGCGCAGGATGTTGTCGACCTCGGCGCCGCGCCAGCCATAGATCGACTGATCGTCGTCGCCGACGCAGCAGATATTCGGGTTCTCCTGGGCCAGCAGCCGCAGCCAGAGATACTGGGCGACATTGGTGTCCTGATACTCGTCCACCAGCATATAGCGGAAGCGCTGCTGATACTGGGCCAACACGTCAGGCTGCTCCTGAAAGAGCCGCAGATTCTCCAGAAGAAGATCGCCGAAATCGACGACGTTCAGCTCCTTCAGCCGCTTCTGATAGGCGGCATAGAGTTCTTGTCCCTTGCCGTTGCCGAACGCGAAGCTCTCCCCGTCGGGCACGCGCTTCGGGGTGATGCCGCGGTTCTTCCAGCTATCGATCAGCCCCGCCAGCATGCGGGCCGGCCAGCGCTTCTCGTCGATGTTCTCCGCCGCCAGAAGCTGCTTCAGAAGCCGGATCTGGTCGTCGACATCGAGCACCGTGAAGGAGGGCTTCAGGTCGACGGCTTCCGCATGGCGCCGCAGGATCTTCACGCCGATGGCGTGGAACGTGCCGAGCCACGGCATGCCCTCGACCACACCGCCGATCATGTCGCCGATGCGGCTCTTCATTTCCCGGGCCGCCTTGTTGGTGAAGGTGACCGCGAGGATCTCGCCGGGCCGCGCCTTGCCGAGATTGAGGATGTGGCTGATGCGTGTTGTCAGCACCCGCGTCTTGCCGGTGCCCGCACCCGCCAGCACGAGCAGGGGCCCTTCCAGGCTCTCCACGGCATCGCGCTGCTCCGGGTTCAGCCCTTCAAGATAGGAGGCTTGCGCCGGGCGCCCCATGGCGCGCTGGGAGAGGGACCTGTTATCTTCCGGATAGGCCGCTTCGGCGGCCGATGAGTGATTCTTCGCCATTTGTTCTGAGATATAGCATGCGCAAGCCGGCAAAAAAGGACCGCTCCCGCGTCACACCCGCCGCAATGGAGAGCGCGAAAGGAGAAAAGCGCGCTTCAGGGCGCCGTATCCCGAAAGTTGTTGGTGATTGTGGCCCGCATGCACTGGTTTTGCGCACTTTATTTCGTAAATTCGGCGCGCGGGCATTTCCGCTCGCATTTGCCGAACATTCGAATTTGCGGATTGAGATTGGGAGAAGAGGGATATGCGCGGGCTGTTGAAATCGATTTTCGTTCTTTGCGGATTGGCCGCTTTCGGCCTGGCGAGCGCCACGCCGGCATCGGCCGGGTGCGAGCTCATCAAGGCCACCAACAGCGCGGAGTCGCCCCAGGCCGCCGCACGGGCCTCTCAGGCAAGCGCTGCCGAGGTCGCCAAGCAGGTCCAGCGCAAGCGCGGCTGGGGCTATGTCAGCATGCGTGCCAGGAAGGTCGAGCCCGATCCCTTCTGGAAAGCCGTTCGTCCGGTCGTTCCTAAGGAGATCCTCATCAAGCCGGATATCGTGACCCGGAAGACCTACACCCAGTGCTGGCCCGGCGTGGTGGTGCCCTATGTCTGCACCTCCGGTGCGGTCGCTTGCGGCAACTAGGCTGAGCGCGAGCCTCTAAGGCTCGGAAAAACCGGACAATCCGGCGCAGGCGAGTGCCTCACACTCGCCACAACCGTCCGTAATCTCGGCGTCATGGACATCCGTTCTCATATACGGACCATGATCGAGAGGGATCGAGAGGCGGTGCCCGAGTACACGCTGCGTGAGCGGATCGCCGATGGCTGCGTACATGTCATCGGCGTCGCCGCGAGTCTGATCGGGCTGCTGACCCTGCTGGTCATCGGGGTGAAGTCGAACACCACGCTCTGGGTCGTGAGCCTGGCGATCTACGGCCTGGCGCTCGTCGCCTGCTTCACCTGCTCTGCCTGTTACAACATGACCGTGCGGCCGAAGGTGAAGGCGATCTTTCACCGCCTCGATCACGCGGCGATCTTTCTCCTGATCGCCGGCACCTACACGCCCTTCGCCCTGATGAAGATGGATGCCTCCACCGGCCACACGCTGCTGGCCGTGGTCTGGGCCATCGCGGCGGTCGGCGTCGTCATCAAGCTCGCCGCGCCCCGATACCTGCAGGGCGTCTCGACCGTTCTCTACCTTGTGCAAGGCTGGGCGGTGGTCGCGGCCTGGGCGCCGCTCACGGACGCCGTTTCCACCCGCGTCGCGGTTTTGATCGCCGTGGGCGGGGTGCTCTACACCATCGGCGTGATCTTCCACCTGTCGCGCCTGCCGTATCAGAATGCGATCTGGCACGGCTTCGTGCTGTGCGCGGCCAGCCTCCATTACGCTGCCGTGGTTGACGCGGTTGGAAGCTGAACGGCCTCAAGCCACGGTCTTCGCAAGGTGAGGGCAGGGCATTTGCCCGAAAAATGCGCCGATCCCCTGTGGAATATGCGCGAGTGCGCGAGGCTCCATGGGTTAGACTGTGAGAATCACACTCAATTTCGCCATCTGCGGAGACTGATGGTATTCCAGCGGCAGACGAAGCTGGATAGATAGGTCCGACACCGAGTTGACAACGAGACGGCGCCAACGCCCCTAAGGTCGAACTTACGTGAATTCTTTTCTGCTCTCACTGACGGTATTGCTGATCGTCGCCTTGAGCGCGCTCTTCGCGGTTCCGTACTTCGTCGACTTCAACGATTACCGCGACGTTTTCGAGGCGCAGGCGACCAAGGTCATGGGCCGCGACGTGACCGTGCGCGGCCCCGTCGCGCTGCGCCTTCTGCCCGTGCCGGAGCTGCGCTTCGAACAGGTGACGGTCGCGGCCGCCGATGGCGGCACCACGCTGCCCTTCATGGAGGCGGAGACCCTTCAGGCTTCACTCAATATCGGTGCGCTGCTGCAAGGCACCGTGGAAACCCAGCAGGTCACCATCGTCGATCCGGTCCTGCGCCTTGCCGTCAACGCCGACGGCACCGGGGCCTGGAGCGATGTCGGGCTGAGCGAGGCGGCCCTGCCATTCGCGCCCAAGCAAGTGGCCTTTGATTCGGTCACCGTCACCGGGGGCCGGATCGAGGTCTACAGGCAGGGCGAGCAGGTCGCCGCCATCAACGATATCGACGGCGAAGCCACCGCCGGCAGTCTCTCGGGCCCCTATAAGGTCGCCGCTACCTATCTGATCGATGACGATCGCCAGGAGATCCATTTCTCGACCGGCAATGCCGACGAGAACGGCGAGGTTCGCCTGAAGGCGCGCATTACCGAAGCGAATTCGGGTACCACGCTCCTCCTCGACGGCCAGGCGGGCGGCTTGCGCGAAACGCCATACTTCGACGGCGACGTAACCGCGCGGCTCCTGCCATACCGTGCCCCGCCGCCTTCGGAGACCGCCGTCTTCGACGGCGTGCCTGTCGCCACCCGTCAGGATGGCGAGGAGACGCCGCCGCCACCGCCCACGGATTCAACCTCGCTGGTGGAGCTGAAGGGCGAGCTGGATGCCCGTCCGGCGCGGGTCGCGCTCTCGCCTTTCGAGATGACCATCCATAGCCGCGGCCGCTCCCAGATGCTGAAGGGCAAGTTCGCGGTCGATTTCGGTGAGATCGACACGGCCTCCGGCGAGGTGACCGCGCGCTGGGTCGACGTGGATGCACTGCTCTCAGATCCCAAGGCGAAAGTTCAGCCCGATCCGGCCACGCGGCTTCAGCGTCTGGCCGATCTCGCCCTGCAGCAGACCTCCCATTTCGATGCGGCCAAGGTCGACATCAAGGTCGATCAGGCGAGCCTCGGCGGCGATCTCGTCACGGAGATCGATCTGAGCCTCGCCTCCCAAGGCGGCACGCTTGCGATCGAGTCACTCGAGGCCCGTCTGCCGGGCGATACCGAGTTCTCAGCCTCCGGCACCATCGAGGAGCGCGACCTTCAGCCAGTCTTCGCAGGCGAGCTCAGCCTTAAGGGCAAGCGCCTTGCGACGCTCACCCGCTGGGCTGCGGGCGACCGGGATCTGGCAGGCCAGACCACGACCGGGAATTTCTCGCTGAAGGCCGATGCGGAGCTGTCGCCGGAGAGCATCGCCTTGAGCGATATCAACGGCTCGATCAGCGGCACCGAATTCGGCGGCGTCCTCCGGTACAGGGCCGGCGACGAACCAGAGCTCGATCTGGCGCTGGAGAGCGAGCGTCTCGACCTGCGCGAGGTAATGGGCGAGGGCGGTATCGCACGCCTTTGGTCGGGCAAGCCTGAGCAAAGTTCCGAAGGCGAGGGCAAGCCTGAGGAGGCCGAGACAGGGCTGTGGTCAGCCTTCAACGGCCTCCAGGATGCGACCGTCCATATCGCTCTCAACGTCGACGAGCTGATGCTGCCGGAGCTGCCGGCGGGCGCCATCGATGCCCGGCTCGATTATGCCGACGACCGGCTGAACATTCGCAGCCTCCAATTCGAAAGCCCCGGCGCCCTCATGGTGACCGGCGACGGCGAGCTCACCTCCTTGAGCGAGAACCCCGAAGGCCGCATCGCGCTCTCTGTGAAAGGCGATCAGCCGGAGAGCCTGCAGGCCCTTGCCGATACTCTTGGTCTGGGCGACCGGACATTTGCAGGCCTCGCCCCGGTGGATCTGCAGCTCGTGCTGCAGGCGGAGAGTGAAGGCGAAAGCTCCGTCGGCCGCCTGGATGCCACCGGCACGGTGAAGGGCGCGGGCGTCGATCTGCACGGCTCTGCCAAGGGCGATCTTTCCGAGCTTTCCAAGGCGACGGTGGATTTGGAAGGCGAGATCGCGGACGTCACCTCCGAAACGCTGATCTCGCTGGCCGCACCCGATCTCAGCGCCGATGAGCTGAAGTCCCGCCTGGGCGACAATGCCGACGCCAAGAACACTCTGGTGCTCGCCGTGAAGGGCGTGCCGGAGAAGGAGCTCGACCTCAGCCTCAAGTTGACCGGGCCGCTCCAGGCGAGCTTTGCGGGCGAGGGCGCCTATGCCGACGAGACCCTCACCCTGCAAGGCCAGCTCGGCGCCCGCACCGACGATGCCGCCATGGTGCTGGCGCTTGCCGGCGTCGCGGTCCCGCCCAGCGCACGGGACCTCGCCGTCGATCTAAGGGGCAAGCTCACCAAGAAGCCCGGCGAGATCCATCTCTATCCGCTCAACGGTAAGATCGGGGATGAGCGCGTCGAGCTCGGCGCTCATATCCTCACCGACAAAGAGCCCGCGGCGGAGATCTATCTCGACGCCACCGCAGACACGGTCTCGCTGCCCGCGATGCTCGGCCCCCTGATCGCCTGGGAGCGCACCGCCTCCACGGAAGAGCTGCTGGGCACGGTCACCCAAGGCAAGGCCGATATCTGGCCCGCCCGCGGCTTCTCGCTCGGACCGCTGGAATGGGCCAAGACCCAGCTCCACGTGAAAGCGAAGACTATGTATCTGGGCGATGCCTTCCCCCTGAAGGAGGCTCAGTTCAAGGCCCAGTCGAACGCCGGCAAGCTCGATATCAAGGTGCTGAAGGGCAAGCTGTTCGACGGTCTGTTCACGGCAGCCGGCGAGCTGGCCCCGCGGGGCGAAGGCGCTCATCTCGACGTCCATGCCGAGCTTGCCGCGGCCAAGATGAGCCAAACCTCAAGAGCGCTTCTGGGGAAGGTCCAGGCCAAGAGCGAGTACGGCTTCAATATCCATGTGACCGGCGATGGCCTGAGCCCGCCCGGCTTGATCGCAGGCCTGAGCGGCAAGGGCCGGCTCGCCTTACGGCCCGGCGAGATCCACGGGCTGAACGCCGACGCCTATGCCCAGATGCTGGGGCAAGCCGTGCGGACCGATCAGAACCGGGTGAACGAAAAGGAGGTCGTGGCCTTAGCCGAGACCCTTCAGAAGGAGATCACGAAGGGCATCTATCACTTCGACGCCACGGTCATGGACTTCTCGGTGCAGAACGGCACGGTCCGCCTGAAGAAGGGACGCCTCGCCAACGACCAGGCCATCACCGACGTGTCCGGACTGATCGCCTTGCCGAGCCTGCGCCTCGACAGCGAATGGACCATGTCGCTTCGTAGGCCGCCGGTGGAGGATGCGCCGCCGCTGACCCTGGTGCTCGCAGGGCCGCTGGAGCAGATCGAGGAAATCACGCCACGCATCGATACCGATGCGCTCGTCGGCCATTTCACCGTCCGCCGCATGGAAGAGGATGTGGAGCGGCTGGAGAATCTGGACGTCACGGGGCAGGGGCCGCCCGAGCCGGAAGCTCCGCCGCCGGCAAAGCCGCAGACCTCCATCGAGACGCCGGTGCCGGACAGCGCCCCGCCGGCTCAGCCCCCCGAGACGACCGAAGCCGAGACCACGACCCCGGAGGTCAGCCCGCCTCAGGTCAGTCAGCCTGAGATGGACGTCCAAGAGGGGGAAGACACAGTCGAGCCGGCCCCGGAGACCGCGACTGCGCCTCCGGAGGAAGACGCGCCTCCGGTGCAAAATGAAGAGAGCGCCGGCACGAGACGTCCGCCGGCAAGCATCGAGGATCTCCTGGAACTCGACCGATCGTCCACCTCGGCGGTCGAGCCGCCCCTCACCGACGCTGAGGAAGAGACCACAGAGGCGATCGTCGAACCCAGCCGCCGCCCGCCGCCGCCAGCCCCGCGGCGCTCCCGCCGCCCGGAGCCCGCGCCCGACGATTGGAAGCGCGGCATTCCCCTTTTCGGATACACGCCCTAAGGCATGATCCCGAAAAGTGGGAACCGGTTTTCGGAAAAAATCCTGCTTTTAGGTGCCGCGCGCCCGGACCAGCACGAAGGCCCGGATTGCCGCGGACAGGCTCTTCTGCCCGCGGGTCTCGTCGATCCGCTCCACTAGCTTGGCGACGGACGTGCCGTCTTCGCCGGCGATCTCGGCAAGCGCCTCCCAGAACTCGCCCTCAACGGAGACCGAGGTCCTGTGGCCTTTGATGGTGATGGACCGTTTGCTTGAGGTCATTCGGTCAGCTTGGCCACCGCGCCGGGACCGATCAGGCCTTCGGCCCGATCATCTCCTCCGGCAGAACGATCCGGTCGAACTCGTCCTCATCCACATAGCCGAGCCGGGCCGCTTCCTCCTTCAGGGTCGTCCCGTTCTTATGGGCCGCCTTGGCGATCTCGCTCGCCTTGTCGTAGCCGATATGGGGCGCCAGCGCCGTGACCAGCATCAACGACCGGCCCATATGCTCCGCGATCCGCTCCTCATTGGGCTTGATGCCCACGATGCAGTTGTCGACGAAGCTGATCGCCACGTCGCCCAGCAGACGAATCGACTGGAGCATGGTGTAGGCCATCACGGGTTTGAACACGTTGAGCTCGAAATGCCCCTGGCTGCCGGCGATGGTCATGGTGGTCTGGTTGCCCATCACCTTGGTGGTGACCATGGTCACTGCCTCGCACTGGGTCGGGTTCACCTTGCCCGGCATGATGGAGGAGCCGGGCTCGTTCTCCGGCAGCATCAGCTCGCCGAGACCGGAGCGGGGGCCGGAGCCGAGAAGGCGGATGTCGTTGGCGACCTTGAACATGGCCGTCGCCACGGTGTTCAGCGCGCCGTGGGTCGCCACATAGGCGTCGTTGCCGGCCAGGGCGGCGAACTTGTTGGGCGCGGTGATGAAGGGAAGGCGGGTCAGCTCGGCGATCTTCTCGGCAAATTTCTCGGAGAAGTCGGGATGGGAGTTCAGCCCCGTTCCGACCGCCGTGCCGCCCTGGGCAAGCTCATAGAGCCCGTAGAGCGACTGCTTCATCCCATTGATGCCCTGGTCGATTTGCGCCGCATAGCCGCCGAATTCCTGACCTAGTGTCAGGGGCGTTGCATCCTGCATATGGGTGCGGCCGATCTTGATGATGTTCTGGAATTCCTCGGCCTTCACCTTCAGTGCTTCGTACAGATGCGCCAGCGCGGGATCCAGCCGGTAGGCGATCTCCTCGGCGGCTGCGATATGCATCGCCGTCGGAAACGTGTCGTTGGACGATTGGCCTAGATTGACGTGATCGTTGGGATGTATGGGGGATTTAGTCCCGAGCGTTCCTCCCAACATTTCGCTCGCACGGTTCGCGATCACCTCATTGGCGTTCATGTTGGACTGGGTTCCCGATCCGGTCTGCCAGACCACGAGAGGGAAATGGGAGTTGAGCTTGCCTTCGATCACCTCATCGGCCGCCGCGGCGATGGCCTTCGCGCGCTTCTCGTCGAGCCGTCCGAGCTCCAGATTGGTCAGCGCGGCCGCCTTCTTCACCAGGCCCAGAGCCCGGATCATCGGCGCCGGCATGGTCTCCTCGCCGATCTTGAAATTCTGGCGCGAACGCTGGGTCTGGGCGCCCCAATACCGGTCCGCCGGCACCTCGATGCCGCCGAAGGCATCCGTCTCGGTGCGGGTCTCGGTGTTTGAAGGATTGCTCGCAGCCATGGTCACCTCGTTTTCTTTGTCTGTGTGCGCATTTTTCGCGCGCATTGGTCATTCTATTACGGCATCATCAAGTCGAAATGATGCTGTCATCGGCTACGCTATAGCATGGCCTGACAGAGGACACTGCCGCGCAGCTAGCGGCGGCTCGCTCAGTGGGCTGCTGCGCCGCTGGGGGATGTTCCCTGAGATGGGTCGCGGCAGCTGAGGATCGGCCCATGACCGACGTTCCGCATCATCTTCCCTTGCCCAAGCCCCGCCGCGAGCGGGTCGCCGTCGGGCTTGCGCGCGTCGCTGCCGTTCTGACCTTTGTCATCGGCGCCTACATTCTGGCGGCCTGGCGATTCGACCTGCCGGCGGAGCTGCCGGACTTTCTGGATCATCTGTCCAATATGCGTCCCGACGCGGCGCTCGGCGTCTTCCTGGGCGGATTGGCGCTGTTCTGCTTCAGCTGGAAGCGGACCCGGGTGGTCGCGTGGCTGCTCGCCGTGCCGGTCATCGCCATCTCGCTCCTGGCTTTGGGCCACGATCTGCTGGGCTTGCAATTGGGGCTCAACAAGGCGCTGACCAGCCCCGACGTACCGCGCGGCGATCTCGTCGACACGCAGGAATCCGTGCGCATGTCGCTCGGCATCGGGATCGCGCTTCTCCTGTTCGGGCTTGCGCTCGCGGCCGCCGGCCGGGACAGGGCGATGACCTTCCTGAGCCAGATCGTCAGCGTCGCGCTCCTCGTCCAGGTGCTGATCGTGCTGACGGGCTATGCCTACGGCATCACCTCGGCCTATTCGCCGTTCCCGTTCTCGGCCCTGTCCATCTATGGCGCCACCAGCGCCTTTCTGCTGGGCATCGGTTTGCTGCTGGCCACACCGGATCGCGGCATCGCCGCCGCCGTGCTGGAGCGCTCGCCGGCTGGCGAGATGCTCCGCCGCCTGCTGCCGGGCATCGTGGCGCTGCCCCTGATCACCGGGTTCTTCGCCCACCAGGCCGAGATCAACGGCATCTACGGAAGCGCTGCCAGCTACGCCATCTTCGCCGTTGCCAGCATCGTGCTGCTTGCCGCCTTCGTCTGGACGACCACCAAGGCCGTCCGGGATGCCGATAAGGACCGGGCTGATGCGCTTCATGAGCTGAGCCGTCAGCGCGAATGGCTGCAGATCACCCTCGACAGCATTTCCGACGGCGTCATCGCCACCGATGCCTACGGTCATGTGCTGCTGATCAACCGGGTCGCCGAAGACCTGACGGGCTGGCGCGCCGAAGAAGCGAATGGACGCCCGATCGCGGAGATCTTCCGGGTGGTGGACGAGGGCACCCGCGAGCCCTTGAGCGATGCCGCGACCCTTGCGCTGCACGACGGGGGCGTGACCCGGCTGAGCGACAAGGGCCTGCTCGTCACCAGCGCCGACGCCGAGCTTCCCATCGAGAACAGCGGCGCGCCGATCATCGGTGTGGACGGCACGCTCACCGGCGCCGTTCTGATCTTCCGGGACGTCACCGAGCCGCGCCGGGCCGCCGAGCGCCAGACCATGCTAGTAGGCGAATTGAACCACCGGGTGAAGAACGCGCTCGCCATCGTCCAGTCCCTGGTCCAGGCGAGCCTGCGCCATGCGGACAATCCGGGCGCCATGGCCATGGCCCAGACCTTGGGCGAACGGCTTCAGGCGCTCCATCGCGCCCACGATCTTCTGCTGGAATCTCAGTGGTCCGGCGCCAGCCTGAAGTCCATGGCCGAGCGGGAGCTTGCGCCGTACATACGGGAGGACGGCCCGACCATCGTCATCAAGGGACCGGATATTCTGCTGCCCGCAAGCGCCACTTCGATCCTCGCCATGACCCTGCATGAGCTCGCCACCAACGCGGTGAAATACGGCGCGCTCTCCCAGAACGACGGGCGGCTGGAAGTCGTCTGGCGCAAGAAGGGCAAGCGTCTGCGCTTCACCTGGCTGGAGAAGGGGAGCAACCCGCCCAAGAAGGGCGAGAACGGCTTCGGCATGCAGCTCATCGACAAGGGAATCCGCCACAATCTCGGCGGCGAGACCAAACTCGAGTTCCGCGACGAGGGGCTTTATGTGGAGCTCGACCTGCCCGTCGAGGACGAATCGGCGCCGAAAGCCTCGAGCCAGCGCCGCGTCCGTCAGCCGGAATCGGCCAGCGCGTAATCATGCGAAAGCGCACCGCGCGCGCAGCACGGTCCGAACGTCACATCGAAGTTGGAAAGCTACTTCTTGCGGAAGCGGTCGAGCTCGACCACCTCGCCGGTCTTCGCCGGCTGTCCCTCATCCTCGCCGTCGGCCTCGGCCGCGGTCTGATCTGACGCGCCGTGGCCCGGCTCCCCCTCATCGGCATCGGAGACGAGATCGGGCATGGCCGCGGCGAGATGCTGCCGTGCGGCGTCGTTGGCCGCGCCCGGCTGGGTGAATTGCAGGCCGAACTGAACGGAAGGATCGTAGAACGCCTTCACCGAGTCGAACGGCACGACAAGCCGCTCCGGCACATTGGAGAAGGAAAGCTTTACCTCGAAGCGGTCCTCGCCGACCACCAAATCCCAGAACTGATACTGCAGCACCACCGTCATCTCTTCCGGGTACTGTTCTTTCAGGCGATCGGAGATCTGGACACCCTCTGCCGTGGTGTCGAAGGCGATATAGAGGTGGTGCTCGCCGGGCAGCCCGTCGTCCCGCACCATCATGAGGACTTTGCGGATCACGCCCCGAAGAGCGTCCTGGATGAGAAGGTCGTAGCGGATCTCGTCCTGAGCCATCGCGCTTTGCCGCCCCGCTTCAAAATGGGGGGCAACGATCCCGGGTTTGGGATCAAAACCCCCGTCGGCAGAAGTGGAGGGCTTCTGTTGCCCGGTGCCCTCCGAAACCGCGCCTAACCCTGCGACAGGTTAGGACTTTAAAATGAGGCTATCGCGCTGCTTACGCAGCGAGAGCCGCCTCCGCATAGTTGTCGTTTGCAACTATTGAACGGCCCGATAACGGCGGAACCATGCCGGGCGAAAGCACAACCTTTACACCCTCGTCGATCCTAGTTCGCCCCCACAGAATGCCAGATGCGGATACCCGCCCGTCTGGGATTATGGTGGAGGCGCCGGGTACTGCCCCCGGGTCCGATAGGCTTATTACGAAGGCCATTTATCGCCATAGTCGGTCGAAACCGACACGTCATATATAGGCCCGTCGGCTTACGAAAAAAACCCCGCAAACGGGTAGAAGGCCCTAATCCCGCTCGATCTTCACAATTCCGCCGGACCTTGCGTCCAGCTCCAGCTCGATCTCCCGGTGACGCGCGTCCCAGCCTTCGATCTCCCAGATGCCGTCATCGAGCTCCATCTCACGGATTTCCACGATTCCGGTGTCGAAGGCGATCTCCCGCGCCGTGTAGGCGTCGATATAGCGTTGACGCTTGGCGTCCGCCGGGCTGCTGGCAAGCGCGGTAGCGCCCATCACGAGGGCGATGGCGGCAATGCCGAATTGCTTGAGTCTGGAAGTTTTACACATGAGAGACAGGTCTCCTGGAACTTCGCTGGAGTTGAGCTTCCCCCAAGCCTATATCGGGGGACGATGCCCGCCTAGAGGCTTGGCCTGGGGTCGATTGATGGTCTGGCCGATTGAAGCGGCAGTGTCATGAATGCGCGCTGAACGAAGCACCGGAAAGGGAAGGGCGGTTTGCGGCAATATCTCGATCTGCTGGCTCTGATCCGGAACACGGGCGCCGAAAAGAGTGACCGCACCGGCACGGGCACCTTGAGCGTGTTCGGCCATCAGATGCGCTTCGATCTCAGCGAGGGCTTTCCCCTCGTCACCACCAAGCGCGTGCATATGAAGTCGGTGATCCACGAGCTGCTGTGGTTCCTCGCCGGCGACACGAACATTGCCTATCTGAAGGAAAACGGCGTCAGGATATGGGACGAATGGGCCGACGAGAACGGCGAGCTCGGCCCCGTCTATGGCCGGCAATGGCGCTCCTGGCCGACTCCCGACGGCGGGTCCGTCGATCAGATCGCCGGGATCGTCGAAGGCCTGAAGCGCGATCCCGATTCCCGCCGCCACATCGTCAGCGCCTGGAATGTCGGCGAGCTGGACAAGATGGCGCTCGCGCCCTGCCACTGCCTGTTCCAGTTCTACGTCGCCGACGGCAAGCTCTCCTGCCAGCTCTATCAGCGCTCCGCGGACATCTTCCTGGGCGTCCCCTTCAACATCGCGTCATACGCACTGCTCACCTTGATGCTGGCCCAGGTGACGGGCCTTGAGCCCGGCGACTTCGTGCACAGCTTCGGCGACGCCCATCTTTATCTGAACCATCTGGAGCAGGCGGACGAGCAGCTTAAGCGGGAGCCGCGGCCGCTGCCCGAGATGCGCCTGAACCCGGACGTCACCTCGCTGTTCGACTTTGCCTACGACGATTTCGAGCTGGTCGGCTACGATCCCCACCCGGCGATCAAGGCCCCGGTGGCGGTGTGAGGCGGCCCGAGATCAACCCAAACGGACTTTCATGATCGATCACAGTTTCACAAGCGCTGAGCCTGCGCTTTCTCTCGTCGTCGCCGTGGGGGAAAACGGCGCCATCGGCCTGGACGGTGAGCTGCCCTGGCGCCTGTCCAGCGAGCTCAAGCATTTCCGCAAAGTCACCATGGGCAAGCCCATCATCATGGGCCGGCGCACGTACGATTCCCTCGGACGCTGTCTTGACGGGCGACTCAACATCGTCGTCACGAGGGACCGCAGCTTCGAGGTGCTTCCCGGCGGTGCCGTGGCTCACAGCCTGAAAGAAGCCCTCGACCTCGGCCGCGAAGAAGCCGCCCGCACCGGGGTCGACGAGATCGCCCTCATCGGCGGCGAGGCGCTGTTCAAGGAGAGCCTACCTTTCGCCGACCGTCTCTATTTCACGGAAGTCCACGCGTCGCCCGAGGCCGACACATGGTTTCCGGAGTGGGACAAGACCCTTTGGGAGGAGGTTTCCCGGGAGCGCTACGAGGCGGGGCCGAAGGACGATCACCCGTTCAGCATCGTGGTGTTGGAGCGCAAACGGGAAGTTTGAGCCGTCAAGGCTCCGGCGAGACGCGGCGCGATTAATCCAACCGGTCATATGACCGGATCGTAACCTTGCCCATCGTTGCGCCGGAGCAGGGACTATCCTATAACGCCGGACAACGAACGTCTTAAAAGGCTACCCTTTCCGGGCGGCCTCGAGCAGGCGGCTTGATCCGCCGGCCGGACGTCATTTCAACCACATCGGGATCGGACGCGATCATGCCTTGGAGCAATCAGAGCGGCGGCGGTTGGAAAAGCGGGGGCGGCCCTTGGGGTCAGCCGCCGAGCGGCGGCGGTGGCGGTGGAGACCGCGGCGGCCGTGGCGGGGGCGGTGGCCCTCAGCCGGACCTGGAAGAGATCTTGCGCCGCGGCCAGGACCGTCTGCGCCAGTCCTTGCCGGGTGGCGGAGGCAGCGGCTGGCTGATCGGCTTTTTGATCTTGGGTCTGACGCTCTTGGTTGTCGCCTGGTCGTCCGTCGTCGTCGTCGATACCGACGAGGTTGGCGTCGTGCTGCGCTTCGGAAAATACGAGCGCCAGTTGGAACCCGGACTCCATGTCCACCTGCCTTATCCGATCGAGCGCGTGCTCTTGCCCAAGGTGACCCGCAAGAACCGCCTTGAGATCGGCGGAGGAAGCACCGGCTCCCGCCCGCAGGAAAGCTTGATGCTCACCGGCGACGAGAACATCGTGGATATCGATTTCGTCGTTATTTGGAAAATCAGCAACGCACCCGATTATCTCTTCAACGTCCAGAACCCTGAGGGCACCGTCCGCGACGTGGCCGAAAGCGCCATGCGCGAGGTGGTCGGCCGCAGCAATATCGGCCGCATCCTGACGGAAGACCGGACCAAGACCGAGCGGGCCGTCCAAGAGCTGATGCAAGGGACGCTCGATCGCTACAAGACCGGTGTGAATATTGAGGAGGTCCAGCTTCAGAAGGTGGATCCGCCCTCCCAGGTCATCGATGCTTTCCGCGACGTTCAAGCGGCCAAGGCCGACCAGGAGCGTTTGCAGAACGAAGCCGAAGCGTACGCCAACAAAGTCATTCCTGAAGCGCGAGGCGAGGCGGAGCAGATCCTTCAGCAGGCGCAAGGCTACCGCGATCGTGCGATTGCCGAAGCACAAGGTGAAGCGGATCGTTTCTCCAAGATTTACGACGCCTACAAGACGGCGCCCGACGTGACCCGTAAGCGCATCTTCATCGAGACCATGCAGGAAGTGCTGACCAATCAGGACAAAGTGATTCTGGACGACAAGAGCGGACCGGGCGTCGTGCCGTATCTGCCGCTCTCGGAGATCAAGAAGCCCTCGACAGGCACCAACAGCACGTCCGGGGGAGGCCAATAATGCGTATCGCTTCCATCATTCTCCTGGTGCTGATCGGCCTCGGTGCGATCACCGCCTATCTCAGCCTGTTCACAGTCAGCCCGACGGAGCAGGCCCTGGTGCTAAGGTTTGGCGAACCCCAGCAGGTCATCAAGGAGCCGGGCTTACACGCCAAGGTCCCGTTCGTGGACAACGTGCTGTATTTCGACACGCGCGTACTTGAGGTCGACACAGCCCCTCAGGAAGTGATCGCCAGCGGCCAGAAGCGGCTCGTTGTGGACGCGTTCGCCCGCTATCGCATCACGAACCCGCTGTTGTTCTACCAAGGTGTCAGGGATGAGCAGAACGCGCGTGGTCAGTTCGCCACAATCCTCGAATCGACGCTGCGCGGTGTGCTTGGCGGCTCGTCCTTCGAAGCCATCGTCCGAGACCGTCGCGATGAGCTCATGAAGATCATCGCCGAGCAGATGAACGAGAAGGCAAAAACCTACGGCGTCGACTTCCTCAATGTCCGCATTAAGCGGGTCGATCTGCCGGAAGCGAACAGCGACGCCATCTTCCGCCGCATGAACACCGAGCGCCAGCGTGAAGCAGCGGAGTTCCGCGCCGAAGGTGAGGGCGCCTCGCGGCGCATCCGGGCCACAGCGGACCGCAAGGTCACGGTTCTTAAGGCCGATGCCCAGGGCGAGGCCGAACGGATCCGCGGTGACGGCGATGCCAAGCGCAACCGCATCTTTGCCGAAGCCTTCGGACAGGACCCGGATTTCTTCGCTTTCTATCGGTCCATGCAGGCCTATCGCGGCGCGCTGGCCAATAGCGACACCCGTTTCGTCCTGAGCCCGAGTTCTCAGTTCTTCCAGTACTTCAGCGATGCAACCGGCGGTCCCGACACCCCGGGCAGCACTGCCATGGACAAGCAGGGGCTCGCTCCCAATGCGAGCTTCGCGCCCAAGGATACCAGCCAGGCCTCACCGAGCGGCGAGGTGGCTCCGACCGGCGAATCCGAGGACGGAGCGGACGCTGGCGACACCGAAGCCTCCGAGATCGAGGACGACTCCGCCGATGTTCAGGTGCCCAGCGCCGACACGGTGGAAGAGCAGCAAAGTTCCGACGCCGCCAAGGATGACACGTCGTCCGATGCGGAGCCGGAACTGGAAGCGGCGCAATAGCGGGACATGCAGGATCTCGCCAGCGCCATCGGCCTCGTTCTTGTGATTGAAGGCGTGCTCTGGGCACTCTCGCCACGGCTTGGCCGCGCTATGCTGGAAAAGACGGCCGATGCCCCCGAATCGAATCTGCGCCTTGTAGGCGTCCTGGCCGCCACCATCGGTTTTGTCGT
This sequence comes from Methyloligella solikamskensis, assembly GCF_042676065.1. Classification (NCBI taxonomy): domain Bacteria; kingdom Pseudomonadati; phylum Pseudomonadota; class Alphaproteobacteria; order Hyphomicrobiales; family Hyphomicrobiaceae; genus Methyloligella; species Methyloligella solikamskensis. The sequence goes on along the minus strand of NZ_JBHTJO010000001.1, from coordinate 2,368,466 downwards.
CGTTTGGTTCGCCAGGGGCTGATTCGGCGGCCGTTTTGCGCCTCCCCAATTTTCGTGATTGAGGAGGTTGCCGCCACATGGCAGCTTAATCTGCCAGCCGGGAAAGCGCATTCCCATCTGGCTAAGAGATTGAAACGGCGGCCTTCCCCATGCAGCTCCCTTCGCGAATTCGTCTGTTCAGCCTGAAAGCCGGCGCGATCGCCACGCTTGCGTTCGCCCTTCTTGTCCTGCCCCAGGCGGGATCGGCCCGCGGACCGGAATCCGTGGCCGACATCTCCGAAGGTCTCCAGGAGACCGTGGTCAATATCTCGACCACCCAGACCGTGAAGGGCATCCAGGAGCAGGCACCTCAAGCGACGCCGAGCCCGGAAGGCTCTCCGTTCGAGGAGTTCTTCGACGACTTTTTCGATACGCCGGATGGCGAAGGCATGCCGCGGCGGGTCAGCTCGCTCGGCTCCGGTTTCGTCTACGATTCCTCCGGCCTGATCGTCACCAACAACCACGTGATCGAAGGCGCTGACGAGATCGTCGTGAACTTCACCGACGGCCGGAAGCTGAAGGTCACCGAGATCCTCGGCCACGATCCCAAGACCGATCTGGCGCTTCTGAAGGTCGAGCCCGAAAAGCCCTTGAAGGCGGTGACGTTCGGCGATTCCGCCAAGATGCGGGTCGGCGACTGGGTGATGGCCATCGGCAACCCGTTTGGCCTCGGCGGCACGCTAACCCTGGGCATCATTTCCGCCACCAAGCGGGACATCAACGCCGGGCCCTACGACGACTTCATCCAGACTGACGCTGCCATCAACCGGGGCAATTCCGGCGGTCCGCTCTTCAACATGGAAGGCGAGGTCATCGGCGTGAACACCGCCATCATCTCGCCCACCGGCGGCTCCATCGGCATCGGCTTCGCCGTGCCGTCCAACAGCGCCCTGACCATCATCGAGCAGCTCAAGGAATACGGCGAGACGCGCCGGGGATGGCTCGGCGTCCATGTCCAGCGCGTCACTGAAGAGATCGCCGAAAGCCTCGGCATGGAGGATTCGACCGGCGCGCTGGTCGCCAAGGTCATGCCGGGCAGCCCGGCAGAGGTCGCCGGCATCAAGAGCGGCGACGTAATCCTGAAATTCGACGGCGAAGACGTCGACACCATGCGCAGCCTACCGCGCCTGGTCGCCGCCACGACCATCGGCAAGACGGTCACGCTCTCCCTGCTGCGCAAGCGCGAGCCGATGGAGATTGAGGTCACCGTCGGACGGCTGCCAGAAAGCGAAGAGGTCGAAGATCTCAGCGAGCCGACCGAAGAGACCGTCGAGCCGGAGCGGGAACGCGTGCTGGGGCTCGCCATCGCGCCTCTCACCTCACAACTGCGCGATGAATACGGCATCGACAACGCTATCGACGGCGTCATCATCCTCGAAGTCGAGCCCGGCAGCCAGGCGGAAGAGAAGGACGTGAAGGTCGGCGATGTGATCGTCGAGGTGACCCAGGAGACGGTGAACAGCCCTCAAGAGGTTCTCTCCCGCGTCGACGCCGTGAAGAAGTCCGGCCGGAAATCCGTCCTACTGCTGATCTCCGACGGCCATGGCGAGCTTTCCTTCGTTGCGCTGCCCCTGAGCTAGATAAAGCGCAACCGATCACCGTCCTTTTCCTCGACCGCCGAAGGCGGCAAACTCCGCAGCGCTCGTGAATAGGATGGGTGGAGGCCGCGTTGGCGGAGGAGACAGGGCAGGGGGTACCCGACATTGCGGCGGTCCTCATCGCAGGGCCGACGGCGAGCGGTAAATCCGCCGCCGCCCTGGAGCTTGCCTCGCGTTTCGGCGGCGTCATCGTCAACGCCGACTCCATGCAGGTTTACGACGAGCTGCGCATCCTCACCGCCCGGCCCAATCTCGATGAGGAGCGGCTGGTCCTCCACAGGCTCTACGGTACCGTCTCGGCCGCCGAGCGCTATTCCGTCGGCCGTTGGTTGGCGGATGTCGAGGCGGTCCTGGAAGAAGAGAAAGCGCTGAGGCGCCTGCCGATCTTAACGGGCGGCACGGGACTCTATTTCAAAGCGCTCGCCGAAGGTCTTGCGGCCACGCCCGAGATCCCGGCCGAAATCCGTGAGCGGTGGCGGTCCCGCGCCGAAACCCTCACCCCGGCCGAGCTCCATGAAGAGCTTTGCGAACGCGATCCCGCAATGGCGGAGCGCCTCCCGGAAACCGACCCTCAAAGGATCGTCCGCGCCCTGGAGGTCTTCGAGGCGACCGGTGTCTCCTTAGCCGATTGGCAGGCGGAAGAGGCGACGCCACTCCTGCCGCCGGAGCAGACCTTGCGCATGGTCGTGGCGCCCGACCGTGCCGAGCTTTACGCCAAGATCGACCGACGCTTCGACGCAATGCTGCAGCGTGGCGCCCTGGACGAGATCCGTGTGCTTGCCGAGCTCAACCTTTCACCCGAGCTCCCGGCCATGCGCGCCCACGGAGTACCGGAGCTGCTGGATGCCTTGGAAGGGAAGATTTCCCGCGAAGAGGCCATAGAGACGTCCAAGACCATGAGCCGCCGTTATGCCAAGCGCCAGCTCACCTGGGCGCGCCGCTTCATGGCCGATTGGCATTGGGTGGAAAGTGCTGCGGAAGCGGTGGAATTCGCCAGCGCGCGTCTCGGCCGCAGCGAGGCCGCTACACCGTGACCTGTGTCCCGATCTCCACCACCCGGTCCGTGGGCAGCTGGAAGTAGTTGCTGGCGTCGTCAGCGGTGCGGGCGAGGAAGATGAACAGCTTATCCTGCCAGATCGGCATGCCGGAGCGCTGGTCGGGCTTGAGCGTTCGCCGCGACAGGAAGAACGACGTCGACATGATGTCGAAGGTCCAGCCCAGCTTTCGCGCAATGGCGAGCGCCCGGGGGATATTCGGCGTCTCCATGAAGCCGAAATGCAGGATCACCCGCATGAAGTTCTCGCCGATCTCGCTGATCTCCACCCGGTCCTGAAGCGACACCCGCGGCACGTCCTCGGTGACGATGCTGAGGATGACGTTGTTCTCGTGCAGCACCTTGTAGTGCTTGAGGCTGTGGAGCAGGGCAGTCGGTGCGCTGCCCGGCGTCGCGGTGAGGAACACGGCAGTCCCCGGCACCCGGTGCGGACAGCTCTTCTGAAGCTGCTCGATCAGATCCTCCACCGGCATCTCCATGCGCTGGGTCTTCTCGGTGAGGATCCGCGCCCCCTTCCGCCATGTGAGCATGATCGCCACCAGCGCGCCGCCGATCAGGAGCGGCACCCAGCCGCCGTCGGGCACCTTCAGGAAGTTCGCGCTGATGAAGGCGAAATCGATCAGCATGAACGGCACCATCATCAGCGCCGACGTCCAGACCGACCATTTCCAGACCCGCCAGATCACGATGAAGGCCATCAGCCCGTCCACGAACATGGTGCCGGAGACGGCGAGACCGTAGGCGTGGGCGAGGCCTTCGGAGGAGCGGAACAGCAGCACCAGGAACAGCACGCCCGTGAGCAGCAGGGCCCGCATCCGGGGAATGTAGATCTGCCCGGCTTGCGTCTCCGAGGTCCGCAGGATCTGGAAGCGGGGCAGGAGGCCGAGTTGCACAGCCTGCCGAGTCAGAGAGAACGCGCCGGTGATGACGGCCTGGGAGGCAATCACTGTGGCGAGCGTCGCGAGGATGATGACCGGGTAGAGGCCCCAGGAGGGCACCAGCTTGTAGAACGGGGCGTCGAGTGCGCTCGGGTCGGAGAGCACCAGGGCGCCCTGGCCGAAATAGTTCAGCACCAGCGCCGGCAGCACGAAGAACAGCCACGCGGTCTGGATCGGCTTGCGCCCGAAATGGCCGAGATCGGCGTAGAGCGCCTCGGCGCCCGTCACTGCCAGGAAGACCGCGCCCAGGGTCAGCAGCGCCACCAGCCCATGGTCGATGAAGAACACGACCGCCCAGTAGGGGTTGAGCGCGGCGATGACGGACGGATCGTCGGCGATATGCCAGATGCCGAGCCCCGCCAGCACCGTGAACCACACCATCATGATCGGGCCGAAATAGGCCGCCACCAGCGCGGTGCCCCGCGATTGCACGGCAAACAGGCCGAATAGGATCAGGATGGTGAGCGGAACCACATAGGTCTCAAGCTGCGGCGAGACGACCTCCAGGCCTTCCACCGCCGAGATCACCGAGATTGCCGGCGTGATGAGCGCATCGCCATAGAACAGGGCGGCCGCGATCATGCCGAGAATCGTCACCGTGGTGCGCGCGGCCGGGTTCTTCAGGGTGCGCTGGGCCAGCGCCATGAGAGACAGGGTGCCGCCTTCGCCCTTGTTGTCGGCGCGCAGCAGGATCAGCACGTATTTGATGGTGACGACGAGGATCAGCGCCCAGAGGATCAGCGACAGCACGCCCAGCACGTTGTCCCGCGCCAGGATCGTCTCGTCGCCGGCCGCCACAAGCGCGACCTTGAACGCATAGAGCGGGCTCGTGCCGATGTCGCCATAGACGACACCCATGGAGCCAAGGGCCAGCGTCCAGAAGGTCTTCGGGCTATGCCCCTCAGCCTCTGCGTGGCCGCCGTTGTTTGCAGGAGAATCGGTGGAAGCCTGCGTCATGCGTAATCGAATGAATGGAGAAGGTGTCGTCTGTTGCCTGGTGGGGTCGCGCAGCGTTGCCCGTTGCGCCCCGAATAATCGACGGATTCCCCGTTTATGCCCATGCGAGGGGCTTGTCTAGCGTCGCCGGGACGCCATGCCGCGGCAAAGCCCGCCGCCAGCGGTTTATCCACCGCCAAAGCGGTAATAAACATGCGATTGCGGGGTGCAATGCGTAACTTATGGAAAGTCTCTGACCCTCAATGGCTTCGAAAATTCGCATTTCTCGTTGACCCGCCACTCTTGACTCCCTAGGGTGCGCGCCTCATTTGCAGCTTTTTGAAAGAGTTTTCAGGGAGACTGCCGCTCCGCCTGGGCGGTAAACAGCTGCTTCTTCCCATATGAAGGCAGTCACGGATTGTGTTGAGGACGAGATGTCGCGCGAGAAAACCGAAAAGAAGGACAAGACCGGCACCGAAATGACCGGCGCCCAGATGGTTCTACAGGCCATGGCCGACCAGGGCGTGGAGCATGTGTTCGGCTATCCCGGCGGCGCCGTCCTTCCCATCTATGACGAGCTGTTCAGCCGCAAGGATGTCGAGCACATCCTCGTGCGCCACGAGCAGGGCGCGGTCCATGCTGCGGAAGGCTATGCCCGGTCCACCGGCAAGGTCGGCTGCGTTCTCGTCACCTCCGGTCCCGGCGCGACCAATGCGGTCACCGGCCTGACCGATGCGCTGATGGATTCCATCCCGCTCGTCTGCATCACCGGCCAGGTCGCGACCCATCTGATCGGCAACGACGCGTTCCAGGAATGCGACACCGTCGGCATCACGCGGCCCTGCACCAAGCACAATTATCTGGTGAAGGACATCGAGGATCTCTCCCGCGTCCTGCACGAGGCCTTCTATGTCGCGCGCACCGGCCGTCCAGGCCCGGTCGTCGTCGACATCCCGAAGGACGTCCAGTTCGCCAAGGGCACCTATCACGGGCTCACGAACTCCCAGCACAAGGGCTACCATCCGAAGACCGTCGGCGATGACGACCGCATCGAGAAGGCCGTCGAGCTGATCGCCAATGCCAAGCGGCCGATCTTCTATACCGGTGGCGGCGTCATCAATGCGGGGCCGGAAGCGGCTGCGAGCCTGCGCGAGCTGGTCCGGATGACCGGCTATCCGATCACCTCGACCCTCATGGGGCTGGGCGCCTATCCGGCCGCCGATCCTCAGTGGCTCGGCATGCTCGGCATGCACGGCACTTACGAAGCCAACAACGCGATGCACGATTGCGACGTCATGGTCTGTATCGGCGCGCGCTTCGACGACCGCATCACCGGGCGTCTGGATGCCTTCTCGCCGGGCTCCACTAAGATCCATGTCGATATCGACCCGTCCTCCATCAACAAGAACGTCCGGGTCGACCTGCCCATCATCGGCGATTGCGGCAAGGTCCTCGATCAGATGCTTGCCGTCTGGAAGAAGAAGCAGCCGAAGATCGACAAGGCCGCGTTGAAGAGCTGGTGGACCCAGATCGACAAATGGCGCGACCGCGATTGCCTGGCCTACAAGCCGAAATCCGATCTGATCGCGCCCCAATACGCGGTCCAGCGGCTCTATGAGCTGACCAAGGACAAGGACACCTACATCACAACCGAGGTCGGGCAGCATCAGATGTGGGCCGCCCAGTATTACCGGTTCGAGGAGCCGAACCGCTGGATGACCTCCGGCGGGCTCGGCACCATGGGCTATGGCATCCCGGCCGCGGTCGGCGTTCAGGTCGCCCACCCGGGCTCCCTCGTCATCGATATCGCGGGCGAGGCGTCGGTGCTCATGACCATGCAGGAGATGTCGACGGCGGTTCAGTACAATCTGCCGATCAAGATCTTCATCCTGAACAACGAATATATGGGCATGGTCCGCCAGTGGCAGGAGCTGCTCCATGGCGGCCGTTATTCCCATTCTTATTCGGAAGCGCTGCCCGATTTCGTGAAGCTGGCCGAGGCTTATCAGGCGGTCGGGCTGAAGGCGGAGAAGCCGGGCGAGCTGGACGATGCGATTCTGGAGATGATCGAAATCGACCGGCCGGTCCTGTTCGACTGCCGGGTCGATCCGCACGCCAATTGCTTCCCGATGATTCCGAGCGGCGAAGCCCACAACAATATGCTGCTGGGCGACGAAGCGGAGGAGAAGGGCGTCGGCGACGCCATCACCGAGCAGGGCAAGATCCTCGTCTAACGGATTCACATCGTTTCGATTTCTGGGGCAGGGGATGGCATCGCCATGCGGACAATACTGACCTTCTTTCTCGGCCTGCGCGCGATCATGCTGATCGGCTCCGCCGGCGCCATCGTCGGCGCGCTGCTGATGTTTCTGCAGGGCGGCTACTATCTGCTGGAAGCTTGGCATATCGCCCTGGCCACAGGTGAAGGCTTCGAGCACGCCTCGGAGCGCCAGGTCACCGTGCCGGTGCTGGAGGCGGTCGACGCCTTCCTGTTCGGCCTGGTGCTGGTGATCTTCGCGTATGGCATTGCCATCGGCTTCGTCTTCGCCTTGCCGGAGGGCTATGGCCAGCGCCTGCCGGCCTGGATGAAGGTCGACGGGATCGGCCAGCTCAAGGCGAGCCTGTCGGAGGTCGTCATCGTCGTCCTCATCGTCATGTTCGCCCGGGTCGTGGTCGAATCCGGCGGTGCGTTCACCTATGAGATGCTGGTCCTGCCGGCCTCCATCCTGATGATCGCCATCGCGCTCCGCATGATCGATCTCGGGTCAGGCCACGCCCCGAACGGAAACGGTGACGGCCACGGCAAGGCAAGTGTCGTCCCGGCGAAGAAAGAAACCTCAGAGAACGGTCCACACTGATGAGCAACCAGCCAGGCAGCGTCTATTCGTTTCAGTCTTCCGACGAGAAGCCCGAAACCCACACCATGAGCGTGCTCGTGGACAACGAGCCGGGCGTGCTGGCGCGCGTCATCGGCCTCTTCTCCGGGCGCGGCTACAACATCGACTCGCTCACCGTGTCGGAGACCGAGCACGAGGCGCATTTGTCCCGCATCACCATCGTCACCACCGGCACGCCCATGGTAATCGAGCAGATCAAGTCTCAGCTCGAGCGGCTGGTGCCCATCCATTCGGTGACCGATCTCACCGTGGAGGGCAACGCCGTCGAGCGCGAGCTCGCCATGCTCAAGGTGGCGGGGAAGGGCGACAAGCGCGTCGAGGCGCTCCGTCTTGCCGATGCCTTCCGCGCCAAGGTCATCGACACCTCTCTCGATCACTTCGTCTTCGAAGTCACTGGCAAGCAATCGAAGGTCGAGCAGTTCATCCAGCTGATGCAGCCGCTCGGCCTCGTCGAGGTCGCCCGCACCGGCGTGGCGGCCATAGCCCGTGGCCCCGACCCCATGGCAGAGTAACGGCCGCATGAGGCAGGCGAGAAGGCTTCTCGCCAGGCCTCAAACCTGCTAAGCCCCGCTCCAAATTCCATTCATAAATCGCAAGTTCCAAGGAAGTTCAGCATGCGCGTTTATTACGATCGGGATGCCGATCTCAATCTGATCAAGTCCAAGAATGTCGCCATCATCGGCTACGGCTCTCAAGGCCATGCCCATGCGCTGAACTTGCGGGATTCCGGCGTGGAGAACGTGGCCGTCGGTTTGCGTCCCGGCTCCTCTTCCGCTGCGAAAGCCGAAGGCGAGGGGCTGAAGGTCATGGACGTGGCCGAGGCCGCAAAATGGGCCGACGTTGTGATGATGCTCACCCCGGACGAGCTGCAGGGCGACATCTGGAACGACAGCCTAAAGGACAACATGAAGGAGGGCTCGGCGCTCTTTTTCGCCCACGGGCTGAACATTCACTTCAACCTCATCGAGGCGCGCCCGGACATGGATGTCTGCATGGCAGCTCCCAAGGGGCCGGGCCACACCGTACGCGCCGAGTATAAGCGCGGCGCCGGTGTGCCCACCCTCGTCGCCATCGCTCAGGACGCGTCCGGCAACGCCCACGACCTGTCCCTGTCTTATGCGAGCGCCATCGGCGGCGGCCGCGCCGGCATCATCGAGACCACCTTCCGCGAAGAGGTCGAGACCGATCTGTTCGGCGAGCAGTCCGTGCTCTGTGGCGGCGTGGTCGAGCTGATGCGCAATGGCTTCGAGACTTTGGTCGAGGCGGGTTACGCGCCCGAGATGGCCTATTTCGAATGCGTCCACGAGATGAAGCTGATCGTCGACCTCATCTATGAGGGCGGCATCGCCAACATGAATTACTCCATCTCCAACACCGCTGAGTATGGCGAGTATGTCTCCGGCCCCCGCGTGGTCCCGGCCTCCAGCAAGGCGGCCATGAAAGAAGTGCTCGACGACATTCAGACCGGCAAGTTCGTCCGCGACTGGATGCTGGAGAACAAGGTCAACCAGACCAGCTTCAAGGCCACTCGCGCCAAATGCGAAGACCACCAGATGGAAGAGGTCGGTGCCAAGCTGCGCGGCATGATGCCGTGGATCGCCGAGCGCGCCATGGTGGACAAGTCCAAGAACTAGGGCGCTTCGCGCTTATCATGTCGAATTGGGAAGCCCGGCCATCGCGCCGGGCTTTTCGCGTTTGGAGAACGGGACGCGGCGCGCGTCTCTTGCCCTGCGGTTCCACCAACCTCTCCGTCGCCATTGCCGGGCTTGACCCGGCAATCCATTCCACTGGCTTCTCGACACGCTGAGACGCAACGGCGTGGATGCCCGTATCAAGTCCGGGCATGACGCTTGTGGGTTTGGCTGGCACACTGAGCCTCATGCTCATCGCGCGCCTCGCCAAGATCGTCATGGTGCTCTGCCTCGCCGCCTTCTGCGGCCTTGTGGCCTATGACAATATCGCCGACTACGAGGCCAATTACGGCTTCGTCGGCCATGTCCTCTCCATGGAGGACACCTTCAAGGACAATCCCCTCCGGGACAGGGCGATAAAGGACGAAGGCGTCTGGCGCGCCGCCTATGCCGGCATCATCGCAACGGAAGCCATCACCGGGCTGCTGTTCCTGTTCGGCGCGATCCAGCTGATGTTAGCGCTCCGCAAGCCGGCACCCGAATTCCAGCGCGCCAAGACCTTCGTCGTCGCCGGCGCGACCCTCGGCTTCCTGCTCTGGTTCTTCGGCTTCATGGTGGTGGGCGGAGAGTTCTTCGCCATGTGGCAGTCCAAGGAGTGGAACGGCCAGGAGGCCGCCTTCCGCTTCTACGCGACCATGCTCCTGGTGCTCATATTTGTGATGATGCGCGATGACGTGCCGGAGGAGGGGAGCCCTGGAGCTTAGGGCTGGGCCTCAGATCGAGAGCCAACAAAAAAGGGCGGGCCGAAGCCCGCCCTTCCTGCCGTGAAAAGATTTGGAGCTGGTGACCGCTTACTCGGTTTCCTCTTCCAGGCCCATGGCGTCGACATCCTCGTCGGCAGCGACAGGCTCATCTTCCTCCAAGCCCATGGCATCCACTTCGGGACCGGTCTCGGTATCCACCTCTTCTTCGGAGCCCATGGCGTCGACTTCGGCATCGGCCTCGGCGACGACGATCTTGCCCGTCGGGGCGGGGCTCTGCGCCTGGGCTGCGGTGAGGCCAAGACTCACGCCGAGAGCCATGGCAAGCGCGGCGCCTGTGAAGAGAGCGGGTTTGAAGGTCATTATTTTCTCCTTGGAGTTTCCGGGATGGGACGCTTCGCGCCCCTTGATTGGCCCGTGAGGGCGTACGACTCAAATTATCGGCCCAACAGGGTCGTTCCTGCAAATCTCGCCGAGATTTGGTGCTCCGTTCATCGCGCGTGTGACGAAGCGCGCCATGTGTGCAACCACACCCCACTTGCGCATCTGCGGCGGCTGGCCTATCTACGCTTCATAGAGGCGGGTCCGCCGCCGACAAATGACCGTTTATGGGCCACGTTATGTCGTACGAAGTGAAAGAGCAGAAGACGGGGGAAGCCGGCAAAGCTGTGTCGGCCGTCTATGCTTGTGCGATGTCCGCCCTCTCCCAGCTCCTCCTTATTCGCCCCTGAGCACCGGCGGTCTCGGATTTTCGAGGCGGGCGTTCAGGGGATCGCAACGTAGCCCAAGCGAAAACGGATAAGATCGCCCCGCGCGTTACGAGACCGGGGCGAGGAGCAGAGGACGAGACCCCATGAGTTCCGAAAAGACTTCGACTTCCGAGTCGAACACCAAGAGCCCTAAGGAAGAGCGGCGCGAGGACGATCGCGTCATCATCTTCGACACCACCTTGCGCGACGGCGAGCAATGCCCCGGCGCCACCATGACCTTCGAAGAGAAGCTGCAGGTGGCCGAGCTGCTCGACGAGATGGGCGTTGACGTGATCGAGGCGGGCTTCCCCATCGCGAGCCAGGGCGATTTCGAAAGCGTCTCGGAGATCGCCAAACGCGCCAAGAATTCCGTGATCTGCGGCCTGTCCCGCGCCCAGATCCCCGATATCGACCGCTGCGCCGAAGCGATCAAGCCGGCCAAGCGCGGCCGCATTCACACCTTCATCGGCACCTCGCCGCTGCACCGCAAATATCAGATGGGTATCGACCAGGACGAGGTTCTGAACCGGATCGAGAAATCCGTCTCCCGCGCCCGCTCCCATACGGACGATGTGGAGTGGTCCTGCATGGACGCGACCCGCACGGAAGAGGATTTCCTGTGCCGGTGCATCGAGATGGCGATCAAATGCGGCGCCACCACCGTGAACATTCCGGACACGGTGGGCTATGCGCTGCCCCATGAGTTCGCCGATCTGATCAAGATGCTGATCGAGAAGGTGCCGGGCGCCGACGAGATCGTCTTCTCTACCCATTGCCACGACGATCTGGGTCTGGCGGTCGCCAACTCCCTGGCCGGCGTCACCAAGGGCGCACGCCAGGTGGAATGCACCATCAACGGGCTGGGCGAGCGTGCCGGCAATGCCGCGCTGGAAGAGATCGTCATGGCGATCGAGACCCGCTCTGACGCCATGCCCTACTGGACCGGCATCGACACCACAATGCTGACCCGCGCCTCCAAGCTGGTCTCCGCAGTGACGGCTTTCCCGGTGCAGTACAACAAGGCCATCGTCGGCCGGAACGCCTTCGCCCATGAGAGCGGAATCCATCAGGACGGCGTACTGAAGAACGCCCAGACCTTCGAGATCATGACGCCGGAGAGTGTCGGCCTGACCCAGTCCAACCTGGTCATGGGCAAGCATTCGGGCCGCCACGCCTTCCGCGAGAAGCTGAAGGAGCTGGGCTACGAGCTGGGCGACAACGCCTTCGAGGACGCCTTCGTCCGCTTCAAGGCCCTGGCCGACCGGAAGAAGCATGTCTACGACGAGGACATCGAGGCTCTGGTCGATCAGGAGATCGCCACGGCCCATGACCGCATCAAGCTGGTCTCCCTGACCGTCATCGCCGGCACGTCCGGGCCCCAGAAGGCGACCCTGACGCTGGATATCGACGGCAAGCAGCAGACCCACGAAGCCCAAGGGGACGGACCGGTGGACGCAACCTTCGCCGCCATCAAGGCCATGGTGCCCCATACGGCGACCCTGGAGCTCTACCAGGTCCACGCCGTGACCGAAGGCACCGACGCCCAGGCCGAGGTGACCGTGCGTCTGGAAGAGGATGGCCGCATTGCCACGGGCCGCGGCTCCGACACCGACACCCTGGTGGCGTCCGCTCGCGCCTACATCATCGCGCTGAACAAGATCTTCGCCCGCGATGTGCGCAAGAAGCCCGAGACCATGATGGCGTCCTAAGTCAGGAATCCAGCGGCACACTCCGGACAGCGGAGTTGGATACCGGCTTTCGCCGGTGTGACGCGCAATTAGAAATATGGGCGGCGCACAACCCGCGTCGCCCATTCTTCCAAAATACAATCAAAGCGTGTAACGTGTCCCGACGCCCGCAACCAATCTTCAAGCGGGCGGAGGGAGAAACGTCATGCGTACTTTGATCTTTGCCGCGCTGCTCGCGGCGCTTTCCGCCACAGCAATTTCCACCAGCGCCATTGCCGGCCCGTGCAACGTGCCCAGCGACCGGGCGTCAGACGGATCCCGCTGCGGCGACCGTGCGGCCTCCGAGCGTCCCGGCGGCAACTAGACCTCGCAGGAGACCGGCGCTATTTGCCGTTCCGGTAGATGGAGAGCGAGACGATATAGGTCGCATGCTCGAACATCTGCAGGTCCATGGCCACCGGCACGCCTGCCTTGGTGTGGGGGATTGTGATGCGGCTGTCCTTCACACCGTCCACCGCGCCGTCCTGCAGATCGACCTCCACCTCGTCGAAGCAGTCGACGATCTTGTCGCTCAGCTCCGCCATCTTGGCGCTCGCCTCTTCGCGCGTCTCGAAGGAGACCTCGCAGTCATAGGACATCAGCCCGTCATTATTGGTGACGTCGCAGCGCCGCATGCCGGGCAGGGTGATGGTGCCCTCGGCCTGGGAAACGCTTTGTCCCGCGCTGTAGGGCGGTAGCTTCTCCGCGCCGAGATGCACGAAGTCGAGCTTTGCCTCGTCGGCGATCTCGTTCAGATCCTCGCAGAAGGGGTCGCCCCCGCTGCAGCCGGTAAGCCCCGCGCTGAACAGCGCCAGCCCGAGCATCGCCGTGGGTGCGGCCAAAAGCCGTGAAACCGAAGAGAAGGATGTCATCTTACGCGCTCTGCCCCGTCTGCCCGAAATGAGAGGCTGCAAGATACAGCACTGGCAGCAAGCGGCAATGGGCAACCAGCTTTGGTCGGAAGAGAGGCGCGGAGAGGGGAGAGGGAGGCGAGGGAAGGGGCCTCAAACCGGCTCAGAAACTAACAGTGGCGGCCCGGAGAACCGAACCGCCACTTGGGGTGCGGAGGGGGCTGCCCTCCGCCGTCAATCGCTCTTCAGCGCGTAAAGTTACGCGAGCTGAATGTTCGCAGCCTGCTTGCCGCGGCCGCGGGTGTCGTCCTCGATCTCGAAGGTGACATTGTCGCCTTCGTCGATGGAGGGCACGCCGGAACGCTCAAGCGCGGAGGCATGGACGAAAACGTCCTTCTCGCCACCTTCCGGTGCGATGAAGCCAAAGCCGCGGGAGTGATTGAAGAATTTCACAGTGCCGTTAATGCGAGACATAATGGGAGTCCTTTCCCGATTGTCGTTGATAGCGGGCCGCTGGGCGAGGCCGGAATGGCTTCACCTGAGGCGACGTCTTCAGATTTCGGGAAAGGTCGAGCTCGTATTCGGCGCGATAACTTGCCGTCGTCGTTAGTCCACGCCCAGCACGGGCGTACCGTCTGCCAGCTATATGGACGGCACCGGCACCCTTGGCAAGGGCAATTCCGTCGGGCCTCCCGCGTCGCTTGCGGTTTTTGGCCTGTTTGCGCCGTTCCTCACCTGAAAATAGTTTTGCGGCAGCGGAGCAATAGTTTTGAAGGACGCGCGTTTATTCGCCAAAGCGCTCTAGACAGGACGTTCGCGCCGGTGCTAACAGGTCCGTTCGATTTCGCATCCCCCATCACCTATATGAGTGAGCTCTGGCAGGGATGCCGGTCGGGCGCATAGCTCAGTTGGTAGAGCAGCTGACTCTTAATCAGCGGGTCCACGGTTCGAGTCCGTGTGCGCCCACCAGACCTTCTCATCACATCTTCTCCAGCCCCGAAATGGGCGGAGCCGCCCCGCGATAGGCGGGCTGCGGCCGAACGCTGCCGCTATCGTCTGCCGGGGAGACAGGCGTGAGGTGGTCCGGCGGCCCTGCGTTGCTCGCGAAGGCCGCCGATCCGGTATCAGCTCAACTGGCCCCTCAGACAGTCAGACCGCTTAGGCGGCCTGTGCGCGGCCGGCCATCATGGGCAGCAGCACATAGGCCCAGCCGGTCATGAGCAGATTGATCCCGACCAGAAGCCCGATAGCCCAGGCCGCCGATGTCGGCAGGTTCAGCATGATCATCAGGCCCACGGCGAGCGCCACGATCCCGGCGAACAGCATCCAGCCCCACCCGTCATGCGGCCGCATGCGCACCGCCATGACGATTTCGATGACGCCTTGCGCCGCGAACATGGCGGCCAGGAAGATCGTCAGGGTGACGATCCCGGTCAAAGGGAAGAACGCCAGCCACGCGCCGGCAATGAGAAACAGAACGCCCATCAGCAGGTTCAGGAAGAACTCGCTCCAGCCCTTCGTCGAGAAGGCATGGATGATCTGAACGATCCCGCCGATGAGGAAAAGCCAGCCCAGGAAGATCTTGGTGGCAATGGTGGTCAAGAACGGAAATGCGATCGCAACGCCCCCGAGAACGATCAGAATAATCCCGAGGATGAAGAACCAGGTGCGATTTTCGGAAATGGTCGCTGATGTTGGCATCGTCGCCTCCTCCAGTTAGCTCCCGCGCGAAGAGTATCACGGGGTCTGAGTCGGGACGCGAAAAGTCAGGAGTTTTCCCCGTGGGGTGTCACCGGGGGGGGGAGGCGAAAATCTGGCAGGATGAGGGGCGGGCAGAGGGGCGAGTTCTTATGCGTGCGTCATTTTCTCGATTAATGCAGCAGCGGAAAGAATGATGCTAATCGAGACTCTTTTCTTCGATAAGCGCCAAAGTTTTGCGTGCTCGATCTCGATTCTCGCGTTGCTTAGCAATCTCAGCGTCGAAGCTCTGGATAATTCTTTGGAGCTGAACAATGGAATTCTGTGCGCTCCGTTCAATTTCTTCGACCACTGGTTCGTCTACTTGTCCTCTCGACCTGTCCCACTGAACGCGCAGAATGCTGAGATGATAGTTTAATTCCCATCCAAGAAGGTTCCCAGGGCCTGTGCTTGGCCACATGGAATGGTCGAAAGCGCCTGTCGCTCTTATTTCATCCAACACGGACGTATATGGATGATCGTCTTGAGCGCGGTCAAAATCGTCGAGCACTTCGATCAATGGAGTGACAACCGTACGACGAATTAGCTTGAGCCCGACTATTCCCATTTCGGCCTCCCCAAGGCGTTGCTGCCAATAGGTTAGCTCGGCGACTTGGGTCGCCCGTTGTTGCGCAGGCAACTGTTGTTGCACGGCTTCCCAAGCTAGCCAGCCAGCGAAAATTGTTAGAGCGCCACCAATGAGGGCTCCCGAGATAACGGAGGGCTTGCCGACGAGTTTGGAAATGTGCGTTTCCGGCCACTGGTTGAGTGCTGCTAGAATGGCCAGGACAACAGTCCCTAGAAGGATTAGGACGACAATTCCCTTAGCGATCATGCTCATTTCATTGACTAACCGATAGTCAGTGGTTGGCCACCATAGCATTCGCACTGCAATTTGCTGAGCTCGATGGCCCGAGAGTTGGGAGTTGGGAGCGCACCATATGAAAGAGAATTTGTCTGGAAATTTTGGGAATCAAATTCTCTACGACATGTGCGTTGTGGCCCCTAAACATACTGACGATGATGTAATTAGCGGCAAGGTCTGGTTGATCGGAAGAGCGTACGCCGCGGCAATAGAGCGTCGTGCAACAGGACGATATGCAGAGGAAGCTAGACGGGATGAGACGAAAGATCTGCATAGATTAATCGCTCCAGAAATCCGCAACTCACCTCTGGATCACTGGCTAGCTTCTATCAGCGAGGTTGAGGCCGTGGATGAAGGCCACCTTCCACAAGTCCTAGCCATACATTGGGAGTTCGTCGAGCTTCTAAAGAGGTTGACCGGCCGCCAACGGCCATCGTTCGCATCCAAATACCTCCATTTCCACCAGCCCAGGGCCTTCTTCATTTACGATTCGCGGGCTAGCAAGGAAATCAGGAAGAAGGTTCCCGGAAGAGGAAACGGCAAGCCTCCCGCCGGTTGCGAGGCATGCCACAATGGTTACGCAGCATTCGTCCGCCGATGTCTCCAGTATCGCGACGAACAAGCAAAAGCGCGGAACGAGCATCCGATGACGCCGAGAGAGCTGGATCGCGAATTGCTCCAGTATTAGAGACGCAGAGCGATCTTGGCAGCCTGCATCACCAACCGTAACAAAAGCATCGCAAAGCGAGCGTAGGGAAGAGCATCCATCACTCCCTTTCAGGATGCCACCCGATGTTTCCGACCAACCCATTGAAATCATTCATGTTCGCTGGCGCGCTTGTCGCGGCCGGCTTTGCCGCGCCGGCGTACGCCGCCGAGCTCCTCGTCACCACGAGCGCCGATTCCGGACCCGGCTCACTTCGCGATGCGCTGGCTGAGGCCGCCAAGGGCGAGGGCGATGCGCAGATCTTCGTCACCACCGGCGACGATATCGAGATCGAGACCCCGCTGGTTTATGAGGGCACCGCGCCGTTGGGTCTCTACGGCAGCGGGCAGGTCATCAAGTCGGACAAGAACGTGAACCTGCTGTCGGTCAGCAATGGCGCCGACCTCACCGTCAACAATCTGAGCTTCCAGGGCCCCGGCGGCTTCAGCCTCGAACACCGTGGCGACACGGACGGGCCCGCCGGCAAGGGCATCTTTATCGGCGTTCCGCAGGATCGCACCGGCATCGTGCATCTCGACCTTCAGAAGGTCTCCGTATCCGACGTCGCCGGTCACGGCGTCCACGTCTCCGATTGCAGCCTCGCCGATGCGTGCGGCAATGGCGGTGGCGGCGCGGGCTCCGGTTCGCCTGCCTCCGTCTCGGTCCGCCTGACCGATGTGGAGATTTCCAACGCCGGCCAGGGCCGGTTCGACGGCGATGGGCTCCGGGTGGATGAGCGCAGCGAAGGCGACATCGTCTTTCATGCGCAGCATTCGAAATTCACCGGTATGGGCGCCGACGGCGTGGAGCTGGACGAAGGCGAGGCGGGCAGCGTCATCGCCACCGCAATCGACAGCGCCTTCAACGAGAACGGCACCTATTGCGATCCGAAGCTGCTGAAGTCGTTCCTGCCCAAGGACGCCAAAGGCAAGTTTGAGGACGGCGAGATGGCGGAAGCCGACGTGCCGCCGGCGATCACCGGCTCGCCCGACGATGCCTGCATCGAGCGCGAAGTGAAGCTCTACGAGTCCGGCTCGGTGAAGAAATACGAGATCGCAATTGATCTCGATGACGGCTTCGATATCGACGAGGCGGGCGAGGGCGATCTGATCGCCGTGCTCTCCGACCTCGAGGTGAAGGACAACAAGGATGAGGGCATCGACTTCGACGAGGCCGACGCTGGCAAGGTCTCCTTCGCCTTCCGCGACGGCGAGGTCGAAGGTCAGACCGACGACGGCGTGAAGATCTCCGAGGAGGGCGCCGACGGCGTCACCGCTCTGGTCCACGACGTGTCGTCGAAGAAGAATGGCGGCAAGGGCGTTGTCTTCGAGCAGGAGGACGAGGGCGATATCGACGTGGTCGTCGTGAAGCTCGAAACCTCCGGCAACGACCATGGCGACAAGACCGGCCTCGAGGTCGTCCAGGACGGCGACGGCAAGGGCACGCTCATCGTGCGCGATAGCAATATCGAGGACGGCATCGATGCCGAGGGCGTCGAGGTCAAGGACGAGACAATGGAGAAGCGGGCCTCCCGCTAGCCCGTGAATCGAAAGCTGCCCTCCGCGCAGGTGCGGGGAGGGCAGCGAATCGATCTCTGAAGTCTCAGGGGTAGATCCCTGAGACGACTCTTCTTTTCGAGGCGCTAGATCTCGTCCCGGTGATAGCCGCCGAGCGCGCCGGCCACACCGCCGATGAACCCGCCGATCAACAGCGAGATGGCGGTGAAGATCGAGAAGTTCGCGGCCGCCTCGGCAACCTGCTTCGCGGTCTCTTTGGAAACCTCGCCGCCTTCCGCTGCGGCACCGGCACCTGCGGTCACCGCATCCGCCGCGCCGAGACTGGCGAGCACCGTGCCGACAGCGAACAGCGCCGCCACCAGAAGCGTGGCCAGCGCCCAGGCGAGAAGCCCGTGGGCCGAATCCCGGAAGAACACCTCATCGGTCCGCAAGCCCGGCGTATTGCTGCGCAGGCGCCCGGCCAGATAGCCGCCGAAGCCGGACGACAGCCACTGCATCACGATCAGCCAGATACCGGCGCCGATGGCGAAGGTCTCCGGCGCGTCGTTGGTGAAGGACCAGGGCTCCACGGTCGAAAGTCCGAAGCCGGATCCTGCGGTGAACAGAATGATGGAGACGGCGACGGCGGCCAGCGCCCCGCCGAAGATCGCCCCCCAGTCAGTCGCCATTGCGTGCCGGTCCAGGGTGAATTGAGAGATGGCCACCTCGTCCATCTCCGCGATCGCAATATCAGGATTGCGTACCATGTCAGTTTCCTCCCTCGGCGAAGGCGGCATAGCCCCTTTGCCTGTGTTGCCTCGTCTTCGAAACGCGGCCTGCCCCTAGAAGACTCGCCTCCAAAAGACGTGCCTTCGATGTGCCGTCCGCGTCGTCCCGGAACCAACTCGACTTCGGGTTGTTCCGTTCCTGACGACTACGCAAACGGGAGGAGAGAACCATGCTACCTGGCATTCTACTTTGGCTGATGGGCGTACCGCTGCTCGTGATCGTGATCCTGTATCTGCTGTTCTAGCGGCGCGCGGGCGGGCCTCGGCCAGCAAAGGCGCTTTTGCGGTAAGCTGAATTCGGCTACTGGAAACCGTCGTCTCGCGAGCGGAGGTCGCGCCCGTGTCCATCCTCAGGCTGATCAACGAAGCGCCGCTGCTTCCCCTCGTGCTGGGGACCATCCTGCTCTTCGAGATCTACACGATCGGCCTGATCCTGATCTTCCGCCGCATCTGGGGGCATGAGCGCCTTCAGCGCAACAACGAGGTCGGCGGCTTCAAATTCGCGAATATCGGCGTGCTCTATGCCGTCATGCTGGCTTTCATGGTGATCGCCGTCTGGCAGGATTATCAGGATGTCGAGACGGCCGTGCGCACCGAGGCCAAGGCCGTGCGCGATCTCCATCATCTGACCTACGCCTTGCCCGGCAACGCGGGCGAAGCGGTCCGCAAGCCGCTGCTCGCCTACGCCAAGCACGTCAAGAAGGACGAGTGGCCGGAGATGGCCGACGGTACGCTGGGCCAGAAGCCTGCCGAATACCTGGCCCATGTCGCTGAAGCCATCCTGAGCCTCAAGGTCGAGACCCTGAAGGATCTCGCCCAATATCAGGAAGCGCTGCGCCTGGCTGCCGTCATCCAGGACAGCCGGAGCGAACGGGTGGAAAGCGCCGACGGCTCGATCCCTCAGATTCTCTGGCTCGCCTTGATCGGCGGCGCCTTCATCCTGCTGGGCTACCCGGCCTTCTTCGGCACCCAGAACGTCATCGCCCAGGTGTCCATGGCGGCGGTCATGGCCGCGCTCGTGGCGCTGGTGCTGTTGCCGGCGATCCTGCTCGATTTCCCGTTCACTGGGCCGGTGCACATCTCTTCCGAGCCCTTCGACATCGTGACCCGGGAATTGCCGCCCAATGGAATTGGAGACAAGCCCGCAGCCCCCTAGCGAGGCAACGGGCTCCCGTCCGGGGCACTGGTATTTTCAGGAAAGAAGCGTGATGACGCCGAAGTCGCCTTAAGGCGAGGGCGGTCCGGTATGCGTGGTGCCGGACCGCCCCCAATTTTCAGGGATGATGGTGGCCGCCCGCCTCGGCAGGCGCGTTCAGCATCAGCTGCGGGGCAGGCGCCTTCAGCGAATGCGGATCTTCTCCGTCCTTCGGCAGCTCGGACCACGAGACATCGCCCTCCGCGCAGACCTGCTTCACAGGGAAGTAGATCGGGCCTGGCTCCAGCTCCGTTGCGAGGAAGCCGGTGACGACGAACTCATCGTAGAACGCCTCAGGCACCTCGCCGCCCGACCAGACGATCTTTCGCACGCCGTCCTTCAGGGTCATGCCGTGAAGAAACGCGTATTCCCGGTCGTAGGCGCCTTTCTCCGTCTCGATTGTCCAGCCGGGCTTCACCATGGGCTTCGCGGAGATAAAGCCGTCGGGCAAGTCGACCTCCAGCTTCACCGTCGGCGAGCCGTCGCAGCCATGGGGCAGCTTCAGCACCGCCTTGTAGAAGCTTCCGGGCTCGGCACTTTGCGTCTCCAGGGTCACGTGGGCCAGAGCCTGGCTGCTTAGAAGGCACCCGAACAACGCTGCCGACAGCATTGATGCGACTCTCTTATTTGTCATTCCGCTCACCATTTCATCTGCAGGCCGGCGAACAGCGCGCGGCCATTGCCGGGCCAATAGAGCGCGGCGTCTGGATTGGCCTCGGCGACGATGTCCACCGCGGCGATGTAGTTCTTATCCGTGAGATTCCTGGCCTCGACATAGCCGGACCAGTTTCCCCTCTCGAAACCCAGCTTGGCGCCGAGCAGGGCATAGGCGTCGGTCTGCGTCGTGTTGGAGTTGTCGACGTAATAGCCTTCCGGCGTCCAATCGATCGTCGGGCCGGCGTAGAAGCCCCAAGGGTGCTTGTAGAGAAGCTCCGCCCGGATGATGTGGGGCGGCGCGCCGGGGATCTCGTTGTTCCCATAGATGGGATCGTCGTCGAAGAAGAAGTCGTTATAGGTGTAGACGCCGTTCAGCCAGATCCGGTCGGCCTCCTCACCCTTTTCGAAGATGCCTTTGACGATGCTGTAGCCGAGCCCGAGTTCGACGCCCTGGTGGACCGTCTTGTCCGCGTTCACGACCGTGCAGGCCGCCGTGGAGGCGCCCAGACACTGCAGTTCGTTGCGGATATCGGCCCGGTAGATGGAGAGATCCCAACTATAATCCGGCCGGCTGCCGCGGGTGCCGATCTCGTAGGTCGTCGCCCGCTGGGCGAGGATATCGTCGAAGTCGATCACGGCGCCGCCCTCGCCGAAGCTCGGGATCTCCGCACTGCGGGAGATATTGCCGAAGATCTGCCAGTCCGGCTCGACGTCCCACAACAGCCCGACCTTCGGGCTCAAGAGATCGAAATTGCTCTCACCCGATGTCGTGTTCAGGATTGCGACCTGCTCACGGCTGGCATCCAGATACTGGGTTCCGGCCACCAGGGCCACGTCGTCCAGGAAGTAGAACGAGTTCTCCAGATAGGCGGAGAAGTTCTTCGAGATCTGGTCGGAACTCTGCATCAACGGACCCTTCGCGGCACCCGGCCCGATGCCGTAGAGATCGGCATCCGTCTCGCCGTTATGCAGATTGACGCCGGCGATCAGCAGGTTCCGCTTGCCCGCGATTTGCCGCTCATCGAACAGCCGGGCGAAGCCGCCGTAATCGGAATAGTCGTAGTCGAGATACAGGAAGATCGGATGGATCAGATGCCGATCCATGCCGAAGGCGCCGAGCTCCAGCAGGGTGTCGGGCGCCAGCCGTATCGCCGTCTTGTTGGCGATACGATAGGATTCCACATTCCGCTGCCAGTTGTTGATCACGTTGATCTGGGCAGGCGTCTTGGGTGCAGTGAGGGCGACCCGCTTGGTCACCGCGCCAGGAATCTCCTGCTCGATATCGTTGGCGTTGAAATAGAACCGCGTCTCGACATTGGGCGTGATCCGGTAGCCGAGATTTGCCACGGCGCGGGTGGAATCTCCCGCGCTGTGGTCGCGATAGCCGTCCGCCTCCTGCCACGTCCCGTGCACGTAGTAATCGACATTGCCGGAGACGGCGCCGGACGTGACCGCCACCTTAGCGGTGCCGAACGATCCGACATCCGTCCGCACCCCGAATAGCTCGGAGTTGTAGCCCGTCGGCATGACGAAGTTGATGGCGCCGCCGAGGCTGTTTGCACCGAAGCGCAAAGCGTTGGCGCCCTTGTAGACCTCCACATATTTGTAGGCCGTCGGGTCGATTTCCTGAAAATCGCCGTAGCCATCCGCCGTGTTGATGGGGATGCCGTCCATGTAGAGCTGGATGCCGCGAAGGTGGAAGTTGCGCGACAGACTCGAACCGCGGATCGAGATGCGGGAATCCTCGCCCCATTTCGGTTCGATATAGACGCCTGGCACGTAATCCAGCACGTCCTTCAGGGTCGATGCCGGCGTGCTCTCTTGGTAGGCGCTGCCCGGCACGATCTCCACGCCCCCCGGCGTCTGATTGATCTCTGCGATGGCCTCGCCGATCGTCGGCACGGTCAGACTGCCGGATCGCGTGCCGGGCTGTATCACCGTGGTCTCCAAACGCTCCGAATATTCCGGCAGCGCGGCTGGTGCGTCGGCCGGGAGCTCGTAGCGGCCGGCACTTGATGCGGATGCTGAAGGCCGCGGCGGTGCCGGCTCCGGTTCCGCCGGCTGAGTGACCACGATGGTCGGAAGTTCGTACCCCGGCTCGTCCTGAGCGAGCGCGGGAAACGCAAGAAACAAAGTCGCGATCAGCGACAGCGGCCACGCAAAGCGGACCGGGCACCAAAGTCCCATGGGAGGGCTCCCCGTTTGAACGATTTTTCATGTGCGCAAGCCGTGCTTGCGCGGTCTTGGTTCAGACGGAGAGGAGAGGGGGGCCGCGGCTATGGGGAATCTGGCCGTCGCGGAAGGTCGCGATGGCCGTTTCCCGCGGCAGCGCCACGCGGCGGGAGCCGGGACACTTCAGGATAATGGCGACGGGAGGCGTCGCTGCGAAGTGGAACGAGGCGAGGTTCTTGCAGAATGGGCAATTCGTCTTGCCGTCTTGCTTGGAGGGCGCCGCACCGTCCAGTGAGCCCGAATGGCACATAAGGGCCAGGGCATCGCCCAGCTTCGCCTGCACCAGGTCGTTGCGGAGCTGGGAGATCAGATGGCCGGGAATGAGCCCGGAATAGACGATCACGCCGAGAAGCCCGAGAGCTCCGGCGAGCTGCCTCCAGTATTCGTTGTGACGCCCGCGCAAGAAATGCCCCCCAAGGCATTTGCAGAAGATGAGATCTGCAAAAAATCCGCGAGAGACTATTCGCAAGCGCCCCAGTTGCTCAACAGCCAAGTTTTCCCGCAGTTCCCGGGAACTTAGGCCTCTCGACTGCGCTTAAGAAGCACCAAGGTGCGGCGCGACGAGACACAACCGCGCCCCCTGAACGACGACACACAAGACAAGACACAGAAAGGGGACCTGTCCGATGGGGCTGTTTTCCAAAGATATCGAGACGATGGAGGATCTCTTCCTCCATACGCTGCAGGACATCTACTACGCCGAGAAGCAGGTGCTCAAAGCCCTGCCCAAGATGATCGAGAAGGCCACCAAGCGGGAGCTGACAAGCGGGCTGAAGAGCCATCTGAAGGAGACCGAGGGGCAGATTAAGCGCTTGGAAGAGGTCTTCGAGAAGCTCGGTCACAAGGCCAAGGCCGTGGACTGTCCGGCCATCGACGGCATCATCAAGGAAGCCAACGAGGTTTCCGGCGAGGTCGCCGACAAGCGGGTGAAGGATGCGGCGCTGATCGGCTCCGCCCAGGCCGTGGAGCATTACGAGATGACCCGCTACGGAACCCTGATCGCCTGGGCCAAGGAGCTCGGCCACAACAATGTCGTGCCGCTTCTGAATGCCAACCTCAAAGAGGAGAAGGCGGCCGATAAGAAGCTCTCTACCCTGGCAACCGAGCGCGCCAAGGTGAATGCCCGCGCCGCCGGCAAGAAGGTCACGAAGAGCGGCACCACCACCGCCAAGGCGAAGAAGAAAGCCGCTTAAGGCAAGAGCCAAAAGCTTGCGCGGCTGACGCGCAGCTTGACCGCAGGAAGACGCCGGTCCGCCCCCGCGACCGGCGTTTTTCTTTTGCATCCATTCAGGCAATAAAAAACGCCGGCCCGGAAAATCCGGGGCCGGCGCTCGGCACCTTCCCAGCGGTGTCGCCTCTCAGCGGTCAGGTGCGCCGCAGCGGGGGCAGGGTGCCCCGCCGCGGTCTTGCCTCTCAATCCGAAAGGCCTATGACTTTAAAGAACTTAGCGCGATCCGATGCTACTTACTGTAATTCAGCTCGTGGCCGCGGACCGACTGCATCGTATGCTGCAAGAGCGACGGCTCATTGGCCCTTGCGTCACGCCGGAGCCAGCTTTTGACCGCGAGATCCATCACACGGGGGCCGATGGGTCCCAGGTCAAAATTGTATACGAGCCAATACAGTAGCTTGGTCATGGCGAATAAACGCCGCTTCCACGAAAGGGTTTCAATCGTGGTTAAAAATTTTCTTGACAGCACTCTTTGAGATACAGCTCGCGGAATCGCCTGGTAATCGGGCCCGGCGTGCCGTTTCCAATGTTTTGGCCGTCTATGGAGATCACCGGCAGCACGAAGGCCGATGCGGCGGTAAGGAACGCTTCGCGGGCAGAGAGCAGCTCATCAAGGCTGAAAGGACGCTCCTCGAAGGAAACGCCATGCTCTTCCGCCAGCCGCAAGACGGCGCGGCGGGTGACACCGGGCAGGATCTGGTGACCCAAAGGCTGGGTCCTGAGCACGCCATCGGCATCGACGATGAAGGCCGATGAGGACGTCCCTTCGGTGACCACATCGTTCTCCACCATCCAGGCCTCGTAGGCCCCATGCCGCTTGGCGAATTCCTTGCCCATGGCCTGGGGCAGCAGCGAGATGGATTTAATGTCCCGCCGCCGCCAGCGGATATCCGGCACCATCACGACCTTCACCCCGGATTCGGCCAATGGGTTGTCCAGCAGGGGCTTGGCCTGGGTGAACGCGACGATGGTGGGGGTAAGCCCGTACGGATAGGCGAATTCGCGATCCGCCACGCCGCGGGTGAGCTGCAGATAGACGATCCCTTCGTCCAGGTTGTTGCGTGCGATCAGCTTCTCATGCACCACGCGCAGCTCCCGGTCGGTGAGGGGAGAGACGATATCCAGTGCGGAGAGCGAACGGGCGAGGCGCGAGAGATGGGAGTCGAAATCGACCATCCGGCCGCCCACCACCGCGGTTACCTCATAGACCCCGTCCGCGAACAGGAACCCGCGATCGAACACGGAGATGCGGGCCTCGTCCTCCTGGACGTAGCCGCCATCCACATAGACAAGGCGTGACATGTGCGGGCTAGCCGCCGTGTTTGGCGCACGCGGCCGCGCCTTGGCGCGCGCTGCAAGGCGCATCCTCCGCCCGCGGCTCGGAGACCGTAAGGCCGGCCTCTTCGATCAGGGCGAGATCCTCGCCCGTATCGTTGTTATCCGTGGTGAGCAGCTTCTCGCCATAGAAGATCGAGTTGGCGCCCGCCATCAGGCACAGAAGCTGGGCTTCCTTGGAGAGATTGTGCCGCCCGGCCGAAAGCCGCACCCGCGATTTCGGCATCACGATGCGGGCCGTGGCGATCATGCGCACCAGCTCCATGGAGTCGACCTTCGCCCGGTGGGCGAGGGGCGTGCCTTCCACAGGCACTAGCGCATTGATCGGAACGCTTTCGGGGTGCGGATCCATGTCGGCCAGGCTCTTCAGCAGGCTGGCGCGGTCCGAAATGGTCTCGCCCATACCGATGATGCCGCCGCAGCAGACCTCGACACCCGCCTCGCGAACATTCTCGATCGTGTCCAACCGGTCCTGGAAGGTCCGGGTGGTGATGATCTTCTCGTAATACTCTTCCGACGTATCGAGATTGTGGTTGTAGGCTGTGAGCCCGGCGTCGGCGAGGCGCTTGGCCTGCTCCTTGTTCAGCATGCCGAGGGTCACGCAGGCTTCCATACCCATGTCGCGCACGCCGCGGACCATCTCCAGCACGCTGTCGAATTCCCTGCCGTCGCGCACCTGACGCCAGGCCGCGCCCATGCAGAAGCGCGTGGCCCCAGCTTCGCGAGCGCGCGCCGCCTTGGAAAGCACGTCGTCGACATCGAGAAGCGATTCCCGCTCTAGTCCCGTCTTCTTGGCGTAATGGGCGCTCTGGGGGCAGTACTTGCAGTCTTCCGGGCAGGCGCCGGTCTTGATGGAAAGCAGGCTCGCCAACTGCACCGTGCCGTCCTCGTGGTGCTGGCGATGCACCTCCCGCGCCTGATCGAGCAGCGACATGAGCGGCGCTTCGAGCAGCGCCTGGATCTCGTCGCGCGTCCAGTCGTGACGCAAGCCTCCGCGGGCTGCGCTCTCCGGCGTTATGACGGGGCGCTCCCTCTCATCAGTGGTTTGCTCGTTAAGGGTATCGGGACGATCAAGCACTTGAACAGGCTCTCGATTGCTGCGGGACCTTCCGTTCGCTAATACAGGATGATGGCACGGAGTGAAAGCCGCTACGGCGCATATCTGGCCGACCAGGCCGACGCAGGGCTGCAAAGGTCGCTCATCGACATGCGGCCGCTTGACGCGCGCCTGATCGAGGTCGCCGGCCGGACCTACGTGAATTTCTCCAGCAACGACTATCTGGCGCTCCGATTCCATCCTGCCGTGATCGCCAGGGCGAAGCTCTGGCTGGATGCGTTCGGGGCCGGCAGCGGCGCCTCGCGTCTCGTCACCGGCAATCTCGAGGCGTTTTCGGTCGTCGAGGCCAAGATCGCGAAGCTTAAGAAGAAGGAGGCGGCCCTGGTCATGGCCTCCGGCTTCCAGGCCAACGGCGCCGTCCTCCAGGCTTTGCTGGATTCTAAGGTGCTTGGGGCCAAGCCCCTGGTCTTCGCCGACAAGCTCAACCACGCCAGCATGCATTTCGGCTGCGCCGCGGCAGGAGTCCGCCAGCAGCGCTACCGCCACCGGGATGCGGACCACCTCGCCGAGCTCCTGAAGAAGACCGAAGGCGAGGAGGCGCCCCGCTTCATTCTGACCGAGAGCGTCTTCTCTATGGACGGAGACGTCGCGCCCCTGGAAGAGATCGGCGCGCTTGCCAGGGAATACGACGCCACCCTGATCGTCGACGACGCCCACGGTACGGGCGTCCTGGGCGAAGAAGGAGAGGGCTTGAGCGGTTCCGCCGATATCGTCATCGGCACCGCCTCCAAGGCGCTCGGCGGCTTCGGCGCCTATGTCGCCTGCTCCAAGCGCGTCCGGGACTATCTCGTCAATCGCTGCAGCGGTCTGATCTATTCCACGGCGCTTCCGCCCGCCGTGCTCGGCGCCATGGATGCCGCCCTCGATCTCCTGCCGAGCCAGCGGGAAGCGCGGACCACCGTCGCGCGCCTCTCAAGGCGCTTTCGGGAAGGCGTCCACGGGCTGGAATTCGAGACCGGCGCGTCGGAGACCCAGATCGTGCCGGTGATCGTCGGCTCCGCCCAAGCCGCGAACGGCCTCAGCAAGAAGCTGAAAGCGACCGGCTCCTGGGCCACGGCCATCCGACCGCCGACGGTCCCGAAAGGCACCGCGCGGCTCCGCTTCGCCTTCACCGCCGCCCATACGGATGAGGATGTCGACGACCTCCTCGAGGTGCTGGAAGAGTCCGGACCCGGATCCATCAGCGGTCGGCTGGCCGCGGAATAACGCCCATGCATTTCGTTCTCGTCCATGGCTGGGGCTTCCACCCCGGCATCTTCGATGCTCTCGCTGAACGGCTTGAGGGTGACGTGACGCGCGTCGATCTCGGCTTTGTCTCCGGCGGACCGGACGAAGCCCTCGGCCCGAGCGATACCTGGCCGGAGGAAGCAATAGCCATCGGCCATTCGCTGGGCGTGCTCTGGCTCCTCCATGAGAGGCCCGACAGCTTCCGGGCTCTGGTCAGCCTCCAAGGCTTCGATGCCTTCGCGTCCCATATCGGCCGCGCCAAGGTGGCCGGAATGCGCAAAGCGCTGAAACGCGATCCGTATGGGCTGATGCGCATGTTCTGGAAAAGCTGCGGTGCGGAGCCCTTCGTTGCCGAAGACGCCCTGAATGTCGACCGGCTGGGCGAGGGGCTCGACTGGCTCATGGAGTGGGACGCCAGCGCGGCGCGCGAAGCGATGAAAGCCCCAATCCTGCCGCTCGCCTCCCGCGACGATCCGATCGTGCCGGAAGCGATGAGCGCGGCCATCTGGCGCGATCCCGTTGAATGGGCGGACCTCAGCGGCCATCTTCTCCCCGCCCGTCACCCCGAATGGTGCGCCGAACGGATCATGGGATTTGCCCGTCGCGCACTCGCCGAGAATGAGTTCACCGATGACGTCACCCCGTAGCGCGAAAATCGCCGAGAGCTTCGGTGCCCGCGCCGATAGCTACGAGCGCCACGCGGCTCTCCAGCGGATGGTGGCGGAACGGCTCGCAAGTCAGCTGCCGGACCTGAAGCGTCCGCGGGTGCTGGAGCTCGGCTGCGGCACGGGGCTTCTGACCCGGCATCTCCTGGACACCTACCCGGATGGCGATTTCCTGATCACCGATCTGTCGCCGGAGATGATCGCCACGGCGGAAGGCAATCTCAATCCGCCCAAGACTGCCAAGCTCACCTTCGATGTGATGGATGCCGCGCGGGTCGAAAACGTCTGCCGGTTCGACCTCATCACCACCAGCATGAGCCTGCACTGGCTGGCCGATCCGGCCGCCGCCCTGACCCGGCTGCGC
This sequence comes from Methyloligella solikamskensis, assembly GCF_042676065.1. Lineage (NCBI taxonomy): Bacteria > Pseudomonadati > Pseudomonadota > Alphaproteobacteria > Hyphomicrobiales > Hyphomicrobiaceae > Methyloligella > Methyloligella solikamskensis. The sequence continues at coordinate 2,339,670 of NZ_JBHTJO010000001.1, read as the reverse complement.
GAGCGGCTCAATCCCGGTGGCGCGCTTCTCTACAGTGCGTTGGGGTCGGAGTGCTTCGCCGAGTGGCGGGCAGCGCTCGCATCAGAAGGGGTGCGGAACGGCATCGTCGCAATCGCGCCGCTTCCCGGTTGCCAAGACGAAGAGACCCTCGTCATGGAGGAGAGCGGTCTCGCCTTTCTCCAACGGCTCCGCGCCATCGGCGGGCTGACCCCGCGGGACGGCTACGCGCCGCTTTCCGCCGGCGCGCTCCGCCGCGTCCTTCGCCGCCTGGGAAAGGACCATGGCGGCAAGGTCAGCTGGCACATCGTCTATGGGCGCTTGTCGTCCATTGAGAGCTCGGCGGCCGCAAGCCGGTCCAGCCCCTCGATGATGCCCTCATAGGCCTGGTCGAGTTCCTGATCGGTCACGCAGTAGGGCGGCATCAGATAGACTGTCGGACCGATCGGCCGGATATTCAGCCCGTTGTTCAAGAACCAGTCCCGCAGCGAACGGCTGCGCACCGACTGGTAGTCGGAATTCCCCTTCACATCGAACGCCATGATGCTGCCGACCTGGCGCGGCCAGGCCACGTCGTCTCGCTCGCCGACCCGGCTCAGGAAGCTGCGGTGCTTATCGGCAATCTCGCCGATCCGTTTTAGCGTCCCTTCCTCTTCGAAAAGCTCAAGCGAACGCACCGCCACCGCGCAGGCCAACGGGTTGGCGGTGAAGGAATGCCCATGAGAAAGCGCTTTGGCAAACGTGTCGCCAATGAACCGATCGAAGAGTTCGTCCCGCGCCACCGTCACGGACATCGCCAGATAGCCGGCCGTCAGGCATTTGGAGAGGCAGACCAGGTCGGGCACGATTCCGGCTTGCTCCATGGCGAACATGGTCCCGGTGCGGCCGAAGCCCGTGGCCACCTCGTCGAAGATGACCAGGATGCCGGCGTTCTGCGCCTTCTCCACCAGCCGTTTTAGAAAGGCAGGCCGCGAAATCCGCATGCCGCCGGCGCCTTGTACCAAGGGCTCTATGATCATGCCGGCGATCTGGTCGGGATATTGTTCGATCACGCTTTCCAGCGCGGCGATCGCACCGTTCTCCTTCGCCTCGACGTCTTCGTCGCCGATATAGGTCGACGGGTAGGGCAGCACCTGCACCTCGCACATCAGCTCCCGGAACAGGGTGAAGAAGCCCGAGCCGCTGCCCATGGACATTGCCCCGACGGTATCGCCGTGATAGCCGCCGTCGAATGCGATGAAGACTTTGCGCGGCGTTCCCTCGTTGACCCAGCGCTGATAGGCGATCTTCAGCGCGACCTCCACCGCGGTCGAACCGTCATCGGAAAAGAACACGCGGTTAAGGTCCCCCGGCAGGAGCCTGGCAAGTCTCGAGGCCACGTCCACCGCCGGTGCGTGGGTGAAGCCGGCAAACATCACATGTTCGAAAGACTGCGCTTGGCGGACGAGCGCATCGTTGAGGGCGGGATGGGAATGGCCGTGCGTGCAAGTCCACCACGACGAGATCATGTCGAGCAATTCCTGGCCGTTGCCGAGCGTGAGCGTTGCGGCCTTTGCACCAACGACCGGCAAGGGCGGAGTCTCGGTTCCGTGTTGGGTAAAGGGGTGCCAGACATGGCGCTTGTCGAGCGCCATCAGCTCTTCGAGGGAGAAATCGTCAAAATCAGTCATTTCGCCATCTGCGCCAGTTTTTTGAGATCGAGCTCCGGCGTGATCCCGCAAAGGGTCTGCCGGTTGAGAGGATCGAGCCAGGGGATCTCCGCGATCACCTGGGTACGGCCATAGCGTTCGATGGCCGCGCGGTTATGGCCGCTCTCCGGTCCCACCATGATCACGCCGGCGACCGCCAGGCCGCGGCGGCGGAGCGCCTCCAGAGAGAGCAGCGTGTGATTGATGGTGCCGAGCGTGGAGCGCGCCACGAGAATTGCTGGTAGGCCGAGATCCTCCATCAGATCGATGACGAGCTCGGTCTCGTTGAGGGGCACCATGAGGCCGCCCGCGCCTTCCACCACGAGGAAATTCTCCGTCTCGGGCAGGCGGATCGCAGCCAGGTCGATGGTGACACCGGCCCGCCGTGCCGATTCGTGAGGCGAAAGCGGCTCCGGCAGCACGTAAGCCTCCGGCACGATTCGCTCATCTGGCAGCTCGGCGAGGGCGCGCACCGTCTTGGTGTCGGTGCCGTCTGCGACGCCCGACTGGATCGGCTTCCAATAGTCCGCGCCGAGATAGGCGGTCAGCCAGGCGGCGACCACTGTCTTGCCCACATCCGTATCCGTTCCCGTGACGAAAAACCCGCTCAAGAGACTCTTCTGCTCCGCTTGCCTCGATTGGGCGCGGACTTTAGCCGCTCAAGGCGCGGTTACAAGCCCGGACCCCGACCGGTTGCAGACCGTTGCGGCCAATCGCCAAACCGTGACTGAAGGGCTAGGCGCTTACGCCAAGGGACGCTATTGGTTCGAGCAATGCGAGTCCTCCTAGCGTTGCTTCTCATCATCGGGGCAGGGATTGCGCCTGCATTTGTGTCCGGTCCGGCCGTTGCCGTTGAGCGGAACAAGACCCTGCGCATGGCCTATGACGCCGACCCGATCTCCCTCGATCCCCACGAGCAGATCGCCAGCGCGACCCTGCAAATGTCCCATCTGCTGTTCGATCCCCTGGTGCGATTCGACCAGAATATGGAGCTGCAGCCCAGGCTGGCGGTCCACTGGGAGAAGATCGACGAGCGCACCACGCGCTTCTTTCTGCGCCCCGGCGTTAAATTCCACTCCGGCAACACGCTCACCGCCCACGATGTCGTCTGGACCCTCAACCGGCTGAAGCGCAGCCCCGACTTCAAAGCCCTGTTCGAGCCCTTCGAAGGGGCGCGGGTGATCGACGCGCTCACCGTCGATCTGATCACCAAGAAGCCGTACCCGCTGGTCCTGAACCTCGCGACCTACATCTTTCCCATGGACCGGGAGTTCTATTCCGGCGACGACGCGGAGGGCGAGGCCAAGGACGCCATCGTGAAGCACGGCGCCTCCTTCGCCTCCACCCATGTCTCCGGCACCGGCCCCTTCATCGTGACCGAGCGGGAGCAGGGCGTTCGCCTCTTAATGAAGCGGTTCAAAGGCTATTGGGACACGGAGTCCCCCGGCAATGTGGGCAAGATCGTCTTCACGCCCATCAAGGAGCCGGCCACAAGGGTCGCGGCGCTGTTGGCGGGGGATGTCGATTTCATCGCGCCCGTGCCGCCCGGCGACCTGAGCCGCGTCGAGGCGAACCCGTGCTGCACGCTCGTGACCATGCCCAGCACGCGCATCCTCACGTTCCAGCTCAATCAGAAGACCGTGGAGGCGTTCAAGGATCCTCGTGTCCGCCTTGCGGTCAATTACGCGATCAACCGCGACGGCATCGTGAAGAAGATCATGCGCGGCTTCGGCTCGCCTGCCGGCCAGCTCAGTCCGGAAGGCTTCGACGGCTACGATCCAGACCTGAAGCCCCGCTACGATCTCGCCAAGGCCAAGGCGTTGATGGAGGAGGCGGGCTATCCGGAAGGCTTCAGCGTCACCATGATCGCGCCGAACAATCGCTATGTCGGCGACTACCGCATCGCCCAAGCCGTCACCGCCATGCTGGCCAGGATCAACATCACCGTCGATCTCCAGACCATGCCGAAGGCGCAATACTGGCAGCGCTTCGATGCCCGCGAGGGCGACATCATGATGATCGGCTGGCAGTCCGACACTCAGGACTCGGCCAATATCTACGAGTTCCTCGCCATGACCCCGGACCCGAAGACCGGCTACGGCCAATATAATGGCGGCGACTATTCCAAACCCGAGGTCGACAAGCTGACCCTCCAGAGCCAGACCATGACCGACTCCGCGGCCCGCAAGGAGCTCCTCCAGCGCATCGAGCGGATTCTCTACGACGATGCCGCCATGGTGCCCATGCAGTGGCAGCATCTCTCATGGGGCGCCCGGAAGAATGTGCTGATCGAACCGGTTGTGAACAGTATCGACATGCCCTATCTCGGAGACCTCGTTATCGAATAGAAAGGCGGCATGGACGCCATCCGGCCTGCAGCCTCCTTCCTTCTCCAGCGGCTCTTTCAGATGCTGCTGGTCATGCTGGCGATCCTCACCATCGCCTTCGCCATCCGCTCCAGCCTCGGCGATCCGATCCGCGAGCTGACCGGGCCGGCCGCCTCCGCCTCCGAACGGGCCGAGCTGCGCGAGGAGCTGGGGCTGAACGATGCTTGGCCTACCCAGTTCGGCCGCTACCTGAAGGGCGCGGCCACCGGTGATCTCGGCACCTCATATATCTACAAGCGCTCCACCCTCGATGTGATCCTGGACAAGTTCCCGGCGAGCTTCGAGCTGGTGCTGGCGGCTTCCCTCATTGTCGTGCTGCTCTCCATTCCGGGCGGCATCTATTGCGCTGTGAGGCCGAAAAGCCTGGGCGCCAAGCTTGTGCTGGGCTTCAGCGTGCTCGGCGTCTCGGTTCCCGTCTTCCTCATCGGCATCCTGCTGATCAGCCTGTTCTCGGTGCTCTGGGGGTGGCTACCAGCCTTCGGCCGCGGGGAGACAGTGTCCGTGGTCGGGTGGGAGACGAGCTTTCTCAGCCTCGACGGGCTGGAACATCTTCTACTTCCCGCCGTCACGCTCTCCTCAATCATGCTGCCGCTTTTCATCCGGCTGATCCGCAGCGCCATGCTGGACGAGTTGGGGCGCGACTATGTCCGCACTGCCCGCGCCAAGGGCGTCTCGCGCATCCACATTTGGATCGGCCACGCCTTGCGCAATGCGTGGCTGCCGGTGATCGCCCAAGCGGGGCTGCAGTTCGGCAATCTGCTCGCCTTCACCCTGCTCACCGAGACCGTCTTCCAATGGCCTGGCATGGGCTTCCTGTTTCTCGAAGCCGTCACCCGCGCCGACATCCCGCTCATCACCACCTATCTCGTCGTGGTCGGCGCCATCTTCGTCGTCACCAACACCGTCGCCGATCTGGTGAGCCTCGCGCTCGATCCGCGGGTCAGCCTGGAGGCCGCCCAATGACCGGGGAGGGGGAGCTGAGCCAGACGCCCGCGCCGCCTGGGGCCGCGCTCCGGCGTCATCCGGCCGTGATCGTGCTGCTCGTTCTGCTGGGTTTCTTTGCGGTTGCCGGGCTTTTCGCGCCGCTCCTCGCACCCCAGAACCCATACGATCTCGCCAGCCTCGATATTCTCGATTCGGAGCTGCCGCCGGTCTGGCTGGACGGCGGGTCCTGGACCTATCCGCTGGGGACCGATGCCCAAGGCCGGGATCTCCTGAGCGCGGTGCTCTATGGCTTGCGGGTCTCCATGCTGGTGGGGCTGCTCGCTGTCGTCATTCAGGCAGCGATCGGCATTCCTCTGGGCATGCTCGCCGGCTATTTCGGCGGGCGCACCGACACCGTCGTCACCCGCTTCGCCGACATCCAGCTTTCCCTGTCCACCTTAATGCTGGCCATCGTGGCCCTTGCTCTGTTCCGCACCTGGCTGGGTGCCGAAAGCCTCGGCGCCAATGCCGTGCCCATTTTGGTGGTCGTGATCGGGCTCGCCGAATGGCCTTTCTTCGCGCGCACCGCGCGGGCCGGCGCGCTGTCGGAGAAGGCCAAGGATTACGTTCGCGCCGCCCGGGCGCTGGGTGCCACCGATGCGGAGATCGTCCGCCGGCACATCTTCCCGAACATCCTCTCGCCTCTGATCATCGTCGCGGCCATCGGCATCGCAAATGCGATCATGGCGGAGGCCGCGCTCTCGTTTCTAGGGCTCGGCATGCCGCCGACCCGTCCGTCCCTCGGCACTTTGATCCGATCCGGCTACGACCTGATCTTCGCCGGGGCATGGTGGGTCACCCTGATCCCCGGCGCGGTCCTGGTGGCGCTGCTCCTGACCATCAATCTCCTGGGCGATTCCTTGCGCGACGCTCTCGATCCCAGGCTGAAGGGCAGAGGCGGCAGCGTCACCGCGTGACGTTCGTGAAACCAATCCGTCATGCAGGGACTGCTACAAAAGACGTAATCCGCTAGACTGACGCGCCACTGCTGCAGGGATCGCGTTCGATTCGGCAGGTCGTCCCGCTGACGCGACGTGCCGGACTTGCGAGCAGAACAGGAGATCGCCTGAAGGAGGTCACAGATGACTGACGAGCGGTCCGTTTCGCCAGACTTTATCTACGCGCTGAGACGCGCCACGGAAGCCACCGCCTGCGCCGCCGCGGATGCGCTCAGTAGCGGCTGCCGGCAGACCGCCGGCAAGGCGGCCCTGGAGGCCATGCGCGACAGCCTCGCCGAACTCGATTTCGAAGCGGTCGATGTCATCGGCCATGCCCAGCAGGGCGAGCTTCCTCAGTTCAAGCGCGGTGAAATGGTGGGCAAGCGCGGCGCGTCATACCGTGCCGATCTCGCCGCCGATCCCATGGAAGGCACTGCCTATCTCGAGCCCGGCCAGACCAATGCGCTGGCCGTCATCGCTGTCGCCCCGCGGGACAGCATGATGGACCCGGGCCCAGCCTTCTACATGGAGAAGTTCGTCGCGCGCCCCGAAGCCCGGGGCCGCATCGATCCCGCCATGCCCACGCAGGAGAAGTTGGAGACCCTCGGCCGCTGCCTCGACAAGCCGGTCCGCGAACTGAACATCTACGTCCAGGAGAAGCCGCGCCACCGGCGTCTGGTGGACGAGATCGTCGCCACCGGGGCCAAGGTCTCGCTTTATCCGGCGGGCGACGTAGCAGGCGCCATCCTTGCCGCCATACCGGAGTCCGGCATCGACGCCATGATGGGAGTCGGCGGTGTGCCCGAAGGGATCATCTCGGCCGCCGGCATCCGGGCGCTGGGCGGTGAATTCCTCTGCCGCATCGCGCCCCAGCTCCAGACAGAATCCATGGCCGTGCGCGCCGCCGATCTCGACACGACCCACTGGCTGGACCGGGACGAGGTCATCCGATCCGGAGAGATCTTCTTCTGCGCCACCGGGATCACCTCAGGCCTTATGCTGGAAGGCGTTCAGCACGAGCCGGGCCAGTACCGGACCCAGACCATGATGATCTCCGGCTTCACCGGGGAGCGGCAGGTTCTGACCAGCTATAGGCCCTTAACCGAGACGCTCGTCGAAAATGTCACAGCACGAGACGTGGCCTGACCCATGGCGTAAGATGCCGCAAAACCAACGCGAAAAGTCGCGTGCATTTGAGTAGCGCCTGTTCGAGGCGCGTCCATGGGGAGGAAAATGCCGAAGCAGGTCGATCATCCGATCATCCTGGGCATCGTTGGCGATTCGGCGTCGGGTAAGACGACGCTGGCGGCCGGCGTCGCCCAGATTCTGGGTGAAGACCGCTGCACGGTCATGTGCACCGACGATTATCACGCCTTCGACAGGTCGGAACGGGCCAAGCTCGGCCTTTCCGCTCTCGACCCCCGCGCCAACTATATCGACATCCTGGAACAGCATCTCCGTCTCATGCGCGAAGGCCATGCGGTGCTGAAGCCCCTCTACAATCATACTCGCGGCACCCTGGAGCGTCCGACCTATCTCCAGCCGAAGGATTTCGTGATCGCCGAAGGCCTGCTCGGCTACACGACCCGTGCCATGCGCGATTGTTACGACGTGAAGATCTATCTCGACCCCATCGAGGACCTCCGCCGGAAGTGGAAGCGCCGCCGGGACACCACCCAGCGCGGCTACACCTCAGGCGAGGTAGAGGAGTCCCTGGAGAAGCGCAAAAGAGACGCCCCCCAATTCATCCATCCCCAGCGGACTTTCGCCGATATCGTCATCCGCTTCTCGCGGCCCGAGGGTGCAAACGGATCGGATACCCATCTGGACGTGCGCCATCTGCTTCGGCCGACCCTGCCGCATCCGGACTTTTCCCCACTTTTCGACGGCTCGAATTACGCCGATCTGAGGCTGGAGCTCGCCCGCGACAGCGACGGAAAGCCCGTGGATGTGCTTGAAATCAAAGGAGATATTTCCGATTCTCGCGCCGAGAAGATCGAAAATCTCCTCTGGGACCTCATCCCCGAGGCCGGCCATTTGCGCGACCAGGTGGGCCGGATCGACGTCGCCAACGGTGCGCCCATCAGTCATCCCCTAGCGCTGACCCAGCTTCTTGTGGGATACCACGCCGTGAAAGCGTCCATGGGCGAGCGCGCCTATTAGTTCTGACCCTACTTATTGGAGACTGTTATGGCCGAGAGCCTGAACCCGGAGCAGGCTTCACCCGCCGCCACCCGCGAGGATATGGCGAACGCGATCCGCTTCCTCGCCATGGATGCGGTCGAGAAGGCGAATTCGGGCCATCCCGGCATGCCCATGGGCATGGCCGACGTGGCCACGGTGCTTTTCACCAAGTTTCTGAAATACGACGCCGAGCATCCCGAATGGCCGGACCGCGACCGCTTCGTCCTGTCCGCGGGCCACGGCTCCATGCTGCTCTATTCGCTGCTCTATCTGACCGGCTCGCCCGTCGTCGATATCGAGCAAATCAAGAACTTCCGCCAGTTCGGCGCCAAGACGCCAGGCCATCCTGAGGATTTCATCACCGCAGGCGTGGAAACGACGACCGGTCCGCTGGGGCAGGGGCTCGCCAACTCCGTCGGCATGGCCATGGCCGAGCGCATGCTCAACGCCCGCTACGGTGATGAGCTCGTCGACCACTTCACCTATGCCATCGCCGGTGACGGCTGCCTGATGGAGGGCATCAGCCACGAGGCGATCTCGCTTGCCGGTCACATGAAGCTCGGGCGGCTCATCGTGCTGTTCGACGACAACCACATCTCCATCGACGGCGATACGGATCTCGCGGTCTCCGACGATCAGCTGGAGCGCTTCAGGGCGTCGGGCTGGCATGTCGCCCGGGTCGACGGTCACGATCCGGACGCCATCGCGGTCGCCATCGAGAATGCCCGCAATGTCACTGACCAGCCGTCCATGATCGCCTGCCGCACGGTGATCGGCTTCGGCGCGCCCAACAAGCAGGGCACCGCCTCCACCCACGGTTCGGCGCTGGGCGCTGATGAGATCGCCGCGGCCCGCGAGAAGCTGAACTGGCCCCACCCGCCCTTCGAGGTGCCGAAGCAGGTCCTGGCAAGCTGGCGCGCCGCCGGCTCTCGCCATCGCGACACCTACGAAGCCTGGATGGACCGGGCCGGCAAGCTCGACAGTGCTGCGCGCAACGCCTTGGTCGAGCCAATCGACGAGGACACCGCCATCGAGATTAAGAAGGCGGTGCGCGAGGCCAAGGCTCAGTTCGTCGACGAGCAGTCGAAGCTGGCGAGCCGGCAATCCTCTCAGAAGGTGCTGGAGCGGCTGACGCCCCTGGTCCCCCATCTGATCGGCGGCTCCGCCGACCTGACCGGGTCCAACGGCACACTGACCAAGGCACACACGGCCATCACGCCGGAAGACTTCTCCGGCAACTACATTCATTGGGGCGTGCGTGAGCACGCTATGGCCGCGGCCATGAACGGCATGGTGCTCCACGGCGGCTTCGTGCCCTATGGCGGCACCTTCCTGGTCTTCACCGACTATTGCCGTCCGGCTATTCGACTCTCGGCCCTGATGAAGAAGCGCGTCGTCTATGTGATGACCCACGACTCCATCGGTCTCGGCGAGGACGGTCCGACCCATCAGCCGGTCGAACATCTCGCTGCCTTGCGGGCCATGCCGAACCTCAACGTCTTCCGCCCGGCCGATGCGGTCGAATGCGCCGAATGCTGGGAGCTTGCGCTGCTCTCCCGCACCAAACCCTCCATCATGGCGCTGAGCCGCCAGGGGCTTCCGCTCCTGCGCAACGAGGCGACGGAGGAGAATCTCTCCGCCAAGGGCGCCTATGTGCTGCGCGAAGCGGACGGCGAGCGCGATGTGACCCTGCTCGGCACGGGTTCCGAAGTGCTGCTCGCGGTCCAGGCTGCCGAGGAACTCGCAAAGGAGGGCATCAAGGCCGCCGTCGTCTCCATGCCGTCCTGGGAGCTGTTCGATGCTCAGCCGGCCGAATATCGCCGGGAGGTCATGGGCACCGCGCCGCGGGTCGCCGTGGAAGCCGCCATGGAATTCGGCTGGCACAAATGGATCGGTTTAGACGGCGCGTTCGTTGGAATGTCGAGCTTCGGGGCTTCAGCGCCTGCCAAAGACCTATATAACCACTTCGACATCACCACCGAGGCCGTCTGCGCCGCCGCGCGAAGCTGCCTCGGCAAGGATTGATGGCGAACAAGAGCTGATACGTTCAAAGACGAATACAAAAGACTAGTGAGGAGAGATGTCGAACAAGCGCGTCGCGATTAACGGCTTTGGCAGGATCGGACGGCTCACACTGAGAGCCTATCTGGAATCCGGCAGGGACGATCTGGACTTCGTGGCCATCAACGATCTGGCCCCGGCGGATATGAACGCCCATCTGCTGGAGTTCGATAGCGTGCACGGACGTCTCCCCATGGAGGTCGGCCTTTCGGGCGGCAATATCCGGGTGAATGGCAAGGAGATCAAGGTCATCTCCGAGGCCAATCCGGAGAACCTTCCCTGGAAGGACCTCGATATCGACATCGTCATGGAATGCACCGGCCGCTTCGCCGATCGTGACTCCGCCGCCCAGCATCTCGAGGCAGGCGCCCGTCGCGTGCTCGTCTCTGCGCCGTGCAAGAACGCCGACCTCACCGTCGTCTATGGCGTCAACGACCAGGATCTGACGGCGGACCATCTCGTCGTCTCCAACGCCTCCTGCACAACCAACTGCCTCGCGCCCGTGGTGAAGATCATCAACGAGACGGTCGGCCTGGAGCGCGGCTACATGACCACGATCCACGCCTATACCGGCGACCAGCGGACCGTGGATACCTTCCACAAGGATCCCTATCGGGCCCGCGCCAGCGCGGTGAACCTGATTCCGACCTCGACCGGCGCGGCCAAGGCGATCGGTCTGGTTCTGCCGGAGCTTGCGGGCAAGCTCGACGGTGCCTCCATCCGCGTGCCGACCCCCAATGTCAGCATGGTCGATCTAACCTTCCAGTCGTCCAAGCCGACATCCGTGGACGAGATCAACGAAGCCATGACCAAGGCGGCCAACGGCTCGCTCACCGGCGTGCTCGGCGTCAACGCCAAGCCCCTCGTGTCGTCGGACTTCAACCACGATCCGCGCAGCTCGATCTTCGATCTGCCGAGCACCCAGGTGATCGACGGCGTCTTCTGCCGGGTCGTCTCCTGGTACGATAACGAGTGGGGCTTCTCCAATCGGATGAGCGATACCGCTGCGGCCATGGAGAAGCTGATCGCATGATGGTCGACCTCTCCCGCATCCGATCCATCGAGGACGTCGACACCGAGAACAAGCGCGTGATCCTGCGCGCCGATCTCAACGTGCCGCTGAAGGACGGGGAGGTCACCGACACCACGCGGATCGACCGGCTTCTGCCGACCCTGGAGCTGCTTCAGCGCAATGGAGCGAAGATCGTCCTGATCTCCCATTTCGGGCGCCCGAAGGGAGAGCGGATCGCCGAGTACTCCCTGAAGCCCGTGGCGGATACGCTTCGCGCAGCTCTGCCCGAGGCGAAGATCGAGTTCGTGCAGGACTGCGTCGGCAAGGTGGCTCATGACGCCATCGAGGCCATGGAGCCGGGCGACATCGTTCTGCTGGAGAACCTTCGCTATCACCCGGGCGAAGAGGCGAACGACGAGGCCTTCGCCGACGAGCTCGCCAAGTTCGGCGATCTCTACGTCAACGACGCCTTCTCCGCCGCCCACCGGGCCCACGCCTCGACCGCGGCCATTGCCGAGCGGCTGCCGGCCTATGCCGGACTGCTGATGCTCGAGGAGATCCGCGCGCTTGAGAAGGCGCTCGAAGATCCGCAACGCCCGGTCATGGCCGTTGTCGGCGGTTCCAAGGTCTCCACCAAGATCGCGGTGCTCGATAATCTCGCCCAGAAGGCGGACATCATCGTTGTCGGCGGCGGCATGGCGAACACCTTCCTGTTCGCTCACGGCGTCGATGTTGGCAAGTCGCTCTGCGAGGAGGACGCCACAGGCCTCGTGAAGAGAATCGAAGGCCATGCGAACCAGAGCGACTGCGAAATCGTTTTGCCAACGGATGCCGTCACCGCCAAGGCGCTGGAAGCGGGCGTCGAGACCGAGCAGCACTCGATTTCGTCCATTCCCGCCGATAGCATGATCCTCGATGTCGGCCCGGAGACGGTCGCCGATCTGAAGCGGAGACTGGCGGACGTGAAGACCTTGCTCTGGAATGGTCCCCTCGGCGCGTTCGAGATCGCGCCTTTCGAGGAAGGGACCTTCGAGGTAGCCCGCGAAGCGGCGCGACTCACCAAGGAGGGCAAGCTCGTGAGCGTCGGAGGTGGCGGCGATACGGTGGCGGCCCTGAAAGCCGCCGGCGCCGCGGACGACTTCACCTATGTCTCGACCGCGGGCGGCGCCTTTCTGGAATGGCTTGAGGGCAAGCAGCTCCCGGGCATCGCTGCGCTGGCAGCCGAGACAGACGAGACGGCGGAGACCTAAAGCTAAAGAGGTTCGACCATGGCACTGATAACCCTACGACAGCTTCTCGATCACGCGGCCGAGCACGGCTACGGCGTGCCGGCCTTCAACATCAACAACATGGAGCAGGGGCTTGCCATCTGTCAGGCCGCCAAGCAGACCGACGCGCCGGTGATCATCCAGGCGAGCCGCGGCGCCCGCCAGTATGCCGGTGACTTGATGCTGGCCAAGCTCATCGAGGGGCTCCAGGCGCTGTACCCCGAAATCCCGATCTGCATGCATCAGGACCACGGCAACAATGCCGCGACTTGCCTCTCCGCCATCCAGCACGGCTTCACCTCCGTCATGATGGACGGCTCGCTGGGCGAGGACGGCAAGACCCCGACCGACTACGATTACAATGTCGGCGTTACCAAGAAGGTGACCGAGATGGCCCACATGGTGGGGGCCTCAGTGGAAGGTGAGCTCGGCTGCCTCGGTTCGCTCGAGACCGGCTCCGGCGAGGCGGAAGACGGCCACGGCTTCGAAGGCAAGCTGGACCGCGAGAAGCTGCTGACCGATCCGGATCAGGCCGCGGAATTCGTCGCCGAGACCAAGGTGGATGCCCTGGCCGTCGCCATCGGCACCTCCCACGGTGCCTATAAGTTCACCCAGAAGCCGACAGGCGACGTCCTCGCCATGAACGTCATCGAGGCGATCCACCAGAAGCTCCCCGATACTCATCTCGTGATGCACGGCTCGTCGTCCGTGCCCCAGGAGCTCCAGGAGGAGTTCAACAAATGGGGCGGCGAGATGCCCCAGACCTACGGTGTCCCGGTGGAGGAGATCGTCCGCGGCATCAAGCACGGCGTCCGCAAGGTGAATATCGACACCGATCTGCGCATCGCTTGCGCGGCAACCCTTCGCCGTGTCGCCACGGAAGACAAATCCCAGTTCGATCCGCGCAAATTCCTGAAGCCCGCCGTAGCGGCCATGAAGGAAGTCTGCGTGGCGCGTCTGGAAGCCTTCGGCACGGCCGGCTGGGCCTCCAAGATCAAGGTCATTCCCATGGCGGAGATGGCCGAGCGCTATGCCGCCGGCGAGCTCGACCCGAAGATCGGCATGGCCAAAGCTGCCGAGTAATCGGCGGCCTTTCAGCCACAACTATTCCGCCGGGGCCAGCTCAGGCTCCGGCTCTTCTTTTGGCGAACGGCGGCGGTCCAGCGCCCAGGACCAGGCCCAGAAGATCAGGCCGCAGATCGCAAGCAGACTGCCGACCCAGCCGGTCTCCGATAGGCCCCAGCCCGCGGCGAGCGCCATGCCCGCCAGCCACGGCCCCAGCGCATTGGCGAAGTTGAACGCTGAATGGTTCAAGGCCGCGGCCAGAGTTTGCGCCTGGCCGGCCACATCCATCAGCCGGATCTGCAGCGCCGTCGCCAGCCCGCCGCCGCAGCCGATCGCCAGCACCGCGGGGCAGAGCGTCCACAGACTCCCCGTGGTGAAGGGGTAGATGGTCAGCGCAATCAGGCTCCAAACCAGCACGATGCCGGCCGTCGGCATCAGCGCCTTATCCGCCGCCCAACCGGCAACCAGATTGCCGAGGGTCAGCCCGATACCGAACACCGCGAGCGTGAAGGGGATCGCCGTGGGCGGTTCTCCGGTCACTTGCAGCACCGTGGAGGCAAGATAGGTGTAGACGGCGAACATGCCGCCGAAGCCGATCGCGCCAATCGCGAGCGTCAGCCAGACCTGCGGGCGGGCAAGTGCGCCGAGCTCAGTGAGAGGATCGCCGCCTTCGGGCTCCTTGGCCCGGGGCGCAAACAGGAAGAGTAGCGTCGCGGTGAGAAGCGCCAGACCGCTGACCAGAACGAACGCCCAGCGCCAGCCGAAATATTGCCCGATGCCGTTGGCGAGCGGCACGCCCGCGATGGTCGCCACCGTGAGGCCGAGCATGACCCGGGCGAAGGCCTGGCTTCGCTTGTGGGGGCCGACGAGCGCCGCTGCGAGCAGCGCCGCGACGCCGAAATAGGCGCCATGGGGCAGGCCCGACAGGAAGCGGGCCAGCAGCATGAAATCGTAGCTGCCGGCAAGTGCCGTCAGCCCGTTGCCCAGCGCGAAAGTCACCATGAGCCCGACCAACAGAAGCCGCCGGGGGATGCGCGCGCCCAGCACCGCGATGACGGGCGCCCCCACCACGACGCCCAGCGCATAGGCGCTGATCACGTGACCTGCCGTCGGCTTGTCGAGCCCCAGCTCTTCGGAGAAGAACGGCAGCAGGCTCATGGCCGCGAATTCCGTGGTGCCGATGGCGAATCCACCGATGGCGAGAGCGAACAGGACGAATCCGACCGGTGCGTGGGACGTTCTTTGCGCATTGTCCATGCGGCGACGGTCCTTCTCGTTATGGGGTTGGCGACAAACGGCGGCAGAAATGCTGAAGCGGATACAGCTCGGCCCTCTCGGCTTGCGTGGAGAAGCCGACTCGTCCTTGCCGGAGCTCTGTGCATTGATCCCTGCCACTGAGAGGTGACAACGATTCCGTTCTATGGAAGGCGCGTGCTCCGAATTGTCGCGGGGGCCGGCAAACGGGCCTGGTGGACTTCTCTCAACCGGGTGCAGGCGGGGCGCTCCGCCATGTGCTATAGGGCGGGCCACTGCTAAGACTGCGGTAAGTTTAGACCCTTAAGAGGACGACCATGACCGGCGAGATCATCATTGCGCCGTCGATCCTGTCGGCCGACTTCGCCAAGCTCGGCGAAGAGGTCCGCGCCATCGACGATGCGGGTTGCGATTGGATCCATGTCGACGTGATGGACGGCCATTTCGTGCCCAACATCACCATCGGCCCCGACGTGGTGAAGGCGCTGCGGCCCCACTCGCCGAAACCCTTCGATGTGCATCTGATGATCGCGCCGTGCGATCCCTATATCGAGGCCTTCGCCAGGGCCGGCGCCGACATCATCACCGTGCATGCCGAATCCGGCCCCCATCTCGACCGTTCGCTCCAGTATATCAAAGGCTTCGGCAAGAAGGCGGGCGTCACGCTCACCCCTTCGACCCACGAATCGGCCCTTGAATATGTGCTGGATAAGGTCGATCTCATCCTAGTGATGACCGTCAATCCAGGCTTCGGCGGCCAGGCCTTCCTGCCCTCCCAGCTCGAGAAGATTCGCAATATCCGCCGCATGATCGGCGACCGGCCCATCGACCTGGAGGTGGATGGCGGCGTGAACGCCGAGACCGTCGCCGACGTGGTGAAAGCCGGCGCCAACGCTCTCGTTGCCGGCTCCGGCGTCTTCAAGGGCGGTGACTACAAGGGCAATATCGAGGGTTTGCGCGCCGGCGCCGAAGCCGCAAGAAAAGATGCAACGTAAAGAGGCGCAATAAATGCCCGATAGAAGCCAGCACGAGATCGCCGATGCCTATCTCGCCTCGGTGCTCCCATCCCTGCAGCGCGGTGGCGGCATCTGGCCGAAAGCCGTGATCTTCGATCTCGATGGGACCCTGGCCGATACGGCGGAGGATCTTGCCCTCGCCCTCAACGGCGGGCTGAAGGAGGTCGATATCGAGCCCTTCACGCCCGAACAGGTGCGCCTCATGGTCGGCGGCGGCCTGAAGGCTCTCATGGACCGCGCCCTGGAAGCCCGCAACGCCGATCTTGACGAGGCGAAGCGGGAAGATTTGCTCGCGCGCCTTTACGAGCTTTACGCGGCGAAGCCGGTGGTGAAATCCGTCCTCTATGAAGGCGCCGAAGCCATGCTGGAGACCCTCGTGGAGGCCGGCATCATCTGCGGCGTCTGCACCAACAAGCCGCAATCCATCGCCGAGGACGTGCTCAAACAGCTGGGCCTCGCCGACAGCTTCGCCTTCGTCCAGGGCGGCGACACCGATCTTCCCAAGAAGCCCGACCCGGCACCTCTCGTACATGTGATGGAGATGTTAGGTGCCAAGCCGTCCCAAACGGTTATGGTCGGCGACAGCACCGCAGATGTCGGCGCCGCCCGGGCGGCGGACCTTGCCGGGATCGTGCTGGTGAGCCACGGCTATTCGAAGCTTCCGGCCTCGGAGATGGGCGGCGATGTGATCATCGACAGCCTGCCCGAATTGCCGCGCAGCCTTGCCGTGCTCGCCGGACGGACAAAGGCGAGAGCGAAGGGATAGCCACCGCCCGCACGACCGCTTGGCCGAGAACTCTGCATTCGCGTTTGGTTTGAAAGCGACCTTATGACCGTCACCTATTTCGGCGCCCTGTTGGCAGGGCTTTTGAGCTTCCTCAGCCCGTGCGTGCTGCCGCTGGTTCCGCCCTATCTCTGCTTCCTGGGCGGCACCACCTTCGACCAGCTCTCCGGCGACGACGAGGAAACGCCAGATCACGTCTACGGCACCGTGGTCATGTCGGCGGTGGCCTTCGTGCTCGGCTTCACCACGGTCTTTGTAATGCTGGGCGCCACGGCCACCACCCTGGGGTCTCTCGTCCAGGGACATCTGGAGCTTCTGAGCCAGATCGCCGGCGTCGTCATCATCATCGTCGGTTTGCATTTCTTGGGTCTATTCACCCTTAGCTTCCTGCACCGGGAAGCCCGCTATCATGTGGAATCGCGCCCCGCAGGCCTGGTCGGCGCCTATGTGGTGGGCTTGGCCTTCGCCTTCGGCTGGACACCCTGCATTGGGCCGGTACTCGGCACCATCCTGGCCTTCGCAGCCCAGGAAGACACGATCAGCCAGGGGGTTTTGCTGCTGCTGGTCTATTCGCTGGGCCTCGGTATTCCCTTCATTCTGGCCGCGGTCGCCATCCGGCCTTTCCTGGATTTCCTGGAGAAATATCGCGGTCATCTCTCCAAGATGGAGAAGGTGCTCGGCGCGTTCCTCGTGCTGACCGGCATCCTCTTCCTCACCAACTCTATGACCCTGATCGCCAATTGGTTGATTGAGTGGTTTCCAAGCCTGACCACGATCGGTTAAATCTCGTTCCGGTTGTATCGTCTCAACACGCTCGGCCAACCGATTCACATGATTCGATGATCGGTGCGCCGGCACGTCGGATTCTTTCGCACCCATGACCGCTATTGCGCTCACCATCGCAGGCTCCGATTCCGGCGGCGGCGCCGGCATTCAGGCGGACCTGAAGACGTTCTCCGCCCTAGGTGTTTATGGCGCCAGCGCCATCACCGCGCTCACCGCCCAGAACACCAAGGGCGTGCAGAGCTGGATCGCCTCTCCGGACGAGTTCGTCGCCGCCCAGATCGTATCCGTGACGTCCGATCTCGATGTCGATGCCATCAAGATCGGCATGCTCGGCAATGCCGAGATCGTCGGCGCCATCGCCGGCACCCTTGCCAGTTTGCGCGAGCTGCCCGAGGTGCCGGTGATCGTCGATCCGGTGATGATCGCAGCCAGCGGCGATCCGCTGATCAGCGAGAACACGGTCGAGGCGATGCGTGAGAAATTACTGCCCCTGGCCGATCTCGTGACTCCCAATCTGATGGAAGCGGCCAAGTTCCTGGATGAACCGGTGGCACAAGATGAGGACGCCATGGTCGGCCAGGCGGAGCGGCTCTACGAATCGGGCATGCGCGCGGTGCTGCTGAAAGGCGGTCATCTTCCCGGCGACACGGCCGTGGACATTCTTTTCGACGGGGAGGTCTCCCGCTTCGCGGCACCCAAGGTAAAGACCGAGCACACCCATGGCACGGGCTGCACGCTCTCGTCGGCGATCGCCGCCGAGATGGCCAAAGGGGCATCGCTCCACGACGCGGTCGGCCTCGCCAAGGATTATCTGACCGGTGCCATAAAAGCTGCCGATGACATCATGATCGGATACGGCAAAGGGCCGGTGCACCACTTCTATCGCTGGTGGGACGGGGAATGGGCGTAGGGGATACCCGCTCAGGACTCCATCATACCGGCTAAAGCCGGTACCCAGCGACATACTCCTGAACTTGCGGCCGGATCCCGGCTTCCGCCGGGATGACCGCGTCTAACAATAGATAGCGCTTCGCAGAGACAGCGCCTCATGGTGAGGGCGCAGCGAAGCTGCGCGTCTCGAACCATGAGGGCAATGAAAGCTAATTCCCGCGCGTGACCTTCTGGGTTTGCTCGCCCAAGCCTTCGACGGTCAGATGCATCACGTCACCGTCCTTCAGGAAGATGCGCGGCTTGCGGCCCATGCCCACGCCAGGAGGCGTGCCGGTGCTGATCACATCGCCCGGCATCAGCGTCATGAAGCGGCTGATATAGGCGACCAGCTGGGCCACGTTGAAGATCATGGTGGAGGTCGTGCCGGTCTGCATCCGCTCGCCGTTCACGTCCAGTGTCAGCTTGAGCTTCTGCGGATCGCCGACCTCATCCTTGGTAACCACCCAGGGGCCCATGGGGCCGAACGTGTCGTAGCTCTTGGCCTTGAACCATTCCCCGGGACCGCCCACTTGTAGCCGCCGCTCTGAGACGTCGTTGCAGATCGTGTAGCCCGCGACGTGATTGAGCGCCTCCGATTCGGAGATGCGCTTGGCCGGATCGCCGATCACCACGCCGAGTTCGACCTCCCAGTCCATGCGCTCGTAGCCGTCCGGCATCAGGACATTGTCGTTGGGACCGCAGATGCAGGAGCTCGCCTTCACAAAGACGATGGGTTCTTCCGGAACGGGCAGGCCGGTTTCCGCAGCGTGATCGCTGTAGTTCAGGCCGATGCCGAGAAACTTCTGCACATGGCCGATCGGCGCGCCGATTCGGGGCGAGCCCTCGACCTTCGGCAGGCTTGCGGGGTCGATCTCGGCGAGCTTCTTCAGGCCATCCGAGGTCAGCACATCGCCTGAGATGTCATCCACCTTGCCGGATAGATCGCGAATAACGCCATCTGCATCCAGAAGTCCCGGCTTCTCCGAACCCTTCTCGCCAAACCGCAAAAGTTTCATCTGCTCACGCTCCTACAGCCTTAGAAATCTCGCGCATGTTGCATAGGCGGAAGCCGCGCGGCAATGGGGGCCGAGTAAAATGGGAGCAGAGTAAAATGACGGACCGGGCCCCGCGCGAAATAGAAATCTTGACTCAAAGATCGTCCGTCGCCTTACATGTCTCCTCTCGTGGGTTCCCGCCGGCCTCGTGCCGGAGGGTGAAAAGGGAACGCGGTGAAGAGCTTCGCTCCACTCCGCGGCTGCCCCCGCAACTGTAAGCAGCGATGTCTGCTCCGATGAACCACTGGCGTTGAACGCTGGGAAGGTGGAGCAGGCGGTCAAGGAAGCTGTGAGCCAGGAGACCTGCCCCCGAGCGTCACCCATCTTCTCGTGCGTGGGGCGCGGAAGAACGGTTTACCCCCGGAGTGGTGACGATCCTCAGGCTGAGTAGGGAGGGTCGTCTCGGTGAGCAAAGCTCTTTTGGTCTTCTTGCAAAACGATCGTTTGCAAGACCACCGTGGGATTCGTGCGGAATGCACGATGCGACGTCCTCCAGGCTCGGCCGGATAACGGCAACTTATGGGGGGCATCATAGATGACCAAATACGGGGGATGGGCGTTCGTCAGCGTCCTGACCATTTTCACAACATCATTGGCCGCGCCGGCTTTCGCTCAGGAGACCGATGAAGGTGAGGACGCGCTGATCCTGCCGCCAATCGTGGTGGAGGGCGCGACCCTCGACGAGTCGCTTCAGAAGACGACCCGAGAGCCGGCCGCTGCGACCCGGTCTACGCCGCGTCGAAGCACCACGCCGTCGGAGCCGGTCGAGGACGTTCAGGCCAGCGCCATCAGCGGCGATGTGCTGACGCCGGGCGAGGCTCGGGCGCTTCCGACCACGGGCAGCTCGGTGAGCGTCGTCACTTCGCAAGACCTGGAGCAGGAGCAGATCCGCCACGCGGCCGATGCCTTGCGCAGCCTGCCAGGTGTCGAGGTCAGCCAGAGCGGTTCCTTTAGCGGCTTGACCCAGGTCCGCATCCGCGGCGCGGAGGCGAACCACACCCTTGTCGTGATCGATGGCGTGGAGGTCAATTCCGCCACCAATGGCGAGTTCGATTTCGCGAACCTTCTGGCCAACGATATCGAACGTATCGAGGTGATCCGTGGGCCTCAGAGCGGCCTCTACGGCTCCAATGCCGTCGGCGGTGTCGTCAACATCGTCACCAAGTCCGGCAAGGGCCCGGCCCAGGCGCGGCTGCGCGCCGAGGGCGGGAGCTTCTCAAGCCAGGGCTACGCGGCGTCCCTTTCGGGCGGCAATGACGAAGGCCACGGCATCATCAGCTTCCAGAAGCGCAAGAGCCACGGCTTCAACATCGCCGAGTTCGGCGATGAGAACGACTTCTCCGAGATCACCAACGCCTTCGCCAAGGGTGGGGTCGAGGTCTTCCCGTGGCTGAAGGTCGACGGCGTTCTCCGCATCGACCAGAACGATGGCGGCCGCGATACGGACGGCATCGGCCCAGGGCCGTTCTTCATCCAGACCGACGACCCGTCCTATTTCGAGCAGCGCAATCGCGTGGCCGGCATCGACGCCACGGCGACGCTCATGGACGGTCACTGGGTGCAGCACTTCAAGAGCAACTACAGCGACACGCGCGCGGAGGATTTCTCGTTCTTCGCCGGCAGCTTCTCGCCCTACCGCAATGACGGGCAGCGCGTGGAGAACAGCTACATCTCGACCTTCTCCGGCGATACGCCGAACTTCCTGAACAGTCACCACGCCGTGACGGGGCTTCTGGAGAACACGAAGGAGAGCTTCACGCCGGTCTCCATCGACAATATCGAGCGGAGCCGCGAGACCCTTGCCGGGGCGGTCGAATATCGCGGCCAATTCCTCGATCAGCTCGATTTCGTGGCATCGCTCCGCCACGACGACAATGACAGCAATGTCGAGGACTTCACGACCTACCGCATCGCGGGCTCCTACGCCGTGCCGGACACGCCGTTCCGCTTTCACTCCAGCGTGGGCACCGGCGCCAAGCAGCCGACCCTGTTCGAGCTCTACGGTCAGATCCCGGGGAGTTTCGTGCCCAACCCCGATCTCGTTCCGGAAGAATCCTTTGGCTGGGATGCGGGCGTCGAGCTAACCCTCGTGAAGGGCCGCGTTCTGTTCGACGCCACCTATTTCGAGGCGGATCTGGAGAACGAGATCGCGACCGACTTCGTCGGGCTCTCTTCAACCGTGGTGAATCTCGATGGGGTGAGCCACAGAAGCGGCGAGGAGTTCTCCGCCGCTTGGCGCGTCACCGAAGGCCTGACCGTCAGCGGCGCATACACCCATCTGCGGGCCTTCGATCCCGCAGGACTGTGGGAGATCCGCCGGCCAGAGCATGCTGGGCGCCTCGACGTGGATTACCGCTTTGCCGACGACAAGGCGAATATCCGCTTAGGGGTCACCTATAACGGCACCATGGAAGATACGGCGCTGGCGATCCCGTTCTTCACGCCGACCCGGGTGGAGCTCGATTCCTATACGACCGTGCGGCTTGCCGGCAGCTACGAGTTCAAGCCGGGCATGGAGCTGTTCGCCCGGGCCGAGAACCTCTTCGACGAGGACTATCAGGAGGTTTACGGCTTCGAGACGGCACCGGCGGCCGTCTATGGCGGTCTGAAGATCAAGATCGGTGGGAACGAGTCCTAGGCGGTCTCGTCTTCATCGAAGCATTTGAGAGAAGGGGAGTGCCGAGGCGCTCCCCTTTTTTGATTCTCCGGACCGTCTGACCGCGCTCCGTCGAAGGGCTGAGTCCTGCTCCATATTGCCCACCTCGGGGCTGCTGTGGTTTTGAGGTCACAGAGATTCCGGCCCAGACCGAATTGATCGCGCTTGGAAATTTTCTTGAACGGGCTATTTGGGCCGGGCGAGGACGCCGAGACGCTGTTTGCGATGACAGGTCAAAATGCTGATTTGAAACGATAAAAAGCGACCTCCGACGTCTTCGCCAGAGGGTCGAGCGACACGAAGTGCAATTTTGCAACAGGGTCCCGCCTTTTGCGTTTTGCCCTGTTGCTCAAACTTGAAGCAGGTCAGGGGGGTGGGTAGCTTAACTCACACACGACGGGGGCACACGGGCTGGGGGGCCCACTGCCCAAGAGGCGTCAAACTGGAGCCAGTCGGGGGACGCAAGGCTCCAAAAGGACCGAGAGGTCCGAGGGACAGTTGAACGGATCGAGCCGATAAGAGCGAAGATCCGGGAGACAATTGGGGGGGCGAGTTGGAACCCTTGTTGAGGCTTCGGCCTCCGAGACCAACTCGTTTCGCAGGGAAAACCGGCCCGCTTCGCGGGCCGGTTTTTTTTGTGCATCCGTAGGTGAAGAAACGGCCGCAAATGGCCGGGATCAAAACCCGATTCGCCTTAACGTCGAATCGACTCCGCCTAGATAGCCGCGGCCGAATAGCCGGACATGCACCAGCGTCGGATAGAGATTGTAGAGATCCTTTCGAAGCTCGTGGAAGCCGGGCTCCAGCGGAGAAATAGCCTCATACGCATCGAAGAAGGCACCGCCGAACGTCCCGAACATGGTGGTGAAGGCGAGTTCGATCTCTGGGTGACCGAAGGAGATCGCGGGATCGACGAAACCGGCGATTTGATTTCCCTTCACCAGCACATTCCCGGTCCACAGATCGCCATGGAGAAGGCTGGGGTGCTCCGGCTCCACCAGGAACGCGTCGAGCCGTTCGGCTAGCCTCTCCAGCCGCGCCAGATCGGCGGCCGAGAGCGGCCCGTCTTCATGGGCCATGCGCGCCATGGCCATCAGCCGATGCTCGGCGAAGAAGGGGATCCATCGATCCGACTCCGCATTCCGCTGGGGCAGGGGGCCGATCAGGGTGTCTTTCGGATAGCCGAATCGCTCGCCGCGAACCGAATGGAGGGCCGCAATCGTCTCCGCAGCGTCCCGTTCGACCGCCTCGGTGATGCTTCCGCCATCGGTCTCGATGAAGTCCATGACGAGGAGGTCTGCATCGCAATGATGCACCTCTGGCACCGGGAAATCCGACAGCCGCCGCAGCTCGCCGAGCATGTAGCCTTCGATCTCCAGGGGAGCCGCCCATAACCCGTTGGAAGGATGCGCTTTTCCTGGCGATCGAGAGGCCTTCACGGCGAGATGCCGGCCATCATTCAGAGTGATCTCCAGCCCCTCCAGCCCGAAACCGACGGGCAGCGCACGAGACTGGGTGATTTCGGCTCCCAAGACCGTTTCAAGCCGCTCTTTCAGCATGACGCACCCATGTCATCTGTCACATGGCTGAAACAATACCGGCTTACCTGCCGCATCATCATGGATATGCCGGTTACACCACTCACGCCCAGCCCTGAAGTGAAGCATTACCGGGCATTGTTTATCTCCGATATTCACTTGGGGACGAAGGCCTCCCAGGCCGCGGCGTTCCTCGAATTCCTGAAGACCGTCGAAGCCGAGAAGATCTACCTGGTCGGCGATATCGTCGACTTCTGGCGGATCCGCCGAGGGGTCTACTGGCCGCAATATCACAACGACGTGCTGCAGAAGCTGCTCCGCCGGGCGCGCAAGGGGACCGAGCTGATCGTCATCCCCGGCAATCACGACGAGGTCCTGCGCGACTATTGCGGTGCGAGCTTCGGCGCCATCCGGGTGGAACGCGATACGATCCACGAGGCGGCCGACGGCAAACGCTATCTCGTGATGCATGGCGACGAGTTCGACGTGGTGGTCCGCTACGCCAAGTGGATCGCCTTCCTCGGCGACGGCGCCTACAACTTCGCGCTCTGGATCAACACCCATTTCAACACGATGCGGCGTTGGTTCGGACTGCCGTACTGGTCTTTGTCCGCGTATCTGAAGCACAAAGTAAAGCGTGCGGTGAATTACATTGGTGAGTTTGAGGCGGCGCTTGTCCAAGAGGCGGCCCGCCGTGGGACACAAGGGGTCATCTGCGGCCATATCCATCATGCCGCGAAGCGCCAGATCGGCGAGGTGACCTACATCAACACCGGAGACTGGGTCGAGAGCTGTACGGCAGTTGCCGAAACCCAGGCGGGGACGTTCGAGATTATTCGATGGACCCCCGCGATCTCCGGGGTAAGACCCCCAGCGATCCCCGACAAGGAGCTCGAGGCCGCGGCCTGATGAAGGTGCTCGTCGCCACGGATGCCTGGTATCCTCAGGTCAATGGTGTGGTGTGCACCTATGAGCGCTTGGCGAAGGAGATCGCCCGGCGCGGGGAGGTGCTGCACTTCCTGACGCCTCAGGATTTCCGCACCGTCCCATGCCCCACCTATCCGGAGATCAGGCTGGCCCTGACACGGCCGCGGAAGATCGCTCGCGCGATCGAGGAGATCGCGCCGGACTTCATCCATATCGCCACGGAAGGTCCCGTGGGGTTGATGACGCGCCGCTACTGCATCACCCGCAAGCGGCCCTTCACCACCAGCTATCACACCCGCTTCCCCGAATATGTCTCCGCCCGGCTGCCGATCCCCCTGAAGCTGGGCTACATGTTCGAGCGCTGGTTCCACGGCCGCGCGGCGGGCACCTTCGTCGCCACGCCGTCTTTGGCCAGCCAGCTCGAAGAGGAGGGGTTCGAGCGGCTGATGTATTGGTCCCGCGGCGTCGACACCGAGCTCTTCCGGCCCAGGCCGGTGCGCCTTTTCGGCGACGAGCCCGTCTTCCTCTATGTCGGCCGCATCGCGGTGGAGAAGAATATCGAGGCGTTCCTGAACCTCGACCTGCCGGGCAGGAAGGTGCTGACCGGCGGCGGGCCGCAAGCCGCCGAGCTCGAGAAGAGATATCCGGATGCGATCTTCACCGGGCCGAAGCACGGTGAGGAGCTTGCCGAGATCTATGCCTCGGCCGACGTCTTCGTCTTCCCGAGCCTAACCGACACGTTCGGTCTGGTGTTGCTGGAAGCCATGGCGAGCGGCGTGCCCGTCGCGGCCTATCCGGTCTGCGGGCCGAAGGATGTGGTGACCGATCCGACAGCCGGCGCGCTGCACGAAGATCTGCGCCAGGCGACCCTGGCCGCGCTTGATTTGAAGGGCGAAGACGCCCGCGACCATGCGCTGAAATTCAGCTGGGAGGCTTCGGCCGATCAGTTCCTGGAGAATGTGCTGGCGGCCAACGATGTGCTGCCGCGAAGGCGCGCCCTTGCCCGGTGGCGGGCCAGCAACCGGAGCCAGATAGAAAGACGGCCCGGTTGGGGGGAAACCGGGCCGTCTCGCACTTATGCGTCTATTGGGGGACGCTTGGGGGATAGTGCGTCCACACGCAAATGGGGTGGTCGCGCGGGGAAATCAAGGGTTCCGGCAAGCCCCGCCAACGAAAAAATCGCAAACGATTGAAACGATTCGGATTTCGGCGCCTGACAGGGCGGAAAATCTAGCCGAACAAAACCGCAAGTCGCGTGTCGTCGAGGCGGCTCAGAGCCGTGTCCACGGGGCTCGGGCCGCCCGTGCCTTTGGCTGCGGGCCGTTGAGGCGCCGGACGCGCTTCCGGCGTTTGCGGGCGCGAAGGGGCAGCCGTCTCAGGTTCGCTTGGCTGCGTCGCTTCAGCCGGTGCGGGAGCGTGATGCTCCGCTCCCCCGACCGAGCCTGTCTCGTCGGCGACGAACTCGGCCGAAATGGGAATTTCGAGCTCGGGCGCGCTGGCATCCAGTGCAGGCGCGACATCGACTGGAGGGGCGCCTTCAAAAGAGGTCTCGGGCGCTGTAGAGGGCGCTGCGCTCTGACGTGCCGACCGGCGGCCCGCGCCGAGGGCCGCTTCCAGCGTCTCGGCCATCAGGCGCAGCAGATGAAGCGCGTTCTCCTTCCGCTGATAGACCACATCCTGGAACGAGCAGGCCGCATAGATATCGGCCGTGTGGCGCTCGATGGTCTCGCAGGTCTTCCGGTCGATGCCCTTGTCCCGCATCTCCCAGGAGAAATCCTGGATGGCCTCCGTGGCGAGCAGAATGTCCGTGGCCGCGTCCTTGCTCGCCTGCTCCATGGCGGCGATATCCTGGACGGCGATCTCCGCGTCCTGCTTCATCCGGGCGAGGGGAAAGGCCTCGGCCAAAGACGTCTTGGCCTGCGCGGTTTCGGGTGGCGACACCGGGCCTGCGCCCGCGCTGCCTTTCACCACGCGCTCCAGCCGCTCCATAGCGGTGAGCACGAGCGCCGTGTCGGCATTGCGGTTCCGCCGCGCATACTCCGCCAGAAACCAGCGGCCACGCGGCGTCTTCTGCAGCGCCGTCTCGATTTTCGCGTAATCTTCTTGGCCTCCGCCACCGGGTGAACCGGTCGCGGGCCTCGCCTGTCCCTCAGCCATGGGCTGAGAATCTAGCTGATTCGAAAGGAAATCAGGGATTTCATCCCCATAGCGCCGGCGCCGGCGGCTGAAGCTTCCCGTCGCGATAGGCGAGGCTGTGCGGTCGGTCCTCGGCGAGCAGCAGCGGCCCATCGAGATCGACCCAGTTGGCCCCTTGCGCCACCAGCATGGCCGGCGCCATGGCGAGCGACGTGGCGACCATGCAGCCAACCATGATCTTCAGATCGTGGGAACGGGCCGCCTCCAAGAGCTCTAGCGCCTCGGTCAGCCCGCCGGTCTTGTCGAGCTTGATGTTGATGGCATCGTAGCGCCCGGCCAACGCGGCGAGCCCCTCGCGGTCATGCACGGATTCGTCGGCGCAAAGCGGCACGGGACGCGGCAGATCCTTCAGCATCGCGTCGTCGCCTGCGGGCAAGGGCTGCTCGATCAGCTCGACCTTCGCTGCTTCCGCGGCCCCCATCAGGCTCTCGAAATGATCCGGACGCCACGCCTCGTTGGCATCGGCGATAAGCCGGGCGGACGGCACCGCGGCGCGGATCGCGGCGAGCCGAGCTTCGTCCCCATCCCCGCCGAGCTTCAGCTTTAGGAGCGGATAGTCCGATGCCGCCTTCGCCTTCGCGGCCATGGCCTCCGGTGTGTCGAGGGAAATCGTGAAAGCCGTCTCGACCGCTTGCAGCGCAGGCCGTCCGGCGAGGGCAGGGACGGTCGTCCCACGCCGCTTCGCCTCCAGATCCCACAGGGCGCAGTCGAGCGCATTGCGGGCAGCGCCGGGGGGCAGCAGATCCTGCAGCCGTGCCCGGTCGTCGATCCCGGTGAGCTGGGCGCCGGCGCGGTGAATGTCGGAGACGACGCCTTCCATGGTCTCCCCATAGCGGGCGTAAGGCACGCACTCGCCCCGGCCGATGGCACTGCCGTCACCTAGAGTGGCAACGGCGACCTCGGCGAAATCCTTGCTGCCGCGGGAGATGGAGAAGCCGCCGGCGATAGGCCAGCGTTCGGTGACGACCGCCAGCCGCGGCGGACGCCCTATGGCGCCATCCTCAGAAACCATCAGTCAGGAGAGGACATGAGCCGGACGACCGCGCGAGATTAGCGCAGCCGGCCGCTGGCATGGGCGAGAAGCAGATAGACCCGGCCCGTCTCGGAGACGAGATAATTGTCCAGCATCCGCCCTTCCGGATCGGCCTGCTCGGCCTCGCCCAGCAGCCGCTCGAAATCGCTCATATAGCGATCGACCGTGCCGCGGAACTCCGGATCGCGCGCGTAGCGCCGGCTGATCTCGTCGAACGTGCCTTGGCCTTCCCTTGTATAGAGGCGGCGATTCAGGACGCCTTCCTGGCCGGAGCGGTAGCGCTGCCAGACATCGGCCGCCGTGCGCTGATCGATGGCCCGGGCGATCTCGTCGAGCCGCAAACCGCCGGGCGCCGCACCCCCAGCGGCGGGACGAGCATTCTGCCGGGGCGGGGGCGTCTGCTGACCCCGGCCGCCACCGCTTGCCTGCCGCGACCCGCTGGTGTTCTGCCGGCCGCCAGCCTGCCGGTTGCCGCCGCCGAAGGACGGCTCGGAAGGCTCCGTGTAGGAGGAAGCGCCGCTCAGCTGCTCGGCCAGATTGCCGGCCACATCGCCGATATCGCCCGTGGTGCCGCCGCCGGTCGGCCGTCCGTAGGAGTCGAACTCCGGCACCGGCGAGTAATCGTACTGATGCACTGGCGGGATGGTCTCGCCGCTGAGCGGCGTCGCCGGGTCGTAGGACCCGTAATCCGAAGACGAGCCGTAAGGCTGTGATGGCGTTTCCTTGGCCGGGGCGGGGCGATAGCTCTCCTCCTGGCGGGGCGCCTGTCCCGAACCCTGGCCGATCCCCTGATTGATCCCTTGGGTGGCCGCGCTGGTCAGCACCGGGGTGATCGCCTCGATCTCGGAGATCTGGTTGGCCAGCGCCTTGCGGATCGCTTCGGTGGCCTGGGCCGTATGCTCCGGCAGGGCCTCCATGCGGGTCTGCATCTCGTGGCGCAGCGCCTCCAGGTCGCCGGCGGTCTGCCGCGCCACCTCGCGCATGCCCTGAGACGTATTGGCGAACTGGCCGCGCATCTGCTCCATCTGCTGGCCGAGGTCGCCGATCACCTTGGCGAAGCTGTTCTTCAGATCGGACACCGCCCGCGCCGTATGGTTCTGGGCGTCGGTGCGCAGCTTCTCGATCTGGGCCACCGCCTGGCGCGCCTGATGGGACGTATCGCGGGACAGAAGCTGCGTGGCGTGCTTGGCCCGCTCCTCCGCTTCCGTCATCGAGTTAGTGATGACGCCCACATAGTTCTTCATCTGATCGTCCAGCTCCCGGGCCTTGTTGTTGACCGTGTGGAGCAGGCCGATGATCGCCTGATGGCGGCTCTCCAGGATGGAGTCGATCTTGGTGTTCGAGGTTTCCAGCGCCTTGGCAGCCGTCAGGATGCCCTGGCCCTGGTTCTCGAAGCGCTGGGTCAGGCTGTGGATCTGATCGAGCAGGCCGGAGGAGACCTCCTTCAGGGAGTCCGTCTGCTTGGTCAGCACGTCGACCGCCTGGCCGGACTGCTTGCCGACGATGGCCGCGGTCTCGCGCAGTGAGGCGGAATTCTCCGACAGCACCTTATGCAGCAGCTCGGTCTGGCGGCCGAAGGTCTGCTCAGCGCCCTGAACATGCTTGGTGAGCGTCTGATCCACCTCGCCGGTCCGCTGCTGGAACGTCGTGTCGATGGCCTTGAGCCGCGCATCGAGATTCTGAGTCACGGCGCCGCCGCGCTGCTCGATGGTGGTGTCGATGGCCTTGAGGCGCTCGTCCAGCCCCTGAACCACTTCGCCCGCGCGCTGCTGCAGCTGCTTGTCCATGGCGATCAGACGCTCGTCCATGCGCTTGGTCGCGAACGCCGTACGCTGCTCGAAGGTCTCGTCGATCGCCTTCATGTTCTCGCTGAGGGTCTTGGCGACTTCCGCCCCGCGCGTTTCGAAGGTCTTGTCCAGGAGAGCCAGGCGCTCGTCGAGATCCTTGGTGACCTTGCCGCCGCGCTCGTCCAGGGTCTTGCCGATCAGGGCGAGGCGATCGTCCAGCCCTTTGTTGACCGCGTTGCCGCGCTCCTCGAAAGCCTTGTCCAGTAGGGTCAGCCGCTCGTCCAGCCCTTTGGCGACCGCGATGCTGCGATGCTCCAGAACCTTGTCGATGGCCGTCAGCCGCTCGTCGATGCCGCGCGCCACCAGACCGGCACGCTCGCCGAAGGCCGTGTCGATGGCGTCCAGCCGGGCGTACAGAGTCTTGGAAACGGAATCGGAGCGCTCCGCCAGCGTCCGGTCGAGCGCCACGGCGCCCTGATTGATGCTGGAGGTGAAGGCGTCGGTGCGCGAGCGCAGCGCCGTCTCCAGGCCAGAGATGCTGTTGTCGGCGGAAACGGCGAAGACTTCCGTGCCGTCCTCCAGGGTCTTGACCAGGGTCTGCGCCCCGCGGTCGATCTGGGAGCCCAGGGCGTCGGTGCGTTCCTGAAGCTGCGAGGTCAAAAGATCGCTCCGCTCCTGCAGCCGCGAATCCAGCAGGTCGCTGCGCTCCTGCATGGTGGTCTCGATCCGGCGCGTGCCGTCCTCCACCAGGTTCTCCAGCCCCTGGATGCGCTCCGCCAGGGTCATGGCGAAGCCGGCGCTGCGCTCCTGCATCACCCGGTCGAACTGCTCGGTGCGGGCCCCAACTGCGCCTTCCAGGGCGGAAAGATTGTTCACCGCATCCTCGACCAGCTTGGTCAGCCCGGCCTGCTCCTTGCCGAGCTCCTGCAGCAGCCCCGGCATGTTGGCCGCGATGACGTCCTGAACCTTGTAGACTTCCTTGGCCGCCTCGTTGGAACGGGCAACCAGAAGCTCGGTCAGCTTCATGCCGCGATCGGCCAGGTTCTTGTCGATCTCGTTGGTGGCCGCCGCGATGTCTTTTGCGACCTGCTGGCCCACGCCTTTGAGGGAGGCACTCACACGATCGGAATTGTTGAGCAGGGCTTCGCGCTCGCTGGCGAGCTCGCTGATCAACCCGCGTACCCGGGTCTCGTTGTCCCCATAGGAGCGCTCAAGCGCGGCCACTTCATTGTGCACTAGCGCTTCCAACTCGCTCGCCCGGCCGATGGCACGCGAAATGCCATCATTCATGGCTGCGACCTGGCGGCGGATCACCTGACCCAAAGAGGCGACCGATTGCTCGGCCAGCTTGTCCGGCTCAGCCAGACGCACCGCGACCTCGGTCATGGCCGAGGCCATCAGGCGCAGCTCCTGGGCACGCCAAACGAGCAGCGCCAGGAACCAGAACAGCGCGATCGGAATGACGATCGCCATGGCCGCAGCGAGCATGCTCGGCGTAGTGGACAGGCTTTCGGAGGTCAGCAGCCCATAGCTGAGGAACCCGCCGATCACGAACCAGACGACGCTGGCGATGCCTGCGATCAGGAACGGGGTGCTGGAGGGCTTCTGCTGAAGCGAAAAGATCAGACCGCCGATAGATGGCAGGTCGTCATTGGCGGGCGTTGCGAGCCTGCGCGGCGGCGGACCGGCCGGCCGGCGGCGGGCCGGCTGTTCGGAGTCGGGCTCTTGGTCCCGCTCCGCGCGCAGCTCGGGCGTCGGCGCGGCCGGGCCTTGCGCCTGGTTACCTTGCGCCTCTGTGACCTTGCGCTGCTGCAGCCGTTCGGTGAGAGAGATGCGCCGCTTCGATCCGGTCTCGGAAGACGAAGCCTCCGCTGCCCCCGGCCGGCGCTGCTCTGTCGCGGCAAACCGGGAGCCTTTGGCTTCCGAACTCTTCTTTTCAGGTGATTTCTCGACGTCGTCAGACTTGATGTCGGCCGCTTTGATATCGTCCGACTTGGCGTCTTTCGACCGGGCTCGTTCCTGCGCCATCACGCATTCCTCGTACAACTATACTCAACGAGAGAATTGGTGCCGCTTGAACTCGATACAGACCCGCTTACGCGCGGCGTCTCTCGGAAGTCGCCTCTATCGGACCTTATAGGCCCCGAGCTTCCGATCTCATTCCCCCGCAAGCCTCATGGTTACCGAAAATTTAATGCCATGGGAAGGTGAATCGCCGAACATCCTAAACGGAGGATAAGTCGCTCTTATTTCGGCAGAATCGTCCCGTTTTGGGGCACCTGCGAGGTGGCGATAGGGGGCAGGCGGACAATCGCGCTTTCCTCAAGGGGATACGGTTGGGAAGTTCATAACCTCTGCGAGAGTATATGAGGCAACCATCCTGAATTGCTTCACAAACCCTGGCCTGGCCGCCGTCAGCGGTGCATCGCGGTCAGGGGAAGGGGATCGAAGAGCATGTCGGCAGCCCCGGATCCGTCCGAAAAGCCCGAAAAGTTATCCACAGAGCCCGGGAAAACCGCGGCATTAGATCGCGCCCACCTGGCACGCTACACCGCCGGCGACGCCGAGCTGGAGAAAGAGCTGCTGACCCTGTTCGCAGACCAATCCGGTGTCTATATGGAGCGTATGCGCGGGGCGGAGACGGAGAAAGCCTGGCGGGATGCGGCGCACTCTTTGAAAGGATCGGCAAAGGCTGTCGGCGCATTCGATGTCGCACATGCCGCCGAAGCGGCTGAAACAAGCCCCGCAGAATGCACGTTTGAAGAGCGAAAGAGGTTGCTCGCAACGCTAGAAGCCGCTCTCGCAGATGCGAAAGAGCAAATTCGAGCTCTGCAACGTGAGCGCTAGTCGGGTGGGCCGACAATCGCGCTTGCGGGCTGGCAACACACTGCCAATTGCCTTATAGAGCAACGATCGCGCAAGGGGATACCCCCCCTTCACCGTGGTGCAGGCGAGACATCGACTGCACATCTCCCTCAACCGATGAGACGAGTGAACGCAGCCTAACGCATGGCGAAGATAACATTTATTGAGCATAACGGGCAGGAGCACACTGTTGAGGCAGAGCTCGGCCAGACCGTAATGGAAGCCGCCGTCCAAAACTCCGTTCCAGGGATCGCCGCAGAGTGCGGTGGAGCCTGCGCGTGCGCCACGTGCCACGTCTATGTGCAGGAACCCTGGCGCGAGCCGGTCGGCACGCCGGAACCCATGGAAGAGGACATGCTCGACTTCGCCTTCGATGTGCGCGATGAGAGCCGGCTGAGCTGCCAGATTACCGTGACCGAGGAACTCGACGGCCTCGTGGTCAAGGTCCCTGAGAAACAATTCTAGTAGGAACCATGTCGGAAGAACCTATTAAGACCGATGTCGTCATCGTGGGCGCTGGCCCCGTTGGACTGTTTGCCGTTTTCGAGCTCGGCCTCGTGGATCTGAAATGCCATGTCGTCGATATTCTGCCGCGCGCTGGCGGGCAGTGCAGCGAGCTCTATCCGGAAAAGCCGATCTACGACATTCCGGCCCTGCCGACCGTGACGGGGCAGGAGCTGACCGATCGCCTCATGGAGCAGATCGAGCCCTTCGGCGCCGAATTTCATTTCAATGAGCGCGTCGACCAGCTCGAGCGCCTGGACGAAGGCTTCCGCCTGACCACCGATGGCGGCATCGTCATCGAGTGCAAGGTGGTCGTGATCGCCGCCGGCGGCGGCTCCTTCACGCCGAAGCGCCCGCCACTTCCGGGTATCGAGAATTACGAGGGCAAATCCGTCTTCTACTCGGTGAAGAAGATCGAGGATTTCCGCGACAAGGACGTGCTCATCGTCGGTGGCGGTGATTCCGCTCTCGACTGGAGCCTCAATCTGCAGCCCGTCGCCAAGTCTCTGACCCTGGTGCATCGCCGCGATCAGTTCCGCGCAGCGCCCGACTCCGTGAACAAGATGTTCAAGCTGGTCGAGAACGGCGACATCAAGTTCGAGCTCGGTCAGGTCACCGAGCTGCACGGCGATGACGGTCAGCTGACCGGCGTCACCGTGAAGGCGCCCGACGGCAAAACCTTCGAGCAGGAGGCCAACGCCATGCTGCCCTTCTTCGGGCTGACCATGAAGCTTGGTCCCGTTGCCGATTGGGGCCTGAACCTGGAAGAGAACCTGATCCCGGTCGACACCGAGAAGTTCGAGACCAGCGAGCCGCGCATCTTCGCCATCGGCGACATCAATACCTATGCAGGCAAGCTGAAGCTCATCTTGTCGGGCTTCCACGAGGCGGCGCTCATGGCCCAGAAGGCTCATGAGTATGTCTATCCGGACAAGAAGCTGACCTTCCAGTACACGACCTCTTCCACGAGCCTCCAGAAGAAGCTCGGCGTGAAGTAGCGCTGGCAGAGGCCCGCGGGGATCTCGCGGGCCTAGCCGTCCTTCGCCCGGTAGACCTCAATCCTGTAAGGGCTGAAGACAAAGCTCTCCAGCCGCGCGCCGAGCTTCATCTTGGCGCGCACAAAGAGCCCGGTCTGGCGCACCAGATCGCCGTCCCGGGAATCCACCAGCACCAGATAGGCCGGGCGGGGACTTTCCCGCAGAGAGGCGGCGATCCCGTTCAGGATTTCCGCGAAGGCTTTGCGCGAGAACGGCGCGAAGAAATAGTGCACCACCGTGCCGTCGGCCGGCGCGATGGCCGTCGCATCCACAAGCTCGCAGGCGACGTCCCTGCAGCGCATGCGAGGCCGCGGGAATTGCGCGATGTTGAGCCGCGCATCCTCGAACAGCTCCTCGGCGAATTCCATCCCCCGGATCGACTTGAACGGATATTGCGCCGCCATCATCAACACCCGGCCGCGGCCCGCACCGTAATCGACGAACCGGTAATGGCTGAGATCGTCCCGGAGCGCGCTCATCGCCCATTCGAAGACGAGCGCCGGGGTAGGGCGATAGTCGCGCCCCTCGGTACGCCTTCCATGCACCGTGAGCGTCTTGAGCTTGGCGGGCTTCGATGTCTTTCGGAACAGCAGCTTGTCGAAATCCCGGTCGAACAACAGCCAGTGCCACCACAGGATCGAGGCTTGCGCGGCATCTCCGATGCTCGCCGGCGACAGCGCATCCTTTAGGCTCGAGAAGGCACGGGAGAGCAGACCTTCCGCCCGAGCCGCGCCTGCTTTGCCGGCATCCTTCGCGTGGGCGCCGGCCTGGCCGGAGAAGGCTCTGAGCTGCTCGCCCAGTGGAGTGTGGTCCGTCTCGCGCTCGACCTCGGCCTCCCGGGCCAGAGCCTCGCGGGTGCGCTTCACGAGACCGGCGGTGGACTCTTTGCTTCCGGATTTGTTTGTCTGCGCAGCCTCTGCGCGCTCGGCGGCGGCGAAGTCATTGTCGAGCGAATCCTCGTCCGCCGAAGACGTAAAATCGGTCTCCGCGTCGGTCTCGATCTTGCGTTTCGGCTCCGGCATGTCGGCGGTTCTGGCGCTCTTCTGATTCGGGCTGCACTCTAGGTTTTACCCAATTTTGCCAACAGCCTGAACAGTTAGTCGGGGAGCTTCCCCGGTTCCTTATGGTATCCTCCGATTCGCTAGAACAAGGCGGCCGGAAGGCTCGGGGACGCGCCGCCAAGCGGGGAGTGACGGGTGGCAGAGTATGGCGACGAAACCGTAAGGGACGGTTTGATCACCATTTTGCCTCGGCTGAAACGCTTCGCCGAGGTGCTCATCGGTGAGCAGGGCGAGGGCACCGCGCTGCTCGGCCGCAGTTTGCGCGACATGCTGGATCACGCTCATACCTATCAGCGCGGCACGCCGCTGGACCGCTGGGCCTTCGGAGAGATCTACCGGCTCTGGCTGAAGGAGCTGCGCGGCCATGCCAATCCTATGCGCCGCGGCAGCCAACCCGACCGCGAATTCCAGGCGCTGATCACGGAGGACGACGGCGCGCTGCCCGATCCGATGACCGTCTCCTTCATCGCCAATCTCCCGCCCCAGCAGCGGGTTACCTTGCTGCTGATCTACGGCGAAGGCTTCTCCTACGAAGACGCCAGCGTCATCCTCGATTGCGCGCTTGAGAGCATCGAGACGCGGCTGATCCGCGCCAGCGCAGGGCTCGCCAACAAGATCGGCCACGGTGTCGAGGCGCCGCCTTCAGCCGAGATCGAATCCCTTCACAACCACCAGGCCGGAGCAGCGTAATGACGGAGCTCTCCGACGAGCTGTTGGTGGCCTATGTGGACGGCCAGCTTGCCAAGGATCAGAACCGCGCCATCGAGAAGGTTCTGAAGCAGGACGATGTGGTGGCGCGCCGGGCCGAGGCGCTGCAGGAAGCCCATGGCCGGCTGGAATTCGCCTTCGAATCCATCCTGGCCGGCGAGCTGCGCACCCTGGTGCCGAAGGAAAGCTTCCGCAGCAATCCCGCCGAGCGGCTTATTGAGACGGAGCCGGAGCCCAAAGGCTGGCCGGCGCGCATGCTGGTGTTGTGCGGAATCGCGGCGGGCCTCGCCGGGATAGGGCTGGGGGTCATGCTCGCCCCGCGCGGGGTTGAGACTGCCGTAGAGACGACGGCGCCCAATACCTCAACCCCTGAGACGCCCGCACCAGAGCCCGCCGGTCCGTTCGAGACCCCCGCCACGATGAGAGCTGGCGTCGAAGCGCCCATGGAGACCGTGAAGGCGAAATCGCCCAGTCTCGGCGCCTACAACACGCCGGCCACGCTGACGGCGGACATGGCGCTTGCCCCGCCAGCGCCGCCGCCCGCACCACCGGCGCCGGAACCCGCGACTTGGCAGGAGAGAGCGGCCCAGGCCCATGCGCTGGTCAGCCGGGAGAGCCTGGAAGTCAGCATCGAGAGCCAGAAGAATCCGTATCTTCTGTCCTTCCAGCTCACCAAGGCCATCGGCCAGAACGTCCGTGGTCCGGATCTTCGGCCCGACGGCTACCGCTTCATCCGCGCCCAGGTGCTGCGGCTCGAGGGCAAGCCTATCGCCCAGATGCTCTATCTGCCGGAATCGGGCAGTCCGCTGGCGCTCTACGCCACGCCGGGCGGCGAGGACGCCCCGCCGGACTTCCTAAAAGAGGGGCCGGTCGGTGCCGTGAAATGGTCTGAGGGTGGCATCGCCTATCTGCTGGCGGCGGAAGCCGGCGAGGAAGATCTACTCCGCATCGCGGAGAAGATCCGCAACGAGCCGCGGGACGATCAGCGGCTCCAGCCGGCCGATGAACTCCCCGCTGAGCCTGAGGGCGCCTCGGAAGAGGGCGACTCTGAAGCGGCACCGGCCGAAGAAGACGGCGCGGAGACGGACAGCTCAGCGGAGGATTAATCCGCAGGGCTCGCCCGGTGGGCGAAATTCCCGGCGAGATATTGGTTCAGGTCTTTGCGGATCGCATCGGTCTTCGACTTGGTGCAGTAGCCCGACTGCCCCTCCACCGTCTTCGTCACAGATTCGTAGGTGTAGTCGTACGCCTCCGTGATCCGGCTCATCTCCGAAGCCGGCGTGCCGAGACGCTGCATCTGATTGAGATAGTTCGCCCGCAGCTGCGCAGGCTGGAAGATAAAGCCGCAGCGGCTGGCCCGGGCCGATGTCCAGGCGACCTGCACTGGGCGGGATAGCGGGTCGGCCTCGTTCATGTTCCAGGCAGCCTTCTCCGTGCTGGAGGTTCCGCAGCCTGAAAGCCCCGAACAGGCAATAAGCACACCGAACACGAATGCCGGAGCTGCGTGACGCAAGACGATTCTCCACTCCAAATCCAAACACGCGGGCCGCACTGTAGCCGATTAGGCAACGCGCGCTAAGGGACAGTGATGCAAGTAGCAGCGATGTAGACGGCAGAGATGCAAGCGGGAAGAGGAGGCGAACTTTGCCCGGAATGACCCGCCCGAAACGGAATGCCCGCCCAAACGCAAGAGAGGCGGAGCTGGCCAGCTCCGCCTCCTTTGCGATGTCGAGCCACTCGCCCGTTCGGGACGATCGGTCGGCGCCGCGAGATCTTTCGATCTCACGCCGCACCGGCTTTTGCGCAGGTTTCCCCGCGCGCGGGCCAGTGCGACCCGGCTGCAGCCACTTGTTTTGCGTCGCGCTGCCACGACGCGGATCCGGAATTGCCATCCCAGACCCGGGAGGACGATGCCGCCTTCTTCGTCGGACGCCCCGCCGGCTCAGCCTCAAACGGCATTTCGGCAGACCCGACAGACCGTGGCACCCCACGAAGGTCGGCAGCTTCGCCTTTGGTCGTCCCTGGCAGTGGACGACCTCGGCTTGCCTTGCCATATGAGCATTCCCGATAACACCGAGAGAACTTTGGGACGCTCCTCGAAAACACCCGGATTTCTCCGCTTGCTTTCTTGGACCGTTCCGCCGCCGCCTCAGTGGCAGCGGGGCCGCTCACAGGATTCATGATAGCTTTCCGTTTTCCACGTGCACGCATGCCGTGCAGGTTTTCCCCGATATCCACCGGTCCGGCCGGATTCGCCATGAATTTCAATGTTTCTTCGTCTCCGGGAACCCTACGAATTCAGCGACTTGCGCCCATATCGGGGTGGGATGAGGTTTCGAAGGGGCCGCGGTTGCGCGCCAGTGCCGCGCCGCCCCTAATGCGACAAAGGGACCATGCTTTTCTGCCCTGTCATCGGATTGCTATGGTAGGCGGACCCGCGCCCCGGAGTGGCGCTGGACAGATGTGGTGTTTCATATGAGGCCTGAGTTTTTGAGCAGTCGGCGCACTGCGGGCATCGTTGCGCTTGCCCTCGCGGCCGGCATTTTCGCCTCGCAGATCGTGCTCGTCCTGACGGCGGGCAGCGTAGGGATTCCGGGTCTCTTCACGATCCACCTGGGCGGGGAGGAGCCGGGAGACGTCGGGGCTGAAAACGAGTCCAGCGACCGGAGATCCCGCACGCGCACCACGCCCCCGCCTATCGCCACGCCCGCGCCGCCTGAGGACGAGCCTACGTCGTCGTCCTCATACGAGTCTGAGACGGCGAAAGAGACCGGGCAAGACGAGAGCTCCGCGCCGCTCGCCCAGCCTGCCGATGACGAGAAGGGCGTGGCTCAACCGGCGAACGATGATTCGGAAGCTGCCGAAGCCAAGCCGGAAGCCCCGTCCAGCGGACCCGTCGGCTGGCAGGGACCGGAAGGCGCGCCGGGCAGCGATACCGAGGCCGACGGCGAAGCCGTGCTCGACGGGCCCATCGATCTCGATGTCGGCGATGCCTTGAGCGATCTCAATCGCGAGGAAGCTGAAGAAGAAGACAAGAAGGAAGACGAGCCCAGCACCGACGCAGGCCCCTCCGGCGGGCCGGCACCGGCCGCCCAGCCTGCGCCTCCGCCGGCGTCGGGCGCCAGCGGCCAGCGCGAGGTGCTGCCCTGGGAAGCCATCGTGCCGGATCCTGACCTGATGTCGCCGGTGGATGTGCCGGAAGATACGCCCGAGTTCAGCCTGCCTGAACCGGATACGGTCCGGAAGTGGCTCCAGGGCCGGGCGTCCAACCTGGCTGCGGGCAACACGCGCTACGAGCTATGGCTCGAGCCCTCCATGGATATGCGACTGCGGCTCACCGCCGTGGGCTATCAGTTCAAGCCCCCTGACGGAGAGATGATCACCCGCCTTTCGCGGAGGCCCGAAAGCGGCTTCCGCGTCTCCTTCGAAGGCACGAGCTGCGAGGGCAACCTGACTCTCACGCTGACCTATAAGGACGGCCGCTCCCACAAGGTGCCGGTAGACGGGTGCAGCGCGGTCCAGTGATCCCGGACTTGGTTTAGTTGATGCCGGCAACCTCGGCGACCAGGGTCCGGAAGCGCGGCCGCTTCGCTTCGATATAGGGCAGGGGCCGGCAGACATCGATGGCTGCGATCCCGATCCTTGTGGTCAGCGCACCGTTGAACACGCCCTCGCCGAGACGCGAGGAAAGCCGCGCCGTCAACCCGTGGCCGACCAGCTGCTGGATCACGTCGTCGCCCAGTGCAATGCCGCCGGTCAGCACGATATGGCTGATCACCATGCGGGCGAGCTTCATCAGCGCAAGCGTGCCGGGCCGTGCGCCGTAGAGCGTCGCGAGCTTGCGCAGCATCCGTAAATTCTCCGCCGCGACGAACATCATGTCGATCAGCGCCGCCGGGCTCACCGCCGTTACCACTGAGACCCGTTTGGCCGACGCCGCGACAATGCCCCGGGCCAGCGGGTCGAGCGGCGCCACGAGGGTGCGCTCGTCGAGCTTCAGGAGCTCGTCCGCATCCATGATGTCCCGTTCGCTCTCCGCCAGGCGGCTTAAGCCCCAGGCCATGTCCTTGCGGCCGTGATAGAGGCTCTTGAGCCGATGGGTGACGTCAAGCGCAAGCGGCTTGTCCTGCTGCCGGAT
Organism: Methyloligella solikamskensis; assembly: GCF_042676065.1. Taxonomy (NCBI): domain Bacteria; kingdom Pseudomonadati; phylum Pseudomonadota; class Alphaproteobacteria; order Hyphomicrobiales; family Hyphomicrobiaceae; genus Methyloligella; species Methyloligella solikamskensis. Next base: position 2,299,811 of record NZ_JBHTJO010000001.1, on the reverse strand, counting down.
GGCGCTCTCCGCCTCGTGGCGGATCTTCCCGAGCCGTCCGAGCCGCATGAGCCCGATCGCCTCCTTCAGCACGATCATGGCGAGCGCCAGCAGCGCCACGACCATCAGTCCGATGGCGGCCCAGCCGATCCAGTCGTCCCGGGCCAGCAGGTCGCGCACCATGGCGTCGAACCAGATGGCCGCCCAGATCGAGATCAGTCCGCCCACGGCGCCGATCAGGATGCTGCCCCAGGCGAAGCCGCGCTTCATCTTCGGCAGGTTCTTGACCGTCGCCGGCGGGTTTGCCAGCGGCTCCTCCAGCACGGGCGGCGGCGGAGGCGGCACGTCGATCTCCACCTCGTCGACCCGGAAGGAGGCGGGTTTTCTGGGGGAACTCATTCCAGATGGTCTCCGATCAGACTCTGAATCGCCCGGTCGAGCCGGATATTGGGGAAGGGCGCGAAACCGCCGCCCGGAAGCGGCACGGGATCCGGCGGCCGGAAGCGGACGAAGCGGACATCCTCCGCCTGCATGCCGTCGCCCCGCAGCGCCAGGGCAGGGTCCTCCGGCAGGTCGCCGGGAAAGATTGCGAATTCGTCGTTGCCGCCGAATTTCTGTCGGCCGATGGCTTCGCCCTGGAGAGGATTGCCGATGATGCAGGGAAGCGTCTCCCCGGCGCGTCGAGCTTCGCCTTCCCGGGTGGCGCGGATTGCTGCCATGGCGAGTGCCTTCACATCTGCCCCGCCAAACTCGGCCCGCTCCATGGCCTGTTCCGTCAGCGCCTTCAGGATCGCCTGAAGCCGGTCATGGCTCGAATGGTGCAGATGGTCCGCCTTGGTCGCGGCGAAGACGAGCCGGTCGATGCGCGGGAAGAAGAGATTGGAGAGGAACGAGTTCGAACCTGTCCGGAAGCAATCGAGGATATCGGTCATGGCCCGTTCCAGGTCGGCCACCGCTTCCGGCCCGCCATTGAGCGCCGCCAGCACGTCCACCAGCACGATCTGCCGGTCTAGCCGGGAGAAGTGATCCCGGAAGAACGGGCGCACCACATGGGCCTTATAGGCCTCGTAGCGCCGCTCCATCATCGCCCAGAGCGAGCCCTTGGGGAACTTGCTCTCCCCCTTGGCGTCGAGCGGCGCGAAGGTGAGCGCCGGTGAGCCTTCCAGATCGCCGGGCATGAGGAAGCGGCCCGGCGGCAGGGTGGAGAGCGAATACTGATCGGCACGCGCATTCGCCAGATAGGTCTTGAAGAGATCCGATAGCTTGACGGCCAGCCCTTCGTCGGCGGGCGCCGCGGGATCGATCTCGGTGAGCGCTTGGCGCCAGGGCCCGGAGATCGTCTCGCGGCCCGCCTCGACGCTCTGCTGCAGCGCTTGCGCCGACCATTCGGCGAAATCCAGCGACAGCAGAGGAAGGTCGAGCAGCCACTCGCCGGGATAATCGACGATGTCGACATGCAGCCGGTCGTAGCCGAGCTGCCGCTTCCAGAAACCTTGGGGTTGATATTCGATGGCCAGGCGAAGCTGGCTGATCCGGCGCGTGCTTTCCGGCCAGGTCGGCGGATCGCCCGTCAGATCCGCCATATGGGCCTCGAAATCAAAGCGGGGCACCGTGTCGTCGGGCTGAGGCTCCAGAAACACCCGGGAGACCCGGCCTTCCGCTGCCGCATCGAAGAAGGGCAGGCGTCCGCCAGCGATCAGGTTGTGCACCAGCGCGGTGATGAAGACCGTCTTGCCGGAGCGGGCCAGCCCGGTAACCCCCAGCCGCAAGGTTGGGCTGACCAGATCGCCGGCATAGTGGCCGACATTCCGGAAGATATCCGTGGTGTCCTGAATCAGATTGACCATAAGGCGGGAGCTTCGACTTCCTTCACATGGGGAACGCACAAGGCACGCGCGTCACGATTGCCCAACGAGCATATAAGCCCTAGCACGCTCCACCGAAACAGCTCCGCCTTCAGCCCGGGAACACAACCTATGCTGTCAAGCGTTCTCCTCGCTTGACTTGGGCCATCGCTTCCGCAATACGGGGGGCGGCCAGCGGGGGGAACCGGCAACGGAGCTGGCAGAGGGGTTGAGCTCGACTCACCCAAGTCGGTGAACTGGTTCAGGAAAAAGAGGCTGTCATGCGGCCCGAGAAGAAGCTCCCCAAGGATTATCGTCCCACCGAGGACGAGCCTTTTATGAATGAGCGCCAGCGCGCTTACTTCAGGGACAAGCTGGAAGACTGGCGTGAGGAGATCCTGCGCTCCACCAAGGAGACGCTGGAGCATCTTCAGAACGAATCGGAGCAGCACGCCGATATCGCCGATCGTGCTAGCTCGGAGAGCGAGCGAGCGTTCGAGCTGCGCGCCCGCGACCGCCAGCGTAAGCTGATAGCCAAGATCGATGCCGCCCTGGAGCGGATCGAGGACGGCACCTACGGCTATTGCGAGGAAACCGGCGAGCCGATCAGCCTGAAGCGCCTGGATGCCCGCCCGATCGCGACATTGAGCGTCGAGGCTCAGGAGAGGCACGAAAGGCGCGAACGCGTCTACCGGGACGAGTAGGGCCGCTTAAGCGCTTCTAGTCTGTTTGGGACAGCGGCTTCGCGACGGTTTCGAGCGACCGGCGTTCCGCCGCCACGCCCCAGCGCAGGATCACGAAAACCACCGTGATCATCAGGGCGGCGCCCAGCAGGTAGCCCCAGAAGACGCTGACCCGCGAGCCCGTATCGATCAGCAGACCGAAGAGTGTCGGCGCGAACACGCCGCCGATGCCCGTCCCCACCGCATAGAAGAACGCAATCGCGAGCGCCCGGATCTCCAGCGGGAATGTCTCCGACACCGTGAGATAGGCGGAGCTCGCCGCGGCGGATGCGAAGAAGAAGATCACCGACCAGGCGATGGTCTGCTCCGTGGCCGACAGCATGTCGGCGGCAAACAGCGCGCCGGTGATGGCCAGCAGCACCCCGGAGAGCCCGTAGGTGAGCGCGATCATCGGCCGGCGCCCGATCGTGTCGAAGAACCGGCCGAGGATGACGGGGCCGAAGAAATTCCCCGCCGCGAAGGGCAGCAGGTACCAGCCGACGCTTCCCGCCGCGATCCCGTAGAAATCCGTGAGGATCAGCGCGTAAGTGAAGAAGATCGCGTTGTAGAAGAAGGCTTGGGCCGTCATCAGGCTCAACCCCACCAGGGTGCGCTGGCGCTGATCGCGATAGAGGCTGCGCCAGACTTCCAGCAGCGGCGTGTGGGTGCGCGGGGTGAGCCGGACACTGGCCGGCACCTCGATCTCGTGATGGGCGTGATGGACGCGCGTCTGGCCTTCAATTTCGTCGATCACCTCCGCGGCTTCCTCCGGTCTCCCATGGGTGATCAGCCAGCGAGGCGATTCGGGAATCCAGAGCCGCAGGATGAGGATCACCAGCCCCAGCGCCGCCCCAATGAAAAAGGCCGCACGCCAGCCCATATCCGGCGGCAGAAAGCCCGGCTCCAGCAGAACGATGGAGCCCGCCGCGCCCATGGCCGCGCCGATCCAGAAGCTTCCGTTGATGACGAGATCGGTCCAGCCGCGATAGCGCGCCGGGATCAACTCCTGGATGGCGGAATTGATGGCGGTGTATTCCCCGCCGATGCCTGCGCCCGTGAGGAACCGGAAAAGCGCGAAGCTCCACGCATCCCAAGCGAACGCCGTCGCGGCCGTGGCCACCAGATAGACGCCAAGCGTGATGGTGAAGAGCCGCTTCCGGCCGAGCCGGTCCGTCAGCCAGCCGAAGAAGACAGCGCCGAGAACGGCGCCGGCGAGATAGGCGCTGTTGGCGAGCCCGACCTCCGCATTGCCCATGTTAAGGACCGGGCTTTCTTTGAGCGCACCAGCGACGGCGCCCGCCAGCGTCACCTCAAGCCCGTCCAGCACCCAGGTGATGCCGAGCGCCAACACCACCTTGGTGTGAAATAGGCCCCAGGCGAGTTTTTCCAGCCGGGCGGGGATGTCGGTCTCGATGACCGCGCCGGACGAAGCGCTCATTCCGATCCGCCGCCGGTCCGGCGCGGGAGAATAGGAAAGTCGAAATAGGTAGAAGGGTAGGGCTCGGGCTTGAACGTGTAGTGCCAGAACTCCTTCGGGTAGTTCTTGAAGCCGGGCGCCGCCATGACGTCGACAAGCCGCTGACGATTCCGCCGCTCGTCCGCCGTCAGACCTGGTGCCGCCGTGTTGGCCTTCGTATCGAAGCAGTCGAAGCTCGTCCCCATATCCAGGCTGTCGTCACCTGGATCGGCCTGGGTGCAGGCGACCCGTTGCGACGTGTCGATCGCTCCCTCCGGCGCATCGCGCGGAACGAGCGTCACATCAACCGTTGCGCCCCGCGAGTGACCCGACCGAGTGGCGATATAGTTTGGAAAGAGCGCGCCCTTCGTTAGGTTGGGATAATAGGCCCGCTTGGCCTGTGGGTCGTCCGGCGCCTTCGCCCAGCCGACGAAGGCATCGACCGCGCGGGTCGGCCGGTAGCAATCGTAGACCTTGAGAGACAGACCATCGGCTTCGAGGTCTGCTTGCACGGCTTTCAGCGCTTCGGCCACCGGCCGCGCCAGAATGCACTCGCTGGCCTCGTAGCCGGGCACCGGCTTGCCCGTGAAGTTCTTCGGGCCCGCGTAGCGCATCTCCTGGCGGATCGAAGGCGCCACGTCGCGCAAATAGACAAAGCCTTCCGGCAGCGTTCCGCTGGAGTCGGCCGCCATTGCGGGCAGGGTGAAGAGGAGCCCCCAGAGGACTGAAACGAATCGGATTGTTTGCGCTCTCACCATGGCCGGACAACATTTCGAAATGCGCGGCCTGTGGTCAACTAAGCACGAGCCATGCCTGTCCTATCGGCCCGACGCTCTGGCGCCTCCATACTTCCAGAGATTCAGCGCTTTTCCGTCGATCGCTAGTAGGCCCAGCCCGATAAGCCCCATGCCTGCGATCTGTGCGCTATCCAGGTGCTCCCCCAGAACGAGCATCCCGAGTGTTATTGCGGAAACGGGGATGAGGAAGGTCACGAGCAAGAGGTTGGTGGCCCCGGCACGCTGAAGAATCTGGAAGTAGAGGATGTAGGCGAGAGCCGTCGAGAGGATGGCGAGACCGGCGATCGCCGCCCAGGTTGTGATCTGCGGCATCTGGAGGATCCAGGGCCGGTCGACGATGAGGGCAAGCGGCGCGAGAACGAGGCTGGAGGCGGTCACCTGGCCCGCTGCCACGACGATCGGGTCAACAGCGAGCCGTTTGAAGCGCCTGCCGAACACGCCAGCGAAGGCATAGGACACGGCACTGCCGAGACAGGCAAGCTGGGCCAGAACATTGGTGCCTAACCCGGACAGAGCGCCGGGGCCAATCATGACCACAACGCCTGCGAACCCGACCGCAATGCCTGCGAGCTTTCTGCCGTTGATCCGCTCATCGGAGAGCAGGAGTCCGGCCACGGCGACGGTAAAGAGGGGCGTCGTTGCGTTGAGGATCGAGGCGAGACCCGAGGTGATGGTCTGTTGGCCCCAGACGATTAGGCCGAACGGAATGACATTGTTGAGGATGCCCATGCCCAAAAATGCAATCCACGCATGAGGATCGCGCGGCAGGGGGCGCTGGAGCAGGGCCACGACGCCCCAAAGGACGAATGCCGCCAGTCCGACGCGCAACACGACGATCGTCAGTGTGGGAAGATCCCGCACGGCCACGCCAACGAAGAAGAAAGACCCGCCCCATAGGACAGACAGCAAGAGCAGCATCGCCCATTCGACGGTTCCCATCGAGAGATTGGTGTTGGATGCCGCCGCCGGCTGCGATGCCTCGCTCATGACGCCCCCTTAGTGTGCCCGGCCGTACTCGTATGAGTTGGATTTTCCGAAGGCGACCCGGAACTTGCGCAAAGCAGGGGAAAGTAACGCTGCTAGGTTCAGAAACCGCTGGGGAGCGGGGCCGAGGCCCGCGCGAGCGGGCGTCCAAAACGCATAAAAAAACGCCCCGCTGGGGAGCGGGGCGTGGAGAGGTTTTGGGGGACTGACAGGGTTGGCTGAACCAACCGATGTCGGACCATTAGCAGGGAACTGCCGGCGATCTTACAGCGAAGCGGTCGAAAGTACCGGCGACAAGTTCTTCCGCCTGCCAACAAGCTACGCATGGCGACCGTAAGACCATTTCCCTTCTACCTGATTTCGCCACTTTCCACAAGAAAAACCGACGTGGCTTTTCGGCACCAGTCAAACGTTTAGTGAAATGAAGGACTTAAGGCCGCAGCGAAATTTTCCCGCCACGCGTGTGTCGCGCAGGCGCATCGAGGCGAGCGCCACCGGCCGCCGCAGGTGCGAATCGGCGAAAATGGGAGAATGAAATGGGGAAGGGCGCTTAGCCCAAAGCTCGGTCTAGCTGAGCTCGGGATCCGATTGCGGGCGTTCGCCGTGGTCGATCACCACGTCTTCCAGCGGATGCTCCAGCGGCTGCCGCGCCTCGATGCCCGTCTCGATCACCATGTCGACGGGCCCGCCGATCATCACGAGGTGCTCCTTGTCGTCCCGGCGGATCAGATAGAGCTTGCGCTTGGCATCGACCGTGGCGCTTTCCACCACGTTCAGCCGGCGCTCCCGCGACCGGAAGAACCCCGGACCGCTGGTATTGCTGGAGAAAAACGCCTTGAAGCCCCACGCCGCCAAGGCGATGAGCGCGATGACGAACAGAAACGTGGAGATGACGAGGATCAGCTGGCTGGTGTCTGACATCCCTTCCTCGCGATGAAGTGCGCCGCAATCGCTATCCGTCCCGCGGCCCCCGCGGGGAGATAGGTCGGGTGATCTCGCGCCGCAAGTCCCCGAAAGGACCACAAGCCCCGAAGGAGCTGACCTGCGCCATCAGAAGGCGCGTCCGGGCCGTTGAGAGTCGCCTCGACCGGCGCATCTTTAGCAGAGGAATGCGCCTGAGTAGAGGATTATGACAACCGCCGGCGTCACCCACGGAAGACGGGCGATGCCCGACGGGGGTGAAACCGGTGGGAATTAGCGATATTCAAACGGTTTGAGACCACGGTCTCCGCCGCTGTCTCGGCATAATCTCGGGCTCGACTCGGGGCCGAATCGGATAGTTTTTCCATCCATGACCGACATTGGGGCGCCGATGCGCTATTCACAGCCTGTGACGGACCGGACCGAACGCGAGGGAAGCATCGGCCTTGTGGTGCTGTTGGCCCTCGGCCTTGCGGTGGCGGCCATCGGCCTGGCCATGGTGTCCCGCGAGATCGCCGAGCCCTTCGTGCTGGCCATTCTCGCAGGCCTTGCGGTGATCGGCGTGTTCTGCCTGTTCGCCGGCGCCGTCGGCATCCTCCATTTCGGCCAGCGCCAGGTGAAGAACGATATCGCCAAGGCGTTTCTCGACAATCTGCCCCAAGGCGCTCTGATCGCCGATCCCAATGGGCGGGTGCTTTACGCCAACGAGGCTTATCGCGATCTTTTGGGTCTGGATGAAACCGCCAGCGTGCCGACCCCGGACCGGGCCTTCGCCGGTAACGCCCATTTGGCCGAGACCATCTTCCGCCTCGCCCGCGCCGCTCAGCAGGGCCGCTCTCTCAAAGAAGAGTTCCGCCTGCCGCCCTTGGGCGAGGTGATGGAGGACGACACCATCGAGCCGCGCTGGTTCCGTATCTCCGTCCGGCCCATGCCCGGCAGCCCGGATGCCGAACGCCCGGCCGGCCTCGTGGTCTGGCAGCTCGACGAGATCACCGAGGAGCGCCAGAACCAGGAAGAGAGCTTCGAGAAAGTCCAGCAGGCCATCGCTTATTTGGATCATGCCCCTGCCGGCTTCTTCACCGCCGACGCTCAAGGCAATATCGAATATCTCAACGCGACCCTGGCCCAGTGGCTCGGCATCGACCTGTCCGAGGCCGCCACCAGCGAGTTGAAGCTCGACGGCATCATGTCCCGGGACGGGGCGGCGCTTCTGGCCGGCGCCGGACGCAATGCATCCCAGAGCACCACCCGGCGCTTCGATCTCGATCTGGTGAAGGCCGACGGCACCAGCTTGCCCGTTCGCATTCTTCACCGCTTGCCGCGCGGCGCCCACACGGGCTGGGCCCATGCGCTGGTGCTGAATCGGTCAGCCGGCGAAGCCGACGAGGCTGCTTCGGCCGAGCTCCGTTTCGCCAGGCTCTTCCAGTCCTCCCCCATCGCCATTGCGACCCTCGGCAAGGACGGCACCATCACAGCCAGCAACGCGGCTTTCATCACCCTGTTCGGCGAGCCCGACAAGGACGACGGGCCGGTGGCCATCGCGAGCCTCCTGGACGAGGAGAGCAGGGGGGCCTTCGACAAGACCCTGGAGCATGCGCTTGCGGGCCAGGGGCTGATCGAGCCCCTGGACTTCACCCTCGCCCATGACGAGGAGAAGAGCGGCCGTCTCTTCCTCAGCCCCATCGAACAGGTGGAAGGCGAGACGGATGCCGCGATCGCCTATGCCATCGACACCAGCCAGCAGCGGGTGCTGGAGCTGCAGATCGCCCAGAGCCAGAAGATGCAGGCCATCGGTCAGATGGCCGGCGGCATCGCCCACGACTTCAACAACATGCTGACGGCGATCATCGGCTTCTCCGACTTCCTGCTCCAGAACCACCGGCCCACCGACCCGGCGTTCAAGGACATCATGAACATCAAGCAGAACGCCAACCGGGCCGCCGGCCTGGTGCGGCAGCTGCTTGCCTTCTCCCGCCAGCAGACCCTGCGGCCCCAGGTGCTGCAGATCGGCGATCTTGTGTCCGAACTGTCCCAGCTTCTCGGCCGTCTGCTCGGCGAGAATGTCGAGCTGGAGCTCGATCAGGGCCGCGATCTTTGGCCCGTGAAAGCCGACCAGCATCAGCTTGAGCAGGTGATCATCAACCTGGCGGTCAACGCCCGCGACGCCATGCCCGGCGGCGGCAAGCTCACCATCCGCACCAGGAACATCTCCGAGCGCACCTCCCGCGAGATCGGCCAGCGTCATCTCGACCCCGGCGAGTATGTCGAGATCGAAGTCACCGACACCGGCGAGGGCATGCCGCCGGAGGTGATTCAGAAGATCTTCGATCCCTTCTTCTCCACCAAGGAGGTCGGCCGCGGCACCGGTCTCGGCCTCTCGACCGTCTACGGCATCGTCAAGCAGACAGGCGGCTTCATCTTCCCCGAAAGCGAGCCGGGGAAGGGCACCTCCATGCGGGTCTATCTGCCCCGCCACATCCCCGTTCACACCGAAAAGGTCGTGGAGGAGGAGAAGCCGGAGAAGCGCGAAACCAGGGATCTCACCGGGCGCGGCACCGTGCTCCTGGTGGAGGACGAGGATGCCGTGCGCAGCTTCGCCGCCCGCGCGCTTGCCCAGCGGGGCTACAACGTGCTGGAAGCCGGCACGGGCGCGGAGGCGCTGGAGGTCTTCAACGAACATGACGGCGAGGTCGATCTCGTGGTCTCCGACGTCGTCATGCCGGAGATGGACGGGCCGACGCTGCTGAAGGAGCTCCGCCGCGACCACCCGGACCTGCGCATCATCTTCATGTCCGGCTATGCGGAGGACGCCTTCAAGCGCAATCTGGACGAGGGCGAAGCCTTCATGTTCATTCAGAAGCCCTTCGACCTGAAGCAGCTCGCCGCCGCCGTGAAAGAGGCGCTCGAGGCTTAACCACCGGGCGTTGTCGTACCGCGGCGCAATCGCCTTAGGGGTTTTCTTGAGCAGCATTCCCGGCTAACACGCCTGAGCAAAATTTTCGCACCTCAGCCCGATTTTGGAGCCCCGCCAGCGTGCCCGACTACGAGAAGATTCCGGACGATCCCGAAAAGGCGGCCGTGAAGGCCGAGAAGCGCAAGCCGAAGCAGAAATTCCTCGGCATCCACCGCTATGGCGGGAAGCTTCTCTACATGTGGTACGGCATGCGCTTCTTCACGCTGATGAAGCTCTTCAACCGGGGCCGCTGGGACTTCACCACCAACTGCATTCCGGACGTGATCACCCTCGTCCTGTGGTGCCCCATCAACACGCCGCTCTATCTCCTGAGCGAGTTGATCTATCGCCGCCGCATCAAGAACGTGAAGCTCGACAAGGAGCCGGTCTTCGTCATCGGCCATTGGCGCACGGGTACCACCTTCCTGCACGACCTGCTGGCGTCGGACCCGAACACCGCATACCCGACCACCTATGAGTGCTTCTTCCCGCACCACTTCCTGATCACGGAGCGGACCCTGTCGCGGGTCATGCGGGCGTTGCTGCCCAAGAAGCGGCCCCAGGACGACGTGCCCGTCGGCTTCGACCGGCCCCAGGAGGAAGAGTTCGGCGTCATAATGCTGGGCCAGGGCAGCCCGCTGAACACCATGGCCTGGCCGCGCCACGGTCCCGTCGATAGCGACTATGTCGATTTCGAAGGCGTGCCGGAGAAGAAGCGCAAGCGCTGGTTCGACGCGTATATGTGGTTCTACAAGCGCCTCATGGTGCGCCATAACAAGCCGCTGGTCCTGAAATCGCCGGCGAACTCGGCGCGGGTGCGCTACCTGCTGGAGCATTTCCCCAACGGGCGCTTCATCTACATCACCCGCAACCCGCTCGACGTCTTCCCCTCCACGGTGAAGCTGTGGCGTGCGCTCTATTCGACGCAAGGGCTGCACAACCCGCCCTACGTCGACGGCTGGCTCGACGACTACGTCCTCGACATGATGCAGCGCCTGACCGAGCGCTATCAGAAGGACCGTCATCTGATCCCGGAGCAGAATCTCTATGAGATCCGCTACGAGGATCTGGTGAAGGATCCGGTCGGGCGCCTGCGCGAGATGTACGAGAAGCTCGGCATCGGCGACTTCTCCGAAGCGGAGCCCAAGATCCGCGCGCTGCTGGAAGCGCGGTCCGAGCACAAGACCTCCCAATACGAGCTGCCTGCCGATATCAAGGCGCGCATCCTGGAGCGCATGAAGCCTCACATGGAGCGTTACGGCTATCTCGACCAGCCGGGCCAAGCGACCGAGCAACAGCCCGTGACCGAAAGCGATGAACAGCCTGCGTGATTTGCTTGACGCGCTTATCGTCGCGGCGTCACAGTTCTGTCTTGAAGGCTGAAACGACTCGGGAAAACCTGCGCGCCAGCCTTCAACCGGCGTAGCCCGCCGGTTTGGGGGAGGGGTTTTCTCAGGCGATCCGGTCCGGCGTTTCCAAGTTTTGGTGTTCGCGTTCTTGACCTTTGGGGTCTCGGCCTTCGTGCCGTCGACCTTCGGCCTGGGCATTTGCCCTGACGGTGAGATGGGACAGGAGAGGTTTCATGCCTTACGTGAACTCTGGCAGCATCGTTTACGTCGAGCACGATGCGAAACGGTCCACCATGGACATCACCTTCCGTGATGTCGGGACCTTCAGCTTCCACGGCGTGAGCGAAGAAGTTTATCAGGCCTTCCTCGACGCGCCCTCCCAGGGGCGCTTCTACAACGACCATATCCGCCAGAATTTTCCGTCCACCTTTGCCGGCAATGTGGTGGAGCCGCTGCGGGGCATACCGGCCTTCGCCACCTAAAACCGGATTTGGTGAGCGGGCAGGGGGCCTTAGCAAGGAGCTTCCAAGAGGGCTTAAACGCGGCCCCCTCCGGGACCATATATCAGGCAGGCCGCGCATCCGTGGCCGCCCAAATTCTTGGGCTGTATGGTCTGGAGCTTTGAAGAGATGCCCTCAAGCGTCATCCGCACCTTCTTCTACGATTTCGACTCCCAACGTCTAACCGTGATCTTCCAGTCGGGGCGCCGCTACGTCTATGACGCGGTGCCCGAGATCGTTTATCGCGAGCTCGCCGCCGCACCCTCCACGGGGGCGTATTTCAACGAAAATATCCGGGACAACTATCAGTTCCGCCGGTTCGACCAGGCGGGCTAGGGCGGTCAGCGTCAGGTTGCCGGCTCTTCCTGCCCCGCAGCCTCTCGGCGCGCCGCGTCGTCGCCAGCCTCTTCAGAGCCAGCCTTGTCGTGGCGAATGTCGGAGATCGCGTGGCGGATCACCGTGTAGCTGCCATGCAGCGCCAGCCCCGCCATCACGCAGGCCACCGCGATATCCGGGAGCGATGAGCCTGTGCCGAACACGCCGGCCGCCGCAGCCAGCACCGCCAGATTGCTGTAGGCGTCGTTCCGCGAGCAGATCCACACCGACCGCATGTTGGAATCGCCCTCCCGGTAACGGTAGAGCAGGGCGGCGACACCCACATTGGCGGCGAGCGCCAGCACGGCGACCACACCCATGACCGGGGCATCAGGCACCACGCCGCTCACCCAATGCCAGACAGCCTGCCCGATCACCCAGATCCCGAAGGCCGCCATGGTGACGCCCTTCAGGAGCGCGGTCCGCGCCCGCCACTGAAGCGCCAGCCCGACCACCGCAAGGCTGATGGCGTAATTCGCCGCATCGCCCGCAAAGTCGATCCCGTCGGCCAGGAGCGAGACCGAGCCGGACAGCAGACCGGCGGTCAGCTCAACGACGAACATCGCCAGATTGACCGCGAGCGCGACCCACAGCACCGCGCGCCAGCGGGCCGTCTGGGCAGAATCCATTTCCGAGCAGCAGCAAGCCATGGGGGAAAGGTAAGGGCAGGGGGCGCGAGGACCAAGCGGGATAGGCAATCGGGCGGTAAGGTTAGTTTCGCAGAAGAACATCTTGCGAACATAGAACAAAGCGTGTACAGTCTCCGTCAATTCGAACGCAACCGCACTTATCCATTTACCCACGCCCGAATCGCGTGTGAAAAGGGGAGAAATCCGATGTCGAACGCTGCGCTGCGCCTCGTCGAGGGAGCTGAAATGGACAAACAAAAAGCGCTTGAGGCAGCGATTTCGCAGATCGAGCGGAATTGCGGCAAGGGCTCGGTCATGCGGCTGGGCGCCAACGAGAAGATCGTCGAGGTGGAGTCGATCCCGACCGGCTCTCTTGGCCTCGATATCGCGCTTGGAATCGGCGGTCTGCCCCGCGGCCGTGTCATAGAGATCTATGGGCCGGAATCCTCGGGCAAGACGACCTTGGCCCTGCATGTGATTGCCGAGGCTCAGAAGAAGGGCGGCATCTGCGGCTTCGTCGATGCCGAGCACGCCCTCGATACGGTCTACGCCAATAAGCTTGGGGTGAATCTGGAAGATCTTTTGATCTCCCAGCCCGACACAGGCGAGCAGGCGCTGGAGATCACCGATACTCTAGTGCGGTCCGGAGCGATCGACGTTTTGGTCGTCGATTCGGTCGCCGCGCTGACGCCCAAATCCGAGCTGGAAGGCGAAATGGGCGACATGCAGATGGGCAGCCAGGCCCGGCTCATGAGCCAGGCCCTGCGCAAGCTCACAGGCTCCATCTCCAAATCCCGCTGCATGGTGATCTTCATCAACCAGATCCGCATGAAGATCGGTGTGATGTTCGGCTCGCCCGAGACCACCACCGGCGGCAACGCCCTGAAGTTCTATTCTTCGGTCCGCCTCGATATCCGCCGCATCGGCGCCATCAAGGAGCGCGACGAGGTGGTCGGCAACCAGACCCGCGTCAAGGTGGTGAAGAACAAGGTCGCCCCGCCGTTCAAGCAGGTCGAGTTCGACATCATGTATGGCGAGGGCGTCTCCAAGACGGGCGAGCTCATCGATCTCGGCGTGAAGGCCGGCATCGTGGAGAAGTCCGGCTCGTGGTTCTCCGTCGATTCCGAACGGATCGGTCAGGGCCGTGAGAACGCCAAGACCTATCTGAAGGAAAATCCGAACGTTGCGGCGAAGATCGAAGCGGCGGTGCGCCAGAATGCCGGGCTCATCGCCGAGCGGATCTTCGACGACTCCATAGGCGCCGAAGAAGACGCCGAGGCCGCCGACGCGGAGGAGGGCGACGGCAAGGAGTCCGTGACCCCCATTGAGAGTAAGCGCAAAAGCCGGGCTTAAGAGCATTCGCGCGTAGAAGCGTGGTTCCGGCCGGAAAACACTCCGGCCCGTCCAACCGATCCCTGAGATTTAGGCAAACGCCGCTTCATATTGAGGCGGCGTTTGTCGTCTTCGCGGCTGGACAGCGTCTTTCTGCCATCATATGTCTCAGCCGGCGTTTCAGATTTGCGCTAACCTTTTGCGGATAAGGGTTTGCGGGGACGCCGCGCCCCCAAACATGCGCGCCAGCTTCGAGATTTTGATGCGATCTTTTATCGTCACCATTTTTGGAATTTGCCCGTGAGCGAAAGCACCGGCGTCAACGAGATCAGGACGGCCTTCCTGGAATATTTCGGCAAGCGCGATCACGAGATCGTGCCGTCGGCTCCACTCGTGCCCCATAACGATCCCACCTTGATGTTCGTCAATGCGGGCATGGTGCCGTTCAAGAACGTTTTCACCGGTGCGGAGAAGGCGCCGAGCCCCCGGGCGGTCTCATCCCAGAAATGCGTGCGCGCCGGTGGCAAGCACAACGATCTCGACAATGTGGGCTACACCGCCCGCCACCACACCTTCTTCGAGATGCTGGGGAATTTCTCCTTCGGCGACTACTTCAAGGAAGAGGCGATACCGCTCGCCTGGGAGCTGCTGACGAAAGGCTTCGGCCTGCCGCCGGAGAAGCTCCTCGTCACCGTCTACGGCGAGGATAAGGAAGCGGCGAAGATCTGGAAAAAGGTCACCGGTTTCCCCGACTCCAAGATCATCCCCATCTCGACCTCCGACAATTTCTGGTCCATGGGCGAGGTCGGCCCCTGCGGTCCGTGTTCGGAGATCTTCTACGATCACGGCGAGGGCATCCAAGGGGGGCCGCCGGGAAGCCCCGACGAAGACGGCGACCGTTTCGTGGAGATCTGGAACCTGGTCTTCATGCAGTTCGACCAGCAGGAGGACGGCAGCCGCAAAGACCTTCCGCGCCCCTCCATAGACACCGGCATGGGACTTGAGCGCATCGCCGCCGTCCTGCAAGGCACCCACGACAATTACGAAATCGATCTCTTCCGCCACCTCATCGAGGCGTCCGTCGAGCTGACGGGCAAGCCCGCGGAAGGCAAGGACCGGGCGAGCCACCGGATCATCGCCGATCATCTGCGCTCTGCGAGCTTCCTGATCGCCGATGGCGTGCTGCCCTCCAACGAAGGCCGGGGCTACGTGCTTCGCCGCATTATGCGCCGGGCCATGCGCCACGCCCACCTCTTGGGGGCCGAGGAGCCGCTGCTCTACCGCCTCTTCCCGGCGCTTGAGAAGGAGATGGGCCGGCCCTATCCGGAGCTGATCCGCGGCCAGGGCCTCATCACCGAGACCCTCAAGCTGGAAGAGACCCGTTTCCGGGAGACCCTCGATCGCGGCCTGAAGCTCCTCGACGAGGCAAGCGGCGACCTGAAACCTGGCGCAACGCTGCCCGGCGACGTCGCCTTCAAGCTTTACGACACTTACGGCTTTCCCTTCGACCTCACCGCCGACGCTCTCAAAGAGCGCGGCATCGGCGTCGATACGGAAGGCTTTGCCAAGGCCATGGAGCGCCAGCGCGCCGAAGCGCGCAAATCCTGGTCCGGCTCGGGCGAGTCTGCCACCGAGACCCTCTGGTTCGAGCTGACCGAAGAGCTCGGCGCGACCGAGTTCCTCGGCTACGAGAACGAGAGCGCATCCGGCGAGATCGTCGCTCTCATCAAGGACGGCAAGCGCGTCGAGACTCTGGAGCAGGGCGACCGCGGTTCCGTCATCCTCAACCAGACCCCGTTCTACGGTGAATCCGGCGGCCAGGTCGGCGACCGCGGCAGCATCTTCGCGCCCGGCACCTTGTTCGAGGTCGACGACACTCAGAAGAAGCTGGGCCGTCTCTTCGTCCATCAGGGCAAGCTGGAGAAGGGCAGCCTCAAGCTCGGCGACATGGTCGAGCTGGAGGTGGATCACGACTTCCGCGCCGGCTCCCGCGCCCATCACTCCGCGACCCATCTACTCCACGAGGCGCTCCGCCGCGTGCTCGGCACCCATGTCGCCCAGAAGGGCTCCCTGGTCGAGCCGGGCCGCCTTCGCTTCGACTTCTCTCATCAGAAGCCCATGACCCACGAGCAGATCGAAGAGGTCGAGGCGCTGGCCAACCGGATGATCCTCCAGAACAGCGCGGTGGAGACCCATCTCATGAGCCCCGACGAGGCCATCGAGAAGGGGGCGCTTGCGCTGTTCGGCGAGAAATACGGCGATGAGGTCCGCGTCGTCTCCATGGGCACCATCGACGACAGCGAGAAGGCGGATCACGCCTATTCCATCGAGCTGTGCGGCGGCACCCATGTGGGCCACACGGGCGAGATCGGCATTATGAAGATCGTCGCCGAAAGCGCCGTCGGCTCCGGCACGCGGCGCATCGAGGCGCTCACCGGCGAGCCCGCCCGCGACTATCTCAACGCCCAGGACGAGAAGGTCCGGGAAGCGGCCGAGCTCCTGAAAGTCGGTCCCGACGACGTCATCACCCGGATCGCCGCCCTGGTCGACGAGCGCCGCAAGCTGGAGCGGCAGCTGGCCGAGGCCAAGCGCGAGCTGGCGCTCGGCGGCGGCGGACAGGCGAACGGCGATGCCGATGCCATCCAGGATCTGGGCAATGTGAAGCTGCTCGCCCGCACAGCCCACGGCGTGCCGGCCAAGGAGCTGCGCGGCCTGGTCGATGAGGGCAAGAAGCGTATCGGTTCCGGAGTTGTCGCCATCGTCGGCGTCAGCGAGGACGGCAAAGCCTCTATCGTTGTGGGCGTCACTGAAGATCTCACGGGCGAGTTCAACGCCGTCGATCTCGCCAAGGCTGGGGCCTCAGTGCTCGGCGGCAAGGGCGGCGGCGGCCGTCCCGACATGGCTCAGGCCGGCGGCGCGGACGGTGCCAAGGCCGACGAGGCGCTTGCCGCGATCGCGGCGCAGCTTTCTGGCAGTGCCGCCTCGAACCTGGCCGAAACCACCGCGTGAGCTTTAGGATCTCCTGATGAGTAAAGAGACACCGTGGCGCCGTCTCCGCCGCGGCGTCCACGACATCTTGGAGGTCGGCTCCGATGCCCACCCGGCATCGTCCTTCGTCGATGCCTTCATCATCACTCTGATCGTGGCGAATGTCGCGGCCTTCGCCCTGGAGACGGTCGAGCCGCTCGGGACCGAGTACGCCGCCGCCTTCCGGCGGTTCAACACCTTCTCGGTGGCCGTCTTCACCGTGGAATATGTGCTCCGCATCTGGAGCGCCGTCGATATCCCGCTCTTCCGCAACGAGCCCCACTGGCGTGCGCGGCTGAAATTCGCCCGCCGCCCGATCATGATCATCGATCTGCTGGCGATCCTGCCCTTTTATCTCGGCAGCCTTCTGCCCATCGATCTCCGGGTGCTGCGCGTCCTGCGTCTGTTCAGGCTCTTGAAGCTGGTGCGCTACTCGCCGGCCCTGCAATCCCTGCAGCGGGTCTTCGCCACCGAATGGCGCGCTCTGGTCGGCGCCCTTCTTGTCATCCTCATCCTGCTCTTCTTCTGCTCCACCCTCATGTATTTCCTGGAGCGTGAGGCGCAGCCCGAGACGATGGGCAGCATCCCTCAGGCACTTTGGTGGGCCATGGCGACGCTGACCACCGTGGGCTATGGCGACGTCGTCCCCGTCACGCCCGCCGGCAAGGTGGTCGGCGCAGTCGTCATGCTGCTGGGCCTATGCGCGCTTGCGCTTCCCGTCGCCATCGTGGCCACCGGCTTCAGCCAGGAATCAGGCCGCCACGAATTCGTGATCACCTGGGGCAATGTCGCCCGGGTCCCGCTCTTCGAAACTCTGAAGGCCACGGAGATCGCCGAGATCTGCCGTGTTCTTCACGCGCGGCATTTCCCGCCCGGCGCGCCCATCGTCTCGGCGGGTGAGTCGGGCAGCGCCATGTACATCATCGAAAGCGGTGAGGTGCTGGCCGATTACGGCGACGACATCCGCGAGCCCCTAGGCCCCGGCGACTTCTTCGGCGAAAGGGCGCTGCTCGACCACCGGCGTCATAAGTCCGATGTGATCGCCGCCACCTCCTGCCGCATCTACGTGCTGGATTCAGTTTCCCTCGCCAAGCTCGGCCGGCGCCACCCGGAGGTGCTGCAGACCATCCGAAAGGTCGCCAGGGAGCGCCACCAGGAAGCCAAGGAGCGGGCAGCGGAAGAGGCGTCTTAAGACGCCGCTCCCGCCCAAAGGCCGCGCGCTAGCTGGCGTCCGCCATGGCGGCTTGCAGGTTCTCGTCGATCTTGTCGAGGAAGCCCGTGGTCGAGAGCCAGCCCTGCTGAGGCCCGACCAGAAGCGCCAGATCCTTGGTCATGAAGCCATCCTCGATCGTGTCCACCACGACCTTCTCCAGTGTCTCCGCGAAGGTGGCGAGCGCTTCGTTGTCGTCGAGCTTGGCCCGGTGCTTCAGGGCCCGGGTCCAGGCGAAGATAGAGGCGGTGGAGTTCGTCGAGGTTTCCAGCCCTTCCTGATGGCGGCGGAAATGGCGGGTCACCGTGCCGTGGGCGGCTTCCGTTTCCACCACCTTGCCGTCCGGCGTCATCAGCACCGAGGTCATCAGCCCCAGCGAGCCGAAGCCTTGCGCCACCGTGTCGGACTGCACGTCGCCGTCGTAGTTCTTGCAGGCCCAGACATAGCCCCCCGACCAGCGGAGCGCGCAGGCCACCATGTCGTCGATAAGCCGGTGTTCGTAGGTGAGCCCGCGCTTCTCGAACGCCTCCTTGAACTCGGCGTCGTAGACCTCCTGGAACAGATCCTTGAAGCGCCCGTCATAGGCTTTCAGGATCGTGTTCTTGGTGGAGAGGAAGACGGGATAGTTCCGGGCGAGCCCGTAATTCAGGGACGCGCGGGCGAAATCGCGGATCGATTCATCGAGATTGAACATGCCCATGGCGACGCCGCCGCCGGGGAAGTCGTAGATCTCCTTCTCGATCTTTTCGCCGTCCTCACCCACGAAGGAGATGGTGAGCTTGCCCGGTCCGGGCACCACGAAATCCGTCGCCCTGTAGATATCGCCGAATGCATGACGGCCGATCACGATGGGCTGAGTCCAGCCCGGCACCAGCCGCGGCACGTTCTGGCAGATGATCGGCTCCCGGAAGATCACCCCGCCCAGAATGTTGCGGATCGTCCCGTTGGGCGAGCGCCACATCTTCTTCAGGCCGAACTCCTCGACCCGGGCCTCGTCCGGCGTGATGGTGGCGCATTTTACGCCCACGCCCGTCGCCTTGATGGCTTCGGCCGCCTCGACCGTCACCTGGTCGTCCGTGGCGTCCCGGTTCTCGATGCTCAAATCGTAATATTTGAGCGGCACATCCACATAGGCGAGGATCAGCTTCTCTTTGATGAATTGCCAGATGACTCGTGTCATCTCGTCCCCATCAAGCTCGACGATGGGATTCTCGACTGGAATTTTTTTCAAGACGTGGTCTCCGAAGAGGTGAGGCGCTTGTAATTATCGGGGCGGCCGGTATGACCGCGTCGAAGACGGCAAGATCAATGTCGGCGAGATCAAATCTATAACATCAGGCAGCCGCGCCAAAAAGCGAGCTGCCCTGCGTCAAAGGGCGATGGCGGAAGATCGTCGCCCCTAGGGGAGGAGACAAGGTGAGCCGCGTATCGCGAGCGAGCACGAAGAAAAATGCAGCAGCGTCTGTCGTCGGTCCGGCGATCGTCCTGATTCGGCCCCAGCTTGGCGAGAACATCGGCTTTGCCGCGCGCGCCATGGCGAATTTCGGGCTGACCGATCTTCGTCTGGTAGCGCCCCGGGATGGCTGGCCCAACGAGAAGGCAAGCGCAGCCGCGGCCGGGGCCTACGCCACCGTCGATGCGGCCACCCTTTACGAGACGCCGGAAGAGGCCCTCGCTAAAACCAACTATGTGATCGCCACCACCGCCCGTCCGCGGGACATGGTGAAGCCCGTCATGACGCCGGAGACCGCGGCAGCCGAGCTGACCAAGCGCCAGCGGAGCGGTGAGCGTTGCGCCATTCTCTTCGGCCCGGAGCGCAGCGGCCTCGACAATGATGCCATCGGGCTTGCCGACGCGCTTGTCACCGCGCCGGTCAATCCGGCCTTCGCCTCCCTCAGCCTGCCGCAGACCGTGCTGCTGGTCGCCTATGAGTGGCAGAAGCAGTCAGGGCGGGCAGGTCTCGGCCGCTCCACCCAGTTCGATGGCCCGGCCCAGGAGGGCACACCCATGCAGAACACGCGGCCGGCGGAGCGCGAGGAGATCTTCGGCCTGTTCGATCACCTGGAGAGAGAGCTCGACGCCCATGGCTTCCTGCAGCCGGTGGAGAAGCGGCCGACCATGGTGCGCAATATCAGAAACATGTTTCACCGCATGCAGCTGACCGAGCAGGACGTCAGGACCTGGCGCGGAATCGTTTCGTCGCTGACCGGCGGAAAGCGCAGGAAACCTTGATTTACAACCAAGGTGTCATAGTTCCGCCCGCTTTCTCCTATTGCGATGGGGGTTAACAATGATAGCTTCCTGCACGGGAGGAAGAAGGCAGTTTATGGGTATGTTTTGGGTGCGTGCGAGCGCTGGCGCGTTCGCAGCTTTTGCGTTGATGTCCGGTTCGCCGGCCATGGCCGCCGATCAGGAGGCGGGCCAGATCATGGCCCAGCAGCTCACCGAGCGGACCCGGGAGCCCGAGCCCAGTAACGAGGGGTCGGAGGAGAAGCTCAGCGACAGCGCCGTGCGCGTCATGACGAGCTATGCCTGGTCCATCATGCCGAACCAGCTCGACGCAGGGAACGGCACGATGATCAGCATCGACAAGTCCGATCCCGCCAAGATCATCATTCCGGTGGACGATGCGCGGAACGTGATTCGCGCCGCCATGCGCTCCGCCTACGCCGAGATCTGCGATGTTCCGGAGCTCGGCCAGAAGAATTTCCGAACCATGATGGAGCAGGAGGAGGCCCGGAACGTCTGGACCCTGGAGCAGATGCAATTCATCAACACCCTGCATATGTTCTCCGTCTCCTACTTCACCGGCGACATGAAGATCACCGAGAAGAACGAGGACGGCACGCCGGCGGAAGGCGCCGCCTCCAACGCCACGGAAGGCGAGGATGCCTTCAATCCGAGCCGTCCGACCTGCACCCCGGAGAAAAAGGCGGCCGTGACCGAGGCCATCAACGAATATCTTCAGGAGGCCGAGGCGGCGAAGGCGGCAGGCGGCAACTCGTCGGCCGATGCCTCGCCGGTTCCGTCGGGTCAGGTTCCTTCGGGACAGGTGCCGTCAGGCGACGTGCCCATGACCCCGGAGGCCCCGGTGGCAGAGCCTGTGGCACCAAACAACGCCGGTGCCAATTGACACTTTCTCCGATTTGCGTGTAACAGAGCCCCAGCGAAAGCTGAGCTTGAGCGCGAGGCGCCCGTGACGACGGATCGGAAGGTCATTGTCGTCAGGGGCCTGTTTCCATTTCATCCAAGCCGCCGCCCCGAAATATAAGGCGAATGGCCGCAATTAGCGCATTCGGCTTCAGGGGAGAGGCGTCTTATTTGAAATGGAGACCAAGCGGGGCGCTCGCGATCGGCACTGACGAGCTTTGGAGTTTTCGATGACGAAACGCATTAATGCCAAGTACAAGATCGACCGTCGTCTTGGCGAGAATATCTGGGGACGTCCGAAGAGCCCCATCAACAAGCGGGAATACGGTCCTGGCGAGCACGGCCAGCGCCGCCGCCAGAAGCTGTCCGACTTCGGCATTCAGCTGCGCGCCAAGCAGAAGCTGAAGGGCTATTACGGCAACATCACCGAGAAGCAGTTCAAGGCGATCTATCACGAGGCCGCCCGCCTGAAGGGCGACACCGGCGAGCGTTTGGTCGGCCTTCTCGAATCGCGTCTCGATGCGCTTGTCTATCGCGCGAAGTTCGTGCCGACCGTTTTCGCCGCCCGCCAGTTCGTGTCCCATGGCCACGTCAAGGTGAACGGCAAGAAGGTCGACATCCCGAGCTATCGCTGCAAAGAGGGCGATGTGATCGAGGTGCGCGATCGCGCCAAGGATATCGGCATCGTGCTGGAAGCCGCTCAGAGCTCCGAGCGCGACGTGCCGGACTATCTCGATGTCGACCACAACAAGATGACGGCCAAGTATGTCCGGACCCCGGCGCTCACCGATGTGCCTTATCCGGTCATGATGGAGCCGAACCTGGTCATCGAGTACTACTCGCGCTAGAGGCGTTTCCCTCGAGCGCTGGAGGTTCTGCTTCCAGCGCCTTCTGGTCGAGATGCTTCAGGCGCGAAAAGGGGCGCGAGGAATTTCCTCAGCGCCCCTTTTTCTTTGCGCGACTTGTTTCGCGAAAGGCGGCTTTACGCCGTCAGCGTCTGATTGTTGTGGGAGATGCCCTTCGAGGTGAGCAGCTCCTGCAGCTCGTTGGCCTGGAACATCTCGCGGATGATGTCGGCCCCGCCGACGAACTCGCCCTTCACGTAGAGCTGCGGAATGGTCGGCCAGTTGCTGAAGGTCTTGATGCCTTCGCGCACGCTCATATCCTCCAGCACGTTGACGTCTTTGAAGTCCACGCCGAGGTGATTGAGGATATAGGCCGTCTGGGCTGAGAAGCCGCACTGGGGCATCTCCTTCGCGCCCTTCATGAAGAGCACGACGTCGTTCTCGGCCACCTGCCGCTTGATCCAATCCTGAACGTCTTGTTCGTCGCTCATCGCTGTCGTCCTTTCTATGCCGGCGTCTTCGTGTGCAAGGCGAGGGCATGCAGCTCGCCGCCCATCTTGCCCTGCAGCGCCGCGTAAACCATCTGGTGCTGCTGAACCCGGCTCTTGCCGCGGAAGGCCTCCGCCACGATCACCGCCTTATAGTGATCGCCGTCGCCGGCGAGATCCTCGATCTCGATTTCCGCATCCGGAAACTCCTGCCGGATCAGCGCTTCGATCTGACTGGCCTGCATGGCCATAAGCGTCGTCTCCTTAACAAGTCTGGCGCGCTATTGTTCGCGGCCGCCTTCCATGTAGTCCGGCAGCCACTGCTCATAAGTGGACCGTAAAGTCGCGAGCGGCAAGGGGGGCTCCTCGCCCAGGCTCAGGGAATCGCCGCCGACAACCCCGACCTTGAGGGCAGGGACCCCGGCATCGTTCGCGGCCGTCAGCAGGGCCTCGAGCGCGTCAGACGGCACGGAAACCACGTAGCGGCCCTGGTCCTCGCCGAACCAGAACCCGTGGGCCGGCACGCTGCCTGTGTCGGTGTCGAGGGCGACACCGCGTTTCCCGGAAAGCGCCATCTCGGCGATCGCCACCAGAAGACCCCCATCGGAAACATCGTGCACCGCCGTGACCTTCGAATCGCGGATCAGGCTGCGGACGAAGTCGCCGGCCTTGCGCTCCGCCTCCAGATCGACGGACGGGGGCGGTCCTTCCAGCTTGCCGCTGATCCATTCCTGGTAACGCGACTGATAGAGGTGTCCCTTCGTCTCGCCGAGAACGATGAGCGCGTCACCATCCTGAGACAGCCCCGCCCCGGCCATCTTCGCCACGTCGGGAATCAGCCCGACCCCACCGATGGCCGGCGTGGGCGGAATGGCGACGCCGTTGGTCTCGTTGTAGAGGGAGACATTGCCGGAGACGACGGGGAAGGAGAGCGCGGTGCAGGCCTCGCCCATGCCTTTCACGGCCGCCACGAACTCGCCCATGATCTCGGGCCGCTCGGGATTGCCGAAATTCATGCAATCGGTGATGGCCAGCGGAGCGGCGCCCACGGCGGTGAGGTTGCGCCAGCATTCGGCGACCGCCTGCTTGGCGCCCTCGAAGGCATCGCCCGCGCAGTAGCGGGGTGTCACATCGCAGGAGACCGCAATGCCTTTGTTCGTGCCGTGGACGCGCACCACGCCGGCATCGCCGCCGGGCCGTGCGACCGTGTCGGCCATCACCATGTGATCGTACTGTTCCCAGATCCAGCGCTTGGAGCAGAGATTGGGGGTGCCCATGAGCGCTTCCAGCGAGCTTAAGGGCCCGTCGGCCGCCGGGACCTCCTTCGGCGCCACCTGCGGCTCCTTGGGCACCCAGGGGCGCTCATAGATGGGGGCGCCGTCGGCAAGGGCCGAAAGGGGCAGGTCGGCCTCTGTGGCCCCCTGATGCTTGATCACGAAGCGGCCCGTGTCGGTCGTGACGCCGATCACCGCGAAGTCGAGCTCCCACTTCTTGAAGATCGCTTCGGCCTTCGGCTCTGCGCCGGGCTTCAGCACCATGAGCATGCGCTCCTGGCTTTCCGACAGCATCATCTCATAGGCCGTCATGGCCTCTTCCCGGCAGGGCACCTTGTCGAGATCGAGCTCGATCCCGACGCCGCCCTTATCGGCCATCTCAACGGAAGAGGAGGTGAGCCCTGCAGCACCCATGTCCTGGATACCGATGATGACGTCCTCCGCCATCAGCTCCAGGCAGGCTTCCAGCAGCAGCTTCTCCGTGAAGGGATCGCCCACCTGCACTGTGGGGCGCTTCTCGGCGGATGCGTCGTCGAACTCGGCCGACGCCATGGTCGCACCGTGAATGCCGTCGCGGCCCGTCTTGGAACCCACATAGACGACAGGGAGCCCGACGCCGCGCGCAGCGGATTTGAAGATGCGGTTGGCGTCCACCAGACCGACGCACATGGCATTGACCAGGATGTTGCCGTCATAGCGCGCATCGAAATTGGTCTCGCCGCCGATGGTCGGCACGCCCATGCAGTTGCCGTAATCGCCGATGCCGGACACGACGCCCGAGACGAGATGCCGGGTCTTCGCATGCTCCGGCGAACCGAAGCGCAGCGCGTTCATGTTCGCCACGGGCCGCGCGCCCATGGTGAAGACGTCGCGCATAATGCCGCCCACGCCCGTGGCAGCCCCCTGATAGGGCTCGATGTAAGACGGGTGGTTGTGGCTCTCCATCTTGAAGACGGCCGCATGGCCGTCGCCGAGATCGACCACGCCGGCATTTTCGCCCGGTCCCTGGATCACCTGAGGACCGTCCGTCGGCAGCGTCTTCAGCCAGATGCGCGAGGATTTGTAGGAGCAATGCTCCGACCACATCACCGAGACGATGCCGAGCTCGGTGAGGGAGGGCGTGCGCCCCAGCTCCTCACGGATGCGTGCATATTCGTCCGGCGAAAGCCCGTGCTCGGCGATCAGTTCTTGCGGAAGCTCATCTGGCGCATCCACCTTTTGCGTCGCGTCACTCAATGCAGCGCCTCCAGGAGCGAGCGGAAGATCTTCGCCCCATCCGTGCCGCCCAGCGCCGGCTCCGCCAGCCGCTCGGGGTGGGGCATCATGCCGAGCACGTTGCCGCGCTCGTTGTAGAGCCCGGCGATATTGTGCTGGGACCCGTTGGGGTTCGCATCGTCGTCCAGCGCACCGGTCTCCGAGACATAGCGGAACGCGACCAGCCCTTCGCCCTCGATGCGCGCCAGGGTCTCGTCATCGGCGAAGTAGTTGCCGTCCTTATGAGCGATGGGGATGGTGACGATCTCGCCGGCCTCGTAGCCGCGGGTATAGATCGTGTCGTTCCGCTCCACCTTCAGCCGCACATCCTTGCAGATGAAGCGGAGCGAGCGGTTGCGCATGAGGACGCCGGGCAGCAGCCCCGTCTCGGTCAGAACCTGAAAGCCGTTGCAGATGCCGAGCACCGGTGTGCCGGCCTTCGCCCGAGAGACCACTTCGCGCATCACCGGCGAATGGGCCGCCATGGCGCCGGAGCGCAGGTAATCGCCATAGGAGAAGCCGCCCGGCAGCACGATCAGATCGGCTTGGGGCAGCTCTGCATCGCCGTGCCAGACCATGGCCGGCGCTTCGCCGGTCACTTGGGTCAGAACGGTCTTGGCGTCGCGATCGCAGTTGGATCCGGGAAAGACGACGACAGCAGCTTTCATCTTTCAAAACTTCCGCGTGTCATCCCGGCGAAAGCCGGGATCCAGAAAGACTTCGGTACACGTGGCAGGATTCCGGCTTGCGCCGGAATGAGCTTGAACGGCCTCACGCCGCCTCGAGCTCGTAGGAATAGTTCTCGATCACCGTGTTGGCGAGCAGCTCCTCGCACATGCGCTCAACTTCCGCCTTGGCGCGGGTAGGATCGCTCTCGCCGATCTCGACCTCGATATATTTGCCCTGGCGGACGTCATCCACACCGCCGAAGCCAAGCGCATGGAGCGCGCCTTCGATCGCCTTGCCTTGCGGATCCAGAACCCCCGGCTTCAGGGTGATGGTGATGCGTGCCTTCATGCCTGCTTCCCCTCTAAGCCGCTACTGGGAGCGGACCAGCACGGGACCCGACTGGTTCGGCTGAGGGTTGTTCTCCACATGCAGGCCCAGCCGGCGTGCCACCTCCTGATAGGCCTCCACGAGACCGCCGAGATCGCGGCGGAAGCGGTCCTTGTCCAGCTTCTCCTGGCTCTCGATGTCCCACAGCCGGCAGCAATCGGGCGAAATCTCATCGGCGAGAACGATCCGCATGGTGTCGTTCTCCCACAGCCGGCCGAACTCGCATTTGAAGTCCACCAGCTTGATGCCGATGCCCAGGAACAGCCCGCAGAGGAAGTCGTTGGCGCGGAGCGCGACCGACATCATGTCGTCGATCTCCTGAGGCACCGCCCAGTTGAACGCCGTGATGTGCTCTTCGGTCACCATGGGATCGCCGAGCTCGTCGGACTTGTAATAGAATTCCACGATGGAGCGGGGCAGGGGTGTGCCTTCCTCCATGCCGAGCCGTTTGGCGATGGAGCCGGCCGCCACGTTGCGGACCACCACCTCCACGGGGATGATCTCGACCTCGCGCACGAGCTGCTCGCGCATGTTCATGCGCTTGATGAAATGGGTCGGCACGCCGATCTCGCCGAGACGCTGAAACAGGTACTCGGAGATCCGGTTGTTCAGCACGCCCTTGCCTTCGATCTTGTCGTGCTTCTGATTGTTGAAGGCGGTGGCGTCGTCCTTGAAATGCTGAATGAGCGTGCCCGGCTCAGGACCTTCATAGAGGATCTTGGCCTTGCCTTCGTAGATGCGCCGTCGGCGGTTCATGCTGTCATCCTTTCCAGCCGGAGTCTTTCCAGCAAAAAGCAAAAAAGCGCGGGGCGAACCAAGGAGCCGCGCGCTTGAGCCAATTGCCATGGTCGGAATCGCCTAGCGAAATTGTCGCTTGGAGCTTATCCGATGGCAAATCCTCACACAACGACTTGCCCCGCGACGGATTTGCGGTCCCTTTGTTGATTTAGGGACGCCGGAAGGCTATGTCTCCCCCGCAAATTTTTGCGGGATTTCCGGTACGTTTGACGGCGGCACATACGAAAAACCGCCATTTTGGAGGGGATTGCGGCGCAATGGCCAGCTTTGACGATCGCGAAAAGAGCTTCGAGAAGAAATTCGCTCATGACGAGGAGCTGAAATTCAAGGCGACGGCGCGCCGGAACAAGCTGCTCGGCCTGTGGGCGGCCGAGAAGATGGGCCTCGCCGGCGACGATGCGCAGAATTATGCCCGCGAGGTCGTGAAGGCCGATTTCGACGAGCCGGGCGAGGAGGACGTGTTCCGCAAGGTTCGCGGCGACTTCGACGCCAAAAATATCGATCAGTCCGACCATCAGATTCGTCGCCAGATGGCGGATCTCCTGGCCGAGGCTGTGAACCAGATCGAGAACGAGAGCTAATGCTCTCCGCCGGCCGATTCGCTATTCGGCCGGCCCCGAGACAGGAATCATGAGCGAGGACCGGTTCAGAGAGGCCGCGAAGGCCGGGCGCACGCTCTACGACGCCTGGCTCACCCTCAACTCTCCCTTTGCCGTCGAGCTGATCGCCAAGGCCGGCTGGGATTGCGTCACCATCGACCAGCAGCATGGCCTCGGCGGCCATTCGGATCTCGTCGCCTGCCTCACGGCGGCGCGGGCGGCACACCTGCCGGCCCTGGTCCGCATCGCGGATAACGACATGGCGCTGATCGGCCGGGCGTTGGATGCTGGCGCCCAAGGGGTCATCTGCCCCCTGATCGATTCGGCGGAAGACGCCTCCCGCTTCATCCGCGCTGTGAAATACCCGCCCCATGGCATCCGAAGCTGGGGCCCGTATCGCGCCCGGCTGGAATTCGAAGGCGACTATTTCTCCGCCGCCAATGGCTGGACCATCGCCTGTGCTCAGATCGAAACCGCCGGCGCCATGGACAATCTGGACGAGATCCTAGCCCTCGATGGGCTGGATATGATCTGTCTCGGCCCCAACGATCTTTCCGTGGCCCTCACGGGCACGCTGAACATCCGGGCGCCGGAAGTCGCAGAGGCCATGACTCAAGTTCTGAGGAAGGCCAAGGAGCGCGGTGTTATCGCTCTGATTTTCGCTAACGATATCGATTTCGCCCGCCCCGCCATCGAAGCGGGATGGGATGTGGTCGCCATCGGGTCCGACGCTTCCTGGCTCGCCAAGACGGCCGCCGAGATCCGGCGCTCGATCGACGACGCCCCGTGAAGCGTGCCCGGGAAAGCGTCTAATGGCCGCTAGGCGTGAGGGGCCATTCCGGTGCATCATGGCGCGAACGAGAGGAAACAGAATCGCGGACCGGTCTCAGCGCGTGCCGAACGAAGCGCTTATGGAGTTCGCGGCAGGGAAAAGCAGGAGTAGGTCGATGCGGAGCAAGACAGCCTGGAGCGTGAGTAAGCTTGCGCGGAGTTTCGCCGTCCTTGCCGTCGCGGCCGTTGCTGGGCTCTTCGCCTCATCCGCCGACGCAGGTCAGGCCCACACCACCGCCGATCTCAACCTGCGCACCGGACCGGGCACCCAGTATCAGATCATCGCGACGATGCCGGCCGGCAGCCGCATCGATATCGGCGACTGCGCCGACAATTGGTGCGCCGTCGAGTGGCGCGGCCAGGACGGCTTCGCCAGCATGGTGGGGCTTGCCGGCGGCCAGGCAGGGCCGGTGCCGGAGGTGATCGTGATCGATCCGCCATATCCCTATCGGGCCGGTCACTACCGCTCCACGAATGTCTACCGCGAACTCCCGCCTTACGCGGCCGTGCCGCCGCGCTTTTACCCGCGCCGCTACATTCTGAGCCCGCGGGAGCGCAACCGCTATCGCTACCGGCCCCATATCTTCGGCTCCGCAGGCGATGCGGAGGCCGGCTACGTCAAGTAGCACCTCGGCAAGTGGCGCATTGGCGCCTCTGCCTTAATTCGTTTGAAATCAAGCGTTAGGCCGTCCACATGAAACGTCCGAACCAGCCGAGGTCGGGCGGGAGGACAGAAGTCATGCGAGCAATCGCAACATTTTGCCTGGCCGCCATCGCTTTGATCGCGATGTCAGGCGCAGCATCCGCCGCGCCGGCCCTGGTCACGACCAATCTCAATGTCCGCGCAGCACCCACCACCGGATCGCCGATCATCGGCAGCCTTCCGGGCGGCACCACGGTGGATGCCCTCAACTGCAATTTCGGCTGGTGCGAAGCGGCCGGTGGCTATGTCGCCGAGATGTATCTCGACTTCGACGCAGTGGGATACGGCTACAGTTCGCCGGGCTATAACGACTATCCCAGCTACGATTACGGCTACGTGCCCTACGACCCGTACCCGCTGGTCCAGCCTTACCCGCGCTACCGCTATTACGATCGCTATGACCGCTACGACAGGTATCGTGACCGCGACTGGGACTACGGCCACCGTCATTATGACCGTGATCGCTACGATCATTATGACCGGGACCGCTATGACCGCGACCGGTATCGCAGCGGGAGCCATCGCGACTACGATCGTGACCGGCATCGTAGCGGCGGCTACGACCGCGACCGTCACAAATCGTCGGGCAACAAGTCTTCGAACAAGAAGCCCGCGGCGAAAAAATCGACGAACAAGAAACCGGCTCAGAAGAATCAGAAGAAGGGCACAACGCCTGAGGCCCTTAGGGGCAGGGCGGCGGCTGAGGGGCGGGCAAAGCCGCCCAAGCCTGCTCATGGCCAGGCTGGCACGGGGAAGCGCGACGGAAACCGTCCTATCCCCGGCTTTCAGCCAGCCCGCTAAGTGGCCGCTTGAAGAGCCGGATCGGTTCGGGGCGTAGGCGCTTTACGCTCCGAACACTCGCTCGAAGATCGTGTCGACATGCTTGGTGTGATAGCCGAGATCGAACTGGGCGCGGAGCTGCTCTTCGGACAGCGCGCCCGTCACTTCCGGGTCGGCCAAAAGCTCGGTCAGGAAATCGGCGTCGCCTTCCCAGACCTTCATGGCGTTCCGCTGCACCAGCCGGTAGGCATCCTCTCGCGACACGCCGGCATTGGTCAGCGCCAGCAGCACCCGCTGGGAATGGATGAGCCCGCCGAGCTTGTCCAGATTGGCCTGCATCCGCTCAGGATAGACCACGAGCCCCTCGATCACGCCGGTCAGGCGGTGGAGCGCAAAGTCCAGCGCGATGGTGGCGTCCGGCCCGATAACCCGTTCCACGGAGGAGTGGGAGATATCCCGCTCATGCCACAGCGCGACGTTCTCCAATGCCGGCATGGCGTAGCCACGCACCAGGCGGGCGATGCCGGTCAGGTTCTCCGACAGCACCGGATTGCGCTTATGCGGCATGGCCGATGAGCCCTTTTGGCCGGAGCCGAACCGCTCCTCGGCCTCCAGCACCTCGGTGCGCTGCAGGTGGCGGATCTCCGTGGCGACCCGCTCCAACGAGCCGGCGATCACGGCGAGCGTTGCGAAGAACGCCGCATGGCGGTCCCGCGGAATGATCTGGGTGGAGATCGGTTCGGGCTTCAGGCCCAGATGCTTGGCCACAGCCTCCTCGATCCGCGGATCGGGATGGGCGAAGGTGCCGACCGCGCCGGAGATGGCGCAGGTCGCGACCTCTTCCCGGGCGGCTTCCAGCCGCTGCTTGTTGCGGTCGAACTCGGCATAGGCGAAGGCCAGCTTCAGCCCGAAGGTCGTCGGCTCCGCATGGATGCCGTGGCTGCGCCCGACGGTGACCGTATCCTTATGCTCGTAGGCGCGCTTCTTCAGCGCTTCCAGCAGCTTTTCGAGATCGGCGAGCAGAATGTCCGCCGCCTGCACGAGCTGCAGGTTCAGGCAGGTGTCGAGCACGTCAGACGAGGTCATGCCCTGGTGCAGGAAGCGCGCCTCCGGCCCCACATGCTCCGATACCGAGGTGAGGAAGGCGATCACGTCGTGCTTCACCTCCGCCTCGATCTCGTCGATCCGCTCGATGTCGAAATCGCCCTTCGCCCGGACGGCCTCCGCCGCCTCCTTGGGGATGAGCCCGAGATCCGCCATGGCCTCTGCGGCGGCGGTCTCGATTTCGAGCCAGATTTTGAACCGGTTCTCCGGTTCCCAGATGCGCGTCATGTCCGGACGGCTGTAGCGAGGGATCATATGAAGACCTGAATGAAGGCGAGGGGCTTAAGGCCGCCTCTGTCGCGTGAAATTCGAGCCTTCGTCTAGCAGAGCGGCGCCAAAGCCTCAATTCGGCTGACGCGCAATCAACAGGCGCTCGGCCGGCCGCAACGTCGCGCTTCGGGAATTGAGCGCGACAGACGGCCTAGACGGTCTCGCGCTCCCGGGGCCCGAAGATCGCGATATAGAGCCCGGCGCCGATCAGCAGCATCACATAGGCGGGCAGGGACGGGCCGATCATGAACAGCACGAAGGAATAGAAGTCGTTGATGGAGGCGAAATAGAGCCCCGCGAACGACCAGTCCTGCTGGTTCGGATAGGTGACATGGGTCCAGATCACCCGCAGCAGCCCGCCAAAGCTGAAGAAGGCGAGCGCGAAGATAAAAAGCGCAAAGACGAAGCGGACGATGAAGCCGCGCATGGCGGCGAAGCGCTGAGCCCACCAGGTGAGCAGGGCGGCGAGCGCGCCGGAGAAGCCCGCGATCCGCAACGTCATCTGGGTGGTCTCGCTCATGACGTTCTGGGACTGCAGATAGTCGCCCACCAGAATCGCCTGCATGGAGATGCCCATCACCATGGCGAACAGCAGTGCCAGGATGAAGCCGATGATCGTGTTGATTGTGATGCTGCCCATGCCTCTCGCCCCCGCGCGTCAGCCCTGCCGCGACTATGCAAGCGATTGGCCATGGCCGCAATCCCGCTTGCGCGCATCTGCTTGCTCAAACGGCTGCTTTATGCTCCGATCCGGCCAATTGTGAAGGAGGCTCGACGCATATGGCATTCGACGATCTGCAGGCGGAAATCGCTATGCTCATCAATCAGATGGAAGAGCAGCCGGAAGACCGGCACGAGCTCTACGAGCAGGTTCGCGAACGCCTGAACGAAATGCGCGCCTATGGCATGCCGTTGCCCCAGGATCTCGTCGATCTCGAGAAGGCTTTGGAGGCTGAGTTCATAGCCACCAAGGAAGCGGCGCCTCCCAAGAAGAGCTAGGCGAAAGCCTCGCCCCTTCGGCTTCGAAAGGGCGAGTTCTCTGCCGGCTTATTCCGTCGGATCGTTCTCCTCGCCGCCCGGCCTCTCGGCTTCGACGGGGTGCACCTCCGGCGTTTTGTCTTCCGTCTCACCATCCGTGACGACCGCTTCGCCGCTCTTGGTGTCGATCTCGGCGTATTTGCCGTCCTTCCAGCGATAGACCGCGTAGGGCGGCAGGTTTGGATCGCCCTTCTCGTTGAAGCGGAACTTGCCGATCACCGTGTCGAACGCGTTGTTGTTCAGCGCTTCCGTCACCTCGATGGAGGAGGTGGTGCCGGCTTTCTCGGCTGCTTCCGCCCAGGCCTGGATGGCGGCGTAGGTGTAGAGCACGTAGCCTTCAGGCTCGACGCCCTTGGCCTCGAACCGCTCCACCACATCCTTCGCCGCGGGGTTGTTGCGCGGATCGGGGGAGAAGGTCATCAGCGTGCCTTCGCCCGCATCGCCCGTGATGGACCAGTATTCCTGGCTGACTAGCGCATCGCCGCCCATCATCACCGTATCGAGACCCTGATCGCGCATCTGGCGCGTGATGAGGCCAGCTTCGGTGTGATAGCCGCCGAGGAAGATGAGATCGATATTGTTGCGCTTCAGCTTGGAGACGAGCGCCGAATAATCCTTCTCGTTGGCGGTGATCGCCTCGTAGAGCTTCTCCTCCAGCCCCGCCTCGTTCATGGCCTTCTTGGTCTGGTCGGCGAGACCCTTCCCGTAGGCGGTCTTGTCGTGGACGATGGCGATGTTCTTGCCGGCGAAATGGTCGGCGATGTAGTTCCCGGCCACGGCGCCTTGCTGATCGTCACGGCCACAAACCCGGTAGATATTCGGACCCGCCCGGTCGTCGGTGAGGGTGGGGTTGGTGGAGGCAGGCGAGATCATCACGAGATCCGCATCGCCGTAGATCTGGGCGGCCGGGATCGAAGAGCCGGAACAGAAATGCCCCACCACCAGGGGCACCCGGGCGCCAACCATCTGGCCGGCCACGGCCACCGCCTGCTTCGGATCGCAGGCATCGTCGCCATAATCCACTTCGAGCTGCTTGCCGAGAACGCCGCCGGCCTTGTTGATATCGGCGACCGCGAGATCCGCGCCCTGCTTCATCTGCTCGCCGAAGGAGGCGTATTGCAGGGTCAGCGGCCCCACCACACCGATGGTGGTGACATCCTCGTCCGAGCCGTCTCCGCAGCCCGCCAAACCTGCCAGAACGGCGAACGTGGCCGCTAATGCAGTGACGCTCCAAAACTTACCCATGTCATCCCTCCAAGCTTCTCCGGCCAACGGGCTTTTCGGCCAGTTGCGGCGCACTCTAGCGCAATTCCGGCCGTCGCCAACGGGTGCGGAGCAGTTTGTCGTCTTAGCGGTCCCGCCAGCTCAACGGGCTGGAGCGCTCATAGAGCCAAGGATATTGCGTCACCATTTGTGTCGTTCGTGTGAGCCGGTAGGCGAGGCCCGCGATGGCGAGCAGCACGAGATAGGTGACAAGATAGTAGTAGGCGGAGAGCAGCTCTCCATCGAACAGCGCGTAGTGGAAGAAGCGCACCGCGGCAGCCAGAAGCAGCATATAGGCTGCGACCTGCCAGAAGGCGCGCCAGCCAAGCGCCAGGCTGCGGGCGGAGAGATAGGCTGCTCCGCCGCCGATCACGACCGTAAGCACGAAGAAGACGAGAGCGCCGTCGTCGGAGAGCCAGATCATCGCTTGCCCCCCTTCTTGGCTTCGTCTGCCGATGGCGTCGACGCGCCGCCTTCCAGATAGGAGCGGCGGACCTCGTCGCTTTCCAGAAGCTCGGTCCCGCTGCCCGAAAGCGTGATGCGGCCGTTCACCATCACATAGCCGCAAGAGGCGAGCTTCAGGGCGTGATAGGCGTTCTGCTCCACCAGCAAGACGGTGAGCCCTTCCTCGTTGAGCGCTTTGATGGCAGCGAAGATCTGCCGTGTGATCAGCGGCGCCAGCCCCAGCGACGGCTCGTCCAGAAGCAGCAGCCGCGGCTGGCCCATGAGCGCTCGCGCGATGGCCAGCATCTGCTGCTCGCCACCCGACAGCGTGCCGGCCCGCTGGTCCTTGCGGGTCTTCAGCACCGGGAACAGCTCGAACACATGGGCGAGGTCGTCCTCGTAGCGTTCTTTGTCGGGTGCGATCAGGGTGCCCATCTGGAGATTTTCCAGCACCGTCATCCGGGCGAAGATTCGCCGCCCTTCCGGCGATTGGGCGATCCGCTCATGAGCAACCTCATGGGGCGGCAGATCGGTGATGTCCCGTCCTTCGAACAGGATGCGCCCGGAGGACGGCTTGGGATTGCCGAAGATCGACATCATCAGCGTGGTCTTGCCGGCCCCGTTGGCACCGATGATGGCGGCGATCTCGCCTTCCTTCACGCTGAGGTCGATGCCGTGCAGCACGGGGTGGTGTCCGTACCCCACGACGAGATCGCGGATTTCGAGCAAGGCCTCGCTCACGCGCCGACCTCCTTCTCCACCTCGGCCACCTCTTCGTCGGGCACGCCGAGATAAGCGGCGATCACATGCTCGTCATTCTGGACCTCGTCCGGCGGCCCGTCGGCAATGACGCTGCCATGGTCCAGCACGATGACGTGGTCGGAGATCCGCATCACCACGCTCATATCGTGCTCGATCAGGAGGATGGCTGTGTTCTCCTCGGTGCAGATGGAGCGCAGCAATCCGTTCAGCTCATCGCTCTCCCGCGCATTCAGGCCGGCTGCAGGCTCGTCGAGGCAAAGCAGCTCCGGCCGGGTGCACATGGCCCGTGCGATCTCCAGCCTGCGCTGATCGCCGTAGGGGAGATCGCCCGCCGCCTGATCGGCCCGCGCCGTCAGCCCGACCCGCTCCAGCCAATGGATGGCGAGAGACAACGCATCCGCTTCCGCCCGCTTGTAAGCGGCAAGACCGATCAGCGAGCCCAGCGCCCGGGCAGGGCCTGCCGTCAGCATCTGATGCTGAGCGACCATCAAATTCTCCAGCACGGTCATGCCGGGGAAGAGGCGGATATTCTGGAAGGTACGCGCCACGCCCGCCGTGGCGTTGATCACATGGTCGTCCATGCGCTCAAGCAGGTAACGCCGCCCGTTCGCCTGGGTGAGGATGATCATGCCTTCGGTCGGCTTGTAGAAGCCGGTGATACAGTTGAAGACCGTGGTCTTGCCGGCGCCGTTGGGCCCGATCAGCGCTGTGATCTCGCCGCGGCGCGCCTCTAGGGACACGTCGTCAACGGCCACCAGCCCGCCGAAGCGCATGGTGAGATGCTCCACCTTAAGCACCGGAGTATCGCTTGCGCCCGCGCTCATCCGCGCCCCTCGCTCACGAGATCGCTGGAGATGGCGTCCGAGTCCTCATGCAGCGTCACGGACGGCTTCCGGGTCGAGACCAGCCCCCGCGGGCGCCACACCATGATGGCCACCATGGCGAGGCCGAAGAACAGCATCCGATAAAGCGTCGGATCGAAGCCCGTGCCGAAGATGAGCTGCAGGCTGTCCGTGTGGCGGAGCGCCTCGAAGCCGCCGATCATCACCACCGCCGCGATCGCCACGCCGAGCTGTGAGCCCATGCCGCCCAGGACGACGATGGACAGGATGATGGCGGATTCGATGAAGGTGAAGGATTCCGGGCTGATAAAGCTCTGCCTTGCAGCGAAGAACGAACCGGCGAACCCACCGAACAGGGCGCCCGTGGCGAAGGCGGAAAGCTTGGTGGTGGTCGTGTTGATGCCAAGCGAACGGCAGGCGATCTCATCTTCCCGCAAGGCTTCCCAGGCGCGCCCGATGGGAAGCCGGCGCAGGCGCAGGGTCACGAAGTTGGTGATGAGCGCCAGCACCAGGATGATGTAGTAGAGCCAGATGCTGCCGTAGATCGCGTCGTAGGGCAGGCCGAAGAACTTGTGGAACGTGTTCTCGCCGCGGAAGGCGAATTCCAGCCCAAAAAAGCTGGGCTCCGGAATGTTGGAGATGCCGTTCGGCCCGCCGGTCAGCTCCGTCCAGTTCTGGATCACCACCCGGATGATCTCACCGAACGCCAAAGTCACGATGGCGAGATAGTCGCCCCGCAGCCGCAAGACCGGAAAGCCGAGGATGATGCCCCAGAAGGCGGCCAGAATGCCCGCCAGCGGCAGGCACATCCAGAAGCTCCAGCCGAAGGTGGTGGCGAGGATCGCGAACGTATAGGCGCCGACCGCGTAGAAGGCGACGTAGCCGAGGTCCAGCAGGCCGGCGAGCCCCACCACGATATTGAGCCCCCAGCCCAGCATCACATAGGTGAGCACCAGAATGGAGAGGTCGATCAGATAGAGCAGGGGCAGGTTCGCCCCGAAGACATTGTTGAGGACGATGCCCAGCAGCGGAAAGACCGCAGCGAATCCGATCAGGATCAGGCCTATTCTATGAATGTCGCTGGAGGCGCGGGCGCGCGTGTCTTCCGATTTCCGGCCGACGAAGGGCAGCCTCGGAAACCGCCAATTGCGGTCCCACCAGAAGAGGTTGAGAGCAAGCCGGCCGAAGAAGACGATCCCGACGACCACCGCCAGCAACACGGGCCGCGGCTGCAGAGTGAGGCCGTAGACACCATCCTCTGTGCGGACGCCGAGAACCAGACAAAAGAGCAGAAACGCAATTCCGGCCGCGATGGCCGCATCCCGCAGCGCCGGCACCAGCCGAGGTTTTTCGGGCGAGGCCGGCTCCAAGACTATACCTTCTCCACTTCCGGGCGGCCGAGCAGGCCGGACGGGAAGAAGATCAGCACCAGGGCCAGCATGGAGAAGGCGGCCACGTCCTTATATTCAATGGTGAAATAGGCGGACCAGAAGGTCTCGATCAGGCCGATGATCAGCCCGCCCAGCATGGCACCCGGCAGCGATCCGATCCCGCCCAGCACGGCGGCGGTGAAGGCTTTGATGCCGGCGATGAAGCCGATGAAGAAGTCGATCACGCCGTAATAGAGGAGGTAGAGCAGCCCGGCCACGGCGGCGAGCGCCGCGCCCATGACGAAGGTGAGCGATATCGTGCGGTCGACATTCACCCCGCACAGCGCCGCCATCATCCGGTCCTGCTCGCAGGCTCTAAGCGAGCGCCCCAAAGGCGTCCGGTCGATGATCAGCCAGAACACCGCCATCAGGACGATGGTGGTCAGCACGATCAGGATCTGGATGTTGGAAAGGGTGACGGCGAAATTGTCGCCTGTGAACATCTCGAACCCGCCGGTGATAACGGGCTGCAGCGGCTTCACCCGGGCACCTTGCGCCACCTGCATGAAGTTCTGAAGCACGATGGACATGCCGATGGCGGTGATCAGCGGGGCCAGGCGGAACGAGCTACGCAACGGCCGATAGGCGACCCGCTCGATGGTCCAGCCCCAGGCGGAGGTGAGCAGCATCGCCACCACCAGCACCAAGATCAGCGCCAGCGGCACGAAGGTGACCCCGACCGCCAT
The DNA here is from genome assembly GCF_042676065.1 of Methyloligella solikamskensis. Classification (NCBI taxonomy): domain Bacteria; kingdom Pseudomonadati; phylum Pseudomonadota; class Alphaproteobacteria; order Hyphomicrobiales; family Hyphomicrobiaceae; genus Methyloligella; species Methyloligella solikamskensis. Next base: position 2,262,116 of record NZ_JBHTJO010000001.1, on the reverse strand, counting down.
GAGTCCGAGAAAGCTGATCAGCGCGATGAAGGCGCCAACCATGAACACGTCGCCATGGGCGAAATTGATCATGCCGATGATCCCATAGACCATCGTGTAGCCGATCGCGATCAGCCCATAGATGGAGCCGAGCGCGATCCCGTTGATCAGCTGCTGTAAGAAATATTCCATCCGCCGTCCGTGTTTGCCTCCGCTCCCCCAAAAACGGGAAGGCCAGGGCGACGCAAATTTGTTTTCCGATTGGGTGTGGAGCAGAACGGATTACGCGCCGGAAGGCAAGAGGCAGAGAAAACTCTCCGCCTCTCTACTTCGGGCACGTTCCCGCCCAATCAGAAGATCATCAGATGGGAGCCGTCGCAGTAGGGCGGGTCGCCCGTATCCTTGCAGCCGCAAAGCAGCGCCGTCTCCGTGCGCTCTGCGGTGAACAGCAGGGGCTCGATGCCCGTGCCGGCGTGTTTACCGTCGCAGAAGGGCTGCTTTTCGCTCCGTCCGCAGCGGCACCAAGCATAGCGTTTTCCCTCTTCCAGCTCGACCTGATAGGGGCTGAGCTGAGGGCGTTCTGGATCTTCCATATCTCTCCCGTGTGCGCCTATTCGTTTCCCAGAGGCTCCAAAAACGCTAGCCAATCCACAGAGCCGATACAAGGAAAGCACGGTGCGGCACGGCAGCCGGGGCTAGGAAAGAGATAGGAATCGAAGCGCTCACAGAGCGGCACCGAAATGGGACGCGCGTTAATCGGTCCTTATGAGTTTTCAAGCAAAACTTAACCATGACGCGCCCACACGCCGGCATTTGCCGGATGAGGCGCCCATCCCGGCACCCGAACCTTCGTCGAAACCCCGGGTTAGCAAGAAAAGAGGAGATTTGTCGTCAAGCCGTGTCACTGTGTATGCTCTCTTCCGGGCAGGGTGGTGCGGAATTTGACACGTCTTCTTGAGAGGATCTGATGCTGCCCGGCTTGCTCATGTTCTTTATCGGCCTTGCTGGCCTCTTCGCGCTCGCGATGTATCGCGCGTCCCTCATCGCCTGGGCCGCCGCCGTCGCCGGCTACACCCTGGCGCTGCAGCTGGGGCTGGCCGAGGGGAGCCTCCACCCGCCGGTCTTTCCCTGGTGGGCCTGGGTTGGCTGGGCCTTCGCCGCCTTCCTCTTCGCCCTGACCTTCGATCCGGTCCGCCGCTCGCTGATTACCCAGCCCGCCTATAAGGCGCTGCGCAGCGCGCTGCCCAAGATCTCCGACACCGAGCGCGAGGCGCTTGAGGCCGGTACCACCGGCTGGGATGCGGAGCTGTTCTCCGGCACCCCCGATTGGGACGGCCTTCGCGATCTGCCCGGCGTCGAGCTGACGGACGAAGAGCGCGCCTTCCTCGACGGGCCGACGGAAGAGCTGTGCCGCCGCATCGACGATTGGCAGATCCGCCGCGAGCTTTGCGACTTGCCGGAAGACATCTGGCGCTTCATCGCCGAGCAGGGCTTCTTCGGCATGCTCATCTCAAAAGAACATGGCGGTCTCGGCTTCTCAGCTCAGGCCCAGTCTCTCGTAATCGGCAAGATCGCGTCCCGCAGCGCCGATGCCAGCGTCATCGTCATGGTCCCGAATTCGCTGGGTCCCGGCGAGCTGGTGGAGAACTTCGGCACCGACGAGCAGAAATCCTACTTCCTGCCGCGTCTGGCTCATGGCGAAGAGCTGCCGTGCTTCGCGCTCACCGGCCCGTTCTCCGGCTCCGACGCCGCCGCCATGCGCGATGTTGGCGTCGTCACCATGGGCGAGCATGAAGGCCGCCAGACCCTGGGCATCCGGGTCACCTGGAACAAGCGCTACATCACCCTGGCACCCAAGGCGACGCTGCTGGGTCTCGCCTTCCGCCTGGAAGACCCTGAGAACCTGCTGGGCAAGGGTGAGGATGTCGGCATCACGCTCGGCCTCATCCCGACCGACCACGAGGGCGTCGAGATCGGCCGCCGCCATGCGCCGACCGGCTGCGCCTTTCCGAACGGTCCCACGAGCGGTAAGGACGTCTTCATCCCCATCGATTGGGTGATCGGCGGAGCCGAGGGCGCCGGCCGTGGCTGGCCCATGCTTATGAGCTGTCTCGCCGCGGGGCGCTCCATCTCGCTGCCGGCTGTGAGCGCCGCCGCCGCCAAGTCGATGCTCCGCCACACGACCGCCTATGCGCGGGTGCGCCGCCAGTTCGGCCTGCCCATCGGTTACATGGAAGGGATCGAGGAGCCCCTGGCCGAGCTCACCGAGGCGGCCTACACCCTGGAAGCCGCGCGCGGCGTGACCGCAGCGATGGTCTCCCAAGGCCAGAAGCCCGCGGTGATCTCTGCGCTCCTGAAATACGCCTCCACCGAGCGCATGCGCGAAGCGCTTCAAGCGGCCATGGACATCCACGGCGGCAGGGGCATCTGCGATGGGCCGTCCAACTATCTCCAGAGCGCATATCAGATGATGCCCATCGGCATCACGGTGGAGGGCGCCAATATCCTGACCCGCACCCTGATCGTGTTCGCACAAGGGTCGATCCGCGCCCACCCCTATCTCCTGACCGAGATCGAGGCGGTGCAGGACGACGATCGGGAAGCCGGCTTCCGCCGCTTCGAGACCGCCTTCAACGGCCATATCTCCTTCATGCTGAGCAACGTCTTCGGTGCGGCCTTCCACAATCTGACCTTCGGGGTGTTCGCGGATTCGCCGCCCGACGCGGGCCTCACCAAGCGCTGGTACCGCCAGCTCGCCCGCGGCACGCGCTCCTTCGCCCTTGTCGCGGATATGGCTGCGGCGCTGCTGGGGGGCGGGCTGAAGAAGCATCAGCGCACGTCGGGGCGTCTCGCCGATGCGCTGACCGAGCTCTACATGCTCTCCTGCCTCATCAAGCGCTATGAGGAGGACGGCTATCAGCCGGACGACCTGGCGCTCTTCGAATACGCCGCGACCGCCTCGCTTCAGCGTTTCGACGCTGCCCTCGATGCGGCCCTCTCAGACTTCCCCGTGCCTGTCGCCGGCCCCGTGCTGCGCCAACTCGTCTTCCCCTTCGGCATCCGCCGTAGAGGGCCAAGCGATGCCGATGCCAAGGGCATCGTCCGCGCCGTGCTTCAGCCGGGCCGCCTGCGCGACCGCATCACCTCTGAGATCTTCTTGACCGACGATCCGGCCTATCCGACGGGGCTTCTGGAGAAGGCCTTCCTGTCCGTCGTCGCCAACGAGGGCGCCGAGCGCCGCCTGGAAGCTGCGATCCGCAAGGGCGAGATTGTCCGCAATTTCGAGACCGACTGGATCGGCGATGCGGAAGCCAAGGGCATCGTCACGCCTGAGGAGGCCCAGCGCCTGCGGGAGACCGAGGAGTTGGTCGCCCAGGCCATCGCCGTCGACCATTTCGAAGCATCCGACCTCTCGCCGGCCGCACGCGCCGGTGACGATCCGCATAACGCGACCCACCAATACGCTGCCGAGTGAGCATGATCCACGACAAGACCCCGCTGCCGGACCTAAAGGACTGGCGCTTCTCCATCGATGTCGAAAACATCGCCTGGGCCATCTTCGACCGTGAAGGCGAGAGCGTGAACTCGCTCGGCCGCCGGCCCCTTGAGGAGCTGGACGCCATCGTCGCCAAGACGGAAGAGCTGGCCAGGGACGGCGCCGTGAAGGGCCTCGTGCTCATGAGCGGCAAGGACAACTTTATCGCCGGCGCCGATATCCGCGAGTTCGAGGAGTTCGACACCGAAGAGAAAGTGAAGGAGGTGCTCTCGCCGCCGCTTGAGCTGCTCGACCGCATCGAGAAGCTGCGCGTGCCGGTGGTTGCCGCCATCCATGGCTATTGTCTCGGCGGCGGGCTGGAGCTGGTGCTCGCCTGCGATTGGCGCATCGCCGACCGGGAGGAAGGGACGCGACTCGGATTCCCCGAGGTGAAGCTCGGCATCTTCCCCGGCCTCAACGGCACGATCCGCTCCATCCGTCAGGCGGGCCCGCTCAACGCCATGACGGCCATGCTGACGGCCAAGTTCTACCGGCCCACCGCGGCCCGGGCCATCGGCCTGGTTGACCAGCTCGTCCCGACCCATCACGGGCTGCGCTGGGCGGCCCGCAAGGCGGTGCTCAAGAAGCGTCATTCCAAGGGCGCCGGCTGGCTGCAGCGCATGATGCAGATGTCACCCATCCGCGGCTATCTCGCCGGCCAGATGCGCAAGAAGACCAAAGCCAAGGTGCGCGAGGATCATTATCCCGCGCCGTTCCGCCTCATCGATCTCTTCGAGCAGTATGGCGGCGACCTGAAGGAGATGAAGAGCGAGGAGACGGAAGCCTTCGCCCCGCTCATGGTGAGCGACACCTCCCGCAATCTCCGCCGCGTCTTCAAGCTCTCCGAGATGCTGAAGGCGGAAGCGCCCAAGCAGGAGAAGGGGATGGATGCCTTCCGCCCGCTTCGGGTGCATGTCATCGGCGCCGGCACCATGGGAGCGGATATCGCCGCCTGGTGCGTGGTCTCCGGCATGCAGGCGAGTTTGCAGGATCTGAGCGAGGAGCAGCTCGAGAAGGGCCTCGCCCGCGGCCAGAAGCTGTTCAAGAAGCGCCTGCGCAGCAAGCGCGATCAGGATGCCGCCAAGGCCCGCCTCGTCGCCGATCCCCACGGCAAGCATCTGCCCCGCGCCGACGTCGTCATCGAGGCCATCGTCGAGAAGCTCGATGTGAAGCAGAGCCTCTTCAAGGATATCGAGGAGAAGCTCAAGCCCGGCGCGGTGCTGGCCACCAACACCTCGTCCCTCAAGCTTGAGGACATCGCCGAAGGCCTGAAGGATCCCGGCCGGCTGATCGGCCTGCACTTCTTCAATCCCGTGCCCCAGCTTCCCCTGGTCGAGGTGGTGCGTGGCGAGCAGAGCCGGGAAGACGAGGTGCGCAAGGCCTGCCTCTTCGTCACCGCCATCAACAAGATGCCGCTCATCGTGCGCAGCGTCCCGGGCTTCCTCGTGAACCGGGTGCTCGCGCCCTACATGATGGAATCCGTGGCCCAGTTCGAAAGCGGCCAGCCGCGGGAGAAGATCGACCAGGCGGCCGAGAAGTTCGGCATGCCCATGGGGCCGCTTGAACTCATGGACATGGTCGGCCTCGATATCTGCGACCATGTCGGCAAGACCCTCGGTCTCGCACCGGAAGGCGAGAACACGCTTTCGCGCCTGGTGAAGGAGGGCAAGCTCGGCAAGAAGACTGGCGAAGGCTTCTATGTCTGGAAGGACGGCAAGCCGCTCCGGGAAGAGGCCGAATACGAGCCTGAGGAGTTGGACCGTCTTGCTGCTGAGCTCATCAAGCCACTGCTCGACGAGGCCGAGCGCGCCCGCGACGATCATGTGGTCGAGAGCGGCGATCTCGTCGATGCGGGCGTGATCTTCGGCACCGGCTTCGCGCCTTTCCGCGGCGGGCCGCTTCACTATCGCGAAACACAGAACGCGCAAGACAGCGCCGTCGCGGCGTAGGGGGGCGATCATGGACCAGACCAATACGCAGCTAGGCTTGCGCAAAGTCGCCATTGTCGGCGGCAGCCGGATTCCCTTCTGCCGTTCCCATACGGCTTACGCGGATCTCACCAATCTCGACATGCTGGGGGCGGCCCTGGATGGGCTGGTCGACCGCTATGCGCTCCACGGCCTTCATGTCGGCGAGGTGGTCGGCGGCGCAGTTGTCACCCATGCCAAGGATTGGAACCTCGCCCGCGAGGCGGTGATCGGCAGCGCCCTGTCGCCCACCACGCCCGCCGTCACCATGATGCAGGCCTGCGGCACCAGCCTCCAGGCGGCCATGGGGCTCGCGGCCAAGATCGCCACGGGCCAGATCGAGTCGGGCATTGCCATCGGCTCCGACACGACCAGCGATGCGCCCATCGTTTTTCATCGGAAGTTCGCTCAGCGCCTGATCGGCCTCTCAAGGGCCAGGTCGCTCGGCGCAAAGCTCGGCGCCTTCAAGGGCTTCAGCCCCGCCGAGATCGCCCCGCAGCCGCCGAATACGGCCGAGCCGCGCACCGGGCTGACCATGGGCGAGCATGCCGAGCTGATGGCCAAACGCTGGGGAATCACCCGCGAAGATCAGGATCTTTTGGCCTATGAGAGCCATAAGAAGGCGGCCGCCGCCTACGACGAAGGCTTCATGGACGATCTCGTCGTGCCCTGCGCCGGTGTCTTCCGGGACAACAATATCCGCGAGGATATCTCCCTGGAGAAGATCGCCGAGCTGAAGCCGGTCTTCGACAAGGAGCACGGCACCATCACCGCGGCGAACGCCACGCCGCTCACCGATGGGGCTTCTTCCGTGCTGCTTGCCTCAGAGGAATGGGCGTCGAAGCACAATCTGCCCGTGCTGGCCTATCTTTCCACAAGCCGCACGTCCGCGATCGATTTCGTGGCCGGCGAAGGCCTCCTGATGGCGCCGACCGTTGCGGTGAGCGAATTGCTGGCTGGAACAGGATTGGCCCTGCAAGACTTTGATTATTATGAGATTCATGAGGCATTCGCCGCTCAGGTGCTCGCCACGCTGGCAGCCTGGGAATCGGAAGAATATTGCCGGGAGCGTCTCGGCCGGGAGGCGGCTTTGGGGGCCGTCGACCGCAGAAAACTTAATATAAAAGGCTCCAGTATCGCCTTTGGTCATCCTTTCGCCGCAACTGGCGGGCGTATTTTACCCGTCTTGGCCAAGCTGCTGAATCAGGGCGGCGGCCAGCGCGGATTGATTTCCGTCTGCACCGCAGGCGGTATGGGGGTTGCGGCGATCGTGGAGGGGATATCTGCAGATCGCTCGCTTCAAGCATCGCAGCCCGAAAAGGAAGCGGAACCGGTGATGCCCGGAGCGGAAGCGTCTGAGTCGAATAAGGCTCATGAATCCGCCCAAGGGGTAGACACCACGGCAGGGTCCGCTTCATGATAGCTACCGCAGGGAACAAAAACAGTTTACGAATTGGTAAGACCCGGAAACCGGGCATTAGTAAAACAGGGGGTACTGTGTTGTGGGGCTGGCATATATGCACGCTTGCCGCGCCCAATTCGAGGAGGTGCTTATGCAGCATCGATATGTAGCGACCACCCTGGGACTTCTCGCGCTCGGCTGGCTTGGGCTGGCAGGGGAGGCCATGGCTGCCTCACCCGTCGGGTACTGGCTCAAGGAAGACGGCGCCGCCAAGCTCCAGATTAGCCAATGCGGGCGCAATCAGCTTTGCAGCAAGATCGTGTGGCTGCGCGACCCCTATAACGATCAGGGCCAGCCTCTGCACGACGCCCGGAACGAGAACCCATCTCTGCGCGGCCGGACCATCATCGGCCTGCCGATCTTCCAGGGACTGACGCCTGCGAGCGCCAACACCTGGAAGGGACAGATCTACAATCCCGAGGATGGCGGCACCTACAAGGCCACGCTCACCCTCGCGAGTTCCAACCAGATTATTCTGAAGGGCTGCATGGCCATGTTCCTCTGCGGCCAGAAGAACTGGACGCGGACTCAGTTTAATCCGGAGCCGGAAGAGCCGAAGCAGATCGAGGTCAAGGAAGAGACCGAAGAGCCTGCAGAGCCGGAACAGGTTGTGGCTGAGGCTGAAGAGCCCGAAGCCGAGAAGCCGGAGCCCCGCCGTATGCAGGCGAGCCTCGGCGGTATGCCGTCCGGTCTGACGTCTTCCTCCCGCTCTGCAGAGCCCGAGGCCAAGACGGCTGAGGTCAAGAGCAATGCGCTCAACCCGACTCTGCCGCCGGCGCACCGCGACGCGACGGCCGGTTACGGCTTCGTGCTGACCACCGCGAGCCCTGATGCGGCTCCTGAGCTTGGCACGGCCAGCCCGTCGAAGATGTACCTGATGAGCCCGGACGCAACGTCCCGTCCCATCCAGGTGAAGGCGACGAGCGAATCGACCGGTTCCATCGCGACCCGTCAGCAGACGGCATCGAGCCAGCCTGCTCAGACGGCTTCGGCCGCAACCATGTCCGACGCGGCGACTGCCGACACGACGGGCATGGGCGCGATCCAGCCGGGCGAGTCGGTGCCAATGCCGAACCAGCGGCCGCCGGAAATCGACGCCTATGCGGAAGCGGATGCTCTGGCCAATCAGGACCATCTGTCCTGGCGCGAGCGTCGCCGTCTTCGCAAGCTGCGCCGTGAGCTGCCCTGGCTTGGTGGCCAGGAAGCTTCCACCCAGGCGACCCAGACGCAAGGCGCGGTCTATCAGGCCTACCGCTAAGCGGATCTAATCGCAGCGCCCGCCGCGACGCTTAAGACGCGTCGCGGCGGGCGCGTTTCCGCTCTTCTTCCACCAGCTCTTTCTTGGATAGCTTGCCGATCATCGTCTTCGGCAGCTCGTCTCTGAATTCGATCTCCGTCGGGAGCTCGATCTTGGAGAGCTTCTCGCGCAGGAACGCGATGAGCGCCGCCTTGTCGGCCGTCTCGCCCTCCTTCAGCTTCACGAACGCCTTCGGCGCCTCGCCCCGATAGGTGTCGGGGATTCCGATTACCGTCACCTCCTCGACCGCCGGGTGGCTGTAGAACGCATCCTCGATCCGGCGCGGATAGACGTTGAAGCCGGAGCAGGTGATCATGTCCTTCAACCGGTCGACGATGAAGATGTAGCCTTCCTCGTCTATGTAGCCGACATCGCCGGTGCGGAAGAAGCGGCCCACAAAGGCCTCAGCACTCTCCTCCGCCTTGTTCCAGTATTCGGGCATCACCTGGGGCCCGGCGATACAGATCTCCCCACGCTCGCCGAGGGGCATCTCCTGGGCGGGATCGTCCAGGGACCGGATGGAGATATCCGTTCCGGGCAGGGGGAGGCCGATGGAGCCCTCTCGCGGCGCCCGGTCCATTGGGTTGCAGGTGGCCACGGGCGAGGTCTCGCTCAAGCCATAGCCTTCGACCAGATTGCATCCGGCGATGGCCTCGAATCCCTTCTTCGTCTCCAAGGGCAGCGCGGCGCCGCCGGAGATGCAGAACTGCAGCGATGTCAGGTCGAACTTCTCGATGCTGTGGAAGCGCATCATGGCGCCGAACAGGGTCGGCACGCCGGGCATCATGCTGGGCTTGAGCTTGTCGATGAGCTTCAGGGTGCCGATCAGCTCGAATCGGGGCACCAGGATCATCTCCATCCCCTCATGCACGCCGAAATTCATCACCGTGGTCATGGCGAAGACGTGAAAGAACGGAAGCACGCCGATGATCCGGTTGGAGCCCCGTTCCGATTCGAGCCACCAAGCCTTCACCTGCTGAATATTGACCGTGAGATTGCCGTGGGTCAGCACCGCGCCCTTCGGCGTGCCCGTCGTGCCGCCGGTATATTGCAGCACGGCGATATCGGAGGGCTTAAGCGACGGGGGCTCGTAGTCGCCGTCATTCTGAAGCAGCGTCTTTTCCAGGAAGATCTTGTCGCGGGCCGGCGAGGTCGCGACCTTGGCGAGTCGTGAGCCGGGGCTGAATCGCAGCACCGCCGATTTGAGCTTCGGCAGCAGGCTGGTGAACGAGGCGACGACCGCCCGATCGAGGACGCCATTCTCAAGAGCCGCCTCTACCTTCTGGAACGTAAGGCTGAGATCGAGGGTGATCATGATTTCCGTGCCGCTGTCGCGGATCTGGAACTCGATCTCCTCCACGCTGTAGAGCGGGTTGAAGTTGACCACCGTGCCGCCGGCCTTCAGCACGGCGAAATAGTAGACGATGAAGGTCGGCGTATTGGGAAGCAGCAGCCCGACTCGGCTGCCTTTCTGCACGCCCATGGCCTGCAGTCCCTTGGCGGCCCGGTCGGCGAGACCGGCAATTTCGGAGTAGCTGAGCCGCTTGCCCATAAAATAGGTGCAAGGCTGATCGCTGTGACGCTCCGCCGCCGCATCGAACATGTCGGTCAAAAGTCCGGGCGTAAGCGCCATTTCCCAGTCGATTCCGGCCGGATAGGACTTGAGCCAAGGCCGCCCGACGGCGCATGGTGCGTCAGGACGTCCCTTGTCATCCCGCCCCCCTTGCGGTAAGGGCGGACGGCTCGGAGTGCCGTTCCTGGCGTTTCTCCCCATAAGCGTCTTGGCTCTTTCTTTAAGACTTTTCGCTTAGGATGCTTTTCCGCAACGGCCATTGCAACACATGTGATGACGATTGCGGGGGCTCTTGTTGGGGCCGGTCTAGAGTTTTAATATATTTAGACCAGGGTGTCGGACGGGGGCCATCGCCGAGCGGTTCACAATTATGCTGAAACCGTGGCGTGGTTAGGCGTAAAAACGCCAATTTTGTTGGGGATGAGAACCCGCAGCTGAGGAGCGATTGCACTTGAGCCGGTAGACTGGAAGAGATTTTAAGTCTATTCCAAACGCCGACTTGCCCTTGCATTAGCTATGATTTAGCTCAGGGACCCATTCGATCGGACCCCGGTTCACGGGGCAGGGAGAGTAATTATGGACGATGTGGCTGACAAAATCATCGAGATTTTGCGCAAGAACATGAAGGATCCCTCCAAGGAGGTGACTCTTGAGACCCCGCTCAGCGAGCTGGAGATCGAGTCCCTCGATCTGGCGGTCATCGTGTTCGATATTGAAGATACCTTCGGTATTGAAATCCCGTATAATGCGAACGAAGAGGTCGAGGCGTTCGCGACGGTCGGATCTGTTGTCGATCGCGTGAATAACATCATTGCCGAGACGAAGTCTTCGGGCGCAGCGGCTTAGCCAGCTTTTCTGCAGCCCGGGGCCGAACTCGGGCGTTGAATGGGGCTGGAGTAACGGCTTAGCACTACATGACAAAAACAAACGGTCGCAGACGCGTTGTGATCACTGGTCACGGCGTCGTCACCCCTTTGGGTACAGGGGTCGAAAAATTTTGGTCTGGCCTCAAGGCCGGCAAGGTTGGGATTCGCGAGGTGGAGAGTTTCGACACCCAGGATCTCTACATCACCATTGCCGGCGAAGTGCCGGACTTCGATCCCAAGGTGCACCTGAAGAGCCGGCCTCTCATGCTGGCCGACAAGTACTCCCAGTATGCCGGCTGCGCTGCGGCCGAGGCGGTCGAGATGTCCAAGATCGAGACGCCGATCGCCGACAAGGAAGCCTATCGCTCCGCTTGCGTGATCGGCTCCGGCGTGGGCGGTCTGACGACGCTCGAGTTCTCCTACAAGATGCTGTTCCAGGAGAATAAGCGTGCGACCCATCCGCTGACCCTGCTGAAGGCCATTGGCAGCTCGGCGTCTGCACACGTCTCCATCGAATACGGCATCAAGGGCCCGACCTATGGCCTGGTGAGCGCATGCTCCACCGCGAGCCATTCGATCGGCAACGTGTATCGGATGATCCGCGAAGGCCTGGTCGATTTCGGCATCGGCGGCGCCGCCGAGGCCTCCCTGAACTGGGGTGCGACCCGGGCCTGGCAGGCCATGCGCGTGCTGAGCCCCGACGGGCTGTTCCCGTTCTCGAAGAATCGCAACGGCACTGTGCTGGCCGAAGGCGCCGGCATCCTGATGCTCGAAGAGTACGAGCACGCCAAGGAGCGCGGTGCGCCGATCCTCGCCGAGCTTATGGGCTACGGCAGCACGGCCGATGCGGCCGACATGGTCAACCCGTCCATCGACGGTGCGTCCGCCGCCATGGAGATGGCGCTGACCGACAGCGAGCTGTCGCCCAGCGATATCGACTACATCAACGCCCACGGCACGGCGACCGCGGTCAATGACCTCAACGAGACCCGCGCCATCAAGCGGGTGTTCGGCAACGCCGCCAACAACGTTTCGATCTCCTCCACCAAGTCCATGCATGGCCATTGCCTAGGCGCCGGCGGCGGTATCGAGGCTGTGGCGGCGATCAAGGCCATCGAAGAGAACTACGTGCCGCCGACCGCCGGTTTGACCGATCCGGACCCGGAGTGCGATCTCGATTACACGCCGCTCCAAGGCAAGGAGCGCGAGGTCAGCTACGCCATGTCGAACTCGTTCGCGTTTGGTGGCCTCAACGCGGTGCTCGTCTTCGGCCCGCCGCCGGCCTAAAGGCCTCAACCCGATTTCATAGGGGGAGACCCCCGTGCGAAAGCTGCCCGCCATTCTGCTGCTGTCTGTGCTGCTTGGATGCGCGGGCATCGTCGCATTTGCGGCTGGCGGCAGCGGTGGGCGCCTGCAAGAGGCGGTTTCCGAGCACGCGGATGAGATCTATCGCGGCGAGGATCCAATCGTCGGCGATGGCGACGTGCCCGTCGTCCTCTTCACCGACTTCAACTGTCCCGATTGCCGACGGGCCGAGCCCGCCATCGACCGTCTCGTCGCGGAGAAGGATGGCGTTCGGCTGATCGTGAAGCAGCTTCCGATTCTGGGCCGCGACTCGGAAATCGCCGCCAGGATCGCGCTTGCCGCCGATGCCCAAGGCCAATACTGGCCGCTCCATAAGGCGCTGTTCGAGGCGAGGGGGCGGATCACCCAGAACCGGGCCCTGCGCATTGCCGAGGATGTCGGTCTCGATATGGACAAGCTGAAGGCGGATGCGAACGGCGATGAGGTCAGCGCGACCCTCGCCAAGAACTTCCTCGTCGCCGATGCGCTCGACGTTCCGGGCGTGCCCTTCATGCTCGTAGGCGACCGGCGTGTCCTGGAAAGCGACGACCTCTACGGCGATCTCGCCGCGGCTGTCGACGAGGTCCGCGCAGAGGGCTGCGCAGCGGCCTGCTGACCTGCGAACGGCTCTCTCCCCACCATTTTTGCGGGAACAGCCTTCCTGCGCCCCTCGTTAGCTCCTGCAAGCACGAAAACGGGAGGGGCTGACGCGAGCCTGCTCCCCTCAGCGGAGAGGCAGGCGCAATGACAGCTCGCAATGCAATCCTCGGCATCCTCGTAGCGGCCTTCGCAGGCCTTCTGACGGGGAGCGCCTTTGCAGCGCCTTACGACTGGTCGAACAGGCGCGACGCCGTCACAGGCTACCGCTACGCCGTTCCGCAGGCCATCTTTATCCCAATCGAGGGCGACGACCGTCCGGCCTTCAACTATTTCGTCTCCGACGATGGGCGCGCCAAGCTCATGTATGGCGCCTGGGACAAGGAGGCGGGGGCGACACCGGCCAGCCTGAAGCGCTGGATGATCGAAAATGCCGGCGGCGAGCAGAACCTCACCTACGAGCCGAGAGGCAAGTCCTGGTTCGTTGTGAGCGGCTACAAGGACGATCTGATCTACTATGAGAAGGTGATGTTCTCCTGCGGCAACAGGATCGTCAGCATCTTCGCCATCGCATATCCGAAGGCCGACCGCGTCCTCTACGATCCGGCCGTGGAGCGCATGGAGAACGTCTTCCGCCCCGGCTATCGCTGCCAGTGACGCCACACACCCTCGGGACCACTGACCTCTCTCGTCATCACTCCTATGGTCTCTTGCCAGCGCCGAGGCCGAACGTCATATATGATGTGAGAGATGACGGCTTCCAGCACATCCAAAGCGCTCTCGGAGCGCGATTTCGAGCGCATCGGACGCGCGCTCGCCGAACCGCGGCGGGTCCAGATCCTGCGTGAGATCAGCGGCCATGAGGGGCCTCTCCTGTGCAGCAAGCTCCATCAGTGCCAGGAGATCAGCGCCGCCACGCTCTCTCACCACATGAAGGAGCTGGAGACGGCAGGGCTGATCGAGATCGGCCGCGAGGGCCGCTACGCCACGCTCACCCTGCAGCGTGACGTGCTGGAGGCCTATCTAGCCCGCCTCGCGGAAATCTAGCGCGATAGCGTCCCCAAATCTCCGACACATCTTTTTCGCCACGTAGCGTGACGCGGGCTTGTATCCGCGTGCCGGTCTCCCATCTACGTTTCGATAGTCATCGAAATATCGAAATGGGAGAGACTGACATGAGCGTACTGAACAACAAGGTGGCCGTGGTGACGGGCGCCTCGAAGGGGATCGGCGCCGGTATCGCAAGAGAGCTGGCGGCCGGCGGTGCCGCGGTGGTGGTGAACTACGCCTCCGACAAGGCTGGCGCCGACCGTGTTGTCGAGAGCATCACAGGTTCCGGTGGCAAGGCCCTTGCGGTGCAGGCCAATGTGGCTAGCAAAGCCGATGTCGAGCGACTGATCGGCACCACTGTGGACGCATTCGGTCCCATAGATATCCTCGTCAACAATGCCGGCATCTACAGCTTCGCCGGTCTGGATGAGATCACCGAGGAGCACTATCGGAAAATCTTCGACGTGAATGTGCTGGGGCTTCTCCTGGTAACGCAGGAGGCGGTAAAGCACTTCAGTTCCGAAGGCGGCAGCATCGTCAATATCGGCTCGATTGCGAGCGAGTGGGTGCCGCCCGGGGCGATCGTCTATTCGGCCACCAAGGGCGCCGTGGATACCATCACGGTCGGCTTGGCCAAAGAGCTTGCGGCGAAGAAGATCCGGGTGAATTCCGTCAACCCGGGTGGCGTCGAGACGGAAGGCACTCATACCGCGGGCGTGATCGGTAGCGACTTCGAAAAAGAAATCGTTTCCCACACGCTGCTCGGACGGATGGGACAGCCGGAAGACATCGCATCTGTCGTGGCCTTCTTCGCATCGCCCGCATCGGGCTGGCTGACCGGCGAGGTCGTCGAGGCCGGCGGCGGTTACTTCTAGCCTGTGGTAGGGAAGGGCGGCCTGGCCTGCGTGCTGTGCCGCCTTTCTCGTCCGGCTATAGGGCACGCCCTAGATCAGCCCCAGCCCCTTGAAGCTCGCATGTCCCTGGCGGCCCACGATGATGTGGTCGTGCACCAGGATGCCGAGATTCTTCGCCGCCTGGTCGATCTGCTTGGTCATCTCGATATCGGCCCGCGAGGGCGTCGGATCGCCGGACGGGTGATTATGCACCAGCACCATGGCCGTGGCTGAAAGCTCCAGCGCCCGCTTCACCACCTCGCGCACATAGACAGGCGTATGGTCCACGGTGCCCGTCTGCTGCACTTCGTCGGCGATCACCTGGTTGCGCTTGTCGAGAAACAGGATGCGGAACTGCTCCTTCGCCTCAAACCCCATGGCGGCGCGGCAATAATCCAATAGCTGCGACCATGAATTCAGGACAGGCTTGTTCAGCACCTCGGCGCGCATCACCCGCAGCGCCGCCGCCCGCACCAGCTTGATCTCCGTGACAGCCGCGTCGCCGAGGCCGGGGATCTCCCGCAGCAGCTCCTCCGGCGCGTTGATCACCTCAGCAAAGCTGCCGAAGCGCGTGAGCAGCGCCTTGGCGAGCGGCTTGGTGTCCTGGCGCGCCTTGGCGCGAAACAGGATCATCTCCAGAAGCTCGTAATCGGGGAGGGCGTCCGGCCCGGCCTCGCGGAAGCGCTGTCTCAGCCGTTGACGATGGCCGAGATAGTGCGGCTTGCCGGCGTCTTCCTCGAAGCCCATCTGGCGCCCATCAGCTGGTGTGTACGGGCGGCTTGAAGAGCCCCTTCGGGGATTCGGTGAAGATCTCGCAGCCCGTGTCCGTCACCCCCACCGTATGCTCGAACTGCGCCGAGAGCGAGCGGTCGCGTGTGACCGCCGTCCATCCGTCGGAGAGGATCTTCACATGCGGTTTGCCGAGATTGATCATCGGCTCGATGGTGAACAGCATGCCCGGCTGCAGCGCCAAGCCTTCGCCCGGCTGGCCGTAATGCAGGATGTTCGGCCGGTCGTGGAAGACGCGCCCCAGCCCATGGCCGCAGAAATCGCGCACCACGCTGCAGCGCTCGCTTTCAGCGTAAGACTGGATGGCATGGCCGATATCTCCGGTGGTGGCACCGGGCTTTACCGCCGCCACGCCGCGCATGAGAGATTCATGGGTGACCTCGATCAGGCGCTGCGCCGCCCGGCTTACCGGACCCGCCGCGTACATGCGGCTGGAATCGCCGTGCCAGCCGTCAACGATCAGCGTGACGTCGATATTCAGAACGTCGCCGTCCTTCAGGGCGCGCGCGCCGGGGATGCCGTGACAGACGACATGGTTGAGGGAGATGCAGCTCGACTTCGTATAGCCTCGATAGTTCAGCGTCGCGGGAATCGCGCCGTGGGACTCCGCAAACGCATAGACGATCTCGTCCAGCGCTTCCGTCGTCACGCCGGGCTTTACCTCGTCGACGAGTAGATCGAGACACTCCGCCACGAGCTTGCCCGCGCGCCGCATGCCCTCAAAGGCCTCCGGGCCGTGAAGCTCGATACTGGCGTCACGCGCCGCTGCAAAATCCAGATTGGTCATGCCGTTTCCCGGAGCGCTCCTTAGGCGCCGCGTTGTTCGAATAAGATGGTCTCTGCTTGCGTGAGAAGGACCTTAGCTGACTTAAGGTGAAACTGCCGCTGGCGCAACGGGTGCGGGCGTCGCGGAGGTGTTTCGGCAGCCCTCGTAAGCGATAGGTGCGACGCCTTCGAAGCCCTGCAGGCTCGGGGCGCAGGCATACGCCAGAACCTCCACCCCCGCCTCCTGGGCTGCCTCCAGACCCGCCGCATAGGCCGGGTCGATATCCGCGGCGATGTCGAACTGCTGCGCATCGCTCCGCTGGATCAGATAGAGCATCACGGCCCGCCCGCCGCCCTCGGCGACCTTGGCGAGCTCATTGAGATGCTTCGCGCCGCGCGCCGTCACCGAATCCGGAAACTCCGCCAGGCCGGGCTCGCGCATCAGATGAACGTTCTTCACCTCCACGTGGCAGGTTGCGCCGTCATCGTCGCTCAGGAGAAAGTCGACCCGGCTATTGGTGCCGTAGCGCACCTCGCGCCTGATCTCGGCGTAACCGGCAAGCTCCGGCATCGCCCGTTGGGCGAGCGCCGCCGCGGCCAGCGTGTTGGGCAGAGCGGTGTTGATACCGACCAGGGCAGGGCCTTCGCCCAGATCCACCTCGATCAGCTCCCAGGAATAGCGCAGCTTCCGCTTCGGATTGTCGGACCGGGAGACCCAGACCTTCGCGCCTTCCGCTTTCAGCCCCAGCATCGCGCCGGGATTGCAGCAATGGGCGGTCACGGTTTCGCCGGTCTGGAGTTTAATATCGGCCAGGAAGCGCTTATAGCGGCGGATGAGCGTTCCCGGTATCAAGTCGGAAGGGTAGGCGTGCAGCATGCCCAGACCCTAGGCGGGAACGCCCGAGAGCCGCAAGATCGAGTACGCAAGATCGGGCGCAGCAGAACACGAGCAGGGGATGAGCTTCCGACCATGGCAGAGTCCGACACCGGATCAGACATTGTCACAGCCGCGCTCCTGGTGATTGGCGAGGAGATCCTCTCCGGCCGCACCCAGGATGCGAACATCGTCCATATCGCCAAGGCGTTGGATCAGGCGGGCATTGCGCTCCGCGAGGTCCGGGTGGTGCCCGATATCGAAGACGAGATCGTCGAAGCCGTGAACGCCATGCGCCGGCGCTTCCGCTACGTGTTCACCACCGGCGGTATCGGGCCGACCCATGACGACGTCACCACCGACGCCATCGGCCGGGCCTTCGACGTGCCGGTCGCGGAGGACCCCCGCGCCATGCGTGTCTTCGAGGAGCGCTATCCCGGCGAGCCCGTGAGTCCCGGCCGCCGCCGCATGGCGCGCATCCCGGAAGGCGCCGAGCTGGTTGCCAACCCGATCTCCGGGGCGCCGGGCTACATGCTGGAGAACGTCATCGTCATGGCCGGCATTCCGCGCATCATGCAGGTTATGATGGAAGACGTGCTGCCGCGGCTGGAAAAGGGCCGACCGGTCTCCACCCGCACCATTCGGGTCGATGCCCCCGAGGGACATGTCGCCGGAGGCCTGGCCACGCTCCAGGCGCAGCATCCGAAGGTGCAGATCGGCAGCTATCCGTTTTTCGAGGAGACCGGCGTCGGCACCTATGTGGTGCTCCGCAGCGCCGATGGGCCGCTGATCGAAGCAGCGGTCTCGGAGCTCTTCGCGCTGCTGATCCGTGAAGACATGCCTCACAACGACGAGGACGAGGAAACGTCCTAGCCCCTCCAATCAGACATGCGTCTCGCTCAGGGGAGGGCTCGTGACCATGTCTGCCATTGTGGCAAGGAGCGACCGTGCCGCCTGGCCATCGGAAGTTTGGGGCAGGTGCATCGCAAGCTGCGAGATAGCATCTCTCGCCGAGGCATCGCCCGTAAGATGCCGCATGGACCAGCGGCCGAATTGTCGTTCGGCGATCTCTCCTGCGGAGAGGATCGTCAAACGCTCATGGCGCGGGTCCCGGCAGATCTGCTGGTACAGCGCCTTCACACGATCCTCCTCGCCCTCCAGGACTTGCGCGAAATAACGATCCGTTGACAGCAGCGCGCCCGTGATGTGCCGCTCGGCATTGTTGCGGCGGGCGGTCAGCAGGATCTGCCGCAATTGGTCTTGCGGATTCGTATCGCTGTCGGAGAGACGGGCGTGGCTGAAATAGGCGAGCCTGTAGAGCATCGGCGTATCCAGATCGAAGGGTTGTTGCGAGGGTCCGGAACGCGCATAGGTTTAGGCGAAGAACGCTTAGGAAGTCTGAAGATCGCCCTTAAAGAACGCGACACGCAATGATAACGGCTCCAAAGAAAACGGCGCCATGAGCCAAGCCCATCGCGCCGTCTTCGATCTCAGGTTTTCGCCGACCGCTATTTCTTTGCGGTCGTCTTCCGGGCTGCCGGCGTCTTCGCGGCGCCGGTCTTGCGCGGCGTCGACTTCTTGGCGGCGGCCGTGCGCGTGGTGGGCTTCTTGGCCGCCGGCTTCTTCGCCGTGGTCTTCTTGGCCGTCACGGGCTTGCGGGCTGAAGAGCTCGCAGCCGGCTTGCGTGCCGTAGACGTTCTGCGCGACGTGGTCGTGCTTTTGGCAGCAGTCTTCCGTGCGGCAGGCTTCTTCGCTGCCGTGGTCTTGTTGGCGGTAGACGTCTTGCGCGCGGTTGTCGTCTTCTTGGCCGCGGCAGGCTTCCGGGCGGTCGCCGTCTTGCGGGCTGCCGGCTTCTTGGCGGCAGTGGAGCGGCTCGCAGGCTTCTTCGCTGCGGGCTTCTTTGCAGCAGTCGTCTTGCGCGCCGTTGTCGTGCTCTTGGCCGCCGTCTTCCGGGCGGCGGGCTTCTTCGCGGCCGTGGTCTTCCGGGCCGTTGTCGTTTTCTTCGCTGCGGGCTTTTTTGCAGCAGCCGTCTTCCGCGCCGTGGTGGTGCTCTTTGCGGCTGTCTTCCGCGCGGCCGGCTTCTTGGCGGCGGCGGGCTTCTTGGCCGCAGTGCTGCTGCGCGTTGTGGTGGTCTTCTTCGCGGCCGGCTTCCGTGCCGCGCTGCTGCGGGTCGCAGGCTTCGTCGCCGCAGCGGCCCGGGTCGTGGTCTTCTTGGCCGTGGTGGCCTTTGCAGACGTCTTGGAAGCCGGCGATTTAGCCGCCGGCTTCTTCTTGGTGGTCTTCTGTATGGCCATCGAGTGGGCCCTCCTATCGAGGTCTCTGACTGGTTCTACGAACAGCCACTCGTTCCGCCACAAGTATCGCATTTGAGACAGGTGCCATTGCGGACGAGTGTGAAGTTCCCGCATTCAGAACACGCTTCACCTTCATAGCCCTTAACGCGCGCTTCGGCGATAAGGTCCGTCTCGCCCCGCTGCTCGGCGAGAGCTTCGACAGCTCGCGCCACGTAGTCGGAGTCCGGCGTCGATGGTGATGTCTCGGATGCGGGCGAGGCTGCAGCGCCAGTGACCTGGGCGTTGGCCTCTTCTTCAGTGTCGCTCCTGAGTGCATGGGCCTGTTGCCCTTTTGCCTGGAGTCGGCCCCCACGCCGGAACTCGCTGAGACGTCCGCGTGTGAAGCCTGGTGAGACGAGAGCTTCTGTCGTCTGCGCGTCGCCGTCCTCGTCGCTCGAACCCAGCGTCGTGCTGCCGATCTCTGTGGGATCGACATGCGCCAACTCGTAGCGACCCAGATAAGAGACCGCAAGCTCTCTGAACAAGTAATCAAGAATCGAAGTGGCATTCTTGATCGCTTCATTACCGCGAACCAGACCCGCCGGCTCAAAGCGCGTGAAGGTAAAAGCATCGACAAACTCTTCCAACGGCACGCCATACTGCAAGCCAACCGATACCGCGATCGCGAAGTTGTTCATGAGTGAGCGGAAGGCGGCGCCTTCCTTGTGCATGTCGATAAAGATCTCACCCAAACGTCCATCGGTGTACTCGCCAGTTCTTAAGTAGACCTTATGACCGCCGACCACGGCTTTCTGCGTGTAGCCCTTGCGGCGGTGGGGCAGGCGCTCGCGCTCGGCTTGAACCCGCGCGCGTTCGATGATGCGCTCCACGACCCGCTCGGCGACGACGTTCGCCCGCTGCGCGCCCGGCTGATCGGAGGCCATCTCCTGGATCGCCTCTTCCTGCTCGTCCTCGTCGTCGGCGAGGAGCTGCGCGTTCAGCGGCTGAGACAGCTTTGAGCCGTCGCGGTAGAGCGCGTTGGCCTTCAGCGCCAGCCGCCAGGAGAGCATGTAGGCCTCCTTGCAGTCCGCCACCGTCGCATCGTTCGGCATGTTGATGGTCTTGGAGATCGCGCCGGAGATGAAGGGCTGGGCCGCCGCCATCATGCGGATATGGCTCTCCGCCGATAGGTAGCGCTTGCCCTTGCGGCCGCACGGCGTGGCGCAGTCGAACACCGGCAGGTGCTCGTCCTGGAGGCCAGGCGCGCCCTCAAGCGTCATCGCCCCGCAGACATACTCGTTCGCCGCCTCGATCTCCCTGCGCGAGAAGCCGATCTCGGCGAGCAGATCGAAATCGGGCGCGTTCAGGCGCTCCGCCTCGAGCCCGAGGGTCTCGGTGCAGAACTCTTCGCCCAGCGTCCACTTGTTGAAGACGAACTTGATGTCGAAGGCCGTGCCGACCGCCTTCTCGACGATCTCCAGCTTGTCGTTTGTGAAGCCCTTAGCGGCCAGTGTCTCGTGATTGATGTGCGGCGCACCCTTCAGCGTGCCGTAGCCCACCACGTAGTCGATGATCTCCTTGCGATCAGCCTCTTCGTAGCCGAGCACCCGCAAAGCCTCCGGCACCATCCGGTTGATGATCTTGAAGTAGCCGCCGCCGGCGAGCTTCTTGAACTTCACCAGCGCGAAGTCGGGCTCGATGCCGGTGGTGTCGCAATCCATAACCAGGCCGATCGTGCCGGTCGGCGCGATCACCGTGGCCTGTGCATTGCGATAGCCGTGGGCCTCGCCGAGCGCCACCGCGGCTTCCCAGGCGCGGACCGCCTCTTCCATCAGGGCAGGCTGCGGGCAGCTGGTGTGATCCAGCGGCACGGGCCGCGTGGCGAGCGCTTCGTAGCCGTCGTAATCGCCACGAGCTGCCCGGGCGTGATTGCGCATCACCCGCAGCATGGCGTCGCGATTGTCGCCATAGCCGGGGAAGGCTCCGAGCTCCTTGGCCATCTCCGCGCTCGTCGCATAAGCCGTGCCGGTCATGATGGCGGTCAGCGCACCGCAAAGGGCGCGGCCTTCCTGGGAGTCGTAAGGAACGCCCGAGGCCATCAGCAACCCGCCGATATTGGCGTAGCCGAGACCCAGCGTGCGGTACTCGTAGGAGAGCTGCGCGATCTGGCGCGACGGGAACTGCGCCATGGTCACGGCGATCTCCAGCACCACCGTCCAGAGCCGAATGGCGTGACGGTAGGCCTCGATGTCGAAGCTGCCGTCCTTCTTCCGGAACATCATCAGATTCAGCGAGGCGAGATTGCAGGCCGTGTCGTCCAGGAACATGTATTCCGAGCACGGATTGGACGCGCGGATGTCGCCTGCGGCGGGGCAGGTGTGCCAGTCGTTGATGGTCGAGTGGAACTGGATGCCGGGATCGGCGCAGGACCAGGCCGCTTCGCCGACCTCTTCCCATAGCTCCTTCGCCTTCACCGTCTTGGCGACGCCGCCGTCCTTGCGGCGGATAAGATCCCAGTCGCCGTCGGCCTCGACCGCATTGAGGAAGTCGTCGGTCACGCGCACCGAGTTGTTCGAGTTCTGGCCGGAGACCGTCCGATAGGCTTCCGAATCCCAGTCCGTGTCGTAGGTCTGGAATTCGATCGAGGTGTAGCCCTGGCGGGCGAACTCGATAACCCGGCGGATATAGTTGTCCGGCACCTTCAGCTTGCGCGCGGCCTTCACCTCGCGCTTCAGGGCGGGATTGTGCTTCGGGTCGAAGCACTGATTGTCGTCGCCCTCGCAATTCACGCAAGATTTCAGGATCGCGTTGAGGCGCTCAGACAAAACCTTGGAGCCGGTCACCAGCGCGGCCACCTTCTGCTCCTCGGTGACCTTCCACTTGATGAAGTCCTCGACGTCCGGATGGTCGATATCGACTACCACCATCTTGGCCGCGCGCCGCGTCGTGCCGCCGGACTTGATGGCGCCCGCGGCGCGGTCGCCGATCTTGAGGAAGCTCATCAGGCCGGAGGACTTGCCGCCGCCGGAGAGCGGCTCGTTCTCGCCGCGCAGCGCCGAGAAGTTGGAGCCGGTGCCGGAGCCGTATTTGAACAGGCGCGCCTCGCGCACCCACAGATCCATGATGCCGCTGTCATTCACCAGATCGTCGTTCACCGACTGGATGAAGCAGGCATGGGGCTGGGGATGTTCGTAAGCGGATTCGGATTCCTTCAGCTCGCCGGTGCGGAAATCGACATAGAAGTGACCCTGCGCCGGACCGTCGATGCCATAGGCCCAGTGCAGCCCGGTGTTGAACCACTGCGGGCTGTTCGGCGCGCCCATCTGCATGGCGAGCATATAGCGGTGCTCGTCGAAGAAGGCCTGCGCGTCCTCCTCGGAAGAGAAATAGCCGCCCTTCCAGCCCCAATAGGTCCAGGTGCCGGCGAGCCGGTCGAAGACCTGGCGCGCATCCGTCTCGGAGCCATAGCGCTCGTCCTCGGGAAGGGCGCTAAGCGCATCCTCGTCCGGGACCGACCGCCACAGCCAGGACGGAACGTCGTTCTCCTCGACCTTCTTCAGACGCGCAGCGACGCCCGCTTTGCGGAAATACTTCTGGGCGAGGATATCGGCCGCCACCTGGCTCCAATGAGCCGGCACGCCGAACTTCTCCAGCGAGAAGACCAGAGAGCCGTCCGGATTGCGGATCTCGCTCGCGCTATCCCTGAACTGGATGGCGTCGTAAGGCGATTGGCCTCCTTGCGTAAAATGTCTGTCGATCCGCATCTCTTCTCCCCCGGATGTATGTGCGATCAGTCGAGCCGCCCACGCTGAGTCGATTCGGGCTCCGTAGCAAGCGGAACCCTAGATGTAGTATGGGACAGTTAACAATCCACAACAACTGTGGATGAGCGGCAGCATTGGGTACTGCATCCGGTCACAACTATATGGTGATTCTGACCCCCGGCCGCGAGTCCCGGGGCGCGTTTTCCGGGCGTTTCCGGGCAGGGGCCGAGACAGCCTGGCACTGGACGCATTTCGCCTTTGCCGCCATAGTCCGTGTGAACAAATCACCTCTCAAAGAGACAGCGCGACCTATGGCACTTTTCGAAGAGCTATTTGCCTGGTGGACCGGCAATACGATCGGCACACGGCTCTTTACCTGGCGCTTCGGCAACAAGGTGGGCACCGACAGCTTCGGCAACACCTATTACGAGGACAAGACCGGCGCCCGCCGCTGGGTGATCTACGACAAGGTGGCCGATGCGAGCAGCGTGACGCCGGCCTGGCATGGCTGGCTGCACCACACCGTCGACGTGCCGCCCACGGAAGAGAACTACGAGCCGCGGGCCTGGCAGATGCCGCCTCAGGCAAATCTCACCGGCACTCCGGCCGCTTACCGCCCGCCCGGCAGCACATTGCGGCCCGTGGGCGAGGAGGGGCCGCCGACCCGCGCCTACGAACCATGGCAACCAGAATAATGGCAGCCTGAATGAACAGCCGCGCGCCACGGCCTCGTCACTTTCATCGATCATTCGGAGCGGAACTTGTCAGGGAAGTGGACGGAAACGCTCCCGTCCGTATAACTGCCTCTTCATGAGCCACCTCACGCGAATCGTCGGAATGTCGGGCCGCAGGGCCGTCCTCGCGCTGTCAGCCTTAGCGCTGCTGCTGGCGTCGGCTGTGGGCGCGAAAGCCGACGTGATCGAGAACAAGATCGCAGTGTTCGCCGCCCTCGATAAGGTGACGGGCCGGATCTCACATCTGGAGATCCCCATCAACGAGACGGTGAAATTCGGGGCTCTAAGAGTGACGCCGCGGGTCTGCCATACGCGCCCGCCGACCGAGCAGCCCAAGACGACCGCCTTCGTCGAGGTGGACGAGACCAAGCTCTCCGGCGAGACCAGCCGTATCTTCACCGGCTGGATGTTCGCCGAAAGCCCCGGTCTTCACGCCGTGGAGCACCCGGTGTTCGATGTCTGGCTGACCAACTGCAAGATGCCTGAAGGCGACATGTCGCTCGACAACGAGGAAAACTGACCCTCGCCGTCGGACAGCGCATCTTCCAGCAATCTCTGAAAATCCTCGCGGTCGACCTCCACGGTGCCGAAGCGCGCCAGATGGTCGGTCACGAACTGGGTGTCGAGCAGGGTGAAGCCGCCGTATTTCAGCCGCGCCACCAGATAGACCAGAGCGATCTTGCTGGCGTCCCGCTCCAGGCTGAACATGCTCTCGCCGAAGAAGGCGCGGCCGAGATGCACTCCGTAGAGCCCGCCGATCAGCTTGCCGTCCCGCCAGACCTCGATGGTGTGGCAATGGCCGAGATCGAACAGATCGGCATAGAGGGTGCGGATGCGCTGGTTGATCCAGGTGCTGCGGCGGCCGGGCCTGGGCGCGGCGCAGCCTTCGATCACCGCTTCGAAATCGTTGTCGACCTTGATCTCGAAATCGCCCCGGCGGATCGCCCGCGCCAGGCTGCGGGGCACATGTACGTTGTCGAGAGGCAGGATCCCGCGATGCTCGGGCTCGATCCAGTAGAGGGCGTTGTCTCTGGCGCTCTCCGCCATGGGAAAGATCCCGCACGCATAGGCCTTCAAAAGGACCTGCGGCGTGATCTCGATCATAATGTCGTCGAGCGTGGCCATCGCCTCTCCACCACCTCGAGGATTACGAATCTTGTGCGAGGTAATCCTCTAGCCAATGAATATCATACATTCCATCGGCGATGGCGGGTTCTGCGAGAAGCGCGTTAAAGAGAGGTATCGTCGTGTCGATCCCGTCGACAACGAACTCGCCCAGCGCCCGCTTCAGACGCATCAGGCATTCGTTGCGATTGCGGGCATGCACAATCAGCTTGCCGATCATGCTGTCGTAATAGGGGGGGATCGTATAGCCGGCATAGGCGCCTGAATCGACGCGCACCCCAAGTCCGCCCGGCGGGTGGAAATGGGTGATGGTACCGGGAGAGGGGCGGAAGGTCCGCGCATTCTCCGCATTGATTCGGCACTCGATGGCGTGGCCGTTGAATTTGATGTCGTCCTGGGAAATCGTCAGCGGCGCGCCAGCGGCGACCCGGATCTGCTCGATCACCAGATCGATCCCCGTGATCATCTCGGTGATCGTGTGCTCCACCTGAAGCCGGGTGTTCATCTCGATGAAATAGAACTCGCCGTTCTCGTAGAGAAACTCGACCGTGCCCACGCCCTTGTATTTCAGCTTGCGCATGGCCGCGGCGACCGTCTCGCCGATCTCCTGGCGCTGCTCTTCGTTAAGGGCAGGGGAGAGAGCCTCTTCCCAGACTTTCTGATGGCGGCGCTGCAACGAGCAGTCGCGCTCGCCCAGATGGATCGCGTTGCCCTTGCCGTCGCCCAGCACCTGCACCTCGATATGGCGCGGCTTGGCGAGATATTTCTCGATATAGACCGTCGCGTCTCCGAAGCTCGCCTGGGCCTCGGTCCGCGCCGTGGCCAACGCCAGCTCCAGCTCGCTTTCGAACATGGCGACCTTCATGCCGCGGCCGCCGCCGCCCGAAGCCGCCTTGATCAGCACCGGATAGCCGATGTCCTTGGCCAGCCGGCGCGCCTCGTCATAGTCGGAAACGGGACCGTCGGAGCCCGGGACCACCGGGATGCCGAGCTTCAGCGCGGTCTCCTTCGCGGCGATCTTGTTTCCCATGAGCGAGATATGCTCAGCCGACGGGCCGATGAAGTTGATCTCGTGCTCTTCCAGAATCTCGGCGAACCGGGCGTTCTCGGCGAGGAACCCGTAGCCAGGATGCACCGCATCCGCGTTGGTGATCTCGCAGGCCGATACGATATGCGGAATGTTGAGGTAGCTGTCCTTGGCCGAGGGGCCGCCGATGCACACGCTCTCATCGGCCAGCTTCACATGCATGGCGTCGGCATCCGCGGTGGAGTGCACCGCCACGGTGGAGATGCCAAGCTCCTTGCACGCCCGCTCGATACGGAGGGCGATCTCGCCCCGGTTTGCGATCAGAATCTTGTCGAACATCGGGACCCGCTAATTGGATTCGATGACGATGATCGGCTCGCCATATTCGACCGGGTGGCCGTCCTCCACGAGAATGGCGATGACCGTCCCCGCGTGAGGGGCCGGGATATGGTTCATCGTCTTCATGGCCTCGATGATCAAGATGGTCTGACCGGCCGTGACCCGGGTGCCCACCTCCACGAAGGGCGGCGCGCCGGGCTCCGGCGCCCGATAGGCAGTGCCGACCATGGGAGAGGTCACAGTGCCCGGGTGCGGCCCGGCGCTCTCCGACTTGGACGACTTATCGGATTTTGCCGACGCTTCGCCGCCGCCGGCCGGAGGCGCGTAGCCGCCGGCGATGATGGTCTGATTGCGGGCGACACGGATGCGATGCCCCTCGTGCTCGATTTCGATCTCGGTGAGCTCGGTTTCCGTCAGAAGCTCCGCGAGTTCCTGGATAAAGGCCTTATCGAAGGCTCCCGTCTTCTTTGACTCGGGCGTTTTTTTTTCGTCCGCCATTACTTCTTCCCGCCTTCACCGATCATTGCGGCGAGAGCCTCGATCGCGAGCTCATAGCCTTTCGGCCCAAGTCCGCAGATGACGCCCTCCACCCCTTTGGAGATATATGAGTGCTGCCGAAACGGCTCCCGGGCAAAGACATTGGAAAGATGCACTTCCAAGCTCGGCACCGGCACCGCGAGCAGCGCGTCGAGCAACCCCACAGATGTATGCGTGAGGGCGCCCGCGTTGACAATAAGCCCGCTGGCGTTTTCGCGCGCCTCCTGGATCCAGGTGATCAGATCGCCTTCGTGATTGCTCTGGCGAAAATCGACGCCGAGCCCGAAGGTCTTCGCCTTCGCCTCGCACACGGCCTTGAGATCGTCCAAGGTCTCATGGCCGTAGATCTCCGGCTCGCGCTTGCCCAGCAGATTGAGGTTTGGGCCGTTGAGTATGAAGATCGGCTTGACCATGGGCGGGCAAACACCTGGCAATTGAAACAGTAACGCGAGAAAGACCGCCGCCATTCGGGCAGCTCAAAACCTGCCCAAGCGGTGCCGCCGGGCAGAATAGGCCGCGGCTCTTTAGCAAATTTCTTGTAAGGCCGCAAAGCGAGAGGCGCCAGACCGTTTCCGCCTGGCGCCCCCAAAAAGACCGCGAACTGTGCAAAGAGTCGTTAAGCCGATGCAATCAGCAGGTCGTCGTGCACCCGTTCTCGCGGATCTTGGCGACATTCGCCTCTAGCTGCTCGAACAGATCGTCCGGCGCACCGGCGATCATCTCGTCGCCGACCAGATAGAGCGGCGTGCCCTGAAGGCCGATCGCCTGAGCGATCTTCATGTTCTCCTCAAGCGCCGCGTCGACCTTGTCGCTTTCCATGTCCTCTTTGAGCTTCTCGACATCGAGGCCCATGTCTTTGGCGATGGCCAGCGCCTTGCCCTTATTCGCCTTGCCGGGATCGTTGTAGAGGCGTTGGTGCATCTCGAAATACTTGCCCTGTTCCTTGGCGGCGAGCGCGGCCCGGGCGGCGTCTTCGGAATCCTCGCCGAAGATCGGCAGCTCCTTGAAGACGACGCGCACCGTGTCGTCCTCTTCCGTCAGCTTGACGACGTCGGGCAGGGCGCGCTTGCAGAAGCCGCAATTGTAATCGAAGAACTCGACCACCGTGACGTCGCCGTCCGGATTGCCGCCCACATAGGAGTAGTCGGAGCGGAAGATCTCGTCCGCGTTTTCCCCGATGCCCTGCTTCTGCTGCTCGGCCTGGGCTTGCTGCTGGCGCTCGTCCAGCTCCTGGGACATGTCGACCAGGATCTCCGGATTGTTCACCAGATAGTCGCGCACGACGGCGATCACCTGGGTACGGGTGCCTTCGTCGCTCATGTCGAGCCCGGACACCTGGCCAGCCTCGGGGCTGTCGGCATACTCGACGGAGCCGCCCGGGGCGAAGATCAGGAGCCCGGCCGCCGTCACCGCGGCGGACACGATCGCTGCCACCAGGGCGGCGAGGAGGCCTGTTCTTGCGGTCATCTATGTTCTCCTAAAAGACGATTGGCGTCTTAGTTGGTTTTGGGGGGCTGGAAGGCCAGGATATCGTCGGCCTGGATCCAGTTGGGGGTACCTTCGATGAAGGCCGTCTTGGCCCGCTTCGCCTGCATCTTGGCGAGGTCGAGCTGCCCTTCATAGAAATAGGCCTCCGCGGAGGCAAGGTCGGCGCGGGCCAGGAAATCCCTGCGTGCCTGGGCCGGCACCATCTCCGCCTTGCGCCCGTAGGCAATGGCGAGCTGCCGGTAACCGGTCGAGGAGCTGCGCTCCCGGGCCAGCGCAAATTTCAGATGCTTGACCGCCTCGTCCACATTGCGCGGGCCGGACGCGCTGAGCAGCGCCTGGGCCAGCATCACCCGGATCAGAGGCTCCTCCGGCGCCAGCTCCACGGCCTTCTCTAGATCGGGAATGGCTTGCGATGCCCGGCCGCTTTCGAACAGGAACTGGCCACGGATCTCGTGGAAATAGGGCCAGTCCGGCTGAGCCTGCACCAGCGCATCGAGCAGCGGCATGGCCGCATCCACGCCCTTGTCCCGATAGGTCGCGATAGCCCGCGCGTAATAGGACGGGAAGCTCCGGTCCGATTTGGGATATTTGTTGAAGACCACCTCGGGCTTCTCGATGAACCCGACGAGCTTTGCCCGCACCAGATCGTGCCGGAACTGGAGCTCCTGTGGGTCCTTCTTGTCGTAGTAGGGGCTGGACGTGACCAGGCCCCGAAGCTGCGACAGGCGCTGAGCGGGCAGGGGGTGGCTTTGCATGAAGGGGTTGATGCCTTCCACCCCGAGCAGCTTGCGGTTCAAGTACTCGAAGGATTGCAGCATGCCCTTGCCCGATTGCTGGGTGGCGTTGAGGAAGGTGACTGCCGCCTGGTCGGCGGAGGATTCCTCATCCTGGCGATAGGCCAGTACCGAGCGCATCATCGCTTCGGTGCCGCCGAAGGCGATGCCGGCGCCCGCCTGTCCGATATTGCCTTCGCCCGCCACAGCGCCGGCGGCCATGGCCGCAAGCCCCAGAAGCTGCAGCATCAGGGCCGTGGACTTGGCCTTCGCCATCTGGCTGCGCAGCCGGGCCAGATGCCCGCCGGTGATATGACCGCTCTCATGGGCGATAACCCCGATCACCTGGTTGGGCGTATCGGCCATCATGATGGTGCCGGCATGGATGAACATGTTGTGGCCGTCGACGACGAAGGCGTTGAACGCCCGGTCGTTGACGAGATGGATCTCAATGCCTTGGGAGCCGAGGCCGGCGGCGTTGAGGATCGGCTTGGCGTAGTCGCGGATCAGCGTCTCGGTCTCCGCATCGCGGATCAGCCCGGCCGCGGACGCAGCATTGGTCACCGCCGACGAGAAGACGAGCGTAGCGGCCAGCAATCCCGTTGCTGCGGTCTTAGCCCATCTGGAGAAGCTCATCTTGGTGGTTCGAACCGGCGCAGTCATTGTCCGGAATATGCTAAGCGTTTGCGATCAATAGCCAAAGACGGGTATCGCACAGGGATAGCCTTCCGGCCAATCCACTTCCGTCGTACATCACCCGGAATTGAACGAATGTTCCGGGCGGAAAACTTTGGCGGAAACGTTGGAAAGACAGCTTTGATGCGATCGCCCACCTCACCGACAGATGATCGCCCCGAATGGGGCGACAGCGTGACGGGACCGCAACCGGCCTCGGCCCGAAGCCGCATCGATCCCTTCATCGTGATGGATGTGATGCGTGAGGCCAATGCGCGGGTCGCCCGTGGCGACGACATCATCCACATGGAGGTGGGCCAGCCCGCGACGCCTGCGCCGAAAGCGGCACTTGCCGCGGCCGAAGCGGCGCTTCGCTCCGACAAGCTCGGCTACACGGACGCTCTGGGCATCCCGGCCTTGCGGGAGCGGATCGCCGCCTTCTATGGCGAGCGCTATGGGGTGAGCGTGCCGCCGGAGCGCGTCGTGGTGACCGCGGGCTCCTCGGCCGGCTTCATCCTCGCTTTCCTGGCCATTCTGGAAGCAGGCGATAGCTTCGGCCTGCCAAACCCCGGCTATCCCTGCTACCGCCATATCCTCAAAGCGCTCGGCGCCGAGGCGAGGCTGATCGCGCCGGGCATCGACGACCGCTGGATGCCCCATGCCCGCCATGTCGAGGAGCTGAAGCGGGAAGGCGCGAAAGGGCTTCTCGTGGCAAGCCCCAACAATCCCACAGGCACCATGGCCGTGGACCGCCGGATCGGCGAGATCGCGAAGGCTTGCGCGCGGGAACGCCTGTGGCTGGTCTCCGACGAGATCTATCATGGCCTCGAATACGACCGCCCGGCCGAGACGGCGCTGGCCGCGAGCGGGGAGGCCATCGTCGTGAACAGCTTCTCGAAGTATTTTTCCATGACCGGCTGGCGCATCGGCTGGCTGGTGGTGCCGGAGGATCTCGTGCGGCCCATCGAGCGGCTGGCCCAGAATCTCTATATCTCCACCTCGGCCATCGCCCAGCACGCCGCACTCGGTGCTTTCGATGGAATCGAGGAGCTGGACGAGACGAAGGCCGTCTATGCCGCCAATCGCGCGCTGCTCTTGGAGGAGCTTCCGAAGGCGGGCTTCAAGGACATCCTGCCCGCCGATGGCGCCTTCTATCTCTACGCGGATACCAGCGAGATGGCCGACGACAGCCGCGCTCTGTGCCAGGCCATGCTGGACCGCACCGGTGTCGCCGCCACGCCCGGTCTCGATTTCGATCCGGAGCAGGGCCACCGCTTCGTGCGATTCTCCTACGCGGGATCGCTCGATGAGATGCGCGAGGCGAGCCGCCGCCTGAAAGCCTGGCGCGAGTCGGGCCAGGGCCGCTAGCCGGCTCGGGACGCCTTCGAATCCCCAAAACAAAAGAGGCCCCCGAAGGGGCCTCTCGAGATTGTCTCGTCTTCAGACGATCCTAGCGCTGCCACCAGCCTCGGCGGCGCGGGCGATCCTCGCCCTCTTCCTCCAGCACGACCTCAGTGCTGGCCTGGGACCGCTTTGCGAAGAAGGACCTGCGGTCGCTCGCCTCATCCTCGTCTTCGTCAGACGCTGCCACTGGCTCCTGCTGTTCGAAGCCATTTCCGTTGGACTGGCTTCCGTTGTCCTGAGCGGCCATCTCCGGCTGCGGCTCCGAAGGAGTCTCGGCGGACGGTGTCTCGTCCGAGCTCTTCTCATCGGATGACGCGGCCTGAGGCGCCTCGTCCCGCTTCTTTCTGCCACGAGGTTTGCGGGCCGGCTTGCTCTCCTCCTCGGAGCCGTCGTCGCCGGAAGACTTGGCTTCGGGCTTCGACTCCGACTTGGCTTCGGACATTGCCTCTGCGTCGGCATCGTCCTGAGACGGATTGCTCTCGGCATCTTCGGAGTCCTGCTCCGAGGCCGATCGCTCGCCGCCACGGCCCCGGCCACGGCCACGACGTCCGCCCCGGCGTCCCCGGCGGCGCGGCTTCTTCGGCTGGCCGTCGCCATCTTCCGAGCCGTCGTCGGAGCGCGCCGCGACCGCGTCGTCGTCCTCATCGTCAGACTGATCGTTTGTGTCTCTCGAATCCTGGCGATCGGAAAACCGGTCGTCTCGATCCGATGCCTCCTGATCGCTGCCACCGCGACGCTTGCGCCGACGCCGGCGGGATCGCTTGTTGCGGCCGTCGCCCGAGGACTCGTCTTCTTCTGAAGTGCCCGGCTGGTGATGCGCCCAATCCATCTGCACCACCGCAGCGTCGCCGACCGACATCTCCGTATCGGCCATGCGCTCGATGGTGAAATTGGCGCCGTGCAGGGTTTCACCCGCGGTCACCATGATCGGCACGTCGTAGCGGTGCTCGATATCCTTCAGATGCGCACGCTTTTGATTGAGGATGTAGAGCGCCACGTCCGGAGCCGTGGTGGCGGCGAGCGGCATCACGCCTTCGGTGATCAGCTTGTCCTCGATGGTGCGAAGCACATCCAGCGACACGGATTCGATGGACCGGACCGCGCCGGTGCCCTGGCAGACGGGGCAGGGGCTCGTGCTGCCCTCCAGCATGCCCGTGCGCAGACGCTGCCGGGACATCTCCAGAAGACCGAACGCGCTGATCCGGCCCACCTGAATGCGGGCTCGATCGTTGCGAAGTGAGTCCTTGAGCCGCTTTTCGACGTGACGGTTGTTGCGCCGCTCATCCATGTCGATGAAGTCGATGACGATGAGGCCGGCAAGGTCGCGCAGGCGAAGCTGCCGCGAGATCTCCTCCGCCGCTTCCAGATTGGTCTGGAGCGCGGTGTCCTCGATATTGTGCTCGCGTGTCGCCTTGCCCGAGTTCACGTCGATGGCGACCAGCGCTTCGGTCTGGTTGATGACGATATAGCCGCCAGATTTCAGGGTGACCTGCGGGCTGAACATCGCCGCGAGCTGCCGCTCAACCTTGTATTTAATGAAGAGTGGGTCGGGTTCCTTGTAGAGCTTCACGTTCTTCGCATGGCTCGGCATGAGCATGCGCATGAAGTCCTTGGCATCCCGGTAGCCGTCCTCGCCGGCGACCAGAACCTCGTCGATATCCTTGTTGTAGAGATCGCGGATCGAGCGCTTGATCAGGCTGCCTTCCTCGTAGACGAGGGTCGGCGCGGTGGATTCCAGAGTGAGATCGCGCACCGTCTCCCAGAGGCGCAGGAGATAGTCGTAATCGCGCTTCACTTCCGCCTTGGTACGCTGGGCGCCCGCGGTGCGGATGATAAGCCCCATGCCTTCCGGCACTTCCAGCTCGTCGGCGATCTCGCGCAGACGCTTGCGGTCGGGGGCCTGGGTGATCTTGCGGGAGATGCCGCCGCCCCGCGCCGTGTTCGGCATCAGGACCGTGTAACGGCCGGCAAGCGAAAGATAGGTCGTCAGTGCTGCGCCTTTGTTGCCGCGCTCTTCCTTGACCACCTGCACCAGAATGATCTGGCGGCGGCGGATGACCTCCTGGATCTTGTAGGAGCGGCGACGGCGGCGGGCGCGCTCCGGCACCTCTTCCATCGCGTCTTCGGAGCCGACGGATTCGACGCTCTCGCCGTTGCCGTTCCCGTCCTTGCTCTCCTTGGCACCCTTGGCGGAACTGCGTCCACGGCCCCGGCCGCGACCACGTCCCCGGCGGCGACGGTTGCCGCTCTCGGACTCATCGTCGTTGTCGTCATCGCCAGAGGCTTCGACATCGTCCGAAGAGTCTTCATCCGAAGTGTCTTCGTCAGACGTGTCCTCATCAGAGGTGTCGTCGTCCGACTGATCGTCCTCGTCAGAGTCGTCGTCCTCGTCGTCGCTCTCGTCGGACGATTCCGGTGGCGGCGCCTCTTCGGAAACTTCGTGGGTCAGGTCCTTCTTGGCGAGCATGACGTCGGGGCCGTTCTCCTCGTCATTCTCGTCATCGTTGTCCGCATCGTCCGCCGAGAAATTCTCGTCATCGTCCTGATCGGAGTCCGCCTGGACCTGGTTCTCGTCCTTCTTGCCCCGGCGGCGGCGCGGCTTGCGCTTGCCCGCAGCCGCATCGTCCTCGGCCGCTTCCTGAGCGGAGACGCGGCTTTGCTCCTCGGCTTCCTCTTCGAGAAGAGCCTGCCGGTCGGCGACCGGGATTTGATAATAGTCGGGATGAATTTCGTTGAAGGCGAGAAAGCCGTGGCGGTTTCCGCCGTAGTCAACGAAGGCGGCCTGCAACGAGGGTTCGACCCGCGTCACCTTGGCCAGATAGATATTTCCGCGAAGCTGTTTTCGGTTGGCAGACTCGTAATCAAATTCCTCTACGCGGTTTCCCTTGACGACGACGACCCGGGTTTCTTCCGGGTGGGCCGCGTCGATGAGCATTTTGCTTGGCATGTTGTTGATTCTCCGCCACGCGGGACGGGAAGGGCAGATTGAGCTGCCGCGATAGATATGACCCGAAGGCCCGCGCGAGCTGTTGTTCTGAAGATAATGAGATGTCGCGACGCGAGAGCGCATGGCGAAGCGCCGGGCCGGCGGTGGCGCTCAAAAGAGTAGCGCGCACCGGACCGTGCTGGGCGGGACTTGCGTCCCATCCGAGGCTTCGATCTGTGCATCCGATCTGCATCACGATCTCCGAAAGGCCGTAACTTTCCCGGCCAGAGATGATGTGTCGAGGCGGTCGTCTCTCACCCGCCGCCTGCTCGGCGTCCGCGGTTACATCGTGCAGGACGCTCGAAAATGAGTGACTTACAAGGCCGCTCCGCGCGTATTCGCGGCGCCAGGCCTTCGGCGGTTCGAACGAGTCGAACAGTCATATTTAGGATGCTGCACAGAGATTTGGCAAGTGGCGTGCCAAAGCGACCTTAATCAGCGGCAGCGTAGTCTTAACTATCCCTTTCCGGATTTTTGGCAAGTTCGCAATGGATTGGAGCTTTCGGCGCAGCGCTCAAGGGCTGTGCAGAAAGGTCTCTAGTCCAGGTTGGTTCGAATTTTTGAACGCGCGTTTCGCGAGCTTTGACCATGCGACTCATCCGATCGAGAGACCTCTGGGGACGGCTTACGCCCGTCCTTTGCCTCTTGCTCGCCTTGACCTGGACCCTGGGTGTCGGGGTCTTAAATGCGTCCATCGCCCAGGCTGCGCCCACCGTGGCCAACGACGCACGGCTTGCCGGCGATCAGCAGCGCACCCGTTTCATCGCCGATCTTTCGGAGAAGGTGGATGTCCACGTCTTCTCTCTCGATAACCCGTACCGGGTGATCGTCGATCTGGCCGATGTGCAGTTCCAGATGCCGCCGGGCATCGGCGAAAAGCCAAAGGGGCTCATCAAGGGCTATCGCTACGGCCTCTTCGCGCCGGGCAAGTCGCGCATCGTCATCGATGTCGCCAGCCCCTTCCTTGTCGATAAGACCTTCGTGCTCGATGCGCGGGACGGCCAGCCGGCGCGGCTGGTGATCGATCTCGTGCCGACCGACCGCAAGACTTTCCTCAAGAGCACCGAAGCGGCAGCCGCCGAGACGGCGCCGCCCCCTGTCAGGCCGCTTCCTGCACCCAAGGAGCGTCCCGCGAACGCCAAGCCCATCATCGTGCTCGATCCCGGCCATGGCGGCATCGATTCCGGCGCCGTCAGCAAGAAGGGCACCGAGGAGAAGGACGTGGTGCTGGCCTTCACCGAGCTTTTGAAGGCGCGGCTGGAGAAGACGGAGAAGTTCCAGGTCGAGCTGACTCGTGAAGGCGACCGCTTCCTCACCTTGCGCGACCGGGTGGCCTTCGCCCATGAGAAGGGCGCGAGCCTCTTCCTTTCCATCCACGCCGATTTCTTCCCCCATAAGGGAGAGGCGAGGGGGGCGACGATCTTCACGCTGTCGGAGACCGCCTCCGACGCCGAAGCCCGCGCGCTTGCCGCGAAAGAAAACCTTGCCGACGCCGTGGGCGGCTACGAGCTGCCCCAGGAGCCCGACGAGATCCTGGCCAATATCCTGATTGATCTCGCCCAGCGCGAGACCCAGAATCGCTCCGTGGTGTTCGCCAGCTCGATTCTGTCGACCTTGGAAGGCCGGGTGAAGCTCCACAGCCGCAAGCCGAAATCCGCCGGCTTCATGGTGCTGAAATCGCCGGATGTGCCCTCCGTTCTCTTGGAGCTCGGCTATCTCAGCGACGAGCAGGACGAGAAGCTGCTTCTCTCCGAAGACTGGCGTAAGAAGACCGCTCAGGCGGTCGCACAGGCCGTGGAGAGCTATTTCGAGCGGCGAATCGCGCGCACGCCGTTCTAGGACCCGCTCGCGGGCGCGCCGGCGGCGTCCGGCCCATAATCACGCCAAACCGCGCTTCCCGGCCGTGTCACAGGCAAAAACACTGGTCCGCCTTGCATTTCGGCAGGACATCAGCTTGTTGTTGCCATAATCTTGAATAGGGTCCGAAGACGCCGCAAAAAGGCGGAACACGAGACGGGTTCATGGACATCACAGCTCCAATTAGGCCGCCGGAAAACGGGCGTGGCCGCAAGCGTGGCAGTTTCGTGCTGCGTTTCCTCGGCTTTCTTTTTGCCGCGGGCATGATTCTCTTTGTGGCAGGCGCGGGCGTTGCCGCCTTCCTGCTGTGGAACGTGTCCAAGGAACTTCCGGATTACGAGGTCCTGGCGAAGTACGAACCGCCGGTGATGACGCGCCTGCACGCCAATGACGGCCGCCTGATCGCCGAATATTCCCGTCAGCGCCGTATCTACGTTCCCATCGCCGCCGTTCCGGACAAGGTCATCCAAGCCTTCATCTCGGCGGAGGATAAGAATTTCTATCAGCATGGCGGCCTGGACATTCAGGGCATCATCCGCGCGGTGGTGACCAACCTGAACAACATCCAGTCCGGCCGGCGCATGGTCGGCGCCTCGACCATCACCCAGCAGGTGGCCAAGAACTTCCTGCTCACCAACGACGTCACGATCCAGCGCAAGCTGAAGGAGGCGATCCTCGCCATCCGCATCGAGCGCGCCTTCACCAAGGACCAGATCCTCGAGCTCTATCTCAACGAGATCTATCTCGGCGTGGGCTCCTACGGTGTCGCGGCCGCCGCTCTTAGCTATTGGGACAAATCCCTCAACGAGCTGACCCTCGCCGATGCCGCCTACCTGGCGACCCTGCCGAAGGCGCCGAGCAACTACGATCCCTTCCGCCATCCCGATCGCGCCATCGCGCGGCGCAACTGGGTGATCGACCGGATTGTGGAGAATGGCTACGCGACCCCTGAAGAGGGCGAGCAGGCCAAGGCTCAGCCCCTGGGCGTGACCCGCCGGCCGACCGGTCCGCGCATCTTCGCCTCTGAATATTTCGCCGAAGAGGTCCGCCGCGAGGTTCTCGACAAGTTCGGCGAGGACAAGCTCTACGGCGGCGGTCTTTCGGTCCGCACCACCCTTGATCCGCGCCTGCAGCGCATCGCCCGCAAGGCGCTTGTCGACGGGCTCGTGGCCTACGATCAGCGGCATGGCTGGCGGGGGCCCAAGGAGCAGATCTCCATCGAAGGCGATTGGGGACAGAAGCTCGCCGAGATGGACGTCTGGTCCGATATCGAGCCGTGGCGCGTCGCCGTGGTGCTTGAGAGTGGCGCCAAGACTGCCACCATCGGACTCCGTCCCGGCTTCGACGATTACGGCAAGGTCAAACCCGATCGCGAGAAGGGCGAGATCGCCTATTCGGAAGTGAAATGGGCGCGCCCCGTTCTGGAGCGCGGCATGGGCGGCACGCCGAAGACCGTCGACGCCGTGCTGAAGCCGGGCGACGTGATCTACGTTGCGCCGAAGGAGCCGGGCGAGAAGCAGTCCGAAGAGGATGTGGCGGGCCAGTGGTCGCTCATGCAGGTCCCGAAAGTCGGTGGCGCCATCGTGGCCATGGATCCGTTCACCGGTCGCGTTCTGGCCCTGGTCGGCGGCTTCAGCTTCGCCCAGAGCGAGTTCGACCGTGCCGTCCAGGCTCGCCGTCAGCCGGGCTC
Source organism: Methyloligella solikamskensis (assembly GCF_042676065.1). NCBI lineage: Bacteria > Pseudomonadati > Pseudomonadota > Alphaproteobacteria > Hyphomicrobiales > Hyphomicrobiaceae > Methyloligella > Methyloligella solikamskensis. The sequence goes on along the minus strand of NZ_JBHTJO010000001.1, from coordinate 2,224,453 downwards.
GTCCTTCAAGCCGCTCATCTATTCCACGGCGCTGGACAACGGCTACACCCCGGCCAGCATCATCTATGACGGCCCGATCTCCATCGATCAGGGGCGGGGCATGCCGCCCTGGCGGCCGAAGAACTACGAGGCCGGCTCCCATGCAGGCCCGTCGACCCTGCGCTATGGCATCGAGCATTCCCGTAACCTGATGACCGTGCGCCTGGCGCGTGATCTCGGCATGCCGATCATCTCTGAATACGCCCGCCGCTTCGGCGCCTACGACAATCTCATGCCTGTGCTGTCCATGTCGCTGGGCGCCGGCGAGACCACCCTGATGCGCATGGTCGGTGCCTATTCCATGATCGCCAATGGGGGGGTGCAGATCACGCCGACGCTGATCGATCGCGTGCAGGACCGCTATGGCCGCACGGTCTGGCGTCACGACGATCGCGATTGCACGGGCTGCGATGCCAAGGGCTGGCGCGGCCAGGCCGAGCCGGAGCTGGTGGAGAACCGCAAGCAGATCCTCGATCCCATCACCGCCTATCAGATGACCTCCATCCTGGAAGGCGTTGTGCAGCGGGGCACGGGCCGTCGTATCGCGGCGCTCGGCCGTCCCGTCGGCGGCAAGACCGGCACCACCAACGACGAGAAGGATGCCTGGTTCATCGGCTTCACCCCGAACCTCGTGGCGGGCGTCTATATCGGCTTCGACAATCCGAAGCCCATGGGCCGCGGCGAGACTGGTGGCCGGGTCGCCGGTCCGGTCTTCCTCGACTTCATGAAGGGTGCACTTGAGGACGAGCCGCCGGTGCCGTTCCGCGCGCCGCCCGGCGTTAAGCTGGTGCGCGTCAACCTCAAGACCGGCCAGCCGGCCAGCGGCGGTGACGGCGCGGCGATCATGGAAGCCTTCAAGCCGGGGCAGGAGCCTGTCGGTGCCGTCGCCTCGAGCGGCTACAACGACTACGGCGGCCAGCAGGGCCAGGACGGCTACGGCCAATATCAGCCGCAGCCCCAGCCACAACCCCAGCCGCGGCCGCGACAGCGTCGCCAGGAGGATAACCGCGGCTGGCGCTCCATCATTCCGGGCGGTCTCTATTAGCGTCTGAGGTTCAACGTCTTTCGGGCGGCTTTCCCGCTTTGCGGATGCGCGTTTGCGCCTCTTGCGGGGCAGGGCACGCCGCCCTTATCTCTTCAGCAATTTCGACAAGAAAAACCGTGAGGATCGACCATGCGGGCTGAAATCGAAGCCATCGTCGACGACATCAAGGAATCCCTCTCCCTGCTTCGGAGGCATCTTTGACCCGGAGGCAGCGAAAAAGCGTCTGAGCGATCTCGACGCGCAAGCCGAGGACCCCAAGTTCTGGGACGATCCCCAGCACGCCCAAGGTCTGATGCGCGAGCGTCAGCATCTGGAAAGTGCGCTGTCCTCCTATGCGCGCCTGGAGCAGGAGCTTGAGGACAATATTGCCCTGGCCACTCTCGGCGAGGAGGAGGGGGACGAGGATGTCGTCACCGAGGCGACCCGCGGGCTGCAGTCCCTGCTGAAGGAAGCCCAGCGCCAGGAAGTCGAGGCCTTGCTCTCCGGCGAGGCCGACAGCAACGACACCTATGTCGAGATCCATGCCGGCGCCGGCGGGACCGAAAGCCAGGACTGGGCCCAGATGCTGGAGCGGATGTATCTGCGCTGGGCGGAGGATCGCGGCTACAAGGTCGAGGTGATCGGCGAGACCGACGGCGAAGAGGCGGGCATCAAATCCGCCACCCTGCTGGTCAAGGGCAACAACGCCTACGGCTGGCTGAAGACGGAGTCCGGCGTGCACCGGCTGGTGCGCATCTCGCCCTTCGATTCCGCCGCGCGCCGCCACACCAGCTTCGCCTCCGTCTCCGTCTATCCCATGATCGACGACTCCATCGAGATCGAGATCGAGGATAAGGATGTCCGGGTGGACACCTACCGGGCGAGCGGGGCGGGTGGCCAGCACGTCAACACCACCGACAGCGCGGTGCGCCTGACCCATATCCCGACCGGCATCGTCGTCCAGTGCCAGAACGAGCGCTCCCAGCACAAGAACCGCGCCACCGCCTGGTCCATGCTCCGGGCGCGCCTCTACGAGGCGGAGCTTCAGCGTCGGGAAGAAGAGGCGCAATCGGCGGCCGAGACCAAGTCGGATATCGGCTGGGGCCACCAGATCCGCTCCTACGTACTCCAGCCCTATCAGCTGGTGAAGGATCTGCGCACCGGCGTGGAAAGCACCAATCCCAGCGCCGTGCTGGATGGGGCGATCGATCCCTTCATCGAGGCGGCGCTCGCCGGCAAGCTTGCAGAGGTCGAAGAAGACGCCTAATCGCGGCTTCGGTCCGCGGAAACGCAATAAAAAAGGGGACCCCGACGGGTCCCCTTTTCGATTCCGGTAATAGAGAACGCAGGCGCTATTCGGCAGCCTTACTCGGCAGCTTTGGCCTTCTCGTCCGAAGCGTCGTCGGAAAGCGTCAGCGCATCGTCGTCGGAGTCGGCCGGCTTGGAGTCCGAAGACGTCGTGTTGGCGCCGAACGCCGACCCAAATCCGCTCGAGGCCTTCTTCTCCGGCTCAGATGCGGGCTTGCTGGTCTCGCGGGACTGGCGCGCTTCCTTGACCGGGTCTTCCACCCGGCGGGACTTCCCTTCGAAATAGGCGCCTTGCTCGATGGAAAGGCTCTGATGGTAGATGTCGCCTTCCACATGGGACTGGGCCTGGAGCGTCACGCGCATGCCGCTGATGGAGCCGCTCACGCTGCCCCGCACCACCACGTCGTCTGCGACCACGCCGCCTGTGACCCGCGATTTCTCGCCGAGCAGCAGGGAGACGCAATGAACGTCGCCCTGGATCTCGCCGTCCACCTGGATCTCGCCCTTCGAGGTCACATTGCCGACGATGCTGAGATCCTCGCCGATGATCGAAGGCACGGACTTGCCGCCATAGGACGGGGCGCTCGATGCGGTGGGCGCCGGGCTCGATGCCGCCGGCTTGGTCGATGGGCCGGGCCGATCGCCGAACGCCCGCGACTCGCCGCCCAACCGCTGGCCCAATGACTTGCTGCTGTCTCCTGCCGTGTCTCGCTCTGGCTTTTTCGTAAACATCTCCCGTCCCTCCGAAGCGAATACTGTCAGGGCGCGCTAAACGGCTTGTCTAGCGGCTTGTTGCTGCTCGGAACCATAGAGCCCCAGGCCTTGATTGTCCCGGAGTTTCTAAAGGGAGAATCGAAATTTTCGACGCAGCCATTGTCCTGGTAGACTCTGCCAAAACCGCCTTCCTTTGGCCGATTTTGGGCCGTCTTATGCAGCGAATCCGGGAAAGGCTCGAAAAAAGATCCCGCTGCGCCGCGCTCATTCGACTCTTTCGGGGATACCGTAAAATCTGGCCATGAAATCAGACCGATAGTCGGGCTAAGTTAGAGTCGGGCGTCGCTGAGTTGCCAAGCTTAGTTGCGAAGACGCTGCACGAATGGTCGAAGGCGGCACGAAGTCCGCTCGGGGTGAGGGCGCCAACCAATCTCAACTGCATGGACAAGCCGACTTCAACTGCACTGGTGAGATGGTCAGGAAGGGGCCGGGCTCTTATGAAGCTCCCGGCCCAGGGCCGAGCTCTGGCCAATCGCTTGCCTCCGCCGGTGCAGAGCGAGCTGCGCAAGCTCTCCTCCCACGGCGCCCGGCTTACCCGCGAGATCTTCGCCGGCATTCTCGTCATTGGCTTCGTCATCATCCTCGCCGGCTATGGACGTTTGGCCCAGGGCCCGATCACCATCCCGAGCTTGGTGCCCGCAGTGGAGGACGCCATCAACGGCGAGCTTCAGGACATGCATGTCGAGATCGGCGACGCGATCCTCCAGCGCTCACCCGACGGTCCCGGGATCGCCTTTCGTCTGAAGAACATCCGGCTCGTCGATGCCCAGGGGGCCGTGTTGGCTCAGGCGCCGTTCGCCGCTATCGGCCTGAGCGGCAGCGCGCTGCTCTCCGGCCGTATCGCGCCGGGTAGCGTCGACTTCATCGGCGCCCGTCTGCTGCTCTTCTATTCCGACGATCAGGGGCTCTCCTTGAGCTTCTCCGAAGCCGCGGAAGTCGACGCCCTGTCCATGTCGAAAGACGCCAAGGGGGCCTCCCAAGCCTCTCCCTTCGGCGAGCTCCTCCCAAATGAGGACCTCGTCGAACGGGCCAACAGGGCGGCCGGCCAAAAGCTCAATGTCACCGAGACCGTCAGCGAAGTCTTCGAGCAGGCCCGCAAGGGCTCCAACTCTTACCTGACCCGCTTCGGCGTGGAGGATGCCCTGGTGCTGCTCAGCCATGACGGTAAGCAGACGTTCTGGCAGGTGCCGGATTTCTCCGTCGATTTGAAGCACGAGAAATGGCGCAGCCGGCTGGTCGGCGAGGCCACCATGCAGTCCGACAGGGGCGACTGGCGGCTCGAGTTCAGCACCGTGCAGGACCCCAAGCGGAACCAGCTTGCGGTCAACGTGAAGGTCGAGGATTTCGTGCCGTCCTCCATGGCCGACAAGTTCCCCGACCGGCCGGCGCTTCAGGGGCTCAACATCCCCGTGACCGCCAACGCCGATATCCGGCTTTCCGAGAAGGGCCAGGTCGTGAGCTGGGAGGCCGGGCTCTATCTGAAGCCCGGCGACATCACCGTGCCTTGGGAGGAGGAGTATCCGACCTGGATCGACTCCGGCGAGTTTCATCTCGCCTATCCCGAAGGCCAGGACCGGGTGGTGGTCGAGAAATCCACCGTTCGGTGGGGCCGCAGCAAGATCGCCATCAGCGGCGCCTTCGATGCCGTCAAGAACGAGGACGGCAAGGTCTCCCGCTGGGATTATCATCTGAAGGCCGACGAGGCGTTCCTGGCGGCCGATGAGTTCGGCGTCCCGCCCATCGCTGCCGACGAGCTGAGCGCTAAAGGGTGGGTCGGGCCCGCCGCCAAGGTGGTGACGGTCGACCGTCTGCTGCTCCGCGAAGGCGACGCCCAGGTTCAAATCTCAGGCAGGATGGAGAACGCAGAAGGCACCACCCCGGCCATGGTGATCAAGGGGCAGGTCAGCTCCATGCCGGCTGAGGTGTTCCAGCAGTTCTGGCCGAAATTCGTGGCCGCGGGCGCGCGGGAATGGTCGGGTGAGAATGTCAGTGGTGGTCAGGTGCTGGGCGGCACCTTCGACATCAATATCGGCCCGGGCGAGGTCGAGCAGGTGATCGAGCACGGCGCGAAATATTCCCAGCCGGTCCTGTTCGACATGCAGCTTGAGAACCTTCAGGTCACCTATTTCGACGGCATGCCGCCGGTCACCGTCCCTGAGGTCGGGCTGCATCTCCGCGGGGCCAGCTTTTATGCCGATATCCCGCAAGGCACCATCACCCTGGATTCCGGCGAGCGCATCGAGTTGAGCGACGGGCGCTACGAGGTCGCCGATCTCAGGCCCAAGACCGATACCGGCGTGGTCACCTTTTCCGGCGACGGAGGGCTCGCCGCAGTTCTGCAGCTGCTCGACAACGAGCCCCTCAACTTCATGCAGGACATGGGCAAGGATCCGACCAGCTTCGGCGGCCGGGTGCGGGGCGACTTCGCCGTCACCATTCCGCTGAAGAAGGATCTGGAGCCCGAGGAGATCAGCTTCAACGGCCAGGCCAAGCTCACCGATGTGGTCGCCGCCAATGTGGTGGGCGATCTCGACATCCAGGGCGGCACCTACGACGTCAACGTCACCGAGACGGCTCTCGTCCTGGAGGGCGACCTCGTCGTGAAGGAGATCCCCGCCCAGGTGCGGGTCGAGCGGCTCTTCGGCGTGCCTGAGGAGAGCCAGCCCCCGGTCCGGATCAGCGCCGTGCTGGATGCGGCCGCCCGCGACAAGCTTGGGCTCGGCGTGAACCAGTTGGTGACGGGCCTTCTGCCGGTCACCGTCTCCGTCACCGATCCGAAATCCGAAAAGCCCAAGCTTTCCGTCGAGGCCGACCTGACCAACACCCAGCTCGTGATCGCCGGCATGGGCTGGAACAAGCCGTCAGGCCAGCGCGCGACCATCACCTTCGATATCGACGAAGGGCAGGGCGGCGCCACCGTGCTGAACGACATCCAGATGCGTGGCGACAAGGACATCAATATCGATGGCTGGCTTGCCCTGAATAGCGATCTCGGCCTGCAATCCTTCCATTTCAGCGACTTCTCCTTCAACGCCCTGACCCATCTCGAGGTCGGCGGGGAGATGGGCGAGGACGGCGTGCTGAGGGTGAAGGCCCGCGGGCCCTCCTATGACGGAAAGCAGGCGTTCCGCTCGCTGTTTTCGGCCGGTCAGCTTGCCGACAACGCCTCGGGAACGACTGGCGATGCCATGGATATCAACATGGATGTCCAGATCGACAATATCGTCGGCTATTACGGCACCACGCTCAAGCAGGCGCGCATCACCATGAGCAAGCGCGGGGACAATCTCACCGCCCTTGATGCCGAAGGACTTCTAAACGGCAAGGACTCCCTTAAGGTCAATCTCAAGCGTGAGGACGGAAAACGCGTCCTGCGGGCCGAGACCGCCAATGCGGGCGACGCCTTCCGCCTCGTCGGCTTCTACCGGCAGGTCCAGGGCGGCAGCGCCACGCTGATCGTCGACATGGATGCCGGCGCGGGCGACAGCAAGAGCGGTCAGCTCTGGGCGCAGAATTTCCAGGTGGTCAGCGACCGGGTCGTGGAGGACGTGCTGAGCGATCAGCAATCGGCGGCCGCTTTCGGCCAGAGCAAGCGCCGCAACCGCCGTGATCGCATCACCTTCAACAAGCTCCGCGCACCGTTCACCGTCGGCAACGGCCAGTTCATGCTCCACGACGCCTATATGAACGGCCCGACGCTCGGCGCGACCATGCGCGGCCGGGTGAACTTCAGCCAGGACACGGTGGATCTCGGCGGCACCTATGTGCCGCTCTACGGCCTGAACTCCGCGCTCGGCCAGATCCCGCTGCTGGGCAATCTGCTGGTCGGCCGCCAGGGCGAGGGGATCGTCGGCATCACCTTCGCCATCAAGGGCAATCTCTCCGACCCCGCCGTGCTGGTGAACCCCATGTCGGTGGTGGCGCCGGGCATCTTCCGGCAGATCTTCGAGTTCCAGGGCCAGCCGCCGGGCGCAGGCGCCCAGCGCTAAGCCGCGAACAGCCTTATTGGGGGGTCAGGAGCGCGTGACGCTTCTTGCCGAAGGAGAGCTTGATCTCGCCCTCGGCATTGAGATCGTCCCGGGTGATCAGACGCTTGGGATCGTCGACCGCGGCATCGTTGATCTTCAGCCCGCCGCCCTTGATCTGGCGTCGCGCCTCGCTGGTCGAAGCCACGAGCCCTGCGTCCACAAAGGCGGTCAGAACGCCATAGCCCTCGTCGAGGGCATCCGGTGCCACGGGGAACCGCGGCAGGCTTTCCCCGGAAGTGCCTTGCTCGAAGGTCTTCAGCGCCGTCTCCGCCGCATCATCCGCGGCTTTTCGGCCATGGAGCAGGGCGGTGGCCTCCGTCGCAAGGATCTTCTTGGCGTCGTTCAGTGATGCGCCTTCCAGCGCCTCCAGCTTGGCGATCTCGTCGAGAGAGAGCTCTGTGAAGAGTCGCAGGAAACGGCCAACGTCGCCGTCTTCCGTATTCCGCCAGAACTGCCAGTAATCGTAGGGGCTGAGCAGGTCCGGATTGAGCCAGACTGCGCCCTTGGCCGTCTTGCCCATCTTGGCGCCCGACGCCGTCGTCAGCAGGTTCGTGGTCAGCCCATAAAGCTCTACGCCCTCGGTGCGCCGGGCGAGCTCGATGCCGTTGACGATGTTTCCCCACTGATCGGAGCCGCCCATCTGGAGCTGGCAGCCATAGCGCTTGTAGAGCTCGACGAAATCGTAAGCCTGCAGCACCATGTAGTTGAATTCGATGAAGCTTAAGGGTTGCTCGCGATCGAGCCGCTGCTTCACGGATTCGAAGCTCAGCATGCGGTTCACGCTGAAATGCCGACCGTAATCGCGCAGGAACTGCACGTAATGCAGCTTGGAGAGCCACTCGTCGTTGTCGATCATCATGGCGTCGGTGGAGCCATCGCCGAAGGTGAGGAAGGATTTGAAGACCTCCTTCAGGCTCGCCTTGTTGGCCTCGATGTCGTCTTCGGTCAGCATCTTGCGGGATTCGTCCCGGCCCGAAGGGTCGCCGACCTTGGACGTGCCGCCGCCGATGAGCACGATGGGCTTGTGACCGGCCTGCTGCAGCTTGCGCAGCATCATGATGCCGAGCAGATGGCCTACGTGGAGGCTGGGCGCGGTGCAGTCGAAGCCGATATAGGCGATGATCCGGCCGTCCGCCGCCAGATCGTCCAGGGCAGACGGATCTGTGCACTGATGGATATAGCCGCGCGCCTCAAGCGCCTTTAGAAAGTCGGATCGAAAGTCGCTCATAGCATGAATATCTTACAGTAAAGCCCGGGACATCGGGCCATATACGTTAGTGGGAGGCGGCGCCGGCAACGGGCCGCGAAGGGGCCAATGACAAGCTGCCAAGGAATTGGCCAGCTGCCTCTACCAGCTTTGTTGAGAAATTGCACGGAATGGAACCATGCATGATGCGGTGACGGTGCTAGGCCTTATGAGCGGCACCTCCATGGACGGAATCGATGTTGCGCTGCTCTCCACAGACGGCGAGCGGCTGACGGATCGGGGGCGGGGCCTAAGCTATCCTTATCCCCTCGATGCGCGCGATCGGGTGCGCGAAGCGAGCAAGGCCGCCTGGCGCATCTGGGGACCTCATGTCAAAAGCCACGCGGTCGATCCCGAGGACATGGCCCTGCTGGAGGCCGTCGAACGGGAGGTCACAGAGCTCCACGCCAAGGCCATCAGCGATTTCCTCGATGCCTTCGGACTGTCCCGCAAGGACATCAATCTCATCGGTTTCCATGGCCAGACCGTGTTTCATGACGCGTCCCGGCGCATCACCCGCCAGCTCGGCAACGGGCCGCTGCTCGCCCAGCTCGCCCGCATCGATGTGGTGCACGATTTCCGCTCCGCCGATGTCGCCGCCGGCGGGCAGGGGGCACCGCTGGTGCCCGTCTATCATCGGGCCGTCTCCGACGAGATCGGCTTCGAAAAGCCCCTCGCCGTGGTCAATATCGGCGGTATCGCCAATATCACCTGGATCGATGCCGACGGCACCGTCATCGCTTTCGATATCGGACCGGGAAACTGCATGCTGGATGAGTGGATGCAGCAGGAGGCGGGGCTGGCCTTCGACCGGAACGGCGAAGCAGCTCTCCGCGGCAAGGTGGACAAGGCCGTCCTGAAGCGCCTCGCCAGCCACCCGTTTTATCGGCGGAAACCGCCGAAATCCCTGGATCGCTACGACCTTCCGGGGCTGAAGGAGCGCGAGTTGAGCCTGGAGGATGGTGCGGCGACCCTAACCGCGCTCACGGCCCGGGAGATCGCGGCCTGTGCTGAATTCCTGCCCAAGCGCCCGCGCCGCTGGGTGCTGGCCGGGGGCGGGGCGAAGAACCCCGCCATCGTTCAGGCCATTGCGGAAGCCGTCCGCGAGCCGGTCATCTCGGCCGATGAGATGGGCTGGTCGGCGGAGCATTTCGAGGCGGAGGCCTTCGGCTTTCTGGCCGTCCGTGCGCTGCGCAAGTTGCCCCTGACCTTCCCGTTGACGACAGGCGTGCAGCGGCCCCTCACCGGCGGACGGCTGGCCAGAGCGCCGCGCGGCTAGAGCCCCGCCCAGGGCAGACGGCATTACGCCTTCTTGGCTTCCGGCGCTTCGCCCAGGCGCTTGTCGAGATACTCGTCGACGGATTCCATCAGCGCATCCATGCGGCCTTCGAAGAAGTGGTTCGCCTCTTCCACCACCGCATGATCGATCACGATGCCCTTCTGGGTCTTCAGCTTCTCAACCAGGGTGCGGACCGAATCCGTCGGCACCACCCGGTCGTTCGCTCCGTTGATCATCAGGCCCGAGGACGGGCAGGGGGCGAGGAAGGTGAAGTCGTAGAGATTGGCCGGCGGGGCGACGGAGATGAAGCCCTCGATCTCGGGCCGGCGCATCAGAAGCTGCATGGCGATCCAGGCGCCGAAGGAAACGCCGGAGATCCAGCAGGTCGAGGCGTCCGGATTATAGGTCTGCAGCCAGTCGAGCGCCGTGGCGGCATCCGCCAGCTCGCCGGGCCCGTTGTCGAACAGGCCCTCGGACCGTCCCACACCCCGGAAATTGAACCGCAGCACCGAGAACCCGCGCCGCTGGAAGGCGTAGTACAGGTGGTAGACCACCTGATTGTTCATCGTGCCGCCAAATTGCGGGTGAGGATGCAGAATCAGCGCAATCGGCGCGTTCGGCGTCTTCTCGTGGTGATAGCGGGCCTCGATGCGACCGGCCGGTCCGCTGATATTCACCTCGGGCATGAAACATCGACCTCATAGCTGGTGTTAGGAAAGACAGGCGGACCCGTTTTCCGATCGGCCGAATGGGGGCTTCACCGCCGCCATTTCGGGCTCCGTAAACTTGACTCAGCCGGTCAGGAAATCTATTACGAGCATAGATTTTAGAACTGTTCCAAATCGCGCCGGCTGACCGGGATCGGCAGGTGCAGAATTTCGATCCACGGGCCGCGCTTCATAGCATAGGACGCGGGGTCCGGCGCAAGCGCTAACCGAAGCGCAAACGCGCGACATTAGCTTCAGGAATGGCCGCTCGCGGTCGAGGAGAGCATGAAAAGACGCTCCTATCTCGATTATAACGCCACCGCGCCCCTTCGGCCTGCGGTCCGCGACGCGATGGTCGAATCCCTCGATCTTTGCGGTAATCCCTCTTCTATTCATAGCGAAGGTCGCGAAGCCCGCGCCGCAGTCGAGAAGGCCCGCGCCCAGGTGGCCGATCTGGTGGGCGTGGAGCCGAACCAGGTGGTGTTCACCTCCGGTGGCAGCGAGGCCAATGCGCTCGCCATGAGCCTGCGCCGGCGCGGGGAAAACCCCGCCGCTTTCGTGAGCGCTATCGAACATCCTTCTGTGCTGAGCTGCGGCGGCGATGAGCCTGCCATTCTCCCGGTCACAGAGATGGGCGTTCTCGACCTTGAGGCGCTTGCGAAGCTCGCTTCCGAGGCCCATCTGGAAGAGGAGGCACCGCCGCTGTTTTCGGTCATGACCGCGAACAACGAGACGGGTGTTCTGCAGCCGGTGGCGGAAGCCGCACGTGTCGTCCACGAGGCGGGCGGCTTGCTGCATACCGATGCGGTTCAGGCCGCAGGCAAGATCAAGCTGGATTTCGCTGAGCTCGGTGCCGACATGATGAGCCTTTCGGCTCATAAGATCGGCGGACCCAAGGGCATCGGCGCTCTGATCCTTCGCGAAGGGATCAAGATCGAGCCCATGATCACCGGTGGCGCTCAAGAGACCCGCCGGCGTGCCGGCACCGAGAATGTCGCGGCAATCGTCGGCTTCGGCGTGGCCGCGGAATTGGCCGCCGAGGCGCTGTTGGACGATACGGTCCGCCGCCTAAAGGCCCGGCTCGAGGAAGAGGCCCTGGCGGCCGTGCCCGAAGCGGTGGTTTTCGGATCCGAGGTGGAGCGGCTGCCCAACACGCTGTGCTTCGCCGTGCCGGGCACCAAAGCGGAGACCCTGGTCATCGGGTTGGATCTCGGTGGCGTTGCCGTCTCATCCGGGAGCGCCTGCTCCTCCGGCAAGGTGGAGCGGTCTCACGTGCTGGAGGCCATGGGCGTGAAGCCACAGCTCGCCGAAGGCGCGATCCGCGTGAGCCTCGGCTGGGATACGGAAGAGAGCGATGTGGAACGTTTCCTGAGCGCGTGGACCGCGCTGGTGAAGCGGCAGCAGGCTCCGGCGGAAGCCGCGGCCTGAGCGTTAGAAGAGAAGCGGACAAAGAACCAAAGAGGCCGATAGAGGCTAGTTCGATCGAGACAAGTTCGAGGAACAGACATGCCAGCAGTTGAAGAGACAGTCGAACGCGTTCGCGAGATCGACGTCGACAAATACAAATACGGGTTCTCGACCGACATCGAATCCATCAAGGCGCCGAAAGGTCTGTCGGAGGACACCGTCCGCTTCATCTCGGCGAAGAAGGGCGAGCCCCAGTGGCTGCTCGACTGGCGTCTGGAAGCCTATCGCCGCTGGCTCACCATGAGCGAGCCGGAATGGGCCAACGTCCATTACCCCAAGATCGACTTCCAGGAGCTCTATTACTATTCCGCGCCGAAGAGCATGGATAAGCCGAAGAGCCTGGACGAGGTCGATCCGGAGCTGCTTGCCACCTACGAGAAGCTGGGCATCCCGCTGTCCGAGCAGAAGGTGCTGGCCGGCGTCGAAGGCGCGGAGTTGGGAACGTCGCGCCCCGGCGTGGCTGTGGATGCGGTGTTCGACTCCGTTTCCGTCATCACCACCTTCCAGAAGGAGCTGGAGAAGGCTGGCGTCATCTTCTGCTCCATCTCCGAAGCGGTGAAGAACCATCCGGAGCTGGTGAAGAAGTATCTCGGCTCGGTCGTGCCGACGTCGGACAACTTCTACGCCACCCTGAACTCGGCGGTCTTCTCCGACGGCAGCTTCGTCTACATCCCGGAGGGCGTGCGCTGCCCCATGGAGCTGTCGACGTATTTCCGCATCAACGAGAAGCAGACCGGCCAGTTCGAGCGGACCCTCATCATCGCCGACAAGGGCGCCTATGTGAGCTATCTGGAAGGCTGTACGGCGCCCATGCGCGACGAGAACCAGCTCCATGCGGCCGTTGTCGAGCTCGTCGCCCTGGACGATGCGGAGATCAAATACTCCACCGTCCAGAACTGGTACCCGGGCAATTCCGAAGGCGAGGGCGGTGTCTTCAACTTCGTCACCAAGCGCGGCGATTGCCGGGGCAAGAACTCCAAGATCTCCTGGACCCAGGTCGAGACCGGGTCGGCGATCACCTGGAAATACCCGAGCTGCATCCTGCGCGGCGACGGCTCCCGCGGCGAGTTCTATTCGGTGGCCATCTCCAACGGCTATCAGCAGATCGATTCCGGGACCAAGATGATCCATCTGGGCAAGAATACCTCCAGCCGGATCATCTCCAAGGGCATCTCGGCGGGCCATTCGAACAACACCTATCGCGGTCTTGTTTCGGCCCACCGCCGGGCGGCGAACGCGCGGAACTTCACCGCTTGCGACTCGCTGCTGATCGGCGACAAGTCGGGCGCCCATACGGTGCCGTATCTGGAGGCCAAGAATTCCACGGCCGTGTTCGAGCACGAGGCGACCACCTCGAAGATTTCCGACGACCAGCTGTTCTATTGCATGCAGCGCGGCCTGTCGGAGGAGGAGGCGATCGCGCTCATCGTCAACGGTTTCGTCCGCGACGTGCTGCAGCATCTGCCCATGGAGTTCATGGCCGAGACCCAGAAGCTGATCGGCATCAGCCTCGAAGGGTCGGTCGGCTAAGACGAAGCGATACGTTTATACGTCATGCCCGGCCTTGTGCCGGGCATCCACTGGCCGCATGACGCGAGGCCACATGTGGATGGCCGCGACAAAGCCCGGCCACGACGAGCAACAGGGAACGAACGAATGCTTGAGATCAAGAACCTGCACGCCCGGATCGAGGAGAAGGAAATCCTCAAGGGCCTCGACCTGACGATCCCCACGGGCGAGGTGCACGCCATCATGGGCCCGAACGGGTCGGGCAAGTCCACGCTCGCCTATGTGCTGGCGGGGAACGAGAACTACGAGGTCACCGAAGGCTCGGTTAAGTGGAACGGCGAGGAGATCCTGGAGATGGATCCCGACGAGCGGGCCGCCTCCGGCGTTTTCCTGGCATTCCAGTACCCCATGGAGATCCCTGGCGTGGCCACCATGACCTTCCTGCGCACCGCGGTGAATGCCGTCCGCAAGGCGCGCGGGAAAGAGGAGTACTCCACGCCGGAATTCATCAAGGTGGTGCGCGAAAAGGCCAACGAGCTTCAGATCAATCCTGAGATGCTCAAGCGCCCCCTCAATGTCGGTTTCTCCGGCGGCGAAAAGAAGCGCAACGAGATCCTTCAGATGGCGCTGCTCGAGCCCAGCCTCTGCGTGCTGGACGAGACGGATTCCGGCCTCGACATCGATGCCCTGCGCATTGTGGCCGACGGCGTGAACGCGCTCCGCTCGCCGGAACGCTCCATGCTCGTCATCACCCATTATCAGCGGCTCCTGAACCACATCGTTCCGGACCGCGTCCATGTCATGGCCGACGGCAAGGTCGTCCGCTCCGGCGACGCCGACCTGGCCCTCGAGCTTGAAGAGACGGGTTATGCGGAGTTCGGCGGCAAGGCCGCGTAAGCGCAGCCGCGATCATCCGCCAACAGGGAATTTGTAATGGATCTGCCGGTTCAACAGTTTCGCTCCGAGGTCGAGCAGGGAATGCTCGACAGCTTCGCAGCGCTGCAGGAAGCGCTGCCGGGCGCACAAAATGAGAAGGTCGCCAAGCTGCGGGCCAAGGCAATCGAGCGCTACGGCTCTCTCGGTCTGCCGCATCGGCGTATCGAGGCGTGGAAATACACCGACCTGCGCAACCGCCTGGGCGAAGCCTTCCCCATGGTGCGGCCGAGCGGTGGCCCCATCGAACAGTCGGAGATCGAAAAAGCGCTCGGGCCCAGGATCGCGAACATGGATGCCTATCGGGTCGTCATCGCCGAAGGCGAGTTCCGCTCAGAGCTGTCCGACGTTCAGGCTCTGAAGAAGGCGGGCGCCGAGCTGCGCTCCCTCGCCGAGACACTGGAGCATCTCCCCGATGATCTTGAGCCGCTCCTGGCCGAGACCGGCGAGCAGCGCTCAGGCTTCGAGGCCGCCCGGCCTACGGGCCGCAGCGGGGCAGGTCCCGATCCCATCATCGCCTTGAACATGGCGCTTATGTCGGGCGGCGCAGTGCTGCGCCTGGGCGACGGCATCTCCCTCGATAAGCCGGTTCATGTCATCCATCTGGATGGCTCCGGCGAGCCGGTCGGCTCCGTGACCCGGCTGATTGTGATCACCGGCAAGGGCGCGAGCCTGAACCTGATCGAGAGCTATGCGGGTCTCGGCGGCCGTGGCCTCCAGCGCAATGCGCTGACCCAGCTCGTCGCCGGCGCCGACAGCCATATCGAGCACACCAAGATCCAGCGCGAGGAGGACGAGGCCTTCCACCTCTCCAACTGGCTGCTGACCTTGCACGAGAACGTCCGCTACGACGGGTTTCAGTACACCAATGGCGGCGATCTCGCCCGCAACGACGTGCGCGTGTTTTTCGAAGGCGAGGGCGCGGTGATGAATTTCAGCGCCGCCTCGATGCTGAAGGACCGCCAGCATTCCGACACCACCATGGTGGTCGAGCATCTGGTGCCTCACTGCACGAGCCGGGAGCTCTACAAGGCGGTGCTGGACGATGAGTCTCGCGGCGTCTTCCAGGCCAAGGTGATCGTTGCCCGCGACGCCCAGAAGACCGACGGCAAGCAGATGGGCCAGGCCCTGCTGCTCTCCGAGGGCGCGGAGTTCGACACCAAGCCGGAGCTTGAGATCTTTGCCGACGACGTGGTCTGCGGCCACGGCGCAACCTCGGGCCAGATCGACGACGATCTGCTGTTCTATCTGGAGGCCCGCGGCATTCCGGAGCCCCAGGCTCGCGCCCTGCTGGTGCAGGCGTTTGTCGGTGAGGCCCTGGAGCAGATCGATCACGAACCGCTGCGCGATGCGCTGACCGGTGTCACGGCCGACTGGCTGGGCGTGAAACTCGATTAGAGGTTCATTTATGGACAAGGTGGCGAACAAGGCCGGAGACGACGTCGCGGTCGCGAGGGCTCCTGCCTTCGATATCGACAAGATCCGCGCCGACTTTCCGATCCTGCAGACGCAGGTCCACGGCAAGCCGCTGGTCTATTTCGACAACGGCGCCTCGGCTCAGAAGCCGACGCAGGTTCTGGAGGCGGTGCAGCGCGCCTATGGCGCCGAATACGCCAACGTCCATCGCGGCCTGCATTATCTGAGCAACTTGGCCACCGCCAACTACGAAGAGGCGCGCCAGACCGTTCAGCGCTTCCTCAATGCCAAGGCCGAGGAAGAGATCATCTTCACGGCCAACGCGACCGACGCCATCAATCTGGTCGCCAATTCCTACGGCGCGGAGATCGGGGAGGGGGATGAGATCGTCCTCTCCGTCATGGAGCACCACTCCAATATCGTGCCGTGGCATTTCCTGCGTGAGCGCCAGGGGGCGGTGCTGAAATGGGCGCCCATCTCTGAGGATGGCGAGTTCTTGCTCGACGAGTTCGAGAAGCTCCTCACCCCCCGCACAAAGATGGTCGCGCTGACTCATATGTCCAACGTGCTGGGCACCGTGGTCCCGGTGAAGGAGGCCATCGAGATCGCCCATGCGAAGGGCATCCCGGTGCTGCTGGATGGGGCGCAAGCCGCCGTTCACCTGCCGGTGGACGTGCAGGAGCTCGACGTCGACTTCTACACTTTCACCGGCCATAAGCTCTACGGGCCGACCGGAATCGGCGTGCTCTACGGCAAGAAAGAGCTGCTTGAGAAGATGCGGCCCTTCAAGGGCGGCGGTGAGATGATCGGCTACGTCAAAGAAGATGAGATTACCTACGCCACACCGCCGCATCGCTTCGAAGCGGGCACGCCCCCCATCGCGCAAGCCATAGGGCTGGCGGCAGCTATCGATTACGTGGAAGGCGTCGGCCGCGAGAAAATCGCCGAGCACGAAGCCAAGATGACCGAATACGCCCTGGAGCAGCTTGCCGGGCTGAACTGGCTGCGTGTCTTCGGCAACGCTAAGAATCGCGGCGGCATCATCTCGTTTGAGATGGACGGGGCCCACGCCCACGACGTCTCGACCATTCTGGACCGCTATGGCGTCGCGGTCCGGGCAGGCACCCATTGCGCCGAGCCGCTTCTGGCGCGGCTGGGTGTAACCTCGACATGCCGTGCCTCATTCGCCATGTATAATAGCTTGGAAGAGGTGGACGCGCTGGTCTTGGGTCTCAAGAAGGCCCACGAGATGTTTGCATAATGCAGATGTTTGCCTAGTCCGTTCGCCCGAGGATCATAACCATGACTGACACCACCACGAGCAGCACCATGGACGACGAGAATAAGCAGGCCGAGATCGAGGAGGCTGCCGAGAGTGGCACGCAAGCCGCGGCGCCTGCCGCATCCGAAGCTGCCGAGAGCGATAGCGCCGAGGCGGTCGAGGAGGGCATTACCCATGCCCATGCGGATCTCGATCCTTCGGAGGTCGAGCGCATGACCCAGGATCTCGTGGCGGCGCTGAAGACCGTCTACGATCCCGAAATCCCGGTCGATATCTACGAGCTGGGCCTCATCTATCGTGTCGATATCGACGAGAACCGCAATGTCGAGGCGGAGATGACCCTGACGGCGCCAGGCTGCCCGGTGGCCGGCGAAATGCCGATCTGGGTGGAGAATGCCATCGCATCCGTCCCCGGCGTGGGCCAGGTCAATGTGAACCTGGTGTTCGATCCGCCCTGGGATATGAGCATGATGAGCGAAGAGGCGAAGGTCGCGCTCAATATGTTCTAAGCCGCGCAAGGCTTGAAAGAGCGCCCCCTTACATCTTATCTGGACCACATGAGCATGAGACCCCGACCAAAAGTTATGACCCTCTCCGAGGCCGCTGCTGAGCGTGTCCGCACGCTGATGTCCCGGTCCGAGAAGCCCATCGCCGGTTTGCGCATCGGCGTGAAGAATGGCGGCTGCGCGGGCATGGAATACACCATGGAATACGCGGAAAACGCCGATCCCATGGATGAGGTGGTCGAGGATAAGGGCGTGAAGCTTCTGATCGACCCGAAGGCCGTACTCTTCCTGCTCGGCACGGAGATGGACTACCGCACCGACCGGCTGACCTCCGGCTTCGTGTTCAACAATCCGAACCAGACGAGCGCTTGCGGCTGCGGCGAATCCGTCGAGCTGACGCCGGCCGCCGAGGCGGCGCGTCGGGGCTTCGAGCCCACCCACCGCGCGTCTTAGAGTCTCCCATCTACGAGCGTCATTGCCGGGCTTGACCCGGCAATCAATGCTGTTGCCGTGCAGCGCATGATGGCGTTCCCACTCATCCTATGAGCAAGACGAATGAAACGGCGTGGATGCCCGGATCAAGTCCGGGCATGACGACGGAAGTTGTGGCTGCCAGGTCAAGCCCAGCGATGACATCAGCTAGGTGGGAGAAGTCTAAGGGGAGAGGCGCCCTAGTCGGGCCGGACGGAGCGCATCATGAAGGCCGGGACGTGGTCGCCCATGCCGCGGACCTTCTCCTTGTCGCCGCCCTTCTTCTTGTCGCCCCGAGAACTCTTATCATCCCGAGAGCTCTTATCGTCCCTTGAGCCCTTGTCGGACTTCGCCGATCTGGACGGCTTGGCGCCCTTGCCCTTCTTCGGCTTGTCGTCCTTGTCCGCGGGCGTTGCGGCTTTGCCCTTGGGCTGCTCGTCTGCGGCCTTGCTCTCCGGCTTCGCATCCTCGGGCTTCGCCTCGGACTTCGCGGGTTCCGCGTTCGCCTCGGCCGGCTTTTCACCGCCGGCAGACTTCTTTGCGCCGCCCCGCGAGCGTCCACCGCGGCCGCCGCGCCGCCGTCCGCCCTTGTCCTCGTCGGACTGCGCCTCTTCGACCGCGTCGGTCTTCAGGCCTTCCCCGTCGAGCCAGGGGATCTCCTGGTCCATCATCTTCTCGATGGCCTTGATGGCCTTGATCTCTTTCGGCGTGACCAGGGTGGCGGCAAAGCCTTCCTTGCCAGCGCGGCCGGTACGGCCGATGCGGTGCACATAGTCTTCCGGGTGAACCGGCACGTCGTAATTGAAGACGTGGCTCACATCGGGAATGTCGAGCCCGCGGGCGGCGACGTCGCTGGCCGCCAGGAACGTGATCGAGCCGTCGCGGAAGCCTTCGAGGGTCGCGCTACGCGCCCGCTGGTCCATATCGCCATGCAGACCGCCGGCATTGAAGCCGTGGCGCTGAAGGGAACGCAGCACGACGCCGACATCCTTCTTGCGATTGCAGAAGATGATGGCGTTCTTGACGTTCTCCGCGCGCATCAGCTCCCGGAGCACCTCGCGCTTGCCCTTGGCCTCCACCGGCGCCTTCGCCAGGCGCTGCTTGATGGTGGTGGCGGCGGACGACCGCTGGGCCACCTCGACCCGGGCCGGCTGATGCAGGAAGTTGTTCACCAGCCGCTGGATTTCCGCCGGCATGGTGGCCGAGAAGAACAGGGTCTGGCGGGTAAAGGGCAGGCGCTTACAGATCTTCTCGATATCGGGGATGAAGCCCATATCGAGCATCCGGTCGGCCTCGTCGACCACCAGCACCTGAATACCGTTCAGCAGCAGCTTGCCGCGCTGGAAATGATCCAGTAGGCGGCCCGGCGTCGCGATCACGATATCCGCGCCGCGGTCCAGCTTCTTGTCCTGCTCGTCGTAGGAAACGCCGCCGATCAGAAGCGCCACGGTCAGCTTATGCTGCTTGCCGAGCACCTCGATCTCGTCGGCCACTTGCGCGGCCAATTCGCGGGTCGGCTCCAGGATCAGGGAGCGGGGCATCCGCGCACGCGCCCGTCCTTGCTCCAGCTTGGTCAGCATGGGGAGCACGAAGGAGGCGGTCTTGCCGGTGCCCGTTTGGGCGATGCCCAGCACATCCCGGCCCATCATGGCGTAGGGGATGGCTTGCGCCTGAATCGGAGTCGCGTTCTCGTAGCCAGCGGCCTGGACCGCTGACAGAACTTTCGGGCTTAGGCCAAGGTCTGCAAAGCTCATATGCTAGCAAAGATGCCGCGCAGCGTTTTCCGCCACACGGGGTCTACTTTCTTTTTAAGATGCACGCCCTGCTTTTTAAGGTGCATGTCTTGGTGCAACATTCTGCGGTTCCTACCAAAATCAAACGAGAAATGGGAGGCGCAAAATGAAATTCGTTAATGTCTGAGATAATTGGCAAGACCTCGCCACGCAAGTGGCAATCGTGTCTCGTCCAAAGCCAATCGTCGAATAACCGGCTCGATCGCGCTGATCTGCCCTAGATATCGAGATCTTCGGCGGTCGCGAACTCGGCCCGTTCTTGGATGAACTGGAACCGCGCCTCCGCCTTATTTCCCATCAGGCGCTCCACCGTATCGCTCACCACGACCCGCTCGTCGTCGTCGAGCTCGACCCGAAGCAGGAGGCGCCGCTTCGGATCCATGGTGGTCTCCTTCAGCTGCCTGGGCAGCATCTCGCCCAACCCCTTGAAGCGGCCGACATCGATCTTGCCCTTAGCCGTGAACTCGGTCTCCAGCAGCTGCTCCTTGTGGAAGTCGTCGCGGGCATAGAGCGTTTTGCCGCCCTGACTGATGCGGTAGAGCGGCGGCACCGCGAGATAGAGGTGTCCGGTTTCGATCAGCCCGCGCATCTCCCGGTAGAAGAAGGTGATGAGCAGCGAGGCGATATGGGCCCCGTCGACGTCTGCGTCCGTCATCACGATCACGCGGTCGTAGCGCAAATCCTGAACCCGGAAGCGCGTGCCCGTGCCACAGCCCAGCGCTTGGATCAGGTCTGAAAGCAGCTGGTTCTCCGCCATCTTGGCCGAGCTGGCATTGGCCACATTCAGGATCTTACCGCGAAGAGGCAGCACGGCTTGCGTCGCCCGGTCCCGCGCCTGCTTGGCGGAGCCGCCGGCGGAATCGCCCTCCACGATGAAGATCTCTGTGCCTTCCTTGGAGCGCGACGAGCAGTCGGCGAGCTTGCCGGGCAGGCGCAGCTTCCGCGTGGCGCTCTGGCGGTTGATCTCTTTCTCTTTGCGGCGGCGCAGGCGCTCTTCCGCCCGGTCGACCACCCAATCCATCAGGCGGTTGGCCTGGGCCGGATTGCCGGTCAACCAGTGGTCGAACGCATCGCGCACCGTGCCTTCCACGACGCGAGTCGCCTCCTGGCTGGAGAGCTTCTCCTTGGTCTGGCCCTGGAATTCCGGCTCGCGAATGAAGACCGAAAGCATGGCGCCGGCGCTGCCCAGAATGTCGTCGGCAGTGATCTGCCCCATCTTCTTGTGGCCCGCCATCTCGCCGAAAGCCCGCAGGCCCTTCAGGAGCGCTCCCCGCAAGCCCGTCTCATGAGTGCCGCCTTCGGGGGTCGGCACGGTGTTGCAGTAGGATTGCAGGAAGCCGTCAGAGCCGGCGATCCAGCCGATCGCCCATTCCACCGTTCCGTGGCCTTTGACCTTCTCGACCCGGCCGGTGAAGAGCTCGTTTGTCACGCGCTCCTCGCCCTCGATGCGGCTTTCCAAGAAGTCCTTCAGGCCGCCGGGGAAGTGGAAGGTCTCCTTCTCCGGCGGGGTGGTGTCGCCCTCCAGCAGGGCAGGGTCGCATGACCATTCGATGCGGACGCCGCCGAAGAGATAGGCCTTGGAGCGGGCCATGCGGAACAGGCGCCCCGGCTTGAAATGGGCGTTCTTGCCGAAGATCTGCTCATCCGGCTTGAAGCGCACCCTCGTGCCACGCCGGTTCTTGATCTCGCCGACCTGGGCGAGCGGTCCTTGCGGAAAACCACGCTCATAGATCTGGCGGTAAAGCTTCTGGTTCCGCGCGACCTCGACCTCCAGGATCTCGGACAGTGCATTCACCACGGAGATGCCGACGCCGTGCAGGCCGCCGCTGGTCTCGTAGGTCTTGGCGTTGAACTTACCGCCCGCGTGCAGCGTGGTCATGATGACCTCGAGGGCAGACTTGTCCTTGAACTTCGGGTGCGCATCGACCGGGATGCCGCGGCCGTTATCGGAAACGCTCAAGAAGCCGTCTTCCGTGAGCGCGACGTCGATCTTGGTGGCGTGTCCGGCGACCGCCTCGTCCATGGAGTTGTCGAGCACCTCGGCGAAGAGATGGTGCAGCGCGCCTTCGTCCGTGCCGCCGATATACATACCCGGCCGACGGCGAACGGGCTCAAGCCCTTCGAGGACCTCGATATCGGCCGCGCTATAGGCGTCTTCCGCCGAAGTCCCGCGCGGCGCCTTGTCGGCGGCCTTCACAGGCTTCGCCTTTGCCTTGGATTTGGCAGGCGAGGGCGTCGCGCTTTCAGGCGTGTCGTCGGAATCGTCCAGCTTGGCAAAAAGATCGCGCGATGAGGCCATCTATGGGTCAGGTCTCTAGGAGTGTCAGGAAGCCGGGCCGGGCGTTAAGGAGACAATTCGACAAAACAGAATCGCACCGGCGCAGCAGGTCTATTTTGCTGACACGCGGTTGCGGCTTTTTCAAGGGGGCGGGGCTTTTGGCCCAATGGGCTGATGCGGGTCAGCCGATCTTCCCGCCGCCCTTTTTGGTGATGGCGACAACGGAGGGGCGCGGCGGCATGCCGTCTTCGAAGTCGGGCCAGCGGGTCGCCGGATCCTCGAAGGTCGAGGCCCGTCCAAACGGTGCGTAATCCTCCGTGGCATCCGTCCCCGGGTGCTGCACGGCGACGAAGGCGGTCTGCTGATCCGGCGTGAAGCAGGGGCCGCAAAGCTCCGCGCCCACGGGGCAACGGAAGAACAGCCTCGCGGTGCGCCGGCCAGGACCCTCGATTTCAAGCCCGTAGAGACCGTCCGCCTTGCCAGTCGCCTTCCAGTTCTCGCCCTGGTCTGTGGCGACCCACAGCCGCCCGTCCGCATCGACCGCGGCATTGTCGGGGGAGGCGAACCAGCCGGATTCGCTCGTCTCCGGCCCCCACAGCGCGCCGACCTCGGCGACATGGGGATTGCCGCATTTGACTAGCAGGCTCCAATCGTAGGTGTCGGCGGCGTGGTCGCCGTCCGGCGGCACCATCTCCACGATATGACCGAACAGGTTTTCGGGCCGGGGATTGGCGGCATCGGTCTCGCCGGCACCGCGCTTGTCGTTATTGGTCAGCATCAGATAGACGCGGCCGTTCACCTCGTTGGGCTGAATGTCCTCTGGCCGGTCCATGCGCGTGGCGCCGAGCGTGTCGGCGGCGAGCCGTGCATCGATCACCACATCGGCCTGGGAGGCGAAGCCGTTCTCTTCCGTCAGCCCGTTCTCACCATGCACCAGGGGCAGCCACCGGAGTGTGCCATCCGCATCAAACCGGGCCACCGACAGCGTGCCCTCCGACAGGAGCCGCATGTTCGCGGCGCGGTCGTGCCGGTCGTATGTCCCGGCCGAGACGAAGCGATAGACATAGTCGAACTTGCCGTCGTCGCCGGAATAGACGACCGCGCGGCCGTCCTTGTTCAGGATGCATTCCGCACCCTCATGGCGGTAGCGGCCGAGGGCCGTGTGCTTCACCGGCGTGGAGGCCGCGTCGAAGGGATCGATCTCGCAGATCCAGCCGAAGCGGTTGGGCTCGTTCGGTTCGCGATCGACATTGAAGCGGTCGTGGAACTTGCCCCAGCTATACCAGCGGGCAGGGACGTCGTAGCGCTTGTAGCTCTTCACCTGGTCGCCGCCGATACCCTCCCGCGGCTCACCGTCGGAATCCAGGTCGTCGGTCCAGAAATAGCCGTGGAAGTTCTCTTCAGCCGTGAGATACGTGCCCCAGGGCGTCACCCCGCCGGCGCAGTTGTTCAGGGTCCCGAGGATCGTCTTAGCCTTCGGATCGGCTGTCGTCTTGAGCCGATCATGGCCGGCGGCCGGCCCGTCGACGCGCATCTCCGTGACAAGCGGCGAGATGCGCCGGTTATAGGCACTGTCGAGCTTCGGCACCCAATCTTCGCCGCTCTTCTCGATCTCCACGATGGTGACCCCATGAGCGGCCATCTCGATCTCGGTCAGCCGCTTCGTCATGTCCTTGAAGAAGGCATCCTTGTCCTGACGCGGCAGGTCCGGAAACATCACCTCTTCGTTGGTGTATTCGTGGTTCACGCAGAGCAGCGCGCGGGTCCCGTCCTCGTTCAGCGGAAAGAAGCCGATATAGTCGTTGTTGTAGCCGAACTGCTTGAGCTGGGCCTCCGGGGTCTGGGCATGGGGGTCGAAATCCGGCGCATCGACGAAGATCGGATCGCCCCATCGGAGCAGGATCTGCTTTCG
Source organism: Methyloligella solikamskensis (assembly GCF_042676065.1). NCBI lineage: Bacteria > Pseudomonadati > Pseudomonadota > Alphaproteobacteria > Hyphomicrobiales > Hyphomicrobiaceae > Methyloligella > Methyloligella solikamskensis. The sequence goes on along the minus strand of NZ_JBHTJO010000001.1, from coordinate 2,200,481 downwards.
GTAGCCATCTGCGACATGGGCATTCTCGTCGATACCCGCCGCGACCTCTTCGAAGTCGAACCGGCTGGGCGCAGGGGCAGGGTTCGCCATGGCCGAGGTGAGCGCCTTATGGCCGAACAGGGCCGTCGCGGCCGCAACGCCCAGACTGCCGCGCATCACATCCCGGCGGCTGTAGCGCCGCGCCACCACGTCGCCCAGGGTCTGGCCCGTCTCCGGGCTGCGCGGAATGTCGTCCTGCGCCTCGAAGGCTTCCGAGCGGTTGCGGTGGCGATCTTCGCCGGCCATATCTGAACCCTCACGATGTTCGAAAAGCGCCGGACTGTAGAAGCGCTCCATGGCAGATTTTTAAACCCGGAACAGGGCTCAAGGAGGTCAGATGGCGGAACAGACGCCGATTTGCGATTTTGGTTGGAAGGCACCCGATTTCTCGCTGCCCGCGACCGACGGCAAGACCTATAGTCTCGACGACGTCAGGGGAGAGAACGGCACCCTGGTGATGTTCATCTGCAATCACTGCCCTTACGTGAAATCGGTGATCGACCGCATCGTGCGCGACGTGAACGACCTGAAAGCTTACGGCATAGGCGCCGTCGCCATCTGCTCAAACGACGCGGAAAGCCACCCGGACGATTCCTTCGACAACATGAAACTGTTCGCAGAAGAGCACGGCTTCACCTTCCCCTATCTCCACGATGAGACTCAGGAGGTCGCGAAGCGCTACGACGCCGTCTGCACGCCCGACTTCTTCGGCTTCGATGCCGATCTCGGCCTGCAATATCGCGGGCGCCTGGACGAAAGCCGCAAAGAGGCGGCCCCGCCGGACGCCAAGCGCGAACTCTTCGAGGCCATGAAGCAGGTGGCCGAGACGGGCGAGGGGCCGAAGGCTCAGACGCCCTCCATGGGCTGCTCCATCAAGTGGAAGGCGGCTTAGCCGCGGCGACATTGGCCTCATGGTTCGAGACACGCAGCGCAAGCGCGGCACCCTCACCATGAGGGGCTTGTGCTGAGGAGAACTCCTCACCCTGAGGGCAGGCGTAAGCCTGCGTCTCGAAGGGGAGGAGTTCGGGCTCTTGTTAAGCGGCTCGCCCCAAAACGGGCCACCCCGTAACCCGCTGCTAAGCCTGAAACTTTCCCCTTCGTTAACGACGATCGCCTAGCATTTTCGTCGAATTGAGGGGAATTGAAGCGGCGATGTTTCGCGTCCTTGTATCCATGGCGCTGCTCATCCTGTCGCTCTACGCGGTATTCGCCGCCTGGGCGGAGACGAGCAGGGCTCTGGTGACGCAGCAACAGACCGCAGGCGCTGCCGCGCCGGCCTACGGCCTATGGCTGCTGGCCGTCATCGCGGTGCCGCTCACCTTCTCCCTCATCGGTTCGATGGTTTACAGCGTGCCGGCCATGATCGCCGATTGGTATGAGGACAATCGCGCCTGGCTGACCACACTTGGTCTCGGCGCCTTCGTGCTCCTGGTCTTCTACTGGCTCTAGGGCAGGGCGCGCGAATTCTAGTTTTGGGGGAGCTCGGTCAGCACTGTTCATCAAGGCTTGCGGAGAATACGGGGACCGCAGGCTGAAAAGGGCAGGCCGGGCAACAAAAAGGGGGCGGCTCTCTGCGCAAGAGCCGCCCCCTTCGTCTTTCAGCCTATCCGCCGTGAGGCGGAGGCGGGACTACCAGCTGTAATACAGGTCGAACTCGACCGGATGGGGCACCAGACGCAGCGCGTCGATCTCCTCCATCTTCAGCTCCAGATAGCCGTCGATCATGTCCTCGGTGAAGACGTTGCCCTTCTTGAGGAACTCGCGGTCGGAATCGAGAGCCTCGCAGGCCTCGGCCAGCGAACCGGCGACGGTCGGGATGTCGGCCAGCTCTTCCGGCGGCAGGTCGTAGAGGTTCTTGTCCATCGCTTCGCCCGGATCGATCTTGTTCTCGATGCCGTCCAGGCCGGCCATCAGCATGGCGGAGAAGGCCAGATACGGGTTCGCCATCGGATCGGGGAAACGGACCTCGACGCGCTTCGATTTCGGGCTCGAGCCGAACGGAATACGGCAAGAGGCCGAACGGTTGCGCGAGGAGTAGGCCAGCAGCACCGGCGCCTCGTAGCCCGGCACCAGACGCTTGTAGGAGTTGGTGCTGGGGTTGGTGAAGGCGTTCAGCGTGCGGGCATGCTTCAGGATGCCACCGATATAGTAGAGCGCGTTGTCCGACAGGTCGGCGTATTTATCGCCGGCGAAGACCGGGTTGCCGTCCTTCCAGATCGACTGGTGCACATGCATGCCCGAGCCGTTGTCGCCGAAGACAGGCTTCGGCATGAAGGTCGCCGTCTTGCCGTAGGCCTGGGTGACGTTGTGAACGGCGTATTTGTAGATCTGGATGTTGTCGGCCGTCTTCACCAGCGGACCGAACTTGATACCGAGCTCGTGCTGGGCGGCGGCCACCTCGTGGTGGTGCTTCTCGACGGGCACGCCCATCTCAGCCATCACGCTCAGGATCTCGCTGCGCAGGTCCTGACCGGAATCGATCGGCGGAACCGGGAAATAGCCGCCCTTGGTGCGCGGCCGGTGACCCATGTTCCCCATCTCGTATTCGGTGTCCATGTTGGACGGAAGCTCGGTGGAGTCGAGCTTGAACATGCAGTTATACGGGTCGACCTTGAAACGCACGTCGTCGAAGACGAAGAACTCCGGCTCCGGGCCGAACACGGCGAGATCGCCAACGCCCGTCTGCTTCAGATATTCCTGCGCCTTGACGGCCACGCCGCGCGGATCGCGCTCGTAAGGCTCGTCGGTCGTGGGCTCAAGCACGTTGCAGACCACGGAAAGCGTGCTCTGGGCGAAGAAGGGATCGAGGATCGCCGTATCGCAGTCGGGCATCAGCTTCATGTCGGACTGGTCGATGGTCTTCCACCCGGCGATGGAGGAGCCGTCGAACATGACGCCTTCGGCGAAGGCCTCCTCGTCCATGAGCCCCGCGTCCATCGTGACGTGCTGCATCTTGCCCCGGGGATCGGTGAAGCGGACATCGACATATTTGATGTCTTCGTCCTTGATCTTTCTCACTAAGCTCGAAGCGTCTGCCATTGTACTCCCCTGTCAGTTCGAAAAAGGATAGTCGCCTCCAAGGCACAGCCTTGTCGGCTAACGTGATGAATTGATGATAGGGCGACGTACGGCGCCCCTCCTCAGGCTGTCGACTCCCTAGAAGGCCACAAGGCCCGCTAGATGGCTTCCGGCCCAGTCTCGCCGGTACGGATGCGCACCGCCTCTTCTACGGCGGACACGAAGATCTTGCCATCACCAATCCGTCCGGTCTTGGCCGACCGGCTGATAGCTTCGATGGCTTTGTCGATCATATCGTCGTCGATGACGAGCTCGAGTTTTACCTTCGGGAGGAAATCGACCACATATTCGGCGCCCCGATAGAGCTCCGTATGGCCTTTCTGACGTCCGAAACCTTTGGCTTCGGTGACCGTGATGCCCTGCAGGCCAATCTCCTGCAGCGCTTCTTTCACTTCATCCAACTTGAACGGTTTGATGATAGCTTCGACTTTTTTCATGTATGACGGCATCTCCCCGCTGGGTGGTGGGTGGCGGTTGGCAACGGGCGTCCGCCTTTGGCATTGTTAAGGGACAGCATGTAGCATGCCCTGTGCCAAATATAGTGCGACGGAATATCCCATATATAACAAGGCAATAGAGAAAAGCGCACAAATTTTTCGCTTAATCTGCACCCGTTACTGCGCAACGTATAAGCAGATTGCCTAACAACTAATCAACAAAGGTAGCAGCCTGTGCTGGAGCTTCTCACAGCGAAGGAAATGTCCGAAGCGGATCGGCTTACGGCCGAGCGCGGCGTGCCCGGCTACGACCTCATGCAGAATGCAGGCGATGCCGTCGCCGACGAGGTCTTCCGACGCTTCCCGCAAGCCGAATCTGTCAGCGTTCTCTGCGGCCCGGGTAACAATGGGGGCGACGGGTTCGTGGCAGCCCATGCCCTGCAGCAGAAAGGCTACCGGGTCCGCCTCGGCCTGCTCGGATCTCTGGAGAAGCTCCCCGCGGATGCTGCCGCCCATGCCAAGCGCTGGCAGGGCAAGGTCGAACCTCTGAGCGAAGCCCTGCTGGACGATGCCGATGTGGTGATCGACGCGATCTTCGGGGCAGGGCTAGCGCGCCCCATAGAGGGCGATATCGCAACCCTGGTGGAGGCTCTGAACGATAGCGACATTCCGGCCATCGCCGTCGACGTGCCCACGGGTATCGACGGGACCACGGGCGCGGTGCGCGGCGTGGCGGTCGAGGCGGAAGCCACGGTCACCTTCTTCCGCCTGAAGCCTGGCCATCTCCTGCTGCCGGGCCGGCTCTATTGCGGTGAGATCACCCTGGCCGATATCGGCATTCTGGAGTCGACCCTGGAGGACATCGCCCCGCGGGCCTACGCCAACGAGCCGTCCCTGTGGCTCGGCGATTTTCCCTGGCCCGAACCCGGCGGCCATAAATATAGCCGCGGCCATGCGGTGATCGTTTCAGGTCCTGCCGATGCCACAGGCGCCGCACGCCTTGCCGCGAGGGGCGCCTTGCGGGTGGGGGCAGGGCTGGTGACCGTCGCATCCCCGGAAGACGCGCTTTCCATCAATGCGAGCCAGCTCACCGCCATCATGGTGCGTTCCGTGGACGGGGCGAAGGACCTCGCCGAACTCCTCTCCGATACTCGCAAGAATGCCGTGGTTCTCGGCCCCGGCCTGGGCGTCGGCAAAGCGGCCTGCAAAATGGTGCAGGCGGCTCTGGAAAGCCCGGCCGCCGTTGTGGTCGATGCCGATGGGCTCACCTCCTTTGCCGACGCGCCGGAGAAGCTGTTCAAGGCTGTGAAGGCGCGGCAGGCGCCGACCGTCTTCACGCCCCATATGGGCGAGTTCGCGCGGCTCTTTCCCGATCTGAGCCCGAAGGAGGGCGGCGACCCGGCCTCCAAGCTCGACGCGGCTCGCGAAGCGGCGAAGGCCTCGGGCGCCGTCATCGCCCTGAAAGGCTCCGACACCGTGGTGGCCGCGCCGGACGGCCGGGCCAGCATCAATGCCGACGCCTCGCCCTGGCTGGCGACGGCGGGCACGGGCGATGTGCTGGCCGGCATGATCGGCGGGCTGATGGCTCAGGAAATGCTGGACGAGGCCATGCCGGCCTTCGAAGCGGTGTCCGCCGCCGTCTGGCTCCATGGAGCCGCGGCCCGTGCTTTCGGCCCCGGCCTGATCTCCGAGGACGTGCCGGAAATGTTGCCGGACGTGTTTCGGGAGTTGCTCTCCCTGTAAGGAGGCGAGAAGCGGCGAGCGACCCTTTCTTGACATCCTTTCCTGGAGGATAAAGGAGAAGGGATTGGAGGAGCGGCCCAACCGGAAATCGATGCTGCGTTTCGTGACACATACGGCCTGCCTGTCCGCCTGCCTGGCGGCGCTTCTGCTGGCTCTGCCCGGCGTCGTGCTGGCCAAGGAGGACGTGACTCTGCTGCGTGCCCGCGAGGGCGCGGCGGCCCTGATGCGCGGCCAGTACGACAAGGCCATCGTCTCCTTGAACAGGGCGCTCGACGAGCCGGAAATCTCCGACTTCGTGAAGGCGAGCATCTATAGCGATCGGGGCATCGCCAAATGGCGCCTGGGCGACGCCAAGGCGGCGATCGAGGATTTCAACGAATCCATCACGCTCTCCCCGGAGAACGCCAGCGTCTACAACAACCGGGGCAATGCGCTGCTCCAACTCGGCCACGCCGAGGAGGCGGTGAAGGATTTCGACCGCGCCATCGCGCTCTCGCCCAATTACGGCGTGGCGTTCAACAATCGCGGCAACGCCCATGTCGCGCTCAATGAATACGACGCCGCCTTCCAGGACTACCGCAAGGCGGTGCAACTCATGTCCACCAGTGCCGTGCCCCTGAACGGGCGGGGCAAGAGCCATGCGGCCTTGAAGCGCTACCACGCCGCCATCCGCGACCTGACAAAGGCCGTGGAGGCGGACGCCAGCTGCCGCGCCTGCTACGCGAACCGCGGCAAGGCGTATCTGGCGATCGATTCCTACGACAATGCGGCTTCGGACTTCACCCAGGCGCTGCTCGGCAACCCGGACGATCTCGAGCTCCTGCTGCTTCGCGGCAAGGCCTATCTCGGCGCGCGCCAATACGCGCCGGCGCGGAAGGATCTCGACCGCCTGATCGAGCTGAAGCCCGACGGGCTGGAAGCCTATCTGCAGCGCGGCAAGCTCTTCGCCGAGATCGGCCGCTACGACGATGCGATGGCTGACGTCACCTATGTGATCGAGCAAGAGCCGAGCAGCGAGGCCTATGCGCTCCGCGCCGAGACCAAGCTGAAGGACGACAAGCCGGGAGAGGCGCTGAGCGATGCCCTCCAAGCGGCCTCCATGGAGGATGCGGGTGCCTACGCCTCCCGCGTCCGTGGCGACGTCTATCGCGCCTTGGAGCGCGAGAGCGATGCTATCGACGCCTATCGCACGGCACTGAAGAAGGATCCGTTCCAGGAGGAGGCCCGCGAGGCTCTCGTGGCGCTGGATGTGGACGTGCCGCCGGCCGAGGGCGCGCCGCTCGGCCCGCCGGTGTCGGGCTGGATCGTGAAGGAGCCCGAGCCCAGCCGCTTCGTGGCCCTCAATCCGAAACATCCGGCAATCCGCGCCCAGTTGGAGATGTTCGGCTCCGGCAAGCCGAAGATCCTCGAATGGACCGAGCTCGACGATGCCAAGAACGGCATAGGTCTGCTGCGCTATCACGCAGGCGATCTGAGCGGAGAAAGCGACTCCGATCTCGTCTATGTCGCCATCGTCGATCTATGGGGCAAGAAGGTGCTCGCCGTGGAGCCCTATAGCTGGGGCTCCAACAGCGCCGATTGGGAGTGGAGCCGCTATGCGGTGGCGGTCACCGATCCGGAAGGCAACACCAACCGGATCCAGCTCCGTAAGCCGAAGCCACCGCCCCAAACCACGACAACCTATCAACCCGACCGCCCGCGCCAGCAGCGCCGCGGTGGCGGCGGGCTGTTCGATTTTCTGTTCCGCTGATAGGTCCAGATGAGATGACCCAGTTCTTAGCCAGCGTGCGGGGACCGGAGGAAGCGGAGATCGCGCTTCGGGCCGGCGCCGACATCATCGATTTGAAGGAACCCGATCGCGGTGCGCTCGGGGCCGTGCCCTATGGTGTGCTGGTCGAGACCGTGCGCCGGATCGCAGGGCGGGCCGAGGTGAGCGCCACCGTTGGCGATCTCCCCATGGACCCGGACGTCCTGGAGCCGGCCATCGCGAGGACGGCGGAAGCGGGCGTCGACTACGTGAAGTTCGGCGTGTTTGCTGGCGAAACGACCGAAGCTTGTCTCCGTGCGCTCCATCCCGCGCTGAAAGGCGCGAAGCTGATCCTTGTGCTCTTCGCCGACGATCTGCCTGACTGCGATGTCGTCGGCCTGGCCGCCGACATGGGCGCTGCCGGCGTGATGCTCGATACGCGCCACAAGGGCTCCGGCCATCTCCTAAGCCATATGGACCGGGAGCGGCTGGCGGCTTTCATCGTCCAAGGCCGCAGGCATGGCTTGCGGGTCGGGCTGGCCGGATCTCTCCGGAAGGAGCATGTGGACGAGCTGCTATCGCTCGGCCCCGATCTTCTGGGCTTCCGCGGTGCGCTCTGCGAGGCGAGCCTGCGCGGCGGCGCCTTAAGCGAAGAGGCGGTGCGGGAGATCCGTGGGCTGATCCCCAAGGAGCCCTTGGAGGAGCCTCTGGCGTCCTCGCGCGTTAACCCCGCATTGTCGGCTGATGGCGCAAGCCCGATATGGTAGGCAGCGCATTGCGCGCCTGACAAATCGAATTCGAATGAGAAGAGAGAGCGAGTGACGTGCCGGAACAGACCGCACAGCGTATAGGATCGATCCCTCCCGAGCCGAAGAGCGAGGCCGGTGAGCTGCCGCTCGACCGCATCTTCGTGCACGACTACGTCCTCGACAGCGAGATCGGCGTCTATTCCAACGAGAAGGGCGTCACCCAGCGTGTGCGCGTTTCGGTGGATGTGGAGATCGATGCGAGCGATCAGCCGCTCCAGGACGATATCGCCCACACCTTCGACTACGACGTCATCATCAATGCGGTGAAGGACGTGGTCGGCAGCGGCCATATCAACCTCACCGAGACCATGGCCGAGGAAATCGCCCGCCGGGTGCTGAAGCACCCGCGCGCCCAGACCGTGCGGGTGAAGGTGGAGAAGCTCGACAAGGACCCGGGCGCCGTCGGCACGGAGATCGTGCGGAAGCGGAGCGCATGAGCGGACAGGCGCTCCAGACGTCTGCCCCGGGCCAGCCGGCCCACATTCCTGAGCATCTGCGCCCCATCATCGTAAAGCTCGGCGGCAGCGTGGTTCGTTCCGGCAACCTGGAAGCTTGGCTCAATGCCATCGCTGGCGCACCGTGCCCCATCGTCGTGGTGCCGGGCGGCGGTGCGCTTGCCGACGAAGTCCGCGCCACTCAATTCGCGCTTGGCTTCGGCGATCCGGCCGCTCACCGCATGGCGTTGCTTGCCATGGATCAACTTGCCTGGGCCGTCGCGGGCCTGCGGGCCGACTTCACCGTCGGCGACAGCGAGGCGGCACTGCTGGAAAGCCTGGACCAGAACCGCGTGGCGGTCTGGGCGCCGTTCTCCCATGTGGCCAACCGGCCGGAGATCGCACCCTCCTGGACCATCACGTCGGATAGCCTGGCGCTCTGGCTCTCGGGCCGTCTTGCGGCCAGGCGCTGCTATATCGTGAAGTCCATCGAACGGCGCCAAAATGTGACCGGTGCCGCGGCGCTCGCCTCGGAGGGAATCGTCGACGAAGCGTTTCCCGAGATGCTGGCCGCCTCCGGCGTTCCCACCTTCCTTCTGGGGAAGGGGGACGAGCAGGATTTCGCCGCGGCGCTCGCCTCGGGGGACCCATGCGGCGCGGCCATCGATTGACGCAAAGACAGGCGCCGGATGATACGGTGCGCTGTTCGCAAACCCCGAACTGGTGACTGAAGCTATTCTCTTTCTGACTGGACATATCGCCAAGCCGCGGCTCGAGGCCGTGCTCGAGGGCATGCAGCCCGAGTTCGACTACGAGGTCGTCGATATCGGCGTGAAGGTCGCCGCCCTGATGACCGAGGAGATCATCGCCCGGCGGCTGCCCGAGCCTGTCGAGGCCGATCAGGTGATGGTGCCTGGCCGCTGCCGCGCCGATCTCGATCAGCTCGCCGAACGCTTCGGCGTGCCCTTCGTGCGCGGGCCGGACGAGCTGAAGGACTTGCCGACCTATTTCGGCAAAGCCAAGCGCGACGCTGATCTCAGCAAATACGACATCAACATCTTCGCCGAGATCGTCGACGCCTCCGCACTCTCCATCGAGACGCTTCTGATGCGCGCGGCCGAGTTGAATGAGGCGGGCGCCGACGTGATCGATCTGGGCTGTCTGCCCGACACGCCGTTCCCTCATCTGGAGGAGTCGATCAGGGCGCTTCATGGGGAGCGCTACAAAGTGAGCGTCGATTCCGCGAATCCGGAAGAGCTGCTGCGCGGCGGCAAGGCGGGCGCCGACTTCCTCCTCAGCCTCAACGAGGAGACGCTCCATATCGCCGACGAGGTCTCGTCCGTCCCGGTGCTGATCCCCAAGGAGCATGGGGATCTTCAGTCCCTCTATCGTGCCATGGAGGCCATGGAGAAGAAGGGGCTGCCCTATATGGCGGACCCGGTGCTCGACCCGATCAATTTCGGCTTCATGACGTCGCTTGAGCGCTATGCGGAAGTTCGGCGCCAATACCCGAAGGCCGAAATCCTTATGGGCACGGGCAATCTCACCGAGCTGACGGACGCCGATTCCGGCGGCGTCACGGCCATGCTGTTGGGCATCTGCTCGGAGCTGCACATCCGCAACGTCCTCGTCGTCCATGTGAGCCCACATACAAGGCGCACGGTGGAGGAGCACGATCTGGCCCGCCGCATCATGCATGCCTCCCGGGGCGAGCACGATCTGCCGAAGGATTACGATTCCGGTCTCCTCAGCCTGCACGACCGGCGGCCCTTCACCCAGACGCCGGAGGAGCTGGCCGAGCTAGCAGGGGAGATCAAGGACAAGAACTTCCGCATCTATACGGCGGAGGACGGCATTCACATCTTCAACCGCGATATGCACCACGTCGCTCAGGATGCCTTCGAATTGTTCCCGAAGCTCGGCGTGGAGGAAGATGGCGGGCACGCCTTCTATCTCGCCGCGGAGCTGACCAAGGCCCAGATCGCCTGGCAGCTCGGCAAGCGCTACGCCCAGGACGAGCCTCTCGACTGGGGCGTCGCCGCGCCCAAGGACGATGAGGACGAGACCCAGCTGAAAGAAGCGGGCCATACGTTGGTCACCAAAAAGCAGGGCAAAAAGAAGCCGAAGGCCAGCGGCGGCGAGACGCCACCGGAGAAGAAGGAGCCGGGTGAGACGCCGCCCGCCGAGGAGGAGCCCGGTAAGCAGCCTGCGAAAGAGGAGCCGGGCAAGGAAAAGCCTCTGAAGAAGACGAACAAGAACACCAAGGAGACGGCCTCTTAGGGCCTGAGCGCGCCATGCCGATGATCCGCGAATGCATCGTCACCACTGCGAACCGTGACGGTAAGGTCCATATCGCGCCGCTCGGTCTGATCGAGGACGGCGACAACTGGATCATCGCGCCGTTCCATCCGTCAACGACGCTTGAGAACCTCCGCGAGAACCCATTCGCGGTCGCTAACTTCACTGACGATGTGCTGATCTTTGCCGGCTGCCTGACGGGACGGAAGGATTGGCCGACCGTGCCGGCCGACGAGATCCCCGGTGCGCGGCTCGTCGAGACCCTGGCCCATGCGGAGCTCGCGGTGGAGAGCATCGAGGATGACGAGCTTCGCCCGCGCTTTTCCTGCCGCATCGTGAAGACCGTCAATCACGCGCCCTTCGGCGGCATGAACCGGGCCAAGAGCGCCGTGCTTGAAGCGGCCATCCTGAGCAGCCGCCTGAAGATGCTGCCGCGCGAGAAGATCGAGCAGGAGATCGCGTATCTCACCATCGCCATCGAGAAGACCGCCGGCCCCCGCGAGAAAGAGGCCTGGGACCTGCTGATGGCCAAGATCGACGCGTTCTACGCCGACGCCGCGGAGTAGGGCGCCGTAGCCTTATCGTCGCTTCAAGCGCACGCACACCTCACCGTTCCAGACGGCGTTCTCCGGACATCTGTTCGTCGCACGGTTCTTGCGGTGATGTTTTCCCGGAATGCGGAAGAAGGTCCGCGGCGGCGGCCGCATGTGCTTGACCGGCTCGAGGGTCGGCTCGGCTGCGCGTGCCATGCCGGCGGTCGCAAGGGAGGGGCCCGCCGCAGCCGGAGCGCTTCCGAACAAGAGAACTGCGGCAAGCGACAGCCCAATAGGAATGACTCTGGGCATCGGCCCCTCCATAAGATGCGCGGTCTCTACGGCGCTTCTTCGTAGCGTTTATCCACGCAAGCCACGCCGTTCCAATAGTGATACTCGCCGCACGTGGTCGGCTGCACGGGCACGACCGGCGCGCCGGGCGGCACGACGGCAACCGGACCTTCACCGACGATCACAGGCGCGGCAGCCGGCGGGGCCGGCGGAATCACCGTATAGCCGTTCCGGCGGAGACGCCGCTCGGCACGGTCGAGATAATCGACCGGCTGGACAGTGGTTTGAGCAGAGGCTGACGAGCTGACGGTCGCGGCCTGACCGGGGGTGGCGTGAGCCGGCGTGCCCGTCATGAGCGCGCCAGCGCCGAGCATCAGGGCGAAAGCTACAAAACAATTACGCATTTCAGGCTCCAAAAGGCTGTTTCCTACCGGGAGGACAACGCGGAGCCGTTCGAATCGGTTGCAGCCAGAAAAGCCACCGAAACCGCAGGCGCACAGACCGCCGCGGCGCTGCGCAAGGCCTCGGGCGCCCCGATAAGTGCGCCGAAATCCCGATAGGGGCGTCGAAGCGCGTTGGCGAGCGCTGCCGCCAGAAACCGCCCGCAGCCGGCACCGACCACGAGAGCATCCGGAGAAAGCCCGTCCCGGCCGATGAGAGCTTCGGCCTCTTGCGCGATCTGCTGCCAATGGCGGTCGGCGAACCATTTCGCAACGGCAATCCAATCGGCCATGGGCGCATCGTCGGCATCGCGCCCGAGCATGCGCGCCAGCCTGGCGGCGCTCGCCTCAACGCTTTTGACCCGCCCGTCGGCGGTGGGGTAGGGATCGGCATCGCCGGGGAGGTCGCCGGTCAGCCGGTAGACATCGGCAAGCGTTGCGAACTTCTCCGCCGCGACGCCCTGCATGCGGCCCTGGAACGGCGCCTTCTGCGCAAGCGCCATGACGGGGGTCCGCACGACGCCCGAATAGATCAGCTCGCCTTCCCTAAGCCGCTCGGCATCGGTCGTGCCGCGAATGAGAAGCGACCCGTCCCGGAACGGAATCAGATCCGTGGTCGTCGTGCCGATATCGACCAGCAGGCCTTCCGGCTCCCGCTGCGCGGCCAGCGCCGCCGTAGCGAGCCAGTTGGCCGACGCAATCGCCCGAGTTACGGCCTTCGCATCCTGGGGCGCAAGCAGCCCGCGCGTGCCGGCCCAGATCAGAAGCGGCGTGGCGCCCGCCGCCCGCTCCATCAGAGCGATCAGATAGGCGACCCCCTCGGTGCGACTCTCGAACACGTCGGAAAGCTCGCCCGTCATGGTCACGGCATGAAGGTCCGGCCTTGCCGCTTGCGGCACCGCATGAAGCGCCGACTCGACCGCCTGGTCGAATTTCGCGCGATCGGGAAGAATGGGGCAGGGGATCTGGACCGCCTTTGTCAGCGTTCCGTTGTCCACGACGGCTAGCTTCAGATTGGCGCCGCCGAGATCCCAGCCGATCACAGTGCTCACGATAGTTTGCTCATGGTATTCTGCTTTTGACCTTCTCTTCCGCGATAGAGCGCCGCTGTTCAAGCGGCACGGCAACCGCTATCCGTGAGCGATGAAGGAATTCGGTGTCATTCCCGTTCTCGACCTGCTGGACGGGCAGGTGGTCCACGGCAAGGCCGGGGCGCGCGAAACCTATAAGCCCATCGAGAGCCCCCTCGGGTCCGCGGACGATCCCGTGGCCCTTGCCAAGGTTCTCGTCGCCCGGGCCGCGGCCAGCGCGCTCTATATCGCCGATCTCGATGCCATCCAAGGGCGGGGCGATCACGCCTCCCTCTGCCGCGAGATCAGGAAAGCGCTGCCGGAAACGGAGATCTGGGTGGATGCCGGCTTCGCAGAGGCCGAGCCCGTGCGGCTTTGTCTGAAGGCCGGGCTGACCCCGGTGATCGGTTCCGAATCCCTCTCCCAGCTTTCCCAATGGGCTAGCATGTGCGCAGCCGTCGGCGAAGGGCTGGTGCTCTCCCTCGATTTCGACAATGAAGGCTTTCGCGGACCGGAGCTGATGCTCGCCGATCCGAAGCTCTGGCCGAAGCGCATCATTGTCATGACGCTCGGCGCCGTGGGCTCCGGCGCAGGTCCGGACCTTGCGCGGTTGAAAGAGATTGAGGAACAGGCGCAGCCCGCGACGGCGCTCTATGCCGCCGGCGGCATTCGGGGGATCGAAGACTTGAACGCGGCGGCCGACGCAGGGGCCAGCGGCGCGCTGGTCGCCACGGCGCTTCACAGCGGGGCGCTTCCATAAAAAGAAATCGCCGCCTTCCGGAGAAGGCGGCGATTATCAGCCTCTAACACGGCGCCCTAAGGCGCCGTGCCGTTAACTCAAAAACCCAGCTTCTGTAACCACCGCCGTATCGGGCCCGGTGAATCGCCGGATTCGCCCCGACCGGGGGGCTCGCCTTTTCAGCCAGCCGCAAACGGGTGAGAAGCGGTGTCCTTCTGAGCGGTAACCTCGGCAGCCGTGGGCTCGCCCTTGACGGCGCGCTCGATGGACTGCTTGGTGGCTTCGTAGTTGTAGTCCTGGATCTTCTTGTCGTCCTTGGCTTCCCAATGGATGAAGACGCCGACGCAGATGTAGAGATCGTCAGCCTCGTCAGCCGGGATGATGCCCTCGGCGACGCAGTCCGCAACAGCCTTGGCGACGCCATACTGAGCCGGGCCGAACATCTGGGTTGCCTGACGGGCGTCCTTGATGGTGACCTTGTTGAACAGCATGGTGTTCGGCTTGCAGAGCAGGTTCGGAGCGACAACCGCCAGAAGCGTGGTGAAGCCGTCCTTGTTGTTGGTCAGCGCGTTGCAGAAAGCCGTCTCAACAGCGGAGCCGCGCGGGCCCATGAGAAGGTCGATATGAGCAACTTCGTTGCCATCGCCCACGAGCGACTCGCCGACGCGTACATTCGTAATCTTGGCCATGAAAAAAGCCCTCCCTAATTCTAAGGAATCCAAAAAGAGATCGACGCCGCCGCTGTCGTAGCGCCCGGACCGACCGAAGAGAGCGCTATGCCTCAAACGCTCTTCGTTCACAACTCCTGTGCGGAGTTGCCGGGGCAACATAAGCAGGCGTCGATGTCAGGAGCAAGTCGATTATCCGCAGAATAAGGCCTTTTATTGAGCGGATTCGAGCCGTTGCAGCCGGTCGGCGAATAATGTCGCAACCGTGAGGTCGGCTGTAGTGCCCGGATTCAGGCCACGTTTTTTGAGTGACCGGTCGGAACAGAGCATCTCAGAGGTGAATTTTTCGGGCTCCGAGGAAGCCAAAAATTTTTCTGTCAGCTCGGCCGCTTCCTCGCGTACCTCGCTCGCCTTTTCCATTCCGTGCTTGCGCGCGATCAGGCTATCGGGCTCAGCGGCGAGGAACGTCATATACACTGCGGCAAGAGCCCAGTTCGGATCACTCCACCGCTCCATCGCGTCCACCAAAGCGGGCAGGCCGATTTCAAAAATGTCAGCGAAATCATGGGTGTAGTTCCAGGCAATTCGGTCGCGGCTTTGCGCAGCGGACATCGCTTCTAGCAGCGAGGTCGAGGCTTCCTCGGCGACATCGTGTTCGGGAACCTCGCCGAGCCCGCCAGCATTCGCCGCTCGGATGCCGGCATAGGCAGCCTGCGCATCGGACCGGTCTAGCTTCATCAGAATCTTCGCCACCCGGTGCTGAAGATCCTTCTTTGAACTCCGCTGAGCAGCGGCCGCGAGCGGCGCCGTCAACAGGATGATCCCGAGATTCGTATTGGTGCCGCAGGCATCCGCCGTCGCTTCAGCCGCACGTTTGATGCGTTCGCCGACCCCGAGTTCGGAATCGGCCACGAACGGGGCGGAGACTTCCGCACTCTTCTCGAAATCCGAAACCACGTGACGCGGATCGTCGGCATAGCGGTGGACGTTGCCGGGCTTCAGCGCGTCCAGCTCCGCCAAACAGGATTCGATATACGTCTTGGCGATGGCGTCGTCGGAAAGCCCTTCGCTCATGCCTTATCTCGTTCCGCCGCCTGGCCATGGGCAAAGGCGGCATCGAGGAAAGCGTCCACCACCTGTTCGGTAATGCCGAACTTGGTGACCTTCTGAAGACCGTTCCAGGCCGGCATGCTGTTCACCTCCAAAACAAGGAAGCCGCCGTCCCGCGATTGGATCACGTCGACGCCGGCGTAATCGGCACCAACGCACGCCGCAGCATTAAGTGCCATATCGCTCAGATCTTGCGACGGGATCGCCGCCTTGGCGCGCGCACCCTGCTTGATATTGGTGATCCAGCTCAGCCCGTGGCGCAGCATCGCGGCGACCACCTGGCCGCGGCAGACGAAGATGCGCCAGTCCTGATACTGATCGTCCAGGGCAGGGGGCACGAACTCCTGCAGGTAATAGGTCCCGTTCACCTCCTCGTCGGGCGCCAGATCGTCCGGCGTTTCGACGAGCACTAGCCCGTTCCCTTGCGCGCCGAAGAGAGGCTTTTGCACCGCCTTGAGACCTTCGGCCTGGAGACGCTTCACGATGTCGACCGCCTCGTCGCGATGCACCGTTGTCCAGCTGCGCGGCGTCCGCAGGCCCGCCTTCGCCAGGCGGAAGCTGGTGGTCGATTTGTCGACGCAGGCCTCGATGGTACGCGCATCGTTCCAGACCAGCACGCCCGAATCCCGCAAGGCATGGAGCACGCCGAGATACATGGTGACCTGCTCGAAGCTGCCCCCGGGCACGAAGCGCACGAAGGCAGCTGCGGGCAGCTCATCTCCGAGGCCCGGAATCGCGAGTCCGTGAGGCTTCGTCGTGTCGAAGCCACACGCGCCCAAAGGCACGGTGATGGGCGCAATGCCCCGCGCCTCGAAGGCGCGGCCCAGGCTCTTGCCGTGCCAGTCCTTGCCGTCTCCGAACAGGAGGATCGGTGCGTCCCGGCGCGGCCGCGGCTGGGTGCGGTCGCCTGAGTTGGAGGCGAGAGGCGTGATGTCTGCCATCTATGCGGTCTTACGCTATTTGGAGAAGCAGCGGTTCAGAAGCGTCTCGTCGATCTCGCCGCCTTGGAAGCTCTTGCCGCTCTCCAGCGCGCTCACCATGGCCTGGGCCGGGCTGAACAGCATCTTGTCGATGGCGTAGAAGTCGCCCTTCACGGCGGAGAAGATCTCGGCAAACGGCTGGCCGTAATCCTTGGAGGCCGAGCTCGGTAGCTTCTCGGCGAGCTCCTTGGCCGCCGCTTCGTCGCCGTTCACATAGAGCTGCACGCGGCCGCCATAGATGATGGCGTCGTTGGTGCGTCCCATGGCCTGAACGAAGTCGGGGGCAGGCGGCGCAAGCGGTGCCGAGGCGATGCCGTCGACGATATTCTCAAGCGGGAAATGCAGCTCATGGGCCTTGTGCAGCGCGACCTCCAGGCTGCGCCCGATGATCTGCACCATGCCGGCAAGGCTGGTGGTGGGCGCATAAATAAAGGTGAGGTTCTCCGGCTTCACCTTGCAGGCCTCGGCGACCTCTTTCACGAGCGGAGCAGGCGGCGCCTCGTCCGCTTCGAGCACGAAGAAGGCCTCATCGGCCTTGTCGCGATAGCCCAGCTCCTCGAAGAGCGGCTCCGACGAGCCGAGCGCGCGGCCCGGCCCGGAGCCAAGCACGTAATAGGTCTTGCCGTCGTCCTTCTTGGCCGAAAGGCTCCAGCCCGCGTACTGGGAGCCGAGGCAAGCGATCACAGGCTGACTGGTGTGGACGGTGACATTGAACGCCCAGGGGCTTGCCGTGTCGGCGACATCGAAGGTGACCGTGCCGAGCCCGCCGAGGCAGACCTCCGCCATGCGGCGTCCGGCTTCCAGCCCGCCCGGGGCCTTGTCGCCGCAATCGATCAGCGTCTCGCCGGACGCGCCTTTCGAGACCTTGATGCGAAGCTGATCCGCTTCGGCGATCATCTTCTCCACGATCGGCTTCACAGTCTTGTTGACGCTCGGCGCCTCGATCTTGTCGCTCACTTAAAACCCTCCTGTACGCCGCTCAGCGCAGCCATGATGTCCCGGACCCGCGTCTCGGCGAGCTGCCGTGCCTGGTCCTTCGTCCTCTCCCGGGCCACCACCGTGCAGATGGGCCCGTCCTTTGCGATATGCTCGCCCGGTTTCGGTATATCGGAAGCCCATTCCGGCCATGCAAATGCCGCCGGAACAGTTACCCCGCGCGTCGCAAAAACGACCGCGCTGGCGGCCGCATCGCTCATCCCTCGCAGGCTGGGTAGCTTTCGCCTCGTCACCGCGTCAAGGTGAAATGAAATCAGCGGACTGTCCGCATCGTCGAAGATATCGAGGGTCGCTCCTGGCCGCGGATTGATCTCCAGGAGCCGGGCGGTGTCGCTCGCGACGAGAAAATCGGCGCTGCCGAGCCCCACCACTCCGAACGCCGCGACGAGCGATGCAACCGCTTCCATCATCCGTCCTTCGACAGCCTCGGGAAGATCGGCCGGCCGCACCGCGCCGCCATAGCGCCAGGGAGACCGGTCGCCCGGCGCGGACCATTGGGCGCTAAACCCAAGCGGCGTGATCTCGCGTCCGTTGGCGACGAAGAGCAGGGAGGCGGGCACGCCCTCCACCTGACGCTGATAGTAGACGCCGTCGGAATGGGCTGCCGTTGCGGGCCCCACATGGCTCCCGCCGGCGCCGCCGATCCGCTTCGCCAGCCAGCCCTCGGGAGAGGACGGCCTCGTCATTTGCGTCTTCGGATGGGGGATGTCGAGCGCATCGAGCGTTTCGAAAAAGCGCGCGGGATCCTTCACCGTGGCAACGGTCTCCGCGGCGTTCCCAAGCACAGGCCAGCGCCGAGCGATCGCCTCCAGCATGTCTGGGTTCGTCTCGAAGCCCGAGCCATAGAGAAAGCCTATCGGCGGGGAGGGGGCGGCGTCGGCGAGACGGACCAGCTTGTCGAGAAGATCGTCCTGCGCGATCCCTGCCTTCATCGGCCCGTCGAAGGTCAGGCTCTTGGCCGCAATCTTTTGTGTGTCGCGATCGGCGAAGAAATCGACCGTGAGCGGCGTAAGCCCCGCCCGTGACGCGGCGGCGGCCAGGCTTCGGGCCGAGACCGCCGCGATCAGGACGGACGCACCGCTACGGTGCGATGGTCTTGGCAAGGTCGTAGGCGTCGCGGAAATCGAGATAGAGCGGCTTGTCGGATTCCAGCATCTTTTTGAACAGCCCGGCCTCGGTCTTGTACTTCACGTCGCCGATGGCGAGCGCGCCGATGCCGACCGTCTTCAGTCCGTCGATGGGCTCGCCGTTATCCTTGATGCCGACACCCTCGATGCCGGCCGGCGGAACGGCGTTCACATCCGCCGCCACGAGAAGCTTGTCGGCCTCTTTCAGCTGGTTGGTGGTGAGAAGCTGACGCCCGGCCGGACCGGCGGAGAACGTCATGTCGCACTCTTTCAGAATGTCGGTCTTCTGGGATTCGGTGCTGCCGTCGGCATATTGCAGATTGGCGTCGAAGCGCTCGTTGGACTCTTCCGCCAGGCGGCGCACCCGCTCCGGCCCGTCATAGCCGACGAGAACCGGGGTCGCACCATGCAGCCCTGCGATCACGGCGGACGCGAAGCCCACCACACCCGTGCCGCCATAGATGGCGATACGCTTGTCCTTCAGCCCGGTGTCGAACTTGTCCTCCAGCGCCTTGTTGGCGCAGGCGACCATGGCCGCGGCGGTGGTGAAGGAGCCTGCCGGATCGGCGAAGACGGAGATCTCGAAGGGCGGCACCATGGCCTCCTTCGCCTTATCCATCATGTTCAGGGCTTCGATGGCGCGCTTGCCGCCGATGAAGATGCCGGTCTGCTTCACGCCTTCCGGTCCGCGGGAGAAGATCGCGTCCTGCACCAGCCCGTTCACGTCGCTCTCGGTGACGTTTGTATAAGGGATCACCACGTCGAACCCTGCATCCACCGCCATGTTGACGTCGAAGGGGCTCATATATTTGAGCGGGGTGAGCATGTGCAGAATGTGGCGATGCGCCATGGACCTTCATCTCCCAAAAATTTCGTAATCGAATAGCGAACGTCTCAACCGGTCACAGCATATCTGGCAAACGGTTGAAGGCGGCACAAGTCCTAGAAGGATCGCGGCGATGGCCGGGGCCAGCCGCTCCCCGTCACCGGCACTCGATCAGGGCGCCCTCGTTGCAGCCCCGGGCCAGCTCGAATCGAAGCCCAGAGAATTCGTCCCGCTTCGCTGCGTCGGCCAGCAGCCGGTCGGATTCTTGCTCGCTCGGCAGGATGGCAAACCCCGTGGGACCCCACGAGCTCTGGCCCACCCCGCGATAACCTTCGCCGCGCAGCCAATGAACCGCTGCGCTGACGTTTTCGCTCACCAGGGGGCCACCCTGATATGGGGCGAAATAGAGCCCCATGACCGATTGCAGATGGCCGATGATTTCGCAGAACCGATCGAAATACCCCTCGGTCAGGGCAGGCAGCGCCGAATGAAGCGAGCGCTGCTTAAGCCGGGCCGATTCGGCATCCGGAAAGGCGGGCGCCGTGGCGAAGGCTTCCAGCTCGCCTGAACCGTGCAGCCCCTTGCAGTCCGGATCGAAGATCAGAAGCACGCGCCACTCTTCGGGGAAGTCGGCCCGCGCCAGCACCACCGGAAGATCGCCGCCGCGCGGCCCCTCGTCGATCACAGCACCGCCGCGGGCGAACGTGCCGATGCCGATTCCCGACCGGCGCCCCCGGTCCAGGGTGCTTGCGATCTCCCGCGGAGAGAGGGCGAGCCCCTCAATGCGGGCAAACGCTGCCCCGACGGCCAAAGCGAGCTGAGTGCCCGAGCCGAGACCTGAATGCGAGGGAATCGCCGAAGCGATATCAAGCGAGTAGTTGCCGTCCCGGCCGGCCATCTCCGCAAGCTTGGTGAGATAGCTGCCTGCACGTTCGCTTTCCGGTCCGCTAACGGTCAGCGCGTCGGCGCGGGAAAGCGTGAGCGCGGTCACCGGCCGGTCGAGCCCCAGCCCGAAGCTCCCGAAAGGCTGCGCCCCTTGGCCGCTCGGATCGAAGAATCCGAAATGCAGGCGGGCCCGCGTCGTCACCGACACGCTTTGCGGCCAGGACGCTCCGCCGGGGCCTCCGGGGGCGGAGGCGGGTATGCGATCAAATTTCGTCAATCGAGATCTTTCTCAGAGCCAACGCAAAGCCATGCGCCCAGAAGAATGTACTCAGAACATTCCGTTCGAGTGGGCGGATGTATCGGGCACGATCTGCAGGACGTCCCAATGCTCAACGATCTTGCCATCCTTATCCAACCGGAAGATGTCGATCCCGGCCCAGTCGTGATCGCCGGGCCATTCCTGATGGCAATGCAGAACGACGTGATCGCCCTCGGCGATCACACGCTTGATGTTTACCCGCTTCCCGGGATAGCGGCGCGCCATCTCCTCGAAATAGGCGATGAAGCCCGCCTTGCCGTCCTCGACGCCTGGATTGTGCTGTCGGTAGTCGGCACCGGCATAAAGCTCGATCGCTTCGCGCGGCCGGCATTGATTGAACATAAGGTTGTAAAACGAAACCACCACCTTCTTGTTGCGTTCAAGCTCATGCATGGCGCATTCCCGGGAAGCTTTCATTGCTGCGCATGAAGCCCCTCGGTATGCTGGCGTCAAGCAAGAGGGTGGAGTTTTTCCCACCGCGAGGTACTCGAGCGACATATTTCAAAGACAGGTGTCATGGCTAATTCGGAACGCGTATACGACGAAAAGGAATGCGAAGAACGGCTCAAGGAGCTCCCGCACTGGTATCTGGAAGACGGCTGGATTCGCCGCAAATACAAGACCGCCAGCTGGAAAAGCACCTTGATGGTAATCAACACCATCGGCCATCTCGCCGAGGCCGCGTTTCATCATCCTGATATCACGGCATCCTATGCCTGGGTCGAGGTTCGGCTGAAGAATCACGCCGCCAAGGGAATCACCGATAAGGATTTCGAACTGGCGAAGAAGATCGAGGAGGTGGTTCACTGGCAGCCCGGCGTAGAGGATGGGGCCCTGGAGGGCACGCCCGACGATCAGCGCTTTGCCTATATCAAATACGATAAGCCGAAATCGTAACCTGCCACGCTAATCGCTTGGGCGCGCAACGATGCCGCCCATGCGTCCTTCAACCCCGCCGGCCCTGCGCGCATTCGAATGCTTGCGCCGGTCTTCGCTTCTGAATAAAGGTGCGCCGCTATGGCGGTCTATTTGAACGGCAATGAGGTCGAGGAGTCGCAAGCGCTTGCGAGCGCAGCGGAGCTCCTGGACCGAGCCAACCTTCCTTTGATTGCAGGTCTGATGACCGATATCGCGGGCGCCGAAGCCGCGCTTACCCTCGCCGAGGAAATCGGCGGGGTGATCGATCACGCGGGTGGCGACGGCATGGCCCGGGCCAATCGCCTGATGCGCGAAGCGGGCTCCAATCCCGTCAGCCTCGGCGAGTTGCGCAACCGGTCCGATCTCGTTGTCGTACTGGGCAAGAAGCCTCTGGAAACCGATCCAGACCTTCTGGAGAAGATCTTCCCGGCCAAGCAGAGCCTGCCGCGCCCCGGCGCAGAGCCGCGCCGTCTGGTCACCACCGGTGCCAAGCCGATGGCGCTGCCCGACACGGTGGAGACCAAATCCATCGATATCCGGAAAGTCGATCTGACGACCGCCGTCGGCATGCTTGCGGCCGCGGTCCACGAGCATCCCTTCGGCGATCCCAAGAAGGCGCTGCCCCAGGCTCTCTTGGAGCTCGCCGGGCACCTGCGCGAAGCGGCGTTCTCCGTCTTCGTCTATTCGCCGGACGAACTGGACGAGCCGGTGCTCCACGTCATCCTGGATATGATCCGTAGGCTTTGCGACAAGACCCGCTCCGGCCTCTACACAGTTCCGGTCCCCGGCAATGGCGACGGCGTCAATCTCTGCTCGGTATGGACCTGCGGTCTGCCGGTGCGCACCAGCTTCGCTCATGGCGATCCGGTCCACGATGCCTGGCAGTTCGATGCCTGCCGTATGATTGCGGACCTGGAGGCCGATGCGCTGGTTTGGATCGATGCGTTCGGGAAGGGCAAGGAATCGGCGCCCACGGGCGTGCCGACCATCGCCTTGGCCACGCCCGGCACCGTGAAGCCGAAGGACGCCGATATCGTGATCGAGGTGGCCACGCCCGGTGTCGACCACGGCGCGGCGCTCTATCTGCCTGAAATTTCCGGTATCGGCATGGTGAAGGCAACAGGCGCAGGCTCGGGCCTCCCGAGCGTCGCAAGCGTGCTTGCCGCATTGTCCGACCGTCTCAAGACCACGGAGGCCGCATAATGCTGCTTTGCCTGAAAGGCGGCCGCGTCGTCGACCCCGCGAACAACCGCGATGCGGTTGGCGATCTCTATATCGAGGACGGCCGCATCGTCGCTGACGCCCAAGGCCGCGAGCCCGACGAGACCTATGACGTCTCCGGTAAGATCGTCATGGCCGGCGGCGTGGACGTTCATTCCCATATCGCCGGCTCCAACGTCACGCTGGCCCGCCAGCTGATGCCGGAACTGCCGCTGCTGGCGGCCGATGGCGGCGTGCACATCCCGCCGACACCGTCGTCCTGGGGCGCGTATGCGACCGGCCTCCGCTATGCCCAGATGGGCTACACCACGGCCATCGAGCCGGCCGTACAGCCGACCCACGCCATCCAGACCCATCTGGAGCTGTCCCAGATCCCGATCCTCGACGTCGGCGGTCTGGCGATTCTCGGAAATGACGACTTCGCGCTTCAGCAGCTGAAGAAGAATGCGTCGGAGAGCGAGATCCAGGACTATGTCGCCTGGACCCTGGACCATACGAAGTGCTTAGGGCTCAAGGTCATCAACGCGGGCGGTGCCGAAGCCTTCAAGTTCAATGCACGGACCTTCAACCTGGATGACGAGGTGCCGTATTACGGCGCCACGTCGCGCCAGATCGTGCAGTCCATGCAGCATGCGGTGCACAATCTCGGCGTGCCCCATCCGGCCCATGTCCACTGCAACAATCTCGGCATCGCCGGCAATATCGACACCGCCATCGCCACCATGGAGGCGGCCGAAGGCGTGCCGATCCATTTCGCCCATATTCAGTTCTACGGCTACGGCACGGAAGGCGAGAAGGGCCTGTCCTCCGGCGCGCCGCGCCTGGTGGAAGCGCTGAATGCCCACCCGAACGTCACCGTCGATGTGGGCCAGGTGCTGTTCGGCCAGACCGTCACCATCTCCGGCGACGTGCTGCGCCAGTTCGACGGCCGCAAGGCCGCCAGCCCCGGCAAATGGGCGCTCTATCAGGGCGAGGGCAATGGCACCGGCGTCGTGCCCTACAAATACAAGTCCAAGAGCTTCGTGAACGCCGTGCAATGGGCCATCGGCCTGGAGATCTTCCTCCTCGCCAAGAACCCGTGGCAAGTGCTGTTCTCCACCGATCATCCAAACGGCGCGCTGTTCACCCGCTATCCGGAGATCTTCGGCCTACTCATGGACAAGGACGAACGGACCCGCTGGCTCGACAAGCTGCCGGAAGCCGTACGCGAGGTGACCAACCTCGCCGAGATCGACCGGGAGATCACCTTGTCGGAGTTCGCCGTGATGACCCGGGCCGCGCCCGCCAAGCTGCTGGGCCTGTTCGACCGCGGCCATCTGGGCGCAGGCGCCGTGGGCGACGTCGCGGTCTATTCGGAGAAGAAGGACAAGGTCGCCATGTTCGACCGTGCCAGCTTGGTCTTCAAGGACGGCAAGCTCGTCGTGCGCGACGGTCAGATCACCGACATCACCTGGGGCAGGGCGTTCCACGCCACCCCGGAGTTCGACACCAACATCAAGCGCCGGGTGAACAAGTTCTACGGCGACAATTACGGCATCAACCCAGAGGTCTTCGACGTGCCTGAGGGGATTGCAGGACGCGAAGGCCGCTTCGCGAAGCTGCCGGAGACGACCTCATGACGGATATCAAGCGCAAGGGCGTCACCATTGTCGATACCTTCGCGGAAGCCTTCCCCATGGTCGGCACGCGGGTCGTCATCACGGCGCCGACGGCGGAGTGGGCGGAGATCGCCGCCCGCACCATGACCGGCTTCGCCACCTCGGTCATCGCCTGCGGCGCCGAGGCCGGTATTGAGCGGAAGCTCTCCAAGGACGAGACCTATGACGGCCGTCCCGGCGTTTCCGTGCTGCTCTTCACCATGGACAAGGACAAGCTGCAGAAGCAGCTCCGCAACCGCGTCGGTCAATGCGTGCTGACCTGTCCGGGCACGGCCTGCTATGCCGGCATTCCCGGCAAGCCGTCCCTGAAGCTCGGCTCCTCGCTGCGCTTCTTCGGCGACGGCTGGCAGATGTCCAAGGTTATCGAGGGGCGCCGCTTCTGGCGCATCCCCGTCATGGACGGCGAGTTCGTCTGCGAGGAGAAGACCGGCTTCACCAAGGATGCCGTCGGCGGCGGCAACTTCCTGGTGCTCGGCAAATCCCATGAAGGCGTGCTGAAAGCCTGCACCCGCGCCGTGAAGGCCATGAGCCAGATGGAGGGCGTCATCACGCCGTTCCCGGGCGGCATCGTGCGCTCCGGCTCGAAGGTCGGCTCTCAGTACAAGGGGCAGATCGCCTCCACCAACGACGCTTACTGCCCGACCCTGAAGGGCGCGGTGAAGACCGACCTTCCGCTCGATGTCGAGGCGGTCATGGAGATCGTGATCGACGGGCTGACCCCTGAAGCCATCTCCGACGCCATGAAGGCCGGCATGGACGCCGTGCTCGATGGCGGCTCCAAGGACGGCATCGTCGCGATCGCCGCTGGCAATTACGGCGGTAATCTCGGCCCCCATCATTTCCACTTGAAGGAGATAGTCGGTTGAGCGCTCTCACCTTCAAAATGAAGCAGTCGCCCGATCAGCGGGTCAATCTGTCCTGCCTGACGCCCGATCGTCTGGCCGGAATGAAGTCCAAGGATATCGAGGCGCTGCATATCGGCACGACCCGGACCAAGCTCTGCGTCGGCGATCTGTTCAAGGTCTCCGGCGACGAGACGTCCAACATCCGGTTCGTCGGCACCGATCATCGTTGCGACCATATCGGCGCGCGCTTCTCCGAAGGCCAGGTGATGGTCGATGGCAATGCCGGAGCCTATCTAGGCGCATCGCTTAGAGGCGGCGCCCTGTTGCTGAAGGGGAATGCCGGCCCTTATGCGGGCGCGGCCATGTCCGGCGGCACCATCGATATCGGCGGCAATGTAGGCGAGCGCGCCGGCGGCGTGCTGGTCGGCGAGGTGCACGGCATGCGCGGCGGCCGCCTGATTATCCGCGGCGATGCCGGTCCCATGCTGGCGGAGCGCATGCGCCGCGGCATCATCACGGTCTGCGGCGATGCCGGCGATTATGCTGGTGCACGCGTCGTGGCCGGCACCATCGTCTTCCTCGGCAAGGTCGGGCGCTTCGCAGGCTACGGCAACAAGCGCGGCACCTTGATCTTTAAGAAGGAGCCGAAGGAGATCCTGCCCACATACTCCGATTGCGGCGTGATCGAGTTTACCTATCTGAAGCTGCTCGAGCGCCATCTGAAGGAGCACGACGTGAAGCTCCGTCTGCCCCGGCGGGCCCAGCGGCTCATTGGCGACATGGCGTCGAAGGGCAAGGGAGAGATGCTGATCCTCCGATAGCCTTGCGCTAGTCTGGCCTCTTAGCGCCGGATCGTGCCACGGACCGTCTGCCTGACGAGCGCGCACGACAAGCGCCGGTTGGGATCACAGGGAGCCGCTTCGGTTCATGACCGATTCTCCGTTCGTATTGCTGGATGACAGTTTGAGGCCTGGCGGCGTCTCGCTCCTCTTCGAGGAGCCGCTGGAGGTCGTGATCTGTCGCGACCCGTCCCAGGTCGAGGAAAAGCTCATCGCCATAGAGCAGGGGCTGAAGCGTGGCCTCTACGCGGCCGGCTTCTTCGCCTATGAGCTCGGCTATTGCCTCGAGCCCAAGCTCGCCGATCTCATGCCCGAAAATCGCGATCAGCCGCTCTTCTGGATCGGCCTTTATCGCGCGCCGAAACGCTTCGACGACCGGGAGACCAAGAACTGGCTCGCCCGCACCGGCGGGGAGGGCGATCCCGACGTCACGGATCTGGAGCTCTCCCGCTCCAAGAAGGATTATCTCGACGCCTTCGCCAAGGTGAAGGACTACATCGCCGCCGGCGACGTCTATCAGATCAACCTGACCCTGAAATATTTCTTCCGCTACGGCGGCGACCCCGTCGCGCTCTATCAGGCGCTCCGCCGCAAGCAGCGGGTCTCCTATGGCGGGCTGATCGGCGCGGAAGACTTCCACTGCCTGTCGCTCTCGCCGGAGCTTTTCTTCAAGCGGGAGGGGAGCGTGCTCTCCACCCGGCCCATGAAGGGCACCGCACCGAGGGGCCGCACGCCCCGGGAGGATTCGCGCCTGAAGACCTGGCTCGCGGTCGACGAGAAGCAGCGGGCGGAGAACCTCATGATCGTCGATCTTCTGCGCAACGATCTCGGCCGTCTCGCCAAGATCGGCTCCGTGGAGGTGACGGATCTCTTCACCGTGGAGACCTACCGGACCGTGCATCAGATGACATCCGGCATCCGGGCGGAGATGCGCAGCGACATGGGCCTGCGGGAGATGCTGAAGGCGCTGTTCCCTTCAGGCTCCGTCACCGGCGCCCCGAAGGTCCGCGCCATGGAGATCATTCGCGAACTGGAGGATCTGCCGCGCGGCGTCTACACCGGCTCCGTCGGCACCATCGCGCCCAATGGCGGTGCGGAGTTCAACGTCGCCATCCGCACCCTGATGCTGAGCAATGGCAAAGGCGAGATGGGTATCGGCAGCGGGGTCGTGGCCGACAGCAAGGGCGAGGCGGAATATGAGGAATGCCTCCTGAAAGGCGAGTTCCTCACAAGACCGGCCCAGAATTTCGATCTGATCGAGACCATCCGCTGGGAGCCCGACGGCGGCTTCTATCTGCTGGAGCGCCATCTGAACCGGCTCAAGGCCTCCGCCCATCATTTCGGCTATCCGTACGACCGCGAAGCAGTGAAGGCGGCGCTCGCCGCCGAGACCCGCAGCCTCCAGGGCGGGACCTATATGGTCCGGCTTCTGCTCGGCGAGGACGGTGCGATCAGCGTCTCCGCCAAGGAGATCACGCTGCCTGACCGCAACACGGTCTGGACCTTCGCCGTGTCCGACCGGCGGGTGGATGAGAAGGATCCCTTCTTCTTCCACAAGACCACGCGCCGGGAGTTCTACGAAGAGGCCATGGCGGCGGCGAAAGAGGCGACGGGCTGCGACGAGGTCATCTTCCTCAACAGCAAGGGCGAGCTCACCGAAGGCACCCGTACCAATCTCTTCCTGGAGAAGGACGGGCGGCTCTACACGCCGGCGGTTGCCTGCGGGCTGCTGCCCGGCACCTTGCGGGAAGAGATGATCGATCTGCCGAGGGTCGAGGCGAGCGAGGCCATCCTGACCCTGGAGGATCTGGAGCGCGCCGATCGCGTCTATCTGGGAAATTCCGTCCGCGGACTTATCCGTGCGGAGCCCGTGGGCGCTGAGGGGGAAGGCGAGGGCGCAAAGCCTGTCGGTGCTGCCGCGGAGAGCCGCTGAGGCTCATACGGCGATCGCTTCTCCATCACCTTCGATGGATTCCGGTGTGATTGGCCGCGGGGCAGGGCTCCGTGGCCGGGTCTGATCGCCGGCCAGCCATTGCTGGAACTGGGCAATCGCCCGGCTCGTGCGCCGTTCCAGGCTCTTATAAGTCTTGCGAACCTCGCCCTGCAGCGACTCGAACTTCTCAAACGTGTCCGCCCAGGCGTCGTCCATCCTCGCCGCGGAGTCCGTCATGGACTCTCCGAAGGCCTGCGCGGCGTCCTCCGTCTCGCTCTGCAGCCGTGAAACGCTTTCGTTGAGACGGCGCAGGGTCTCTTCCGCGAAGCTTTCGAAGCTGGAAGGGGAGTGTGTCTCCGGCTCGCTGGAACGGGGCCGGGCGTCCGGATCGAGGGCTTCCGCGGTCGCTTTGGCGCCGTCTTCGATCCGCTCCCCGGGAGCGGCCGAAAGGCCGGATGCTCCGAACATCACAGACAGGAACATCACAGACAGAGAGAGCGCGGCCACAACAGCCACGCTCCTCATCGTCCCATAGCGAAATCGTCTCACGATAAGCCGCCTCCCTCGCTTGCGGCCTGCAATCTCAGCGAACCGCTAGCTGGTCCACGGAATGGGACCGGTCCAGCCCACCGCGAGAATAAGATACATCGCGACCGCGGCGACCACGGTCGAAATCAGCAGCACCCAGACCATTCCGCTCGGGCGCGTCCCTTGGCGGGCCTCCTTCGGCTGCATTTCGTCCTTCGTGTGATCATGTGCCATTAACAGACTCTCTTTCGCAATCAATCGAGTTTGGTTCGTTCAATTCTCAAGACCTGAAGAGGCGAATTAGGCATGCGGCATCGCGCTCGCATTCCCAGCCCCCGGTCCGTGAACAAAACGTCGCAGACGCGCTTGCGTTCCGATCGATGGAGCGAAATCCTGAAAAGGATGAGAGGGTGATCTAGGAAAGATTATTGAGAATCAATAGTATCGAGTGCTGTGCGCACATCCT
Source organism: Methyloligella solikamskensis (assembly GCF_042676065.1). Classification (NCBI taxonomy): domain Bacteria; kingdom Pseudomonadati; phylum Pseudomonadota; class Alphaproteobacteria; order Hyphomicrobiales; family Hyphomicrobiaceae; genus Methyloligella; species Methyloligella solikamskensis. The sequence continues at coordinate 2,171,504 of NZ_JBHTJO010000001.1, read as the reverse complement.
GGACGAGCGCGCCGCTGGCGGCATCCTCGCTCATTCCTTCATCACCCGCCCGGAGCAGGGCGTCGGCGTCCATCTCCCACCGCTGCAGAATCGCCCGCTTGTCCTCCTTGGAGAGCTCCTCCGCGGCCAGGACGTCCTTGGGTTGCTCGAAGACGGCGGCCGGATCGAGCTTTGCCTCGTCAAGTTCTGCTGCAGAAAGTTTTGCCATCAAAATCCTCCTCTTCAATCGCGCACGATGCAGAACAATTGCATCTCAAAGTGAACCTTTGTCTCTATGAATGCGTTGCCCAGGCCTGGATCAAATTGATCGATCAAAGGAGATTATAATGCTGGGTTGGGCTCTTACATTCTTGATTATCGCCTTGATTGCGGCGGCTCTCGGCTTCGGCGGGCTGGCCGGCACGGCGGTTGGAATTGCCAAGCTGATTTTCGTCGTTGCCCTGATCCTGTTCGCGCTGACCATCGTGGCGAATATCATTCGGCGCTAGCCTCAGGATCACATTGAAGCGATTAAAAAAGCGGGCGTCTCCATACGGGGACGCCCGCTTTTTTGTGCCGTTCACGTCGCGAGAGGCTGACCGGGATAGGGACAGCGTCTAGGTGCCGGTCGGCCCCGCAGAGGCAAGCGCCGAGGCCAGTCCCTGATCGAACTCTTCGCCGCTCGCACCGAGGGTTTCGCCCAGGCGGTTGCGCGCGCGGTTCACCCGGCTCTTTATCGTGCCAATGGCGCAATCGGAGATCTCCGCCGCTTCCTCGTAGGAAAAGCCTGCAGCGCCCACCAGGATCAACGCCTCGCGCTGATCGTCGGGCAGCTCGGCCAGGGCCTCGCGGAAATCCTGCAGATCCATATGGCCGTGCTGCTCCGGATGCGTGGAGAGCTTGGCGGCATAGCTGCCGTCGGCATCCTCCACCTCGCGGCGGCGCTTACGGCGCTCCGAGAAATAGGTGTTGCGCAGGATGGTGAAGAGCCACGCCTTGAGGTTCGTCCCTTCCCGGAAGGAATCCAGGTGATTCCAAGCCTTATAGAGAGTCTCCTGAACAAGGTCGTCCGCGCGTTCCTTGTCGCCGCATAACGACACGGCAAAGGCGCGCAGGTTGCTCATCTCGCCCACCAGGGCTTCTTTCAAACTCGCCGAAACCTTTTGGTTCACTTCTTAGACCCGCTTTCCTCAAGGTCTTTCAGAAGCTGCAGAAACCGATCCGGGATGGGCTCGCGTGCCACTTCGTCGAAGCTTGCGCGGAGCTGCCGGCCAATATGCGCCTGAAGGTCGGACGACAAGCCGCTCTGATCCTCCTTCGGCGTTTTGCCGCCCGCAACGCTAGACGGCGCATCATCCATGGTGCCGTCCGACGAATTCCCTGTTGATAGGTCCATCCTTCCCTTCTCTTCCGAGGGCTCGCTGCGAGCCTCGCGCTTTTCTTTTTCAGTCACAAGCCATCCTTCAATCCGCAATACCGCGTCCGACAGCGGATACAGGTCCCATTACGCAACGGTCTCTCAAGCGCCAGAAACGCCTAGAAACTCTGTCGGTTCCGTTATGGAACCTAAAAAGAAACAAATGTGTTGAATAGCCCGGGCAACCTTTTTGAGTTGCCATTTCCCGCCTGCCCATGCCATTGGGGTCAATGTCATGAGGGCCTTTGGGCAAGGCCCTGCCAATTTTCCAGAGACGGAATTTACATGTCGATTTCGAAAGCGATTGCGCCACATCTTCCGTATTTGCGCCGGTTCGCCCGCGCGCTCGCCGGCACTCAGCAGGCCGGTGACGCCTACGTTGCGGCGACGCTGGAGGTGCTCGTCGAGGACCCGTCGGTCTTCAATTCCGATATCGAGCCTCGCGTCGCGCTTTATCAGACCTTCGTCGGGCTTTGGAATTCTCTCGACGTCAATCGCAAGCCCGACATCTCGACCGACCTGGCGTCCACCATCGATCGCAAGCTGGAATCCATCACGCCGCTCCCGCGGCAGGCCTTCCTGCTCTGCTCGGTGGAGAACTTCACGCCCGCCGAAGCGGCCACCATCCTGTCCATCGATGAGGACGAGGTGCGCAAGCTGGTGGACGAGGCGGGCCGCGAGATCGCCAAGCAGGTGGCGACCGACGTTCTCATCATCGAAGACGAGCCCATGATCGCCATGGATCTGGAAGGTATCGTCGACGGTCTGGGTCACCACGTGACCGGCGTCGCGCGCACCCATAGCGAGGCGGTCGACGCGGTGAATGCTCAGAAGCCGGGCCTCGTGCTGGCCGATATCCAGCTCGCCGACGGCAGCTCAGGGCTCGATGCCGTGAACGAGATTCTCGGTGGTTTCGAGGTGCCGGTGATCTTCATCACCGCCTATCCGGACCGGCTGCTGACGGGTGATCGGCCCGAGCCGGCCTTCTTGATCACCAAGCCCTATCAGCCCGATACGGTGAAGGCGATCATCAGCCAGGCGCTGTTCTTCGAGCGCCGCGCTCATCTGCGCGACCGCTCCGACGCCGAGGCGTAGGACGGACGAGACGCCTCGAAAGCGCCGGCCACTTGCTGGAACATCATCGATTAAAATCGTCGAACAAGAAAAAGGGCGGCCCCGCGGGACCGCCCTTTTCTGTGTCGTCTCGTGAAACCTCGAGCCTAGACCCGGCCGAGCAACACGAGAATGATCAGAATGACCAGGATCAGCCCGACCACGCCCGACGGGCCGTAACCCCACGAGCGGCTATAGGGCCACGCCGGGACGGCGCCCAGCAAAATCAGAATTAAAATGATGATGAGAATGGTGCCCAGCATGATGTCTCCTTATGCGCGCCCGTCGAGGGGCGCCCCATCCGCAGCGGTGCGGGCGCTGCTCCCGTAAACGACTCTTCGACAATGACGCGGGGCGAACCAATCCGACGCAAGTGGAAAAACCAAATCGTCCCCCGCAACAAAAGTTCACGCCGCCGCTAGAGGCGGCGACGTGAAGCTATCTCCAGGCCTGGCTAGGCCTGCTCGATCCAGTTGTCGACTTCGCGTTCGGCTTCTTCCTTGGCAACGCCGTAGCGCTCCTGGATGCGGCCGACGAGTTGTTCGCGCTGGCCTTCCACCTGGTCGAGATCGTCGTTGGTGAGCTTGCCCCACTGCTGCTGGGCTTGCCCCTTGAACTGCTTCCAATTGCCTTCGATCTGGTCCCAATTCATTTCGGCCTCCTAAGGCTTGTTGTTTCGTTACGTCGTTTCCGACACCAACAACGTTCGCGTGCACAAGGCGGTTCCTGAATCCGGCGGCCGTCCGTTTGGCAAGCGTGATTTTTCTTTAGAGCGTCACAGCAGATGCGCGCCCCGCGTGCGTCCAGAGCACCAAAAGCAAACGCCCGCGCCGGGGGAGGGCAGCGGGCGTTCTTTAAATCTCGGTGCCGCTGGAGGGGCGAGTTGCGGGGGGTGCGACATCCGATTGGCGAATAAACGTCGCGCCCTCAAGGGGGTTCCCGGACATGCAAAATTTTGTTTTTTGGAGGAAGACCGAAAAGCTGCAACGGAAAATTCCGCCCTCGATGCGAGAACGAATTGCCTTTCAGAGTGTTATTCGAAGACGCACTTCCTGTTGCCCTCTCGCGGGCCGTAAAAGTGCCCAAGTCAAATTTCGGGCGAGCCAGGGTGACATCCCGTAAGCCGCCTGTAAGACGCTTGTCCAGGGAGCCGATCTCGCTCGGCCTGGCGTCACAGGTTTCGAGGACGAGATGGAGTCATGGGTCGCTGCTAATCTTTTCGGATCCGACGATGGTTCGACCGCAACCAAATCCGGGACTGGTGCTTCTGGCGCTATGACCGAGCTTTCCTATCTCCAAGCGGCCGGCGAAGGTTTGCTGGCGTTTTCGCTGCTCGGTTTGGCGGCCCTTCTGCTCGTGCTCTATTCCCAATCCGAGAGCAGACAGGGCATCGCGCCGACCATGCTCCTGCTGCTCGGCGTCGGCCTGGGCGTTGCCGGGTTTGCCCATCTTGCCGACGTTATCGGTTTCTGGTCCCCGGTCACGGGCATCACCGCGGTGCTGAATATCGTGGCCGGGATTATCAGCCTCGTGGCGCTCGTTCTCGTCTGGCGGTTGCTGCCGAGGCTGCGCGGCGGCTTCGATCGGAAGCTCGAAGCGGAGATCGCCGCCCATTCCCAAACCCGTCAGGCGCTTACCGACGCGGAATCGGAGCTTGAGGTTCGTGTCGCCGCCCACCAGCACGAGCTGGAGCGCCTCAAGCAGCGGTTCGAGATCGCTCTGCGCAATTCGCCCATCGGAGTGTTCACCCAGGACGCGGATATGCGCTTCACCTGGGTGCACAACCCGCCGCCCGGCCTGTCTTCGAAGAACCTGCTCGGCCGGCGCGACGAAGAGGTGCTGCCGCCCAGCGTTGCCGAACCCATCATCGCGGCCAAGAAGAAGGCGATGGCCACCAAGGAGCCTCAGGAGCTGGAGACGAGCTACGAGGCGGGGGGGCGCCAGCGAGCCCTCTATATCCTCATCGAGCCCATGCTCGATAAGGAGGAGAAGCCCACCGGCACCATTTCCGTCGTGGTCGATATCAGCCAGCGCCGGGCCCAGGAGATGCAGCTCCGTCTTCTGCTGCGCGAGCTGACCCATCGGTCGAAAAACCTGCTGGCGGTCATCAACGCCATCGCCCGTCAGACTGCGGCGCGGACCTGTTCCGTCGACGAGTTCCTGGAGAACTTCAATGCGCGTCTTGTGGCAATCGGGACCGCCCACGATCTTCTCGTGGCCGACGATTGGCGCGGCGCGTCCCTGAAGAACCTAGTGAAGACACAGCTCTACACCCATCTGAGGCCGCGCGAAGATCAGATCGAGGTCGAGGGCGAGGACGTCATGCTGAAGCCCGATGCGGTGCAGAATGTCGGGCTGGCCCTCCATGAGCTCTTCATGAACGCCCAGAAATACGGCGCGCTCTCCACCGAGAAGGGCCATGTCAACGTCCACTGGGGCCAGCAGGACGGCCACGGCGTGAGGTTGGTCTGGGAGGAGCGAGGCGGCCCACAAGTGCCGCGTCCCGATTGCGTCGGCTTCGGCCGGATCATGATCGAGAATGTCGTGGGCAAGGCCCTGACCGGGGCGGTGGATCTCACCTTCGATCCGGACGGGGTGCGCTGCAAGATCGATATCCCGCCGAGCCAGCTGATCCCCGACTAAGCTACCAGCCGGCATCGCGCGTCAGGCCGAGGGCGCCTTGAGTAGTGGTGCCGGGCTTTGTGCCAAAAGGCTGAGGGCCAGCGTATTGTTCTAGAGTACATATTTGTGAGTTGCCCGTGTGGTGTGTTGGCCGTTGCAGCCATACGCGCCCCCATCAAATCCAAACCCAGAGAGGGACAAACCGATGAGCATATTTGGGAAGATCGTCGATTCGATATTCGGCAGCAGCGAAGCCAAGGCTGAGGAAGCCAAGTCAGCCGAAGCTCAGGCGGAAGAGGGCAAGGCGCCGACGGCAGCGCCTGGCGAGGCAGCCGCAGCGGAGCCCATCACTGTCGAAGAGGTGGAGACCATCATTGCCAAGATCGATGCGAACCGGCCCGGCGATTACAACTGGAAGCAGTCTATCGTCGATCTGATGAAGCTGCTTGATCTCGACAGCAGCCTCAGCGCGCGCAAGGAGCTTGCCGAAGAGCTCGGTTACACCGGCGCTCTGGACGGCTCTGCCGAGATGAACATCTGGCTGCATAAGGAAGTCATGTCGAAGCTCGCCGAGAGCGGCGGCAAGGTGCCCGACAGCCTCAAGTCGTAGCGAACCGCGTTCTGCGGGAAGTTCCAGAATAGGGGCCAGTGCTTCGCAGAAAGCGCTGGCCTAGTCGTCACTTTGACGGTCCGCATCTGCATCGACAAGACCGCGCTGATTGGCCGGAAGCTCCTTGGGGATCGCCACTTCGAGAGCTTTTCGGACGACTGAAAATTCGGCCGGCGTCTCGCTGCGAACATCACCATCCACGTTTATATGTTTGGGCCGGGTCGTCTTCAGACGCACGGTCTTGGCAGCCTGCCGCTTCAAGGCTTCCAACTCGCCCCCAAGGCCGAACCTCAGGCTCGCAACGCAGGCCACAAGCTCCAGAAAAGTGCCGGGCCGCACCACATAGAAATTCAGCTTCCCGTCGTCGATCGCTGCGTCTTCCGAGACCACGAGGCCGCCGCCGTGGAAGCGGCCGTTGGCGACGCTCACCTGATGGACCATGCCGCTCCAATAGGATTTCTCGTCCACCTCGATGGAGACATAAAAGGGTTTCGCATCGCGGATCGCCTCCCGGAAGCTCACCGCATAGCTCAGCACCCGCAAGTGCCGCTTCAGATCCTTCGTCTGCAGCTCGCTCACCTTCGTGGCAACGCCGACGCTTGCCACGTTGAGGAAGGGATTGCCGTTCACCATCCCAACATCGATGTGATGAGTGCGCTCACCCAGCGCGATTTCCGCCGCCTGGGCCGGATCCTCGGGAATGCTCAAGGTCCGCACGAAATCGTTGGCCGTGCCCAAGGGCAGGATGCCTAAGGGCTTCTTCAGCTCCATCAGGGTGGGGAGGGCCGCGGAGATCGTCCCGTCGCCGCCGCCGATTATGATGCGGTCCGCCTCGGGCCCGTAGGTCTTCAGCGATTCCAGCATGTCCTCGGGACTCTCGGCCTCGATAAGCCTCGCGTCCGGCTCTCCGCCGAACCGGTCCTTGAGATGAGGCATCGCCTCTTCACCGCGGTTGGCGTTGGGATTGATCAGAATGAGCAGGCGCATGAAATTCCAGTCCGGTGGGGCTGAGGCCGCGTGTGGCCGGGAACGGGAGCAAGACCAGGTCGGCGCACGCATAACCTTGTCGTGAACGCCTGTGCGCTGAAGTTGATTTGAAGCGCCCCGAGTTCCATCCCCATCTTACCCTCAAAGAAGCGTGTCGCGTTTCTACAGACGATGCCGGAAAAGGAAAGGCCGATGATCAACAGACGACAACTCGGAATCGGAGTCCTTTCGATCGCTGGCCTGGCGGGGCTCCGCGTGCTGGCCCCACAGGAAACTGCCGCAAAGGCCGGAAAGTTCGAGGTGACCTACACACCGGCCGAATGGAAAGAGCGGCTGACGCCTGCGCAGTATTACATCCTGCGTGAGGAGGGGACCGAGCGTCCCTTCACCAGCCCCCTGAACAAGGAGAAGCGCGCGGGCACCTTCCACTGTGCCGGCTGCAATCAGCCGCTGTTCTCATCGAAAACCAAGTTCGAAAGCGGCACCGGCTGGCCGAGCTTCTGGGCGCCCATCGAAGGCAAGGTCGAGCAGGCCCGGGACACCTCCCTGGGCATGGTCCGTCAGGAAGTCCATTGCAGCCGCTGCGGTGGCCATCTGGGCCACGTCTTCAACGACGGGCCGAAGCCCACGGGCTTGCGCTACTGCATCAACGGCGTAGCGCTCACCTTCGAGGCGGCGTAAGGCGCGCTCGCGCCGATCCGAATTCGATTGTTCTGAGAGAAAATTGGCTCCCCGGGCCGGACTCGAACCAGCGACCCAGCGGTTAACAGCCGCTTGCTCTACCAACTGAGCTACCGGGGAGCAGGGCGCGTCGCAAACCGTCATCGGCGCGACGCGCGTGGGGCGTCATAGCAAAACCGGATTGGCCTTTAAAGGCTTTTACGCATTTCCGGAACGAAGAAACCGCTTCGGCCATTCTGCCTGGGCAATTGAAAGCAGGCATCACGCCGCTTACCTGCGCTTGTCGCCTGCGATTTTCAACGTTTAGCCCGGAGCGCGAAAACCCGCCAATGGCCAAAAAAGTTCGGTTCGGAGAGCGTCACATCCATCTGCCGGGATCGCGCATCCTGCGCATAACCATCGGCGTTCTGCTCGTGATCTGCGGAATTCTGGGATTCCTGCCGATCCTCGGCTTCTGGATGATTCCCTTAGGCCTGCTTGTTCTTTCCGTCGACATTCCCATGGTCCGACGCTGGCGGCGCCAGCTCGTCGTCTGGTGGCATCGCCGGAAGGAGGAGAAGGCGGCACGCAAGGCGAACGCCGCTGATGGTGCCACGAAAAGTGCGGGCACGGGCTCGGCGCGCCTCAAGAAAGAGCCGGCGGAAACGCGCTAGATTTTCTGGGATCGGGAAATGGAGGCCACGCCCGGAATCGAACCGGCTCAGGCTTGCTGCACCTGGCTATAAGAAGCGGGTAGGGGATAGAAGACTTCCGAACCAGAGGCGCCGCCTTTGGCTTTTAGGACGGCAGCGCTTCAGCTTTTCGAAAAACGCAATATCCGCCTCATTGGCGGCGGCAATCTTCTCCCTGACATTGCTGTCGAGCAGAGCGGGACGCTTTGCCTTGTTGGCATGAGGTGTGTCGGCTTCCGAGCCATCGATTTTCCTACGAAGCCTTGCGAGAAGCTGGTCCAGGTTCTCCATCAGACACCAGTCGTCAAAGAAACCTAGCATCTCGATTGCGGCATCAGGGTCTTCCGCCCCAGTTAAGAGGCGGGTCTGCAGGTTCCGGAGGTCCGGCAACTCAGCAAATTCGACAATATCCATGGTCTGGATTTCGTCGTAGCGGAAATGCTTCTCGCAGGATCTGGTGAAGTGGTATTCCGACACCACCCGGTCGACGGGATCGCGGAAGGTGGTGAACTTGTACCGGTCGGAGATGTCACCTGTGTATTGCAGGATCTCGTTCAGAAACCCATGACCGCCAAACGCACCGAGCGCGTCCTTGCGGGCCATCGGCATGGTCTTGAACTCGTCGAATTGCTGGTGCGTGCCGATCTGGAAGACGTTGTTAAATCCATGGATGTCCCAAAGCGTGGTCCACACGGACATGCCGGCACATTTTGGAATGTGCAGGAAGAAGCTTTTCTGCATAACGCCCTCAGCAATCGCGAATTAACCCCCAGCGGAGCGCTCATGGTGATTGGGACACCATAGGGAGCGCTCGCGCCCATATCCATACAATCGAGACTGCTAGTGAGGCGAGCCTTTCTCGCCGGGCTTACGCTTTGTCTACTGCGGGCCGCATTCGTCGGAGGGGACTCTAATCGCTATCCGGCGCGCGCTGACGAGCTGGCGATTGCCGCCATGGCCAAACTCGAAAAGGTGGGGAAGGGGGAACGTTACCTCTAAAACGGGGCGTAAGACACGGACCCGCTCGGCACACTCTGAAAGGTGCTAACCCCTTGAAAAGGAAATGGAGGCCACGCCCGGAATCGAACCGGGGTACACGGATTTGCAGTCCGTTGCGTCACCACTCCGCCACGTGGCCTCAGATATGGAAAGAGCGATGGGATCGCCCTGCACGGCGTTACTAAGTGTCGCGTTTGATTGCGTCAACAAGCCTTCGCTTCCCTAGCGCAAAATCATCGCCAAATCGTAAGCCCGCCGCTAAAGTCCGTCCCATGCCGCAAGAAAATCGAATCAATCATGCGAAGGAGCCCGCAGGCTCCGCGATGTCTCGGGGGATCGATTTCGAGGCGGCCCGCGAGACGATGGTGGAATCCCAGCTTAGGCCCTCCGGCGTGAACGACCGCCGGTTGATCGCCGCCATGGAGAGCCTCCCCAGGGAGCGCTTCGTTGGCAAGGCCAGCCAGGCGTTGGCCTATATGGATGGGGCCGTGCCCGTCGATTCCGGATCCGACGAGATGCCGCGCTATCTGGTGCCGCCTATGGTGCTGGCGCGCATGATCCAAACATCCGAGCCTGACGAGACCGAGCGCGTGCTGGTCGTCGGCTGCGTCAGCGGTTATTCGGTTGCCGTGGTTTCGGCGCTCGCAGGCGAGGTCGTCGGCCTGGAATCGGACGATGCGCTCGCCGCCCAGGCGACGAGCAATCTCAAGGCATTAGACGTAACCAATGCGCGAGTTGTGCACGGGCCGCTCACCGATGGTGCTGCGTCAGAGGGCCCCTATGACCTGATACTTCTGGATGGTAGCGTACCGTCCATTCCAACTGCCTTGGAAGAGCAGGTGAAAGAAGGGGGACGAATAGTCGGGGTCGTGTCGAATGGTGTGCAGGGGACGGTCTTCCTCTTTGTGAAGACCGATGGAGAGCTGGCGGCGCTGCCGCAATTCTCCGCCGGCGCCAAGCCGCTGCCGGGATTCGCACGCGAAGCCGTGTTCGACTTCTAGAGTTCAACCCATACATGCATCGCTGTTGCTCCCTTCACACAGGGTGCTGATGTTTTTCGGAAATTTGGACTTCTGAACGAGTCAGAGTATGTCTAATTGCGCCGCGCTCCCCTATATTGGGACACGGCATGAGGCAAGGGGCCGTCTCATATGCAGGGAATTGGTTTGCGTATTTCTAAAGCCTACGCTGCTCTTAGGCAGGCTGGGCCGCTGGCGGTCGCGCTAGGCGGTGCGCTGCTGACGAGTGGGCCGGCCTATGCCGAGTCCCTACAGCAGGCGCTGGCCAACGCTTATCTCGTCAATCCGACGCTGAACGCCGAGCGCGCGGCCTTGCGCTCGTCCGACGAGAATTTGCCGATCGCGAAATCGAACCTGCGGCCCCAGATCCTCGGCAACGCGTCCAAGAGCTACATCAATCAGAACAGCAACGGGCCGACCGGCGTCGGGACGGGCATTTCCGACGGCACGGGGACGGGCGTCGACTTCACCACGTTTTCCACAGACGGGGTGACGCGGCCCTTCAGCATGGGCGTGACCCTCAGCCAGACCATTTTCGCCGGCTTCCAGAACGTCAACGCCATCCGCCAGGCCAAGTCCGGCATTCAGGCGGCGCGCGAAGCCTTGCGCTATGCCGAGCAGCAGGTGCTGCTCCAGGCCACGATCGCCTATGTCGATGTGGTGCGCGACGAGGCGGTCATCCGCCTGCGCGAGAACAACGTCAACGTGCTCACGGAGCAGCTGAAGCAGACCCGCGACCGGTTCGATGTCGGCGAGGTGACCCGCACCGACGTGGCCCAGGCCGAGGCCCGCCGGGCCGACGCGCTCTCCACCCTGAGCGTTGCCCAGGCCAATCTGAAGTCGAGCCGCGCCACATACGAGCAGATCATCGGCCATCCGCCGCGCAGCCTCGCCAAGCCGACCTCGATCATGCATCTGCTGCCGCGCACCCTGAGCCAGGCCAAGACCCTGGGGGACGGCGAAAATCCGCAGATCCTAAACGCCGTCTATCTGGAAGAGGCCTCCCTCTACGTGGTCAACCAGATCACCGGCGAGCTTCTGCCCCAGGTCAGCCTGGAGGCGGGCTATCAGAAGGATTACGACACCTCGTCCCAGCTGGACGAGCAGGAGGCGACCACGGTCACCGGCCGGGTCACCGTTCCGCTCTATCAGGGCGGCGGCGTTGCGGCCCGCATCCGTCAGGCTAAGGAAGACAATCACCGGCTGAAGAAGCTGGTCGAGGAGGCGCGGCTCGCCGTCCATGCCGATGTGATCTCGTCCTGGGGCGTGCTCCAGTCGACGAGCGCCACGATCCGCTCCGCCGAATCCGCCGTCCGCGCCAACAGAATCGCGCTCGCCGGCGTGCGCGAGGAGGCCCAGGTCGGTCAGCGCACGACCCTCGATGTTTTGAATGCCCAGCTCGAATATCTGGAATCCCAGATCAACCTGGTGACGGCCATTCGCGACCGCGTGGTGGCCGAGTATTCGCTCTATGCCGCTGTCGGGCGCATGGATGCTCAAACTCTCGCCCTTAACGTGCCCTATTACGACCCCTTCGAGCACTATGATACGGTGAAGAACAAGTGGTTCGGCCTGCGGCCTCCGTCGCCGCCTCTGCCTGACGAATAGGCCGTTAACCATAGGCGGAGCCAAGGGTCTGCCAACCAATCCGAGACTTGTACGTTAAGCCTATGTTAAGCTCCGCACGCTTGGGGGTAGAGCAGTCTCGCTTGTGGGCGAGGCGAGTTTTGAATTGCGGCAAGAGGTTTGAGTTATGAGCAGTACCGACCGGGCTCCAGAACCCACCATGGAGGAGATTCTGGCGTCCATCCGGCGCATTATCTCCGAAGAAGAGAACAACGACGCCCCGGACGCGATGGCTGCCGAGGCGGATCAGGACAACGCTCCTGCCGCGCAGGCCCAGCCTGGGATGGCGGAAGATCAGACGGCTGAGGCTGCGCCGGAAAGTACACCCGCCGCCGATGCCGATTCCGCTGACGAGCCCGTCGAAGAGCTCACCATCATGATGGAGCCGGAAGAGGGCGCTTCCGCCGAAGAGGACGAGATCCTCGAGCTTGGCGATCTGAGCGCCAGCGAGCCCGAACAGCCCCAAGAATCTGCTGCACAGGAGTTTCCGTCTCCCGAACAGCCTGCTGCCGAAGAGCCGGCGGCGGAAGACGAGCCTCTTGAGCTGGCGGAAGATGTGAGCTTCCCCTTCCAGGAAGAGGAAGAGCCGGCCGACACCGGCGAGGCCATAGTGCGCGAGACATCCGCGCTCGAAGCCGCCATCGCCGCCCTGAAGGGCGATCAGGCCCGCGCCGACCAAGAGAAGGGCCAAGAGGCGCCAGTCGAAGAGCCGCAGACGGACGCGCCGCAAGCCGCCGTACCGGAGCAGCCCGAAGAAGCCACTGGCCCGAGCGAGACGCCGTTCCCGGCGGAAGAAGCTTCACATGAGCCGTCTCTTGAGTCGGCCCTTCAGGAAGCGGCTGCCGAGGATGACGACACCGATCTGGAGTCCGAGGAAGTCTACGTCGATCCTGAGGATGACGAGACCATCGCCGAGAACGCCGCCGCCTTCCTTGGCGCCCATGCCGCGGAGCGCCGCAACGGCGCCGGCCAGCATCGCGATACGGCCGATTTCGGCTATGTCGCCGCCGGCGGTCCTCTGGAAGAGACGGTGAAGGCCATGCTTCGGCCGATGCTTCGCGAGTGGCTCGACCAGAATATGGACCGGCTGCTTCAGGAAGCGCTCCACGAGGAGCTACAGGCGGAAGCCAAGCCCGAAGCTGAGCCGCACCGAAACTAGCGATCGGCCGGGCGCGAGGCCCGGCCCGCTAACGCGCCCTCCAGCCAGGCACACCTAAAGCAGCCAGCACGCTTGTGCGTCTGGGTGACACTGCATCTGCAGTGCCGCAGCCCATTTTGTCGCCCCCCTTGTGCTTGCGCTCCCTTCCGCTCTATTCAGACCTCCCAATTTGAAAGCGAACCAGCTGGCGGCCGATGGCGCCGGCGACTGACACGAGAGTTTCCGGCGCCATGCTCGACAAGACCTACCAGCCCGCTTCCCTCGAAGAGGCGATCTTCCGTGCCTGGGAAGAGGCGGACGCCTTCTCGGCCGGAGCTGGGAGCGATGGCGGCCAAGCCTATTCCATCGTCATTCCACCGCCCAACGTCACTGGCTCTCTCCATATGGGCCACGCCCTGAACAACACGCTTCAGGACATCCTGGTCAGGTTCGAGCGCATGCGGGGCAAGGACGTGCTCTGGCAGCCCGGCATGGACCATGCGGGCATCGCCACCCAGATGGTCGTCGAGCGCCAGCTCATGGAGCATCAGGAGCCGGACCGCCGCAGCCTGGGACGCGAGAAGTTCGTCGAGCGCGTCTGGCAATGGAAGGAAGAGTCCGGCGGCAAGATCCTGTCCCAGCTGAAGCGCCTCGGCTGCTCCTGCGACTGGACCCGCGAGCGTTTCACCATGGATGACGGCCTGTCGGAGGCCGTTCGCAAGGTCTTCGTCGAGCTGTACGAGGCCGGGCTGATCTACAAGGACAAGCGCCTGGTCAATTGGGATCCCAAGCTCCTCACCGCCATCTCCGATCTCGAGGTCGAGCAGGTCGAGATCAACGGCCATCTCTGGCATTTCCGCTATCCGCTGGAAGGCGTCACGTTCGATGCCGAGGACCCGTCCACCTACATCGTCGTCGCCACGACCCGGCCTGAGACCATGCTGGGCGACACGGCCGTCGCCGTTCACCCGGAGGACGAGCGCTACACCGATCTGATCGGCAAGAACGTCATCCTGCCTCTGGTCGGCCGCCGCATTCCCATCGTCGCGGACGAGTATTCTGATCCCGAGAAGGGCTCCGGCGCGGTGAAGATCACCCCCGCCCACGACTTCAACGACTTTGAGGTCGGCAAGCGTCACGATCTGCCCATGATCAGCATCCTCGATGTCGAGGGAAACATGGTTCTTGAGGGCAACGAGGACTTCACCCGCGATGTCAGCGAGAGTCCGGAACTGATTCAGACGACTCAGGAATTGCACGGCCAGGACCGCTTCGCAGCGCGGAAAGCCGTCGTCGCCATGATGGACGAGCGGGGACTCTTGGCGGACATCGAAGACAACCGACACGCCGTTCCCCACGGCGACCGCTCCGGCGTCGTCATCGAGCCCTTCCTGACCGACCAGTGGTATGTCGACGCCAAGACGCTAGCGAAACCTGCCATCGCGGCCGTCCGCAACGGCCAGACCGGATTCACCCCGAAGAACTGGGAGAACACCTATTTCCACTGGATGGAGAACATCCAGCCCTGGTGCATCTCCCGCCAGCTCTGGTGGGGCCATCAGATCCCTGCCTGGTACGGACCCGACGGCACGGTCTTCGTCGCCACCGACGAGGCGGAAGCGAAAGAGAAGGCGAAAGCCCATTATGGCGAGGCGACCGCGGTGTCCCAGGACGAAGACGTCCTCGACACGTGGTTCTCCTCCGGGCTCTGGCCGTTCTCGACCCTGGGCTGGCCAGACGAGACCGATGCGCTGAAGCGCTACTACCCGACGTCCGTCCTGGTCACCGGCTTCGACATCATCTTCTTCTGGATCGCCCGCATGATGATGCTGGGCCTCCACTTCATGGAGGAGGTCCCGTTCCACCGGGTCTACATCCACGCCCTGGTCCGCGACGAGAAGGGCCAGAAGATGTCGAAATCCAAGGGGAATGTCATCGATCCCCTTGATTTGATTGAGCAATATGGCGCAGACGCGTTGCGGTTCACACTCGCGGCCATGGAGGCCCAGGGCCGGGACATCAAACTCTCCACCGCCCGGGTCGAGGGCTATCGGAACTTCGCCACCAAGCTTTGGAACGCCGCGCGCTTCGCCCAAATGAACGAATGCGCGCCCGTCGAAGGCTTCGATCCGAAGAGTGCCGAGCTCACCGTCAATCGCTGGATTGCGGGAGAGAGTGAACGCGCCGCGGCCAAGGTCACCGAGTCGCTGGAGAATTTCCGCTTCAACGACGCCGCCGGCGCCATCTACCACTTCCTGTGGCACATCTTCTGCGATTGGTATCTGGAACTGATCAAGCCGGTCCTCATGGGCGACGACGAGGATGCCAAGCGCGAGACCCGCGCCATGGCCGGCTTCGTGCTCGACCGCGCCCTGAAGCTGCTGCACCCCTTCATGCCCTTCGTCACCGAAGAGCTCTGGGCCAAGATGGCGGCAGACGCCGAGGGCAGGGAGCAGGTCCTCATGCTGAGCCCCTGGCCGAAGCATGAGGGGCTCGAGAATGCTGACGCCGATGCGGAAATCGACTGGGTCATCCGCTTTGTCACGGAAGTCCGCTCCGTTCGCGCCGAGATGAATGTCCCGGCGGGCGCCCGCGTGCCGCTCATCGTCTCCGGTGCAGGCGCCGAATCGGAAGCCCGGCTCGCCCGGCACGACGAGACCTTGAAGCGGCTGGCCCGCCTTGAGAGCATCGAGACCGGCGAGGCGCCCAAGGGCGCGCTCCAGATCGTGCTGGACGAGGCGATTCTCGCCCTGCCGCTTGCTGGCGTCATCGATGTCGAGGCGGAATCGGCCCGGCTCAAGAAGGAGATCGAGAAGGTCTCCAAGGAAATCGGCCAGCTCGACGCCAAGCTCGCCAACGAGAAGTTCGTCTCCCGTGCCCCGGAGCACGTGGTCGAGGAGCAGCGCGAGCGGAAATCCGATGCGGAAGCCACCGTTGCCCGCCTGAATCAGGCCCTCGACCGGCTCCAGACCGTCCTTTAGGCCCGACCGCGCTTTAGGCACCTGTTTGGCGCCTTTCCGAGCACTTGCCGGAATCTTGTTAGACTGTGCCAAATGCGCAACAAAGTGAGGCATTTACGCCTCCTTTGCGCCATAAAACATTGATACCCGCTGACCTTAACAGGAAAGAAGCCGTACCAGGTGTATTGGGGTGCCTGGAAGGCGGCTCGCCCGGTTCAAAAACCGGGTCTTGAGGCCAGTTGAGTGAGGTTGGGGAAAATGATGGCAGGCCCTTCTGCCGCCATCTTTTCGGGATCATTGGGGACGCTCCCATCGGACGCCGAGGAATGGACGCTAAAACCTTCGATAAGTCGCGCCTGCCGAGCCGGCATGTGACGGAGGGGCCCAGCCGGGCTCCGCATCGTTCCTATTATTACGCCATGGGTCTGTCGGGTAAGCAGATCCATCAGCCCTTCGTGGGCGTGGCGACCTGCTGGAACGAAGCCGCCCCGTGCAACATCTCGCTGATGCGCCAGGCTCAGGCCGTGAAGCAGGGCGTCTCGTCCGCCCAAGGGACCCCGCGCGAATTCTGCACCATCACCGTCACCGACGGCATCGCCATGGGCCACCAGGGCATGAAATCCTCGCTGCCGTCCCGCGAGGTGATCGCCGATTCTGTTGAGCTCACCATGCGCGGCCATTGCTATGACGCGCTGGTCGGCATGGCCGGCTGCGACAAGTCTCTGCCCGGCATGATGATGGCCATGGTCCGCCTCAACGTGCCGTCCATCTTCATCTATGGCGGCTCGATCCTGCCCGGCACCTTCAAGGGCAAACCCGTCACGGTTCAGGACGTCTTCGAGGCGGTCGGTCAGCACTCCGTCGGCAACATGTCCGACGAGGATCTGCAGGCGCTGGAAGAGGTCGCATGTCCGTCCGCCGGCGCCTGCGGCGCCCAGTTCACCGCCAACACCATGGCCATGGTCTCCGAGGCCATCGGTCTGGCGCTGCCGTACTCGGCCGGCGCGCCTGCGCCTTACGCCATGCGCGACAGCTTCTGCCACACGGCTGGCGCCAAGGTGATGGATCTCATCGCCATGAATATCCGCCCCCGGGACATCGTGACCCGCAAGGCGCTTGAGAACGCTGCGGCGGTCGTTGCGGCCTCCGGCGGCTCTACCAACGCGGCGCTGCATCTGCCGGCCATCGCCAATGAATGCGGCATCGAGTTCGACCTGTTCGACGTCGCCGAGATCTTCCGCAAGACGCCTTACATCGCCGATCTGAAGCCGGGCGGCCGCTACGTCGCCAAGGATCTGTTCGAGGCTGGCGGCATCCCGCTCGTCATGAAGACCCTGCTGGAGCACGGCTTCATGCATGGCGACTGCCTGACCGTCACCGGCCGCACCATCGACGAGAACATGGCCCGCGTTGAGTGGAATCCGGATCAGGACGTCGTCTACCCGGCCAACAAGCCGATCTCCAAGACCGGTGGCGTTGTCGAGCTGCGCGGCAGCCTCGCGCCCGAAGGCGGCATCGTGAAGGTCGCCGGCCTGGCCAATCAGAAATTCCGCGGCCCCGCCCGCTGCTTCGACTGCGAGGAGGACGCCTTCGCGGCCGTCAGCAAGAAGGAATACAAAGAGGGCGAAGTTCTCGTCATCCGCTACGAAGGCCCCAAGGGCGGCCCCGGCATGCGCGAGATGCTCGCCACCACGGCAGCGCTCTACGGCCAGGGCATGGGCGACAAGGTCGCGCTGATCACCGACGGACGCTTCTCCGGTGCCACCCGTGGCTTCTGCGTGGGCCATGTCGGCCCAGAAGCGGCGGTCTGTGGCCCCATCGCCCTGATCCGCGATGGCGACATGATCACTCTCGACGCGGAGAAGGGGATTCTCGACCACGAGCTCTCCGAGGCCGAACTCGAAGAACGCAAGAAGGACTGGAAAGAGCCGGCGCCCAAATTCGGGTCCGGTGCGATCTGGAAATATGCCGAGCAGGTGGGGCCCGCCCGTGACGGCGCGGTGACCCATCCCGGCGGCAAAGCGGAAGTGAACTGCTATGCAGATGTCTAGCCGAGTGGCTCTGGTCACAGCCGCGGCCGGCGTCCTTGCCTTCTGGCTGAACCCGGCGCCGGCGGAGACTCCCGCCCAGCGGAGCAACACGGCCGATGCCGTGGCGGCCGGCGTGTTTTCCTCTGCCACCGCCGCCTATCGCGAAGGCGTGTCCGCCGTTCAGTCGGGCGCCATCGAAAAGGGCCTGCCGGCGCTTCGCTTCGCCGCCGATCGCGGCGTGCTGGGCGCGCAGCTTCGCCTGGCCGAGCTTTACGCCAAGGGCGGTCCCGTGCCGAAGGACGATGCCCAGGCCTTCACCTATTACCGGCAGATCGCCGACACCTATGCCGAGATCCGGCCTCGGAGCCCGGTGGCGAAATACGTCGCCGACGCCTTCGTGGCCCTCGGCCGCTATCAGCTCGCAGGCATTCCGCAGATCGGGCTGCAGGCCAATCCGAAGCGCGCCGCCGATCTGTTCGGTCATGCGGCCAGCTATTTCGGCGATGCCGAAGCCCAGTACGAGCTCGCTCAGCTTTACCTCGCCGGCAACGGCGTGAAGCGCAATCTGCGCCTCGGCGCCAACTGGCTCGCCATGGCGGCCCGCAAGCAGCATCCTGAATCCCAGGCAATGCTGGGCGAGATGCTGTGGCGGAGCGAGAAGGGGAGCAGCCGCTATGTGCGCGGCCTGGCCCTGATCGCGCTCGCGCACCACAACGCCGTCACCTCCGGCACCGAGCCGGAGTGGATCAAGGATCTCTACGCTGAGGCCTTCAGCGATATCGACGACGAGACACGCCAGGCGGTCGAAGCGACGACCCCGCGCTGGGGTGGCCCCCGGGTCGCCATCGTGCCCGCGCACGAGCAGCACGAAGAGATGGCCGAGGATCGCTCAATCGGATCGCGCATCGGAGGCTTCATCCTGGGCGGCGTAGGCGGCGGCTCGGACCTCGAAGAGGATCCCGCCCTGTCTGCTCAGACGATTTCCGGCGATGCCATTGTCGCGCCCGAAGGGATCGGCGAGCCGATCATCAGCCTCCAGGGGCTGAATGCGGAAGCCGATGAGAACAGCATGCCGGTTTCTGCCGAAGCGGCAGCGCCCGTCATGCCGTCGGACATGACCGGCGGAGCGAACGCCATGGGCGTTTCCATGGGCTTCAGCGGTAGCGTCGGGGCCGGCCTCCAATAGGGCAAGCCGCTCCAAGCGAACCGAACCTTTAGACCGAAAGCTCGATCCAGATCGGCACGTGATCCGACGGCTTCTCCCAGCCGCGGGGCGCGGTATCGATCTCGCAGGACCGCAATAGGTCTGCGGCCTGGGGCGACAGCAGCAGATGATCGATCCGCAAACCGCGGTTCTTCTGCCAGGCGCCGGCCTGATAATCCCAGAACGTATATTGATGCGCCTCGTCGTGGCAGGCGCGGAAAGCGTCCGTCAGGCCGAGATTGAGCAGGCTGCGAAAGCGCGCGCGTGTCTCCGGTTTGAACAGCGCATCGTCCACCCAGGCCGCCGGATTGTAGACGTCGTCGGGCATGGGGATGACATTGTAGTCGCCCGCCATGACCATCGGCTCCTCATAGGTGAGGAGCTCCGCCGCGCGCGCCTTCAGCCGGTCCATCCAGGCGAGCTTGTAATCGTATTTCGGCCCGTCCGCCGGATTGCCGTTGGGCAGATAGAGATTGGCGATCCGCACCACGCCAGAGGGCACCGAGACGACGGCCTCCAGATAGCGGGCCTGCTCGTCCTCATCGTCGCCGGCAAGCCGGGGCGTCGCCTCGTCGAAGGGAAGCTTTGAGAGCAGGGCGACGCCGTTGAAGCCCTTCTGGCCATGCACGGCGACGTTATAGCCGAGCTCCTCGAACAGCTCGGAAGGGAAGGCCTCGTCCACGCATTTGATCTCCTGCAGGCAGGCGATGTCGGGGGAGGCGTCCTTCAGCCAGGTCAGCAGCGTGTCGATCCGGGCCTTGATGCCGTTGATGTTCCAGGTCGCGATTTTCATGGGACGATTGTCCTACCATTAAGCAGGACGTCATGGCCCGGCCTTGTGCCGGGCATCCACGATTTTCTGGACGTCAGGCAAGACGTGGATGGCCGGAATCGGCTTCGCCTTACTCTCACTTGTCATTGCCCGGCTTGACCGGGCAATCCAGTAACCCCGGCGCTCAATATCGTGGAAGACAGGGGTTACTGGATCCCTGCTTGCGCAGGGATGACGGCAGAATGCGTCGAGCCGGGCTGCACCGCAGCCAGCGTCTAAAGCGAGAAGCTGGTGCCGCAGCCGCAGGACGCGGTGGCGTTGGGATTGTTGACCTTGAAATGGGCGCCGATCAGATCGTCCACGAAGTCGATCTCGCTCCCCTCCACGAAGGGCACCGACATGGGATCGATGATCACCCGCGCGCCGTCGCGCCCGATATCGATATCGTCGTCCTCGCGTTCCTTCACGAGGTCGAACCGGTACTGGAAGCCCGAGCAGCCGCCGCCCTCGACGGTGACCCGGAGCACGGTGTCTTGGGATTCCGCCTTCAGGATCTCGTTGATCCGCTGAACGGCGCTGTCGCTTATGGTGATGGACGCTTCAGTCATCCTAAGGTAGGTCTGTCCGCGATTGAGAGAGTTCAAGTGCAGTCGTGCGAAAGGCTGAAAGCCTGTCGCCTCAATACCATACCAGAGAGATAGGGGTACGGCCCGGCTTGTCAATCGCTGACGGGCCGTTCGAGACGCTGACTGACCACCTGAAAATCCAAGATCCGGGCGCTGTGACCCAGGCTTTTGGTCGCGCAGCCTTCGCTGTAGATCCGGCGAAAAGTCGCGGGCGCTACGAGCCGGAGCCGAAAAGCGCGACGCGCTCGCCGTTTCAGCGAGACCGGGACCGGATCGTCCATGCGACAGCCTTCCGGCGGCTCACCCACAAGACCCAGGTCTTCATCTATCACGAGGGCGATCACTACCGCACAAGGCTGACCCACAGCTTGGAGGTGGCCCAGATCGCCCGCTCCATGGCCCGCAGCCTCGCCCTGGATGAGGATTTGACGGAGGCGGTCGCGCTGGCCCACGACCTCGGCCATTCGCCCTTCGGCCATGCCGGAGAGCGGGCGCTCGACCGGGCCATGCAAGGGGCGGGGGGCTTCGATCACAACGCGCAGAGCCTGCGCGTCGTCACCGAGCTTGAGCAGAAGTATGCCGGCTTCGACGGGCTGAACCTCACCTGGGAGACCCTCGAAGGGCTGGTGAAGCATAACGGTCCGCTGGAGGGGCCGGAGGCGGAAGAGGACGAGGTGCCCGCACCGGTCCTCAATTACAACGCCAAGCATGATCTGGAGCTCGGCACCTACGCCTATCTGGAATCCCAACTCGCCAGCCTTGCCGACGACATCGCCTACAACAATCACGACGTGGATGACGGCTACCGCTTCGGCTGCTTCGCATTCGAGGAGCTGGGGGAGGTGCCCCTGGTCGGCGTGATCCTCGATGAGCTGCAATGGCGCTATCCGGGCCTCGAGACCCCGCGGCTCCTGAACGAGCTGAACCGCAGACTGATCACCCGGATGATCAACGATGCGCGCATCGAGACCTGCAAGCGGCTCGAAGCGCTGGTACCGAAAGATGCCGACGCCATCCGCTTCGCCGGCCGTCCGACCGCTGCCTTCTCAGAAGAGATGACCGCCGAGCTCGATACGCTTCGGCATTTCCTCACCGAGCGCGTCTATCGCCACGACCGCGTCATGGCGATCATGCGACGAGCCGAGCAGGTGGTCGCCGATCTCTTCCAGCGCTATAACGACGACGCCAGCGCCTTGCCGCCCAACTGGAGCGACCAGGCGCCGGATCGCGGCTCGCCCGCCTATGCCCGCCATATCTGCGATTTCATCGCCGGCATGACCGACCGCTATGCGCTCGCCGAGCATGCCCGGCTGTTTGACGTGACCCCAGACTTGCGCTAGGGGCGCGCCGCTTCACTTTTCGGATTTTCGACCATGGATGTCTTTGCTCCCTTTCACGACGCGGTCCTGAACGCCGTCGCCAAGCTTCAGGACAACGGCATTGTGCCCGCCGACGCCAAGCTTGGCGCTATCACCATGGAGCCGCCCCGCGAGGCGGGTCATGGCGACCTCGCCACCAATGCCGCCATGGTGCTGGCGAAGCCCGCCAAGGCGAAGCCGCGGGATCTGGCCGAGAAGCTTCTGCCGTTGATCGAAGCCCATGAGGATGTGGAGAGCGTCGAGATCGCCGGACCAGGCTTCCTCAACCTCACCCTGAAGCAGAGCTTCTGGCCGCGCGTGGTGCGCGCCGTCCTGAAGGAAGGGGAGGCGTTCGGAGCGAGCGACACAGGCGCCGGCCAGATGGTCAACGTTGAGTACGTCTCCGCCAACCCGACCGGCCCCATGCATGTTGGCCATTGCCGGGGCGCGGTGTTCGGCGATGCGCTCGCCAACCTGCTTTCGTTCACCGGCCACGACGTGACGTGCGAATACTACGTCAACGACGCGGGCGCCCAGATCGACGTGCTCGGCCGGTCCGCTTACCTGCGCTACCGCGAGGCGCTCGGCGAAGACATCGGCGAAATCCCTGAAGGCCTGTATCCGGGCGACTATCTCAAGCCCCTCGGCGCTGCTCTGGCGGCGAAATATGGGGATAAGCTGTTGAAAGCCGACGAATCGGACTGGCTTCCGACGGTCAAGCTCGAAGCCGTCGACGCCATGCTGGCTCTCATCAAGGATGATCTCGCCCAGCTAGGTATCAGCCACGACGTGTTTTTCTCCGAGCGCTCCATGCTCGAAGGTGAGAACCTCGTGATGGAGACCATCGCCGACCTCACGGAGAAGGGGGTTGTGTATGAAGGCCGGCTGCCGCCCCCGAAGGGCCAGGTCGACGAGGAGTGGGAAGACCGGGAGCAGCTCCTCTTCCGCTCCACCGAGTTCGGCGACGATCTCGACCGGGCGCTCCTGAAATCCGACGGCTCGCCGACATATTTTGCTTCCGACGTGGCCTATCACCGGGAGAAGTTCAGACGCGGCTTTAACACCATGATCGACGTCTGGGGCGCCGACCACTCGGGCCATGTAAAGCGCATGAAAGCGGCCCTCAAAGCTTTGCTCGGCGAAGAGGTCGATCTCGATATTAAGCTTTGTCAGCTGGTTCGCTTGTTTCGGTCTGGGACGCCTGTAAAGATGTCTAAACGCGCCGGGACGTTCGTAACTCTGAGGGACGTCGTGGACGAGGTGGGCTCAGGCCCCGTTCGTTTCATGATGTTGTTTCGGAAGAACGACGCGCCTCTCGACTTCGACTTCGCGAAAGTCACGGAGCAGTCGAGAGACAACCCGGTGTTCTATGTTCAGTACGCCCATGCCCGGGCGTGTTCGGTGTTGCGTAATGTGCGGGAGGTCTTTCCCGCGTTGGATCCAGGGGGCGATGCGTTGGGGCAGGCCGCGATAGATCTGTTGAACGACGAAGCAGAGCTGACTCTGATTCGCCGGATGGCGGACTACCCGCGGATCGTGCAGCAGGCCGCTTCTGCCCATGAACCGCACCGCATTGCGTTCTACCTGCATGACCTTGCGAGTGACTTCCATAGCCTATGGAATCGAGGCAAAGACTCGCCACAATTACGTTTTATTCACCAAAACGACCCAGATTTGACGAATTCTCGTGTTGCGCTTGTGTCAGCTGTCAAGCGTATTTTGTCGTCTGGACTGGGCATTCTCGGCGTCACACCGGTTGAAGAGTTGCACTGAACCCACCAATCGGAGGGGTTCGAGGGGAGTAGCCATGTCTATCAAGGATCAGCAGGCTGGTCGGCCTGGAAACGCCGCACACGGTCAGCAGGGGCAGCGCCCCGCGCCGCGTCCGCGAGCGGCCACCGGACTTGCCGCCGGCTCGACCATGTTCGCGCGCATGCCGTCTTATACGCCGGTGACCCGCGCGCCCGAGCAGGCCTATCCCCAGGATCAGGGTTACGAGACCCAGCCGGCGCCTGCGGATTACACCTACGACGAGACCGCGCAAGGCGGCGCCTATCAGGGTGAGCAATACGCTCATCACAATCAGGGCTACGCCGATCCCCAGAGCTATCCCGGTCAGGAAGGCCAGGGGTATCCGGCTCAGGAAGGCTACGAGACTCCGCAAGGCTACTACCAGGAAGAGGGTGGCTACGTGGCCGAAGGGTATTCTGAAGGCGCCTATGCCGAGCAGTCCTACGACCAGCAGGGCTATGACGAGCAGGCTTACGGCCAGCAGCCCTACCAGGAGCAGGATTATCAGGGCGCCGAGTACGGCCAGGCTCCTCAGCAGGCCTATCAGAGCGGCGCCTATCAGGATGCCGGTGCCGTCGAGGACGAGCCCCTGGATCTCGGCATGGAAGAAGCGGCGGAATACGCCGAGCAGCCGCCGGTCGAGCAGAGCTTCGAGGCTTATGGCGACGAGGCCGCTCAGGGCTACGACCAGCAGGGCTATGACGCCCAAGGTTACGATACCCAAGGCTACGACGCTTATGCGCCGGCCGAAGGATACGCTGCCGAGCAGGAGCAGGCCGCTTATAGCAACGGTCAGGCTTATGGCGATCAGAGCTACGCCGAGCAGCCCCAAGATCCGAACTCGTATGACCCGAACGCCTATTATGGCGAGGGACAGTATCCCGACGGCGAGTATGCGGCCCAGGATCCCAATCAGTCCGTTCAGACCTACGAGGCCGCTTACGACGGTGCACCGGAGATCCCGCTGACCTATGGCCAGCCGGGTGAGGACTACCAGAACGCCGACGCCGAGCCTCAGGCCGACGCCGACTTCATGGGCACCGGCGGTGCGGTGAAGGCGGGCATTCTTTCCAAATATATGGGCCGCCGCAGCGGCATCATGCTGGGCGGCGCCGTGCTCGGCGCCATCGCCCTGGGCGGTGCGCTGGCCTTTGCCTACAAGCAGAGTGGCGGCGGTCTGTCCGGCGAGCCGCCCCTGATCACGGCGGAGAACACTCCGGTCAAGGAAGCGCCTGACCAGCCCGGCGGCAAGGAGTTCCCCCACAAGAACAAGCTGATCTACGACCGGCTGGAGAATGGCGACCAGCCCGAGGCCGATCGCCTCGTGCCGCGCCAGGAAGAGCTGGCCCTGCCGAACATGCCGGCCCAGACCGATATGCCTGACATGCCGGAGCTGGCCGCCAACGGTGGCAACACCGGAGCCACGGCCTCCGCCGATCCCGATTCCGGTCCGCGCAAGGTCAAGACCCTGACGGTCCGTCCGGATGGCTCCGTCGATGGTGGCCAGGCGACCGCGAACGCCGATGCGGCGGGCGCTCAGTCGGAGCCGACCACCACGGCCTCCATCGAGCCCCAGGCACAGCCGGAAGCGGCACCCGCGCCGGCCACCAACCAGAAATACGTGGTCCAGGTCGCCTCCAAGAAGGACCAGACCTCGGCGCTCGCCGCCTTCGCCGATATGCAGCAGAAATATCCGACTCTGCTCGCCAACTATCGGCCGATGGTCAGCCGCGTGAATCTCGGCGACAAGGGCGTCTGGTACCGTCTCCAGGTCGGTCCCATGAACAGCCAGGCCGATGCCTCCCAGCTCTGCGGTCAGTTGAAGTCGCAAGGGCTCAACGACTGCCTGGTGATGGCACAGTAAGACCCGCTGCCCCCAAAGCAGTGGATGCAGTCAATAAGCGGGCTTGACGGGGTGAGCCGCCCCGGATAGCCCGCTTAGATGGCATTTCAAGCCTTTATCGCAAGCTGCTCAGGCCCGGAGCTGACCGAGGCCGAGAAAAGCTTTTTCGGGCGCAGCCGTCCCTGCGGCCTGATCCTCTTCGCCCGCAATTGCGAGACGCCGGAGCAGATCCGGTCGCTCACCGACAGCTTCAAGCATGCCGTGGGCGCCGACGAGGTCCTCATCCTGATCGATCAGGAAGGGGGCAGGGTGCAGCGGCTGAAGCCGCCGGCCTGGCCCCAGATGCCCACGGCCCGCGCCTATGGCGACCTCTACGCCAAGGATGCGGAGACCGGGAAACGCGCCGCCTTCTATGGCGCGCGTCTCATCGCCCATCAGCTCCATGGCCTTGGCATCAACACCAACTGCGCGCCGGTTCTCGATGTGCCCCAGCCGGGAGCCCATGAGATCATCGGGGATCGGGCCTACGGCACCGACCCCGAAACCATCGCTATTCTCGGCCGTGCCGTCATGGACGGCTATCTCGCCGGCGGCGTGCTGCCCGTCATCAAGCATGTGCCGGGCCACGGCCGGGCCGAGGCCGACAGCCATCTATCCTTGCCGAAGATCGAGGCGAGTACCGAAGAGCTGGAGGCCGTCGACTTCAAGCCGTTCCAGGCTCTGAAGAATGCGCCGCTTGCCATGACCGCCCATGTGCTTCTGCCCGTTTTCGATTCCGACCGGCCAGCCAGCATCTCGCCCGTTATAATGGGAGAAGTGATTCGGAAGACCATCGGCCTCGAAGGACTCGTGATGTGTGACGACCTCGGCATGAAGGCGCTTTCTGGCACCATGCGCGAGAAGGCGGCGGGCGCGATCGCCGCCGGATGCGATGTCGCGCTTCACTGCAGCGGCAAGCTCTCCGAGATGGAAGACGTCGCGGAGGCCGTGCCGGCGCTGATCGGCGAGTCCAAAGCCCGCTTCGACCGCGCCATAGCCGCACTCCATGCACCGGATCCCTTCGACCACGAAGAGGCGCTCGCCATGCTCGCCCAGGTCGAGGGCACCCCCATCGTCTGGGCGGAGGGGTAGCCATGGCTGAAGACGAAACACCGCAAGACGAGACTCCCCAGGAGAACGGAAACTCCGACGCCGAGGCGGAGCAGGCCGAACCGTCCAAGGCGACCGCCTCCGCCGATCCCGATTTCGCAAGCTGGGACGACGATCCCCCGCGGGAGAGCGATCCCAACGAGGCGCTGGTCGTCGACGTGGAAGGCTTCGAGGGTCCCCTCGATCTGCTGCTCGCCCTGGCGCGCACCCAGAAGGTGGATCTGTCCAAGATCTCTGTCCTGGCGCTCGCCCAGCAATATCTCGGCTTCATCGAGGATGCCGGGAAGCTGCGGCTGGAGCTTGCCGCCGACTATCTCGTCATGGCCGCCTGGCTCACCTTCATCAAGTCGAAGCTCCTGCTGCCCGACGAGGAGGATGACGAGGAGGGACCCTCCGGCGAGGAGATGGCCCTGATGCTGCAGTTCCGGCTGAAGCGTCTCGATGCCATGCGCGAGGCCGCCGCGACGCTCATGAACCGCAAGCGCCTGGGCCGCGATATCTTCCGGCGGGGCGATCCCGAGCCGATCCGCGTCCAGCGCCGCCAGATCTACGACGCCAATGTCTACGACCTGCTGAAGGCCTACGCTCAGCAGCGCCAGCGCAACTCCGTGCGCAGCTTCGAGGTGAAGAAGCGCACCGTTTGGTCCATCAAGGAAGCCCGCAGCGAGCTGGAACGCCTGCTCGGCATGTCCGTGGACTGGGCGCCGCTCAACGATCTCTTCGCCGAATTCCTGGTCGACCCGGAGGTGCGGCGCACGGCGCTCGCCAGCGGGCTCAATGCCAGCTTGGAGATGGCGCGGGAAGGGGCCGTGGAGCTCCGCCAGTCCAAGGTGTTCGCGCCGCTCCTGGTGCGCCGCCGTGAGGACGAAGAGCCGGACCGCCACAGGACTGCCGAAGAAACGCTATAGGAACACAAGAACGAGGTCGCGGATGACAGTCAAAAACCTGGAAAGAGCCGCCAAGGTGGAAGAAGAGGAACACGATGCCGGCCGGCCCGAGCTGGGCTTGCCTCTCCCGTTCCCCTCCAATGTGACGTCGCTTCCCTCCGCCGACCGGCGCGAGAAGCTGCGTATCGTGGAGGCGTTGCTGTTCGCCGCGAGCGAGCCTCTGGACGAGAAGACCCTCGGCCGTCACTTCAATGCCGATGAGGATGTCGCAGCACTGCTCGAAGAGCTGCAGGGGCTTTATGCCGGCCGTGGCGTGAACCTGGTGCGCGTCGCCGGCAAATGGGCCTTCCGCACGGCCGAAGACCTGGGCTTCCTGCTTGAGCGCGAACCCGTGGAGCAGCGCCGCCTGTCCCGCGCCGCCTTGGAGACGCTTGCCATCATCGCCTATCACCAGCCGGTCACCCGTGCCGAGATCGAGGAGATCCGCGGCGTCAGCATCTCCAAGGGCACCCTCGACGTGCTGCTGGAGACGGGCTGGATCAAGCTGCGTGGCCGCCGCCGCGCGCCGGGCCGTCCGGTGACCTATGGCACGACGCCGTATTTCCTGGAGCATTTCGGCTTCGACTGCATCGAGGATTTGCCCGGTCTCGCCGAGCTGAAGGGAGCCGGGCTCCTCGATTCCAGCCTGCCGCCCGGTTTCGCCATGCCGTCGCCCAACGACGCGGCCGAGCTGAGCGAAGACGAGGATCCCCTGGAAGACGACGAGGAGATCGACGAGTTCGACGCCGCAGCACCCGACGTTGAGGACGCGGACGAGGTCGATGAGGTCACCGCAGAAGCGGAGACCGAAGCCACGGCAGAAGCCGGGTCGGAAGAGACTAAGCCTGAATCCGAGGCGATGGCCGAGGACGACTCCGAGACCGCTGACGAGGCGGACGAGACCGATCCGGAGCGGGATGGGAGCGGCTGACTGACCGGAGGCGGTTGGCAGTCGGGTCGATGTGTTTGAGTTCCTGAAAGCGCCGCGCCGTACCCTTCGCCGGGAGAACGGCGAGCTGAGCCGAAACGCCCGCGGCACCATCGTGCCGAAAGCCGGCGTCAGCTTCGCCAAGCCGCTCAGCTTCGAAAATGTCCGGCGCGAATTCGGCGATGCCTGCGCGCTCCACGACATCAGCCTCGATATTCCGGCCGGCGAGATTCTCTGCCTGCTGGGTCCCTCCGGCTGCGGCAAGACAACGCTTCTGCGCATCGCCGCGGGCGTGGAGCGCCCGACCAGCGGCCGCGTGCTCCTCGACGGAGAGGAGGTCGCCGGCCCCAACCGCTTCGTGCTGCCGGAGAAGCGCGGCATCGGCCTGATGTTTCAGGACTACGCGCTGTTTCCCCATCTCACCGTCCTGCAGAACGTCGCCTATGGCTTGCGCGATCTCGGTCGCACCGAAGCCAAGCGCGAGGGGCTTCTGGCCCTGGAGCGGGTCGGCCTTGCCTCATACGCAAACCGATACCCGCACATTCTGTCCGGCGGTGAGCAGCAGCGGGTGGCGCTGGCCCGCGCCATCGCCCCCAGGCCCGGGGTGCTCCTGATGGACGAGCCGTTCTCCGGTCTCGATTCCCGCCTGCGGGATCAGATGCGCGACGACACCCTCGCCATTCTTCACGAGACGAAAGCCACCGCCATCGTCGTCACCCATGACAGCGAGGAGGCCATGCGCATGGGAGACCGCATCGCCCTGATGCGGGGTGGACGGCTGGTCCAAGTGGGCTCGGCGGAAGAGCTCTATTCGGCGCCGTCAGAAATCTTCGCCGCGCGCTTCTTCTCCGATCTGAACGAGATCCCGTCGCGGGTCGCCTCGGGCAAGGCG
Organism: Methyloligella solikamskensis; assembly: GCF_042676065.1. Lineage (NCBI taxonomy): Bacteria > Pseudomonadati > Pseudomonadota > Alphaproteobacteria > Hyphomicrobiales > Hyphomicrobiaceae > Methyloligella > Methyloligella solikamskensis. Next base: position 2,142,163 of record NZ_JBHTJO010000001.1, on the reverse strand, counting down.
GAGACACCCTTCGGCAGCTTCGAAGCAAAGGAGCTCGCGGACGAGACGGAGGTGCTGGTCTGCATCCGCCAGCGCGACCTGAATGTGGTGCCGGCAGGTGAGGGGACCCCGGCCAGCGTGGTGGAGAGCCGCTTTCTGGGCGATGTGCTGCTGGTGGAGCTTGCCGTCGCCGGGGTGGAACGTCCCGTCTTCGTGCGTCCGTCCGGCCCGGTTCCGCCGCCCGGAACCGAGGTGGGGCTGGCGATGGGCGAGACCGCGCCGCTGATTTTCCCGGCGTGAAGATGAGGCGGTTATCAGTGGCTATATCGCGCACCCTGCTTGCGGCCAGAACCTCTTTCCTGCCATAGTGTTTCAAATTTCCCTGGCATGGCTCGCGCCGCTAAATCGAGAGGCTTTTCATGGGACTAAGCTGGTCTCACATTCTTATCGTCTTGGTTGTGTTTATCCTCCTCTTCGGGCGGAACAAGATTTCCGACCTCATGGGAGACGTCGCCAAGGGCATCAAGAGCTTTAAGAAGGGCCTCGCCGAGGACGACGAGGCGACCGACGACGAACACACGCCGGCCCGCGAAATCTCAAAGGCTGAGACCCAGACCATCGAGCATCAGCCGGTCGAGCCGCCGCCCGCGCCGAAGCCTGCCAAGAAGACGCCTGCGCGCCGTTCCACGGCCAAGGCGGCGTCCAAGCCGGCCGCGCGCAAGACCTCCAGCCGCAGCGGCACGAGCGCGAAGAAAAGCACGGCCAGCAAAACCACGACCCGCAAGACGACAGCCCGGAAGTCCTCCAGCGGCTCCAGCCGCAATTCCGGTTGATCTCATCTCCGGGCGCAGCACGGCGCGCTCCTGCGCAGTGAACGAATAAGACAGCACTCATGTTCGACATCGGCTGGATGGAGCTTCTGGTCATCGCGGTGGTGGCCATCCTGGTGGTCGGACCGAAAGACCTGCCGCGCTTGATGCGCACCTTCGGCACCTATGCCGGCAAGGTTCGCCGCATGGCCTCCGACTTCCAGCGCCAGTTCGACGAGGCCATCAGCGATGCGGAGCTGGAGGAGATGCAGCGCCGCTATCAGGAAGCCGTCGAGACGCCGGAGCGCGTGAAGGGCCCGCCCATGCTGCCCGTCCCGGAAGAGGCCAGGGCGCATCCCCAGAATCAGGCCAAGAGAACTGGCGAAGCTGCAGCAGCTGCGTCCCCCAAATCGACCAGCGTCCAGGCGCCGGCGCCCAAGCCGTCGACCAAACGCGGAGCGAAAAAGACCACTACAAAGCGGAGCACCGCGAAGACGGCGACCAGCCAGGCCCCATCGTCCAAGCGCAGCACGACCTCGAAAACCAAATCGGCGTCGGCAACGAAATCCGCCACGGCGTCCCGCGCGAAATCAAAAACCGGTCCGTCGCGCTCCACTGCGAAGTCGACGACCCCTACGCCGAAGCCTCAGACCGGCAAGGCCCCGCCCAAGACCGGTGCCTCCAAACGCGCGGCCTCCAAGACCGCCAAGCCCCGCGGCACAGGTAGAGGCGGCGCAGGCAAAAGCACCACGAAGGAGCAATCCTCGTGAGCGCCGACGACGACAAGGACGATATCGACGCCAGCAAAGCGCCGCTGATGGACCATCTGGTCGAGCTGCGCCGCCGGCTCATGTGGTCGATCCTGGCGGTGGGCGCCGCCTTCATCGTCTGCTTCGCCTTCGCCAAGCAGATCTACAATCTCCTGCTCTGGCCCTATCGCTGGGCGGCGGGCGTAAATACGCCCATCGAGATGATCTACACCGCGCCCCAGGAGTTCTTCTTTACCCAGATGAAGCTCGCCTTGTTCGGCGCTGTCTTCATCGCCTTTCCGGTGATCGCCAGCCAGCTCTACATGTTCGTGGCGCCGGGCCTTTATAAGAACGAGCGCAAGGCCTTCCTGCCGTTTCTGGCCGCCACGCCCATCCTGTTTCTGATCGGCGCGGCGCTGGTCTATTTCATGGCCATGCCGCTCGCCATGACCTTCTTCCTCTCCATGCAGCAATCGGGAGACGACGGGGTGACGATCGCGCTCACCGCGAGGGTGAGCGAGTATCTGAGTCTCATCATGACGCTGATCCTGGCCTTCGGCGTCTGCTTCCAGCTTCCCGTGGTGCTGACGCTTCTGGCCCGCGCCGGCATCATCACCGCCGACTGGCTCCGGAAATACCGGCGCCACGCCATCATGGTCATGGTTGTGATCGCTGCCGTGCTGACCCCGCCGGACCCCATCAGCCAGCTTGCTCTGTGGATCCCCACCATCTTGCTCTACGAGCTGTCGATCCTTTCGGTCTCCATGGCCGAGAAAAAACGCGCCAAAGCGAACCAGACGGACGACGACGACACGTCCGACGACGAGTAGGGGGTCCTTTGGCACGCCTGTGGGCCTACACCCTTCGAGACGGGCCTTCGGCCCCCTCAGTGTGAGGCGAAATGCTATGCTCGCGGCTTGAGGGGCCACACGCACCCTGATCTCTCCTTGGTGAGGGCGGGCGCAGCCCGCGTCTCGAAACATGCAGGCCCCGCCATCCCTCGCACGTCATTGCCGGGCTTGACCCGGCAATCCAGGGCGGCTGGCACTAGAGCTTGTGCTCCTGGATGCCCGGGTCAAGCCCGGCAATGACGGAGTCACAAGGAGGCACCCCCATGACAAAGCGCGGCTATGGCCGTATAGGGGAGGCGACTTTCAGCGGCGAAAAGAACAGGGTTCCTCGTGCTCGATATCAAATGGATTCGCGATAATCAGGACGCCTTCGTGCAAGGCTTGACCGACCGCGGCTTCGACGATCCCCAAGCCCAGTTGAATCAAATCCTCAAGCTGGACGAACAACGGCGTGAGACGATTCAGAAATTGCAGGACGCCCAAGAGCGCCGCAATTCCGCGTCCAAGCAGATCGGCAAGGCCAAGCAAGCCAAGGACGAGAAGCTGGCCCAAACCCTCATGGACGAGGTGGCCGGACTGAAGGAGGAGGTAAAGCAGGGCGAGGACGCCGAGCGCGCCATCGATGCAGAGCTTCACGAGCTGCTGGCCGGAATTCCCAACATGCCCCTCGACGACGTGCCCGTCGGTCCGGACGAAGACGCCAATGTCGAGATTCGGAAATGGGGTGAGCTGCCCAAGCTAAGCTTCGAGGCGAAGCAGCATTTCGAGCTCGGCGAGGCGCTCGGCCTGATGGATTTCGAGACAGCCGCCAAGATGTCCGGCGCTCGCTTCGTGGTGCTGCAGGGCGCGCTTGCCAGGCTGGAGCGGGCGCTGGGCCATTTCATGCTCGACCTGCACACGAGCGAGCATGGCTACACGGAAGTGGCGCCGCCGCTTCTCGTCCGCGACGACACCATGTTCGGAACCGGGCAGCTTCCGAAGTTTGAAGAGGACCAGTTCGCCGCCGTTCGGCTCGAAGACGGCGAGCAAGAAGCCGGCCGCCTCTGGCTCATCCCGACCGCCGAAGTCCCGCTCACAAATCTCGTCCGCGAGGAGATCGTGCCGGAGGATTCCCTGCCGAAGCGCGTCACCGCCTTCACACCGTGCTTCCGGGCCGAGGCCGGGGCTGCGGGCCGCGACACACGCGGCATGATCCGCCAGCATCAGTTCTCCAAGGTCGAGATGGTCTCCATCACGACCCCCGATCAGTCCCTCGACGAGCTGGAGCGCATGACCGGCTGCGCCGAAACGGTGCTGCAGCGCCTTGGGCTACCGTATCGCGTCGTGACCCTGTCGACCGGGGACATGGGTTTCTCGGCCCGCAAGACTTACGACATCGAGGTCTGGTTGCCGGGGCAGGACACCTACCGCGAAATCTCATCCTGCTCGGTCTGCGGCGATTTCCAGGCCCGCCGCATGAACGCCCGCTACCGGGTGAAGGACGCCAAGGACAATCGTCTGGTCCATACGCTTAACGGCTCCGGCGTCGCGGTGGGGCGCGCGCTGATCGCCGTGATGGAAAATTATCAGGACGAGGACGGCGGCATTCGCATTCCCGACGTGCTGAAGCCTTATATGGGGGGCATGGAAAGAATCGATCCGCCCGCACGTTGAGCCCTGCGGAATTGATTCAGGAATACGGTCCGAACAAGAAAACAGCAGGTGACCATGCGAATTGTCCTCACCAATGACGACGGTATCGAAGCGCCCGGCATCGAGGTGCTGGAGGAGATCGCTCATGAGATCTCCGACGACGTGTGGGTCGTAGCACCCGAGACCGACAATAGCGGCGCGTCCCATTCCCTGACCCTCGCCGAGCCTCTGCGCATGCGCGAACTCGGCAAGCAGCGCTATGCGGTGAAGGGCACGCCCACTGATTGCGTCATCATGGCGGTGCGCTCGCTCCTGCTGGATCATCCGCCGGATCTCATCCTGTCCGGCGTGAACCGCGGCCAGAACCTCGCCGACGACGTGACCTATTCCGGCACCGTGGCCGGCGCCATCGAAGGCACACTGCTCGGCATTCGCTCCATTGCGCTGAGCCTGGTGACGGGTCCCATGGAGCAGGGGGTGCCCATCTGGGAGACCCCGCTCGCCCACGGCGCAAAGCTCGTGAAGCAGCTCCTGGATTCCGAATGGTCCCAAGGCATCCTGCTCAACGTGAACTTTCCCGATTGCCAGCCCGACGAGGTGACGGGCATGGAGATCACCCGCCAGGGCCAGCGCGACCCCGACCTGCTCAATATCGACGACCGCATGGATACGCGCGGCCGCGCCTATTACTGGATCGGCATCAACCGCCAGATGTCCGCGCCGCCGGAAGGCACCGATATCTGGGCGGTGCAGCGGAACGCTATTTCGGTGACGCCGCTCTGCCTCGACTTCACCCATCAGCCGACCTGCGAGCAGCTGCAAAAGGCGCTCGAAAGCTAGTCTGTCACGCAGTCGTGGCGCGGACGCCTAGAATCATTGGATATTCTGGGACCGACTCTGATTCGGAGCAGTCCCCTAATGGCGGCAAGCGCCCAAGACCAGATCGGGCTGATCATGCAGCTCCGGCGCCGCGGCATCCGCGACACGCGTGTCCTGCGCGCCATGGAGCTCGTGCCGCGCGAGATCTTCGTCGAGCCGTCCTTCCTGAAGCACGCCTATCAGGACATCGCGCTGCCCATCGAGTGCGGGCAGACCATCTCCCAGCCATACGTCGTCGCCTTCATGACCGAGAAGCTGGAGGTGGAGGAGCATCATAAGGTGCTCGAGATCGGCACCGGCTCCGGCTACCAGGCGGCCGTGCTCTCCAAGCTGTGCAGCCACGTCTACACCATCGAGCGCTACCGGGAGCTACAGAAGCTCGCCGACGAGCATTTCGAAGAGCTCGGCATCGACAATATCAGCACCATCATCGGCGATGGCTGGATCGGCTGGCCGCCCCAGGCGCCGTTCGACCGGATCATCGTCACCGCGGCAGCGCCGGAAGTGCCCGAAGCCTTGGTCGATCAGCTGAAGGTCGGCGGGCGGATGATCATCCCCATCGGCGAGAACCGGGATTCCCAATCTCTCATCCAAGTCGACAAATTTGGCGAAGACGACGAATTCACGGAAAGATCTCTTCTGCCCGTCCGATTCGTGCCCCTGGTGAAGGGACGGGTGAAACGCTCATGAGCGAAGAGATCATCAGGAACGCGCGGGCGAAGGACGGCACAGCGATGGGCAACGGATCGGAGCCGCGCGGAGCGGAAGACGCCATGACGGACGAAAAGAACAGCGGATTCGTGCCCGTCCAAGTCAAACAGAGATCGGTGTTAAGACGCTGTTTACCGCATAAGCGCTTAACTGCCTCTTCAAGTAGCGAGTTTCGAGTACGGGGGTTTCTGGGAATGAGGGAAACGGCGTTCTGGTCGACCCTTGGGCGCGGCGCGATTTTGGCCGCTGCCGCCATGGCCACCGCCGGTGTCGCGGGCTGCAGCAACAGCTCCCGCTTCGACAATCCGGCATACAATCTTTCGAGCAATGGCGGGGCAGGTTACGACCAGACCACGACCGCCTCTCTCGGCCCCGTGCCGCCGGAGTCCGTCTACGGCGGAAGCGGCGGCTCCAGCAATTATGCCAGCACGACGCCGCCGCGTACCACGCCGGGCTTCGATAGCCGCGGCCGCTATCACAGCGGCAACAGCTACGCGAGCAACAGCAGCTATGGCAGCAGCAGCGGTAGCAATAGCTACGGCGGCAACAGCAACAGCTATTCGAACAATTCCTACAGCAGCGGGAATTCCTATAGCGGCGGCAACAGCTACAAGCCGACGCCCGTGTCGTATCGGCCGAACGCCAATACCAACACCTATTCCGGCTCGACCAACACATATCCGGTGCAGCAGGCGGTCTATACGCCGCCCGCGCCGAAGCAGCCCGTCCAGCAGCCCACGATGCCGCCGCGCCAGGTCGCCTCGGCCGATCGCGCGACGCTCACGGGCCCGGGCTCCAAGACCATCACCGTGCAGAATGGCGATAGCCTCTATCTTTATTCGCTCCGTTACGGCGTCTCCGTCGAGGCGATCCAGAAGGCCAACAACCTGTCGGGCATCGGCCTGACGGCCGGCCAGAAGATCGTGATCCCGGCCAAAGGCGCGACCGTGGGCGACGATTCCTACATCATCCAGGCCGGTGACAGCCTCAACTCCATTGCCAAGAAGCATGGCGTGAGCGAGCAGGCTCTGGCGAGCGCGAACAATATTACCAATGCGCGCAGCCTGCAGATCGGCCAGGAGCTGAAGATTCCGAGCGGTGGCAGCGCGCCTCAGCCGACGGTGCAGGCGCAATCCGCGCCCAAGCCTCAGCCGAAGGCGCCTGAGAGCAACAACAACGTCCAGGTCGTGCGCACCCAGAAGATCGAGTCGCCCGACTTCGCCAAGAAGGACGAGCCGAAGCAGCAGGCAGCGAGCACGCCGTCTCCCAGCCAGAGCCAGAGCGGCAGCCAGGTGGCGAGCACCAAGACCCTGCCGTCTCCCGATCCCATGTCCGGTCAGCGCTTCCGCTGGCCCGTGAATGGTCGGGTGATCTCGAAGTTCGGCTCCCGCGCCGACGGCGGTCATAACGACGGTATCGACATCTCCGTGCCCCAGGGCACCTCGGTCAAGGCGGCCGAGAACGGTGTCGTGGCCTATGCCGGCAACGAGCTGAAGGGCTACGGCAACCTGGTGCTGATCCGGCACTCCAACAACTGGGTCTCGGCTTACGCCCACAACGAGAACGTCACGGTCAAGCGGGGCGACAAGGTCACCCGCGGCCAGACCATCGCCCAGGCCGGCGCCACCGGCTCGGTCAGCCAGCCGCAGCTTCACTTCGAGCTGCGCAAGGGCTCCCGTCCGGTCGATCCGCTCAAATATATGAGCACCGCGACCGCCGGCGCGAACTAGCCATCGATTTCAGGAGAGATCGTGGGGAAGGGGTGAGCAAGGCTCGCCCCTTTTTCGTTGGGGCGGCGCTCCTTAGAACCGCTTGCCGAGGCGGCCCGCGAGCGACTGGATATACTGCCAGGCGACACGGCCCGAGCGGCTGCCGCGGCCCATGGCCCAGGCGAGCGCCTCGCGCTTCAACTCCTCGTCCGGGATGTCGAGCCCGTAATGCTCCGCATAACCGCGGACCATCTGCAGGTATTCGTCCTGGCTGCAATTGTGGAAGCCGAGCCACAGCCCGAACCGGTCCGACAGGGAGACGGATTCCTCCACCGCCTCCGACGGATTGATCGCCGTCGACTGCTCGTTCTCTATCATCTCCCGCGACAGAAGATGCCGCCGGTTGGAGGTGGCGTAGAAGATCACGTTTTCGGGGCGCCCTTCCACGCCGCCTTCCAGAACCGCCTTTAGCGACTTGTAGGACGTGTCCTGGGCCTCGAAGGAGAGGTCGTCGCAGAACAGGATGAAGCGGTAGGGCGCCTCTTTCAGGAGATGTAGGAGCTGGGGCAGGGAGCCGATATCCTCCCGGTGGATCTCGATCAGCTTGAGATCCGGCGTGTCCGCATCGTCCGCCACCTGTGCGGCGACGGATCCATGCACCGCCTTCACAAGCGAGCTCTTGCCCATGCCGCGCGCGCCCCACAGCAGTGCGTTGTTGGCGGGAAGCCCGTGGGCGAAGCGTTCGGTGTTCTCCACCAAGGCATCGCGCATGTGATCGATGCCCTTCAGCAGGGGCAATGGCTGGCGGTTGATGCTATCGACTGGCTGCAAAGTTTCCCGCTCCGCAGCCCATACGAAGGCCTCCGCACGGTCGAAATCGGGCGCCTCTGCGCGCGCCGGAGCCAGGCGGTCCAAAGCATCCGCTATTCGAGCCAAAAGGCTCTCCGTATCCGTCTGCGAAGCCATCGTTGCGATCTACCGGGTGGGAGGTTGCGAGAAACAGGCTTTACGATGCCTTCACAGCCGTTGCAAAGGCGCGTTAGCTGGCTATAGTCGCGGCCAACACGAGGAGGGGTTTTCCTCCTTTATCAAGCCCTTCGACTGGGCGGCCATAATTAAAGCAATACGAGGGATGGGAGCAAATGATCGAGCCGGTCTTAGCCCAAGCTGCTCCGGGCGCCATGGACTATTTCAATAGTCTCCTGATCCCGACTGTTCTGATCATCGGTATCATGTATTTTCTGATGATCCGTCCGCAGCAACGGCGGATGAAGGCGCATCAGGAGATGATCGGGAATCTGCGCCGCGGCGACAATGTCGTCACCGCCGGCGGCATTCTCGGCAAGATCACCAAGGTCGACGACGACGAGATTCAGATCGAAGTCTCCGAGGGCGTGCGCATCCGCGTGCTGAAATCGACCATCTCCGAGGTGCGCGGCAAGCCAGAGCCCGCCAACAACAACGAAAAGACGCCGACCAAAACCGGCGGCAGCCGTTCGAAGCGCGGGAGCGCGTCCTGATGCGCGTCTCCTGCTCTCGCCCGATCGGCCTTATCGTCTAGTCAACCCGGAGCTCTGCGGCGATGCTGCATTTCCAAAGATGGAAAGTGGTGCTGATTCTCCTCGTCGTGATTCTCGGCGTGGCCTACGCACTGCCCAATGTTTTCCCGGCCAAGACCATGGCGGAGGTGCCGGATTGGCTGCCCCATAAGCAGGTCAATCTCGGCCTCGACCTGCAAGGCGGCGCCCATCTTCTCTACGAGATCGACGAGCAGCAGCTGGTCGACGATTGGCTGAAGACGCTGCGTGGCGAGACGCGCTCCGCGCTCCGCGATGAGCGGATCGGCTACACCAATCTCCAATCCAACCCGAAGTCCAAGAGCGTCTCGGTGCGGATCAGAGAAAATTCCGACTTCGACAAGGCCGTCTCCGCCCTCGACGAGCTCTCCGTGCCGATCGACACCACCGGCTTCGGCATGGGTGGCGAGAAGAACATCGATGTGCAGGAGGGCGATAACCGCACCGTCACCCTGGCCATCACCGAGGCGGGCCTAAATGCACGCATCAACGGCGCGATCGAGTCCTCCATCGAGACCATCCGCCGCCGTATCGATGCGTTCGGCACGTCCGAGCCCAGCATTCAGCGTCAGGGCCGCGACCGCATTCTCGTGCAGTTCCCGGGCATTCAGGACGTGCAGCGCCTCAAAGGCCTGATCAACGAGACCGGCAAGCTCGATTTCCAAATGGTGGATCCATCCGCCGATCCCCAGCAAGTCGAGGCCAGCAAGCGTCCGCCGGCAGGCTCCATCCTGGCTTATTCCGCCGATGAGGACCCGAAGATCCCGTACGTGCTGAAGGATGAGGTGCTGGTCTCGGGCGAGAACCTCGTCGACGCCCAGCCGGGCTTCGACGGCCGCACCGGCGAGCCCATCGTCTCCTTCCGCTTCGATTCCACCGGCGCCAAGCGCTTCGCCCGTGCGACCCAGGAGAATGTCGGATTGCCCTTCGCCATCGTGCTGGATGGCAAAGTGATCTCCGCGCCGCGCATTCAGGAGCCGATCCTGGGCGGCAGCGGTCAGATCAGCGGCAACTTCACCGTGGAAGAGGCCAATGACCTCGCCATTCTGCTGCGCTCCGGCGCGCTGCCCGCCAAGCTGACGCCCATCGAGGAGCGCACCGTGGGCGCGAGCCTCGGCGCCGACTCCATCGCGTCCGGCAAGCGGGCCGCCGTGATCGCGGTCATTGCCGTGATGGTCTTCATGGTCTTGGCCTACGGCCTGTTCGGACTGTTTGCGGATCTCGCGCTGCTCTTGAACGCGGTGCTGATCTTCGCCGCGCTCTCCCTGATTGGCGCGACCCTCACGCTGCCCGGCATCGCCGGTATCGTGCTGGTCATCGGTATTTCGGTCGATTCCAACGTGCTGATCTTCGAGCGAATACGGGAGGAGGTGAGGAGCGGGAAATCGCCCCTAGCGGCCATCGATGCGGGCTATTCCCGTGCCATGGCCACCATCATCGACTCCAACGTCACCACCCTGATTTCTACCCTGGTCCTGTTCTGGCTCGGGTCCGGCCCGGTGCGCGGCTTCGCCGTGACCCTGTGCATCGGCATTGTCTGCTCGATGTTCACCGCCGTGACCTTCTCCAGGATGATCGTATCCTTCTGGCTGCGGTGGACCCGGCCGCAAGTCGTGCCGATTTAGGAGACGCGCGATGTTTCGAGGCTTCAGTTTCGTCCCGCCGGATACGAAGGTCGACTTCGTCGGCATGCGGGGCATCAGCTTCTTCGTTTCTGCCCTGATGATGATCCTGTCCTTGGTGGCCCTGCAGGTCTACGACCTGAATTTCGGCATCGATTTCGAAGGCGGCACGCTGATCGAAATTGGCACCAAGACGGAGGAGGCGGATCTCGCATCCTTGCGCGAGACCCTCAACACGCTTGATATCGGTGAGGTGCAGATTCAGCGTTTCGGCGCGCCCAACGACGTGCTGATCCGTATCCAGGAGCAGGGGAGCGAGAAGGCCCAGCAGGCCTCGGTCGACAAGGTCAAGGCGGCGCTCGGCGACGATGTCGAGTATCGCCGCGTGGAGACCGTCGGCCCCACGATTTCGTCGGAGCTCATCTATATGGGCACCATCGCGGTGGTCGTCGCGATGCTGGCGATCCTCGTCTATGTGTGGCTGCGCTTCGAATGGCAGTTCGCTGTGGCGGCTATCGCCGCGCTGACCCATGATGTGGTCGGCGCCATCGGCCTGTTCTGCGTCCTGCAGCTCGAGTTCAATCTGGCGGCCCTCGCTGCGATTCTCACCATCATTGGTTATTCGCTGAACGATACGGTCGTGGTGTTCGACCGTATCCGCGAGAATTTGCGCAAATACCGCAAGCTGCCCATGGCCGATCTGATCGATCTTGCCATCAACGAGACCTTGTCCCGTACCCTGCTGACCCATTTCACCACCTTCCTGGCGGTGCTGGCGCTCTATCTCTGGGGCGGCAAGGTGATCGAGAACTTCAATATCGCCATGCTGTTCGGCATCATCGTGGGCGCGTATTCCTCGATCTTCGTTGCCGCGCCGCTGCTGCTGATCCTGGGCATGCGCCGGGATTGGGGCGCTTCGTCCACCACGAAACGTCCGAAATCCGGAGTCCCGGCGAGCGTCTAGGCGACTCCTAAGACTTCAGCGTAGCCGCAAGCCGTGGCAGCCTTCCGATCCCGATAGAGTGGAGCGGATGAGGGGAGCTTCAGCTTTGGACGACGCCGAACGGCGCAAGATCATTCGCGAGATGGCGCGGGAGAAGGATCCCGACCGCTATCTCGCCGCGCTCTTCGCGCCCGCCGGCGCCCGGGATGCGCTGTTCGCCCTCTATGCCTTCAATGCCGAGCTCGCCCAGATCGCCGACGAGGTGACTGAGCCGACCCTAGGTGAGATCCGCCTGCAATGGTGGCGGGACGCCATGCAGGTCGCCGCCTCCGGGGAGGCGACAGGCCACCCGGTCGCCGATGCAATGGGCGCGGCTCTGCAGCGCCACGAACTTCCCGCATCCCGGCTCGATCCGATGATCGATGCGCGCCGCTTCGACGTGCTGGAACGCATCATGCCGGACAGCGCGAGCCTCCTCATCTATCTCGACAACACGGCCGGCCAAGCCTTTCTGCTGGCATGCGAATGTCTGGGGTGTGATCGGGAGAGGGCAGGACCCGCCGCGTGTGCCGCTGGCCGCGCTTACGGGCTGACGGGGCTGATGCGGGCCGTGACGGTTCATGCAGCCCAGAACCGCCTCTATCTTCCCGTCCAGAGCCTCCAGACCGGGGCCGATCAACGGCTCATGGCCGGTCACGCGGACCCGACCTTTTTAGGGCTGATGAGCGAGCTGCGCCGCCAGGCCCGAGAAGAGCTCGAAACCGCCAAGCCCCTGATCCGCGCATTGCCGAAACAGGCCCAAGCCGCCTTCAAGCCGCTCGCCCTGGTGGAGCCTTATCTGAAGGCGTTGGAGGCGATAGAAGACCCCATGGCGGATCTTGCGGATATCAATCCGCTCCACCGGCTTTGGCGGCTCACCACCTGGCGGCCCTAGCGAAGACTCAAGAGTCTATTCGGCGGCAACGGCCGGGGCGCCTTCCAGCCACGCGTCGACATCCCGCAAGGCCCGCGCGGTCATGGCCTTCCTGCGGGCCTGAGTCTTCGCCTTCTTCCCCTTCACCTTCTCGACCGGTTCGGTGAGGGGCGGCAGCAGCCCGAAATTGATGTTCATGGGCTGGAAGCGGTTATCGTCCGACGTCAGATGCCCGCCGGTGATATGGGCCACCAGCGCGCCCAGCGCCGTTGTGGGTGGGGGCGGGAAGCCCGTGCTGCCAAGCCGCTCGGCGGACGCGAACCGGCCCGTGACCAGACCGATGGCCGCCGATTCCACATAGCCCTCCACGCCGGTGATCTGGCCGGCGAAGCGCAAGCGAGGTTCGGCCTTGAGGCGAAGCTGTCCGTCCAGGAGTCTGGGACTGTTGAGAAACGTGTTCCGGTGCAGCCCGCCGAGCCGGGCGAACTCGGCCTTCTCGAGGCCGGGGATCAGCCGGAAGATCTCGGTTTGCGCCCCATATTTCAGCTTGGTCTGGAAGCCGACCATATTCCACAGCGTGCCTAGCGCATTATCCTGCCTGAGCTGAACGATCGCATGAGCCTTCTCGTCCGGCTTGTGAGCATTGGTCAGCCCGACGGGCTTCATGGGGCCGTGGCGCAGGGTCTCCCGACCGCGCTCCGCCATCACCTCGATGGGCAGGCAGCCTTCGAAATAGGGGGTGTTCGCCTCCCATTCCTTGAACTGGGTCTTTTCGCCTTCGATCAGCGCATCGATGAACCGCTCGTACTGCTCCTTGTCCATGGGGCAGTTGATGTAGTCCGCGCCCGATCCGCCGGGGCCCGGCTTATCATAGCGGGACTGCATCCAGCAGATGTCCATGTCGATGCTCTCGCGATGGATGATCGGGGCGATGGCGTCGAAGAAGGCGAGTTCGGCTTCGCCGGTCAGTTCGCCGATGGCGTTCGCGAGCTTCTCGGCGGTGAGGGGACCGGTCGCCACAATGACGTTGTCCCAGTCGGCCGGCGGCAGGCCTTCGATCTCCTCCCGCACGATCTCGATATTGGGGTGGGCTTCCAGGCGCTCCGTGACCGCAGCGGCAAACCGCTCGCGGTCCACGGCCAGCGCGCCGCCGGCGGGAAGCTTATGGGCATCGGCCGCCTCCATGATCACCGAGCCCGCCCGGCGCATCTCCTCGTGCAGCAGGCCGACCGCATTGGTTTCCGCATCGTCGGAGCGAAACGAGTTGGAGCAGACCAGCTCGGCGAACGAGCCCGTCTGATGGGCATGGGTCTCGCGGACGGGACGCATTTCGTGCAGCACGACCGGGACCCCGGCCTCCGCGGCCTGCCAGGAAGCTTCGGAGCCGGCCAGGCCGCCACCGATAACGTGAATTGGTTTCATGAGCTCTTGGCTATCGGGAACGGCCCTTCGCTGCAAGCCGGGCGATGGGCGCCAAGCGCTCGCCAAGTCACCCACAAGTCACCTACAAGCCGCCTGCCACGCCGGAGCCCCGATTGGGCGTTAGGAAGTGTTGGCAACTGGGAGGAGAAAACATGGCATCGTTGACGCTCTATCACGCCGCGCCGACACGCTCGTCCATCGCCCGATGGATGCTCGAGGAGCTGGGCGAGCCCTATGAGCTTGAGGTTTTGGACTTGCAAAGCGGCATTCAACGCCAAGCCGAATACCGCAAGATCAACCCCATGGGGAAGGTGCCGGCGCTGCGCCACGGCGATGCGGTCGTGACCGAGGTGGCCGCCATCTGCACCTATCTGGCGGACGAATTCCCGGAAGCGGGCCTAAACGTCCCCGTGGGCGACCCGGCGCGCGGCCAGTATCTAAAATGGTTGTTCTTCAGCCCCGGCTGTCTGGAGCCTGCCATGACGGATCAGGCCTATCCGCGCAAAGAGGAGCCCTTCAGCGGCACGCTGGGCTACGGCAGCTTCGACCTCGTGCTGGACGTCCTGCGCGAAGCGGTCAGTGAGGGGGAGTATCTCCTGGGCGATCGGTTTACAGCCGCCGATGTCGTGCTCGGCTCGACATTGCGCTGGGGCATGATGTTCGGTCTGCTGCACCAGATGCAGGAGCTCGAAGCCTATGTGGAGCGGCTCGTGGCCCGGCCGGCTTTGCAGCGTACGCTCTCCCTTGACCAGGAGCTCGCAGCGGCGACGGCGGGAGATTAGTACCGCCCCTCGTCGGGGATCTTGAGTAGCTCGCCGCAGGCCTTGCAGTGGACTGCGTCGGCCTCGTGGCGCTGCAAGCCGCAGGACGGGCAAGGGTGGCGCACCTTGTAGGGGCGGAGCAGGGTCTGCAGCAGCCGCAAGAACAAGGTCACACCGAAGATCATGATCACCACGGCCACAAGCCGGCCAATCGACCCCTCCAGGGTGATGTCGCCGAATCCCGTCGTGGTCAGCGCCGTTACCGTGAAGTAGAGCGCATCGACATAGTTGTCGATCGCCGGGTTCCGCCAGTGCTGGGTCTCGTAGACCACCGAGGTCATGATGAAGAGGAAGACCGAGAGGTTGACGACGGCCACCACGGCTTCCTCGTTCCGGCGGAAGAAGACGCTTTCCTGCCGAAGCCGCGAGATCATCTGATAGGTGTGCAGCAGCCGCAGCGTGCGCAGGATGCGAAGGAACGCGAAACCTTCGTCGGCCAGCGGCGCCAGGAACGAGATGATGGCGACGATATCCGCCCAGGTGGAGATATGGGTGAATTCCTTCCATGGCTTCTCATGGGCGTAGATGCGAGCAAGGAAGTCGGTGAGCACCACCAGACCGATCGTAACGTCGATCACTTCGATCGTTAGGGACCGCTCCAGGAAGGACGTGGCGACGATAAAAGCCACCGTGATCGCATCGAAGATCAGCAGCCCGAACCGAAAACGGTGGGCGGCCTGGCTCCGTCCGAAATAGAGCTGTCTCAAGCGTTCGCGCAAAATTTGCCTATCCTTGGGGGCGGCGGTCGCCAGCCTCTAGCTTATCTCTTGCCCGTTGCCAACCCGAGCACTGCCGAAAGCCCTCGCGCCTCTGCCGACCCGATGGGAACGCAGCCGCCGCCTATTCCGTTTGCCCGTGAATGGATCGCGATGAAGAATCGGCGGCGCTCTATGTCGTTGCCTTAACCTCCGATGCGGACGATGAGGGTATCCTCGAGGGTGCCGACACAGTCCGGCTTGCGCCCGGACTCTATCTCGTCCGCACGTCGGCGCCCCAGTCGCGGCTCTATCATGCGGTGAAGCGGGAGGCGAAGCCGTCAGAGCTTTTCGTGGGCCGTCTCGACGGCGATCCGAAGTTCAAAGGCATGAGCGAAGGCGCGCTGAAATGGCTGCGCCGAAGATAGCGTAAGCATAGCAGGGAGACAGATCATATGGCGTTGATCATCACTGGCGGACAGACAGGCGTGGACCGCGCCGCCCTCGATGTCGCCTTGGAAGAAGACGTCGACTATGGCGGCTGGTGCCCCCGCGGCGGTTGGGCGGAAGACATGACCGAGCCGCCGGGCCTGCTCGCCGCCTATCCGAAGCTTCGCGAGACACCGTCTGAAGACCCCGCCCAGCGCACCGAATGGAACGTGCGCGACAGCGACGCCGTGCTGCTGATCACCGATGGGTCGGGCCTTGCCGGCTCCAAGGGGGCGAAGCTCGCGGAAGGCTTCGCCGAGAAATACGACAAGCCCCTTATGGTGATGAACGCGGAGAGCGAGGACGACGTGGAGCGCGCCGGCGTCTGGCTGACGGAGCTGCTCACCGCCCACACGGTCGACCAGGATTTCCAGATCGGCATCGGCGGCCCGCGTGAAAGCGAGGCGCCCGGCATCTACGAGAAAGCGAAGAACGTTCTGCCCGGCCTTCTGGAAGCGCTTTAGCGGAAAACAAGAAGCGGCGGCCGAACCCCAGCGAATCGTTGTCAGCGCCCGCGCGCCCGCGTAGTTTGACGCCGCCGGCCCGGGGAGGAGTCGGCCAAGCCCTGAGATGGAGGAGGCGATGAAGCATTTTACTTTTGGTATTGCGGCGGCGATGGCGCTTGGCCTGGCCGCATTGACGGCCCAGCCCCAGCCCGCGTCGGCCATGAGCGGTTGGTACGAGCCCAACCCCGATCCGAAGAACTGCGAGAACGACGACGGCGCCCTCGACGATGCCGCCTTCGTCATCGTGATGACCCCGCGCGCCGGCGATCGCGTCCGCACCGGCTTCGGCGTCACCGGCTGCTCGCGCACTTTCGAGAGCAATGTGCAGTGGAAGCTGATCGGCGCCGACGGCTCCGAGCTGGCAAGCGGCCACACGTCTGGCGGCGGCGTGGACGGCGCCGGCACGTTCGATTTCGACGTGACCTATGAGGTCGACAAGCGCCAGGTCGGCCATCTCGAAGTGATGGGCGAGGACGCTTCCGACGGCGAGGGCAACCCGCCCGGCCGTACCGTGCTTCCCCTGGTGCTGCAGCAGCCCGAAGGCGAATAGTCTTACGCTAGATCATCAGCCGTCATTCCGGCGCAAGCCGGAATCCAGCCATTTGCTCTGCGCCATGACGCTGGACACCGGCTCTTGCCGGTGTGACGGAATGATCAGTCCGCGTCGATTTTCGGATTTCCCGACACATCGAAGACTGTCAGCCGTTCTTGGAGCCCCTCAGGCACGGGCGGCGACAAGTTGTTGTGGTCCAGCCGCAGCACCTGGAGTGGCGCGATCTCCGCCAGGCTTTCGGGGATCTCGCCCGTCAGCCTGTTCCGGTTCAACCTGAGATCGGTCAGCTTCGTGAGCCCGCCGATATCTGGCGGGATCGATCCCGTCAGCCGGTTGTTGGCCAGCAGCAGGGAGGTCAGGCTCCTCGCCTGGCTCAGCGTGCCCGGCAGCTTCCCGCTGAATTTGTTGTTGTGCAGGAAGATCTCCTTGAGCGCTTGCTGCTGAAAGAGCGCTGCCGGCAGCTTGCCGGTGAAGTCGTTGTCCTCGCCGCGGAAGATCTCCAGCTTCGGCGTCGCCCAGCGCTCGGGCAGCTTTCCCGACATCTGGTTGGCGTGAAGATCGAGATATTCGAGCTCCGGCAGCATCGCCACGCCGTCGGGCAGGGACCCGGTGATCTTGTTGCCCTTCAGCCAGAGATTCTTCATCGCCCGGCACCGTCCGAACCCCTCGGGCAGGCGGCCGGAAATCTTGTTGAAGGAGAGGTGGAGCGTGTGCAGCCGCTCCAGATCGCAGATAGCGCCCGGCATGCGCCCTTCGAGATTATTGTCGTAGATTGTGAGCCGGACGACGTAACCGTCTGAATCGGTTTCGATCCCGTGCCATCGTCCGACAGGCTCGTCGCTCGCCCAGAAGTCCCGCTGGATCCAGTCCGGCCCGCCGAGCGCCTCGTAGAACGCAATCAGCGCCTTCCGCTCGAGATCCCTAATCGCGGCATCCGCCGGTTCCGGCACGGCATTGACGATCGTGCCGTCCGCATCGGCCGCCTGGAGAGGTCCGGAGACCAGAGGCGAGAAGAAAACCGCCAAAACGAGCAGAAAAATTACGGTAGAAAGGGATCGGAATGGCCCCATCGGCGTTGGTCCCGAGATAGGTTGCACCCTTGCGAAATGCCCTGGGCGCCGCGCGAACGTCTTGTAAAGGGCTTATCGCGTAATATCTATCAGTTGAACGCTTCGAAGCACCGCAATGCTGCGGAAAAGGAGAGACCCCGTGCTGCGCTTTTTGATTCTACTGGTACCGTTGGCCCTCGCTGGCTGCGTGACTGAAGAGCGTCAGCCCATGCCCATGTCTCTGGGCCCGACCGACGGTGCGGCCTCCTGCCTCGAATACGGCGATTCCCCGAGTTTTTCGGACTGCAAGAGCACCGGCACGGTCACCATCCCGGCCGAGTAGGCTTCCCCAACTCATCATCGTCATGCTGAGGAGCACGCCGCAGGCGTGCCTCGAAGCATGGGCGCCACCCTTCGAGGCTCGCTTGGCGAGCACCTCAGGATGACGCTCTGTTAATAGGCTAGCCGTCTTTCCCCATCAGCTCGGCGCGCTGGGCCATCAGCTTGTCCAGCTTCTCCTGCTGATCGGCGATGCGCTGGGCGTTGCGCTCCTCATCGGCCGCACCCGAGAAGGCCGCCGCCTGCTCCTGCAGCTCACGCAGATTGTCTTCCACGATCTGAATGCGGCGTTCGACTTCGTCCAGGGACAGGTTCTCGGTCATATGCAGTGTCTTTCAACAATGAGATTAGGAATTCGGCGCGGACGATAGCCGCTTCTGCAGGCTCCGCTCAAGCACTACCACCGACGGTGACGCGGGCGGCGCTCCCATGTCAAAGTTTGCCGTTCAAACCCAAAAGACAAAACGAAGGAGGAGGGAATGTCCAAGACTCGCGATGAGGTTCTAGGCGCCAATTCGGAGTATGCGGAAAGCTTCGGCGACAAGGCCGAGCTCCCCATGCCGCCGGCACGCCGTTTCGCCATCCTGACCTGCATGGATGCGCGGCTCGACCCGGCAAAGTTCGCGGGCCTCGCCGAGGGCGACGCCCATGTTATCCGCAACGCCGGCGGCCGCGCCAGCGACGATGCCATCCGCTCCTTGGTGATCTCCCATAAGCTGCTCGGCACCAATGAGTGGTTCGTGGTTCACCACACCGATTGCGGCATGGAAACCTTCACCGACGACATCATGCGCGGGCTTCTGAAGCAGAGCTTGGACACGGCGGAGATCGGTCCCGACGGCTGGAAGGATGTTGGCCAGGGACCCGGTTCGGCGGAAGGCGATTTCATCGACTGGCTGACCATCGCCGATCAGGCGGAGAGCGTGACCACCGACGTGGCGCGCATCCGGTCTCATCCGCTGGTGCCAGCCGATGTGCCCATCTATGGCTACATCTACGATGTGAAGAGCGGCAAGCTGATCGAGGTGCCCGAGGCCACCCGGGCCGGAAAGGCATAGATCTCAAGGCGACCTGTCACGGAAGGAGACTGGACGGCGGGTGCGGCCTCGGCCAAACTCGCCTTATGGGGGAGCTGACACATCGCGTGCGCAATGCGATCACCGATCGCGAACGGAGCTGGTCGCTTGAACCGGACGCGCTCGAATGGCGCGACGACAAGGGCAAGCAGGGGCGTATTCCTTACGCAGCCATCGGGAGCCTCCAGCTCATCGACTACGCCTCCTATGGTGGCCGCATCTATCAATGTGCGGTGGAGCGGAAAGGCGGCAGCGGCGTCAAGATCCGCTCCCACAGCTATATCAGCCTCGGCAATTTCGAGGATCGGCGGGGCACCTATGCTCCGCTGATCCGCGGGCTGGCGGAGAAGGTTGCCGACGCCAACCCAGAAGCCGACTTCATCGCCGGCAGCACGGGGCTGTGGATCGCCTGGACCATCGTCGGCCTGCTCGCCGTCGTCATGCTGGGGTTCTTCTTCGCCTCCCTAGGCGCCGGCGGGCCGAGCCTAAACGGCACGCTTATGGTGGTCGTCATCCTCCTCATCGGTGGGCCTATCATCTGGCGCCAGGTGAAATACGGTAAGGCGAAGAACTTCGACCCGAGAAACGTCCCACCTGAACTGATCGGCGCGGATTAACGGCGTTTGCGCGCAAAATCGCGGCGTGCAACTTATTTGTTCATCGGCCCATATGACCGCCTCGAATTGAAGCAGCGTCTGAGTAAAGCGCTTCTGTTTGAAACGCTTCTGCTTGGGCAAAGTTTTCGCACTCCAAGCAAACGGCGCTGAAACCCTGACGATGTCTGACTCGGCCGCCTTGACTTCTCAAGTTATCGGCGTGGAATCGAAAAGATTGGCACGCGACGCGTGTGCCGGGCCGGGGGTGAGCATCATGACAAAAGCGAATGGAGTCCATCAGGGCGCGAAGGACGGGCCGGATGACGGTGAAGTCCGCGCGGACGTGATAGAAGAGGACAAGATCGAGCGCCACTGGCATCTGCCGGGTGCCGACGGCAAGCCTCCAAAGAAGTCGAAGAAGAAGCCCAACGCGAACGGCAAGAAGATCAAGGCCAAGGGACCCAAGAAGGCAAAGACGTCCGGTAAGAAGAAATACGACTATATCGACGAGCTCGTGAAGCTGCAGTTCGAGCTGATCAAGCTGCAGGAATGGGTCAGCAGCCAGGGCCTGCGCGTCGCCGTGATCTTCGAAGGGCGCGACGCGGCCGGCAAGGGCGGCGTGATCAAGCGAATCACCGAGAGTCTGAACCCTCGGGTCTGCAAGGTCGTGGCGCTGGGCACGCCGACGGAGCGCGAGAAGACCCAATGGTACTTCCAGCGATACGTCCCCCAACTGCCGGCTGCCGGAGAGATCGTGCTGTTCGACCGCTCCTGGTACAACCGCGCCGGGGTGGAGCGCGTCATGGGCTTCTGCTCCGAGGAGGAGTATTGGGAGTTCCTGCGAGCGACCCCGCTCTTCGAAGAGATGCTGATCCGCTCCGGCGTGATCCTCATCAAATACTGGTTCTCCGTTTCCGATGAGGAGCAGGAGAAGCGCTTCAAGGGACGCATCGAAAACCCCATCAAGCGTTGGAAGCTCTCGCCCATGGACCTGAAGTCCCGCGAGAAATGGGTCGAGTACTCCCGCGCCAAGGACATCATGCAGGAGCACACCGACACCGAGTTCTCGCCCTGGTATGTCGTGAATGCCGATGTGAAGAAGAAGGCGCGGCTCAACTGCATCTCGCACCTTCTCTCCCAGATCCCGTATCAGGAGATCGAGCGCCCGCCCATCGAGCTCACCCCGCGCCAGAAGGAGACGGGCTATGTCCGTCCCCCCAAGGACAGCCAGCGCTGGGTGCCGGCGGTCTATTAGGGCTTGATGGAGACGTTTCCCGCCCAGGCGTGGAAGCTCAGTCCTTTAGCGCGCCCGTGTCCGGCACGATGACCGCGAAGAGATCTGCAAGGGCCGAGAGGCTAGCCTCCTGCACCTCTGCCGCCGGCACCGTCTTACCGGCCCACCGTTCGGGCAGGTCCCGCGTGGCCGTGGCGTTCGCCACCACCGTCGTGGCATAGCCGCGATTGAAGGAGGCCCGCGCGGTCGAGTTCACGCACATATGGGTCATGAAGCCGGCATAGACGACGTTCTTTGCGCCGAGCCGCTTCAGCTCATCGTCCAGGTCCGTACCCTCGAACGAGCTCGGCAGGTTTTTCACGATCACCGTTTCGCCTTCGATCGGCGCGACGGATTCCGCGATCTGGCCGATCGGCGCGTTCACGTCGTAAGGCGTGTCCGGTCCCGCGTCGTGCATGATGTGGATCACCGGCCGGCCTGCATCGCGAAACCGCTTGAGCAGCACCGCGGCCTCGTGAAGCGCAGGCTCCACGCCCTCAAGCTTCATGATGCCTTCGCGATAGGTCTGCTGACAGTCGATCAGCACCAGCACGCTGTCGGAAATGGGGGCAGGGGCATCGGGCAGCACAAGCAGGTGTCGCAAAGTCGGTCCGGCCATTCTCGTTCCTCCCTAGAGTGATTGGGCGCGTTTGGTTTTCCGCCCTTATAGCAGATCGCGGGCGTCATCTTCGGTGGCTTGAAGCACGAGGAATGGGGAACGGCTTTCGCCTCACGCTGTCGCCAGCGCGTGGATCCATTTCTGGTCCGGGCGCCGGTTCTTGGCGATCGACCACATCACAGACAGAAGGGCCACCGTGTAGCGCCGGTCTGACCGGCTGAACGCTGGCTCCACCGCGTCGAAATACCGGTCGGCGAGATCATCCAGCCCGTCCGCGTCGATTCTTCCGGCGAAGAAGTGGACGAGATCTAGGCCCATCGGCCCAACCCCGCTCAGGTCCCAATCGATGATCTTGATCCGGCCCGCGTGATCCAGAAGGAGATTGCCGTGATGCAGATCGCCATGAACGAGGGTCTGGGGCAGCGCCTTGAACCTCGCCTTGTGCGACGGCCATCGCGCCGAAAGCGCGCGCAGATCCTCCGCCTCCTCCGGCCCGTCTGCATGATGCCGCGCTGCCACCGCGAGATAGGTCTGCGCATTCACATGGCTGATCTGCGCATAGATCGCCGCTTTGTTGTCCGGCTCGCCGAGGATCGGCAGCAGCCGCGTGGTGATCTCGCTGAGCCGGTCCACGATGGCCATCGACTGAGCCCGGTCCAGGGGCTGGGCCGAGGTATGGCTTGGCAGAAAGTCGTAGAGGAAATAGGCGAACCGCGCGCCGACAACATAGTGATGCAGCTCCGGCAGAAGGTCCGGCGTTCCGCGGCCCGTGGCCTGCCACATGTCTTCGTAGAACTTCCGGCGGCCTGCGCTGCGGGCAGGATCCTGCACCGTATGCTCGAAGAAGAGCTCCACCCCGTTCGGCCCTTCCACCTGAATCTCTCTCGCTGAGCGGGTCTGGGCGCCGCCTACCAGCATGGTGCGGGCGCTAAAGGGGACGTCCTGGCCGGGATAGCGGGATTTCAGAAAGTCGCGCAGCAGAGCGTCGTTCTCCGCGCAGACCGGCTCCA
Source organism: Methyloligella solikamskensis (assembly GCF_042676065.1). Taxonomy (NCBI): domain Bacteria; kingdom Pseudomonadati; phylum Pseudomonadota; class Alphaproteobacteria; order Hyphomicrobiales; family Hyphomicrobiaceae; genus Methyloligella; species Methyloligella solikamskensis. Next base: position 2,119,341 of record NZ_JBHTJO010000001.1, on the reverse strand, counting down.
TGATCTCCTCTGCCTCGGCCGCACGGCCGGCCTGAGAGAGATAGCGGGCCGCCTGGTAGCGATAGTTCTCCTTGTCTGGATCGCGCTCAAGCGCGGCGAGATAGGCCTCGGTGGCGCCGTCCCAGTTCTGCTGGAAGCTGCGCATTTGCCCGACCTTGGCGTGATAATCTGCGCGCACATCGTCCCGCGCGACCGCGCCGGCGAAGGCCGCCTCCGCGCTGGCCCAGTTTTGCGAGAGTTCGTGGGCACGGCCGAGCTCGTAATGCCACGACGCCTCCCTGCCGTCCCGCGACACTGCAGTCTCATAGGCCATCGCGGCCTGCTTGAAATGCTTGGACTTTATCAGCAGCTGCGCGAGCTTCAGATGCCAGGCGGCCGGACTGCCGGGATAGGCGGTTGCAGTCTCGTAAGCGGCGATGGCCGAGGGAAGGGCGTCTACGCGGGCGTAATCGCGCGCGGACAGTTCATGGAGCTTCGCGCTCCAGAGACTCTGCCCGGCGGCGAATTCTAGAAGTCGCGCCGCGGCAGTGAAGAGAGCGATCCGGCAATAGCGGTGGGTGAAGCCTAAAGGCCTCCGCAAGCGTAATATGGCATGCCGAATGAGGTCGGCCGACGCCCTAAGAAACCCGTCCAAATCACCGAACCAGAACGATTTTTTCCCTTCTTCCGGTCTAGGTAACGGTTTTGTGACAAACAAGACTAAAATAGTCATGTTTAGAGCAAAACGATTGCCGAATCTTCCTGGGTCTTTTGGAAGGCCAGGGCAGTGCGGGTCGTGGCGATCCATTCCCAGGCATCCACGCGCGATCGCTAAACCACTGAAATTGAAGAAAGTTGTCGGGATTCTCCTGCGCAACCAAACCGCGAGACGCGGCGTTTTGGTTTCGAGGCGCGAGGAGGAGGAGAAGAACGATGCTGAAAGCGATTGTATTGGGTGCCACGGCCCTGCTGGGCATGGCGATCATCGTGACGAGCAGCGCGCAGGCCGCCGTGGTCTGCAACGAAGCCGGCGATTGCTGGCGGGTGAAGAAGAAGCACGATTACCCGAACCGGGCCCAGCTCCATATCTATGGCGACGACTGGGAGTGGGATCAGGCCCAGGCCGACCGCTACCGCTGGCGCGACCCGGGCGAGGGCCGCGGCTACTACCGCGACGGTGTCTGGATCACGTTCTAGGCGGCTGAACGATCAGACCGATCGCCGGACAAGCATCCGCCAAACCGGACAAACGGAAGCGCTCGGACCTCACGGTCCGGGCGTTTTGTCGTATTCTTTTGGTAACAAAACGGGCGCAGCTTCTTGAGTTGCAGGCTTAAAAGCCTCGTGCACGCAGGGCTCGAAGGACCGGGCGTGCACGCGTTGCGTCAACTCACTCACCTCACTCATGAGGACTACGATGATTTCCCAGACTGCCTCTACCAAAACCAAGACTGCCTCTCGCAAGACCGTCACCAATAAGACCGCCACCCGCCTTTCCGTCGCCGCGCTCGCGGCCGCTTCTCTCGCGCTGCTCGCCGTTCCGTCGGCCCATGCCAGCCGCTTCGACGGCAAGTGGGACATGCTGCTTCAGACCACCACCGGCCATTGCGGAAAGATCAAGATCGACGTCGCTGTGACCGGCGGGGAGATCTCCGCCACCGGCGGCCGCTTCGTGTTTCACAAGATCCATCTCGGCGGTCATGTGGGGCCGGCCGGGAATGTGAAGATCAAGGGCATCGCCGGCCCGCGCACCGCCTGGGGCACCGGCCGCTTCGGCCGCCAGCAGGCCCAAGGCAAGTGGCATGGCGTCGGCCCGTCGGGCAAATGCAACGGCGTCTGGGTCGCCGCCCGCGCTTAGGACTCGGACACCCCACTATCGTCATCACCGGGCCGCGACGCCCCGGCGTAATGCGCCGGTCGGCGTCGCGTGACCCGAGTGATCTGGGCTGAGGCGCTAGCGAGACTTTAAGACCGCGAGCCGCGTCCCGCTGCGCCGCCGTCTTCACAAAGCTCCGAGTTGAGCCGCGCGCTGACCGAGGCCAGCAACATCTCGTGGGCCTTGTCGATAATCTCGTCGAGGGAGGGCGTCTTGGCGAAGAGCTGCCGCGCCGTCGCCACGAGCTCGTCGCGGGTCGGCATATGGGGCAGGTGCATGGTCGCCAAAAGTTCGGTGGTGCGGTGATGGGCCTGGAGCATGGAAAGCTCCGAGCTGCGCAAGGTCGAGGCCAGCGCTAGGGCGATCCGCTCGGCGTTGAACTGCCCGGCGAGCTGCTCCGCCGCCTTGCGCACCACCTTGGAGCCGAGCCGCTGCTCGTTGCGCAGTACATGGGCCGGCGGCGTCTTCACGTCCCAGATCAGGCGCACCCGCTCCAGACCCTTCAGGATGTAATAGGTCGGATCGATCTCCCAGCGCCGGAAGCCCTGCCGCGCGCTGCTCTGATAGGCGTGGTGATTGTTGTGCCAGCCTTCGCCCATGGTAAAGATCGCGAGCAGCCAGTTGTTGCGGGAATCGTCCCCCGTCACGTAGCGCGTGCTGCCCGAAACATGGGCGAGCGAGTTGATGCAGAACGTGGCGTGATAGACCAGCACTGTGCTCCAGACGAAGCCGACGATGAGACCGGACCACCCGGCGATGGCGAAGCACAGCGCAGCCAGCAGGATCGCCGGAAGCAGCTCCAGCTTATGCAGCCATACGATCTCGGGGTAACGCGTCAGGTCGCCGACCAGCTCAAGCTCGGGCTCGTCGTGCTTGGCGGCGAAGATCCACCCCACATGGCTATAGAAGAACCCCGTATGGCGCGGCGAATGCACGTCGTTCTCGGTATCCGAATGAAGATGGTGATGCCGGTGCTTGGACGCCCACCACAGCACGCTCTTCTGCGCCGTGCTCTGAGCCAGGAAGGCGAGCGCGAACTGGAAGACGCGGCTGGTGGAATAGGCGCGGTGGGAGAAATAGCGGTGATAGCCGGCGCCGATGGCGAAGATGCGCAGCCAGTAGAGCGCGATGCACAGCACCACGGCTTCCACCGTCACCCCGGTCCAGATCGCCGCGAAACAGGCCAGGTGGAGCAGAACGAAGGGAATGGCGGAAGGGTAGACGACGTCGTCGTGGGGCGCTTCGTGTTCGGGATCCATGCAGTCAGTCTCTCACATCGGCGCCCGCGCAATGAGCACCTTACGGCACGCGCGAAGTCTAAAACCTGCTTGCCGTGGTCTCAAGAATGGTTGGAAAAGCCTGACCGGGCGCGAGCGAAAAACGGTCAGCCTGCGGCGAAACGCCGATAGCCCATAAATATGCACGCGGGGCTGGCCGGACAAGGGGAAATCGGGCGGTCGGGGCAGGCCGCTTCCTCTAACGGTGGGGGGCTCATGGTTCGAGACGCGCGCCCTTCCGGCGCGCCCTCACCATGAGGATTGACGCGGCGGCCCAGCAGCCCGACATCCGCACCGGCCCATCTCCTCACCCTGAGGGGGCCGAAGGCCCGTCTCGAAGGGTGCAGGCCAGGGCCAGCGAACCCAATCCGCGTCGCGTCATGCTGAGAGCCTGTCCCGGACCCGATCCGGGATGCCCGGCCGTCCTTCGAGGCACGCCTTCGGCATGCACCTCAGGATGAGAGCCGGGCCTCGAAGCCCGCCATGCGGGGACCTCTCTAGGCCTTCCACTCACGTCATCACCGGGCCGCGACGCCCCGGCGCAAAGCGCCGGCAAGGCGTCGAGCGACCCGGTGATCCATGCCGTTACCTGACCGCTTGCTCTGGGCGTGTGTTGGCACCTCTAAGCGTGAAGGCGCCCGCCCCATCCTCACCCGTCATGCCCGGGCTCGACCCGGGCATCCGCGGGCCGCTTGCTCAGCGCATGGTGGTGTCTTCGGCGGGGCCCCCGCTTCGATCCCGGTCATTCTCCGGTCTCTACACGCCGGCACTCAAACCTGTGCGTCTTGGCAGGGGCTCGTAATGGCTCCGGGGGAGCCCCGCCGCCGCCCAAGTGGTCTTCGATGTGAAAGGGCGCGCCCCGCGTAAAAGGCACGCCCGCAGGCGCCGCACCCCGTCCCGCATCACGAACGCCTTCGCGACAACGCCCCTTAACAGGACGAGTTGAGGGGACGATACGGCAGGTTTCCCGGGTGGGGATAAGGTTGGTGGAACCCCAGCGGATAAAGCTCCGCGCTCAGCGTACGAGACTCATCCGTACGCTTCTTTCGGCCTTGGACATTATATCTGTCATGCTAGTATAAGTTGTGATTCCTACCTGAAGACGTTCCAATGATTGTTGACGGTCCATTTTTCCGGCAGACCCTTGATGCGTTACAGCTTGAGGGCGACGAGCGATTGGATGCCGAGCGCAATGCGACGAATATCATTCGTGCTGTCGTCAATTCCTATGGAACGACGCCGGCCGGCGAATTAGACGAGGCCCGAATACCCAATACGCAGATTACCGGGCTGGTTTATGGCCGCATCCAAAGCGGCAAGACTCGCGCGATGATCGCAAGCACGGCCATGGCGTTCGACAACGGCTTCCGGATCTCGGTGGTCATGACAAGCAATATCAATGACCTCGTCCATCAGACGCACGGAGATTTTTCCATCGGCCTGCCTGGGCTGATGATGTTCACGAAAGATAACGACCTTGAGAGGGAGGTTCCCAACACGAGGGTGCACCTTGAGCAAGGAAATGGTCATCTACTGTTGGTTTGCTCCAAAGGTAGTACCAGCCTTCATAACATAGCTGATTTTTTGCGAGCGATTGGAGCAGAGCAGTACCCTACGCTCGTATTCGATGATGAGGGTGACCAAGCTTCGCTTGATACGAACACGCGGAGGAGATCGACATCTAGGATAGCAGTCGCACCAAGTAGAATAAACGAGGTTATCCAGACTCGGCTACGCACAGCAGTTCCCCGTAACGTCTATGTGAGCGTCACCGGCACTCCACAGGCAGTGCTTTTGCAGAGTGCCGAATCGTCCCATCGGCCTTCGTTCATAGTCATGCTTCCCCCGGGAAATACATACACGGGTGGCGATACCTTCTTCCGCTCGGATGAGCCGGAAGATAATCCAAACTACATTTCATTGGTGGGCGCTGGAGAACAGGCTCAACTCCTCGATCGCGCGCAACCAATGCCTGAAGGTCTCCGAAGATCGTTACTGTTTTTTCTCGTGTCAGCGGCTTCCGCCATTATCAACATAAATCTACCTGAGAAGGGCTTCTCTTATCTTTGCCATCCAAGCCTGAAGAATGATGAGCAGGAGATTGCGGAAGAACGCATCAATGTATTTTTGACGGAGGTTTATTCCGCGCTTCTCGACAATAGCGAAGGCATCGAGGCAGAGCTTCGGAGTGCATACGACGACCTTCGACAGACACTCGGCCCCGACGCACCTCCGTTCGACGACGTTAAGCAGACAATTGTCCAATACCTGCCGTCGCGTCGCCTACTGGTAATAAACGCTCGCGTGAAGCGCCAAGGAATTGCCTACGGACGAGGCATGAATTTCCTCATCGGAGGCAACACGCTTGGACGCGGGATCGCAATTCGCGATCTCCTCGTGACTTACTACGTACGCACCTCGCGGGTGTCGCAGCTCGATACGATGCATCAACACGCCCGAATGTTTGGCTATCGCGAGAGAACCTTGGCCTACACGCGCTTATTTGTTCCGCGTCAGCTCTACTACCGGTTCCGCGATATTCACCAATCCGACGCGGACTTGAGAGAATTCATAGAAGGTCATCAGGAGCACCCCGAGACGTTTCCAATCGAGTACACCTTTAACCTGCGGACGACGCGAACGGGCGTACTCGACGTCAACAAAGTTGATACACTCAATCCCGGAAAACAAATCTATCCCAACTACGTGATCGTGCCGCAGGCGGAAGCAGCCTACGAGCGAATGCTCCAGATATTGGGCAGCCATTTCGGTGCAGACGACGCCAATGAGGCCGAGATCGAACAGCTGGCCGGCGATGGAGCGGAAATATCTCCGAATGAAGCAGAGGCTCTGGTGCGCCTAATAAAGACTCGGTCCAAAAATACTTGGCGTGACCCCTCGATTGCGACAGTTATCCGAAAGGTGGCAGGGTCTTTTCAGAACCGCATAATTTTGCGATTCCGCACCGCTGACCGTCGCGTCGATGAGGGAGGCTTCATATCAACAGGTGTTCTCTCTGGCGCTGCATTGACCGAGGCGAGGCAAGCTGACCGTCCAACCCTCTGGATATTTGCCACCGAATCAGCCGCTGGAAGCGAGGGGGGGGGAGGGGCTCAAGTTTATGTACCCCACATTCGTGGTGCCGAACCGATTCGGCAAATTGTTCATGTTTAACCGCGGCTCTTAAACTCATGCCCGCTACCACTTTCAAAGCTCCTCGGTGTTTCGCCAGAGGGAGAGTAAAAGTTGTTGACCTCTTTTGCGGGGTGGGGGGCCTATCGCACGGTCTACTGCTTGAGGGGCTTCAGGTTGTCGCCGGTGTAGACAATGATAGTACCTGCGAGTACGCGTTCGAAAAAAACAACGGCTCAACTTTCATCAAGCGCAACATTGCTCGCTTCACGTCTGGTGAGCTACTCGACCTCTTCGGCGACGCCTCCGTGCGTGTGCTCGTCGGATGCGCTCCATGTCAGCCTTACTCATCCCTAAATCGGCGCGACCTCGATCCCTTGCAAGCGCGTGAGAGATGGTACCCACTTTATCGGTTTACGCAGCTTATCAGGAAAGTGAAGCCTGAGATCGTCTCAATGGAAAATGTGCCGGATCTTGCCAACGAGGCGAAGTATGAAATTTTCGCGACCTTTATCAAGATACTGCGCCGCTTAGACTACCACGTTTCCTTTAGAACCGTTGATGCGTCCAGATTCGGTGTTCCGCAGAAACGTCAGCGGCTCGTCTTGCTCGCATCCAAGCTTGGTCCGATCAAACTGATCGATGAGACCCATCGGGAAGAAAATTTAGTCACGGTTCGGCAGGCAATTTCTGACTTGCCGCCGCTAGCAGATGGGGCTGCAGACGCAAACGATCCGCTACACAGATCGAGCAGACTGAGCCAGCTTAACAAGAAACGTATCAGGGCGACCCCCGAAGATGGTGGCAGCGCCAAAAGTTGGAGCCAAGATCTGATGCCGGATTGCTACCGGCGTGCCTCTGGCCGGTCGTACATGTCGACTGTGTATGGTCGGATGCGTTGGGATAGTCCTGCTCCCACCATGACAACTCATTGCACAACGCTTGGTACCGGTAGATTCGGTCACCCGGTACAGGATCGAGCTATCTCCCTCAGGGAGGCCGCCAGAATCCAATCGTTTCCTGACTACTATGAATTTAGTGCTGAGGGAGAAATTCGGATTGGTGACACTGCACGGCATATTGGCAACGCGGTACCCGTTCTGCTCGGACGTGCAATCGGCAAGAGCCTGAAACGGCACATTCGAGAGCATGTTCGGTCGATCAAGTAAGCTAACTGAGTTTACTCCGCAGCCTCGGCCGCGCCCGCCTTCGCCGCCGCACTCCCCGTCTTCTTCCGCCGGCCGAGTAGCTCCTTGAGGTACTGCCCCGTATAGCTCTCCGGCACCTTGGCCACATCCTCCGGCGTGCCTTCGGCGACGATGCGGCCGCCGCCGTCGCCGCCTTCCGGGCCGAGATCGAGGATCCAATCGGCGGTCTTGATCACCTCCAGATTATGCTCGATGACGACGACCGTGTTCCCCTGGTTCACCAGCTCGTGGAGCACCTCCAGGAGCTTCGCCACGTCGTGGAAGTGGAGGCCCGTGGTCGGCTCGTCGAGGATATAGAGGGTGCGGCCCGTGGCGCGCTTCGAGAGCTCGCGCGAGAGCTTGATGCGCTGGGCCTCGCCGCCCGATAGCGTCGTCGCCTGCTGGCCCACATGGATATACCCTAAGCCCACCCGCTTCAGGGTCTCCAGCTTGTCCCGGATCACCGGCACCGCCTTGAAGAAGTCCGCCGCTTCCTCGACCGTCATGTCGAGCACGTCGGCGATGGACTTGCCCTTGAACTTGATGTCCAGGGTCTCGCGGTTATAGCGCTTGCCCTTGCAGACATCGCAGGTGACGAAGACGTCCGGCAGGAAGTGCATCTCGATCTTGATCAGCCCGTCGCCCTGGCAGGCCTCGCAGCGCCCGCCCTTCACGTTGAAGGAGAAGCGCCCGGGCTTGTAGCCGCGCGCCTTGGCTTCGGGCAGCTCGGAGAACCATTCGCGGATCGGCGTGAAGGCGCCCGTATAGGTGGCCGGGTTGGAGCGCGGCGTGCGGCCGATCGGGCTCTGGTCGATATCGATGACCTTGTCCAGATGCTCCAGCCCCTCGATCTTGTCATGGGCGCCGGGGATCTCCCGCGCCCCGGTCAGCTTGCGGGCCACGGCGCGGTAGAGCGTCTCGATGAGGAAGGTGGACTTGCCGCCGCCGGAGACGCCGGTGACGCAGGTGAACAGCCCGAGCGGGATATCGGCGGAGACGTTCTTGAGGTTGTTCTCCCGCGCCCCGATCACCGAGACCTTCTTGCGCCCCGGCTCCCGCCGCTTCTTCGGCAGGGGGATTTGCTTCATCCCCGTGAGATATTGCCCGGTGAGGCTTTCGGGATCGGCCATGATCTGGGCCGGCGTGCCTTCGGAGACCACCTGGCCGCCATGGATGCCCGCGCCGGGGCCCATATCGACGACGTAGTCGGCCTCCAGGATGGCGTCCTCGTCATGCTCCACGACGATCACCGAGTTGCCGAGATCGCGTAAGGCTTTGAGCGTCTCCAGCAGGCGGGCGTTGTCCCGCTGATGCAGGCCGATGGAGGGCTCGTCCAGCACGTAGAGCACGCCCGTGAGCCCTGAGCCGATCTGGGAGGCGAGGCGAATACGCTGGCTCTCGCCACCGGACAGGGTGCCGGAGGCGCGGGAGAGCGTGAGGTAGTCGAGGCCGACATCGTTCAGGAAGCGCAAGCGCTCGCGGATCTCCTTCAGGATGCGGCTGGCGATTTCCTGTTTCTGGGGGGAGAGCGTTTCGCCCACCTGGTCGAACCATTTGTTCGCCTGGCGGATTGACATCTCCGAAACCTCGCCGATATGCATCCCGGCGATCTTCACCGCGAGCGCCTGGGGCTTCAGCCGGTAGCCGTTGCAGACCTGGCAGGGCTGGCTCGACTGGTAGCGGGAAAGCTCGTCCCGCACCCAATTGGATTCCGTCTCCCGCCAGCGCCGGTCGATATTGGTGATCACCCCTTCGAACGGCTTGGTGGTCGAATAGCGGCGCACCCCGTCGTCATAGGTGAAGGTGATCTCCTCGTCGCCGGAGCCGAACAGCAGCACCGCGCGGAACTCCTCCGGCAGATCCTTCCACGGCGTCGTCATGCGTTGCTTGTAGTGTTTGGCGATGGCCGAAAGCGTCTGCTGGTAATAGGGGGAGGAGGCGCCGGTGCGTGCCCAGGCGGTGATGGCGCCGCGGTCCAGGCTCAAACTCTCGTCGGGCACCACGAGATCGGCCTCGAAGGTGAGCTCCGTGCCGAGCCCGTCGCAAGCGGGGCAGGCGCCAAACGGGTTGTTGAAAGAGAACAGCCGCGGCTCGATTTCCTCGATGGTGAAGCCGGAGACCGGGCAGGCGAAGCGGGAGGAGAAGATCAGCCGTTCCGGCTCGCCTTTCTCATCGCGTGCGTCAGCGAACTCGGCCACGGCGATCCCGTCGGACAAGGCCAGCGCCGTCTCGAAGCTGTCGGCCAGCCGTGTCGCCATGTCGTCACGCACCACGATGCGGTCCACCACCACGTCGATGTCGTGCTTGAACTTCTTGTCCAGGGCAGGGGCGTCGCCGATCTCGTGGAACGCGCCGTCGATCTTCACCCGCTGGAAGCCCTTCTTCAGAAGCTCCGCCAGCTCCTTTTTGTACTCGCCCTTGCGGCCGCGCACGATCGGCGCCAGCAGATAGAGCCGCGTGCCTTCCTCAAGCTCCAGCACCTTGTCGACCATCTGGCTGACGGTCTGGCTCTCGATGGGCAAGCCGGTAGCCGGCGAATAGGGCACGCCCACCCGCGCGAACAGCAGCCGCATATAGTCGTAGATTTCGGTGACCGTGCCGACCGTGGAGCGCGGGTTCTTCGAGGTGGTCTTCTGCTCGATGGAGATCGCCGGGGACAGACCCTCGATGGAGTCCACATCCGGCTTCTGCATCATGTCCAGGAACTGGCGCGCATAAGCCGACAGCGACTCCACATAGCGCCGCTGGCCCTCCGCATAGATCGTGTCGAAGGCGAGCGAAGACTTGCCGGAGCCGGACAGCCCGGTCATCACCACGAGCTCTTCCCGCGGCAGGTCCAGGGTCACGTTTTTCAGGTTATGTTCCCGCGCGCCGCGCACGGAAATGGTCTTGGATGTCATGAGCACCAATGTCGGGGGGCGATAGGCCGTCCGCAAGGCTTAAGCGCGTCTATCCAAAGGAACAAGAGGGGTGCGACGGCTTGATGGTCTTCGTCATGCCGACGAACGCCGGCATCCAGCTAATACGCGCTGCGGGTGTGTTTGGATCCAGGCGTTCGCCCCAATCAACCACGTCATGCTGAGGTGCATGGCTGCAAGCCATGCCTCGAAGCATGGAGTCGTCTCCTTCGAGGCTCGCGATGCGAGCACCTCAGGATGACGGGCGCTTGCCGGGAGGCTCAAATCAGCTCCAGCTTCTTGAGCCGCGAGCGGATGGCGCCGGGTTTGCGCCCGTGGGCGGCGGCGATCGCCGAGACGCTCTCGCCCGCCTCGTGGCGCCGGATCAAAGCCTTCTCCTCGTCCTCGCTCCAGGGCGCATAGGCCTTCGCATGACCGTCGGCCCGGGCCGCTGCCACGTGCGGCGAGGCGGCAGCCTCCGTGGCTTCGACGCCCTCCAGCGCATCGGCCAGGAATTCCCGCTGTTTCGAGGCGATGGCTTCCGAGCCGGCCTCATGCGCCGCCTGCAGCGCCGTCTGGGAGAGAGACTGGAAGGTCTCGTCCTGCTCCACGGCTGCCGGATGCACCTGAAGGGCGCGGGCGTTCAGCCCCAGCAAGTGAAGTCCGGATAGACCCCGGAGGCGCGACAGCGCGACGTAGCCCTGGCCGTATTCGAAGGCCCGGGAGAGGTCGATCACCGCCGCATCCAGAGACATGCCCTGGCTCTTATGCACTGTCATGGCCCAGGCGAGGCGAAGGGGAAGCTGGGTGATGGAGGCCCGCTCCGTGCCGTTCTCGTCGATCTTCCACTTGGTCGGCTCAGCCACGATCATCTTGCCTGTGCGTGTGCGGATGATCGGGTTGCCGGTCTCGTCGTCGAAAGAGATTACCTCGCCGAGCGTCCCGTTCACGAAACGTAAGGCGGGATCGTTCTTGGTGAACATCACCACGGCGCCTTCCTTCAGGATGAGCTGCTCCGGCGAGAGGCAGCCGCGCTTCAGGGTGTTCACAAACACCTCCGGCCCCTTGGCATGCATGACGAAGCGCTTCTCTTCGCCCGCGAGCTTGCGCAGCTCGCGCCCGTTGATCTCGTCCACGCCGGCATTGTGGGTGAAGAGCCGGGTGCAGTCGGAGGGGAGGGCATCGCGGGTAATAGTCCGCTGTTGCAGGATAGCCTGATGCTCCCGTCCGCACTCGTTGCGGCGGATGGCCGACAGCAAATCGAGAAAGCCATGGTCGCTCTGGCGATGCTGCTCCGACAGGTAGCACACCGTCGGCGCCAGATCCCGCCAGGCGGCGGAGCCGTATGCGAACACCGGACCGGTCTCCTCCATGTCGCCGAACAGCGAGGCATCGTTCGTCTCCCGCCGCACCACTGGCGGAAGCTGGAAGAAATCGCCCACGAGGATGACTTGGAGCCCGCCGAAGGGCGCCGCGTTCTTGCGCACATGGCGGCAGACCGCATCGACCAGATCGAGGGCGTAGGCCGGCAGCATGGAGATTTCGTCGATAATCAGCACCCGGGTCTTCTCGATCCGCGAAGCCACGCGCCGGTTGGACGCGATCTTATCCAGGTCGCGACGGCTCAAAGAGCTGTTCACCCCGATGCCGCTCCAGGCATGGATGGTGATGCCGTTGCCGTGGGTGGCCGCGATTCCCGTCGAGGCCGTGTAAGCGACCGGGATCCTCGCCTGGCGAAGCGCGGCGATGTAGCGGTTCACCGTGTGGGTCTTGCCGCTGCCCGGCTGCCCGGTGAGGAAGACGCTCGCGCCGGTCTTCATCAGCGCCAGGGCTTGGGTCTGTTTCATGGTCGGTCCGGGATTCGCAGGTAGGTTTAGGGGCAGAGGATAGGGGGCAGGGCGCTCGCGCGAAAGGCCGTAGCGCGGCGCGGAGCGTTCGGCCACACTCCGCCGTCATGCGACTCACCCGCCAGCAGACTGCCTACCTTCTCGCCGCCACCGGAATTATCCTCGCCACAGCCGCGATCCTGCTCGCCATGGGCCGTGTGCCCATCTGCAAATGCGGTTACGTGAAGCTCTGGCACGGCGAGGTGGTGAGCTCGGAGAACTCCCAGCACCTTACCGACTGGTACACGCCCTCCCACGTCATCCATGGCTTCATCTTCTACGGTCTGCTGTGGCTCGCTTTCGGCAGGCGGCTGTCCTTCGGCGCGCGGCTGGTCCTGGCGCTTCTGGTGGAATGCGGATGGGAGATCGTCGAGAACACCGACGCAGTGATTCAGCGCTATCGGGACGCCACCATCGCTCTCGACTACTACGGCGACAGCGTCATCAACTCGGTGATGGACATCCTCGCCATGGTGTTGGGGTTCTGGCTGGCTTCCAGATGGCCCGTCTGGCTAACGGTGACCGTGGCGGTGGCTCTGGAGCTGTTCACTGGGGTGATGATCCGCGACAACCTCACCCTGAACGTCGTGATGCTGCTCTGGCCTATGGACTGGATCAAGGAATGGCAGGCCGGCGTCTTCAAGCACGGAGGCTAGGGCGGGGGCCTCGCAGGCCAAAAGCTATGCCAGTTTCTCAGACCCCGTCATGCTGAGGTGCGCGCCAAAGGCGCGCCTCGAAGCATGCGGGCCACGTCTTCCTTCGAGGCTCGCTCCGCTCGCACCTCAGGATGACGCGGGTCGAACGGAGTGCTCCATGGTCACCGGGCGGCTCGGATCTGGGTCGCTTGTTTAAAGCGGGACGCGGATTCCCGTCGTCATGTAGATGACCAGGCAAATATAGGCCGCGACCGTCGGATAGAAGGTCAGCCCGAAGCCGAAGGCCCGGAGATGCGGGTTCTTGTGGTAGCCGATCCAAAACAGGATACGGCCGAGCACGAAGAGCGCCGTCAGGATCACCACCGTGCGCGCCTCTTCCGGCGGCGAATAGATCGCCAGCGCCGCATGGGCCACGAAATAGGCGGTGAACTGCTCGAAGGTGTTCAGGATGAACCGGGTGTTGATGTCGAGCGAGGAGTTCGGCTTCGCCATCTGGCCCACGAACATGTTCGGGTTAAGCCGTTGCGCCGCCACGATGCAGATGCCGATCACGCCGGGCAGGATCGCAAAGACCGAATCCTTGATCACCAGGCCGATCTTGTCGCCGGTCGTTTCCCACTGGGCAGGCTGCCAATCCCAGACCAGCTTGCAGACGATCAGGAAGGCGAGCGCGAAGATCCAGTTGCCGAACAGGACGAACAGAAACTCCCACTGGCGCCAGGTGAACCCGAAATATTTGACGCGTGGGTCCTGGCGGCGCCGCTTCTTCAGCTGCGCAGGGGAGAGATGCGATGGCGCGCTACGCTGCATTCTTATCCTCTTCTCGGAGCGTTCTTTGCCCGCGGCGGGGGCTGTCCCAGCCGGGCCTCTCTTGTCCTAATCGACAAGGACGGGCAGGCGTTTCATAAGGCATATTACCCTCGCGGGGCAATCTTCGGGTTTAAGGCCTCTGGACGCACAAGAACAAAACCAGTACATTCCTCGAGACGGCTTGAGCGCCCGCAGGATAGATAGTGTTTGATTGGCCTGTGGACGAGTGCCGGCGGCTCTGGCGGAGACAACCCGCCGCGGGCTAGGGTCGGGGCTAAGCCAAAATGATCAAGTAAGAACACTCGGCGACGACCGGGTGACCACGACGGAGGTTTAGGCAATGGCCGGATCGGTGAACAAGGTGATTTTGATCGGCAATCTCGGGGCCGATCCGGAGATTCGTCACACTCAGGACGGGCGGCCGATTGCGAATCTGCGCGTGGCGACCAGCGATAGCTGGCGCGACAAGAATTCCGGCGAGCGCCGCGAGCGGACCGAATGGCACCGCGTGGTGATCTTCAACGAAGGCCTGTGCCGGATTGCCGAGCAGTATCTACGCAAGGGCTCCAAGGTCTATCTGGAAGGCCAGCTGCAGACCCGCAAATGGGAGGACCAGTCCGGTCAGGAGCGCTATTCCACCGAAGTGGTCCTCCAGGGCTTCAACTCGGTCCTGACGATGCTGGACAGCCGCCAGGGCGGCGGTGGGATGAGCGATAGCGGCGGCGGTTCCGGCGGGCGCTCGTCTGACGATGGCGATTTCGGCCGCACCAGCGCTCTGGGCGGCGGCTCCTACGACAAGGAGCTCGACGACGAAATCCCGTTCTAAGGCCATGAAATGGCAGGGCGGTTACGTCTCCTGCCAGAGGCCTAAGACAGGCTGCAGAATTTAACTCTGATTCTAATCATCCGGACGGGCGCGGGGCCAATCGTTAAGATGTGGAATGGACCCGAACCGACCAGAAAACGCGACCGATAACCGGCCTTTCCAGGCGCCGACCATCGCCGCGCGTCTGACCGGACGGGACAACAATTTCAATCTGATCCGCTTCCTGGCCGCAACGGTGGTTCTGCTGGATCATTCCGTCGCTCTTGCGGGCACGGGCGAGCCGCGGCTGCTCGTTCTCGGGCCGCTCACCATCGACCTGCTCGTAGTGCCTCTGGGCCGCATCGCCGTGGACGTCTTCTTCGTCGTCTCCGGCTTCCTTGTCACCCGCAGCGTGCTGACCCGTCCGACGGTTCTGGACTTCACCATCGCGCGTGTCCTACGGCTCTTCCCGGCGCTGCTCGTCGTCTCCTTCGTCATCGCCTTCGTGCTCGGGCCCCTGATCAGCGACCGGAGCTTTTCCGAATATTTCGGCGATCTGAAAGCCTGGATCTACGCCCCGCTGACCGGGATGCTCGTGAGCCACTCGGAAACCTTGCCGGGCGTGTTCGACGACGTGCGCCAGCAGGGGATCGTGAACTCGCCCCTTTGGACGCTTCGCTACGAAGCGATCTGCTACGGCATCCTGGGCGGGCTCGCCCTTGTCGGCGCGCTGATGCATCGACGGATCGTCTATACGCTGGCCGCGCTCCTTGCCGCTTATCTGCTCGTCACCTTCGGAACCGATCTGCGCGGCCAAATGGCGGCGATCGACAGCCTCGCCCGGTTCGGGCTGAGCTTCTTCCTGGGCGGCGCCTGCTATGTCTTCGCCGACCGGATTCGCCTGAATTGGATCTGGATGATCGGCTTGGGCGTCCTGGCCGCGGCGACCAGCCAGACGTCAATCGCGGAGTTCACCTTCCACGTCGCGCTGGCCTATGGCGTGCTTTGGGTGGCGTTGGTGCCCGGCGGTCCGCTGCGCGGCTTCAACCGGCTGGGCGACTATTCCTACGGCCTTTACATCCTGTGCTGGCCGATTCAGCAGACCATCGTGACACTGATGCCCGCCATCGCCGCTCCGGCGCTGTTCGCGATCAGCTTTCCCATCACGTTGGGCGTGGCCGCGCTCTCCTGGCATCTGGTGGAACATCCGGCCCTCCAGCGCAAAGAGGCGACCAGCCGGCGCGCCGCGTCCTTTGCCACCAATGTTCGGGGGCGGCTGGACTTGTGGCGCGGCGGCCGGCGGAAGCCGGAGCTCGACCCGCAGGAGTCGAAGGGGTCGTAAGCGCGGCCGCTACTCCTGCTGGGCTTTGCGCTCTTCCATCTTCTTGGCATAGGCGTCCGCCTCGATGGCCTCCGCCGTGATGCGCACCTCCATCTCGTCGCTCACATTGGGCACATAGGCGTCCAGGCCGAAAACCGAGCGCTTCAGAGTGGTGGTCGCATTGAAGCCAGCCGCCGGGGCGCCGTCGAACATCGGGTGCGGCCCCTTCTTGTTCAGCTTGGCATCCAGCACGACCTCTTTCGCGATCCCGTTCACGGTGAGGGTGCCGACGACCTCGAAGCGCTTCCCGTCCTCGCTGACATTGCGGATTTCTTTGCTCTCGAACGTGATGTCCGGATGCTCTTCGACCTTGAAGTATTCAGGTTTGGTGAGGAGGTGCTCATTTAGCACCGGGACATGGGTGTCGATGCTCTTTACCGGGATGGTGACGGAGAGCTCAGCCGTGCTCGGATCCTCGTCGTCCACCTTCAAGGTGCCGGTCACCTCGTTGAAGTTGGCCTCCGGCACGGAAAATCCGAAATGGTGCCAGGAGAAGCGCACCTGGGTATGGGCCGGGTCGAGGATGTAGTCGGCCGCATGCGCCGCCGGGACGGTCAGGGGCAGGGCGAAGGAAGCGGCGAGAGAAAAGGAAAAGAGGAGGGCGAGCAGAAGCTGGCGCATGAAATGTCCCTTCTTGACGGGGTGGGCGCGTTGGGTGCTCGCGGCCCGGACCCGATAGGGGCCCGGCCGCAGGCAATCGCCACGTGGGCGGGGACGAGGAGTGCTTCAAGACTCCGAGCGGTTATTCTCTTCCTCTGCGGCGAATTGGTCATGCCGGCGCTCGGACTGCACCTCGATGAAGATGCGCGAGACATTGGGATGCGCCTTCTTGATCTTCATCTCCAACTGGCTCACGGCCTCTTCCACCTCCACCGAGCTCATCTCGTCGGCGAAGTCGACGCTCAGCGCCAATAGGATCTCCCGCGGCGCCAGATGCATGGTTCGAAACTCGTTGATGTGCAGAATCTTCGGTGACGCTTCGACCATCTTGCGGATGCTTTCGGTCACCGGACGGCTCGCCGCCTCGCCGATCAGGAGCCCCTTGGTCTCGTAGGCCAGCAGGATGGCAGCGCCCGCAAGAATGGCGGCGATCACGAGCGATGCGACACCGTCCGCCCAAACGATTCCGTAGAAGTCGCTCAGGAAAACGCCGACCAGTGCCGCGACCAGGCCGAGCAGGGCGGCCGTGTCCTCGAAAAGCACCGTGAACACCGTAGGATCCTTGGATTGCCGCACGGCCTGCAAGGGCCGGAACGCGCGCTGGGTATCCTGGGAAGCGCGGAACTCCTTATAGGCGATCCACCAGGCGAAGGCCTCAAAGCCCATGGCGCCGGTCAGGATGATGTAGTTCACCCAGGCGTTGGTGATGGGGTGGGGCTCGAGCAGCTTGATCACCCCTTCGTAGAAGGAGATGCCCGCACCGACGGCGAAGATCAGGATGGCGACGACGAAGGCCCAGAAGAAGACCTCAGCGCCATAGCCGAAGGGGTGGATGCGGTCAGGTGGACGCTTCGAGCGGCTGATGCCGAGCAACAGCAAGCCCTGATTGCCCGTATCCACCACCGAGTGGACGGCCTCTGAGAACATGGCCGAGGAGCCGGTATAGAAAGCTCCGCCGAACTTGCTGACCGCGATGATGAAATTGGCGCCGAGCGCCGCATAGATCACCTTATGCGAACCTGAAGCCATGTTCGTTGCCCCTCCTTAAGTTCTGCCCCTCAGCCCGTGGAGCGTGGTTTTCGGTGCCCGTGCCGCCGTGCTTCAGCGTTGCGGCTCAATAGGTATGCTTCGCGTCACCGCCGTCCTTAGGCACCACGCTCTGCTCTTCCAGCCGGTGATAGGCAGGTGCAGCGCTCAACGTGTCCTTGGTCAGGTTCGCCAGGATCTCGATGGAGCCGTTGTCGTTCCGGGTCACCACCACATCCTCATAGTGGACGGCCACATTCTTCTCGCCAATACCGAGAAACCCGCCGACCCCGATAACCACACCGCGAATCCGGCCGTCATCGCCGCCGATCACGTCGTTGATCTCGCCGACCGTCTCCCGGGCCGGGTTCAGCACGGGCTCGCCGATCAGATCGCTTGCGAGCGCATCGGTCGGCGCCTGTTCGGTGATGAAACGCGCCGTCTTGGCCGGAACGCCGTTCACCTGACCGGCATTCTTCGATTGCTCCATGGTCTCTGTCGGGTGAGGCGGTGCGACGGGTTCTTCCTCGGCTTGCTGAGCAAAAGCGGTGCTGGCGCAAAGTAGCGCGCCGGCAGACAGGCCAATAAAAAAGCGCTTCATATGTTCTTTCTCCGCAATGTTCGGGACAGCGAAATGCCTTGAAATAAGGCTTCGATCGTCTCCGTGCGGACAGAGCGGGTCAACGCCGCCCGCACAGAATCGTTCCGCATTCTGACAAAGTGCCGCCCCGTCTCGATCCACTCATGCCGAGCCGCGGAAGGCCGCCGCGGAGGCAGCCTTTAAGCGAATCGACAAGTTGCTGAAATAATTCACGAAAAGTGCCGAAAAAGAGGCCGGCAAATGACGGTTCGAAGAGTTGCGGTGAAAGCGCCAAATCGGGTATACAGGGCCCTTCAGGAACGCACCTTTTCGGCACCGGTGAGCGCGCTTCGTAGCGTTTCGCCTCCGCCGCGTTCATCCCGCCTTCGAGTAACGGTTTTCGGCCATTGACTGACGACGACAACACGGAATCGCCGGAAGGGTCCGGAGACCCCTCTGACATCAGCCCCATCTCGCTCGTCGACGAGATGAAGCGGTCCTATCTGGACTATGCGATGAGCGTCATCGTCAGCCGTGCGCTGCCCGATGTGCGCGACGGGCTGAAGCCGGTGCATCGACGCATTCTCTACTCGATGTTCCAGAACAACTACACGCCGGACCGGCCTTACAATAAGTCCGCCCGCGTGACCGGCGACACCATGGGTAAGTACCACCCCCATGGTAACCAGGCGATCTACGACGCGCTGGTCCGCCTGGCGCAGGAATTCTCCATGCGCCTGCCGCTGCTCGACGGCCAAGGCAATTTCGGCTCCGTGGATGGCGACCCGCCGGCGGCCGAGCGTTACACCGAGGTGCGGCTCGCCAAGCCGGCCATGTCGCTGCTCGACGATCTCGACAAGGACACGGTCGATTTCCAGGACAACTACGACGGCCGCGAGCAGGAGCCGGTCGTTCTGCCGGCCAAGTTCCCGAATCTGCTGGTCAATGGCGGCGGTGGCATCGCCGTCGGCATGGCGACCAACATCCCGCCCCATAATCTGGGCGAGGTGATCGACGCCTGCTTTGCCTATCTCGACAATCCGGCCATCACCATCGACGAGCTGATCGAAATTCTGCCCGGTCCGGACTTCCCGACTGGCGGCATCATCCTGGGCCGCATGGGCATCCGCTCCGCGTACCATAAGGGCAGGGGCTCCGTGGTCATGCGCGGCCGGGTCTCCACGGAGATGGTTCGCAAGGACCGCGAGGCCCTGATCATCACCGAGATCCCGTATCAGGTGAACAAGGCCTCGATGATCGAGAAGATCGCCGACCTGGTCCGCGAAAAGCGCATCGAAGGCATCTCCGACATCCGCGACGAGTCCGACCGCCAGGGCATGCGAGTTGTTGTCGAGCTCAAGCGCGATGCCATGGCGGATGTGGTGTTGAACCAGCTCTACCGCTTTTCGCAGCTCCAGAGCACCTTCGGTTGCAACCTCGTCGCGCTCAATGGCGGGCGCCCCGAGCAGCTCAATCTGAAGGATATGATCGCCGCCTTCACCGACTTCCGCGAAGAGGTCGTCGGCCGGCGCACCAAGTACCTTCTGAAGAAGGCCCGCGACCGGGCCCACGTATTGGTCGGACTCGCCATCGCGGTCGCCAATATCGACGAGATCATCAAGCTGATCCGCCAAGCGCCCAACCCGGCCACGGCCCGCGAGCAGTTGATGGAGCGCGACTGGCCGGCTCGCGATATCGCGCCCCTGGTCGAGCTGATCGCCGATCCGCGACACAAGGTTTCGGAGCAGGGCACCTACAAGCTTTCCGAGGAGCAGGCCCGCGCCATCCTCGATCTGCGCCTCCATCGCCTCACCGCGCTGGGACGCGACGAGGTGGGAGACGAGCTCCACAAGCTCGGAGACGAGATCCAGGAATATCTCGACATCCTGCGCTCCCGCGCCCGCATCATCGACATCGTGAAGGACGAGCTCGCAGAGGTGCGCGACAAGTTCGACACGCCGCGCAAGACCGAGATCGTCGATGCGGAAGGCGAGGTCGAGGACGAGGATCTGATCGCCCGCGAGGACATGGTCGTGACCGTGTCCCACAAGGGCTACATCAAGCGCGTGCCGCTTTCGACCTACCGGGCCCAGCGCCGCGGCGGCAAGGGCCGCTCCGGCATGTCGACCCGGGACGAGGATTTCGTCACTCGCATCTTCATCGCCAGCACTCACACGCCGGTCCTGTTCTTCACCTCCGGTGGCATGGTCTACAAGATGAAGGTCTGGAAGCTGCCCGTCGCAGCGCCCCAGGCCCGCGGCAAGGCGCTCGTGAACCTGCTGCCGCTCGGCAAGGACGAGAACATCACCAGCATCCTGCCCCTCCCGGAGGACGAGGACAGCTGGGCCGATCTGGACGTGATGTTCGCCACCAATGTCGGTGCGGTTCGCCGCAACAAGCTCTCCGACTTCGTCGAGGTGCGCCAGAACGGCAAGATCGCCATGAAGCTGGACGAGGGCGACTGGATCGTCGACGTCCACACCTGCAGCGAAGCGCAGGATGTGCTGCTCACCACGGCGAAGGGGCAGGCGATCCGCTTCCCCGTCACCGATGTGCGCGTCTTCAAGGGCCGTGACTCCACCGGCGTCCGTGGCATCCGTCTGGCCAAGGGCGATTCGATGATCTCAATGTCGATCCTGACCCATGTCGATGCGAGTCCCGCGGAGCGCGCGACCTATCTTCGCCAGGCCAACCAGATCCGCCGCGGCGGCGCGGAGATGGAGCCGGAGACCGATCGGGAGGAAGGCAGCGACGAAGAGGTCGTGCTGACGCCGGAACGCTACGCCGAGCTCAGCGCCCACGAGCAATTCGTGCTCACCATCTCCGAGAACGGCTTCGGCAAGCGCACGAGCGCTTACGAATACCGGACCTCGGGACGCGGCGGCAAAGGCATCATCGCCATGACCGTCAACGCCCGGAACGGCAAGCTGATCCGCTCCTTCCCCGTGGAGGAGGACGACCAGATCATGCTGGTCACCAACCGGGGTCAGCTGATCCGGGTGCCGGTCATCGATATCAGCATCGTCGGCCGCTCCACCCAGGGCGTCACCGTCTTCTCCACGGCCAGCGACGAGCAGGTCGTCTCCATCGAGCACATCCCGGCGGATGTCGAGAATGGCGAGGAAGATGACGACGAGGAGGACGGCGAGCCGCAGGACGAGTCTGGCGGCGATTCCGAGGACAATTCGGACGACGAGTCCGAAGCGTAGGCTCTGCTGTCACAGGACAGGAGACATGTGGGAGGCGTGCCCCCGCTCGTTAGCCGAGCAGGGTCGTGAGCGCCTCCGCTGCCGGGGTGAGCGCCGCCAGGGCGTCGAACTGACAGACCACCGTCCGGTTCCGGTCCTCGTGGCGGATCAGTCCCTTGGCCCGGAGGCCCGACATGGTGCGGGACAGGGTATCGGCGTTCAGCCCCAGATAATCGGCCATCTCGGCGCGGGACAGTGGCATCTCGCAGACGGGGTTGCCGGCAGTGTTCCGCACGCCGCTGCGCATGGCGAGCTCCACCAGATAGGTTGCGACCCGTTGCTGGGTATCGAACCTTCCGAGCGCAGCCATGTGGATGGCTTTTAGCGCGTCTTCCAGCGCGGTGACCCGGCAGAAATAGCGGCAGATCTCGGTATTGCTCTCCATGAGCTCGGAGAAGACCGGCCAGCGCAGCCGCAAGATTTCTCCGGCGCGGACCGCGACGATCCTGGCCAGGCTGGACGGCGCGGAGGCTGTCCGAACCATGGTTCCGGGATGGAAGATTGCGGTGATCTGGCGGAGCGCGTGGGTCAGTGTCAGAGACTGCATCAGTGCTCCGGAGCGGACCACATAGACGGCTTCGTCGCCGTCGACTTTATTCGCCAGGGTCTGTCCCGGCCGTGTGCGGATGATGGAAGCTTGTTCGACGATCGGTCTGGGAATTCTGCCCCAATCGGGCGCGTTCATTTCAGCTAATGCGGCTCTCTTTTCCAGGGGGCCGCCCCCTCATTTTGTGTTGCCCTATTACGACAGATGGGGTGCTTCGGAGCTGCGGACGAGCTTTCTTCTGCGGCATTTTGGACAGGCTCCAAGCTTTTGACCGCAGGCGACAAAAACGTTGCTTGGGCGCAACAGTAGCGAGCCGAACTTATCTCGATCTGATCTTTATCAGCCGAGTTGCAGGATCGGGACTGGCATGCCCCAGCCCTTCTGTCACAAAAATAGAAAAACCACGCGGGATTCGCCGGGGGCGGGCCCGACCGGGAATTTGGGGGACGTTGAGATGAACAAACTGACGATTGCACTCGTCGCGGCGCTGGCGCTCACCGGAGCGACCTTCGCAAGCGGGCCGGCAACGGCTGGCGACGAGCATGGGGACTTCATGGTGCGCGGCCTGGTGACCGGCGTGCTGCCCGACACGGACGCTACTGTGAAGGCGGGCGGCACCGTCATTCCCGGCGCCGGCGCCGAGGTGAGCGACGAGGTCATCCCGGCGGCGACGCTGACCTACTTCTTCACCGACAATCTGGCCCTCGAGCTGTTCTGCTGCTTTGCCAAGCACGATGTGAAAGCCACCGGCTCCATCGCAGCGCTGGGCGAGATTGCCGACACCTGGATCTTCCCGCCGGCCCTGACCGCTCAGTACCACTTCAACCCGGGCGGCAAGTTCAAGCCGTATGTCGGTGCGGGCTTGCAGTACATCGCCTTCTTCGACGAGGGCACCGGCTCGAACGCCCTTGGCGCCACCAAAGTAAATATCGACGATGCCTTAGGCTTCACCCTTCAAGCCGGCATGGACTATTCCCTGGGCAATGGCTGGTACCTGAACGCCGATGTGAAGAAGACCTGGCTCAACACCGACGTGGACTGGGCCGGCACAGGCATCAGCGGCGATGTGGATCTAGATCCGTTGATCGTCTCCGCCGGCGTCGGCTACCGATTCAATTTGAGCGATGTCTTAGGGGGCCTGTAGCCGATAGATTGTCGGCATACAGCTGACTTCGCTCAAATGGAAAGGCTCGGCATTCGCCGGGCCTTTCTTTTTGTGCGCTACACGATCGCTTCACCCAATCGCCCCTGCGGTCTTGCCGAAAACGGTACGGCCCGGCTAGAAGGGCGCTCACGCGCCGCGAACGTCATCCATCGGGGATGATTCCGGTTCGGGCGCCCGGAGTTCCTGCCGTATGCGAACAGCCATCTATCCCGGAAGCTTCGATCCCATCACCTTCGGCCATGTCGACATCGTGCGCCGGGCCGCCCGGCTGGTGGACCGGTTGGTGATCGCTATCGGCATCCATCACCAGAAGCATCCCATGTTCTCCGCCGGCGAGCGCATCGATCTCGCCAAGCAGAGCCTTCACACAGTGGCCAAGGATACCGGGCTTGACGTCGAGATCGCGACCTTCGACAAGCTCGTTGTCGATGCGGCCAAGGCTGAAGGCGCGACCATCATCATCCGGGGCCTGCGCGACGCCGCCGATTTCGATTATGAGATGCAGATGGCCGGCATGAACGCCGCGCTTTCCCCCCAGCTCGAAACCATGTTCCTGGCCTCGTCGCCCGGCACACGACACATCACCGCCACCCTTGTTCGGCAAATTGCCCAAATGGGAGGCGACGTCACGCCCTTCGTTCCGGCCTGCGTCGCAGACGCATTCAAGAGGAAACTGTCCAAATGATTTTCGCCCGTATCGCGCTTGTCGCCGGCTTGCTGTTCGCGTTCGCGCCTGTCGCGACGACTGTTCAGGCAGCGCCCGAGAAGACCCTTGAGAACACCGTGCTTCTCGATCTGAAGGACGGCCGGGTCACCATTCTCCTTCGTCCCGACCTGGCGCCCAACCATGTTGAGCGCATCAAGAAGCTGACCCGGGAAGGCTTCTACGACGGCATCGTGTTCCACCGGGTGCTCGACGGGTTCATGGCCCAGACCGGCGATCCGACGGGCACCGGCATGGGCGGCTCCGACTATCCGGACGTCGCGGCCGAATTCTCTAACGAGCCCTTCGTGCGCGGCACGGTCGGCGCGGCCCGCAGCCAGGATCCCGACAGCGCCAACAGCCAGTTCTTCATCATGTTCGATGAGGCGTCGTCCCTGAACGGCCAGTACACGGTCTGGGGCGAGGTGGTCGACGGCATGGAGCATGTCGATGCGATCAAGCGCGGCGCGCCGCCCTCTGGCACCGTGCAGAACCCGGACAAGATCGTGAAGATGCAGATCGCGGCGGACGCCGACGCGGCATCGCAAGAAAAAGCCAAACAAGCGCTTCAGCAGTAAGCAAGCGCCGCAACAGCAAGACAAGGGAGGCCCCCATGGCCGCTAGCACAGAAGACACTCTGATTATCGAGACGACCAAAGGCCCGGTGACCATCGAGCTGCGTCCCGACCTCGCGCCCAAGCACGTGGAGCGCATCAAGAAGCTCGCCCGGGAGGGCTTCTATGACGGCGTTATCTTCCACCGCGTGATCGAGGGCTTCATGGCCCAGACCGGCGATCCCGACGGGACCGGCATGGGCGGCTCCGACTATCCGGACGTACCGGCGGAGTTCTCGCAAGAGCCGTTCACCCGCGGCACCGTTGGTGCGGCCCGCGCCCAGCACCCGGACAGCGCCAACAGCCAGTTCTTCATCATGTTCGCCGACGGCCCCTTCTTGAACGGCCAGTACACGGTCTGGGGTAAGGTCGTCGACGGCATGGAAAATGTCGATCAGATCACCCGCGGCGAGCCGCCGGCGAACCCGGACAAGATGGAAACCGTCCGCGTGGCCGCCGACGTCCAGTAGGGCGCGGCAGCTCAGAAGAGGCGGCAGAACGAAAGAGCAAAGCAATGGGGCTGCAGGCGATTTTGCTCACCCTGGTGGCGTTTGTCGGCGGCGGCTTCATTGCGCTGCAGGCGCCGATCAACGCCCAGGCAGCCACCCATCTCGGGAGCCCCATCGCCGCCGCCACGCTCTCCTTCTGCGTGGGCACCGTCGCCCTAATCCTGCTCACCGCGCTGTTTGCGCGCAGCGAGACCAATCTCGGCGCGATCGCCGCCATGCCGGTCTATATGATCTTTGCAGGCGGGCTGCTTGGCGCAGGCTTCGTCACCATGACCATTGTGCTGGCGCCCAAGATCGGCATTGCTGCGGTCATGGCGCTCGCCATTGCCGGCCAGCTTTTCACAGCGCTGCTTCTCGACCGCTTCGCCCTGTTCGATCTTCTGGAGCGCGATCTCTCCGTCGGCCGCGTCACCGGCGCGGTCCTGGTGGTCGTGGGCGCGCTTATGGTGCGGCTTCTCTAGCCGCTGATCTTCGTGCGCACCGATCTCTTCGATTTCGACCTGCCTGAGGAGCTGATCGCTCTTCGCCCCGTCAGCCCGCGGGATTCCGCGCGGATGCTCGCCGTCGATGGCGCCACCGGCGCGTTAAGGGACTGCACGGTTCGCGATTTGCCGGAACTGCTGGGTCCGGGCGATGCCATCGTCTTCAACGATACCCGCGTGATCCCGGCGGAGCTGAAAGGCGTCCGCCGGCGCGAAGACGCGGAAGCGTTCATCACGGTCAACTTGACCGAACGGGCCGGCGAGAACCGGTGGCACGGATTCGCCCGGCCGGCCAAGCGTCTCCGGCAGGGCGACCGCATCAGCTTCGGCGGCGAAGGCGATGTCTGCCTCTCCGGCCGTCTCGACGCGACGGTGGACTCCCGAGGTGAGGGCGGTGCCGTGACCCTGGCCTTCGATCTCTCTGGACCGGCGCTCGACGAGGCGATCGCCCGTCACGGCGCCATGCCGCTGCCGCCCTACATCGCCTCCAAGCGTCCCGCCGAAGAGAGCGACCGGAAAGACTATCAGACCATCTATGCGAAGAAGGAGGGCGCGGTTGCGGCCCCAACGGCCGGGCTCCACTTCACCGACGGATTGATGGAGGCTCTCGACAAGCGCGGCATTGAGCGCCACTGGCTCACGCTTCATGTGGGGCCGGGGACGTTCCTGCCGGTGAAGGTGGAGGACACCGCCGATCACGTGATGCATTCGGAGACCGGCATCATCGATCAGGCGACCGCGGATGCCCTGAACGAGGTGAAGGCGCGCGGCGGCAAGGTTGTCGCGGTCGGCACAACGGCCATGCGGCTTCTGGAAAGCGCAGCGGACGAAGAGGGCGTGCTCCATCCCTTCAAGGGCGCCACGGATATCTTCATCACGCCGGGCTACCGCTTCCGCTATGTCGACCGGCTGATGACCAATTTCCACCTGCCGCGCTCCACGCTCTTCATGCTGGTCTCGGCGTTTTCCGGGCTGGATGTGATGCGCGCCGCCTACGCCCATGCTATCGCGCAGCACTATCGCTTCTATTCCTATGGCGATGCCTGCCTGCTGAGCCCGGGAGCCAAAACGGTCAGCGAATGACATACGAAGCG